>OY820905.2:3095000-4609744 GCA_963555755.3 Nitrospirales bacterium
CCGTTGTTTGTTGCAAAAAGCTCGGATGAGCTGTGGGTAGGAGTGAAAGGCTAATCAAACCTCGTGATAGCTGGTTCTCCCCGAAATAGCTCTAGGGCTAGCCTTGGAGTAACCGTGATGGAGGTAGAGCACTGGATGGACTAGGGGCGGTTACCCCGCTACCGAATTCAACCAAACTCCGAATGCCGTTACTGGATCTCCAGGAGTCAGACTATGGGTGCTAAGGTCCGTGGTCGAAAGGGAAACAGCCCAGACCGCCAGCTAAGGTCCCTAATTGTAAGCTAAGTGGGAAAGGTTGTAGGAATGCTCAGACAGCCAGGAGGTTGGCTTAGAAGCAGCCATCCTTTAAAGAGTGCGTAATAGCTCACTGGTCGAGTGCGCCTGCGCCGAAAATGTAACGGGGCTCAAGCTTACAACCGAAGCTGCGGACTTCTCTCGCAAGAGGGGAGTGGTAGGGGAGCATTCTCTGTGAGGTGAAGGTTGACCGACAAGGACAGCTGGATCGCAGAGAAGAGATTATGCCGGCATAAGTAGCGATAAACGATGTGAGAATCATCGTCCCCGTAAGCCTAAGGTTTCCTGGCCAATGTTCGTCAGGTCAGGGTTAGTCGGTCCCTAAGGCGAGGCCGAAAGGCGTAGTCGATGGAAAACAGGTCAACATTCCTGTACCATCGTGTTCGCGTTATCAACGATGGGGGGACGCAGGAGGGTAGGTACCGCCGGGTCCCTGGAATACCCGGTCCAAGCGTGTAGGCGGGATTCGTAGGCAAATCCGCGGGTCCGTTAACGCTGAGACGTGATGGGGAGGCCGCAAGGCCATAAACGGACTGATCCCACACTGCCGAGAAAAGCCTCGTAGTGAGTGAACATGGTGACCGTACCGCAAACCGACACAGGTAGGCGAGTGTAATTACACTAAGGGGCGTGAGAGAACTCTCCCTAAGGAACTCTGCAAACTAGCCCCGTAACTTCGGGAGAAGGGGTGCCTCGCGTACGTGAGAGGACTTGCTCCTTGAGCGGAACGAGGTCGCAGTGAAATGGCTCTAGCGACTGTTTACCAAAAACACAGGACTCTGCAAACTCGTAAGAGGAGGTATAGGGTCTGATGCCTGCCCGGTGCTGGAAGGTTAACTGGAGATGTTAGCCGCAAGGCGAAGCTTCGAAGGGAAGCCCCAGTAAACGGCGGCCGTAACTATAACGGTCCTAAGGTAGCGAAATTCCTTGTCGGGTAAGTTCCGACCTGCATGAATGGCATAACGATTGGAGCGCTGTCTCGGGGAGAGACTCAGCGAATTTGTGGTTCCGGTGAAGACGCCGGGTGCCCGCAACTAGACGGAAAGACCCTGTGCACCTTTACTACAACTTGACATTGGGTGTTGGGCGAATATGTGTAGGATAGGTGGGAGACTGTGAAGCGGGGGCGCTAGTCCTCGTGGAGTCGTCCTTGAAATACCACCCTTATTTTTCTGATATTCTAACCTGACTCTGTTATCCAGAGTAGGGACACTGTCTGGTGGGTAGTTTGACTGGGGCGGTCGCCTCCCAAAAGGTAACGGAGGCGCCCAAAGGTTCCCTCAGGCTGGTCGGCAATCAGCCGTCGAGTGTAAAGACAAAAGGGAGCTTGACTGCGAGACGGACACGTCGAGCAGAGACGAAAGTCGGGCTTAGTGATCCGGTGGTTCTGTGTGGAAGGGCCATCGCTCAACGGATAAAAGGTACGCCGGGGATAACAGGCTGATCTCCCCCAAGAGTTCACATCGACGGGGAGGTTTGGCACCTCGATGTCGGCTCATCGCATCCTGGGGCTGAAGCTGGTCCCAAGGGTCGGGCTGTTCGCCCGTTAAAGCGGTACGCGAGCTGGGTTCAGAACGTCGTGAGACAGTTCGGTCCCTATCTGTTGTGGGCGGAGGAGATTTGAGAGGGTCGGTCTCTAGTACGAGAGGATTGAGATGGACGGACCTCTGGTGTGCCGGTTGTCGCGCCAGCGGCAGTGCCGGGTAGCTATGTTCGGTTTGGATAACCGCTGAAAGCATCTAAGCGGGAAGCCATCCTCAAGATAAGATCTCCCGGAGGGTAACACCTCCCTAAAGGCCACTCCAAGACTAGGAGTTTGATAGGCTGGGTGTGGAAGAGCTGTAAGGCTTGAAGCTAACCAGTACTAATCGGCCGTGCGACTTAACATCATTTTACTTCTGATAGACATGATCTGAAATGCCGTGAAGCGTAATGCGTGAAGGGTGAAGAGTAGAAAAAATACAGTTCTTGTCTCTTTACTCAACTCCTTTACACCTTACAACTCACCAATGAATTCCCGGTGACCACGCCGGAGGGGCCACACCCGTTCCCATCCCGAACACGGAAGTAAAGTCCTCCAGGGCCGATGATACTGCAGCTGCGAGGCTGTGGGAAAGTAGGACGTTGCCGGGTTCCTTAGCCCATCGATCGAAAGGTCGATGGGCTTTTTTGTAACTACTCAGGTCACCCCCCTTTTGCCACAGGCCGGCGTTGCTGTGGTGCTCAAATCCTCACGTATAGGTTTCAATACGTTCCGGTTTTCCGCTCCTCGCGCCTTGTCCTGAAGCAAAATTGAGGGAACCTGAGCAGTTACGCCTTTTTTAAAAAACACCGATTTTATCTGTTCGTTTGTATCTTGTGAAAGAACGAAGGAAAACTTCCTCCTCCTAAACCTAGGGGTCTTTCCTCCTGCGAAATAGAAAAGACCAGCTCCGAACGACGGCTTGCATTTTCTTCGCACCGAAATCCCCAATGAAAGGTGTAGCCTTCTTTTGTAATGTTTGTTACCCTTTAATATCACACCTCATTCATTCGTAGAAAAACCTATAAAATATTACTACATGGCGACGATTCAATTTGGAACATCAGGTTGGCGAGCGATACTAGGCGAGGATTTTACATTTCGTCATGTCCGCATTGTATGCCAAGCGATTGCGCAGGTGTTGCGACAAGAAAAACTTGCTCAACAAGGGGTTATTATCGGTCATGATGCCAGATTTATGGGAGAAAAATTTGCTCAGGCGGCAGCGGAAGTGTTTGCTGCTCATGGCATTCCCGTCTTGTTGTGTGATCGGGAAACACCCACCCCGACGATTTCCTATCATATTCTTCATCATAAGTTAGCTGGGGGAATCAATATTTCAGCCAGTCACAATCCTCCAGAGTGGAACGGAATTAAATTTACCCCCTCGTGGGGTGGCCCGGCTCTTCCGGAAACCACCCAAGCGATTGAGCGGCGTATTCTCCCCTTAATGCATGGAGCGCATGTGAAGTGGTTACCCTTTGAAAAAGCCAAAGGTGATGGTCTGGTTCGAATGTTTGATCCCCGGCCAGATTACTTGGCCATTTTAGAAAAACATGTGGATATCGAAGCCATACGGCAAGGGAAGCTGAGAATTGTCATGGATCCCCTTTACGGGACTTCGCGGGGGTACCTTGATGATTTTCTTCGGAAAGCGGGAGCCAAAATGGCGGTCCTGCATCATTGGCGAGATCCTTATTTTGGTGGCCTTCGTCCTGAGCCGACTCCCACCACTACGTTGGAATTACAAGAAACAGTCAAAAGGGAGCAGGCCCATTTGGGTTTAGCCACAGATGGGGATGCGGATCGGTTTGGTATCATTGATCAGGATGGAGCATTCCTCGAAGCGAATCAGGTTCTTCCCCTCATGGTGGACTATCTTGCGTCCACGCGGCAGTGGCACGGAAGTGTAGCGCGGTCGGTAGCCACAACACATCAGATTGATCGGGTTGCAGCTTTGCATGGATTGGCCACCAAGGAAACTCCAGTTGGATTTAAATACATTGGGGAGTTGTTGGCCAAAGGCGAAGTCATGATGGGAGGAGAGGAAAGTGCGGGAATGTCAATAGCCGGGCATGTACCGGAGAAAGATGGCATTCTGGCTTGTCTGCTCGTATCGGAGATGGTTGCTAAGACCGGAAAAGGAATTAAGGAATTGCTAAAAGACCTCGTTCATCGGGTAGGTCCTGTGTATACCAAGCGAGAAGATGTCACCTTAACCGAGGCCATGCAAGAAAATTTGACCAAGGTGCAAGACAATCCACCAGAAATTTTTGCCGAACAACGAATTCAATCTGTCAATCGACTGGACGGATGTAAACTTCAATTGGTAGATGGCAGCTGGTTTTTACTCAGACCGTCGGGAACCGAGCCTCTGGTACGATGTTACGGAGAGGCCTCTACCCAAGAACGATTGCAGGAACTCATGATGGCGGGCAAGAAACTTCTCCAGGGTACTTCTTAGGAAGGAATAAGTCCAAGCGGAACGTTCCTGTTCCATTTCGCACGATTCCTTCACGGATAAAGGGAGTCTATGATACCTCGATCCATTAAGAACTTTCCTCATTTTACCCCAACAGAATATAGTCGTTAGGCTGTGAGCATGCCTGCATTTCAATTCGTTCATACGGCAGACTTGCATTTGGATAGCCCATTCCAAGGTTTGTCCGAAGTGGTCCCAGCGCTTCAGTCTGTTTTGCGGGAGGCGACGTTCCAGGCGTTCGAGGGGATCATCGATCTCTGCATCAACCGTGAAGTGAATTTTTTACTCATCGCGGGAGACATTCATGATGCCTCCGATCGGAGCTTGCGAGCGTTAACCCGATTGCGACATGGATTCGAACGATTGGCCGAACACCACATCCGCGTGTTTGTGTGCCATGGAAATCATGATCCCTTAACCGGATGGAGTGGAAGTTTCTCCTGGCCCGACAATGTGTGCGTATTTGATGCCAAAGAAGTTGAAGCCAAGCCGGTAATTGTCTGCGATGTCGAAATCGCCAGAATTTATGGGGTGAGTTACGGCATGGAAAAAGTCACGGACAATCTTGCCTTGCAGTTTCAAGGAGAGCCTGATGTTCCCTGGTCGATCGGCCTCTTACACACGAATGTGGGAAACGATCCGAATCACGGGAATTATGCACCATGCCAGTTAGATGATCTCGTGCATGCTGGAATGAATTACTGGGCTTTGGGACATGTCCACACTCATCGCATTCTTCGAGACCGGGACCCCTTAATTATCTATCCAGGCAATCCCCAAGGACGGCATGTGCGTGAGACCGGACCTCGAGGCTGTTATCTTGTGGAAGTTGACTCACAAGGCTGCGCCTACCCTGAGTTTGTCCCGGTTGATGTGGTGCGGTGGTACGATGAACAGCTGACCATTGAAGGCCTTGGAGGTTTTGATGAGTTATTGGGGCGGATGGATGAACGAGTTCACGCGTTGCGTCTGCAAAACGCGGGCCGAGGGATGATCGTCCGATGGCAATTAGAAGGCCGAGGTGTGTTGCATAGAGAGTTGGTGAAGCCTGGACGTCTTGAAGATCTTCTCCTGACACTTCGGGAAAAATGGGGAATGGGTTCACAGTTTGTCTGGTCTGAGGCTATCTACGATCGAACAGGGCGAGAGGTCGATATTGAGGCTCTTCGTCAGGAGGAGAATCTTCTTGGAGACTTTCTCCGGTTCGCGGAAGTCGGGGATGACACTCGCTTGCAGGAATTGCGTCAAGTGATTGAGCCTCTATTTGAGGATCCAAGAGTCTATCGTCATTTGGGTGAGCCTTCGGACGAACAATTGCGAGAGTGGATGCAGGCTGCCCAGCATCTTGGAGTCGATCGTTTATTAGCAGGGGACGAATAACTTCATGCGCATTGCGGAAATGGCTATTGATGGGTTTGGAGTGTTTCGGGAAGTCACAGTTCCTGATGTGGATCCTAAGATGACCGTATTTGAGGGACAGAATGAAGCGGGAAAAACAACGCTCATGGCCTTTATTCGAGCCATCCTGTTCGGGTTTGAGGGCCGCCGGAATGGAGCGAACCGATATGAACCCGCTCGAGGGGGGCGCCATGGTGGAGCGCTGGTTGTCGAGACCGACGATGGCCGGCGATTTCGCATCGAACGGATTGATTCCAGTGCACGAGGACGGGTAAAAGTATCCGCGACATTTCCCTTCCAACCAACAACTTCCGAATCGGAAACGACTCGTTCCGATGAAGTCGTTCTCCATGAGCTGTTATACGGGACCTCAAAACTGCTGTATCAAAATGTCTTTGCCTTTGGCATTGGGGAGCTTGAACGATTAGATACCCTCCAGGACGAAGAGGTCAGCCATCATATCTATACCGTTGGGATGGGGACGGGATTGACTCCACTCACTGTTGTCCAAAGTGGGTTGGAGGCCGAACAGGCTCAGCTGTTCAAGCCGGGAGGACGAAAGCCTCTCATGAACCAACTGTTACAAGGTTTGGAGGAATCGCAGGCCTCCATTCGTGATTTGCAAGCGTTGCCCGATGAATACAACACACTCCGAAATCGGTTACGTGTCCTCGAACAGGAAATTCCTGAAGATCAGAAAGAGCTGGAAGAGACCAAGACTCGTTGTGATTGGGCAGAATCTCTGGTGAAAGCAAGGACGGATTGGGAGCAGCTCCAAGTCGTACATCAGGAATTGCAACAAGATCTTCCGATAATTGAAAGTTTTCCCGCCGGTGGAATCGAACGCCTTGCACAGGTGGAGCGGGCCTTGGGAAGCGTGGAAACGCGACTCGATGAAATACGATCGACCATTCGGAAGGTGGTGGAACGACGAGTTAATCTGTGTCCGGACCCTCGGATTCTCAAACATCAAAACAATATTGAAGCCCTAGAAGATTTACGAGGTGAGTATAAGGGGGCGCTGGAAGCGTTTAGTGACCTGCGGTCTCGAGTGGTCGTGAGGCGAACTGTGCTGGATGAAATCCTGGGTCGCCTCGGCCCGGCGTGGGATGATTCCCGATTGGATCGATTTGAAGCGTCTATCCCTATCCGTGAGCGGGTTCGTGGATTACGAGATCGACTCGAGGGGTGCCGGCAGGAAGTGATCGAAGCCCATCGTGCACAGCAAAATACCGAACGGCTGAAGAAAGAAAAGGATGGAGAGCTTGAGCGACTTCAGGAAAAATTAGAACAAATGATGGCCCCGGAGAGTCCCACGCGCGCCTCGTTGGATGAACGGGAACGAGCCATTGGTCAGTGGGTCCAACTCCAGCACCAGCGAGAGTTAACCCAACAACATCGTCAAGATTTGCAGATACAAACTACCGTCCTCGATGAGCAAGTTCAGACGACTACCAATGAATTGGCGTCCGTGGACGCACGCCGTGATCGATCGTGGTGGGCTCTGATTGGCGTCAGTGTGGTGTTCGTTGGATTAGGAGGCTATGCGGGAGTCCAGCAGGAATGGTCTCTAACAATTGTGTCATCGACGGCCGGAATGTTGGCGATTGGGTTGTTGTCCTGGTGGAGGCACGAAGTTGGGGTGCAACGCCGTGCGAGGGTCGGTGAACTGCAAGACTTGATTCAAGCGGTGACGGAGCAGTGGGAGGAACTTCAGGGAGAAACCCAGCGAGCAGAACGAGAGGAACAGACCCTCGTCGAAGATATGACTCGATTGAGTCAAGACATTCTGGGATTGGAACTCACCTCTCTGGATGATACAGAATCCGCACGACGTGCGCTAGAAGCTGAGCGCCGGTTAACGGAGCGTCGAGAGGATATTAATATGTCCATCCAGGATGAGGAAGAAGCCTTAGTGAGTTTGCTCGAAACAGGCGAGGCGGCATTAAAAATTTGTCAAGAAGCCGAGGCCACCCAAGATAGTGCCCAGCAGGCTTGGGAGGAATTTTTGACGAGCCTCGGACTTCCGGAGGATTTAACGCCGGATGGTGCCCTCGAAGTCATTACCGGGGCCGAACGGGCTCAAGGGCAATTACGGGAATGGCGGGATGTGACGGGAGAATGGCAACGAGTGAAACATTTCGTGGAAAAAACGGCCATGGAATTGAATCGGGTATTGGAGCAGTGTGGCCGGGATGTGGTGGAGGTTGAACAGTCTCCCGCCGCCTTGACGTCCCTTCGGAAATCGTTGGAACAGAGTCTGACCAGTCAGCAGGAGTTGGCTCGGTTGACGGAACTCATTGCCGAGCGACAGGTGGAGGTGGAAGCTGCCGAATCGGAAAAAGTGCGATATTGGGATCAGCTTCAGGCGTTACTCCAGGCCGGGGGCGCGTCGGATAATGAGACGTTTCGGAAACGCGCAGGGCTTTATACTCGTCAGGTGGAACTGGAGCGGCAGCAACGGCAATTGGAGTTTGCCCTCAAGGTCCATGCCGGATCTGCGGAGCGCTATCAGGACATGGAAAGCATTCTATCCAACAAATCGCGAGCGGAGTTAGAACGGGAGTGGAGTGAAGCCAAACGAGAAGGCCAACAACGGTTAGTCGAGGTGCTGACAAGAAAGCTGCAAGAGAAGGGACGCGTGGAGCAACGGCTTCAGGATCTTGAACGCAATGAACGATTGTCATTCGTGATGTTGGAACGCCAGGAGTTGTTGGCCCAATTGAAACAACATGCGAATCGATGGGCCATTCGCGCCGTCTGCCAGCATCTGTTGGATCAAGCCCGTCAAGTGTATGAGCGGGAGCGGCAGCCCGCCGTGCTGCGTGAAGCGTCGAAATTTTTTGCCTCCATGACGGGAGGCCGATACGTGCGTGTCAAAGTCCCGTTGGGAGAAATGCGATTAGAAGTCGAAGCGGAAAACGGCACCTCCTCGCCCACCGATATTCTGAGTCGTGGGACAGCTGAACAATTATATTTGGCCATGCGGCTCGCGTTTATCTGTGAGTATGCCAAGCATGCTGGTCCCCTGCCGTTAGTCATCGATGATATTTTAGTCAACTTTGATCCGGAGCGGGCCAGGGCCACTATAGCGGTGTTGGGCCAGATTGCGGTGACGCATCAAGTGCTGGTGTTCACCTGTCATCCCCACGTGAGCCGATGGTTTGAAGAAACTCTTGAGGGGGTCTCGGTTCGGCCCTTTCCCAAAAGCTCTTAAGGCGTTGTTGAAAAAGGCCACCAGCGGCGTTCTCGGGGCTTTGTCGTGCTCACGTACTGATGTACGCTGCGGGCGCCAAATCCCCTGCGGCCTTGCTGGACAACCTTTTTCAACAACCCCTTTCCCTTCAGGAGGCATTCATTGATTGAAATCAATGTCATTTTGCCCTTTATAATCATTGGTTTTCCTTAATATCCAACCCCTACCAGCCGAAAACTCTGAACAACTTTCACTAGAATAGAGGTTTGAGAATGACAGATTTTGCGCGAGAACTGACCGTTGCCGTGGAATTGGCGAGGAAAGCCGGGGCTGCCATCATGGAAGTGTATGCCACGGATTTTTCCGTCGACTATAAAGGCAAGAACGATCCCGTAACTGATGCCGACAAACGTGGGAATGAGCTTATTGTCAAAGGGCTCCAACACGCCTTTCCCGACGATATCATCGTTGCCGAAGAAAGCGAAAAACCCGACGACAATCAAACGGGCAACCGGGTTTGGTATGTCGATCCCGTGGATGGCACTAAGGAGTTTATTGCCAAAAATGGCGAATTTTCCGTGATGATCGGGTTGGCCGTCAACGGACACGCCAAGCTTGGGGTAGTCTATCGGTCAGATGAAGATAGGCTGTATGCCGGAATAGTGGATCAGGAAGCCTGGATGGAAGTGAAGGGCGAACGGACTCGTTTAGCAGTCACTTCACCAGAACCTTCGGCCTCAATTACGCTGACAGTCTCACGCTCGCATCGCAATCCCCTGTTGGAGAAAATTGGCCAAGACATCGGGGTGGGAAAAGAAATTCCTTCAGGCAGCGTCGGGTTAAAAATCGGCCTCATTGCCCGAGGTCTGGCGGATGTGTACATGGAACCCGGCCCCTATACCAAGCTCTGGGATGCTTGCGGGCCCGAAGCCATACTTCGCGCAGCCGGCGGACATTTTACGAATGTCTTTGGGGAACAATTGGTCTATGGCCTCACCCAACTCAAAAATACGCATGGGTTGGTTGCGACCAATAGGGCGTTTCATAAAAAGGTCATTCAAGCCCTGGAACCTGTGGCTCGTGAGTTAGGGCTTGCGCCACAAGTAGGGTAAGGGTGTAGTTCCCTATCCCTAAGCCATAAGGTCGAACAAATCCCTTCTTGTTCTAAAGCATGTCCTTCCTTCTTCTAATTTTTTCGGAATTGATTGTATCCAGGGTTTCGTCCCCTCAAAGAAATGAATAGGGGAGTGCCACCCTACAATGCTCGAATTCCCCCATCAGGAATTTCTCAGGGCCCCACTGGCCATTCTCTGAACCGATCGAGGCGGGTGGTGATACAGCACAAGGGTTATTCCCGAATCGCGTGGGACCGCTTTTGGGCATAGGCCTTGCGAACGGCTCTGTACATGTCGAGGGTAGCCACTTCTACGCCTTCGTAATGTTCGAGATTCTGTGAGCGTTCGTTCACGATTTCAGTCGCGCGCACTGAAGCTTGCGGGAGAAAGGGCAAAAAATACGTTAAAGGATCGAGAAGCACATCCCCAACCGTTCCGATTCCATCCCGAACAGTCGTTGGAGGAAGAAACGGCAGGATGAGATAGGGACCGGGTTGCACGCCGTGCTTGGCAAGGGTTTGACCAAAGTCTTCCCCTGGGACAGCCTTAAGATCGAGGTAATCGCCAGCCACGTCAAACAACCCCGCGACACCCACCGTGCTGTTGACCACAAACCGCCCGACCTCGATTCCGGCGTTCTCCCATTTCCATTGCAACAGATCATTCACGGTGCGTGGGACGAACCGAATGTTTGTAATGGCTCGACCAATGGCCCGTTCAACAGGATCGGGTACCAGCCAGGCATACCCCGTGACCACCGGCTTTAACACATACCGATAGGCTTGCATGTTAAACGAAAACACTTTGACATTCATGGGCTCCCAGGGGTCACGGATGACCTCTGTTTGCGCGTCGTCACTAAAGGGACCTGGGTAGGTGTCTTTCACAACCATTTCTTCTAGCCGCTGAACGTCTGGCTTGATGAATTCGTCTGTTTCCAAGCTCGAAGTCTGGTCAGTGTCTACTCTTGTCGCCACTTGTTGGGGGGCCTGTTCATCCGCCTGAGGATCGGCGTGTGAGGCATAGGAGCCCTGATTAATTCTGAGGGTATGCAGCCGTGATTCAGCATCGGCCAGTTGTTGATCCAAACGTGTGGTTTGTTCGGCCAAGATCTTATTATTGAGGGGAATGTCGGCGGAGGCTTCGCGTGTCACCCCGGCCTCGACCTGAAAAGGCAGAGCTATGATAAAACCGGTAGCGATGACACTTACAAGAAGCCCTGTGGTTTGTGCAAAATTTCTTCCTCCAAAACACCTAATCAATTGAGCTGTGGCCATGAATGTGACTCCGTATGAGTATAGCAAGCTTCTGCCTACCCATGCCGAAAAGTGGTTTCGTGTTCTCTTAGGAATGTTTTGCCAAATTCCCCCACTCCTCTTTCGGTTTATGCCGAAAGACCTTTATGAAGTATTTCTTTCACCTCCGAACATCATTTTTTTGTTTTGGGGATGTGTAGTGAAATTCTGATGACTACCGAGTCATGTATTCCTATGCCTGTTCATATTTGGAGAATGTTGAAAATGGGCGTCATTGTGGACGTGAAGCGGAAGGGTGGTCTTGATTTTTCATCTTGCCTCTTTTCGCATCACGCATTACCCTCCACTCATTACGTCCCCCAAAAAGCACGGTAGCGGACTTTTTCAACAGCCCCTGCTAGAATCCGATTGAATGTCTGATTCACCCCAACCACCATCATCCGTAAATCAGCCATCCGAGGACCATCGCTCCATTGCCGGAGCAGCGGGTCTCATCGGTGCGGCAACTTTTAGCAGCCGCATCCTCGGCCTTATCCGTGACATCATTCTGGCTCGTCTGTTAGGGGCCTCAGCTTCGGCGGACGCTTTTTTTGTGGCCTATCGCGTTCCCAATTTGCTGCGAGAGTTACTTGCGGAAGGCTCGATGTCCTCGGCCTTCATTCCGGTGTTTACCGAATACCACACCCTACGCACCAAACGAGAGACGTGGGAATTAGCCAGTGCCGCATTTACCACACTGCTCTCCATCGTCACGCTGATTACGCTAATCGGGGTTGTCGTGGCGCCGACGATTGTCTGGCTCCTGGCGCCGGGTTTCCACGATGAGCCAACGCAATTGGAGATGACGACCATCCTCACGCAAGTCATGTTCCCGTATCTCATTTTTATCAGCTTGGCGGCGTTGACCATGGGGATGCTGAATTCGCTTCGAGCCTTTGCAGCCCCCGCGCTCGCTCCGGTGTTTTTTAATATCTGTGTGATCGCGGCGGCATTGTTCCTTGCTCCGTTGCTGGATGAGCCGGTGATTGGCGTGGCTATTGGGGTTGTGGTCGGTGGGCTCGCGCAGTTTGTGATGCAACTACCTAGTGTGCACAAACGTGGTTTTCTATTTCAATGGCGCTTTGATCTGGGCCATCCGGGAGTTCGACGGATTGGGTGGCTCATCGTACCTTCGTTGTTGGGCACGTCCGTCACCCAGATCAATATTACAGTGAATACGATTCTGGCATCGTATTTTGAGGGAGGGCCAACGTACTTATTTTACGGCATGCGGCTCATCCAATTTCCTCTGGGAATTTTTGGGGTCGCTCTGGCCACGGCAATTCTCCCCACACTTTCCGCCCAAGCGGCCAAAGGATCGATGGATGAACTTCGGCAAACCGTAGGGTTTGGGTTGCGGATGATTTCGTTTATTATCCTTCCCGCCATGGCGGGGCTTATTTTACTGCGGGTTCCCATCGTCCATCTCTTCTTTGAACATGGGGCGTTTACGGCGGCGGATACGGCAGGGACTGCGGTCGCGCTTCTTGGGTATGCGGTAGGGTTGTGGGCGTTTGCCGGTATGCGGATTATCGTCGCGGCTTTCTACTCGATGCAGGATACTAAGACCCCGGCCATTGCGGCAGTCACGGCGATGTTCATCAATATTTTATTGGCACTGTGGCTCATGGGTCCGCTCGAATATGCGGGATTAGCCTTAGCCACGGCACTCTCGGCCATGGTGAACATCACGATTCTCGTCTCCGTGCTTACCTCCCGCTTGGGAGGCATTGATTGGTGGCACTTTGGGCAATCATTCGGACGTGCCTTAATTGCGACCATTCCCGTGGTGGTGGCCTGTCTGTGGATTGCCAATTTGGCGGTGTGGCAGCGGGAAGACGAGTGGATCGCGAAAAGTATCATGCTCGTGGTAGGGATTGGGTTAAGTGTGACCGGATACGTGGGAACGCATGCCCTGTATCAATCTCAAGAACTTGATGTATTGTGGCAACTGGTTCAAACGAAAGTCCTACGCAGGAAATCCTCGGCAACATAATTTTTGCACGTGGTGGGACGAGGTAACACTTCATGAAGGCTGTGATTCAACGAGTCACTTCAGCTTCAGTGGAAGTTGATCACCAAATGATTGGACAAATCGATGAGGGTTTGCTAGTCCTTATCGGGGCCGCAAAAGGCGATACCTCTGTAGATGTCGACTACCTGGTTGAGAAAATTCCGAACCTTCGAATTTTTCCCGATGACGAAGGGAAAATGAATCGATCCTTGATGGACATGGGCGGCCAGCTTCTTCTTGTCTCGCAGTTTACCTTGTTGGGGGACATGCATCGTGGCAAGCGTCCGGGTTTTGATCAGGCGGCTCATCCAGACCAGGCCAGGCAATTGTATGACTCTGCCATTGCCAAATTTCGAGAAAAAGGGGTGCCGATTCAAACAGGCCAGTTTGGCTCGAACATGTTGGTTTCATTGAAGAATAATGGGCCAGTGACCTTTATTCTTGATAGTCGAAAAGGAGGCTCTGGTAAAATAGATTAAGGAACGTTTTACCCACTTCCGATAAGGGGACTTAGAAACAGCTCGAGACTCTTTTTGGGCTACCTGGTGAATGGTTCAGTTGGAGGGAAGATTATGGAAGCGACGGTTCCTCAACATCATCCACTCAGACAATTGTTCGGCGCCCTTACCGAGCGCAATTTTACGGAAACCTTAGGGTGGCCTGATTTCAATGTCACCGCCTACATCTCAAATCTTCTCGTTGAATTCGCCCACATTGACCGGTTACACAGCATTCAAAACCAGAAGGGGCAAACCGTCGAAACCGTCGTCGAACTCCTCTATGAATCTGAAGCTCACGGGGACAGCGACTCCTCAGAGCGGGAATGCGAAATCCACCGACATATTGGCGACTTCACGCTCTTTATTGCCGGGTTATTTCCGGAATACCTCCGTTACTTGAAATCCAGCGGGATGATTTACCACAACGATCATCTGGTGGACTATATGAAAGCCGGGAAACGCTCGTACAGCATCGTGGCTGCCTTTCAGCAGGGTGAGTTCAAAGAACAGCCAGCCTTATTTCAAAAACTCTCTTCCAACTTTGAGCTGTGCGTCACAGGTCTGGGGTTTGTTCGTGAAGATCTGAACCGCATGGGCCATCCACCGTACCAACAAGCCAAAGACATTTTGCTGCATTAAAGCCGTGCCTCGCGCTCGCCCTCTCAGGGAATGTTGAAAAAAGCCGCCAGCGGCGTTCTCGCCCTTTTGCCGTGCTCACGTACGAAGCGTACGCTCCGCGCGCCAAAAGGATCGCGGCCTTTCCTTCGATAAACTCAGGACAGGGCTGGATAGACCCTTCGGCTAGACTCAGGGCATGTTTTTTTGAACATTCCCTCCAACTGATGAGGTTCCGCTCATCCTGAGCATTAAATGGCTATTAGAGTGAAATATTCAACCGCCCCTCTCACAGTGCTCGTTCATGGTGGAGCCGGCGGCAAAAAACCCACTGCGGCCCAACGGTCTTGTCTCACTGAATCCCTCATCTCCGGCATGCACATTCTGAAAACCGGAGGCCCTTCTATCGATGCCATTGAGGTGATGATCCGTCTGATGGAAGGTTCTGGCTTGTTCAATGCTGGGATCGGTTCGCGTCTGCAGCGCGATGGCAGAAAACGTATGGATGCGGGTCTCATGGAAGGTGCACACCTCAAGGCTGGGGCGATAGCCAGTATCGAGGGAATCCGACACCCTATCTCAGCGGCCCGCCTTGTCATGGAACACACCGAGCATGTTCTGTTGGTTGGTCATCACGCCACTCGCTTTGCTCGCCACTTTAAGGTTGAAAAAGACCGTTTGGGTTCTTCATCCCATCGTCAGAGGATAGCTTCATTAAGCCGAGAAAAAGAACGTTCGAAGACGCTCAAACTTTTTCGAGCCTTGACCCAATACGAAACTGTTGGGGCGGTGGTATTAGATAGCAAAGGAATAATCGCTGCAGGAACATCAACAGGAGGCTATTCCATGATGCTCCCAGGCCGAGTCGGAGACTCCCCTTTGATCGGGTGCGGGGTCTATGCTGACAATACTTGCGGAGGAGTCTCAATGACGGGCAAAGGTGAATCCATCATAAAATTGGCCTTAGCGAAACATATTTTGATGGATATGAAGCAGGGAAACAGTCCGCGTGTGGCAACACGAAAAGCCTTGCGCGAACTCGTTCTACGGATTCAGGGCGAGGCGGGCGCGCTAGTCCTTGCTCCGGATGGACGATTCTCAATTCAGCACACCACTCGGTGGATGAGCGCCGGATTTTGGAATGGCCGAGGGAAGCCCACTGTCGCTGACAAGTTCTCCTAGCCGAATGTTCAAAAAGGTCTGTCCAGCAAGGCCGCAGGGTTGTTGGCGAGCGGAGCGTACACCAGTACGTGAGCACGACAACAACCCGAGAACGCTGCTGGCAGCCTTTTTCAACATTCGGCTAGGGCATGACATCGAGCTCGCTTAACACCTCCTCCAAGTGTCCATCGACTTTCACCCTGTGAAAGATATCATCAATCTTTCCGTTCTCATCAATGATAAACGTCGTCCGCTCAATGCCCATGAACTTCCTGCCGTAGAGGGATTTTTCCTTCCACACCCCGTAGGCCTGGAGCATCTTCTTGCTTTCATCACTGATCAAGGGAAAGTTGAGGTTAAATTTTTTGGCAAATTTCTTGTGGGACTCCACGGAATCTCCGCTCACGCCGATCACCTCGGCACGAATGCCATGGATTTCATCAATCCCATCCCGGAAGGCACAGGACTCTTTCGTGCACCCTGGGGTATCGTCTTTGGGATAAAAATACAGGACGACTTTTTTCCCTTTGTAATCCGATAGACTCACGATTTTTCCATCTTGATTCGGTAGCGAAAAAGCCGGTGCCTTTTGGCCGTTCTTCAACTGCACGGTTGAAGCTGGCGGTGCAGACTTAGCGGCTTTCGCTGGCTTCGCCACCTTCTTTGTCGTCGTCGCGTTCTTTTTTGTGCTTCCACTTGTCGTCGTTTTCGAATTGGTTTTGCTCTTTGCCGTATTGGCCATGGGTTGCCCCTCCTTGGTTATTCACTCCCCAATATTATTCTTGGGGACTTGCAAGGCGTTCCCTTTCACCATACAAGGATTTTTTTTCAGCAAGAATCCTCGGAAATAGTATGATATACCGGGTGCCAAATCCAAGCATCTCATTTTGAAAAAAGATTGGACAAGAATGAAGATCGTAGTTGATGAAAATATTCCCTTTGGGAAAGAAGCATTTTCCACACTGGGAACGGTCATGGTTCTGCCTGGGCGCCAGATTACCTCGGAATGTCTTCAGGATGCGACAGCCCTCATTGTTCGTTCGATCACGCGGGTCAATAAAGTCTTGCTGGCTGAGACTGGCATCCGGTTTGTGGGTACTGCCACGAGTGGAATTGATCATATTAATCAGGCCTACCTGACTCAACGAAACATTGGTTTTGCCGATGCTGCCGGAAGCAATGCCAATTCAGTCGCAGAGTATGTGCTGACTGCCTTGGTCACTGTGGCCTCTCGATTCAAGATTTCGTTGGGGGGAAAATCATTAGGGATTGTTGGTGTTGGTCGAATTGGACGTCTTGTCGCGAAGAAGGCTCAGGCCCTAGGCATGAGGGTCATTCTTCATGACCCTCCCCTTGCACGAGAAACTGGTGACCCCTGCTACCAATCGCTTGACGAGGTATTGCAGGCGGATTGTGTAACTCTCCATGTCCCCCTTATTCAAGAGGGAATTGATACGACCATCCATTTGATCGGGGAGGAACAACTAGCTCACATGTCGCCCTCTTCTGTGTTGATCAATACTTCGCGTGGAGAAGTCGTGGACAATCTTGCCCTTCTCAAGTCTATTGAACAGAATGAACTCCGAGGCGCAGTTCTGGATGTGTGGGAAGGCGAGCCATCCATCAATTGGGAACTAGCCAATCGTGTGACCATTGCCACACCTCACATCGCTGGCTATTCCTTCGACGGAAAAGTCAATGGCACCATAATGATTTACCAAGCCGCTTGTCGCTATTTTGGGGTTGCTCCTATCTGGCAGGCTCCAGTCGATTACTCTCAGCCCTCAGACTCGGTGAATTCAATCGATGCCCACGACCAGGAACTACAAGCCCTTGTCTTTCAATTAGCCACCCGGCTCTACGATCTTCAGGGTGACGATGCCCGTATGCGATCCTTGTTAACTCTACCTTCTTCAGAACGCCCTGCGGGCTTTGACCAACTTCGCAAGGATTACCCCACACGTCGAGAGTTTTTCGCTTCACCGGTGGGTCTTCAACAGGCATCCCCTACCTTAGTTTCGGGATTGGCAGACCTTGGCTTTTCAATTTATCATGTTGAAAAATAAATGAAATTTAATATTATCTTGACAGAATGACACATCATGATATAGATTAACGTAATTCCGATCGGGTTTATGTTAATTAAAATGATCAGGGTACCTTTAAAAATCACGTATGGAATTTTGGTGGCGCTAGATCTGGCGTTGCGGTATGACACGGCCCCGGTTCAGGCCAAGGTGATTGCCAAACGGCAATCGATCCCTATTCGTTTTATTGAGCAGGTCTTACAGACCTTAAGGCAAGGCGGGGTCGTTGATAGCGTGCGGGGGGCCCAAGGCGGGTATTCTTTGAAAACGGCTCCTTCCGACCTCTCGTTGGCCGATATCGTTGAAGCCATGAATGGCTCATTGGAAACAGATGTACGACAAATTCCTACCAACGGTCAGTTAAAACGTCCTATACATCATGAAGCCTTATTATCTACAATATGGGACCGCGTTCGCCAAGCGGAGCTGGACGTGTTGAATTCGGTCACCTTGGAAACCCTGACAAAGCAATACACGCAGTTGGAACAAGAACAGGTTCCCATGTACCACATTTGAATGGTTGAGTAATTATTTATGGGATATAACAGACCATTCAGGTCAAATTTATCAGTTATCGTGAGCACGTTGATTTCATTACAGACTTTTTTCGGAGGCGCATCATGAACACGGGCCGGTTATCCACAATTCCCGAGATCCAGACCATTCCCATTCCTCAGGATATTCAAGAGGAGATTGAGACGTTTGAAGATGAAGTCACGCGTTTGCAATCTGGTGAAACCCCCATGGATCTCTTCAAGCCGTTTCGCCTGCAATACGGCATCTATGGGCAACGTCAGCCTGATGTGCAAATGATTCGCATTAAAATCCCGTTTGGTGGGATGACCGCCAATCAACTCCGTCGAATCGCGGAATTGACGGACATCTATGCGACAGGCGTGGCTCATGTCACGACGCGCCAAGACATTCAACTCCACTACGTTCCGCTAAGCGATGTCAGCACGATCATGCGAAAGTTAGCCGAAGTCGATGTGACCACGAGGGAAGCCTGTGCCAATACCGTGCGAAACGTGACAGCTTGCCACTTGGCTGGTGTGTGCCAAGGTGAAGTCTTCGATGTGACGCCCTACGCGAAGACCATCGCGTATCACTTGCTACGAAATCCGTTAACGCAAACTCTGCCACGGAAATTTAAAATTGCCTTATCAGGGTGCCGACATGATTGTGCCATGACGCCCATCCACGATGTCGGTCTGTTGGCCGCAAAAGCCGAAGACGGAACTATTGGGTTCAGGATGGTTGTGGGTGGTGGTTTGGGCGCCGCACCTCGGATCGCACATCTGCTTCGTGAATTCGTACCGGTGGACGACCTCATTCCCTCGATCGAAGCCGTGATTAAAGTCTTCGATAACCTCGGCAACAGGAAAAACCGTAGCAAAGCTCGGATGAAGTTTGTGATTGAAAAGTTAGGCTTTGAGAAATTTCGTGGTCGCTGGGAAGAAGCGTATGAAACGCTTTTTGGAAAAGCACCAACACACCAACCTATTAAATTGCTCGACCACCTGGACCCGGCGCCCCTCATCATGCCCACGAAAAACGGAGCAAACGGCAATGGCAGCAACGGCGGAGGCACGACCTCGGAAACACCCTTTGCCATGTGGCGGCGAACGAATGTGGTGAAACAGCGGCAAGAAGGATTTGCGGCGGCGGTGCTCAGGCTCCCCTCGGGGGATATTACCGCCGATCAAATGCTGACTGTCGCTGACCTGGCTGAAAAATATTCTAATGGCAACATCCGGACCACCATCGGGCAAAATTTGATCATTCGATGGATTTCGGATGGGCAATTAGAAGCGTTGCACCAAGAACTGGAGGCTCATGGATTGGGCCAACCCGGTGCCAATAAGACCGAAGATATTGTTGCGTGCCCGGGAACCGACACTTGTAGTTTGGGCATTACATCTTCCAAAGGCCTGGCCCGTGCTTTGGCCGATATCTTTCCTCCCGGCCAAGTCCCTGAGGATTTAAAAGGCACGACGATTCAAATCAGTGGCTGTCATAATTCCTGTGCCCAACATCATATCGCCACCATCGGGCTACATGGGGTAGGGAAACGCATCGGCGAACATATTGCACCCGTGTACGAACTTCACCTGGGTGGACAGATCAATGGCACCGCGCAGATCGGACAAATGACCGTGAAACTTCCGGCCAAGAATGTGCCAGCCGCCTTGTCCCATATTATTGAGATCTATCGACGAGACCGGCAAGAAGGGGAAAGCCTCTTGGCCTTCATCAAGCGAACCGGAAAACCCAAGTTGAAAGAAGCATTGATTCCGTATTCCATTTTGCCTCCCTATGAGGAAGACCCATCATACTATATGGATTGGGAAGCGGATCAGGAATTTTCCGTGGAAGACCTCGGGCCGGGCGAATGTGCGGGAGGCGCGGTCGAGATGATCGACAATCGCATCTTGGAAGCCGAGCAAGAACTCTACCAAGCTCGACTGTTAGCCGAGAAACATCAGTTCGCCATGGCCATTAATAAAGCGTATCGCGCCGTGGTTGCAGGCGCCAAAGCCTTGCTGGTGACCGAAGGCATTGATCCCAATACTGATGCCGATACCTTAGCGGAATTTGACCAGTTTGCTGCTGGGAAAAACGAGCTCATTCCCGAGGCGTATCGAAATATTTCCGGCAAGGCTGGTGACCTGGGCACCAAGGATAGTTCCGCTGATTTTACCCAAGAGAAATTGGCGTTTGCGAAAGGATTCGTGGATGTCTGCCGTCAACTGACAGAGCAAATTGGGCAGGACCTGAAATTGGGACTTGGAGAAGTTTCTGAAGAAACCCAACCTGCCACCGAATCAGAAGCTGCAGTCCCGAGCGAACCGGCTGAAGACGTGACGGTGTTAGATCTTCGTGGGGTCATGTGCCCACTGAATTATGTCAAAACCAAATTGAAACTCGAAATGATGGATGATGGCGAACGGCTAGAAGTGTGGCTCGACGCTGGAGATCCAATCAAGAATGTGCCCATGAGCTTGCGAAACGACGGACATAAAGTGCTGGCGGAAAATCCGCTGGAAGCCGATCAACAACATTTTAAAGTGTTAGTCGAAAAGGTGGAAGCCTAAGGGTTCGCACAAGAATAACTTCCCCTGTTTGGGTGCTGAGACGCCTGTCTAGCAAGGCGCGAGGACTGCGCACACTCCTTATGGAAAGGACGAGCAACGCCGCCAGACGGGATGGATCGACGCCCAAACAGGGGAAGGTATTCCCTGAGTCGAAGGATACGGAAGGAGAGTGAGAAAGAGCGTTATGAGTGAATCACTACGGACCCAACCCTCCATTGACGAATTACAAAAATTAAGCCAACGACTGGAAGGCCAGTCGCCACAGGACGTACTCGGATATGCGTTAGAGCAATACTTTCCGAGCATCGTGCTAGCTTGTAGCTTTGGCCCGGAAGATATGGTGCTGTGGGACATGATGTACCAGATCAATCCCAAAGCCTCTCTCTTTTATCTCGACACGGATTTTCTGTTTAAGGAAACACACGATGTCCGGGACCGCATGATCGCCAAGTATCTTCTGGCACCGAACCAATTGATCGAAATGAAGCCTGAATTCACTCCGGAACAACAAGCCGAGAAGTTTGGTGATCGGCTCTGGCTTCAACAACCGGATCAGTGCTGCAAAATGAGAAAAATAGAACCCCTCACGCGCGTGTTAAAAAATTATACGGCGTGGGTAACGGGTATTCGCCGCGACCAAGCTCCGACTCGTGCGAATGCGGGCCTTGTGGAATGGGATGGGAAATTTGAACTCGTCAAATTCAATCCACTGGCTACATGGACCAACGAGGATGTCTGGGCGTACATCAAAGCGAATGATGTGCCCTACAATGTTCTTCACGATCAAGACTACCCCAGCATTGGGTGCACGCATTGTACCGCGCCTGTCCGTTCGGGTGAAGATCCGCGGTCCGGTCGCTGGCAGAATTCTGAAAAGACCGAGTGCGGTCTCCACAAATAGCTGACACGTATTCATCACGCGATATTTTTTCATCAGCTCAATCAATAGAGATGTGAGAGCTGCGACTACACGATGCAACACCTAATCACAAAAATTGGAAAAGGCCAACGGGGCGTTCGAGACCTGACGTGGGATGAGTCGAAAGAGGCCATTCAGTTGATGATGGAAGGGAAAGTTACCGGTCATCAAGTGGGTGCATTTCTCATGGCCATGCGGATTAAATTGGAAGGCGTTCCCGAGCTCGCCGCGTTTACTGCCGCGACTCGATCCTACGTTGCTCCCCTTAGCATACCAGGCGACCCGACCGTGGTGGATGTTCCGGCCTATGGAGAAAAGCACAACACGATTCATATCTGCCTCGCCGCCGCCTTTATCGCCGCTGCTGCCGGAGCAAAAATTTGCTTGCATAGCATCGGAAACCCCACTGCATCCTCCGACCTTACACGGGTACTCGCCGAGCTAAGAATTCCGAACAATTTACAGGGGGAAGGTTTAACCCTGGTGCTCAAGGATTTCGGATTTGCTTACCTAGACTTGTCACTTTATCATCCGCCGTTGGTTCGCTTTCTTGAATTACGTGAGGAGCTTGGTGCGCAAAATCTCTTCCATCAAGTTGCGCGCCTGTTAAATCCCACGCGGGCACAGTCCCAAGTCATCGGGGTGGCCCATCCTCCGTATTTAGAGAAAATTCCCGAAGCGGTCTCCATGCTAGGCGGGGATCGCCTTGTAGTGTTCCAAGGAGTCGAGGGTTTTCCTGAGCTTTCAATCTCCACCCCGGCCCTTATGCGAGAGCTTCGAGATGATCGAGTCGTGCCCGTGCATTTGAAACCACAAGATGTTCGGTTGCCGTTGGGATCATTTCAAAATATGGCGATTCCACAACCCTCCTCCTCCATTTCGCTTCCCACGCAGGAAGCATTGATCATCGCCAAAGTGTTAAATAATGAAATCACGGACTCCCTTAGGGATTGGACCCTCTACAATGCTGCGTTGCTACTGTATGCCGCAGGGCAAGCACCATCCATAGCGGCCAGCGTTCCCCTTGCCCAACAAACCCTTGAGTCGGGTGTCGCCGCGAAAAAGCTTAAGGAACTGTCCACCGTATCATCCTCACCAACCACAACAACTCCTGAGAAAAAGGTCGTCCACGCGTGAGACATATTCGCCAACTCGAAGATCAAAGTGTGTATATTCTTCGGGAAGCCTATAAACACTTCGATAACTTGGGCATGCTGTGGTCCATGGGCAAAGACTCCACGGTCTTGCTTTGGCTGGCGCGAAAAGCATTTTTTGGGCAAGTGCCCTTTCCTCTCCTGCACGTGGACACCAGTTATAAGATTCCAGCCATGATTGAATACCGCGATCGCCTGGCACGCGAATGGCGACTCAACCTGGTTGTAGGGCAAAACACACAAGCCTTAGCCGACGGCATGAATCATGAACGAGGCCGAGTGGAATGTTGCACCGCCCTCAAAACCAATGGACTCAAGATGTTATTGGAAGAGAAGGGATACACGGGGATTATCTTGGGTGTCCGCGCTGATGAAGAAAGCACTCGCGCCAAAGAACGGTACTTCTCCCCACGCGATAAAAACAATGATTGGGATTTTCGAGATCAGCCTCCCGAGCTGTGGGACCAATTTAAAACATCCTTTCCTCCTGGCACACATATTCGAATTCACCCGCTTTTGGATTGGACGGAAATTAATATTTGGGAATACATTAAACTCGAAAACATTCCCTTCATGGACCTCTATTTAGATAAAGGTGCTGGCGTTCGGTATCGAAGTTTAGGCTGCGCCCCTTGCACCATGCCAATTCAATCGACGGCCACCACCGTGGATGAAATTATCGAAGAATTGCGCGCCACCAACGTGGCTGAACGATCCGGTCGCGCTCAAGACGAAGGCCGAGGAATGGAGTTACTGCGCAAAGATGGCTACATGTAAGACCGAACCTCAAGGCACCCCCCAAGATACAAACGAAATCCGGGATCGCATGGATATTGTGATCGTCGGACATGTGGACCACGGGAAATCGACTCTCCTTGGACGGTTGTATGCGGACACGGGCACGTTGTCGGAAGGTAAGGTAGAAAAAATTCAAGCCATCTGTAAACAGCAAGGCAAAGAATTTGAATACGCATTTTTGTTTGACGCGTTTTTAGAAGAACAGCAACAAGGCATTACCATTGACACTGCTCGCACGTTTTTCCAATGGGCTGGACGTCAATACATCATCATTGACGCACCGGGACACAAAGAATTCCTGAAAAACATGATATCCGGCGCCGCGCGAGCCGAAGCCGCCTTACTTCTCATTGACGCCCTCGAAGGCGTGAGGGAGCAATCCAAACGGCATGGCTTATTGCTGTCGATGTTGGGCGTCAAACAAGTCACGGTCGTGGTGAACAAAATGGACCTCGTCGGGTACCGGCAGGATACGTTTGATGGCATTGAAAAGGAATATCGAGAATTTCTTGCACAACTCAATGTTACACCTCAGTTTGTGATCCCAGCCAGCGCCAAACTCGGCGATAATATCGCCAAGCCTAGCCCGAACTTGTCGTGGTATACCGGGCCGACGGTGCTGGATTCCCTGGCCAAGTTTTCCTCGGAATCTGAAAAGGAAGAACAACCCCTGCGGTTTCCGATCCAAGACGTGTACAAATTCGATGCCCGTCGGATCTTAGCGGGACGCATCACATCCGGACGCGTTAAAGTGGGCGATCGTTTGATTTGCTCGCCATCGAATAAAACCGCTGTGGTGCAGAGTGTGGAAGCATTCAATATTGAACCGCCACCCACGCAAGCCTGGGCGGGGCAATCCGTGGGTGTCACCCTGGATGAGCAAATTTTTGTGGAGCGTGGTGAGGTCCTCAGTCACGAGGATTCCCTTCCCTTGGTCTCAACCTCCTTTCGAGCGAATCTTTTTTGGCTCGGGCGACGTCCCCTCGAAATGAACAAACCCTATCTTGTTCGGTTAGGCACTCGCGAAGTGGAATGTCACGTGGTGGCGATTCATCGCATCGTGGATGCCAATGATCTCTCGCTGGATAACCAAGACACCAACACCGCGGTTCAACGAAACGAGGTGGCTGATATCACCCTCCAATCCAAAGCTCCTCTGGCTTTCGATTTGTACAATCATTTTGAAAGCACGGGACGTTTTGTTTTGGTGGATGACTATGATGTGGCAGGAGGCGGCATCATTACCGAGATGGTAGAAGATCGGGAAGAAACGTTGCGGGTTGAGGCACGGCAACGTGATTTTGCTTGGGTCCAAGGGGACGTCAGCTTGGCCGATCGTTCCCAACATTATGGCCATCGCGCGGCGTTGGTTCTCTTGGTGGGACCGGACACGACCAGTAAAACCTTCTTGGCCAAAAAGCTCGAATCGGTGTTGGTGGCCGAAGGGCGACATGCCTATATGTTGGATGCGGAAAACCTGCGCCGTGGACTCGACGCGGATTTACCCGAAGAGGAAGCGTTGGAAATTGTTCGCCGATATGGCGAAGTTGCTAGGCTGCTGGTCGATACGGGATTGTTGGTGATTTCGACCACGAATTCTTTTCAACTTCCAGCCGATCAAGTCACCGAAGCCATTCGCACCTTGGTCCATCCTGCACATGTCCTCACCGTATACATGAGCAAGAATACCGGTACCCCCTCAATCCAGACTGATCTTTCCTTTGCCGGTCCTGAAGACTTTACGGCCACGGCCCACGACATTCTTGAAGCTCTCAAACAAAAGGGCATTCTGGCCGAGGCGATTGGCAATCAACCCGGCTTTCAATTCTCGATTTAACCTCCCAGCTTTTTTTCTGCCCCCCACCATAAGAGCATCTTGATTCCTAGCGTTATGTTGTAAAAAACCTTGTACAAGATCCGTTCGTCCTGAGTCTGTCGAAGGACAAGACGGTTGAATAGGGTTCCTTCATGCCCTTCGATACACTCAGGAGAGCGTTCGACCGTCTGTCCTGAGCGAAGTCGAAGGGCTCAACACGAACGAAAGGTGAAAGGATTTGTGTCACACAACACTATGTGCTTGAACCTAGAAATGGCAGTTGGATCACAAAAGTCCGCGCAAGCTCTTGGCGCACCTAGCAAAATAAAAAAATGTCTTATCACCACCAAGGTGACTACGACTTTTTTTATTTCACCAGGCACACCAATAGCTTACACGGCTTTTTTGCGCCCAACTGCCGTTTCTAGGTTGAGGACAACTTCAGGCCAACGATTCCAATCACAATCACAAAGATAAAAAACAAGCGCGCCAAGTCTCTGGGTTCGTTAAACAATATAATGCCCATTATAGCCACACCCACGGCCCCAATTCCGGTCCAGACTGCATAAGCCGTTCCAATTGGTATGTCCCGCAAGGCCAACGCCAAACACACCATACTCACGCTTATCGCCGCCACCGTGCCCACGCTTGGCCACAACCGCGAAAACCCATCCGTATATTTGAGCCCCGTGGCCCACACAATTTCCAAACCACCGGCCACCAATAAATATACCCACGCCATATCAACCTCCTTTGCCTGTCGGATCCTACCCCAAATGGCTCTTTGTAGCACGGCGGAGATGTTTAAGGAACGTCTGTTCTGCCCCGATCAGAGATTACGGGGTAACAGCCCTGGCGCGTGACCGAAAGTTAGGATATAGTAGGGATAGGAAAACGGTGAAGCATAATATCAAACAATGGGGGTGACTGGCTTCGACGGGGAACAAGAGGTCAACGGTGCGTGTCGAGCTCTCGGAGTCTCGTAAAACCTTCGGGAAACATATAATTGCCAACGAACCATTGGCTCTCGCAGCTTAATTGACTGCGACGTCTCTCCATTCTCTGTCTGCGGGCATGGAAGAGGCGCTACTTTAGCAGGCTGGTCCAATGCTGGTGCTCCAGCGGCTGCGGATGAGACCTTTCTGGGCTAGCGAACGCTCTAAGCCGGTCAGTGGGCGTGGGCGGACGCGAATTTTAAAACATTGACTACACACGTAGGACCATTGTGCTGAATGTCTTCGGACGCGGGTTCAAATCCCGCCACCTCCACCAATACATTGTCCTAGGATGTCCAATAAAGGACAATGACCAACGAAAAAGCCGCTTATATAGCGGCTTTTTTGTTTTTAATCCTCCGGCAAAGGTTCATCAAATCCATTGACATCTGGGGGCAGCATTGGGTCCTGATCGGTTATGAAAAAAACGAGTCAGGAGAGGCTACACGGCGGGGGCAACATTGGAGGAAACAGTGAAACTTTCCAATGAAAACATCTTTTAACATCCGATAGTTAACAGACTTTTTGGTAGTCGCCACCCCATAACAAGGCCCTTGGACTCCGACCAGTCCGAGGGCTTTGTGTTGAGGCTTCCCATATATCTTTTAGGGCATTGGTAATGTAATAGATATTCAAGTTCGCCGTTCCACTTTGCCATCAGGAGCAGGACCGAATACCGCAACCTCCTTTCGCTTTTGCTATAACACTTCGTGCTCCCGCGAAAGCGGGCCAGAAAGTGGCGGAACACACTATTGTAGCCTTCGACGGTGAAGGTTTCCGATTTCGACTGGATGTGGTACTCCGGGGGCACAAAGTGCTCATACGGTTCCCAGTAGTCTGTCATGACTTGGGCAAGCAGCGGACTCTTCATGGCATCCCACAAGTGTTCCCCAGTTACGACCCCTCGGGTGCCAGTGACAACATGGAGGAAGCGTTTCCCAAGTCGATCAACAGCAATCCAGCTCCAGCAATAGTTTTTTTATGCCCCACATAGCTATGCAGCTCATCGAGTTCGACAATCTGGGCGGAGGGGCGCTTGATCTGAGCCACCTCTTTCCCCAAGGCGTGGATCCATTGGTAGATCGCCACATGCCTAAACCCTAAAATCCGACCAATCGACCGAAAGCCCGGGCCTTCCAAGTACAGAGTCACGGCCAGGCGGCGTTGGGCTGAGGTGGAAGTATCGGACTTGTGGGAAACCGTGTACAGATACTGGCATTCTTTGCACTTATAGCGCTGGCGGCCGATAAGGATTCCACTTTTGACTCGGGCAGCACTGGAACATCGCGGACAATTCAACATAGGCATCTCCCCCAAAAATAAGGAAAGGAGCGTACCAAATATCTATCAAATTAACGATACCTCATTATTATTGGCTCTTGACACGTTCTTCAACATTCACGTGTCTGGTCAAATATTGCCGGGCAACCCGTTCAGCCCTTGGATCGAACACGGTCCAAGGGCTTCTATATTGACCAGACCTGAGCCAAAACCTTCAGAAATTAAAACGATTCACCGATAAAGATAGATTATGCCTTCCCATTTAACTAAGGTTGCTTCAGTTTATTGAATCCCAAGGGTTTTGAGCTGCTGGTCAGGATTTTCAACAAACTCTGGAAGGTACTCATTGGAGTCTCACGGCGGTTATAGCGAAAGACAAACTCATCAAGATAGTGTTGCAGGTATTTTGAATCCACTCCATGGTGAATCCCGTTCAGCCAGGTCTGCAGATTGCCGAACGCTCTATGGATGTGTGGAGCGTGCTTCCCAGCACTTGCTGGGTCACCCTGGGTCCGTCTCAGGTGTTCGTATCCTGCCAAGGCTTTTGCCGAGTATCCCTTCCAACCATCGGACTTGATCTTACTGCCCTCAGCGACATGGCTATTGAGGAATGCTTTGATCTCGTTCTCTCCAGCGTCTTGAAGAATCGCTAATCGTAAACGCCCTGCTTTCTCTCGAAAGTGATCCCCTTGTGTGTACGTGACAATTTCTACGGCTCCGGCTATTAACGTCTTGGTTTTCGCTTTCGCGACGCCACGGCCCGTTTTGCCTTTTACCGGTCCACCGATATGGGTTTCATCGGCTTCAACTGTTCCTGCGAGCCGTTCACGGTTCTGTCGTACCATTCCTCGTCGCAATCTGTGGAGCAAATACCAGGCGCTTGATACTGAGTTGACGCTGCAATTCAGCCCTTGGATCGAACACGGTCCAAGGGCTTCTATATTGACCAGACCTGAGCCAAAACCTTCAGAAATTAAAACGATTCACCTTAGATAAAGATAGATTATGCCTTCCCATTTAACTAAGGTTGCTTCAGTTTATTGAATCCCAAGGGTTTTGAGCTGCTGGTCAGGATTTTCAACAAACTCTGGAAGGTACTCATTGGAGTCTCACGGCGGTTATAGCGAAAGACAAACTCATCAAGATAGTGTTGCAGGTATTTTGAATCCACTCCATGGTGAATCCCGTTCAGCCAGGTCTGCAGATTGCCGAACGCTCTATGGATGTGTGGAGCGTGCTTCCCAGCACTTGCTGGGTCACCCTGGGTCCGTCTCAGGTGTTCGTATCCTGCCAAGGCTTTTGCCGAGTATCCCTTCCAACCATCGGACTTGATCTTACTGCCCTCAGCGACATGGCTATTGAGGAATGCTTTGATCTCGTTCTCTCCAGCGTCTTGAAGAATCGCTAATCGTAAACGCCCTGCTTTCTCTCGAAAGTGATCCCCTTGTGTGTACGTGACAATTTCTACGGCTCCGGCTATTAACGTCTTGGTTTTCGCTTTCGCGACGCCACGGCCCGTTTTGCCTTTTACCGGTCCACCGATATGGGTTTCATCGGCTTCAACTGTTCCTGCGAGCCGTTCACGGTTCTGTCGTACCATTCCTCGTCGCAATCTGTGGAGCAAATACCAGGCGCTATCCACCTTCTTGATACTGAGTTGACGCTGCAATTGCACAGCACTGATGCCAGGTGTGTGCGTGGAGACGAAATAGGCAGCCCAAAACCAAAGCCGTAGCGGCAAGTGCGATCTATGCATCACTGTGCCGCTTAGCGGTGATGTCTGTCTATGACACGACGAACACTCAAACCGGAAATATTTTTTGAGCCACCAACCACCGCGATGACCGCAAGCTGGACACATAAACCCGTCTGGCCACCGAATCGCCCGCAAGTACTCGAAGCACGCTTCTTCGGTGTGGAACCTAACAGAAAAATCCAAGATATCAGCAGCATACCCTGTGTCCATAGTCCAGCAGACTAGTCTAGGGACTAACCTTAGTCAAATGGGAAGGCATAAGATAGATAATAGAGGGAAAGTTTTGGAGGCCTTTAGATTAGGAGGTCATCTCCATGAAAACGAAATCCCTTTTCTCCAACATGGTCATGACGATAGGGGGCGCAGTCGCGCTACTCACTTTTCTCCCCTCCGATTCCTGGGCTTGCCACGATTATCCCAACCCCATCGCATTCCAACATCCTCTCTCAAATGAATCAGATCTGCTCCCCAATGGCATGATGGCCATTGTGTATCAGCATGAACAAGGCGAACAGGTGATTCATGTCACAGTCCATCGCATTCATATGGTCATGGCCGGATATCACCCACACCTACCGGAACGACAAGACCCAAAATATATTGTGTTGCAAACCGACGGCACGCTCAGCTCCATGACCTACGTCATCATTGCGAATGCCTTGTATTATGGAACTGGACGGGACTCGCTTGGATTCCCCACCAAAACCTGGATCGACTCGAAGGAAGACGGGCTCAATGGAAACGAGCGAGCCACTTTTCAAACGGCAAAACTCCAAGAAAAAATGGCCTCAGTCCGCTAAAACGTTTCGGACTCGGAATCTTCTTTAGTGGGAGTGCCGAATAATTCAATAAAATTATCTTGGTTTGGGACGACTGACTCACATTTTTATTTGTCTGAAGGAAAGGGGCTGTTCAAAAAGGCCCGTCCAGCAAGGCCGCAGGGGCTTTGACGCGCGGAGCGTACGGTAGTACGTGAGCACGACAAAGACCCGAGAACGCCGCTGGCGGACTTTTTCAACAGCCCCTTAATCAAATACCAACGTGCACTTCTCTCGTAAATGGTGAGGGTCGATCGGCTTGAGCATGTAATCGGTCGCGCCTTCTTCTACCGCCCGGACTAGCCCCATCACATTTTCCTGGATGGACAACGCAATAATCGGAACGTTGGGGTGTATTTTCCTGAGATATCTGAGCATCGACACCCCATCATTGCCCGACATTTCCAGATTTAAAAGAATCCCTTTGATACATGAGGCCTTGAAGAAGTCGTTTCGTTGAAGGCCTTCCCGGCACGTGGCCACGTCAAATTCCATCTGTCTGAGATACTCTGTGACGGATATTAGAAGGTCCTGATTTTCACTGACAATCAGAATCCCTTTCCCATTCATATTCGACTCCTTACTATTCCAATCCGGCATAGCGAGCTCACCCCTTAAAAGATAAACGCACGAAGGAGTATTTGGTTGACAGGGAAAGAAATAATATAGAGTTTAAGGCTAGTTACAGGAGGAAAGGGACTTTTAAAAAGGCTTGCCCTCGCAGAGGCAAGGTCCCCCTTTGGAAAAGGGGGTGGGGGGGGATTTTCAAATCAATTGGTCCTTTGAATCCTCCGATGGCTTGGGAGGGGATGAATTAACTCTTTATCATTTCGAGCCGGGTATCAAATTCATGGTCACACGACAGACAACGAATGCAGTCAGACTCGACCGTGGGTTCATCATCCCGGATGCCCATCCCGCCACAATCGGGACACCGGGCTAAGTAAAGCGCCTCGTCTTTGAGATTTTCAAACCGCGTGCCCCGTAAAATAAATAGGCTCGCCCTCTAGCAGCCAAGGCTGGCCCGCCTTGTCCACAACAGGAAGTGAAATATAATGATGGTTGGCATAGTCCTGGAGCTCTTCATACATCTCAAACCCGTCCTTAATGAACTTCCCGGTCTTCGCCTCATAAGATAGCGAAAACTTTCACGATCACTTTCGTCAGCCCCATGTGACACCTCCTTGTTTAAAGGGTAGTCCCATCTGACAGGGGATGTAGGTTTCCAAGTATGCCATAAGGTGCCGATCCAGAAGCAAGAGATTTGTGCATCAGGTTTTTGGAAGTCTATAATTCACTCCAGAGGAAAATCTCTACCTCCCCTTGCCCCTCCTTACAAAGGAGGGGAATTTTTGGGTTGTTAAGAATTCCATAAGGAGGACTGTATGAGTCTTGCTGATAATCAATGTGTGCCGTGTCGGGGTGGGGTGCCGCCGGTTGAGCCGGCGAAGGCGCAGGAATTACTTGGGCAGTTGGAGAAAGGGTGGGCGCTGAATCCAGAAGGCCACCTTGAACGGGCCTACGAATTCAAGAATTTTGCTGAGGCTCTCGACTTTGTGAACAAAGTCGGGGCAATTGCGGAAGACCAAGGCCATCATCCTGATCTGTTCTTGGCCTGGGGCAAGTGCAAGGTGGAAATTTGGACGCATAAGATTCAAGGCCTGACCGAGAGCGATTTCTTTTTCGCGGCCAAAGCAGATCGGGTGTTCGCTAGCAATGCCTGATTCGCTCATTACGATCGACCCGTCTTCTCAAACCAGTGCATCTCTGGCTGAGGAATTGCCATGGGTTGATCCCGGTGGGAAGCCGCAAATCGCGCTGCCGTTTGGGTATTCCAAGTTTCCGTCCATTCAGCTTGGCACGCTGTCGCGTGTGTTAAAAAATCAGAGCATCGGGTCCAAGGGCTATCATTTCAATTTGCTCTTTGCGCAACGCATTGGACTTCAGCTTTACGAAGTACTGTGTGAAAAGCGTGGGATGATCGGGGAGTGGCTCTTTTCCTCGATCCTCTTTCGAGACAACCCTAAGCATGCTCAATACCCCGATGTTTTTAAACCGGTGCTTGAAAGTACCGCTCGTGAAGCTGGTTGCTCAACTGGCTACCTCGAAGAGGTCGCGCACAAAATTGCGCCGCAATTTCGCATCGAAATCATGACCTCGTACGATTGGAATCAATACAGAGTTGTGGGGTTCACCTCGACGTTCGATCAAAACGTGGCCAGTCTCACCATGGCCAAGCTGATCAAAGATTTGTACCCCAATGTTCGCATCGTGTTTGGGGGCGCCAACTTCGACGGCGAGATGGGCTTGGAACATTTTCGGGCGTTTCCGTGGATCGATTATGTGGTGGTCGGCGAGGGGGAGGAAGTCTTCCCGACTCTGGCGAAAAAGATTCTTCGGGAAGAGGAAAACCATTTCCCTCCAGGGGTTGCCTATCGAAAAGAGGGTCAGATTCAATTTCAACCCAACACGAAACTCTTTTCCAATTTTACTGAAGTTGGCCCGCCTGATTATGACGATTACTTTGAGATGGTGAAGGAGCTGGAAGGACAGGGGTCAACCGGGCTCAATCGTATCTTGCTTTATGAAGGCTCGCGTGGATGTTGGTGGGGAGAGAAGCATCATTGCACCTTCTGCGGATTGAATGCGCAGTCCATGCAGTTTCGGGCCAAGTCTTCGGAGCAAGTGGCTCAAGAAATGGATGTGCTCTCCAGCCGGTATGACACCACGCGTTTCCGTTTAGTCGATAACATCATCGATTTAAAATACATCGACCAACTCTTTGGTAAATTTGCTGCCGGTCACTATGACCTTGATATATTCATGGAGACCACGGCCAACTTAACCAAACAGCAGATTCAAACCCTGGCCCACGGCGGAGTGAAGTGCATGCAACCGGGCATTGAAAGTCTAAGTGCGGCACAACTCAAGGAAATGGATAAGGGTGTCAGCCCGCTCCGAAATATTCAGTGCCTCAAGTGGAGCCGGTATTACAACCTAGATGTGAACTGGAATATCCTGCTCGGCTTTCCTCAGGAAACCAATGACGATTACCAACTCCAGATCGATCTCATCCCTTCTATTCTTCACCTACAACCACCTGAAGGCACGGGTAAACTGTGGCTCGAACGATTCAGCCCCTATTTCATGCGGCCTGAAGACTATGGTGTGCGGATTACCGGTCCCGGGACCGCCTATGAATATGTGTATGATTCACGAAAGGTCGATCTCAGTAAGATCGCCTACGATTTTGAATATGAGATTGATTGGAAGGTAGACCCTGCTCTCTATGAACAATTGATCAACCTCGTGCAGGAATGGCGGGCTCGGTATTTCTCAGAGAATCGCCCGTTCTTGTTCTATGCCAAAGCCATGAGTTATGTGACCGTCTACGATGGCCGCACCCATCAACCGACGAGCGAACGGTTTGACTGGCCATTGTCGTTGATTATTGAGGGTTGCAATGAAACTCCCAAAACGTTGGACCAAATCCGTCGGGCTGCCACCACATCGCCTTCCCACCAGGATTCGGCCCCGTCCATTGATACCGTCGTATCAACCCTTGTGACCAAGCGACTCTTGGTGGAAGACAAGGGTCGCTATTTCACGCTAGCGCTCCCCGCCAATCCAAACCTTTAACAGAATTCACCTGACCGAGATTCTGCTTTCTACAAGAACTAGACATTCCTGTGCAACTCGCGTACATGATGAAGCGTGAGGCCGTTCTTAATTCTTTAAGCTAGGTTGCACTCAAGGATGAGGCGTTTCCTTCAACTGACCCTTCTTTTCCTTTTGACTTGCCTTCTTACCACCCCGTTGAACTCCTGGGCCGATAACCATCTGACATATCAAAACCGAGGGTCCTACTACGAAGGGATCAAGCCTAAACCTGTCTCTGGCTACGACATTGAACTCATTTCGGTTCTTGCCGACTATCGTGAATCGACGACCTCGTTCCCCGAGGAACTCAAGATTCAGTTTTATCTTCCTGAGGACACGGATGTCCATATCACCGTACGGGAATTGGACTATCGGAGGTTTTATTGGCTGGACAAGGTGGCGCATGCGGCATCATGGTCGAAGGGGTTTGGCAATACCTTTACGTGGGCAACGGGTCCTGTCCTTCAAGACCTTGATGACAGCATGAATATGTATGACTTGGGTGTGCTCACGTGCCTTGGGCAATCTACACCTGCGAGTATCGAGCACATTGCCCCGACGATTTTTTACCATACATCTCCACCTGCGACCGTGACTGGGTATTGGTTTACACTCAAACCCAATAGTCGCGCCTTGGTGAAGTGTGCGGTCTATCCCAAAGAAGCGGATGAGGGGATTTGGTTTCGCGCCTTTCGCCGAAAACCGGCCGGGCAGCCATTCTCGGTGAAATGGGATGCCTCCGAAGCTCCGGAAGGTTCGTATTTTTTTCTGGTGACAGGCTACTTCCTGGACAGCAATCAACCAATAAATCAAACCATCCATTTCTATCAGAAGCCCTCGGCGCCATGAGCAGCCAAGAGAATTCAGAAAAACGGTCGTCCAAGAAACCGTTGACACTATGGATAACCTCGGGAAGTGTCATGATTGGCGGCGTGCTCGTGATGGCGCTGGCCCTGATGTACTATCCTACCCCAACACATATTTCCTTGGAAGCCGCCGTCAGCCGTGCAGAAATGACGTTGGGCACTTTTCCAACCCAACAAATTTTGAATCCCCTTGAAATCGAGACGATTTCGTTCGGGCAGTTTTCCAAGATCGAGTTCCATCCTTCCTCGTTATACGTCGCGGACCCCAACCAATATCATATGGAGACCGATTCCTTTTCCCCCACAGCCTGGCAACCGCTCACGATGTTTGGATATGTGCGGATTTCACCCAAAACGCAGGAAAATTTGGTCACGATACAGCCTGAGAAGCGAAGCAGAAAGATTCTGGGAATCTTGGATCCCATCCATGTCCGTGAGGAATCCAATGTTATTTTTGAAGTGGATGAACATGATCCCCAAACCGTGACGATGAAGATTTCGGGATCCGAGACCTGAGTGTTTTTTACTCCCACTCAGCCATTCGAAATCATTGCGGATGAAACGAACGTGGACGGCATCAAAGATTTTCCTTTTCCGGATGAACCCTCCCTCACCTTTCGCCCTGAACTCCCTGAGCACCGGTCAAAAATAGAAATTCGAGGGACAGACCAACACCTCATCTTGATACTCAAGGTATCCCTTTCTTCTGGGAATCAAATATTTTCAGAACATCCTATCACCATAAAAACCCTCGACCTTTCCCGTCAGGATGCATCAGGGAATCGAGTCACGGCGTTGGTGACACCGGGGGTGTTGCGGTATCCCGACTTTCCCGATCTGTCAGCTCACACCATCCCGGTAACCGAGTATGTCAGTATTGAACCAAAGAAGGTGATGACCATCAAACGTATGACACTCTTGACGGACAAATCCGGGTTCATGTTGTTACTCGATGGCACAGCCAAACACATTCGATCAGGATCGGCTGAATTCCCCCTGGACCATCGTCTCTCGAAATTCGACGAATTGTTGAACAATGCCAAGGTGAAATTACTCTTTGGGTTGTGGAAGGATCTAAAATGATAATTGGTTCGACAACCCTTATATAATCCCCTGGAGTACTTTGTGGTAACGTTCTGTTCTTTATTCATGATCATGCATCCCTGACGTTTGCTGGGGCGAGGAGCAAAGGAGCCAGGACAAACCGTCCCCCCAGGGCAAGGAACGGCAATCAACGTTCAATAGGAAGTCGATCCTGTGAGGTCCCATATAAGGCCAAAGAGTCGTTCGCGCGCCGTGGGAGGGCTTCGAGAAAGGAGAAGCTCATGGGACGGTATTACCTGGGCGTTCATGCCTTGGGCTCGGCGGAGCTGGAGTACCGAATCGCCTTTTTGGCGAGGGCTGTTTGAGCGGAGAGGTGGCTTTGCACCTCGGAGCGAGTTCCCGAGCCATCTATTCGGTGCGGAGGCGGAGGGACCCGTAGGGACGCGCACGGGCAAAACAATCGACATAGGTAGGCGGTCACCCGCTTTCCCTGTCACACCACCGTACGTACGGGTCCGTATACGGCGGTTTGGTGGGTTAAGCGATTGGCCACCAGGAGAGACTTCTCTCAACTGGTCACCCCTCGCCGGGCTTTCAACTGGGCGGTTCGCCGCGAGCGATTCGACACTTCCTCGTCAGTCCTTAGGGCTTCACCCCTATCCTCTGTCGGGAAGGCCAGGGTTAACTGGTTATTCAGCCGCTTGTCGCTCGTGAGTTCCGCTGCCTACATACCACTCCGCACCGTTCAGGCCTTCGTCCCTGCCGGGACTACTATGCCCTCTGCTGACTCCTCTCACCCGGTCAAGATAGATCACTCCATCCTCAGTCTTGGTGCCAAGACAGACGAGAGGTCTCCCGAGGTAAGCTCAACCGCCTTCAGCGCACGACCGCCAGATTTACACCCAATGCCCTTGATGGATATGGACTTCGTGAAAACCAGCTCACTCGTCCGACACTGACTGCCTCGTATCTGGTTCTTGTTCATCGGCCCGCGCCTTTGCTCTACGCTTCCTTCAGACCCCGCCTCACGACGACGCCCTTGCGCTTCGCTATGACTTCACCTCCATCAGGTTGTCAAAGGGACTTGCACCCTCAAGCTGTTGAACATGCTCGGCACACTGGTTTTGGGCACTTTTGCCGAAACAAAAGTGCCTCGTCTGCAGGGGCGAAACCCTGCATATAAATCCAAACCTGGATTCCCGATTAAAAATGTCGGGAATGACCGATGGGGGGCTGATAGGCAGTTTACTTTGGTCTCGACTCTTAGATTACAAACGCTTTTGTCGCCTTCCTTGACACTATTTTCCCCCACTCCCTAGAATGCCTCTCTTGCCTATTTTCAGGGAGAATTGACGATTAATGCGCGATGATGTGGTCATAATTGGTGGCGGGCTGGCGGGGTCGGAGGCGGCTTGGCAGGCGGCGGAGCGTGGGGCGAAGGTCACGCTTTATGAGATGCGACCAAAGAAAGAGACGGCGGCACACAAGACGAGCAATTTGGCTGAGATTGTGTGTTCGAATTCTTTGGGATCCGCTGACCCGATTAGCGCACCTGGCATCTTGAAAGAAGAGATGCGGCTGTTGAACTCACTGGTCATGCGAGTGGCTGAATTGGCTCGAGTGCCGGCTGGCGCCGCGCTGGCGGTTGATCGCGATATCTTTGCACAAGAAATTACGAGAACGTTGGAATCGCATCCGAATATTCGGATCATTCGTGAAGAGATTCGAGAGATTCCGACTGATGCTCTTTGCATCGTGGCCACGGGGCCTTTGACGTCGGAAAGTTTGGCGCAGGCTTTGACCGAGTTGACGCATAAAAAGAACCTGGCCTTCTTTGATGCCATTTCCCCAATCATCGATGCGGAATCCATTGATATGGACAAGGCCTTTCGTGCCTCACGCTATGATAAGGGCGGCGCGGATTATGTGAATTGTCCGATGGATGAAGCCACGTATACGGCCTTTTACGATGCGTTAATGGCGGGAGAAAAAGTCGAATCCAAGGACTTTGAGAAAGTCCCGTACTTCGAAGGGTGCATCCCGATTGAAGTCATGGCAGAACGCGGGAAGCAGACCTTAACCTTTGGTCCGATGAAACCCGTGGGGCTGGTTGATCCGCGCACTGGCACACGACCGCATGCGGTGCTGCAATTGCGTGCGGAAAATCGGTACGGTTCGTGTTATAACATGGTGGGGTTTCAAACCAAGTTAAAGTATCCTGAGCAGCAGCGGGTGTTTCGCATGATCCCCGGTCTTGAGCGGGCCGAGTTTCTGCGGTTTGGGAGTGTGCATCGAAATACGTTTGTGAATTCTCCTGAGCTCTTGCGGAATACCCTGCAGTTGAAAATGCGAGGGACAACCTTTTTGGCGGGATGTATTATTGGGGTTGAGGGATATACTGAATCCGCGGCAAGCGGAGGTTTGGCTGGAATCAATGCCGCTCGTGCGTTGGCTGATTTACCCTTGATCACTCCTCCGTTGGCTACGGCACATGGGGCGTTGATCAATTATATTACCACGAGTGATGCTCGGTATTTCCAGCCAATGAATACCAACTTTGGAATCTTTCCGCCGCTTCCCACGAAGATTCGCGACAAGGAACAGAAACGGCGCTTGATTCACCAACGTGCGATGGATGAGTTTCAAGCATGGAAGACGCAATTCGCGCTTTCCTAACGCATCTGGATTTTGAGCGGGGTGCTTCCCGCGAAACCCTTCGCAGTTACCAGTCGGACCTTCGACAGTTTGTCGCGTTTTTGCGAGGCGTCCATGGGGAAACCGTTCCGGGCCCTGGAGATATTGACCCGACGACGATTCGCCAGTTTTTAATTTGGTTAGCTGAGAGGCAGGATAAAAAAACATCGCAAGCCCGAAAGCTGGCCTGCCTCAAAAGTTTTTTTAAGTTTTTGAATCAACGAGAACTGATTGCCACAAATCCGGCGGCACTCATTCGATCGCCCCGGGTTGGTCAGCATCTGCCGCGCGTGCTGTCAAAAGACGACGCGGAGCGGTTGATGGAGTCGCCGGACGAAAAGGCCGGTGCTAAAACAGCGAGGGACCGGGCCATCTTGGAGACGTTGTATTCCACCGGTGCGCGAGTCAGTGAATTGGTTGGCATGAATTGGGGGGATGTGAATCTTGATGATGGCATGGTGCGGCTTCGTGGAAAAGGCAAAAAGGAGCGACTCGTGCCGATCGGGCAAGTGGCCATTGACGCGATTCACGATTATGTGGCATTAGGTTCGGCCAAATTATCCGTGGACAAGACTGCTGAGGAATCGATGGGGGCGGGATCCCAGGCGTTTCCTGAAGACCGTCCGGTTTTTCAAAATAATCGAAAGGGCCGGTTGTCGGTCAGAAGTGTGGAACGGATGGTGCAACAATATGCTGGGCAGCTTCAGGTCGGGAATGTGACGCCGCACACGTTGCGGCATTCGTTTGCCACCCACTTGCTCGATGAAGGTGCCGACCTTCGCGTGATCCAGGAACTCCTTGGGCATGCTTCATTGGGAACCACGCAGAAATATACACATCTGGCCATGGATCGTCTGATGGAAGTGTACGACCAGGCGCATCCCCGAGCGGGAAACACGCCTCAGGTCCCCAAGACCAACAAAGGAAAGAAAGCATGAAAATACGATCAACCACAATCCTCTCGGTCCGGCGAAATGGAGCCGTGACCATGGGCTCCGATGGCCAAGTCACCGTGGGCACCACGGTGATGAAAGCCAATGCCCGCAAGGTCCGGCGTCTGTATCATGACAAAATCCTGGCCGGATTTGCTGGAGCCACGGCGGATGCGTTTACCTTATTTGAAAAGTTCGACGTGAAGCTGGAAGAATACCGAGGGAATCTGACGCGGGCGGCCGTGGAGTTAGCGAAAGATTGGCGAACGGATCGGGTGCTGCGTCGCCTGGAAGCGTTGCTGGCTGTCTCGGATGGCACGCAATCCTTTATCCTGTCCGGGACGGGCGATGTGATTGAACCCGAAGATGGCATTTTGGCCATTGGTTCTGGCGGGCCCTATGCCTTAGCGGCGGCTCGAGCCTTAATAGCCAATACGGAGTTAAATTCGAAGACCATTGTGCTGGAATCCATGAACATTGCCGGAGGCATTGATATTTACACGAATCGGGAAATCGTTATTGAAGAGTTGCACGTATGATGAAAAAAACAGAAACCCCTACTCAGCCTGTGAAATTAGATGACATGACTCCGCGACAAATCGTCGAAGAGTTGGATCGTTATGTGATTGGTCAGAGCGACGCCAAACGGATGGTCGCGATTGCGTTGCGAAACCGGTGGCGCCGGCAACAATTGGATCCTGAACTTCGAGAAGAAATTTACCCTAAAAATATCATCATGATCGGGCCAACAGGGGTGGGTAAAACAGAAATCTCGCGACGCATTGCGAAGCTCGCGGATGCGCCCTTCATAAAAGTCGAAGCGTCCAAGTTCACGGAAGTGGGCTATGTTGGTCGAGATGTCGAATCCATCATCCGCGATCTGACGGAACAATCTGTGAACATGGTCAAAAGCTCTTCGCTGGAGCGAGTGGAACGCAAGGCCGAAGATTTGGCGGAAGAACGTGTATTGGATTTATTGTTGCCCTCGAGCAAGCCACGGACCACTGGTTTCCAGGATGATGGCGAGGAGTCGAATGGTAAAGAAGCCATGGAGCCAGTAGATTCTACTCGGCAGAAACTGCGCAAGCAGTTACGCGAAGGGACTCTGGATAAACGAACCGTGGAAATCGAAGTCAAGGAACGCGGTCTACCGGTCGGCATTATTTCGAATATTGGTGGCATGGAAGACATCGAAAATAATCTTCGGGAAATGTTGGGTGGCATGATGCCGGGCAAGAGGAAAAACCGGATCATGAAAATTCCCGAGGCGTTGAAATATTTTACCCAAGAGGAAGCACAAAAGCTTCTCGATATGGATGAAATCACTCGTGAGGCCGTCGATCGTGTGGAAGAGTCAGGCATCGTGTTTCTTGATGAAATCGATAAAATCGCGGGTAAGGAAAAAAATATGGGACCCGATGTTTCACGCGAAGGCGTGCAGCGAGACTTACTGCCAATCGTCGAGGGCTCGACCATTCATACGAAGTACGGCCCGGTTCGGACGGATCATATCCTTTTCATCGCCGCAGGCGCGTTTCATGCGGCCAAGCCGTCAGACCTGATTCCGGAGTTGCAAGGCCGGTTTCCAATCCGAGTTGAATTAGAGGCCCTGACAAAAGAGGATCTGGTTCGGATCTTAACGGAACCTCAAAGCGCTCTCGTGAAGCAATATAAAGCTTTGCTGGGAACTGAAGGTATCACGCTTGAGTTCACGAAAGATGGCGTTGAAGAAATTGCCGCCACCGCCGTCGAGGTCAATGATCGAACGGAAAACATTGGCGCACGACGGTTATTCACCATTGTGGAGCGGTTGTTAGAAGATGTGTCCTTTGACGCTCAAGAACTGATTGAGAAAAAAGTGGTCATTGATGCAGCCTATGTCACAGGGCATTTGAGCGATATTGTGAAGGATCAGGATCTGAGCCGGTACATCCTGTAGAGGGACGTAATGCGTAATCCGTAAAGCGTAAAGCGTAAAGCGTGAAAACATTTTTTCGCTTCCTGCATAACGGATCACGCATCACGATTCTAAAAAGCCATGGAACGATTAATTAAAAAAGCCGATGTGCTCGTTGAGGCGTTGCCGTATATCCGAACGTTTGCGGGAAAGACCATCGTGATTAAATACGGTGGGAAAGCCATGACGGAGGATAATCTGAAAGACGGCTTTGCGGAAGACGTGGTGCTGATGAAGTATGTTGGGCTCAATCCCGTGATCGTTCATGGAGGCGGACCACAGATTAATGAAATGCTTTCTCGTTTAGGCATTCAGCCGACTTTTAAACGCGGCGTTCGAGTGACGGATCGAGCGACCATGGATGTGGTGGAAATGGTCTTGGGTGGAAAAATCAACAAAGAAATCGTGACTATGCTCAACCAGCATGGCGGGCGGGCCGTTGGCATTACCGGCAAAGACGGAAGGTTAATCCTCAGTAAACCCTTTAGTGCGAAGGCTTGGGTTCAGGGGCTCAGCCAAGAGGCACAGAGTCATTCTGATGAAGATTATGGGTTTGTGGGCGAAGTGGATAAAATTGATCCGGCAATCCTGACCATGCTTCAGCAGGATAATTTCATTCCGGTCATCGCGCCAATTGGTGTTGATCGTAATGGTAAGCCGCATAATATCAATGCCGATCTTGTAGCCGGTGCCATAGCCGGTGCGTTGAAAGCTGAGAAGCTGTTGGTCCTGACCGATGTAAAGGGAATCCGTGATGCGGACAATCGGCATCTCTCCACTCTCTCGAAAAAAGACGTCGAACGAATGGTGAAGAAAGGCACGATTACCGAGGGCATGTTGCCTAAAGTCCGATCGTGTTTGAAGGGCATCGAGGCGGGTGTGCACAAAGCGCATATTATCGATGGACGAATCCCTCATGCAATTCTCTTGGAAATTTTCACAGACAAGGGCATAGGCACGGAAATTGTGGCCTAAGACGTAATGCGTGAACCGTAAAGCGTGATGCGAACAAACAGGCTGTTAAGAAATTTTCCTCTACGCATGACGCATCACGGATTACGCTTCACGAAAAATCAAACCAATGAAACTCGCGAAATCGCAAAACAGCCCTGATAGTAAGAATCGTTCCGCCATTCCTCAACCCGATCGGAAGTCCGTTCTTTTATTAGTCCATTTGCAAAATGATTTTTGTCCGGGTGGGGCCTTGGCAGTGACCGAGGGCGATCAAGTCATTCCCGTTGCCAATGCCTGTATTCGCTTTTTTACTCGTGAGGGGTTTTCAATTGTTGCGACACGGGATTGGCATCCAGAGAACCATTGCTCCTTTCAAGCCCAAGGCGGACCCTGGCCCCCGCATTGCGTGCAAGGTTCACGGGGCTCTCAATTTCATCCTGATTTGAAAATGGCGCCAGGAACGTTAATTGTGTCGGGAGCCACCAATGCTCGACAAGAAGCGTATTCGGGATTCGATGGCACTTCGTTAGAAGATCGCCTTGAAGATTTAGAAGTGCAGACACTGTTTGTGGTAGGACTCGCTACCGACTATTGCGTGAAGCAAACCGTCCTCGATGCCTGCCGATTGGGATTCCGGGTCGTGGTCTTAGAAGATGGAGTTCGTGGAATCAATGCGCAATCTGAGGATTCACAAAAAGCCCTCCAAGAGATGCAAGCCGCCGGAGCCATGATCGCAAAATCAACAGATTTGGGGATCTCTCGCTAGGAACCTGTTCCAGATTAGCCGAATCTACTGCGGAGGCGCTGGATTTAGGTTCAATATCCCCAATGCTCATGCCGAACCGGCAGGCGGTTGAGCACCTCACGATAGAACTGCCAATTGGGCATGAATCGGTCCATTTGCGCAACGAAACGGGCGTTGTGCGTCGGTTCAAGTATGTGAACCATCTCGTGAACCACGATGTATTCAAGGCACTCTTGGGGTTTCTTTGCGAGGTCGGTGTTGAGGCGAATACTGTGCGTGCCCGAGTTGCAGCTGCCCCACTTGGTTTTCATGCGCTGCACAAAAAACTGCTCTACCTTCACGCAGATGAGCGGTTCCCATTTTGCGATCAAGAGCGGCACGACTTGCCTGAGCTGGACGCGATACCATTTTGCCACGATAGCCTGCTTCTTGTACTCATCGGTTCCCGGACGAACGCGCAGAAGCATCCGGTTGTGCTTCAATTCGACGAACGATGATTGGTCGCTCTCCGAGACCGTGAGCAGGTAGCGCTTTCCCCAAACATAATGGCTTTCGCGGTTGAGATACTCACGCGGAGTTTCACGTGCTTGTTCGCAGAGTTTTTGCTGTTGGCTCTTGATCCAGCCAAGCTTGGTAATGGCAAACACCCGGATGTTGTCGAGGTCCATTCTGAATGGGGCGGAGATTCGTACTTGGCCCGTTGGAGGGTAGACACTCAGGTGAATGTTCTTAATGCCCTTCTTTACCACATCCACGGTGATTTCACCCAGCTTGATCCGCGTGACCATCAGTATTCCTTCTGCTGCTTGATGATGAGAAAGATGCGCTCGACCTCAGCCTCGTTCTGCAAGATTCCATACAAGGCAGCTTTGATCACGCGTTCACGGGCTTGTACGCCCCGCCAGCCGTCGGGTCGGGTGCGCTTGACGGTTTCATCAATCTTGACCGCAAGTTCCAGCACATTATCGTTTGTCGCGTTCCCATAGGAACCCGTGGACTCTGCGGCAACGCTTGCATCGCCGACAGAGGCTCCCGATCCGAGGTTATTATAGAGGGCGCGGCGCCCCGGCGTATTCAATTCTCCTGGCATATCCTCAGCCTGCCCGGCCTCTACTCTGTTGGCCAGTTCAGCGATGTGTCTCAAGTATTCTTCATATGCGATGGCCTTCGATCTGCGTGACGCAATGATCTCATTCAGCAATGCGGACATCTTGTCATAGTAGGCCGGATCGTTCAGGTGTTCCTTAATGATCTTGCGGCGAACGTTGTTCTCGATGGTCTCAGCGATGGCGTTCTTATTGCCCTTCAATCCGTCGAGCTGTGTGGCGATGGCATTGGCAATGCCCGTCTTCACGATCAACTCCAAAAGACCCATGTTATCGAAGGGCGAAATCTTCCTTGGCTCGTCCGCCTCGATGTAAGTGTCGATGAGATGCCGCATGTCGGCCTCGAAGGCTTTGAGGTCGAGCGTCTCACCACTGGCATTGCGGATGATTTCGCGGAGGTCCAGGTAGTGCTTGAGCTGTTGCTTGATGCGGTTGATGTCGGCACCGTCATATCCGGCAGCGTCCAGTTCGTCGGCAATGTTAGCGTAAGCGCGCACAAGCGCCACCGTCGCCTTGTAAAGCGCGGCGCGTTGTGGTTCCCGTTCCTTTAAATCGGCAGCGATCTCCGTGTTGCCGCAAAAGTAGTGGATGTGCTCCAACTCGCCTTTCGGCGGCTCCACGGGTTCGCACAACAAGAGGAGAGCCTCCAGCGCGTGGTCGAGCCGTTCTTTTCCTTTCTTGAGGCGATCCTGTAGCAACACCTCAGGATCGGCGCCTCCCGCGCTGCGATCCAACTCAGTGGTATAGACGGCAATGGCGTTCTCCACCTTCTTGAACAGGTCCTTGTAGTCCACGATGTAGCCGAAATCCTTGTCCTCGCCGTCCAGCCGGTTGACGCGGCAAATGGCCTGGAACAGGCCGTGGTCCTGCATGGATTTGTCGATGTAGAGATAGGTGCAAGGCGGCGCGTCAAAGCCGGTGAGCAGCTTGTCCACCACAACGAGCAATTTCATATTCGACGGCTCCTTGGTGAACAGGGCCTTCGCCCACTCTTCGTAGGTCTCCGTCTTGGTCAGGCCCGGCTTGGCTTCGATGTTTTTTAGCAGCTCCGTGTAGGTGTTGTAGGTGAACTGCTTGTCCGTCTCGGTGTTCGCGCCGACTTCCTCCTTAGTCACGTCCTGGGCCTGTGGGTTATAGGATGTCACCACTGCGCACATGCCCTTGAACTGGGTCTTCTGAAACAAGGTGAAATACTTGCATGCTTCGTAGATGCTTGACGCCACCAGGAGGGCATTCCCGCGCTCGCTGGAAAGGCGCGGCTTCACGCTAAAGTCGAACACAATGTCGCTCACCACCCGATCCATCCGTGACTTGGAACTGAGCACGTTCTGCATCGTACCCCACTTCTGCTTCAGCTCATCCTTCTGCCAGTCGTTCAGTCCCTTGGTCTTGGCTTCAAACCATGCGTCGATCTTATCCACGGAGCCCAGTCTCTGGTCGATGTCCCGCGCCTCATAAACCAGATCCAGCACAACACCGTCCTCGACGCCCTCGCTGAACTTGTAAGTGTGGATGTAGCCGCCAAAGACCTCAAGGCTGGTCTGCTTGTCTTTCTTAAGGAGTGGGGTGCCGGTGAAACCGATAAAGACGGCATTGGGCATCATCGCCTTCATCACGCGGTGCAGCCTGCCGCTCTGCGTGCGGTGGCACTCGTCCACAAAAACGAATACCTCGCCCACCGTCTGACTGGGCTGCGCCTCCAACTCTTTGATGAACGCATCGAAATCATCCACGTCTTTCCGACCAAACTTGTGGACGAGTGAGCAGAGCAACCGCGGCGTGGCTTGGCCGAGCTGGCTCATCAGGTCGCGGCCGCTGGTGGTGCGCTTAATCGCCTCGCCTGATTCGGTAAAAACTCGCTCGATCTGTTTATCCAGCTCGTCGCGGTCGGTGATGATAGCCACGCGGGCGTTGGGATTGTTCTCCAGAATCCACTTGGTCAGCAGTACCATCACGATGCTCTTCCCGCTCCCCTGCGTGTGCCAGATGATGCCGCCCTTCTTTTCTACCACATGGAGTTGAGCAGCCTTCACACCGAAATACTGGTGCGTGCGCGGCAGCTTCTTTACACCGCCGTCAAAGAGCACAAAGTCGTGCATCAGCTCGATCAGCCGAGCCTTGCCACACATCTTGAGCAAATACTTGTCCAGCTTGAAGCGACTGTTGTCGTGCTCGTCTTCCTTCCACTTCAGGAAATACTTCTCCTGCGTGCCGATCGCGCCGTATTGCAATCCCTCGGAGTCGTTGCCGGCGAAGATGAACTGCACCGTGCTGAAAAACCATTCATTGAACTCAGGCTGTTGATTGGACAGACTCTGTCGAATGCCGTCGCCGATGCTCACGCGGCTGTTCTTCAGCTCCAGCACGCCGATGGCAATGCCGTTCACATACAGCACCAGATCGGGCCGCCGCTCATGGTTCCCCTTGAGCGTCACTTCCTCGGCAATGGCGAAGTCATTCTGCTCAGGCTTCTGCCAATTGATGAGGTGGATGGTCTCCGTGACCTTGCCCGCCTCAATCTTCACCGGCACGCCATAGCGCAGCAGTTTGTAGACCTCCTGGTTGTTGCCGTAGAGACTGCGGTTGTGGTTGTCCGCATCGGTGCGAAGTGCATGGATGGCCTTGTTGATCTGCGCCAGCTTGTAGTCGGATTTTGTCAGGTAGGCCGTGAGCAATCCTTCTTCAATGTTGCTGTTGCCATCCCGGTCCGTCCAATCACCGAGGTATCGGTAGCTCAACTCGTCGCGGAACAAAGCGATGACACGGTTCTGCGTGGCGCGTTCAGGTTGGCCGATGGTGCTCATGTCAGCACCTTCCAGTGGCCGCCTTTTTGGGGTCCGACAAATTTCAAGCGACCGGCCTTGACCAGATTGGCACTAGCGCGTTCAACCGCACTGACAGATTTTCCAATTGCAACAGCTACTTCAGAAAGCGTCATCTCAGGATTATCCGCGAGTACCTGAAGGATTTTCACCGGCGTTTTCACCGGCGTTTTCACCGGCGTTTTTTCTCCGGATTTATTGGCTCCCGGCATCTCATATTCTGATGGGAGCATGGGAAAAGCAAACTCGATCCAGAGGCCGTGGCTATCGTAACTGAAGTGAGGAGCGGTATAACCCTGTTCAATACAGGTGTTGCGGATGAGGTCAATGCCACGGCCCCATGCTTCGATTTTGCCAGCTCGAAAGAAAGCATTTGCGATGTCAGGATTCGCCGGCTGCGATGGATGTTTGGCAAGGAGTCGTTCCAAAGACCAATCGGGCGGCAGTTGGCCGGGATTCAATTTGATGTGTTGGGATTCTTTCATACCATCCATGCCTTCGGGGCAGGTGTCTGGCGTGTGGGGATGGGCGAATGATTATTCGCCCCTACGAGGGGGGTGTGTAGGGAATTCCGTTCCCATTGTATCGGGTTATCCAGAATATATTGCCGGATACGATTCAATTCCGTTTCATTCCGAATAATGTGATCCCAATAATTACGTTGCCAGATTTTGGATGAGACAGATCGTTGCCGGTACCATGTTGTCACCCCAATTTTGAATCCACGCACCATAGCCCCGATGGTGCGGGCCGTGCCGGTGGGGTGCGGTGGATTGGCGGATGGGGGCGAATTATGTTTTGATTGTATGGGCAAATGATTATTCGATTGTAGGGGCGAATAATTATTCGCCCCTACGATAATCACGATGCCGTGAATGTGGTTGGGCATGACCACCCATCCGTCCAATTCAACATTTGGGAAATGATCAGGAATCTGCAACCAGCAATCGGCGGCCGCACGTCCCGCATCATTCAAACCCATCGCGCCCTCCGTGATGGTTCCGAAACGGCAAAGCCGATTCTGTGCGCAAATGGTAATAAAATAGGCCCCCGCTTGGGAATAATCATAGCCCCGCAACCGAACCGAACGACGGGGTCGCGGCCGATCGTTATCCGATTGTACGGACGAATGGTTTGTGGGTATGGCCGGATCATTGATGGGTAGGGGCGAATAATTATTCGCCCGAACGGGTATAGGTGATGGAATAGGCGCCACCCTGGTAATCATGGTTGTCATATCAATCGAATCCTGCCGGTTACCAATGCGTGCATTATGCCCTGTTTCACCGTGCGGGTGTTGGTTGCCCTTCCTGCGGTGTTTGCGATGTTCATGATGGGGATGGGCGAATGATGATTCGCCCCTACGGGGATGGATGATGATCGGGGGATTGTTTTGGGCATCATGGGTTTCATGTCAATCGAATCCGTCCCGATAATCATTCCTGTATCCTGCGATAATTTCGGTGCCCAGGTGGTGTAGGGGCGAATAATTATTCGCCTGAACGGGTATAGGTGATGGAACAGGGATCGCCTTGGTCATCATGATTGTCATATCAATCGAATTTTCCCGGTTAATAATTCCTGCATCATGCCCTGCTTGAGCTGGCGGGTTTTGGCCAGCTTGGTTTCCAGCGCGGCGATCTCCGCGTCCATGTCGCTCAGGATGGCGGCGATGGCGGATTGTTCGTCTGGATCAGGTCTGTTGATTTCGATTGCTTCGATTGTCCGTGCATTGAGGCTCGGAACGCCGGACGCCTCGTTATGTTGTTTCCAGTTGATCAAACAGCACCGATAGAAGATAAACTTGGCATGATTGGGTGCATGAACGTCTGAGTAGAAGAGCGTGTCCACCGTCCAGAACGGGGTGTCCATGTATTGAGGTTGGTCAATCGTTCCCTTTCGACCGATCAGGACAGATGGCTTATCGTAGAGGAAGCGATTCGTCCTGCCAATTTCGCCGCCAGTCGCAAGGATTGGGTAAAGTCCGTCCATAGCTTCCACGTCACGCTGACTCCTGCCATGGCAGATGGTCAACATTTCCCCCAACCGTTTTATTTCCCACTCCCCGCTGAAGCCCGGTAGGCGCGTTTTGCCGGTGAGGAGTTCCTGCATGGCGCCTTGTTTGAGGTGGCGTTTTTTGGTGAGGAGTTGCTCCAGGGATTCGATGAGGGCATCCGCATCGCTCAACGCCTCCGCGATGGCTTCTTGTTCGGGAATGGGAGGCAGGGTGATTGGAAGAGTCTTGACAATTTTGAAACTTAGAGCGGGCATCGCACCGCCAAACATGGATGTTTGGAAGTAATTAAATGCTTTATCGCTCTTGAGGTATATATACAGAAAGTCTTTTGACAACTTGGAGAGTATTGGCTCAACCTTGAAAAGATTATTTGCCAATACTCCTTGCAGCCCCCTACCGATAAAGCCTGCGGTGGCCCCATACCGAACGACTACTATATCTTGTTCATTGACAACTTTGTTCCAACACAAATGTGGAGTTATGAATCGGTAATCATCAGAGCCTTGGGTATAGTTTTCGATTCGAAGAAATCTTACAAGTCCATCGCTGTAAGAGGCTAATTGCTTGTCTAAATCAACCTGTATTCCTTGCGTGAAACGGCATACCTCACCTAATTCTTTGGTAATCCACTCCTCCGGAATCACCCCCAACTCGGTCTGCTTGTAGCCGGGTTTCACTTCCATGAAAACCCCATTGTCGCTAAATGGCGGTTCACTTTCACCTCCAACTCAGCCACACGGCTGACCATCTGCGGTATTGGGGTTTCATAGCGTTCGGCCAGTTCCTTCACCCGCTGGGTGAGGGTCTGGCTGATGCGGTCCATTTCCCCGTGGATGTCGCGGTCCAGCGCGGCGAGCCATTTGTCGTCCACTACCAGCGTCTGAATCTCAGCCTCGGTGAGCTTGGGATATTGGGCGTAGGCTTTGGCGTCCAGCTCGGCCTCCGCGTCCTTCAGTTTCTTTTTGAGTTCGGTTTCCCTGTTGCTGAATTCCAGCCATTCCTCCAACACCTTCTTCTCTTCCGCTATCAATTCTCCATTCTCAATTTTCAATTCCTTCAGTCGCGCACCGACTGAAGCCTTATTCACCTTGTCCAGCTCAGAGAACGCGCCGTCCTCCCCACCGTATTCCTCCTCCAGCTCGGTGATTTGAGCGGTAACGGTTTCCAACTCAGCCACGAGTTTGTCGATGGCTTCTTGCTCCCTGGCAAAATAGCGGGCGACGATGAGCGACTTGGGCACGAGGTCGCAGATCCAGCCTTTGTCTTTTTCCTTGCCTTTCTTGTCTTTCTCGATGATGCGGGTGGTTTCGGCCTTCCAGCCGTCGTCGGCGATGAGGTAGCAGTCGTCCTGCATGGTTTCGGCCCAGTAGTCCATGAGGTGTTGATAGACATCGTAATTGTCGATGAGCGGTTTGCCTGTGTAGTGGGCGAGTAGGTCCTCGGAGAGTGCGACGATGATTTCTTTCGGATGGCAATCAGACTTCAATGCCTTAAGCGTCTTGGCGGTTTTTTTCTGCCATTCGGCGAAGTGGGCGTTCATGCCGGTGATGAAGGTGGCGAACTCCGGGTGCTCGTAGATGGTGGGCTTTAATTGAGAGGGGAGAATGGATAATTGAGAATAATTGGGGCGGAGGGGTTGGAAGAGGGCGGCTTTGAGGTTGGGGCAGATGGACCAATACTTTTCCATTGCGTCGATGTCGCGGTTGGGGATGCCGCCTTTCAGGTGGCCTTCGATGTCCTGGAGGTCTTCGGGCTCTTGGCTATCAATGTAGCGCGGGAGGTTGAGGTTGAACTCGTTCTTTTCGATTTCCTCGAAGGAGACCATGCGGGAATATTTGGGGACATCGAGGCGTTTGTTAAAGACATCCACAATCTTATGGATGTCTTGAGAGCGGAGGCGGTTTTTGGGGCCGTCCTTCATGAAGCCTGCGCTGGCATCAACCATGAAGATGCCCTTGCGGGTGTGGGCGTCCTGCTTGTCGACGACGACGATGCAGGCGGGGATGCCGGTGCCGAAGAAAAGGTTAGCTGGCAGGCCGATGATGCCCTTGAGGTAGCCCTTGCGGATGAGGTTTCGGCGAATGTCGGCCTCGGCATTTCCCCGGAACAGGACGCCATGCGGCAGAATGCAGGCGCCTTTTCCACTTCCACTTGGGCCCGTGCTTTTGAGTGAGCGGACGATGTGTAGCAGGTAGGCGTAGTCGCCTTGCTTGCCGGGCGGCGTACCGAAAGGCTTGAAGCGCTCGAAGGGGTCGTTGAGCGGGTCGATGCCGGTGCTCCAGCGTTTGTCGGAAAATGGCGGATTGGCGACGACGTAGTCGAATGTCTTGAGGGTGCCGCCGTCCTGGAACTTGGGATCGGCCAGCGTGTTGCCTTGCACGATGAGCGCGGTGGGGTTGTTGTGCAGGATCATGTTCATCCGTGCGAGACCACTGGTCGCGGCGTCTTTTTCCTGTCCATAGAGGGTGACGGCGGTACGGGCCTCGTCAGACACCTTTAGAAGTAGGGAGCCTGAGCCGCATGTTGGGTCATAGACGGTGGTATCGCTGGTCGTCTTGGCGTCATGGATGCCGATGATTTGGGCGATGATGCGGCTGACCTCGGCGGGCGTGTAGAACTGACCCTTGCTCTTGCCACTCTGCGTGGCGAAGTGGCGCATGAGGTATTCATAGGCATCGCCAAGGATGTCATCGCCTTCGGCGCGGTTCTTGGAGAAGTCGAGCGCCTTGTTCTCGAAGATGGCGACGAGATTAGTGAGGCGGTCCACCATCTCCTTGCCGGTGCCCAGCTTAGTGGCGTCATTGAAGTCCGGCATGTCGGACAGTTTGTTGGCATTGGCCAGCGGGGCGATGATTTTCTTGTTGATCTGATCGCCGATGTCGGACTTGCCCTTGAGCGCGACCATGTCCTTGAAGGAGGCGCCTTCGGGGATGGTGATGGGCGCGTAGGGGACGCCGGCGTATTTGTCGCTGACGTATTTGATGAAGAGCAGGACAAGGACGTAATCCTTGTATTGGCTAGCATCCATGCCGCCGCGCAGTTCGTCGCAGCTACTCCAGAGTGAGCTGTAGAGTTGAGATTTCTTTAAGGCCATTGAAGAACTTCCCTTGCCTGCCTAAGGGCTCGCGCAAAAATAACTTCCCATGTTTGGGTGCTGAGGCGCCTGTCTGGCAAGGCGCGAGGACTGCGCATACTCCTCGTATGGAAAGGACGAGCAACGCGGCCAGACAGGATGGATCGTCGCCCAAACATGGGAAGTTATTTTTGCGCGAGCCCTAAATACCGTCCAATTGTTTCCAAGCCTTTCTCTTTGTAAGCGTCGCGACCTGGTTCAATGCATCGATCGTGTGTGTTTGTAGATTGAGTCGCCCCTTCTTCTTTTCCCAATTGTTGACGGACGACACATTCACGCCGAGAAGCTTGGCGAATTGGCCTTGCGCCATGTCAAACTTCGCTCGCAACTCTCTCACGGTCTTGCCTGTAGGGGATCGAACGCTCAACACTGTACGCGATACCTTCTTGACATCCGCTTTTTTTGAAGCAGTGCCTTTCTCGCGATCGACTAAGCTACTGTTCGTCTTTGACTTCTTTTTCGCCAGCTGCTTGCCTGCGGTCTTGCCGGTCGTCTTTCCTTTGCCGGAGCGTGTGGCAGTTCGCTTAGTGGCCGTTGTCCGGCTCAAACCATGTTGGGATCGATCCTTCCCCGACGCTTCTTCTTCAGCCATCTCAATCCCAAATACGTCTTTGAGGTCGCCTTTGACGATGCGCCGGCGACCGCCTCCTTCCCCGGCGGTTGCGGCCAAGACCGCGTCGGCGTCAGCGCTGATCAATTCCTCATGGTCCACGCCACGCAGAAGGAACAGCATCTCCGGCTTGTCATCGAGCCTCGCTCCCACTCCGTACAGTACCGCGGCAACGTGCTTGCACATGACGGCCCAATCAGGACAGGTGCAGTTCAAACTGATCTCACTGGAAAGCGGGAACAGCCCCTTCTCGCGGTCGGTGACGACCGCCATGATGCTCTTGGAAAGCTTGCCCTGAAGCAGTTCCAACAAGGAGCCGATCTGTCCGACACAGCGGCTTTTCACGTCGTCCCATTTCCTTTTCGGCAATGTCTTGATCGAGACGGTCACGGTGTACAGATCCGAACCGCTGACCATCGCCTTGACCGTGCCCTTGTATAATTCAAGATGACACACCGAACCGTTGCGGACATAGGTGCGCCCGCGTGGCAAGCGATTCTCGTAGTCGCCCAACGATTCGAAGTGGGCACACCATGCCTCGCCCCAGAATGTTCGAGCGATCTTTCGCCCCTCGATTTCCACGGGCTGGATATTGGCACCCGTTTTTCGCAACTTGCCCATTTTCTTCAACGCACGTGTGCGGCGAACGGCTACAGGAACGTATGGCTTCCAGCTCCAATACATTTTGAACCTCCTACATCCTGGCTCGATCAATATCCAGCGCAACAAGATCGAGCAGCTCTTGATCACTCATTTCGGTCAACATGCTTTCGGCGCCGCCCTCTAGGATATCATTAGCAAGCTCTGTTTTCTCTTGGATCAGCGCGTCGATCTTCTCCTCGACCGTGCCCCGGCAGATGAACTTGTGGACCACCACGTTCCGGTGTTGGCCGATGCGGAACGCGCGGTCCGTCGCCTGATTCTCCACCGCGGGGTTCCACCAGCGGTCGAAATGAACCACGTGTGACGCGGCCGTGAGATTTAACCCTGTTCCGCCCGCCTTGAGAGAAAGCACGAAGAACGGCGGACCGTTTTCCCGCTGGAACGCATCGACCCATGTCTGACGCTTCTTGACGGCCGTACCGCCATGCAAAATAAGTCCTTCCCGGCCGAAGAGGTTCCCGAGGAAGGCGGCGACCGGGTCCGTCATCTCGCGGAACTGCGTAAACACAAGCACCTTTTCCTGACGCGAGTGGATCTCCTGGCAGATGGCCCCAAGGCGGTCGAATTTTCCGCTTGCAGCCGGATCATACCCCCCATCACCCAGCAACTGGCTGGGGTGGTTGCAAATTTGCTTGAACCGCATCAGGTACGCCAAGACCAGCCCGCGCCGCTTCATACCCTCAAGCCCCTCCAACGCGCGCTTTAACTCGTCGACAGACTTTGCATATAAAACTGCCTGTTGCTTCGAAAGCCCACAGAAGGCCTTCATTTCGGTCTTGTCGGGCAGATCCGAAATGATTGCCCTATCGGTCTTGAGACGACGAAGGATATAGGGACGCACCAGGCGGCGCAGTGGCGCATAGCGATCCTGCTGGCGATCATCCAACCCCTTGACGAACCGCTTGAATTTACTGGCCGACCCCAGCAGACCAGGGCAAAGAAAATCAAATAGTGACCACAGGTCGGACAGCCGGTTTTCCACCGGGGTACCCGTCATCGCAACCCTCGCCTCACTCGTGATCTTCTTGACCGCCCGAGTCTGGCGCGCCGACGGGTTCTTGATCGCCTGGGCCTCGTCCAGGATCATCAGCCGCCAATCCACGTCAAGTAGCCAACCCTGGCGCACGAGCATCCCGTAGGTGGTCAGAACGATATCCGTTTTTTCGAACGCCCTACCAGGGTTTCTGGCCATGGCAGCGAGATCGGCTTTGGCCGACTCAGACGGATGGACAAAACAGGACACCAGTGTGGGGGTGAACCGTGCCATCTCCGCCTTCCAGTTCGCAAGCAGCGAGGCCGGAAGCACCAGCAACGACGGCTTGGCTGGCTGTTTGTCGGCCTGCTTGACCGAGAGTAACAGCGACAAAACCTGGATGGTCTTGCCCAATCCCATGTCATCGGCAAGGCATGCGCCCAGGCCAAGATTCGAAAGGAACCACAGCCAGTTGTGCCCCGTCTGCTGATATGGCCGGAGGGTTCCGAGAAAGCCCTCGTTCCGTCTGACCGTGGCCAGTTCATCCGGATTGCGTAAGCCAGAAAGAATATCCGAAAGCCAGCTCCCGGCGTTGATGGTTGACCACGAGCGATCCCCGTCTTGTGATATTGCGTCGGCGTCGAGATCCGACGGCGCGCCAGCGAGCAACCGCATCCCCTCGATAAAAGAAATCCCTTCCTCGCTTGCTTCCTTCTTCACGTGTTCCCAATGCGCCAAGGCTTCGGAGAGCCGCTCTCGGTCGACTTCGATCCATTGCCCTTTCAGATAAACAAGCCCCTCATCGGCTTCCATAAGCCGTTGCCATTCCTCTTGGGTCAACTCTCGGTCGTCCAAGGCGATCCCGACCTTGAAGTCCAGCATGGCATCGACCCCGAAGCGGTTCTGTTTTTTCTCACCGAGGGTCACGGCCACGCGTGGCCGTGACCGCTTGCGCCACCAGTTCGGCACCCGCACGAGTAGGCCGCTCTCTTCCAGCAATGGAACCTCCTTGAGAAAGCGGTACGCTTCGCCGGGCGTCCAAGCCAGAGGGTGAAACACATCGCCCGATTCGACCAATGCCTTGACAAAATCGCTCTTCTGCGACGCCAAGTGCACGGGCGACAATAGGTTCACCATGGTTTTTTTATTGCGTTCGCCCGCATACTCACGCATGGCCTGATGCAGTGGCTGGTACTGCACGTGTCCGCCTTTGGAAAGACGCGGTGCATACGTCGCGAGAAACGCGAACGGGAGATTAGGATCGTGCTTGTTTTCCGCAAGATGAAAGCAGACGCGCCCGACCTGGTGCCAGAGTGGAGCCTGCTTGTTTAGCCACCGAGCCAGCCCAACTCCGGATGTGGCAACTGCTTGCCGCACCCACGTGTCCAAGTCAACCCAAAGGTCGTGAATAACAGCCTCGCTCAAGTACTCCGCGCCGTGCATGGGCGGGATTGACAGCAGCATGGTGGCCACTTCCGCCTCTGTGGGTAAGTCGATCGAAGCCGGTTGTTCCCAGGCGGACTCCGGCGTACGACAAAGCTCGGTCATGTAACGGCAGGAAAAATCTCGCCAGTAGGAAATGGCCGAAGAAGTTGGCGCATCCGGCCTTGATGCCCCAAGCGCAAAAAGACCGGCAGCCTGGCACGATGAAAAGGCGTCAAGCACTTTCTTGATCCAACCGCGGGGCTGATTCTCGCCTGCCGTATGATCCTCTTGCATGGTCAAGTGACCGGCTGGCGTCAAGATGAGTTGGAGGCTCATGGGTGCGTCTTGGAGGAACGGATGCGGCATCTACACGATCACCATCGTTAGACCAATCATGATAAAAAATGGGGCACTTCTAACATTCCTACATTTCCTGCTATTCCGAATCACAAAACAGGGGGCAGAGTACTTGAAATATTTCAGAATCGAATCACGCGCTCTGACCCCTTGAGTACGTTATTGGCTGAGTTCCTTCATGAGATCAGTGAGAGAAATGGCACGGGTTTTCTGGCCAAGTGGAAAGGTTTCCTCACCGGCATAGACCACAAAACGCTTGGTGGCTTTCACATCTTCACAAGCCGTATAAAAACCTTTGGACAGGGATGGCGCACTGCTCCGCTTAATCTCAATCGCCCATTTTTCCTTACTCGTCAACTCAAGCAATAAATCAATTTCTGCCCCACCTGATGTCCGGTAAAAGTAGGGTTTTATCCGTGAGGGCGTGATAGAGAGAATATTTTCAATGACAAAACCTTCCCAACTTCCGCCAATCACCGGATGACCCATCAGATCGTTAAATGTCTGGATATTGAGCAAGGCATGGGTGATTCCACTGTCTCGCACATAGATTTTTGGAGCCCGGATAAGACGCTTGCCGATATTGTCCGTCCACGGTTGGAGCCGGCGAACTAACAGCAGATCCACTAAGAGATCCAAATACCGTGTCACAGACTGTCCGCTGACACCAAGGTTTCTCGCAAGGTGCGCGGCATTGACCATCGTACCTTGATGGTGCGCCAACATGGTCCAAAAACGGCGTAAGGTTTCAGCTGGAATCCGTGGGCCAAGCTGAGGAATGTCTCGTTCAAGGTAGGTTCGGAGAAAATCATCTCTCCAGTCTAGGCTGTCCTCATCAGATTTGGTGAGTAGACTTTCTGGAAAGCCACCACGGAGCCATAGCCGGGTGAGCTGGCGTTGCAGGCTTTGTTTCTTTTGATGCCCGAGCCATTCAAGGCTATCGATAGGATGCAACTCAATATAGGCGAGTCTTCCGGCAAGGGTTTCACTCGATTGTTTGAGCAGGTCAAGGGAGGCCGATCCAAGAAATAAGAATTGCCCGACCTTGTTGCCGCGTCTTCGCTCTTTATCAATGATTCCACGAAGCGGTGCAAAGATTTCAGGAATACGTTGAATCTCATCGACAATGATGAGCTTTTCTCTGTTCTCTGTATGAAATGCCTCAATATCGCTGATTTTGGCCAAATCCCGAGGCTTTTCCAGATCCAAGTAGACCGACGGACGACAATCCGCAATGTTCAGGGCCACAGTCGTTTTCCCCACCTGGCGGGGTCCTATAAGAGCCACAGCCGGATTTCGGTCCAGTAAACTCTGAATTTTGTTTTGGATTCTACGCTCGATCATCCATGCAAATATACCATATCATGGAAGAATTACATAGATATAAAATGTTGAGGGTTACTACCAAAAAGAGGCGGGTTTGATGACTTTCTTGTTAAGCGGTGCTAGGAGAAGGAGGGCCTGGGTTGTGTAGCATGTATTGTCATGGGTGATACGTGGAAGACACAGCATGGTTTCTTTTTTTCTACGCTTCACACATGACGTCCCAGGATAACGCTGCAAACGGCCTTATTCAACATTCCCTTGATTCTTTTTTTTCGTTTTGGAATGAACGCGGATAATTGAGGTGGCAATGCCTCGACTCAAGTCGCTAATTGTCTGATTTAGGGCGGAGACGATGGCCGCGTAATCTGAACCTTGGAGCGGAGCTGTGAAATGTGATTTTTTTGCGTCGAGGACAGTCCGTGTGTCTTCCCCAAAGACGTGCCACCGAGCAATAAGATGGGCTTCACCATCGGACGCGGTATCAAGACGGGTGATATCAATCCTCACCTGGTAATCAATCCGTGTCGTTCGTTTCCACGGATAACTCGCCACCCGATCCGTTTTCATCAGTACGGACAAATTGTCAGAAAGGACTTGAGGAATATTATCCTTGAGGGGTGCAGCCCATTTATGAAAATCGGCCAGGTTGAGCTCATTGGCGCTGATTCTTGTGACGATCTGGGGCCGATCAACATATTCGGGAATGTCGATGGGACCGATTCCGATCGTGAGGCCTAACGGGGCTTTGACAATAGCTTTTTCCGATGACGAAAAAGAATTTAGTAAATAGAACTTTGAAGGCTGTGAGGTGGCCCCGCAACCGGCAAGGCTCAGAAAGACCAGGAGTACGGTTATCAATGTCCATCGATCAGCGGGTTTCAACATCTTAATTCTCTCTGGATTCCCCTTTGCCATGAATCAACGCTTCAGGGTGACGCTCCAAGTATTCGGCCATATGCCGGATTGAGCGAGCGGAAGCGGAAAGTTCCTCAAGGTTATTCCGCCGTTCATACCGTAAGCTCGAGTTTTCGTAAACGATCCCTTTCGCAGTTGATAAGGTTTCTTGGGCATTTTTGAATGTGGTTTGAGCAAAATCAGTGGTCGTTCGAAAAATTCCTATAAGCTGAGCAGCAGGGCCCTCTTGTCAGGAAAGTGTCACTTGTGCTTGATCCATCGCTGCTCGTGTAACTTCGAAGGCATCACGAAAACTCGCTGCCAATTCTCCTGATGGGCCTTCCTTCATCGCCAGCGTAGTCTCAGTTTGCCCAAATGCCATTCGGCCGACACCCAGTACACGTGTTGTTGCACACATAGGTCTCGTACTTTCAGCAAAAACCTGATAAGAAGACTGTTATCCCAATCAGGGTTGATTACCATGCACATGGTCTCTACACATTCCTTAATTGCGTGCCACGATTGCGATCTTCTCTTTCGCAAGCACCTATTGCGTTATGGTGAGCGTGCACTGTGCTCCCGCTGCGGTGCAGTGCTGTACCATAAAAAGCCGGATACGCTCGATCGAACCCTTATCCACTCCCTGACGAATCTGATTCTTTTTGTGTTGGCCAACGTCTTTCCATTTATGTCTTTTCAACTTCAAGGCCGCGAGCAGGTCACGCTTCTGACTTCGGGAGGAATGGAATTGTACCAACAAGGCTTTTGGGAACTGGCCTTCTTGGTGATTGCAGTTGGGGTCTTGTTTCCCTTACTGAAGATTTTGGGGACGCTGTATGTCCTCATGCCCTTGAAATTTAATCGCAGAGTGTGGAAAGCGAAGGAGACCTTTAGGTTCGTAGAGGCCCTCACCCCATGGGCCATGATGGAAGTGTTTATGCTTGGAGTGATCGTCGGTTATGTGAAGTTGATTGATTTGGCCACGATTGTTCTGGGGGTCTCGCTCTTTTCCTTTACAGCGCTTATCGTGCTTATGGCTATAACTGCAGCGGCCTTGGACCCTGAAGAGGTCTGGGAAAGGTTGGAACGTGCGCAATGAGTGAGGCTTTCACAACGGCTGCTAGGGCTTCGTTGCTCAGCTGTCACACCTGTCACCTGTTAAGTCATGCTCGACGTTTGCCGGCGGGATGCCACGCGGTGTGTTCGCGCTGTGGAACGACACTCCATTTCCGTAAACCCAACAGCCTCGTTCGGACATGGGCGTTGACCCTGACGGCATTTATTCTCTACATTCCTGCGAACCTGTTACCTATCATGAGCGTGATCTCGTATGGTGAAGGTGAGCCGGATACTATTATGAGTGGAGTGACCCACCTCATTGAAGCTCAGATGTACCCCATCGCGTTTTTAGTTTTTTTCGCGAGCGTTACCGTTCCCATGGCAAAGCTCATTGCCATAACCTATTTGCTTATCTCAGTTCAAAAAAAATCCCGTTGGCGTCCAAAGGATCGAACAGTGATGTATAGGGTGACTGAGGTCATCGGTCGATGGTCAATGCTGGATATTTTTATGATCGCCCTTCTCGCCGCATTGGTGAAACTTGGGGCAATTGCCACGATTGAACCAGGCCTCGGGGCCGTATGCTTTGCGGGGGTCGTCGTGATCACGATGTTTGCGGCGATGAGCTTTGATCCGAGACTTATTTGGGATGCTATGGAGGAAAAACCATGAGTGACGAGCGACCGCATCAATCTCAAGTCGATGAATTGCCAGAGGCTGTTGTTGAAAAGCCTCGTGGAATGTCCATCGTTTGGCTCATCCCCGTGGTCGCAGCACTCATCGGAGGCTGGCTTGCCTATAAGACCATCTCTGAGAGCGGCCCTACGATCACTATTACATTCGAAGATGCTTCGGGTCTTGAGGCGGGAAAGACCAAGATCAAATATAAATCGGTCACCGTGGGTGAAGTTGAGAATATTGAACTGACGAGCCTCCAGAATGTCACGGTCACGGCCAAGGTTGCCAAGCATGCTGAACAATACATGACGGAAAACACCAAGTTCTGGGTGGTCCGGCCTCGAATCGGGAGTAGTGGAATTTCCGGACTCGAGACCCTTATTTCAGGCGCCTATATTGGCGTTGCTCCCCGGACCGGACCGCCGATGTTAATGTTCACCGGGCTTGAGACACCTCCGGGCGTACAAGTAGATGAAGAGGGAGCCACCTTTACGCTACAAGCGACGGACGTTGGCTCAGCTTTCCCAGGCACACCGATCCTGCACCACGACATTAACGTCGGGCGGGTTGTTGATCACAATTTTGCGGAGGGCGAGGGTGGTGTGATCATCGACATTTTTATTGAAGCCCCGCACCATTTACTCGTGTGGGATACCAGTCGATTCTGGCGGAAGACGGGGATTGACGTCTCCTACGGAACCCAAGGGTTGGAGGTCCAAATCGAGTCACTGGCTACGTTGCTCGCGGGAGGTATTGCCTTTGACACCCCGGTCACGGCTGGGGGTTCGAACGAACCAAGCAAATCTGGCACTGTGTTCACGTTGTTCAAAAATATCAAGAGTATAGGTGAAGCCAAGTACATCAGGAAGGTCCCTTACCTTCTACATTTCGACGGATCCGTGAGAGGGCTCAGTCTCGGTGCCCCGGTAGAATTTCGAGGCATCAAGATTGGTACCGTCACGGATGTGGCGGTGACGATCAACCCCAAGACCCTAGACATTGAGATTCCCGTGATCATTGAAATTCAGCCCGAACGACTGACCACCCCTGAAGCCCTGGGATCAAAAAAGCCGTATGAGGTGGGGGCCCTCATGGTTAAGCGTGGAATGAGAGCCCGATTAGAAACGGGAAGTTTGCTCACGGGGCAACTCTTTATTGATCTCGATTTTTATCCCAAGCTTGCCCAAGAATCTTTGCTTATGACTGGTAAATATCCTGAGATTCCCACTATTCCATCCGCCATGGATGAATTTCGGAGAACCGCCTCTGATGTGTTGGCGGAAATACGGAAAGTTCCCTTCGACAAAATCGGACAAGAGATACTGGAAACGCTTCAAGGCGCCAACCAGTTCGCCAATTCGCCTGAGTTGTTAGAAGCTGTTCACACCTTAAATGCCACACTTGAGGAAATTCATGAATTGACGCGGGACACAAAAGGTTCCCTCAACAGAAGTTTTGATAGTCTTGAGACATTGACACAGCACCTGGATATCAAAGTGGTCACGTTGGCCGACAGCATTGAAAAAACCTTAGGCACCGCTCGTTCCGCTCTGGAGATTGCCGATCCCAATTCCCCCGCTGCGGTGAATCTCGCCACTGCCTTGGAGGAATTGTCGGCTGCTGCGCGCTCCATTCGGGTGTTGGCTGATTATCTCGAGCAACATCCGGAAGCATTGGTCCAGGGCAAAGGCGGAGGAGAGAGGTAAAGCCATGAAAAGACGACTTGTTCTGTTGTTAATACTGAGCACATGGGTCATGAGCGTTTGGGGGTGTGCCACAACTCAACCTGCCAAATTTTATCTATTGAGTTCGTTGACCAAACCGAATGTGCTGGCCAAATCAAAGGGCGAAACATCAGACCTTTCCTTGGGTATAGGCCCCATCAGTATTCCGAAATATCTGAACCGGCCCCAAATTGTCACCCGAGCCAGCCGCCATTCCCTGACGCTGTCAGAATTCCATAAATGGGCGGAACAACTTGAAGACAATTTTGCTCAGGTGGTCGCGGAGAATCTCTCAATTCTCCTTTCCACGGATCGGGTCGAACTCTTCCCATGGAAACGGCAGCGCTCAATCGATTACCAAGTGGTCATGGATGTGATTCAGTTTGATCGAAACCCAGAGGGAGAGGCTCTGCTTCTGGCACGCTGGAGCCTGATGGATGGGAAGGGACAACCGGTCGTCATGGGAAAGAAGTCCCGTGTGACGGCGAAGCCAACAGGACAAGATTATGAATCTGTGGTTGAGGCGCTGAGTGAAACCCTTGCAGATCTCAGTCGAGAAATAGCTGGGGTCATCAAACCCTTTGCTCGAGGAAAAAAGAAAAAGTAATTGGATTTTTTCGTCCAGCGGAGAACAGAAATTACATCCCGCCGAAACCGGTCAGATTAACTCTTTCCAAGATTCAATGCGTGGTACGTTGTTGACGGTAGCGCCGGATAAGCATCGAAAGAGTTCGACAAAAGCTGACAACGTGTAAACAATGGCGCATAGGAAATGCCTATATGAAGCCAGGCACTGAAAACGGCTCTGGTAAAGGAGTTCAATAGTTGGCCCCAACATGTAAGAAGCCTATACCGAAAAAAGCGTCGCTGTTTAAGCTTGTGATCGGTTTAGAGAAGCAGTTCCTGGCCGGCAAGCGGGACCGGGCAGCCGATCTGGAAAGCGCGATCCGGGTCTTTCTCGAATTTCTTCGAGGATTTGAATCCCTTGATGTAGACCAACATGACCGTCGATAACACGGACGTGATGGTGCCGCACGTGTCCGCCGTATCGAAGGTGCTCTATATGGGGAACAAAGTCGGGTTTCGTTACAAGTATCTGGGTCTCGACTGGGTCACCGGGGAATTCAAGGCCCGGTGGACCTTTCCCACCGACAGCGCCCCGTACAACACCTGGGGCGGTATCGGCTATTTCCTTGAAGATGGTGATCTGATCACTGGTGGTTTCTTTAGCGCCAAGCGAGTAAACTTCGGAAAATGATTTAATGATGTCGTGTATTTTTCTAAGGTCATGGATGCTCGTCATGGCTTTTTTCCTGCGGACGTCATAGACGTTTCTGTGACCTGACGGGGCCTTTGTGGCATTTATGACACCGGAATATTTGATCACTGCCTCGTAGAAAAGAAGGAAAATGGCCATTCCCACGTTCCCTCTAACCCCAGGAGGTCTAGTCATGAAGTCGTTAACGCGTATCGTATTATGTGTGTTTGCCCTAGTGGTGGCAGTCGGATGCGCCTCAACCAAGGTAACCAAGCACGAATCGAAGATCGGCACGAAAAAAATTACTCGGCCCGATCGTATTTATGTGTATCCCTTTGCGGCCACACCTGCCGACATCCCAACCTGGTCCGCTTCGGCAGGCCGGTATGCTGAAAGCACCACACCACAAACGTCAGAGCAAATCGAGATGGGTCGAAACCTGGGCGTCCTCGTGGCGAAGGAATTGGTCACGGAAATTCAGAAGATGGGACTTTCGGCACTGAGGGGTGGCAAACACACCGTTCCACGAATCAACAACCTTCTGATAACAGGTTATTTTGAAGCGGACGAAGAAGGCAGTACGGCCAAACGCCTCTCACTTGGTTTCGGCTCCGGGGCCGCAGAGTTAACGACAGCCGTGGAGGGCTACCAAATGACCCCTGAGGGCCCGCGCCTCCTCGGATCAGGCCAGCTCCAATCCGGCGGAGGCAAAACGCCTGGTCTGATTGTCCCTCTTGCGGTTCTCGCCGCCACCGCTAACCCGATTGGCCTTATTGTTATGGGAGGGATGAAAGTGCATGGTGAGGTGACAGGCAAGAGTAAAATCGAGGGTGCGGCTAAACGAACGGCCGAGACCATCGCTGACCGGCTACGGGTACGATTCAAGGAACAGGGGTGGATTCGGTAAATGAACAATGAAAAATGAATAGTGAACAATGAAAAAATGAACAACTAAAAATGAAAAGTGAAAAATGAAACTTTAAAAGTTAGAGAGCCAATTTTTCATTTATCATTGTTCATTTTTAATTCTCCCCATCATTTTTCATTTATCATTATTCATTTATAACTTATGAGAAATAATCCGCTTAAAGATAAGAGTTATACATTTGCAATTCGTGTGGTGAAACTATCTCAATTTTTACAGCAGGATAAAAAAGAGTTTGTGCTGAGCAAGCAAGTGCTTCGCAGTGGTACTGCAATCGGTGCACTCATTCGGGAGGCGGAGTTTGGGCAGAGTAAGGCGGATTTTGCTAGTAAAATGAGTATTTCATTGAAAGAGGCTAACGAAACGGAATATTGGTTGTCTTTGTTAAAGGATACAGACTTTATCAGCAAAGATCAGTTTGAATCTTTGCAGTCAGATTGTAAGGAATTAATCGCCATGTTGGTATCAACGGTAAAAACTTCAAGAAATGAAAAGTGAAAAATGATAAATGAAAAATGGAAATTAAAAAGCTTGAGACCAAATTTTTCATTTATCATTGTTCATTTTTAATTTCCCCAATCATTGTTCATTTTTAATTTCTGCCATGCAAGACAAAGTCGTCAAATACTCCGTTCTATTCATGGCCCTGGTACTGAGTGCGATTGTGCTGCAGACGCTGGCGGAGGTGCTCCCGCCTCTGGCTATCGCCGTGCTGCTGCTGTTCGTGTTCACGCCGCTGGCGAGCTACTCGAAGGAAAAGAGCATCCCGGCGTGGCTCACGTTCTCGGGACTGCTCGTGGCAGTGATCTTGCCCCTGAGCTTCGCCGGTTCTTTCTTCCACTTCTGGGATAGACCACATCGACAAGTCACCCGCGACGAAGGTCGCCTAATTTTAACCCCGGAGCCGTGGAGAATTTTAACTAACTTTGGGCTTGACTCTTTCAAGATGAAGGCCTACTGACGGTGGGGAATGGGTATACACACCAATTTAACGTGATTTTCCACCAACATACCGATTAACTCGTTCCGGAGTTAGGAATGGATTTTTTCAATTGTTTTTATTGACTTGAGGGAAGTTCATAGATTACAAACTTACTGCCTATTAAGCAGAGATGGCATCAAAGGTTTACATGGCCTGGAAAGTTTTAAATTTGAGTCCCATATGTGACATGATTCCATGGGCTAAACCGTATTCAAGGAAGTTGAGAGTCCTCCTCACCATTAGCTTGCTCTTGACCGGGAGTGGCTGCCTTTCCCCGATTGCTCTTCACCAGGCGGTGCTAGAGTATGACCGAACGACTGCCAAAATTCAGGCAGAAATACTCCTCCTGAACATTGTTCGAGCTCAACATGTGGAACCTCTGCACTTTACGGCAGTCACCAGTGTGGCGGCCACGTTTAATTTCGAGACAACGGCAGGAATTGCTCCCGGTCAAGCTGGACTGACGGAAACGATCGTGGCTCCCGTGTTCACCGCCACCGTTTCCGAAAATCCGACCATCACGATTGTGCCTATTGAAGGTGAGGAATTTACTAAACGAGTACTGGCTCCCGTCACGCAGGAGAAAGTCTCCTTCCTCGCAACCCAGGGGGTTGAGCCGGGTCTCCTGCTTCGGTTGTTAGCCGAAAAGTTTATTGCCATAGGAGACAATGAAACCAAAGTCTTCCGCAATAATCCAAGATACAAGGACCAATATATTGAATTCCGTAAACGGGTGTTACATCTGTCCTCCTTGGTGGTGGCGAATCAGCTATTTGTAGAACATATCCGTTACGAAAAGCGTCTGCCCTTCAAGCTTCCGCCAGAAGAATCGAAAGATGATATCGTTCAGAGCCTGGATGAAATTATTGGGGCGGAAGAAAAGGGATACCGATGGAGGTCCATAACCAAGGGTGGTACTCGTGTTCTTACCAAGAAAGTCAGGGGCCGACTAGCTATCACCAACTACTCTATGCGCGAACTCTCTAATGAAGAACGACGCTTCCTGCACGAAGAAGCCAGAATTCATACCGAGAACACCATTCTTGTTGATATTCGTCCGGATAAACCTGGGGGTAACTTCCCCATTCATGGATTTTTTTGGTTCCGCAGCTTCGCGGATACCCTGCAATATGTGGCAAGGGAAAATTCAACCTTTCCCGGGTTCGATGTCCGGCCGGATCCACGAACAGGCCCAATTGGTCCAAATCCTCCATTACCCCTTAAAATTGAGGTATCTTCAAATAAGCCGGCGAATGCCGCCTTCAAGGTGAAACATCATGACTTTTGGTACTGGATTAAAAAAGGAACGGGGGGGCTCCCGAAAGGAGACACTGCTTGGAACCTGGAAGCATTTCGCACGCTGAACCAACTCTATCAAATGACCGTGGCTGATTTGAGCCATAGACCCAGTCCCACCATCACGATAGCAAAATAACTATCAGCAATAACTTTGTATCGCTCCCTCGGTCGGGTGGGGTGGTGAGAGACTTCTGCCCGGTTGTTCGCAAAAAAGAACCCAATAGCACCTGGCTATCCTTAATACAAGCCCTTCCCTCAAGTTACAAAGAGAAAGTGTAGAGCAACTCGATTTGAAATGTAAACAAAACATGCAAAACATCTGAGGTTGAACAGTAAAAGGCTCACAAGGGGATTGAAGAATATTTCTTCATTTGGTCATGCCTGCAGCCAATTACCTAGCGAATGTGCCTGCAGGATTCGTGGGAAATACCAAGATGAAAGAGAACGTGACCGATTGTTAAACAGGATCTTACTGCTAGTAGGTGTTGATCGAACAGCGGAGACCAAAAATGTGAAGAAGTCGTTAAACCCCAGCAACGAAGTTGGGGCAGTGAACTTGTGTTTGATCTATTGGGTCTGTGGGTCGCTTTGCCAATTGCCGGGGATTCTAGAAGACTGTGTTATTCCAGAAAAGCCCATTAAGAGGCTGAAGGTGTCTCTTCCCCAAGGGATTCAAAAATATTTAGATTTTCGAAAAAATTATAAATCAATCAAGTGAAAATGAGGGGGGAACATATAGGGAAAGGCATTCAAGGTCTTGTGTCTCATACAACGACCAGCAGGCTCCCAAAATTTCTTCCTCTTGGTTTTGGATAACCCAAAGGGGCCCCAAGTCTCCTGGATCATCCCCAATCCAGGCTGGTTGAACAATAGCGGTTGCGTTTGAATCACTGCGAATCTGAAGTGAAGTATGAGCGAAATCCGAATCAAGGTTCTCTATAGGTGTGAATGTGACAGTCCAATGTTCCCCATCTGCTTCAAAAGTTCCCTTACCCATGGTCTCTGAAAAACCAAGTTGTAAGGAACCCAATACTAAAGCAAAGGTCAGCACGAAAAGTCTCATGGGAGTATCATCCCTTTCTCCTAGATCAAAAGGCAAGGGGCCACAGAGGCATTATTGTGGAAGAAACTCTGCTCTGATTCTTCTGCCAGTTTTCCTCGCCACCCCAAAATGGAGGAAAATAATAAGGATTGGCTGGGTAGTGCTCCTCATGCTATGGTGCCGATCATCAATTTGTAGTATCCTCACACGTGACCCTCCACAAAATGTTGTGGTTTATGAGGGCTCCACTATCTATCTCTTCAACGCCATAAAGCCAAGCGTATGCTGAACCGTGTTTGGGTTTGCCTGATATCCCTCCTCTTGTCCTTGAGCCCTTCTTTTTCGGAGTCGTCCTTTGCAAAATCCCGATTGCCCAAAGTCCGGATTGGGATAGTTACGGACGGGCCCTATCAAGACTATGGATGGGGGAAGGTCGTCAAAAGCAAATTATTCCTGAAAGAAATTCTTGAGCTGACGCGGGGTGAATTCGACGTCATTTTTCCTAAAAACAGATTCGTGCATGGGAATTGGTCAGTCAAAGGCATTAAGAGAGCGGTTGATTTTCTGCTGGCCGATCGGAGCATCGATCTCATTTTGGCGTTGGGCGTCCTTGCCTCCCATGATATCAGTCGCCGTCCGTATCTTCCGAAACCGGCTGTGGCCCCCTTTGTGATTGATATTGAACTACAAGGATTGCCTTTCCGTCTGGGCGCATCGGGTGTTCGAAATCTCAATTATTTATCCTTGCCCCATTCCTTTGAGCGGGCGGTCAAAGCGTATAAAGAAATTTTGCCATTTTCAAAAATGACACTCTTTGTGGATCAAGTGGTGATGGAAGCATTGCCGCAATTGCAGGTGAAAATTCAACGGGCCGCCAAGGCGAATAATTTAGAGATTACCGCAGTGCCAGTTGAGACGTATATTCAACCAGCCTTGGTAGCCATTCCCGATGAGACCGAAGCCGTGTTGGTGACACCGCTTTTGCGCCTCCCATTGTCTGAATTTCAAGCCCTGGTACAGGGGTTAATTGACCGAAAACTTCCGAGCTTTTCTCTCTATGGTCGGGAGGAAGTGGAGCATGGACTGTTGGCATCGATTGCGCCGGAGGCCAATACGCTTCGAATGGCTCGCCGTGTGGCGCTTAATGTTCATCGAATTTTGCTCGGTGAAGATGCTGGAAGTCTTTTGGTTTCCCTGCCGGAAGCCGAGCGACTGACCATCAACATGGCGACAGCCCGCGCGGTGGAAACCTGGCCGACATTTCGGGTGCTGACTGAAGCGGATCTTATCAATGAAGATGTGGAATTCGTCAAGCGACGTCTGTCGCTGTATGCGGTGGTTCGGGAAGCGGTGTCGGTCAACCTCGACCTGGCCGCCGCGGATCGGCGAGTCGCGGCTGGAATGGCTACTATCCGCAATGCGCGATCAGCACTTCTGCCTCAATTTGAAATGGGAAGTAATGCGACCATGATTGATCAGGATCGAGCGAGTGCAAGCTTTGGCGCGAATCCGGAACGGTCTATGCGGGCTACCGGAACGTTTTCGCAATTGTTGTACTCCGACAAAGCCTGGAGTGATTTCACCGTCCAAGAAAAAACTCAGATCTCGCGTGAAGCCGAACGCAGCGAATTACGGTTGGACATTCTTCAGGAGGCGGCCGTGTCGTATTTGAATGTGTTGCGGGGGAAAACTTCCCTCCGCATTCAAAAAGACAATCTGAGGTTGACTCGATCCAATCTTGAATTGGCGCGTGTTCGTGAGTCCATCGGTTCGGCGGCTCGGGATGAAGTGTATCGGTGGGAAAGTGAAATTGCGAATGGCCGGCGTGCAGTATTGAATGTCCAAGCCCAATTACAGCAGGCCAACGTGGCGTTGAATCGTATTTTGCATCGTCCCCTTGAGGAACTCTTTATGACCGAGGAAGCGAGTTTGGAGGACCCCCTGTTGTTCGGAGACCTCAATCGGTTGTTTGCCTTTATTGATAATCCCAGACACTTTGGTCTGTTTCGAAATTTTCAAGTTCAGGAAGGCCTCAATGTTTCACCGGAAATCAGACGACTCAATGCGCTGATTGCCGGTCAGGAACGAACAGTTCTGAATGCCCAACGTGCCTATTGGGCGCCGGAAGTCTCCCTGCAGGCTGATGTGGATCAACGTTTTGTCTCCGATGGGGCAGGCCAGGCTGGTCCTCCTGCTGCTTTAGGGGCGGGACAGGACAATACGCAATGGTCCGTGGGCCTCGGATTAACCTTTCCTCTTTTCAGCGGGGGGCGGAAAGAAGCCACAGAGAGCAAAGCCTTAGAGGATTTGCGACGATTTCGATTGGAGCGTGAAGCGACAATCGGGCGAGTGGAAGAGCGCATCCGGTCCGCCCTGTTTCAAGCGTCCGCGTCCTTTCCCGGAATTCGGCTTTCCCGCGAGGCGGCGGACGCGTCGGGAAAGAATTTGGAACTTGTCGTGGATCAATACTCGCGCGGGGCCGTTGATATTATTAAATTATTGAATAGCCAGAATGCCGCGTTGAATGCCAACGAATCAGCGGCCAATGCGGTGTATGATTTTTTGATTGACATGATGAATATTGATCGGGCCGTCGGACGATTCGATTATTTTTTGTATAAAGAGGAACGGACCGCATGGTTTGGCCGGCTCACCGAATTTTTTAAACAGGCTGGGGTGAAGCCATCGAAACACATGACAATCAGTCCATTTTAGGGTGAAACGTATCTCGGGGTTCGTCTCTCGGAGTTTGTATCTCGTATCTCGTGAAGCGTATTTCGTGTAAGAAGAAGAAATACGAAATCCGATTGATACTCTGAAAGAACTCTTATGCCTTCCCATTTAACTAAGGTTGCTTCAGTTTATTGAATCCCAAGGGTTTTGAGCTGCTGGTCAGGATTTTCAACAAACTCTGGAAGGTACTCATTGGAGTCTCACGGCGGTTATAGCGAAAGACAAACTCATCAAGATAGTGTTGCAGGTATTTTGAATCCACTCCATGGTGAATCCCGTTCAGCCAGGTCTGCAGATTGCCGAACGCTCTATGGATGTGTGGAGCGTGCTTCCCAGCACTTGCTGGGTCACCCTGGGTCCGTCTCAGGTGTTCGTATCCTGCCAAGGCTTTTGCCGAGTATCCCTTCCAACCATCGGACTTGATCTTACTGCCCTCAGCGACATGGCTATTGAGGAATGCTTTGATCTCGTTCTCTCCAGCGTCTTGAAGAATCGCTAATCGTAAACGCCCTGCTTTCTCTCGAAAGTGATCCCCTTGTGTGTACGTGACAATTTCTACGGCTCCGGCTATTAACGTCTTGGTTTTCGCTTTCGCGACGCCACGGCCCGTTTTGCCTTTTACCGGTCCACCGATATGGGTTTCATCGGCTTCAACTGTTCCTGCGAGCCGTTCACGGTTCTGTCGTACCATTCCTCGTCGCAATCTGTGGAGCAAATACCAGGCGCTATCCACCTTCTTGATACTGAGTTGACGCTGCAATTGCACAGCACTGATGCCAGGTGTGTGCGTGGAGACGAAATAGGCAGCCCAAAACCAAAGCCGTAGCGGCAAGTGCGATCTATGCATCACTGTGCCGCTTAGCGGTGATGTCTGTCTATGACACGACGAACACTCAAACCGGAAATATTTTTTGAGCCACCAACCACCGCGATGACCGCAAGCTGGACACATAAACCCGTCTGGCCACCGAATCGCCCGCAAGTACTCGAAGCACGCTTCTTCGGTGTGGAACCTAACAGAAAAATCCAAGATATCAGCAGCATACCCTGTGTCCATAGTCCAGCAGACTAGTCTAGGGACTAACCTTAGTCAAATGGGAAGGCATAAGAACTCTTTTACGAGATACGCTTCACGAGATACATTCCGAATCCCCGATTGGAAAAAATATGAATAACGACTCGAAGGGCTTTGAAATGTGGAAAAACATTTGCAATGTAAAATTGAGGAGGACGTTCTTTCTCGTCGGATGCCTCATTGTGGGCGGGATGTTTGGGGGATGTGGGGAAGCGCCTCAAGCAGAACCAGAAGAATTGATCAGGCCCGTCCGTTCGCAACTGGTCTTTCTGACAGGAAGCGACCAAGTTCGCACCTTTTCTGGAACTGCCAGGGCCGGTCTGGAAGCAAAGTTAAGTTTTAAAGTATCAGGGACACTTCAACGGTTGTTGGTAAAAGTGGGAGACAAAGTTCGGCAAGGCCAAGTGATCGCCGTGCTTGATGCACGAGACTATGACTTGCAAGTTCAACGGGCGGAAGCCACGCTGGCGCGTGCCAAAGCCTCCGCCAGGAGTGCGTCTGCCGACTACTCACGAGTCCGGGCCCTCTACGAAAACCGCAATGCCTCTCGAAACGATTTGGATCAGGCCAGGGCTGCGGCTGAATCCTCGCGGGCGGAAGTCGCCTCCAGTACCAAAGATGTGGAAATTGCCAGTTTGCAATTAGGGTATACCCGATTGTCTGCTCCTGCGACATGCTATGTCGCATCAGTCCCTGTGGAGGTGAATGAAAATGTGCAGGCTGGCGGGATCGTCATGGAAGTAGTGTGCGGTTCTCGATTGGAAGTCGAAGTGAGTATTCCCGAAGTGTTTATTGCCCGTGTGAAAAAAGGCAGCGCGGTGACAGCGACCTTCGATGCGATTCCGGGCATTCAGTTTCCCTCGATAGTCACGGAGGTAGGCGTGGCATCGGGGAGAACGGGGACCACCTTTCCTGTGACTGTTCAATTGCAACAACGAGTTCCAGGATTTCGATCCGGCTTAGCGGCAGAAGTGACGTTTCGCTTTGAAGGGCGGAAGGGCCAGGCCCGAATTCTGGTTCCTCCTGTTGCGGTGGGTGAGGACCGTGAAGGTCGGTTTGTCTTTGTGTTTGAAGAAATTGAAGGGGGAATGGGAATGGTTCACCGAAAGCCAGTCACCGTTGGAGAACTCACGGCTGAAGGATTAGAAATCCTCGATGGTCTGGTCGATGGGGAACGTGTCGTCACCGCCGGAGTGCGCCGGTTACATGACGGCCGGAAAGTACGGTTGATGGATGATGCGTGATGCGTGAAAGACTCTTCCCCCATTACGCATAACTCATTACGCATCACGATTTTCTCAACAGCTGTAATTTATCAACTATAACTCAATATGGAACTGGAAAGTTTTTCAACATCCTGACAGGTCCTATCGTGAATATCACTCGTTTCGCCATCGACAACAATCGCATAACCTGTGTGACCCTATTTGTCATTATTCTGGCAGGAGTTGGTGCGTACAATAGTATGCCGAGAAACGAGGATCCGGGTTTTATTATTCGCACGGCGCTCGTAAAAACGGTCTTTCCAGGCGCCAGTCCGGAACGGGTTGAACAACTCGTGACCGATAAACTGGAAAAAGTGATTCAGGAAATTCCGGAGCTTGATGCGGTGCGAAGTGAGTCAAAAACCGGAGTGTCGATCATCTGGATCGATATCAAGGAACAATATAAAAACATCCGTCCGATTTGGGATAACCTCCGCCGGAAAGTCGAAAAGGCCACGCCGGATTTGCCCGAAAGCATTCAAGGGCCCTTTGTGAACGATGAATTCGGAGACGTCTTTGGCATCCTCCTTACGATTATTGGCGACGGGTTCGAATATCGGGAGCTCAAGGACATGGCCGATGATATGCGCGACGAATTGTTGCGGTTGGATGATGTGGCCAAAGTCGACATCACCGGTGCACAAGATGAGCGCGTTTTTGTGGAATATAACAATGCCCGCCTGTCCGAGCTCGGCATTTCACCCTCTCAATTACAGCAAATGCTCCAAGCCACCAATATCATTATTCCAGGCGGTGACATCACCACGACTGAAGAAAAAATCGTGCTTGAGCCTTCTGGAAACTTTGAATCATTTGAAGAGGTTCAACGCACGGTTATTAATATTCCCGGCACAAAGGAAATGATTTACCTGGAAGATGTCGTGGCTATCACGAGAGGCTATATTGATCCACCTGATACGAAAATGCGTGCGACAGGAGAGCCGGCGCTGGGATTGGCGATTTCGATGCGTGAAGGGGGAAACATGGTTAGCCTCGGTAACCAGGTCAACGAGGTCCTCAAGAGGGCGGAAGGCCAGTTCCCGATCGGGATTGAGTTTGACACGATCCAGTTCCAACCCGGAGCGGTGAAGAAGAAAATTGATGATTTTGCAGGAAATTTGATCCAGGCAGTGATTATTGTTGGTGGGGTGATGCTGCTGACATTAGGTCTGCGGACTGGTCTCGTCGTCATGAGTCTTATTCCCATGGCCATCGTGATGAATTTTATGGTGATGTCATTTTTCGGTATTGGTATCGATCAAATGTCATTGGCGGCCCTCATTATTGCACTAGGTCTCTTGGTTGATAATGCCATTGTCATGTCAGAATCCACCATGGTTCGAATGGCTGCAGGTATGCCGGCCATGGATGCGGCGGTAAATTCTGCCAATGAGTTAAAGATTCCTCTGTTAACGTCTTCTCTCACAACGGCCGCAGCCTTTCTTCCTATTTATCTTGCGGAGTCAAATGCAGGTGAGTATACCGCCCCGATCTTTCAGGTGGTGACCATTACGCTGTTGTGCTCTTGGTTGTTAGCCCTCACCATGGTTCCATTGCTCTGTGTTCATTTCTTGAAAGTCAAAGTCGACCCGGAAGGCGAAGCCTTTCATTCACCGTTTTACGTGCGATACCGAAATGTACTGATGATGCTGGTCCGGCACCCATGGTTTTCAATGGCGGGAGTGTTAGGGGTTTTCTTCATTTCTCTTATTGGCTTCACCTATATTCCCAATATTTTCTTTCCCCCAAACGATCGCCCAACATTTACTGCAGAAATTGAATTGCCCACGGGAACACCTATTGAAAAAACTGAAAAGGTGGTCAAAGAAATTGAAAGGTTTATTCTAGACAACTTACAAGTCAGCGCGGACCGTGAATTTGGAGTGACCAATTGGGGCTCCTATATCGGCCGGGGAGCCCCGCGTTTTATCTTGCCCTATAGCCCTGAGCAGTCTCGACCAGAATACGCCCATATGGTCATCAACGCGACCTCACGCGAACTGATTGACTCTTTAATCCAAGAATTAGAGGCGTTTTGCCTGAATCGCTTTCCTGACATCTATGTCACGATTCGACCACTGGACATGGGACCACCAGCTTGGCCACCCATCGAAGTCCGAATTTCTGGCAAAGATACCGACGTGTTGTTTGATCTCGTCGATCAGGTCAAGGCCAAGTTACGGTCCATTCCCGGAACCAAACTTATCGATGATGATTGGGGGGCGCGATCCAAAAAGATTATTGTCGATATCAACCAGCCTCGCGCACTCCGGGCCGGTGTGACCAGTCAGGACATCGCGATCTCGCTGCAAACGTTTCTTACAGGTTTGGATACCACAGAATATCGTGAAGACGATAAACTCATTCCAGTGATTCTTCGTTCAGTTGGGGCTCAACGGCAGGATATTGGAAAGCTGGAAAGTATTAATGTGTATTCCCAAGCCACAGGGCGGTCCGTGCCGTTAAAGCAAGTGGCTGATCTAGATATCGTGTGGCAGCCAGCCAAGATCATGCGTCGCGACCGATTGCAGACCGTGACGGTCGAGGCCAGCCTGGTACCTGGTCTCACGGCCACAGAGATCAATAGCATATTGAAACCATGGTTGGAGGAACAGGAAAAGACGTGGGGCTTCGGTTACTTTTGGGAATTGGGCGGAGAAACCGAAAAATCTGGAAAGGCGCAGAAATCCATTGGCGCCAAGCTGTACGTGGCTGGATTGCTTATTGTGTTGCTCCTCGTTGGGCAGTTTAACTCGGTGAGGCGGCCGGCCATTATTCTGTTGACCATTCCACTTGGGATTATTGGTGTCGTTGCCGGTCTGCTCATTGCGAAATCATATTTTGGATTTATGACCCTCTTGGGCATCATTGCCTTAGCAGGGATAGTCATCAACAATGCGATTGTGTTACTTGATCGTATTCAAATTGAAATAGAGGAGAATGGGTTGGAGCCGGCTCGCGCGGTGATTGAGTCTGCACAAAAACGATTACGTCCTATTGTCTTAACGACCATTACCACAGTTGGCGGCCTCATTCCCCTGTGGTTGGGTGGTGGTCCAATGTGGGAGCCCATGGCCATTTCCATCATCTTTGGTTTGGTCTTTGCAACCGTTTTGACCCTCGGGGTTGTGCCTGTCCTCTATACGCTCTTTTTCCGGGTCAACTTTAGGGAATTTAGATATTAAAATGCAGGGAAAACCAACAGAAATGGGATGGTCATCAGAAAGACATGTTGTGTGGGTCTGAAAATTAAGGCGGTAAGGGCAGAACATTGAACCTAGAAACAGCAGTTGGATCACAAAAGTCCGCGCAAGCTCTTGGCGCACCTAGGAGCCTGTCCCAGATTAGACCGATCTACTGCGGGTGCGCTGGATTTGGCCAGATCTTTCGATCCTTTTCGTTAAATAGTCACCACTATTCGCCTCAAACGATCGAAACATCTGACTCAAACCAGCACCTCCTCGTCACGATCGCTAATCTCGGACAGGCTCCTCACAAAATACAAAAATGTCTCATCACCACGAAGGTGACCACGACTTTTTGTATTTCACCAGGCACACCAATATCTTACACGGCTTTTTTGCGCCCAACTGCCGTTTCTAGGTTGAAGCAGACAATCTTAATGGTGTTTTCCATTTTTGAGAGTATGAACTAATCAATGGATTACCTCCAGGCGAATGGTGTGCTAAGAGTGGAATTTTCGTTAAGTTGACAACACCTACCCGTTTAATCCTTAGTTCCCGAGGGTTCGGATATACCCCAATACATCTCGCCTCTGCTGCTCGGAAAGTGTCCCTTTCCAGGGAGGCATAGCCGTTTTCGGCTTTCCGTTCTCAATAATGGCCAATAGCTTTTCATCAGCTTTTCCTCTAATTTTCTTGCTGGTGAAATCAGCTGGAGGGGGTGTTAACACCTTGCTAGTCGGTCCATCGCCTTTGCCATGTATACCGTGACAGTTCAGGCAATAGGTTTTGTACGTTTCTTTTCCTTTTTCTAGGTTGGGGGAGGCTCCCAAAGCCGGCTGAATAGCCATCCCAAAACAGCAAGCTAAGAAGGCAGCTTGGGACAAAGCCCAAGGGAGGAAAGAACCTGGACACGTCTTCTGAATTTTCAGGTGAAGTCTCCTGTATTTCGTTTGCGATTTTTAACTTGGATTTCGCCAAAAGCGCGGTCGAAAGAATGCAGGGGAGCTGATTAATGATAACCAACTGTACAAAAACGCACCCAGTCTTCCAAGCCTTGCTCAATTTGACAATTGCCGGTGTTACTTAATGATGATGTATCTGTTCGATCGCCTGTGCAAGTGTGAGCTCTTCACCTTCCTCATATTGCAGCCCGTCGCCGGCAATGATATGGGCGGCCCCTTTAAGACATTCCAGAAGTGAGGGATGGGGGAAGATTGATTCAAGCAGGTAGGTGTATGGCAGTTCCCGTTCGATCATGAGGGAACCAGCGCCGATGATGGTATCAGAACCCGCACCAATGGCGCGAATACCCAGAATTCGATCGTCCCCTTCAGGCCCCACGATCAGTTTGACAAAACCAATGGGTGGCCGCATGGCATGGGCGCGATGATTCCTGGCGAAGGGATATTTGCCAACACGCACGTCACCATATTTTTCGCGTGCTGCGGTTTCAGACAGACCCGCACCGGCGAGCATGGGGACGGTGAAAATAATGTAAGGGATATGATCCATACTTTGTGGATAATCGATGCCCAGGATGTGGGCTGCTGCGCGTCGTCCTTCTGCTTCAGCAACATGTACCAGCGAAAGGTCTGTGGAGGTGTTGCGATAGCCGATGTCGCCAACAGCATAGATGTCTGGCATGTTGGTCTGCATATTTTCATTGATGGTGATGTAACCACGCTGATCTGTTTCAACGCCGGTGACCTCCAGATTCATCGTATCGCTGCAAGCCGAGCGGCCAATGGCAACCAATACCATTTCCGTCTCAATGTGTTGCGTGGTGATATCTGTTTTCACGCCGTTTTCTGTCAGTTCCATACCTTGATATCTGCTGGAAGGAATCACGTGGATATCTCTGGTTTTAAAAGCATTCTCTAGAAAACGGCTGACGTCAGGGTCTTCATGGCCCATGATATGTTCACACGTGTCAACGAGATACACCTCGGTCCCCACGGCATTGAAGATGCTTGCAAACTCACAGCCGATGATGCCGGCACCCAGGATGAGTATCGATTTCGGAGTGTTTGTCAAAGCCATGGCTTCGTCGCTGGTGATCACTTTGGGACTGTCCAGGGGCATGCCAGGCAGAATGCGCGGACGCGTTCCGGTAGCGATGATGATTTGGTCGCCGGAGTATTCATCCCCGCCGACACGTACGCGTTTGGCTTCGCAAAAGCTGGCCCTGCCTTGAACGACTGTAACATGTAGTCGGTTTAGTCTGGATTCAAGCATGGCAGAAAGTTGATCAGACGATTCTTCAATGCCGTGATGAAGCTTGGTGAAATCCAGTGTGAGAACTTGGCCGTAAACATCTTCAAGATACCTGATGTGCAGGTGTTCACGCGTGATTTCAAAGGCAGCCTTGGTTTTGAATGCGCCTTCAATGCCGTAACCCATCAATGGGCCATCGTTGATGATGATGCATTTTTTCCCCGTGAGGGCGAGCTTGCTTGCCGCACTGATACCACCGGGGCCACCACCTATCACTAGCACATCGCAATATTCATGTTTCACCACATACCCCAATTCTCCCTCATTCATTTGCCCAACTCATTAGATCATGCCATCTTTGTTCAGTTTAGGGTGCGTCCTTCGGACGTCGGTATCGTCAGGTATTCTAGCAAGAGGTTGAAAAAGAACGCCAGCGGCGTTCCCTGCCTTCGCCGGAGCGGCTTCGCGCAGGCAGGTCGGTGCTTTGTCATGCTTGCGTACCCTTGTGGCCGATTTCAAAAATGGACTCAGGGGATTTTAAGTTTAGGGAACCCGTATGGTCAAAAAACTCATCCGGCCTTGCGGTCTCTGAAAAACTCAAATTTTTCGATGGGATGAATGTATAGACGGGGCAGGATCAATCCAACTTATAATACCTGCAATGCGATAGCTGTAAGGTTGGGGTACTCCCGATAGTGTGGCCGTATCTGAAACGCGCGAGAATGCGCAACGAGGTGTGCCGTGCCGAAGCAGTGACGCTATACCAAACACTTCCAGACTGGCCCCTGTGAAGAATCGACCAACCCGCAGCCATTCTTGCTCAGACCCCGGTCAATTCGGCAGCCATCTGTCACAGATAATTTCAGTTGCTAGTAAACTGGAATAATTGACAGTATCATTTTTGCCTCATTCTCTATACATATAAAGGGGCTGTTAGGTGTTGGACAGGAGCACCTCACTTCAATTGTGGTGTTGTGGGGCCCGTTGGGTGATAACTCCATAAAATACAAGGATGGGAAAAATGAAAGCGAATCAGGTATTACTCACTCTGTTATGTGTCGTATTACTCAGTAGCTGTGCCCAAACGCGTCAAGCGCGAAGTGTGGAGAAGACAGGTTTTCTCAAAGATTACTCCATCCTGAGGGAAGGCGGAGAAGGAGAGGCACTGTTGGTCTATCGCAATCCCAAAGTCAACTGGACCTCGTACTTTAAGGTGATCGTCGATCCCGTGACGGTCCGGCTCGGGAAAGATAGCCAACTCCTTGATGTCAGTCCGGAGGACCGGCAGCGCATGGCAAACGATTTGTGGTCAAAACTCATTGAGGTTTTAAGAAAAGATTATGACATAGTTCATCAGCCGGGACCGGGAACTTTACGGATTCAGGCGGCACTCACGGAGGCGGAGGAGTCAACGATTGGCTTAGACACCGTGTCTTCAGTAGTCCCACAAATGCGGTTGATGTCCGAAGCGAAGTACCTTGCGACAGGGACTGCGGGGTTTGTCGGCAAGGCCAGTGTGGAAGCCAAAATGACGGATGCCCAAACCGGCGAATTGCTTATGGCCGGGATTGACCGGAGAGCAGGATCAAAAAATGTAAAAGGCTCGTTTAATACCTGGAACGATGTGGAAGAGGTGAATTTGTATTGGGCCTACCAAGTCCGTTATCGCCTGTGCAAGTTGCGCGGCATGACCTTAGACTGTATTCCTCCTGAAAAAGCCGTGAAGAAATAAGAGGTTCAGGGTGTTTTGGGATAGGGTCTTTATGTTATTCAATATATGGGACTGTTGAATATTTCACTCCAAAGGCCAATACAAGCCCATGATAGGACGGACAACAGCAGTGGGAGGGAATGTTCAAAAAAGCATGCCCTGAGTCTTTCCGAAGGGTCTATCCAGCCCTGTCCTGAGCAGAGTCGAAGGAAAGGCCGCAGCCCTTTTGACGCGCGGAGCGTACTCTCAGTACGTGAGCACGGCAAAAGGGCGACCTGCCTACGCGAAGCCGCTTCAGCAGGCATGGAACCGCTGGCTTGTCAGCCGTAGCTTTAGCGAAGGCTGGCGGCTTTTTTCAACATTCCCTATATTGAAGAAGAATATTTGGATATTCGTATGAGATGGGCTTTGGTTTGGGCACTATTAATATTCTTGTCCCCCAACTTACTTCTAGCAGAGATATCTGTTGACGAATTACCCGATATTACAGGAGGGGTGATTCCACTTCTCTCCTTTGAAGTCAACAAGGGTGGAGAACTATTTTCGAGTGGTCGCGTATCATCACGTGGAGAAACATTTTACGTGGTCCGCTTGAAGAATCAGACGGGCGACCCGGTTCTGGCCGAATCCCTGATAGTAGTCGTCGAGCGAATACAAAAAATGTCGAACTTTCAGGATGTCACATCCAAGCTGGAATTACCCGATGCTCACGGTGAAACCGAAACGGGAAAGCCCTATTACCGTGTGCCCATAGGAGAAAAGAAATTCCTTGCCCCATTTTCAGAGAGCGAATCCTTCAGTCTGGAAATACAAAATCCCAATTTGTATCGCCTGTATCCTCCGGTACTCCGTGTGAGGGGAATACGGATCACGGCTGCCCAGATGCATCAAGATGCTCTTGCAAACCTGGGGATGGAATCTCTCCAGTAAGGGATGCTGACCCGGAGGAAATGAACAAAAAAGAAGGTCCTTGGGAAGGTGCCATTTAACATCGATTACAAAAAATTTAAACTAGGTGTGTCCATGCGAGCAACAACATTGTCGTGGAATTCAGTCGATATCAAAATACTCACCGTGGTCACGATCATTGGGTCTACGGTTGTTAGTTTCTTCCTTGGCGTGCCAACCGTGGCAGCGCAATCGTGGTTATCGTCTCCTCCTCCCATCAGTGGTCGGACCGTAGAGCGGGACAGCATCCAACCGGCGGATGTGCTCGCACGTGTTCAATTGTTCCAGCAACAGCTTGAGAGTATTCGCATAGAGATGGGAAAGCCGCACGATACACGCCAGATGCATTTAGCGACAAAGGCCCGTCCCCATGAAGTGTATTTTCAGGCGCTGACCTTGTACATTAAAGCTGATCGGTTTGCGTTGGAATTGACAGGAAGTACAGGCCTCAAACCGATACCCGTTTCAGTGGAAGAAATTAGTCCCTACCATGTGTGGCTATTGGTCAATGCGGCCTATCGCCGGTTATTAGTCATTAAAACGGAACTCAATATTCCTGAATCTTTCACGGAAAGAGCAAGCCCTGTCACGACGACTCCCACCGAAGTAGGCCGGGCGGTAGTCCGGGCCAATCGTCAACTGAACGTGATGTTGCAGCAGCGATTTTCGCCCAGTGAGGTGTACCAACAACTAGAAGCGGCTCGGCACTATGCCCGGGCTTTACTGGAAGGATTCGGCACGGATCAGGATTCGGCATCGCTACCACCATTCCAACGAGGAAAAACTCCTACAGATGTTTTCTTGCAACTCATACGCTGCTTTGAACAGCTCGAAGAATTTGCCAACGTGTCGGGTGTGTCGATCCTTCGCATAGACGGAAGTACTGCAAGGAAGGTGGCACCCGAATTTCAGGTTCAACCGAGTGATGTGTATGATTTAGCCACCTTGCTGCTTTCTGATCTGGCATATATTCATGGGAAAAAGTACCGTGGGCATACGATGCCAACTGTACCATTCCCGGGCACAAAGTTTCCTTCCCATGTGTTTCAATTAGCCAAAAGGCTCCAAGGACAACTCGATGAATTATATGGGCTCGCTCGGGAAAATCCTGACTGGTTGTCACAATAAGAAGGTGCGGCCATTTCCTGGAAGGATAAAGAAGCCGTACAGGTGCCTGAGAGAAGTTTGAATATTATCCTTTCCGTACTGATCCTACCTCTTTTGTTCGCTATGTCCTTACAGGGCTGTAGCGAAGACAAAGTCCCGACGCCCACCAACACGTCCGATAAAAAAACGGTCATGGCTGAACCCGCCGCATACATAGGCGCCAACATATGTGCAGAATGCCATCAGGAGATTTCCAACACATGGGAAGAATCGCACCATGCACTGGCCATGAAGAAGGCAATTCAGAGCACAGTTCTTGGAGATTTTGGCAACACAACGTTTACGCATTTTGGAGTGACCTCAACCTTTTCTCAACGAGATGGAAAATTCTTGGTGAAAACGGATGGACCAGATGGGAAACTTCAAGAGTACAGAATCAAGTACACCTTTGGAGTGACACCCTTGCAGCAATATCTCATTGAATTTCCTGGTGGGCGGTATCAAGCGTTGGGAATAGCCTGGGATAGTCGATCTAAAGAAGAAGGCGGGCAACGTTGGTTTCATCTCTATCCAAATGAAAAGATTCCACACGATGATGAGTTGCATTGGACAGGCCCGAATCAAAACTGGAATTACATGTGTGCGGAATGCCACTCAACCAATCTCCAAAAAAAATATTCCTTAGAAAAAAATCAATATGAAACGACGTGGACGGACATTGATGTTGCATGTGAAGCCTGTCATGGACCGGGATCGCACCATGTGGCCTGGGCGAAAGGAGAGGGAGCAGGAAGTCAGATGCATCCAAGCACAACAAAGGGTCTCGTGTTCGCATTCCCTGCCTTCAATGAAAGGTCTTGGAAATTCACTGCCGGGGCGAATACCGCCAGCCAAGCAACTAATGTCTCATCACATACCGAGATAGACGCCTGTGCCAGGTGCCATTCTCGTCGTAGGACCATCAATGATAATTATCAACATGGGAAACATGTACTTGAAACGCATCTGCCCTCTCTCCTTGAACAAGGGCTGTACTATGAGGACGGACAGATTCAGGATGAAGTGTATGTCTACGGATCGTTTCTGCAAAGCAAGATGTATCACGCTGGGGTCACATGTGGTGATTGCCATGAGCCGCATGGCTTGAAACTGCGGGAAGCCGGAAACGCTCTTTGTACGCGTTGCCATCGTTCAGAACATTTCGACATGCCGGAACACCATTTCCACAAGGCAGGAGCAGTCGGTGCCCAATGCGTAAATTGCCACATGCCTGAAAAAAACTATATGGTGATTGACCCCCGTCGGGACCACAGCATTCGCCTGCCCCAACCAAGTCTATCTATCAAGCTAGGCACACCCAATGCCTGCAATCAATGTCATAAAACCCAGACCACTCAGTGGGCAGCAGACGTTGTAAAGAAATGGTATGGCCCCCCAAAACATGACCGGCCCCATTATGGAGAAATGCTCGCGGCCGGGCGTGGAGGAGAGTCAGGTGCAGACCTGGCCTTGATGAAGCTCGCTAAAGATAAATCTACCCCAGGAATTGTTCGAGCATCGGCCCTGTCCCTGCTCCGTGACTACCCAAGTCAAAAAATGGTGCAGGCTCTTAAAGTCGGCATGAAGGACAAAGATCCTCTAGTCAGAATTGGCGCCTTACGGGCCCTTGATGTCTTAGGACCCAGCCAGAGATACGAGGTGGGAAGTCCTTTAATCAACGATCCGGTTCGAGCAGTGAGAATAGAAGCAGGGCGCCAGCTCGCAGCGGGTCCTCAAAGCCAACTTACTTCGAGTCAACAAGCAAAACTAGACAAAGCCGTCGAAGAATACGTTCAGTCGCAACTCGTGAATGCAGAGCGACCGAGTTCGCATCTCAACCTTGGTATTCTGCATGCCGAACGTGGGAAGTTTCCACAGGCGGAAGAAGCCTATCAAACTGCCCTGCGATTGGATGCGAGTTTTTATCCCGCGCTTGTCAATCTCGCCGATCTGTATCGGGTGCAGAAACGAGACAAGGAAGGAGAACCACTTCTTCGCCAGGCGTTGAACGTGGCTCCTCATGATGCCTCGGTGCACCATGCCTTAGGCTTGCTTCTCGTACGAACAGACCAAAAGGCCGAGGCTATGCCGGCTTTGAAACGGGCTTGGGAAATACAATCAGACAATCCTCGCTACGGGTATGTCTATGGAATCGCCTTAAACTCGGACGGGAAAAGCAACGAGGCTATAGTGGTATTGGAAGAAACTCTCCAACATCATACAAACAACCCCCAAATCCTTATGATTCTCCTCACGATCCATCGTGATCGTGGCAACCAAAAGGATGCGGCCCAGTATGCGAAGCGCCTCATGGCGCTGTCACCTCAAGACCCGGGTGTTCGACAGTTGCTCCAACAGCTTCAATCAAGCGAACAAAACTGATGCTGCGCAGAGTGGGGAGGCACATAGTTGACGCTGGCATAGGGATTGGGAGGGATGGAGGATGATGTGCGGGTTCTTGTGATCAACAGCGGGAGTTCCTCCATTTGGGTTTGGAGTTTAGGGTATTGTCAACTTAACGAAAATTGGACACTGAACAAACACTTCACCTGGCTATAATCCATTGATTTGCCAGGGGTCAGGTTACCGGTTCCATGCGTAGACGGATCCAAATTTGGCTTAAGTTGACAATACCCTCGAAACTCATGATTTAAGAAGGGCATTCCATGTCTTGACCGCAGGGTATCCTCGATAGTAGCTGAGGATATTGAGCGTGCCAGTATCAAGAAGGAAGTTTCGGCCAGCAGTGGCAGGAAGATCCAACCAACGGGCCACCAGTACTCGAAGGATATGCCCGTGGGCAAAGAGAGCGACAACACCCCTGACCGACCGAACCCTTGCAATCACGCGATCTGCCCGTGCACCAATCTGTTCGGGGGTTTCACCACCAGGTGCTCCATCATTGAAAACCAACCAACCCGGTACCGTTTCATGTATCTGCCGAGAGGTAATGCCCTCGTATTCACCATAATTCCATTCCATTAAATTGGTGTCGACGTCTGCTTGATCCCCTAGTCCTGATAACTTACAGGTTTCCCTCGCTCGCTGGAGCGGGCTAGTGAGCACCAGGACAAATGACTCTTTTGCCAAAACTGGCTGTAATAACTTCGCCAGTGTTCTCCCATTCTCAGTCAAGGGAATGTCTGTGACCCCGGTATGTTGTCCGTTCAGGCTCCACGCGGTTTCCCCATGCCTGATGATATACACAAGCTGTTCATTGTTCTCCATAGGTTACCCTTTGTCAATTGAATGCCCCAGAAAGAAACCCGTACCCTCTCTAATGAGTTTCGAGTTCCGGGTGAGGGAAGCAAAATTTTTACACAGAACGAACAAGGCACCTACATTTTTCCCTTTGAAGTCTATCTAATCGTTAAACGAATTGACTACACTATTTACTCTTGAACAGAATAGATGACAAGATACCCAACTCCGTATGTACTATTCCACGAGTGGTTCTGTAAGCCGTGAAGGAGCTATCTTATGAGCAAGAATCCAATCACACGAGAAAAATATGATGCTGTCCTCTTTGATTTGGACGGCGTGATTACCGCTACGGCAAAATTGCATGCCGCTTGTTGGAAAAAGATGTTCGATGAATACTTAGAGAAACGTGCCAATCAAAAAGGAGTACCCTTCACACCATTCGAGATAGCGACGGATTATAAACTGTATGTCGATGGCAAGCCACGATTTGACGGGGTCCGAGATTTTTTAAAATCGCGGGACATCAACCTTCCTGAGGGTACGCATGACGATTCACCAGAGACGGAGACCGTGGGGGGACTGGGAAACCGCAAGAATGTATTGATCAACGAACTCATCAACTCCGTTGGTGTCGATGCCTATGAAGGAACCATTGCACTGGCCCGTCAGGTTGCGAATGAGGGCATCAAGATTGCCGTAGTGACATCAAGTCAAAATTGCGACGCGGTATTGAAGGCTGCCAAAATCGACGACCTTTTCAAAGTTCGAGTTGATGGTAACACCATCCAGGAGCAACATCTTTCCGGAAAACCTGCCCCGGACTCCTATTTGGAAGGTGCCAGGCTTTTGGGCGTTGACCCTAAAAGGACCGTCGTCATCGAAGATGCGATCTCTGGTGTTCAATCCGGCCGCAATGGAAATTTCGGACTCGTGATTGGGGTTGATCGAAAAGGCAATGCCGATGAGCTCAAAGAAAATGGGGCTGATGTCGTGGTGAAGGATTTGGGAGAGTTTTTGTAGTCATATATTTGTATTCATATGCCTTCCCATTTGACTAAGGTTAGTCCCTAGACTAGTCTGCTGGACTATGGACACAGGGTATGCTGCTGATATCTTGGATTTTTCTGTTAGGTTCCACACCGAAGAAGCGTGCTTCGAGTACTTGCGGGCGATTCGGTGGCCAGACGGGTTTATGTGTCCAGCTTGCGGTCATCGCGGTGGTTGGTGGCTCAAAAAATATTTCCGGTTTGAGTGTTCGTCGTGTCATAGACAGACATCACCGCTAAGCGGCACAGTGATGCATAGATCGCACTTGCCGCTACGGCTTTGGTTTTGGGCTGCCTATTTCGTCTCCACGCACACACCTGGCATCAGTGCTGTGCAATTGCAGCGTCAACTCAGTATCAAGAAGGTGGATAGCGCCTGGTATTTGCTCCACAGATTGCGACGAGGAATGGTACGACAGAACCGTGAACGGCTCGCAGGAACAGTTGAAGCCGATGAAACCCATATCGGTGGACCGGTAAAAGGCAAAACGGGCCGTGGCGTCGCGAAAGCGAAAACCAAGACGTTAATAGCCGGAGCCGTAGAAATTGTCACGTACACACAAGGGGATCACTTTCGAGAGAAAGCAGGGCGTTTACGATTAGCGATTCTTCAAGACGCTGGAGAGAACGAGATCAAAGCATTCCTCAATAGCCATGTCGCTGAGGGCAGTAAGATCAAGTCCGATGGTTGGAAGGGATACTCGGCAAAAGCCTTGGCAGGATACGAACACCTGAGACGGACCCAGGGTGACCCAGCAAGTGCTGGGAAGCACGCTCCACACATCCATAGAGCGTTCGGCAATCTGCAGACCTGGCTGAACGGGATTCACCATGGAGTGGATTCAAAATACCTGCAACACTATCTTGATGAGTTTGTCTTTCGCTATAACCGCCGTGAGACTCCAATGAGTACCTTCCAGAGTTTGTTGAAAATCCTGACCAGCAGCTCAAAACCCTTGGGATTCAATAAACTGAAGCAACCTTAGTTAAATGGGAAGGCATATGTATTCATATAGACAATTATCCAACAAAAAGGTCAATTATCATGATACACCATGAACGCGTCAAACCCGATCATCATGTCTATCCCCCTGATGAATGGAACATAATCGAAAAGAAGTTCAATCCCAATTTCTTAGCACAGGCAGAAACCATGCTTGCTGTAGGAAACGGATATCTGGGAATGCGGGGGTGCCCTGAGGAAGGCGGGCCGGCCGGCCAGGAAGGAACCTTTATCAACGGCTTGTACGAATCCTGGCCCATTGTGTATGGGGAAGAAGCCTACGGGTACGCCAAGACCGGCCAAACGATTGTCAACGCAACAGACACGAAAATTATCAGGCTCTATGTAGACGATGAGCCCTTTTGGCTACCCAATGCGAATCTACTCAGTTACGATCGTCGGCTGAATATGAAAGCCGGGATGCTTGAGCGAGAAATCTTGTGGGAAACGCCCTCAGGGAAGCAGGTGCTGATTAAGTCTCAGAGACTGGTATCATTTCAGCATCGCCACCTGGCAGCCATCTCCTATGAAGTGACCGTTCAGAACGCTCACGCTCCGGTGGTGATTGCCTCGCAAATGGTCACCACGCACCGGCAGAATTCTAAAGACGATAATGATCCTCGCAAGGCCAAGGCGTTCAAAGCCAAAGTCCTTCATCCACTCATGAACGTTGTTCAAGATCGTCGAGTGGTTCTCTGCCATTCCACGAAAAACAGTAAGATGATGCTTAGTTGTGGGATTGATCATACTTTGGAGACAGAATGTCCTTATTCCTACAAAGGCGAATGCTCCGAGGAATTTGGACAAATTGTTTTTACCATCGAGGCACAACCAGGTCACTCGATTCACCTGACGAAGTACATGGCGTATCACATCTCTCATACGGCTTCCTTTGAGGAAATGGATGATCGAGTTGAACGAACCCTGGAGCGTGCGGTCACCAGTGGTTTTTCATCCTTGCAGATTGGCCAACAAGAATACCTGGACGAGTTCTGGCGAAGGAGTGACATCCAGGTAAGCGGTCTTAGCGAGTCCATGACAAAACGGTCAAACGTGGAGATTCAACAGGCGATTCGCTTCAACCTCTTTCACATCCTTCAGGCGGCAGGGAGAGCCGATACGACCGGAGTGGCCGCAAAAGGGCTCACGGGGCAGGCCTATGAAGGACACTACTTTTGGGACACTGAAATTTACGTTATGCCTTTTCTCATTTATACCAATCCACGGATGGCCAAAAACTTACTGAGCTACCGATACCGCCTGTTGGACAAGGCAAGAGCACGGGCTAGCGAATTAAGCAAAAAAGGAGCCATGTTTCCCTGGAGAACGATTAATGGCGATGAAGCTTCTGCGTATTATGCAGCGGGGACGGCCCAGTATCACATCAACGCCGACATCATGTACGCCCTGAAGAAGTATGTGAATGCCACGGGTGATGAAGAGTTTCTGAAAGAGTATGGATCGGAAATGCTGGTTGAAACAGCGCGTTTGTGGGCTGATCTCGGGTTTTTCTCTAAGCGGAAGGAAGGCAGATTTTGCATCAATGGGGTCACAGGACCCGATGAATATAATACCGTCGTGGACAATAACGTGTTTACCAACCTGATGGCGCAGGGAAACCTGCGTTATGCAGTGGAAACTATGGAGTGGCTTCGGGAGAAAGACCCGAATGCATTCGCCATTGTTAAGAATAAAACGCAGCTAGATCTTGCCGAGATCGAAGAATGGAAAACCGCTGCAGACAACATGTATATCCCTGTCGATGAAAGGTTGGGTATTCATCCGCAGGACGATAGTTTCTTGGACAAAGAACGGTGGGACTTCGAGAATACCCCACCAGAAAAGTACCCATTGCTCTTGGCTTTCCACCCGCTGACTATCTATCGGCATCAGGTCATCAAGCAAGCTGATGTGGTGCTGGCCATGTTTCTGCATGGTGAAAACTTCTCCCTGGAACAAAAGAAGCGCAATTTTGACTTTTACGACCCTTTAACGACAGGCGATTCCTCGTTGTCATCCTGTATTCAAAGCATCATTGCATTGGAAATTGGAGAGTACGAGAAGGCCGCATATTATGCCCGAATGGCCCTGTTGATGGATCTTGCTGACGTGGGGGGAAACGTCAAGGATGGCTGCCATATCGCCTCAATGGGTGGCACCTGGATGGCCTTGGTATATGGGTTTGCAGGGATGCGTGATTATGATGGAGTCTTAACGTTTCGACCCAGGAGACCACCGGATGGTGAGGGAATCATGCGAATCCCGCTAACCATGCGTGGACAGAGGATTGAGGTGGAAATCGATGCCGAGGCGCGCACGGTGAAGTATTCCCTGCGGGAAGGCGATGGACTCATGATCCGTCATGAAGAAGAGGAAATTCACCTGACGAAGGATGAACCACTGGCCACCCGTACGCTGGGTAAGGATTCTTGAGTTCTCTTAGGAGGTGTAGTCCATAAGCACGTAGCACCCAATCGGATTAAAGCGAAATGCGTATTCTTGTTCTCAATTGTGGAAGTTCTTCTCTGAAGTTTCGTCTCCTTGATCTTGGGAAAAAACAGAGGGCGTGAATCGAGTTCTGGTCAACGGTGCAGTCAAGGGCATTGGTGGAACTGGCACTCTTGAATTCAGTGCGGAAGGGCAAGCAGGATCGAAAATCAGCAAACCTGTTTCTGATCATGCCCACGCCATCCAATGGATATTTGAGGGCCTCGGAAAGTTACCCGGAGGAGAGAACCACACTGTTGGGCTTTCGCAGGTAGATGCTGTGGGGCACCGGGTGGTCCATGGTGGGGAAAGATTCTCCGCCTCCATCTTGATTGATGAGACGGTTGAAAAGGAAATTGAGGGGTTAAGTGTAATTGGCGCCCTTGCATAATCCAGCGTGTCTAGCTGGGATTCGAGGCGCCAACGCAACGTTGGGTGATAGGGTTCCCATGGTGGCGGTATTTGATACAGCCTTTCACCAAACCATGCCGGCGGTAGCCAAGACCTATGCCCTCCCACATGAGATGGCTTCCCGACACGGGATTCATCGATATGGTTTCCATGGCATTGCCCATGCATCCCTTGCCGATGGGTACGCAAAGTTCAAGGGCAACGCACCCTCTGACATTCGAATTATCACGTTGCAATTAGGGAATGGGTGCTCGGTCACTGCTATTGCCGGTGGGAAATCTGTTGAAACCTCGATGGGGTTCACCCCTTTGGAGGGTTTGGTGATGGGAACCCGATCAGGAGATGTCGATCCCTCTGTCGTCAGTTATCTGTCCGAGAAAGAAAAAGTCGAGCCTTCGGAAGTCGAACTATGGCTGAATGAAAAATCCGGCCTGTTGGGGATTTCTGGAAGAACCAATGACATGCGGGAATTACTGCTCGCTGCCTCTCAGGAACACGACGAGCAGGCACAACTTGCCATTAATCTATTTTGCTATCGGGCCAAAAAATACATCGGGGCTTACTTGGCCATTTTGGGAGGTGCCGAGGCAATAATATTCGGTGGAGGCATTGGTGAGGCGTCCAGCGCCATTCGGGCTCGGATCTGCGAGGGTATGGGATGGTGCGGATTGCAGTTGGACGAGGGAAAGAATAACGCAGCGGTTGGTCTCCAGCCAGGACATGTCGCCATAATCAGCAAAGGGAACTCTTCTCTGAATGCGTATGTCGTGGCCGCTGATGAGGAAACGTGGATTGCACGAGAGACTGTCCGTTGCCTAAAGGCAACGAACGGCGTTTAGAGTTCAGAGTTCCGGGTTTTGCGTTTAAAGTTAGGAAATATTTAGGAATCTGAATTTGTGTATTTGTGTTATTTCAATCTCACTCGAAACAATGAACTCTGAACTCGAAACTTATTCATATATTCATGGAGGTCTAAAATGGGGAATGCCTTATCAAAAAAAGAACTGGACCTGGTGAATGCCTACTGGCGGGCGGCGAATTACCTGTCGATTGGGTAAATCTATCTCTATGACAACCCCTTACTCAAGGAGCCCTTGAAAAAGGAGCATATCAAACCGAGGCTTCTCGGACACTGGGGCACAACCCCGGGCTTGAATTTCATTTACGTTCACTTGAATCGGTTAATCAAAGAGCATGCTTTGAACATGATTTACATTATTGGACCTGGACACGGCGGGCCGGGCCTGGTGGCGAATGCCTACCTTGAGGGGACCTACAGTGAGGTCTATCCGAACATTTCACAGGATGAAGAAGGGTTGAAGCGCCTCTACACGCAATTTTCCTTTCCCGGTGGGATTCCCAGTCATGTGGCTCCGGAAACTCCTGGATCAATCCATGAAGGTGGTGAGTTGGGTTATGCCGTCTCCCATGCCTATGGGGCGGCATACGATAATCCAGATCTGATCGTGGCGTGCGTGGTCGGAGATGGCGAGGCGGAAACCGGACCGCTTGCGACGAGCTGGCACTCCAACAAATTTTTGAATCCAGAAACCGATGGAGTCGTTCTGGATCATACGCAATAGTGGGTATTCAGAGTATAAGGTACAATGAGCATTGGTATCATGAACGGTGGACATTGTATGGAACTCACCCCAGAGATTTTCGAATTAATTTTTCCCAAAGGCGTCTTTGCGTGGTTTGACCTCACCAACGGTACACGCGATGGAGACACGACCGCCATCACGTTTGCGGAAAAAGACATTCCCCCACTCACCGACGAACACACACACCTAAAGATCGTGGCCCGAAAGTTTCACCCGATCACCGTGACCGACTTCCCTCTCAGAGGCCGCCCCACGCGCCTCACGTTTCGGCGTCGGTACTGGCCACTCGAGGGGCAGCAGGCGTATCTCACACGCGACAGCAAGCTGGTCGTTCCGGGCACCCAGCTTGAACACGAGTTCGCCGCTTGTTTAAAAGAAGACGGCCGAGACGGAAGCCACCTCGCTGGCCACCATCGCCAAATCCCAGAAGATCCCGGTCAAAGAGGTTGAACAGCAGTACAAGCATCCCCTGAGCGGAGTCACAACCTGGAGCCAGCGAGACCATGCCGACACGTGGATGCTCTTTCCTGAGAACATCGGCCCTCAGTTGAGCATTGATGAAGTGGCTGTGACCAATGGAGAGCTCTACACTGTCCTGACCAACAAAGCCGCGCATAGCAAACAGGGGGCATGGGTCGCGATGGTGGAGGGGACGCAAGTGTGTGATATCACGCCTATGCTGGCGAAAATCCCCTTCGAGAAAAGAACGCTCGTTACCGAAGTGACGCTGGATATGTCAGGGGCGATGCATGCGATGGTGACACAGGCGTTCCCAAGCGCCACGCTCGTCTTAGACCGCTTCCACGTCCAACGCCTCGTCTCCGAGGCGGTACAGGAAATTCGCATTGGGGTGAGACGAGAAGCCCTCAAAGACGAACACCACCAGCTCAAACACGCTCAACAGGAGAAGAAACCCTATCGCCCCCAGATGGTGGAAAATGGAGATACCCCCAAACAGCTTCTGGCCAGAAGCCGCTATCTCCTCTTTAAACCGCAGAGTCAGTGGTACGCCCAACAGCAAGAACGCGCCACGATCCTCTTTCGCGAATACCCACCACTCAAGACGGCCTACGAGCTCGCCATGATGTTTCGTGCGTGTTACGAATACCGCACCACACAATCCGAGGCGAACGAAAAACTCACGCACTGGTATCAGAAGGTGGAAGAGCAAGACCTTGAGTCCTTCCTCGTCCCTGCTGAGTCTATCCGGTTGCATGAACCGACTATCCTGACCTACTTCATCAATCGCAGTCCCAATGCTTCCGCAGAGTCATTTAACGCCAAGCTCACACATTTCCGAGCTCTCGTACGAGGAGTCAGAGACAAGAAATTTCATTTATTCAGAGTTGCTAAGCTGTATGGGTAAAACCATATATTGCGTATGATCCCCTTTTACACCACCCGGTATCAGCAAAGGTTCTAAAGTCTGTACCCATTCAACCTGTGACGCAGGATCCCACCATTTCAAGGCTTCAAACCATTATGGAACGAGGGGTGATGCGAGTAGGACATTTTAAAGATAGTCTACCGTTGGCGTTTAGGAATTCTAAAGGACAGGTCGTTGGCTTGGGAGTGGAAATGGCGCACTTGTTAGCCAGAGAGCTGAAGGTGAGCCTTGAATTCGTCCTCCTGAATCGCGAAGAAGGGGCAAAGGCATTAACTAATGGTCAATGTGATTTGATCGTGTCTGGTATCGTCGCGACACCTCAACACGTTCAAGAAATCGGGTTCTCTACCTCTTTTATGGATGCCACCTTTGCCCTCATCGTCAAAGATCACCGTCGGCATGATTTTGGAAGCTGGGAAGACGTCAAAAAAATGAAAGGTCTGAGGGTCGGCCTCCCCACTAAGTCTCCCTATTTTATGAAGTTACTTCGTGAACAGTTGCCCCAGGCCACGGTGATTTCGCTTACGTCCTCCCGGGTATTTTTTAAGGACGAGAAGAATACAATGGATGCACTCGTCTATGGTGCAGAGCAAGGATCTGCCTGGACATTAGTGTATCCGGAATTCACAGTGGTCGTCCCACGTCCTATTCCTTTGACAGCCCCTATCGTATTTCCGTTACCTCTGGAAGAACGAGAATTGACCAAATTTGTCAACACCTGGATTACCTTAAAGAAAAAGGATGGGACGATAAACCGCCTGTTTGCCTACTGGATTCAAGGCAAGGAGGCGGGGAGGTAAGAACCCCGGTGGTCCATCATTCGTAATCTCCTCCATTGGGTTGAATAAGGGTTGGTCCCGAAGCCAACCTTCTTTAGTGGATTAGTGAAACAATTCAAAATTATCTGGAGATGCCGCTCTTCGTCAAGCACTGAGTTTCGCACCAGACGATGGGTCCATCCATCACGCGTTAGGTTTGCTTCTTATACGAACAGGCAAAAAAGCCGAGGCGATGTCAGCCTTGAAACGTGCTGTGGAATTGCAACCTGACAACCCCCGCTACGGCTATGTGTATGGGATCGCCCTGAATTCGGTGGGGAAGGGAAAAGTGGCAATCGCGGTTTTAGAGAAAAACTACCAGCGCCATCCCCATGATCGGCAGACACTATTTGCCCTGGTCACCGTTCATCGAGGTCAAGGGGACAATGCATCTGCCGTCCGTAAAAGAAACCTTGGTAGGGCATTTTGTGCATTAATTGTAAATTTAATTGACATTTAGTGAATTTTTTCATATTGTTTTGACCATGATTTTTCGCAAGTTAGATTCAAAACTACGCGAACTTGCTGGTTATTATCCCGTTGTCGCTGTCACCGGTCCACGGCAGTCAGGAAAGACCACCCTGTGCCAGGCGGTTTTTTCGAAGAAACCCTATGTTTCACTGGAGGCGATAGACCAGCGTGATTTCGCTCAAAATGATCCCAGGGGTTTCCTGGCGGAATATGTTGATGGCGCAATCATCGATGAAATTCAGAATGTCCCGGAACTGCTTAGCTATTTGCAGGGCGAAGTTGACGAACGGCCGGAGCCGGGACGGTTCATTCTCACCGGGTCACAGCATTTTGGGCTCTCTCAATCAGTAGCGCAGTCGTTGGCGGGTCGTTGTGGAATATTGGTGCTCTTGCCGCCCAGTTTCGAAGAATTAAGGGCCTTCCCAAACGCGCCCGATGAACTCTATTCGGTGTTATGGCAAGGAGCCTATCCCAGAATTTATGACCACAATATTCCGGCCCATCAATGGTTAGCCGACTACATTGCCACCTACGTTCAGCGGGACGTTCGTCAAGTCGTCAATGTGGGTGACCTTCAGAATTTTTCTGGGTTCCTCAAGCTGTGTGCGGGGCGTACCGCGCAAGAGATCAATTTCTCGGCACTTGGCAGTGATGCGGGTGTTTCGCACAATACCATTCGAGCCTGGTTGTCGGTCCTGGAAACCAGTTATATCATCCACCGTCTGCCTGCCTGGCATGTGAACGTTCGCAAACAAGTGGTCAAGGCGCCCAAGCTGCATTTCTTTGATTCAGGAGTGGTGTGCTACTTGCTGGGCATCCGCGAAGCGGATCAGCTACGCCACCATCCTCAGCGCGGTGCGATATTCGAAAGCTGGGTTGTTTCCGAATTGTTCAAGACCCATACCCATCGAGGGGTGCAGCCTAATCTCTTTCATTATCGGGAGACACGCGGCCTGGAGATTGATGTTCTTTTCGATCAGGGTGAAAGACTTGATGCCATCGAAATCAAGTCTGCCTCAACGGTGACGTCCGAAATGTTCAAAAACCTTCGCCGCTTCGCGGATCGACTAGAAAGCATAGGTGATACTCGAAGTATAGTATCGACCCTTGTGTACGGTGGCGATGACTCTCAACAACGCTCACACGCCCGTCTCGCATCCTGGCGCAACATCCCCTTGCCGACGTAAAGAAATGTAGCTTCCCGCTGCAAGTCGACGGGGTATTTAGAGTAAATCAGAATCCTATAGCCCCCCTTTGCAAAGGGGGGCTTGGGGGGATTTAAGTTTCTCCTATTCTTTATGAATACCCCGTCAGTTTGCTACGCGGACCTTCATTTATAGGCTCTTCGTGGAATCGTGTGGGCCATACAAGGAGGATTTGATCCAGCATTCCCCTCCTTTGTAAGGAGGGGCAAGGGGAGGTAGAAAGTCATGGAGCGGGGCCATCGGCTTTCTTGCGGGTGTCGGTGATCAGTCGAACAACTCTACCCCACCTCCGCCTCCCCTTACAAAGGGGAGGAATCGGATCGCTGAATCGTTTGAAAGAGCTGGAAGGGTGTTCTGCCTCTTTCACACACTCAGAATCCCCACCATTAGTAGCTAAGATGCCATGAACGATCCAATATTTACCTAGAATTTACCCACACGATTCCACGAAGAGCCCATTTAAATTTTCTCAACCCCAGGATTCAACGAACCGAAGGCATCTTTTGCAGCGGATCTTTCTGAAAAAGAAAAGTGGCGGGCCCTTGCTCTCGAAACCTGACGAAGCAATGGTCTCCATGACCAGGTCTTTGCCTGATCGGGTGTCGTAGTCGATCCGAAAAGAACATCCTCAAGTTTCTCGAGCTCTTGCGTCAAAGAGGGATCAACGGCTTCTTGGGAAAAGCTATGTAAGGTTGCCGCACCGGGTTTGTCATGAATCCGATCAAGCCAAAACATAAGATGCCGTAATGCCGCACGCGGGTCACCGGAACGAGCGGCGTGACGGAATTGTCTAAACCAGCTGGCTTCTGAATTCGCTTGGCGTGTTCGCCTCTGAGCTAAATGGTTTAGGATTGGTGGACCGTAGCGACGAGCGAGTTTGGCGATAACGATAAGCACAAGTAATAGTACACCTAGAGGAATCCCCCACCGCTTGAGAAGATCAACAAGCGAAACACGTGATTGGGCTTGTGTCGGTGTTGTTTCTTCTGTCACCAGTTCCTGCGGCAGTGAGAAGGCGCTATCAAAAGCCACTTCGGGGTTCACATGAAATTCTACAGGCGGTAGCGTGGCGCTTCGGAGTTGTTTGGCACCAATATCCCACCAATGTATTTCAATTGCCGGAAGTTGATAATCACCCTCTTGCTCTGCAACATAGGTAGTCGTGACTTTGCGGGTGCCAACGATGGCGCTTCCTCGTTCTCCACTTGTATCGCTGACTGTTGGAGGCTCGGGATAGACACTGATTCCATCCATCGAACTAGATGGAAGTGAAGGAATGACCATTGACAAGGCATCATGGATCGTGACGGTAAGGACCCGAGTAAAGGCTTCGCCGATCTTGAGCATGTGAGGGGTTCGATCAAATTCCTGTGTCAGCGTGAGTTGTGTGGTGGCAATAAAGTAGTCAAGCCCTTGGGCTTGAACCGGGACTTGGGTGGTGAACGTCAGTGGCTGAGGCGACACCGTAGCCGTCGCACCCGCGCCGACCCCCTCTCCATAATATTTCACCGCGATTGGAATGCTTGGAATTGAAAAAGAACCAGAACGCTGAGCATAGACCGTATAGTGACGACTTTGGCCAGCCCAGGTTTGGCCGTCGATGCGTTCCGTAAAATTAGAACCCCGTTCTGAAAAAATCGTTATGGAGTCTGGGATATCGAGATCCGGGAAGACGGGAGCCCCGGTGAACCAGGAAGGAACCAGAACTTCGACGATCACAGAAATCGGTTGACCCACCGTCACCTTCGATTCAGGTTCAAGACGGGCCCTGGCAAACGGAGTTAAACTTTTCGTTCCCTCGGCCACAACCGGCTCCACAGGAAAGAACAGGCACCAAGCGAGGCAGAATGTTGCGAGGACAACTGGTTTTTTCACAATGAATCCTTGTCCTGTTCATCCTGAGCCACCTCAGCAGCAAAGCGGTGACGAAGAAAATCAGCAGGGGAGGTTTGCAACCGACGCATCCACATCTCCGCAAGTTGATCATCGGTAAGCTGAGCGACATCCACTTCCCCTCGTTTTCCCTTTTTTCCCTTTTCATCAAATTTGATCTCATCAGGATCGAAGGTTGGGTCTCCACCCTCCTCCGTTTGTTCTTCCTCATCTTGTGTTTCTTCTGCAATAAGTTTCTCAATCAACTCGAGGTTTTCCGCTGCTTCAACCCAACCCGGGCGTTTTTCGAGAGCAAGTTCGTAGCTGGTAATCGCCTCCGGATAATTTTCCAGCTTGGCGTAAGCATTGCCCAGATTATAGGAGGCTTCAGGCGAATCCACCTGTACAAGCCAGGTCACCGCATCTTCAAGATTTCCATCTTGAAAATGAGCAATGCCTTTCCAGAGTGGATCCTGAAAATTTTCCGCGGCCGCGGAATAGTTGCCTTGTTCGAATTGCCAACGACCCTGCTGATCAGGGGTAAGCCAAAGGTCAAGGAAGCGAGTATCCTGGAATTCGGAGAGTGAGCACCCTCCCAATGTGAACACTAACACCGCCAGTTGCCATCGAACCGTCCATCCTTTGCGAAACCAAAGAAGGCCCAACAATGCGACCGGAAATACCAGCCAATACCCTTGGTCTTTCCATCGGGCCGTTTCATCCTCTTGCCGAACTCGTTGCAGGTGACTCTGGACCTGACGCTGAATTCGACCAACATCGGCATCATCCACGGTCACACTAGCAACAAAAGCGCCAGTCTCACTCTCAAGAAGATTGAGCCCTTCCAGATCGAGCGTGGCGACCACTCGTCGGCCTTTGGCAGCCGTGTGGAATGTTTGATCATCGATTCGGATTGGCCCACCTTGTGTCGTGCCAACAGCTAATACGAGAACTTCGTCATGAGTGCGCTCACTATGGGCGACAAAAGCAGGAACGTGGCGTTCGGCGATTCCGTCCGTAAAAAAAAGAATCGATCCCGGCACAGAATCGGAGGACAGGATTTGCTCGGCTAGATCCAAAGCTTTGGAAGGATCTTTTCCATCGACAGGCATAACCTTCGTTGAGAGGGCGGGAAGAAACGTCTCGAACAACAATGGATCGTCTGAAAGCGGTAGGACGGTATGAGCTGAACCAGCGTAGGCAATGAGTGCGGTACGGGCACCGGTACGAAGGGCAACAAGATCACGAATTTTCTGTTTGGCTCGCTCAAGCCGTGTTGGTTGAATATCGATGGCATTCATTGAGGCCGAAAGGTCAAGAGCAATGACCAACGGAGCCGTGTCTTCGGCAAACGGTGAGGCTTCGCGTTCCCAAGTGGGACCAGCGGCTCCCACGGACCCCAATATCATAAACATCACAACCAAATGTAAGGGACGAAAGCGCCACCGGTGTTCTCCGCCAACCTTCAAGTGAGTCAGTAAATGGGACGCAATGATCCGACGCCAACGGCGTTCGGTACTGCTCCCGAAGTGAAGGATCAGCCATAGAAGGAACGCGAGTACGACAATCCCCAACCACCAGGGGCGAAGAAAATGAAACTCGGTATAGGGGTTGAGGTCAATCATGTCGTACCCTCAAAGCGCGAGCGGCCTGGGCGAGCCCCATCAGGATGTGATACAGGAGCGCCAGGAGAATGGCTCCTCCCAAAGGCCAGTGGTAAAGCGGTCGAGTCGGCCGGTACGAATGTGTTTCAATCTCGATTGGCGTCAGGGCATCGATCCTTCGATAAATATTCTCGAGCTCTTTCCGGTCATCGGCATGGAACGCAGCGCCACCCGTAACAGTAGCAATGGTCTGGAGGGTCTCCAAATCCATCTCGGCTTCTCCCGTACTCTGAGGATCACCGATGGCGACGGTGTGAATGGTAATGTGATGATCGGCAGCAATCTCTGCAGCCTTTTTGGGTGGGACTTTACTTCCCGTGTCATTTCCGTCGGTCAGAAGCACCAGGACACGATCCTGAGCCTCACTGTTTTCAAACACTTTAATCGTGAGTCCAATAGCATCTCCCAACATCGTTTGAGGACCGGCCATGCGGGGTTCTGTCTGCTCCAGTAAAGCACGAACGACCTCATGATCCAGTGTGAAGGGTGCTTGAAGAAATGCCTGATTGCCGAAAACGATAACCCCGATACGATCGCCCTCTCGACGAGCGATAAAGTCGTCGAGGACTAATTTTACAGCTTCAAGTCTTTGAAGGGGATTTCCATCCGGGCCAACCATGTCCCGGGCGTCCATGGAACCGGAGAGATCGACGGCAAGCATCAGATCCCGAACAGATTCAATTTTTTCAATCGGTGGTTCAATAAACTGGGGCCGGGCGATGGCCGTCACAATGAGGATCCAGCACAAGGGTCCCAAGATCCATTGAAAAATATTACGGTGCATGAGGACACCGCCTCGGATGGGGCGTTGCCCTACCGCGGTCGCAACCTTCTCGAAGTAAGGAATGCGCACTGATTCCTGACGTTCCCGGTATGGGGGCAGGAGCCACCAGGTAAAAATGGGAGCCAACAGAAGCGCGAAAGCCCATGGAAGGTCGAACTCAAACATGATGCCGTTGAATCCATTCTCGGATGAGTTGGATCAGCCCATTCATGTCGCTCGGATGAGTTTCCATTAGCTGTTCCAGATTCGAGAGTGGGGAATAGGCGAGCGTCGGAAGGAGACGTCCCGGACCCTGTGTGAATCCCTTCCCTCCGTAACTCTCATCCAAAAACCGAAGCCACGCATCACCACTGAGCGACGCCACTTCGCGACGATTCCAACATGCGAGCACCGTTTGCTTGAGGAGAACTGGAACCTCCGTGAGAGCGGAGAGCCGACGATCTGGAACGGTGAGATCCGCTTCGAGCCGACAAAGTTGATTCAGAGCCAGCCGCCGGTAGCGGTTGGCTTGCCAACGGGTGTAGATGGCATGGCCGGACCAAACGAGCAGTATGAGAATTAAGATCAGTACAACCCACCAACTAACGGTTTGTGGAATCCAGCTTACTGGGGAAGGGAGGACGATATCGTGGAGCTGGTCGAGAGTCGGTTGGATAGTTCCCGGCATCATTTTCAAATTTTCCCTAATTGACTCATCAACATGAGTCAGATAGACTCATCATTATGAAGCGAATGCAGGTCTTGATCGAAGAAACGGAATACCGCCGCATTGTGCGCATCGCCAAACGGCAAGGGATGACGCTGGCCGAATGGGTTCGTCAAACGCTTCGCCTCGCCTATCGCCAAGAACCACTCGGCGATCGGGACAAGAAACTTGCCGCAGTACGGACTGCCACAGCGAATGAATTTCCAACGGCTGATATTGATCAGATGCTGGCAGAAATAGCGAGCGGGTACGGCTCAACGGAACAGCATTGATCCTTATCGATTCAAACATCCCAATGTACCTCATTGGGGCGGCCCATCCACATAAAACCGACTCACAACAACTTCTCGAGCGATGTATCTCACGCAATGAGCGACTCGTAACCGATGCCGAAGTTTTGCAAGAGATCCTTCACCGCTATGTTGCGATTCAACGCCGAAATGCCATCCAAGCTGCATTCGAGACTATCCTCGCCATAGTGGATGAGGTGTTTCCCATTACACAAAGGGACCTTCAACGGGCCAAGGAGATTGTGTTGGGATCAACCCTGCTCTCGGCCCGCGATGCTCTGCACCTCGCTGTTATGGAACACAACAGTGTTGAAAAAATTCTCTCATTCGACCGGGGATTTGATGGTTTCCCCGGTGTCACACGAATCCATGAATGAACTTGCAATTCCCGGTAGCTTCTTTCGGAGTACCCACTTAGACCCCTCCTTTGGAAAATCCCCCCTCCCCCCTTTGCAAAGGGGGGCAAGAGATGGTGAATTCCACTCCTTACCACCCCTTTATCAAAGGGTGTAAGGGGACGGCGCATTCCTCTTTACCCCCCACCTTTGGCGAAGGGGTGTAAGGGGCTGGCGTCTTCCTCTTTCCCCCCCCTTTGCAAAGGGGGGAAGGGGGGATTTTCTTACGGTTGATGGTACCAAAGAGCAAGAACGCTGCTGGTTATATTTTCCAACATCCTGTTAGGACTCCCACTTAGCCTCGTTGGCCCCGGGCTGCACCTCCGAGAAGATGTCGCACCTGCTCCAGGCTGTCTCCTTCGGTGGAAACAGGAATAACCGGCACCCCAAGTTTTTCCTGCCAGGCCAGAACCGATTTCAACCGGCGGTCGGTGAACTCGGTGATCCGTCGCCGGGTTGAAGCTTGCCCCAGGTCAAGTTCGATTTGGAGCTCACCCGAACTTACCACTAATTTCCCCGCTTGAAAAATCTCCGTTCCCGAGGGATCAAAGACAGGGATGAGTAAGACGTCGTTGTGTTGGGCGATCTTCGTCACCATGCGGGTGGAGTCTTCATCGGCTCCATCAAAATCACTGATGATGACAACCAGGAAATCATGGCTCGCGGTTTGAGCCACGCGCTGAAACACGCGATTGAACATGGAGGGATTGGGAGGAATGGCCGAATCAGCCCGAAGGTTTTGGTTTTTCTCGACCAGCGCATGCAGAATCTGCAATACCGTGCGCTGGCTTCGATGGGGCCGAACCTCAATGACATCTGTATCATCGAAGACTGTGGCGCCGACGCGATCGCCGGCATTAAAAACCCGCCAGGCTCCTGCAGCCGCGAGTTCTGCGGCAGTCACCGATTTCATATTTTGGCGAGTGCCATAAAACATGGCGAGCCGCTGATCCACCACGAGATACGCGGGCCGGTCTCGCTCCTCAGTGAACACGCGCACATGCGGTTTGCCGGTGCGGGCAGTCACCTTCCAGTCAATAGAGCGAACGTCATCGCCTGGCAGGTAGCCACGGATTTCTTCAAAATTGAGACCCCGGCCACGAACCTTAGAAGCATGTCGTCCGGAAAGAAGACTATGAACCGGTTGACGAGGAAGAAAGCTGAACCCGCGAGTACGGTGTTGGATTCGAATGAGATCCTCAAGGCTAACGTAGACGCCGGGAACCGAAGTCGAAGCGTCCAAAGAGTTCGAAAGGGTCATGAAACTTGATCCATATTATTTTCACCTCTTCGTGTAATCATGCGATAGTTGATCCTGTCATTCTTGTTTATTCCTTCTACCAAATCCCCCCTAACCCCCCTTTTTTAAAGGGGGGGGATCTTGTGAAAGGATTGACACAAGGATATAATTTTTTTTGTTTCTCAGCTAAATTCCTTGAACTTCCTAATCCCGCTAACTTGCTACAGCGTTACCGCGGAGGTCCCCCCCTTTGCAAAGGGGGGCGTGGGGGGATTTTCTTCTCTGCATCCGGCAACGCCAGATAAATAGCTTCAACCACTGCATCCAGTTCTTGTAATACCTGCAAGTTGTTAAAGCGCAATACCTTTATTCCCTGCTGTTCCAAAACGGCAGTCCGGTTTGCATCTTTCCCCGAATGCTTTGGATCAAGATGTTGGGAGCCATCAACCTCCACCACCAACTTGGCCCGAGGTGCGTAGAAATCGACAATAAATTGCCCGATAGGTTTCTGACGATAAAACTGGACGGATCGAAGCTGTTTGCCTCGCGATCATGGGAAATGTAGGCTGGAAGGACTGGTCGAATTACGGTCAGCAGGAGATCACCGTCAGGTCAAGTACGACGACGACGTTTAAGACTAACTTAAACTACCGGGATACCTGGCACGGCGCCGTCGGCATGCAATATTGGGTTGATCCCCGTTGGTTACTCTCGACGGGCTTTGCATTCGACACCTCTCCTGTTTCGGACACAGACCGGACTGTCACTTTTGCGGTGGATCAACAATATCGTGTATCCGGTGGTGCCCAGTATGTGTGGTGTGAGGATGTAACCCTTGGTGTGGCCTATACATTTTTTAATGGAGGAGACGCCGCGATCGATCAAACCCGCGGTCCTTTGGCCGGCCGGCTCCAGGGCGAACTCTCAAATAATGAAATCCATTTCATAAACTTTACAATAAAGAAGTTATTTAAGTAGGGTTGATGGGGGGATCAATCATATGGGTTGGTCAGAGCCGTAACATGGTGAGTATGGCAACATAGAAGGCACACCGTGATTCCACGTAACCCCCGATTTGCAATGAGTGAAATCGGAACGCGTCGCAGTAGACACAGGCTATATCACGGGCATAAGAGTCCTGTTAGATTTTTAGTCGAGTTATTCCCCCTTTGGAAAAGGGGGATAGGGGGATTTTCAAAATATTTTTTCCGCTGATGCATGCGGCGGGAATAATTTATTGAAATGGTTGGGAAAGAAGAACAAAATGAAAGCAATAATTTATTCACCTCAGTGAGGGAGGTCTTCATGTTTAAGCACATCAAAATTGTTATGGCATGCTTGCTAGTGAGTCTCATGCCTGTGTTGATTTCCGGTTGCGCCGGACCAGAGACGGCCAGAACGGGGTTTCTGAAAGATTACTCTAAGCTGAAACCTCACCCTGAAGTGGACGGTCGTTTTCGGTATATCAATCCCAAAATGAATGTGGGTGATTATTCAAAGTTTATCGTTGACCCTATTATCCTGAGTTTATCTAAAGAGGGGAAAGAGGAGGAGATTGATCAAGAAGATCTGAATGAGCAGGTCACGTTTTTCCATAAAACGATTGTGGAAAAACTCGAAACAGGTTACCGAGTCGTGAACAGTCCGGGGAAAGGGGTGGCACGGTTGCGTGTGGCCATTACCCATATCGACAAGACCAACCCCGCCTTAAATATCCACCCGGGGACCAAATTGACCGGGGCCGGGTTAGGTGGGGCCGGAATGGAAGCGGAACTGGTTGATTCGGTGAGCGGAGAAACCATTGGTAGCGCCATTGATTTTCAGAAAGGGTCCCGACTGAGTTTGATGGCTGGTCTGAAATGGTTTGGCCATGCACAAGCCGTGATGGAGGATTGGGCTGAAGACCTGAAAAAATTCATCGATAAGGGTCACGGGAAGAAGTCTGAATAAATCTGAGCTTGCTAATTCCCCGTAGCCTGTAACGGGGTAATCATTTATGCCTGCCATGAGTGTTATCGAAGGGTTTCCCCTTTGGAAAATCCCCCCATCCCCCCTTTTGCAAAGGGGGGCTAGGGGGGCTAGGGGGGATTTAGTATTCCGATTTTTTTCTAAATACCCCGTCAGCTTACTGGGGGATCTTCATTGGAGCCCAACATGTATTCAATCCACCTTCCGAAATTATCTCCAGTTTTAAGAATTCTGTTTCTTCTTTCGGCCATAGTTTTTCTTGGCGGCCTACCAGCCAATGCCCAAAAAGAGGAGCCAAATTTTGAGCTTCCGATTGGAATTCAGGCTTCAAATGTTTTACCCAGGGAAATGCTGCGAGGCCCCAATCATGACGTGCAGGAATACGTTGTGACGTATATCGGCTTCACCCATCACTTTACGATTGACTCCAAATTTGGACAGTTCAAGGCAACCGGAAATGGCATGGTTCCCGTGCGGATTAAAGAAATCAACGTCATTGCCAGACTGGAGAAAATGAAAAATTCTGACAAGTTTTTGGATGGATTAAAAGAATCGGGAGGCACATTAGTAGAAAGTACTAAAAATCTGGTGCTGCATCCAATTGATACGGTGGGAGGTTTCCCTTCAGGACTTTCCAATATCTTCGGGGATATCGGAGTGGTAACCCATAGTGTTATGGAAGGAGAAACGTCTGTTGGCCAAGCCACTGTAAAAGTCGGGGATGCACTAGTGGGGTTTTCCCGGAATAAACGCGAATTGGCCTTTAGTCTTGGAGTGAATCGATTTTCTGACAACAAGGTATTGCATGAATATCTCAACAGCGTTGCCTGGGCCACCACGGGAGGTACATTTGCCGTAGACTTGGGAAAGATGGCCGTCAGCGGTCCTGCAGGGTCAGTGTTAACGGGTTTGTCTTTAACGAGAACCATGGGAAGGATGCTGCGGGATAACACCATCCCGGGCCTTCAGAGGATGAATGAGGAGGCACTCGAAGGCATGGGATTTACAGAATCTACCATCAATCGATTTATTGGGAACAAAAAGCTGACGCCCCGTCATCAAACGGCGATCACTCTATCTTTAGTCTCTTTAAGTAAGGCCAAAAACCGCGAAAAAATTTTACACCTTGTTTCAACACACACCCGCACATTAGATGACGCAAATATGTATCAAGCGGTTGCGGCAATGATCGCAGCCTATAACAAGACCCAGGTTCCGATTACAGACGTCAGGGCTGTGGGAAATGTGCTCTTATTTCGAAATGAAAAAGGTTCCTCTGTGCTCACCTATCCCATTGATAATTTTTTCTGGACCAAACACACCGCGGAAAAAACGAAAAAGGTGTTAGGGCGATTGCCTTCGAAGGATAGAAAGGAGCTTTGGATTTCAGGAACATTTTCAGCCCTGGCTGCAAAAAAACTACATGAGCTGGGTTGGGTGTTGCACGACCAGTCCATGGCGAAATTGAAAATGGTGAATCCCTATTAAATTTGGGGCCGCCCAGGAAGACTGTGTCTTGGGATGCCTGTTGTAATATTTTCTTGAGTTCTTTGCGCAGGGCCTGAGCGATGGATGATTTAGGCTTACCACAAGGTCGCGAGATATCGATTTCAACAAAGTGAGGTTTTTACCATGCGAATCCATGAGCCCTTCAAAACAAGCATGATCTCTCAAGGAGAAAGACGATCTCTTCTTCCTCATTACATAATTCTGGGCTGTTTCGCCGTGTTGTTATTTGTGGGGTGTGCCAGTGTGGAAACCCAGACCCACAAGAAATACCTTGGCGGAGAACCACTGGTCAAACCTGACAAGCTCCTGATATACGACTTTGCCTTTACGCGTGATCAGGTTCAGCTTGACGAGGGAATTGGTAAAGATCTCACAAAACTCTTGAAGGGGAGGGAGGGAATCCCAAAGCGGGAATTGGAATTTGCGGTCGGCCGAAAGGTGGCCAATGCGTTGTCAGCAAACCTCGTGACCGAGCTAGGAGCATATGGAATTCTGGCGGCGAGAGCGACTCGTACTCCCTCAACCACAGAAAATGTGCTCATGGTCAAAGGCCAATTCGTGTCCATCGATGAAGGAAATTCCACGCAGCGCATGGTGGTTGGATTTGGGCTGGGCCGAAGCATCGTGCGGGCTCAGGGCCAGGTCTACCAAATGACCCCTCAGGGAAAACGGCACATCGGTGGGTTCGACTCGGAGGTAAAGACCGGAAGGAAACCAGGCATGGGTCCGATGGTGGGGGCTGGGGCTGCTATGGGAAACATTGCCATGTCTGCCGGTGTAAGCGGTGCAATAGGCATTGCTTCAGAAAGTTCCGATTCGCTCCCCTTTTCGGCCAGCCTGGATGCCAACGTAAAGAAAATGGCCAAGGAGCTCGCAAACAAAGCCGCAAAACGCTATGTCAGGGAAGGATGGTTACCCCCGCAGGTACTTAAATAACTGTAAAAACTTAGACTTTATCTGTCAGGCAGCACTTGATGCTATGCACATTCAATGGTTGAGGGCCATGGCCTGCGTATCTTCGTCCTGTCATTCCCGACATTCGTTATCGGGAATCCATCTTGCCGTTTCTTGCAAGGGAAAGGCAGAAAACCTGGATCCCCGATGAAGGACGTCGGGGATGACGGAAAGAGAGTTTCTCCTGTCGGCAACCGACTCCTTTCGGCCTTTCCATCTGACAATGTCTGAAAGATAAAATACAAGTTTTTACAAATAAACGGTGCTTCCGTGTTTTCCGTGGGCAACCTCCAGTCTCCGGATCCTTTTTTGAAATGAATCTACTTCTCATTCCTCTCCTTTGTAAGGAGAGGCGAGGAGAGGTAGAATATTGGGGTTATCGTGCAGAAAGAAGAAAAGCTAGGAGTCATACGAGGCAGTGGCAATATTTTTCAGGATTTTGGTCATGGCGATGGAGAGTTGCGTCATCTCAAATGCCAGTTGGCGGCGGAAATCATCGGCGTGCTCGATGATAACGGTTGGTCGGTCAGACAGGCTCAAAAGGAAACTGGTTTTGATGCCGGAGACTTTTCTCGTATTCGGAATGCGGACTTCAAAGGGATCACACTCGATAAAGTGGTAAGGATGCTGGAGAAGCTAAATCTCCGGATGAAGCCGAAGTTTGAAAAAATAGGACCAGTTGCAATTTTGGTGGAATTGGGACCTATTCCATGGCCCGCCGGAGGTCATGGGGATCGTGTTGAGGGGTGCACAGCCTGTCAGGTGTGGCGGGAATGGCGAGATTTCTCCCAAGGGTCGAAATGACAAGAGGGGGAAGGGGTAAGAAGCAAGTCTGGTTGGAGGAACAACCCAAAGGCTCCCTGCTGTCATTTCGAGTGCAAGGAGAAATCTCTTGGCCCGAGAGAACGTGACCCGGGTGGGAATGGGGGAGAGTTCCTCCAAGGGTCGAAATGACAACGGACAACGTGTGATACGGGCGAAGCGTCATAGAGTTTAGCCTACCTCCACCAAAATTGAGATTGATCCAAAAAATACCCAACCCTTCACGTCGAAGAGCACACAAGGACCCTCTCGTTTCTGTATGAGGCGTTACAGTCTTCAATTTTCGTAAGCGTAGCCGATGGTGACAAGGCCCTTGACATCTGAGGAGTCTGTCCCTTCAGATGGAGTATTATTGTATTTATAATTTATTTGTAACGAGAAGTTTAAGCCTTTCCAAAGCTTAAACCGGATTCCTTGAATGGTGTTGACATAAAAATCACTCGTATCTTCCGTTGATGGAAACCCCTGTTGCCTGTGAAAGATTATTACGTCGTCTACAATCGGCCAATCCAAATTTACTGACCAGCGCCAGGTAAAGAAATTTATATCCTCTCCGATCTTTTTGTCTTCATTAAAAAAACCAACTCCAACATCTCCCGCAAGCTCCATTTCACGAAAATACGGGCTGGCATAGTCTCCCTTGTCAATGAGTTGATAGCCCGGGCCTGCGCTAACACTCGTGCGAAGGTTTAAATCATCAAAAGTATCTTGTTCCAGGAGAGTACTGAGGAATACATACGTGCGTTTTGTCATAAAAAAGTCCAATTGCCCGGACCCAAAAGCGTTTCTATCAGTTACCCTTTTATCATCTTCTGAATAAAAATATCGAGCCTCAAGTCTCAGCCGGAGCCGTTCACTCCGAGCCGAAAATTTACTTAACAAGTTCGCCTGTTTATTGACTGCGTTTCCTTCACTAAATTTTGCACCGAAATCGACATTTGCTTGATACAGCACAGCCTTTTTTGGGGGCGGGTTAATGGCCGTAATAGTGGATAAGGAGATGGGGATGGTCATGGCCAAAGGCTTAGATGCGAGTCGCAGTTCCCCTGGTTCGCCCTTTTCTAATGTACCGTTGATGCTGGTCCCATCCGCTAAAATCAGAGTGACGGACTGACTCGTGGCTATATTCTGAACCTCTTCCCACTTGATGAGGAACGGGTCTCCGGCGCCAAAAGGCGCTTCAACTTGGAGTTTTCCTTTGACCATCTGGTTGATATCACCGTGTATGATACTTCCATCCTTCATGATAATGGAGCTCAACACTCCTCCAAAGCTTGGGCCAGGCGCCCAAAAGATTAAACAAAACAAAAAAAGCACCCACCGGTGAATCATCAAGAAGGTCCTTGTTGGTATTATCAACTTAGTGCGATTGGAACGATACAGGGCTCGTCGGCAGGCAGTTGTGTGATTCGCCATGCACCGGCTACCGCATTACAAACCAGAAAAGCACGAGTGCGCAATATCTGATGGTGGACCGCTTGTAACACCTGTAACATGTGACGGCCGACACGAAAAAGATTCTCTGTAAAGTGGTCGGGAAAGTCAATAAGGTGGACGGGAAAGTTAAACTGTTTTTTTGAGTGAGATAGGTGGACTCTTTTCGTTATGCTGTCTGCTTCAACCTAGAAACGGCAGTTGGGCGCAAAAAAGCCGTATAAGATATTGGTGTGCATGGTGAAATAAAAAAAGTCGTGTTCACCTTGGTGGTGATGAGACATTTTTTTATTGTGCCAGGTGCATCAAGAGCTTGCGTGGACTTTTGTGATCCAACTGCTGTTTCTAGGTTCAATACCGTATTTCCAAAGTATATTTCTGCCGGCCCCTTTCAACCCGGATTCCGCAATAGGAAATAATGACTCTTCCCCAGTTGTCATTTCGACCAACGGGAGAAATCTTTGCACATTGGAAAAGATCTCTCGCTCTGCTCGAGACAAGGATTTCTCACATCCGTTCGAAATGACAAGAGGGATACGGCCTAAGCCTTCATCCTCGTGTTTTGTCGGGGCTGTAACAATAACAACCTGGTGTGTGTTTTCTAACTGCTGAATCCGGGATCAAAGGGATGAGGGTGGAGAAAACTCGTATTTCCCCTGGTTCAAAAGTGTGTAAAAAAAACATGGTTTGTGGATCTGTCGGGGTATGGTTGTGGAGAAGAAGGGGAAAATCCCCCCTTCCCCCCTTTGCAAAGGGGGGAATTTAGTTTTTCCTTTACATTTTTACATACCCCATAGTCATACTCGGGGAATCTTCGTTATTCAGCTCTTCCTGAAATCATGCAACTGTTGATTCTTCCATTCCTCTTCATCTTCATCCCCCTCTTTGCAAAGGGGGGGAAGGGGGGATTTAGCAGAGGCCTTCATCGATTCCGTGATGACCACTCAGCCTTTTCTACCCTCTACCAGAATTGCGATTGATCCTGTTTTGCCAGGGTAATCTTCGTTTGGAACCACACAATTTTTGTGGCCGTTATCTTGTGGTCAGAGATTCCTCAATCGCCCTCCGAATATATTTCTGGTAAGAGATGCCTTGCTTGGTGGCTTTTTTGCGGACCTCCGAAAGTAGCTCAGGGGGGAAGCGCAGATTGACTTTTGCCGTTTTCGGGAGAAACTCAAAGGTCACCTGTTGGGCTTTTCGGGGATCAATATAGTCGGTCAGGTCCTGTTCCAGAAACTGTTCAGCTTCTTTGTCGGATTTAAATTTTGGCAATTTTTTCTTCATATTCCTGAGCCTCCTTCTTGTGCATGTATCTGGCACTGATGGGCCTGATTAGTGTTGCATCCTCCCGGATCCGAAAGGTAAAAGCTACCAACATGGGTCTCCCTTTGAGAGACGGGCCGTAGGCGATATACCTTTCTTCCAATTGGGAGTGATGAATATCCGGCATGATAAACAGCCCGGGCTGGCGAAAAAATTCTTCAATTTCTTTCAGGCCCAGGCGGTGTTTTCGGCATTTTTGCCTGTTGGCGAAATCCCAATCAAACCCTAAAGGCTGCAATTAAATCATATCCTAACCCTATCTATTTGTCCATACAAACGTCAACCTAACATTTAGTGCCCCGCCCCCTATAATTCGGTCCAGTTTTCATTTCGTGATGGAGAGAGGTTTTGTTGACTCTTGATCAGCGGGCCAGAATGCTGTTTAAGGGAAATTATGTAGGAATTACTTCTTGTTAAAAAGGATGCTGTTCTCTATTCCAAAGGTAGGACTACTTTTTTGCCACTAATCCTCCGCCAGATTTTTCAAAATACCTTAAGCGGCAACAAATTCATTGAGCGTTAACCCGGTCGCGTCGATCCGAAAAGTTCTAAAATCGTCCAGTAGCCCCAGTAGGGAATGTTGAAAAAAGCCGCCAACGGCGTTCTCGCCTTTTTGACGCGCGGAGCGTACACTTTGTACGTGAGCACGGCAAAAGGGCGACCTGCCTACGCGAAGCCGCTTCGGCAGGCATGGAACCGCTGGCTTGTCAGCCGTAGCTTTAGCGAAGGCTGGCGGCTTTTTTCAACATTTCCTATATCAATGAGTCAGACATAGAAGGAGACTGAGGATAATGACACGTTTCTCACGCACGATTTTGCTACTCGCAGCCATGGCCATGCTGACCACGCCGGCCCTAGCCCAGAATTTTGGGGACTTCAACATGGAGATTTTGGCTAAAAAACTCAAAGCGGATAAAAAACAAGTCGTCGCCATGAATATGGATTTGTATGCCTTCCCATTTAACTAAGGTTGCTTCAGTTTATTGAATCCCAAGGGTTTTGAGCTGCTGGTCAGGATTTTCAACAAACTCTGGAAGGTACTCATTGGAGTCTCACGGCGGTTATAGCGAAAGACAAACTCATCAAGATAGTGTTGCAGGTATTTTGAATCCACTCCATGGTGAATCCCGTTCAGCCAGGTCTGCAGATTGCCGAACGCTCTATGGATGTGTGGAGCGTGCTTCCCAGCACTTGCTGGGTCACCCTGGGTCCGTCTCAGGTGTTCGTATCCTGCCAAGGCTTTTGCCGAGTATCCCTTCCAACCATCGGACTTGATCTTACTGCCCTCAGCGACATGGCTATTGAGGAATGCTTTGATCTCGTTCTCTCCAGCGTCTTGAAGAATCGCTAATCGTAAACGCCCTGCTTTCTCTCGAAAGTGATCCCCTTGTGTGTACGTGACAATTTCTACGGCTCCGGCTATTAACGTCTTGGTTTTCGCTTTCGCGACGCCACGGCCCGTTTTGCCTTTTACCGGTCCACCGATATGGGTTTCATCGGCTTCAACTGTTCCTGCGAGCCGTTCACGGTTCTGTCGTACCATTCCTCGTCGCAATCTGTGGAGCAAATACCAGGCGCTATCCACCTTCTTGATACTGAGTTGACGCTGCAATTGCACAGCACTGATGCCAGGTGTGTGCGTGGAGACGAAATAGGCAGCCCAAAACCAAAGCCGTAGCGGCAAGTGCGATCTATGCATCACTGTGCCGCTTAGCGGTGATGTCTGTCTATGACACGACGAACACTCAAACCGGAAATATTTTTTGAGCCACCAACCACCGCGATGACCGCAAGCTGGACACATAAACCCGTCTGGCCACCGAATCGCCCGCAAGTACTCGAAGCACGCTTCTTCGGTGTGGAACCTAACAGAAAAATCCAAGATATCAGCAGCATACCCTGTGTCCATAGTCCAGCAGACTAGTCTAGGGACTAACCTTAGTCAAATGGGAAGGCATATGGATTTGAATAGATTTGAAGCCATGAGTTTTTGGCCGTTGTACGATACCTATCAGGTCCAACTTCGGAAAATGAACCAACGGATAAAGACAATAATGAGGGAATATACTATTGCTTACAGTAAAAGCGGGTTGGTCCCCGATCCCATAGCCCAAAAGCTTATAGAGGCTGTCCTCGTGACTGAGATTAAAGAATTGCAAATCAAACTTGCCAATTATCGAGCCGTCGAGTCAGTGTTACCTGCGGTAAAAGTTGCACGATATATGCAAATTGAAAGCAAAATCCGGGCTATTGAAAAGTTGAGAATGGCTAGTGAAGTCTCTTTAATCTATTAAGGGCACCTCTACAAACCAGGCATTTTTTGTGAGGGCAAGGAAGCCGCGCGCGGAAAACCGGAGTGTATGGGCGAATACATGAGGATGTGAGCACGCGGCTGACGCTGCCATCACGGAAAAGGACGGTTTTTAGGACCAGTTGCCATTTTGGTGGAATTGGGACCTATTCCATGGCCCGCCGGAGCTCATGGGGATCGTGTTGAGGGGTGCACAGCCTGCTCAGGTGTGGCGGGAATGGCGAGATTTCTCCCAAGGGTCGAAATGACAAGAGGGGGAAGGGGTAAGAAGCAAGTCTGGTTGGAGGAACAACCCAAAGGCTCCCTTCTGTCATTTCGAGTGCAAGGAGAAATCGCTTGGCCCGAGAGAACGTGACCCGGGTGGGAATGGGGGAGAGTTCCTCCAAGGGTCGAAATGACAACGGACAACGTGTGATACGGGCGAAGCGTCATAGAGTTTAGCCTACCTCCACCAAAATTGAGATTGATCCGGTTTTTAGAGGTGCCCTTAAGTTCCAATTCCATCATCATACAGCGGGTCGGGGGGAAGGCTACATTTTAAGAGCGGGCCGACGCAGGAGGGCATAGCGAGGTTCGAGCCTTACCGCATTCAGTGACCCAACCTTTTATATTTCAATGACTCATGCGTAGAAGGAGACTGAGGATAATGACACGTTTCTCACGCACGATTTTGCTACTCGCAGCCATGGCCATGCTAGCCACGTCGGCCCTAGCCCAGAATTTTGGGGACTCCAAACTGGAGATTTTGGCAGAAAAACTTAAAGCGGATAAAAAACTGGTCGTTGCCATGAATATGGATTTGAATAGTTTTGAAGCCAAGAAGTTTTGGCCATTGTACGAAGCCTATCAAGTCCAACTCCAAGAAGTGAACGTGGAGATCGGCAGAATAATAGGGGAATATGCCAATGCTTACAATAAAGGGCCGGTCCCCAATCCCCTGGCCAAAAAGCTAATAAAGGCTATCCTCGCAACCGAGGTCAAAGAAGTGAAAATCAAAATTGACAATTATCGAGCCGTCCAGGCGGTATTACCTGCGGTAAAAGTTGCGCGGTACATGCAGATCGAAAGCAAAATCCGGGCTATTGAAAAATTTGGAATTGCCAGCGAAGTCCCTTTAATCTATTAAGTTCCAAATCCATCATCCCTATACAGTGGGTCGGTGGAATGCCACATTTTTCTAATTTTTCTATTGAGTGGCCTCACCGCCTTGTCCCTTCTATTCATTCACCCCGTATAGTCAAAAAACTTATCCAACCTTGCGGCATCTGAAAAATTAAAATATTTCAATGCGGATGAATTAATGGATGGGACAGGGGGCGTAAATGCCTTCCTTCGAAGAAATTGAGAAAATGGGGCCAAATCTTTTTGGTTCCAAAAGATAGTCTTGACACGGTACTATACGATCATGGCCGTAGATGAATAACACAAGCCTGCTTCTATAGAAAGAACGGAATGAGATTTTTCGCCTCCATCCTCGCCTAGGGATCATCAGCATGGAAACCGCTTTGTTTTACGACCGTCTTCAGTTTGCGTTCACGATCACGTTCCACTATCTCTTTCCTCAACTGACGATGGGTTTGGCTTTGTTAATTCTGTACTTGAAAAGCCGTGCACTCTGGACCAATGACGAACACTTCAACAATGCAGCCAGGTTCTGGATTAAGATTTTTGCCCTGAGTTTTGCCTTTGGAGTGGTGACTGGAATTCCGATGGAATTCCAGTTCGGGACCAATTGGGCGAAATTTTCAGAGTTGACTGGAGGTGTTATCGGCCAAACCCTGGCCATGGAAGGCCTGTTCGCCTTTTTTCTTGAATCGTCGTTTCTTGGATTCCTGTTGTTTGGAGAAAAAAAGTTTGGTCCACGAGTCCACTGGATGGCATCCCTGATGTTGTTTCTGGGTTCTTGGCTCTCTGGTTATTTCATTATGGCCACCAATGCATGGATGCAGCATCCTGTGGCGTTTACGGTCACTGAGGATGGAATTTTTCACGTAACGAGTCTGTGGGGCCTCCTCACAAATTCATGGTTGGTCTGGCAATATTTACATAACATGACGGCTGCCGTTGCCACAGGCTCATTTGTCATGGCCGGCGTGGGTGCCTTTTATCTCCTCTCCAATCGGCATACAGATTATGCGAAGACATTTTTGCGGACTGGTGTGACGGCTGGAGCGATAGCCAGCCTTCTGCTTGTGTTCCCAACGGGCCATGAAAATGCCAAGCAAGTTTTTGAACATCAACCCGCCACTGGCGCTGCGTTTGAAGGTCTCTTTCAGACGGAGCGTGGAGCCGGCATGATCCTTGTTGGGCAGCCTAATATGGAAACCCTGACCATTGATAATCCTATCACAATCCCCTGGGGCTTAAGTCTATTAGTGTACGACGAGCTTTGGGCGGAGGTGAAAGGGTTGGATGCCTTTCCTCGAGACGAATGGCCCGACAATATTCCACTTTTGTATTACAGCTACCACATCATGGCAGGACTGGGAACGATATTTATAGCCATTATGGTTCCCGCTATGCTCTTGCTATGGCATGGGAAACTCTTCAAAGCCAAACTGGTCCTGTGGGGCATTTTGTTGATTACCCCGTTTCCGTATATTGCCACAACAGCCGGTTGGATGACGGCGGAATTGGGACGGCAGCCCTGGCTGGTTTATGGTTTGTTGCGGACATCGGAGGGCATCTCGCCACTGGTTCACTCTGGCAATGTGCTCTTCACACTTATAGGGTTTGTCGGAATGTATTTTCTCCTAGGAATTCTCTTCTTATTCATGTTTGCTGAAACGGTCTCTCACGGACCAGAACCGCGGAACGCTGGAGGCGAAGCACCCGTGGTGCATTCGCCGTATTAGGAGGGGCTCTGTTCATGGAGACATTTTGGTTTGTGGCCGTTGCGCTGATGCTGGCGGTTTATATTGTGCTGGATGGATTCGATTTTGGCACAGGTATCATCTATATGTTCGTGGCAAAGACCGATGAGGAACGTCGTCTCACCCTGAATGCCATCGGGCCCGTGTGGAATGGAAACGAGGTGTGGTTGATTGCTGGTGGCGGTTTGTTGTTTTTTGCCTTTCCCAAAGCCTATGCATCAGGGTTTAGCGGCTTTTACTTGGCACTCATTCTCGTATTGTGGTTGTTGATGTTGCGTGGAATAGCGATTGAACTCCGATCTCATTTGGATCACCCTCTGTGGCGACCGTTGTGGGATGTCACATTTTCGGTTTCCAGCCTTCTGTTAGCGGTGGTTTTTGGCGCTGCGGTTGGCAATTTGGTTCGCGGGGTCCCCCTGAACATGGAGGGCTATTTCCATACCCCATTTTGGACGTCGTTTTTGCCAGGGTCTGAACCAGGTATTTTAGATCTGTATACCGTCTCAACGGGGATCTTAAGCGCCACCGTCCTGAGTATTCATGGAGCGTATTACCTGGCGATGAAAACCGAAGGGGATCTCCACCAACGGGCGCATCGATTTGCGAAGGTAGGCGGGTGGGCGCTGATCCCTATCATCCTCCTGAATCTTCTTTCTCTTAAGAATGTCCAGCCGATCCTAAGTGCGAATTACTCTGCGTACCCAATAGGGTATACGATTCCTCTTGCGGCAGCTGTGGCGTTGGGACTCATGCTATATTTTTGCCAGAAAGGTCGGGATACTGCTGCATTCTTTGCTTCGTGCCTTTTTATTTTGGCTGGCATTGGGATCACCGCCTGGGGCTACTATCCTAATCTACTGATTTCGACGACAAACCAGAGTTATAACCTGACAATTTATAATTCCGCTACGTCCGCCTATGGGTTACAGGTGGGACTCATTTGGTTCGGTATAGGCTTTCCCTTGGTGCTTGCCTACACTATGTTCATGTACCGATCCTTCAGGGGAAAGGTGACGCCGGTCTCCCTCCACGAGTCTTATTAGAAAGAAAGGGAAAATGAGGTCAAGTCTGCGGCCTTGCTGGTTAGACCCTTCGGAAAGACTCAGGGCATGCTTTTTTGAACATTCCCTCTCACTGATGTTGGTCGTCTGTCCTGGCGAATTGTGTGCTCAGGGTGGAATTTTCGTTAAGTTAACAATGCCGACGGCAGCAAGTCCTTCGGGCCTTAACCCCTATCCTGAACAGATTTCTCATTTTTCCATGCAACCCTTGCTACGATTCTAGCCATTGCGGGTTCGACTTCACTTGCCCTTCCAATTCCTTTAGATGAAGCAAGAGACTTCCCACCTGTTGATACACATGAGAGGGCAATGTCAGACCAGGGGGAGCAGGTTTCTGTGGTGGATCGATCTGTGGGCTTGTGGCAAAAAGGTAGGCCAACTCAGATACCACTAAAGAAGCTAAGTCATACACTTCGTTGGGTTGAATTCTTGTTGTATCCGGATTTTTAAGAGCCAATTGCAATATTTTGAGTTTGGAATGTTGGGCAATTGTTGACAGTATCGTATGACAATCAATGAGGTGCATATACACATCACCTGGACGCCGACCTCTCTCAAAAGGCGGCATAGGGAAATTGTCAATGGCCTGAGGAAATTGTTGGAGAAGGCGTTGTGTGTACAAAAGGGCCAAGCTCAATTGTCTAGAGACATCACGCGGAGAAAAATGCTGATTCACCATCACGTTCAGTTGCTGATTCGCCAGCCCAATCGAAAAAAAGACATGAGAAGGTGTGGCGGAAGAATTGGGGAGCCCCTCCGAATTCATGAGAGTGACCCCTAAACGTTTTTTCAGAAATCGAAGGCGTTCCAGTGCCGCAGTGACAACCTGAAACACGTGAGCAGGTTGAATGTTGTGGGGGGTCGCAAGCTCTAAGGGAACACTTTCTTCTCCGGTGACCTCTACGACAACGCGATCCGCTTTCCGGTAAAGGGATCGAGCCTGAAAAAAGACTTCATGGGGGGCGGCATTTTGGACCACCATTTCAATATCTATAATTTTTGGTCTTCCCATCTCAAATCGGATGTCATCGAGTTCTTTTCGAAGCAATTCGACCCGAGTCAAGACATTTGCCGGGAGGATCTCTTGGCTCGAGTCAACCGTTGCACTCACAAGCCGGGAAAAATCAGATTGGATTTCTCCAACGGCGGGAGAAGAAACAGGCACACACATCAACCACAAGACGATGAACACACCAAATTTTTTAGGGGGAAAGTGTTGCACGGGCAATCTCCTTCATAAGATATAATGCCACTTCAATATGATCGCATTCATGTCCCTTGTTGGAGTGACTCAACCGGAACCGCTCGATTATCTGGCATACACAGAAGAGGATGCAACGATGGAACAGAGACCTGTGGTGTCCTCATCGCAGCCTGAAAATCCCCCCAGGCCCCCTTTTTCAAAGGGGGGGAATGAGGGGACACTTTCAAAAAAAGCACCCGCATGATTTCGCGAAGAGCCATATTTCCTGTTTGACGCCCTGGTTTTCCTGTTGTACCCTCACCGACCGGGCAGGCCGACACCGAACACATTTCACCGATCATGAACCCATTTAATCGGGGAGGAGAAAAGATGATGAACACACGCTGGGCTCTTTGTATGTGTATTTTGGTAGGAGGCCTTTTGATTGGATGCTCAAACCCGGTGAAGCGCTCGGCCGATGCCCAAGCGGTCATTGATGAACAAAAGGCCGAAATTATGAAAGACTATCGGGCCTGTCTGAAAAAATACCAAAAACCGGAACTACATGCGGTGTGCGAGCGATATGATGCCATCATCAGTTCATTTTAAGCCACTGACAGAGGGCTTCCCTCAGACTCATATCTTACACGTCCAACAGAGGAGGTGGGGTATGTTTGGAAAACTCGCAATAGCAATCTTGAGTATAATCGCCGTATTAGGAGGATGCGCGGAATCTATACAAGTCAATTCGGATTTTGATCCCTCGATAAATTTTTCCGAATTCCATACCTACAACTGGCTCCCTACCCCTCAAAAGACAACCGAAGGTCCAAGCAATTCATTATTGGACTCTCGCTTTCGGGAAGCCGTCGAAAATCAATTGGCGCTCAGAGGATACGACAAGCAAACAACTGGATCACCCGACTTTTTAGTTAACTACCATGTCGTCGTGAAGGGTGTTCTCGATGTGAGGACGATTCATGATACCTACGGCTATGGACGACGGTATCGGGGTGGCTGGGGGGGAGGCATGGGAACAAGTACAACCTATGTGAGAGAGGCGCAGCAGGGGACAGTGTTTCTGGATTTTTTGAACCCACAGACCCAAGATCTCCTTTGGCGTGGGACGGCACAAAGCTACATTGATCAATCACTCAAACCCGAAGAAAAAACAAAAAGAATCCATAAAGCTGTGGGTCTCATGCTCGCTCAATTCCCACCCAAGTAGGAATTCAATTGATCGAAAGACCTCGGTTGGAGCTGTCCATCATGCCCCCCGGTAGGTAGTGCGCATTCACTCCGTCGTCATTCCCGCGGACCCTGGCGCAAAGAATTCGAACCGCAAGCGAGACTGCATTTGAAGCTATTCTGTTAGAGACAACCATTCCGCCGGTATTGTCAACTTAACGACAGAAGGACGAATTGAACCCGGTAAGGCAAGCATCTCATGCGCACACGACGTCCTGCCATACCTGCAACGATCGGGTCCCCAAAATCCGATAGTTCACTGCCTGCATGAGGTGGCGGCCGAGACGAAAGAGATTTTGAGTGAGTCCATGGAGTGTCAGAAATGCTTGGGCCTGAGTCGATGAAGAAAAGCCTCGCATATGATACTCACGTTGCCGGGTCGGTTGATGCGCGACTTCGGTGCGATTGTTGGCATAGACCGCATTGATGTGCTCGACTGTTGGCATCACTGTCCGATGCGCTGCATCATAGCTTTTGAGTTTATCCGTCATCAGCCAGCGCGGCTCACGGCCTTGGCCTTTCAGCAAGCGGCGAAAAAAGCGTTCGGCTGCTTTTTTGTTGCGTCGCCGTTGCACAAGAATATCAATGGTATCGCCGTCTTGATCCACGGCCCGCCACAGATACTGGCGTTCTCCTTGAATGGTGACAAAGACTTCGTCGAGGTACCAGGCGTCACCGAGGCGGCCTTGGCGTTTCTTGAGTTTCCGCGCATAGGCCGGTCCAAACTTCTTACACCATTGTCGGACGGTTTCATAGGTGACGGTGATGCCTCGTTCGGCGAGGAGTTCTTCCACCTCACGGAAGCTGAGGCAGAAGCGATGATACAACCAGACGGCGTGACTGATAATTTCAGAGGGGAAGCGGTGACGTTGATAGCTGGGTGTTTTGGTATTCATGAGGCCCAGTCTGCCAAACCTGAGTTAAATTGACAATACCAGAAAATCAGCTCAATTTGGCTTAAGTTGACAATACCATTGGAAGGGCATGTGAAGTCGAATCCGCAATGGCTACAATCGTAGCAAGGGTTGGGTTGAGAAACTGAGAAAGCTGGTCAGGATAGGGGTTAAGGCCCGAAGGGCTTCCTGCCATCGGTATTGTCAACTTAACGAAAATTCCACCCTAAGCACACAATTCGCCAGGACAGACGACCAACATCAGTGGGAGGGAATGTTCAAAAAAGTCCGTCCAGCAAGGCCGCAGCCCTTTTGACGCGCGGAGCGTACTCTCAGTACGTGAGCACGGCAAAATGGCGAGAACGCCGCTGGCGGCTTTTTTCAACATTCCCAAAAAGCCTAATGAATGGCCTGATCTATCCTCCCAGGACCTGAAAAAGATCGTATTGGCACCCGATCTGAAAAGCCGTCAACTTAATTTCACCAATTCCAGTAGGGCCTGGAATGCTTACTGGTAAAAGTCTAGAATTCTCCACAGTTAACAGTTTTTTGGGGGTCTGCGATCGGTAAAAAATGCGTCATGATGGATTCTGAATGGAAAAATAGAGGACTAGACGAGACTCTTGAAACGATCCCCTTCGACGGTTCTTGAAATCAATGTGTTCTCATTTTTAGGAGTAGTATTCCCAACAGGAAAAAAGGAGGATTTTTCTATGTAGTGTCTGAGAGAAAACGCCGTTTTTTTCGGGCATGGTCCGAGATATTTTTTCAATACCTCTCTCAGGCATCCTCTCTCGTGCTTACAAACGTCTTTTTTCGTGCTCCCTTCGTGCCAGGTCCTGGGTGAGAGCCCTTCCCTGAACGTTGCCGTCGATTTGTGAGAGAGGTCTCCCTCGGTGGGAAGATTCTTTCCGGCAACTGGCGGCGCTAAGCGGCTTGCTGGAGTCGTGGCTGGCGGCGGCGGTCGTGTGCCAACAGCCGGTGACCGATCTTGTGGAGGTTGTACGCCAAGATCCCAAACCCGACGTAGCGCTGAAACCCCACCCACCCTTTGTCGGGGCAGCGATTCAACCCATGGTGTTCCAAGGCATTGATGTCCGATTCGATCCCACTGTGCTGCTGTCGTAAGCGGCGAAAGGTCTTCTGCGTTTCCCGGGCCTGATCGGCTTGGGAGTGCCGTCCCTTTTTCGGCATGATGACCTCGGGGATAAACAGCTCTAAGAGTTCCCGATCCGCTTGGGCGCTGAACCCCTTATCCACACTCCAACTCTGGAGGCACCCTTCGCCAAACCGAGCCAGCCGCCGATCGGCTAAGGGCAGAGTTTCCTTGACGTCACGGCTTTGGTCCATGACCGTATAATCCAGAACCAAGCTATATTGATCCGTAGTGATGAGCAATTTATGGCCAAGTTCCACCGCTGGGGAGACTTTCCCCTTGTTGATCCATTCGGTATGCGGTTCAAACAGTGAAAAGAGTTTGTCGGCATGGGGAATCGTTTCCCCCTGCAGCACCCGCCGGTCGATGAGATCCAGGTGCTTGATGAGCATCTCGTGATAATACTCCCCCTCGGCCAGGATCCCTTGCTCCAGCAGGGAGAAGGCCTGGGGCCGAAGAGCCAGCAGACTGGCAAAAACTTTCTGCTCCAGCGCGTAGGCTTTCTGCAGATAGGCCGTGACCGCTGCGTCGAGCCGCTCGCGCTTCTTGGCTCCGCCGCCATGGTGAATCGTCCCACAGACCCGGAGTAACGTCTTGAGCTGCTTCCGCCACGTGTAGGCCTTGCGCCACCCCGAGTGCTCCAGGTGCTGAGCCAGACGCGGGAGCAAGACCAGACATTTCCGACAGGCATCCCACAGCAGATTCAAATCCGTGGGGAAATGGACGTTGGTCTCAAGCACGTAGGTATCACTTTTGGCGTGAATGGGCTCGTCGTCTTTTTTTTTAAACAGCGGCCGCCCGGCCTGGACCACACTAGCATTGATGGCCGCCAATAAGGCCTCGTCGACGTGGCAGACAGTCTCACTCAACGTCTTTTGATGAAACCCTTTCCCAAACTCTCCACGGAAGTGGGACTCCAAACCCATGATGCGCCGGAGTCATGTGTCATAGTGAACCAGGTATTCCACCCGGTCATAGTCACAATCCAAGGCGAGGCGGACGACGCCCAGTACCAGAACATGCCAGAGGTCCATCCCCGGCCGTCCTGTCGCCGGCTTCTTCGTCCCCTGGATCTTCTGTTCCAGCACGGCAAAGATTTGCTCATTGACGTCGGGGGTCTGAAAAATCCACTGGAGCCCCCGCAACACCGGCGGCAATTCATCTCGACTCTTCGGGGGAATGGGCACTTCCTCAATTGGGGTCTGCCCTAAGTCCAACTGCCGTTCAAATCGTTGCCGCATCGTCTCGATCCTCCCTCAACCAACACTGTGCACTCGGTGAATGTTGAGGCAGTTTACACGAAAAACAGGCTGTTTTCAGGGATTTCTCTCACATACCGTGAAAGATTCACAACCCAAAAACCGAGAAAACCCGCGTCACGCTTAGGCAATCCTGTTTTCTCTCAGACACTAGGTATTATTTCAGGTTCAACCAAACGCGCCTTCCATTGGTCGGTTTGCTCTGCGTTATCCATTCTATGGTCGGTGTGTTTGTCCCCTTCCAGAATGATGCTGCTCAGGCTCAACCAACCCTTAAACAAATGATGGAAAGCGAGGCCCTCCAAAAAACCGACGTAGTAGAAAAAGAAATGGAAAAGGGAATCCCTAGGGATGAATACAATCGAGGGACACCCCAATCTACGGTGAAAGCTTTCTTTCAAGCCGTCGAGACCAGAAACTTTGAACGAGCGGCTCAGCACCTGGACCTCAGAAATTTATCAGACTCGGTTGCCACCCTTCCCGAGGAAGAGCTCGCCCGACAATTAAAAGTGATTCTTTCCCGAACTTTTTGGGTGGATATCGAAGCCCTCAGCAATGCTCCAGAGGGTCATTTGGAAGACGGACTCCCTTCTTACCGTGACCTCGTGGGAAAGATCAAGACACAGGAACGAACCTATGATGTTCTGCTTCAGAAAGTACCACGGGGAGACGGTGAATTTATTTGGAAATTTTCCAACAAAACCGTTGAGCAAATTCCCCAACTCTATTTGTTGTTTGGCCATGGGATGCTGGATGAAATTTTCCCCCACTGGGTCTTTGATGTAAAAATTCTCAAGATCTATGTGTGGGAATGGGTGGCAATGGCGCTTATTGTCGGAGCATCCTATCTCCTTTTACTTGCCGTGCTGAATCCCATAGCCATGCTGTTGCGAAAAAGGGACACGGCCTTAACGACAGAGTTGGTTAAATATTTCCATGGGCCGTTGCATCTTCTCGGGTGGCTTCTGCTGAGTCGCTATTTGTTCCTCGAATTAAATCCATCCGTGGTGGCTGAATCAGCTGTCCAAGCCGGGACTTTAGTGCTCATCGTTTTTATTTGGACTGTTATGAGAATCATTGAATTTTCGACCGGGCGCATTCTGAAGGGAGTGAAATATACCAGCATTGGTGTAAAAGTATTCATCAATCCCATTGGTAATGCTCTCAAAACCATTCTTATTGTTGCCGCGCTTATTTTTTGGCTCGACAATCTGGGATTCGAGGTCACGACCCTTTTGACGGGACTGGGTATTGGGGGTATTGCCCTTGCCCTGGCCGCCCAAAAAACCCTGGAAAACTTCATTGGTGCGATTACCCTCTTTACCTCCCAGCCCGTGAAAGTGGGCGATTTTTGTCGATTTGACGACCGTTATGGCACTGTGGAGGAAATCGGACTTCGGTCTACGACTTTGCGAACAAATGATTCCACCCTCATCGTCATTCCGAACGGGGAATTTTCCAGCAAGCCCATTGAAAATTATTCCAGCCGGGAACACATGTGGTACCACCCCAAGATCCATCTGCGGTATGAAACCACACCCGACCAGTTGCGTTTTATATTAGTTGAAATTCGGAAAATGTTTTATTCTCATCCGAAGGTTTCTCCCAAACCAGCCCGAATCCGGTTCTCCGAATTCGGTGATTATTCCCTTAACCTCGACGTCTTTGCCTTCGTGGATGCGAGGAATCAAGATGAATATTCCAGAATTGAAGAAGATTTACATTTCCGTATTATGGATATTGTTACGGAAGCGGGTTCCCAATTTGCCTTCCCTTCCCAAACCTTATATCTCCAGCGCCAACAAGGATTCGATCAAAAACGGGGTCAGGAAGTCGAGGAACGGGTCAGAGGTTGGCGAGCGGAAAAATCTTTATTTATGCCTGAATTCCCTCAAAAAAAAATAGAAAAACTTAAAGGGTCCCTAACCTATCCCCCCCTGGGATCCCCTGATTCGCCTGCGTATCCTTAGAATTTTAACCTGATGGGAAAGGGGATCAACCGCAATTTTGGTGGAGGGCAGAAAAGGCTGAGTGGTCATCACGAAATGGATGGAGGCCTCTGGTTACCCCCCCCTTTCGCAAAGGGGGGCATGGGGGGATTTTCCAAAGGGGGAGGTAAAGCCGCAGCCTTAATAATCAGTGTGGAGTTTATCGAGTAAAACGATTCCAGCAAGAGTTGATTGCGGTGAATCACAGTACCGGGAAATTGGCTTTGCTGATCCTCGTCGTATTAGATGACTTTTTGCGAAAAAAAGGCAAAAACGCCTCATACAGAAACGAGAGGGTCCTTGTGTGCTTTTCGACGTGAACGGTTGGGTATTTTTTCAAACTTCGGCTTCATCCGGAGACTCAGCTTCTCCAGCATCCTTACCATTTTATCGAGTGTGATCCCTTTGAAGTCCGCATTCCGAATACGAGAAAAGTCTCCGGCATCAAAACCAGTTTCCTTTTGAGCCTGTCTGACCGACCAACCGTTATCATCGAGCACGCCGATGATTTCCGCCGCCAACTGGCATTTGAGATGACGCAACTCTCCATCGCCATGGCCAAAGTCATGAAAAATATTGCCACTGCCTCGTATGACTTCTAGCTTTTCTTCTTTCTGTTTCATTTCAACATCTCCGTTAATCGTTTCAGGCGTTCCTTCACGAGATCGATGTCCTGCTTTGGTGTTTTGATGCCGGTTTTCGATTTCTTTTGAAAGGCATGAAGCACCCAAATATCCTCATCGAGTTGCACAGCATAAATCGCCCGGTATGCGTTTGTTTGGTAAGGTAGGGCAATTTCAAAGATGCCTGACCCGAACCCTTTCAACGGTTTCGCAATATCCGCTTTCCTCCCGAATGCGGCAATGTCCAGAGCATTCTTCATTTGATCCTGAACAGTAATCGGGAACTTCTTAAAGTCCTTTTCAGCCACTCGAATCCATGAAATGCGTCTCGTCATAAACTTCCTTATATGTTGGTGGATTTACCAACATTTGTCAACTAAATAATTTTCTTACCTTTGCAGGTGATGGAGAGATATAAGAGATCCGGAGTCTTAGAGATCTGTATTTTTAATGGGAGAGGTGAGGTGTTGTCCAAGCTTCAACTAAGGATGGGATTTACTCACAGCGGTTGCCCCGTTTACCCTTATTGGGGTTTCTGACAATCATTTTTTCCCAAACCTCGTCGCTAGAGGATAAGCACGGGGGTCGAGGTAACTACCTAAGATTAAGGGGGCTTGGGACATTAGCATTGGTAAAACATATAGCTGATCGGTCTTGGATCTCCATCCTTCGTAAGGAGGGGCGAGGGGCAGGTAGCATCTCCACAGCACTCAATTGCTGATACCTTCATGGCTGCACGATAGCCCCAGGACTCTACCTCACCTCGCCTCTCCTTACAAAGGAGAGGAATTAGAAGTAGATTCATTTCGAAAAAGGATCCGGAGACTGGAGGTTACCCACGGAAAACACGGAAGCACCGTTTATTTAAGTACCTGCGGGGGTAACCATCCTTCTTTGCCATAGCGTTTTGCGGCTTTGTTGGCGAGCTCCTTGGCCATTTTTCTTTACGTTGGCTTCGAGGCTGGCAGAAAAGGGAAGCGAATCGGAAGTTTTCGAGGCAATCCCTAATCCACCGCTTACACCGGCAGATACGGCAATGTTTCCGCCATTCTCGTTGCAAATGTGTTATTTGTCACTTAGTTGATAGACAAGTTCTAAACCTGTCTCTCATAATCCAATACCGAAATAATCTGGCTCTAAGGTTTCGAACATCAATATGTTTTAAGGGAATGTTGAAAAAACCGCTAGCCTTCGCCAAGTCGCCGACGCGCCATAGCTGCTTTGGCGACGGCGCGGCTACGGCAGACAAGCCAGCGGCGTTCTCGCCCTTTTGCCGTGCTCACGTACCAAGAGTACGCTCCGCGCGTCAAAATGGCTGCGGCCTTGCTGGATAGACCCTTCGGAAAGACTCAGCAACCGTGATTAAAGTCAAGGGTTGAATATTGATTTGGGTTCCATGCTGTTTGGGTTTTGACCATCGTATTAAGAATGACCAGAAGTTTTCGCATACAGGCGGTGAGGGCCACTTTGGGTTTTTTCCCTTGTGCAATCAGGCGTTGATAAAATGTTTTGATGACCGGATTAAATCGTGATGCGGACAGGGCCGCCATGTAGAGGGCGGCGCGGACTTGGGCACGTCCTCCCCAGACCCTTCGGTTGCCGCGAACGTTTCCGCTGTCGCGGTTTAAGGGGGCAACGCCCACCAGCGTGGCGATTTCTCTTCGGTTGAGCGTTCCGAGTTCGGTCAGGCTACTGAGGAGATTCATTGACAAGACGTTGCCCACCCCCGGCACACTTCGAAGGAGCGAATCTTTCTCTTTCCAGCCGGGGGTCTGTTTAATAATCTCGGCAATATGACCTTCGATTGTGTGGAGCCGTTTTTCCAGGGAGGCGATATGGGCGTTGATATCTTTGCGGATCCATTTGGCCGCTTGCTGGAGGTGGGTTTTTTCCGCCGTCTGCATGGCAAGCAACTGCCGTCGCCGTGTCACCAAGGCCGTCAATTCCTGGGTGGTGGCGTCTTTCATGGGCCGGACCGCCGGCTGGATCGCGGCCCCGAAGCGAGCCAAGATCCGGGCGTCCAGGGCATCCGTTTTGGCCAGGGTGCCCATGGCCTTGGCAAAGTCCCGCACCTGACGGGGATTCATGACGACCGCCGGCAACCCGGCGGTGGTTAAGGCCGCATACAAGAGTGTTTCCAGGCCCCCCGTGGCTTCCATCACGATGAGCGCGGGGTGAAGGGCGTGAAGCCGGTCCACCAGCGAGGCGATGCCGACATCGTCGTTGGCAACCGACCAGGGGATCGAATCGGAATCGTCCGCCACGTCCAATCGAGCTTTACAAATGTCGATACCGATAAACAATTCTGAGGATTTTGATTTCATCGCTCTGTCTCCCAACCTTGTTGATACGGGCTTGGTGTCCCAGGCAACCGTTCGGGTTCATCAGAGAACGGGCATGACGACCTGCGCTGAGTCACGGGCTGATTCCCATAGGGCAAACGGTCTATCATGCCAGGATTCACAATACCGTGAGGGTACAGCCTTTTCCCTACGTTGGCTATGCCCTCTTCAGACAAGAGGCAGCTCGGGTGAGTTGGCCTACAACCCTTCCTTGCATTATACAAGGGCATGCTTTTTCAACAGGCCCCCAAAGTATCTTGGCTGGATCCTCTGTTTTGGGGTGGGGCTCTCCCTGTTGGCTCCGATTCCAGCTCGCGCGGGCCATATAGAGAATGCGCTCAACGAGTGGCGCATTCTCCGCCCGAACCTCGATGGCAGGGGCATCACACTTGATACCACAAACACCACCCATATCGGGTCTGCCGTCAACCGCAAGGGGGGGGCCAAGGCTTTGGTTATAGGGGATATAGATCTCCTGCTCACCCTTGATGCTGAAAAGCTGGTGGAGTGGAGAGACGCGACCTTTTATCTCTATGGTCTCGGCTTGTACGGTGGCAATATCGCTGAGGGGCGAGATGCCCAGGGCGTCAGTAACATTTCAGCGAGAAATACGTGGAAGCTTTTTGAGGGATGGTATCAGCAGAACTTGTTTCAGGAACGCCTCTCCTTATTGGCCGGGCTTTACGACGTGACGTCGGAATTCGACGTGATCCGTACGTCCTCTGAGCTGTTCGTTCATAGTAGCTTCGGCACGAATCCCACGTTTGGGCTCAGCGGAAAAAATGGCCCTTCCACGTTTCCCACCACCTCGTTGGCCTTTCGGGGGCAGGTCAAACTGACCGAGAGCTTGACCTTCCGGGCCGCGGTTGCTGATGGAGTGCCTGGGAATCCCGACGACCCCGGAGGCACTCAAGTCATTCTTCGCAATGAGGATGGAATCTTGGCAACGACTGAGGTGGCGTACTATGTGGGCAAACCGGACTTTCGTAAGAAGGTTCGAAGGGGCACTGCGACTGAACGACCACGCCGTTTAGTGTTCCGCCGGCTTGGGAGGGGCGCGGAGTTGCAGTACGATGCCAAAATGGCCCTGGGAGGGTGGCTCTACACAACTGAATTTGATGATTTGAGTGACCTCGATGGCGCTGGGAATCCTGTGAAGCGAGACGGGACATTCGGGGTATACGGCTTGGTGGAGAAGCGTCTCTACGGGGAGCCAGGCGCTCGCGACCAGGGGCTCTGGGCATTTGGGGAAGTTGCCTTCGCCGATCCGAAGGTGAACCGTTTCTCTCACTATATCGGCGGAGGCCTGGTCTATACAGGTTTGATCTCTGGTCGGGACAGGGACGAGACTGCCTTCGGCTTTGCCATTGCCCGCAATGGTAGTCACTACAAGGATGGGCAACGCCGCGATGGCAAAGGTGTGAACGACCAGGAGGTGGCGCTGGAATGGACCCATGCCATACATTATTCACCTGAAATCACCATCCAGCCTGATGTGCAATACATCATTAATCCTAATACCGATCCCCCCCGCAGCAATGCCTTGGTCTTGCTCATGCGGCTGGAACTTACGCTGAATTGGTTTGAGTGAGCCGATGTTGAGGTCCAGCTCTGATACTTCTTTGTGGGCATTCCTGGCACCTTGGTTGTGTTGTTTCTTGATAACCTCCCCAGTTGTTTTCGCCAAGGCCGATGAGATAACAGAACTGGCAAAACAGGTTCAAAATCCCGTCTCGGATCTAGTGAGAGTAGGGTTTGTAAATAGCACCTTGGGGGGTGCTGGGCAGAACAACTTTACCTCGAACCTATTCGTTCTGCAGGCAGATACCACAAAAAGATTTGGTAATTGGGCCCTGTTGAACCGGCTCAACATTCCTCTCCTCTATATACCGGCCAGTGGCATTTCACAAGAATCGGGAAGTAGTTTTGGATTGGGAGACATCGTATATACCGCCTTCTTTGCTCGGGATGAATCAAAGAGATTGCTAAAAGCCATAGCTGGTATCGGTCCCACTTTCGTTTTCAATTCCGCGTCGGAAGATCGACTCGGTACCGGGAAATGGAGCGTTGGGCCGACTGCGGCCTTAGCCCGGGTGCTGGATGATTGGGTATACGGCGTAACTGTCGGCAACCTCTGGTCTTTCGCAGGAGATGCTCAGCGCCGCCGGGTCAATCTATTCACGCTTGCACCCTTTATCAACTACAACTTTTTGAATGGCTGGTATCTTACGTCGACACCTAAGATTGTTGCCGACTGGGAACTTGCCAGTCATAACCGCTGGCTCGTTCCGATTGGAGGAGGAGTTGGTGCTGTGCTATTCCGTGGAGAAAAACGTCCTATAAACTTGCAGATTCAAGCTTTCTATTTCATTAAAAAACCAGATCTCGGCCCTGATTGGTCCGTGAATCTAAAAGTGCGAATATTATTTCCTCAGTAATTGAAGGGCACCTCTAAAAACCAGGCATTTTTTATGAGGGCAAGGAAGCCGCGCGCGGAAAACCGGAGTGTATGGGCGAATACATGTGGATTTGAGCACGCGACTGATGCCGCCATCACGGAAAAGGACGGTTTTTAGAGGTGCCCTGAAGACAGAAAGATTGGAGAGGATAAAAGTTTCATTGTCTGGCGCTGGGCAATACATTGGGATTAGCCAATTGTAGACGACGTAACACTCTTTCACAGGAACCAAGGATTCCCATCAGTGGAAAATAGGAGTGATTTCTCTATCAATTCCATTCAAGGATTCCGGTTTGGGCTTTGGAAAGGCTTAAACCTCTCGATCCAAATAAATGATAAATACGGTAATACTCCACCTGCAGGGACTGGCTCCTCAGATATCAAGGGCCTAGTTGCCATCGGCTACGCTTACGAAAATTGAAGACTTCCCACCTTTTCAAATTGGCCTACCAATTAGCGTAGACTCAGGGCCGGCATTTTCAAACCTGCTGACCTCCACAGTTTACGGCATTCGTTCGCGACTCACCCGCTTTATCTTCCATAACCCATAAGGCCAGGGCCATTTCATTCTTTTTATAAGCAAGTGGTTCCATTAGGTTTTTTTGCTCTCTTTTTCAGGGCAAGGCCATACGGATGGCTACATGCGGCTTGGCCCAGAGCCATCTAAACGCCTGCGCGATATTGGTGTTGCCTTTCACGCGTAAGAGACTGATGGCATAGCGTCTCAGACAGGTCATGACCATCGGGCCATTGAGCCGTCTGATCTGACTCCGGTCTTCATCAAAGGTGACATCCAACACATAATGCTGCTTATTCTCCACACTCCAATGGTTCCGGTTTTGCGAGAGGATTTTCTGCGGCGATGCCTTCGCTGGTGACTGACTCGTGACTCCGCATACGGTATCTACCGTCGTGATGCCCTTCTTGAGATGCGCGACTTCCCTCTCAATGCAGAAGACTTGCTGCACATGGGGAAAGGTGACAGAGGCATTCAAGGAGTCGTCACACCAGATCCTACGGGTCGTGATCCGCCCATGGCCTTTATCGGTTGTTTCAGTATCACACCGTCGTACTCGCAACGCCAAGGCCTCAATGTCGCGTTTCAAGGTCGGCTGGTTCCCCTTGACGGTGAAGACGAAGTCGGCCCCGCGTTCTTGCACAAGGTAATTTGCGATCTCTTTCTGGGTGAGGAGCGCATCCGCCGTGATGACCTTCCCTTCGATCTCCAGCTCATCGAATAAGGGACGCACGCAGGGGATCTCATTGGTCTTGGTGTCGACTTTTTTGGGGTGAGGTGGCGCCCCTCGTCATGGGTGACGGCACTGAGGACATGGGTCTGTTCGCTCGGGACCTTCGAAGTCCCCCGCATGGTCTTGCCATCAATGGCGATGCCCTGATCCTCCCCGCCGAAGGTATCCAGCCACCGGCCGAGCAGGGTATCGACTTCACAGGGGTCGACGGCATTGATAAACCGGTAGAGAGTGCTGCGGCTTGGGACGAGGTAGCGCCCTCCTCGCTTGGGACAGCCCAGCCGCGTTCTCATCGTCTGGGATAAATGCTGGGCCCAGTCCGCTATGGCTTCATACCCACGTGCTCCACACAAGGTGGCACAGAACATGATCGCGGTGAGAGCTCGTCGGGGATGCCGTTGCCCTTGCAACTTGCGTGGATCGGTCAGCTGCACCACATAGGTAAACAGGGAGTCCGTCTGCTTGGTATTCAATCGCATCTGAGGCACCTTTCCTTTCTGATAGGTCGGATCAAGCATCGGGCGTGCAAGAATCTCTCGGGCTTGGGGATGGAGGCTCTTGACCAGGATGCGTTTCGGGCGGTCATGCTGAACATACCGCGTATTGGACTTGCGAAACCCGCGTGTCAGCCCGAGCTCCTGCCACCCGGCGGCTCGATAGCAGGTCCCGGTGAAGCGGGCAGGATCGACGAAGGTCTCTAAGAGGAGCAAGGGGTAGCCGTGGCACAGGTGCCAATCGGCCGCGATCCGTTTCGCGCAGAGCGACAGGACTTTCGAGGCGAGGTTTTGTTGCGAACAGTCCGGCAGGATGAGAAACCGGGTGTTGTTGGCAAGTAAATGGAGGCGTTGCCATTGGAAACAGGGGGGCCAGCCGATCCAGTGGTCTCGCGCTCTCGATTTGAGGGCCGCCACCGCAAACACCCGCAAGGCCAGCCAGCGATCCTGCACACAGGCGAGATATTGGATCGATGGGCCAATCAACGGGGCAGGCCCGAGGTAGTGATGTCGGGCGAGAAGGGTCGTGAAGGCTTCCTTCTCGTCCGGGACAATCGGTCGAACTACGACTTGCCCAAGATCGATGGCCGGATGTCCGCTTGGCGATTCGTCTGGCATGAAAAAGAGTATGCCCCAAACGAAAAGAAAAAGCCAGCCTAAATCGATTATCCCTTATTATCTATGAAGTTGCACTTTAAAATGAAATAGTCCTGCCCATAAGGGTCCCACATCACCAGGATCTTCCCCATCTAAGCAGGCTGCCCCAATCCACGCAGACGGCCTGATTTCCTCCCGTGAGCCGATGTATTTCGGTTCGGCCCCTGAGCCGACAGTCCTCCAACATACCTAAAACGCGATGTCGTGAAGTCCCGCTTAGCCTCAGATCTTATTCATGCGATGCATGAGGCCCTATCCAATCGCTCCTTTGTCTCGTCCTTTCAGTCAACTGAAAGGAAAGGGTCAGTGCATACTTCCCCTTTAAGTCCCCCCTTCAATCTCTTGACCGTTTTTCTCACCTTGGCCACGATTGGACCTAACCAGGTGTACAGGTCTAACCTGTCAGTTTTACCAGTTATGCCGGTAGCCAGTTTCAGAGTATAAACATATCTTTATCATCGGGTACTTATGACATTTCAGATGAGGTCCCCCTTTGGAAAATCCCCCCACCCCCCCTTTGTCAAAGGGGGGCAAGGGGGGATTTTCTGGCCGTTGGGGCACCGAGCAACAACCTGCCTGTGTGAAGCCGCTCCAGCGAAGGCAGGGAATCCCGCTGGCAATCCCTTCGGCGATACTGGAGGTATCCCATGTTTTCAAAGAAACTCTTCCTTATCTTAATATTAATCATATTAACTATGACCCTGACCGCTTGCTCCTCCACGACCATGAAATCGACATGGAAGGATCCCGATTCTCAACCTCTTCATTTCCAAAAAGGGGACACCGTGATTGCACTGGTAATGAGCCCCAATGAAGGTGTACGACGCCACGCCGAATTCGCTCTCGCCAAGGAATTAACCAGTCGTGGAATCATCAAGGGTGTTCCCGCGTACACGATTATTCCCACCGAAGATCTTCGAAACGAAACACAAGCTAAAGCCCATATTGAGGAATCCGGTGCATCCGGTGTGGTGGTCATGCGGGTAGTAGAGAAGTCCCAAAAGGTGACAGCCACACAACCGGTCTACACCGGTCCTCGATATCGTTCTTTCTACGGAGGGTATTATGGAGCAGGGTGGGGTGCTGCATACAGTCCAGGATATCTACGAAAGGATACCATCTATTCCATTGAGACTCTGGTCTATGATCTCAAACAGGGAAAGCTTGTGTGGGCCGGACAAAGTGATACCTACAATCCTTCCAAAGTCGAAACGGTGATCAAGGAAATTATCGACGAAGTGGTGAAAGAAATGGTCAAGCAAGGGCTGATCAATAAACCCTAACGTGTTCCTATTGGGTTTTTGAGGATTATTGAGTCATTGACTTGAAAGGGAAATGATAATGCTGGTGTCTGTAAAAAGATTATTTCCGTGGATCGGGATACTCGGCCTGTTGCTGGCCAGTAACCCTATTGCCCAAGCTGCTGATGAAGATCAACTGCGCAAAGCCGCGCAGAACCCTATCGCCGATCTTATCAGCCTGCCCTTTCAAAACAATACCTTCTTTGGGATTGGGCCAAACGACGATACGGTCAATGTCCTCAATATCCAACCCGTCATTCCATTCCATCTTAACTCAGAGTGGAACCTGGTTACCCGTACAATCGTTCCTCTCCTGTATGTGCCTGATCTTGTGAGCGGGTTGCCAGAGCTGCCGGCCGGCATCACCGGGGGTGATACATTCGGGCTGGGAGATATCAACACCACCCTGTTCTTTTCTCCGGCAAAACCAGGCATGGCGATCTGGGGTGTGGGGCCTTCACTGACCTTGCCCACGGCCACGGACGAATTGCTGGGGACACGCAAGTGGAGTGCTGGTCCGTCAGGGGTCATCCTGTTCATGTCCAAACCCTGGGTGTACGGAGCGCTTGCACGGCAACTGGTGTCGTTTGCTGGGAATGACGATCGCAAGGATGTGAGCCAACTTCTGGTGCAACCCTTTGTCAACTATAATCTCCCGGGCGGTTGGTATCTGGTCAGCTCCCCGGTCATTACCGCCAATTGGGAAGCAGCCGGGGGGCAAAAATGGAACGTGCCCATTGGTGGCGGGTTCGGCCGCCTCATGAGAATCGGCAAACTTCCTGTCAACACCTCAGCCCAGGCGTTCTACCATGTGGAACACCCGACGAATGGCGCTGATTGGGCGTTTCGTTTCCAGGTTCAATTTTTGTTTCCCAAATAAAATAAAGGAGCAGATCCGACATGACATCGTTTCACGCCACAGACACGTCTGACCCACATACAAATAACCAAATATCGAAAGGAAAATCCCCCCAACCCCCCTTTTTCAAAGGGGGAGATGAGAGGGAAGTTTCACAACAAGCCCCTATACGATTACGCGAAAATCCTTATATCTCAACTAAGGAAAAGAAATGATGAGAAGACGAACAGGTATTCTGGTGGCACCTCTTTTGTCGTTGTCCCTTTTCCTTGTGATCTCCGGGACATCATGGGGGGAAGGAAACGACGCCGCACAACCTAAACTCGTTCTGCAAATCACGGTTGATCAGTTTCGAGGGGATTTACCAACGAGGCATGTGGATCGTCTCGGCAAAGGAGGTCTTCGGTATCTTTTAGAAAAAGGCACTCATTATGCGAACGCGCATTATCGGCATGCCAATACGGAAACGGCCGTGGGTCATGCCACACTTTTTACCGGAGCTGACCCTTCAAGACATGGATTAGTCGGCAATGCGTGGATTGATCCGTTGACCGGCGAATCTGTGTATAACACGGAAGATGCCCGCCATCATCTCATCGGGAAAGATCCAAAACCGCACGAGGGTGTCTCCCCGCGCAATCTCCTGGCCAGTACGATTGGTGATGAGCTGGTGGTCTCCAATGCCGGTCAATCGCGCGTGTTCAGTGTCTCGATCAAAGATCGGGGTGCCATCATTCCTGGTGGGCATGCGGGTAAAGCCTTTTGGTATTCCAAACGCACAGGAGAATTTGTCACCAGTACGTATTATTACGATGCGTATCCCCAATGGGTGAAGCAATGGAATCAAGCAAAGCCGGCGGATCGCTATAGAGGAAAGACATGGGAGTTGCTCCATGACCGCTCCACCTACGTGGCAGGAAAAATGGATGATCGTCCGTATGAAGCGAACTTCCCACCGTTGGGGAGAACCTTCCCTCATCAATTCGGGGACAACAAATACCTCTACTTGATTCTTTCATTGACTCCGGTTGGTGATGAATTGACGCTCGATTTTACCAAGACCCTTATTGAACATGAAAACCTCGGTCAAGGCGATCATGTTGATTTCCTGGCGGTCAGTTTTTCTTCGACCGATTATATCGGTCACATGTTCGGCCCATCGAGTCTTGAGAGTGAAGACAATGTTTTACGGCTTGACCGCATCTTAGCGGAGCTATTTGACTTTGTTGATAAAAAAGTTGGTTTGCAAAACACCCTTATTGTCCTCTCGGCCGATCACGGGGCACCGGAAGCGCCGGAATATATGACGAGTCTCGGGATGGAGGCCGGACGCTTCGACCTTACGTATTTCAGGGAGCAAGGGCCGTTAAACAAAGTATTAAAAACGCGTTTTGGGCGTGATGATTTGATTGCCACGCATAGCCATCCGTATCTCTATCTGAATGTGGACGCTATTACTGAAGCGAAACTTGATATCGAAGAGGTAGAAAAATTTATCGCAGAGGAAGTCATGAAAATCCCGGGGATTGCGTACGCGCAGACACGGAGCGACCTGCTCGCGGGACGGATAGCGAATTCTCCTTTGCAAATCCAGATTCGACGCAACTTTCATCCCACGCGTTCCGGGCATATCCACATGATTCAGGAGCAATATTGGTTTTTACATTCCACGGATGAGGCGGCAAAGATGGGGATTGGAACGATTGCGGTAATCCACGGATCGCCATGGGCGTATGATACCTATGTCCCGATATTTTTTGCCGGCCACCATGTGCCTGCCCAAACGATTACCCGGCGAGTGGCACCCAGCGATATTGCTCCCACGCTTGCAGCATATTTGAACATTAAATTTCCATCCGGATCCATCGGGAACCCGCTAAAAGAAATTTTAGAAAAATGATAAGTGAAAAATGATAAGTGAAAAATGAACAAAAGAGAGCCCATTTTTCACTTTTCATTGTTCATTTTTCACTTATTCCCCCAGCTCTTTGAATAATTTGGTTGGATGAAGGACTCGCGCAAAGGATAGTTTTAACGGCTGTTTGACCGGCGCAACGATAAAACAGGGGACCTCCGGATGGCTTTCATGGAACGATCGTAAACCAGACAAATCGCTTGAGGAAGGATTTGCAGAAATCTTGCATTCTATCGCGTAGAGAATTTCTGTCCCGCGGCTGATTAACAAGTCGACTTCAGCCCCATGGCTTGTCCGCCAGAAGGAGAGTTTCCAGTCTCTTTGATAGTATTCGTTATGTCGGATAACTTCTTGTATGAACCATTGTTCATAGAGACGTCCTTGTTCGATACGACTTGGCGGGTCTTTCAGTGTTCCTAAAATGGCTCGGGTCACACCATTATCGAAAAAATAAAATTTTGGCTGATGACTCATGCGTTTTCGTTGGCTTTTCAAATAGGGGTACAGGAAGGTTCCCAGTAACGTATCTTCAAAAATAGAATAATATTCACGGACTGTTGAAAGTGCTATTTGGCAATCACGAGCGATACCGGAAAAATTTATCTGTTCTGCATATTGTGCGGCGGCAACATCTAAAAAGTTCTGAAAACCTTGAAGGTTTCGCACCAGAGCTTCCGCTTTCACCTCCTCTTTGAGGTAGGTGATCACGTAAGCTCTTAAGAGATCTTCTGCTTCCGCTGGTTTTCTTTGATTGAGGGTAGTGTAGATTTTAGGGAGCGAACCATATGCGAGTATCCATTGCAGATTAAAGGTCTTAGACAATTCCTCGAATGTCAAAGGATGCATGGTGCGGTATAACGCTCTTCCTCCAAGTAGATTTGCTGCGCCGTGCCGAAGTTTTCGGGCAGAGGAGCCGCATAGAATAAATGTGAGTTTCGGCTTCTGTTCCATCAGTGAGTGGATGACATCAAGAATTTTGGGGACACGCTGTACTTCATCAATAAATATTGTCGAGGATTCTTTGAGTTCTTCGACCTGTTCCCTTAGCAGGTTAGGATTTTTTGTGTACGAGAGTTGGAGCTCAGGATCGAGCAGGTCGATTGTCAAATTCGCGTTCTCCTTTTTTAAAAGCGTGCTTTTCCCAACCTGGCGTGGGCCAAACAGAAAGAAGCTCTTTTTGGGCAATTGATTCTCCAAAGTTCTTGAATACATAATTGTTAATATACCGTGCAAATTAACATGATATCAAGCAAAATGAAGGGAAAGGAAAAATGAACAATGGTAAATGAAAAGTGAAAAATGGAAATAAAAATTTTGGACACCCAATTTTTCATTTATCATTTTTAATTTCCCTCCATCATTTTTCATTTTTCACTTTTCATTATTCATTTATCACTTAGTTCAGGAGGTTTCGTCATGAAGTCGTTAACGCGTATCGTATTATGTATGTTTGTCCTAGCGGTGGCAGTCGGATGCGCCTCAACCAAGGTCACCAAGCGCGACTCGAAGATCGGCACGGAAAAGATTGCTCGGCCCGATCGTATTTATGTGTATCCCTTTGCGGCCACACCTGCCGACATCCCAACCTGGTCCGTTTCCGCAGGCCGGTATGCTGAAAGCACCACACCACAAACGCCAGAGCAAAGCGAGATGGGTCGAAACCTGGGCGTCCTCGTGGCGAAGGCATTGGTCACGGAAATTCAGAAGATGGGACTTCCAGGATTAAGGGGTGCCAGCTACACCGTTCCGCGAATCAACAACATTATGATCATAGGGTATTTTGAAGCGGTCGAAGAAGGCAGTACGGTCAAACGCCTCTCACTTGGTTTCGGTTCCGGGGCCACAGAGTTAACGACAGCCGTGGAGGGCTACCAAATGACCCCTGAGGGCCCGCGCCTTCTTGGATCGGCCGAGCTCCAATCCGGCGGAGGAAAAACGCCTGGTTTGATTGTTCCTATTGCGGTACTCGCCGCCACCGCTAATCCGATCGGGCTTCTTGTTATGGGAGCGATGAAAGTGCGTGGTGAGATGACAGGAAGCAGTAAGCTCGAAGGTGCAGCCAAACGAACGGCCGAGGCCATTGCTGATCGGCTACGGGTACGATTCAAGGAACAGGGGTGGATTCGGTAAATGAAAAATAATAGGGGAAATTAAAAATGATAAATGATAAATGAACAATTATGGTGGAAAATTTAAAAAGGAACAATGATAGGGGAAATTAAAAATGATAAATGATAAATGAACAATTATGGTGGAAAATTTAAAAAGGAACAATGATAGGGGAAATTAAAAATGATAAATGATAAACGATTGGGGAAATGAAAAGTGAACAATGATAAATGAAAAATTATGGTGGAAAAATGAAAATTTTGGCCCCTAACCTTAATTTTTCATTTTTCACTTTTCATTTTTAATTTCCCCTATTCTTTTTCACTTTTCATTTATCATTTTTCATTATTAATTTATGAAGGATAATCCCCTTAAAGATAAGAGTTATACATTTGCAATTCGTGTTGTGAAACTATCTCAATTTTTACAGCAGGATAAAAAAGAGTTTGTGCTGAGCAAGCAAGTGCTTCGCAGTGGTACTGCAATCGGTGCACTCATTCGGGAGGCGGAGTTTGGGCAGAGTAAGGCGGATTTTGCTAGTAAAATGAGTATTTCATTGAAAGAGGCTAACGAAACGGAATATTGGTTGTCTTTGTTAAAGAACACAGACCTTATTGGTGAAGAGCAGTTTGTGAGTTTACAGTCTGACTGTAAGGAATTAATCGCGATGTTGGTATCAACGGTAAAAACGGTAAAAAATGAAAAATGAAAAGTGAAAAATGAAAAGTGAACAACTAAAAATGAACAATGAAAAGTGAAAAATGAAAAATGAAGGTTAGGGGCCAAAATTTTCATTATTCATTTTTAAATTTTCCACCATAATTTTTCATTTATCATTATTCATTTTTCATTTCCCTTATTATTTTTCATTTTTAATTTTCTGCTATGCAAGACAAAGTCGTCAAATACTCCGTTCTCTTCATCGCCCTGGTACTGGGGGCGCACGTGCTGCAGACGCTGGCGCAGGTGCTTCGGCCTCTGGCTATTGCTGTACTACTGCTGTTCGTGTTCACACCGCTGGCGCGCTACTCGAAGGAGAAGGGCATCCCGGTGTGGCTCACGTTCTCGGGAGCACTCGTGGCAGTGGTCCTACTCCTGAGCTTCGCCGGTTCCTTCCTCCACGTAGACGACATCCACCTGCAAGACAAAATTCCGCAGCTCCAGGAGAGGATCCGCAGCGATGGCGACGGTCTGCTGGCGACCGCGCTTCGGTTGGGGCTCGACCAGAGCTTTACACCGGAGAAGCTGAGCAACCTGGCAACGGCCACTGCCAGTCTAGGACTGGCGGCGGTTCGCACGCTGATCAGTGAGTCGCTTCTGGCTTTGATTCTGCTGATGTTCCTGGTGCAGTCCCGCGCACTGCTGGTGAGTGCCGTGGAGCGCAAATACGGTGCGACCGGTGTGGAAAATCTCGAGGCGATCGTGCGCAAAATCGAGGGGGATGTGGTCGCCTATCTCGGGACCAAAACCGCCATCAGCTTCGGGACGGCAGTGGTAAGCGGCGGCGTCCTTTTCCTGTTCAGCGCCAAGGCCATCGTTATCACCTCCCTGCTGATCTTCCTCCTGAATTATATTCCGATCATCGGTTCGCTGATCGCCGTCCTTATCGCCTTCGTGGTCTATGTCGTGAGCTTCGGCCTGACGGCGACGGCGGGTTGGATGCTGCTGGCGATGATGGCTGTCCAGATCCTGTTTGGCAGCATCCTGGAGCCGAAAATCGCGGGAAAGCAGCTGAATATGTCGCCGATCCTCATCGTCATCAGCCTTTATGTCTGGGGATGGATCTGGGGCATCACCGGCATGCTGCTATCGGTGCCGCTGACTATCTTCATCCTTGTCGCCGTCAAGCACGTCGCTGGCACGGAGAAAAATGAAAAGTGAACAACGAAAAATGAAAAGTGAACAACGAAAAATGAAAAGTGAACAATGAAAAATGAAAAGTGAACAATGAAAAATGAAAAGTGAACAGTGAACAACTAAAATTGAAAAGTGAACAGCGAACAATGAATAGTGAAAAATTAACCATGCGGATATCACAACAATGAAAACCTATTTTTCATTTATCATTGTGGCGGGCTCTAATCAATAAGTCACCAGTTTCATTGGGCCAGAAAATTGGGGGAGACTATTGATGGTGCATCGAAGTTCATTGAAGGTTCCAAGTCGTTTCTTGAAATATTGTGTTCTGGGTCTGAGTGCCACCATTCTCTTTGGATGCGCGAAAGCATTGGTTGTGCCGATCAATCCTGCCAGTGAGGGCTTGCCAAAACCCGACCATATTGTGGTCTACGATTTTGTGGTCACGTCTGGAGATGTACAGCTCGATGTTGGTGTTGGAACCAAAATGCTTCGCGATGCGAAAGGCACCTCTCAGACTGCAGAGGAAATCCGTGTCGGCCGTGCGGTGGCCGAGGCGCTTTCCAAAAAATGGTTGAGGAACTTCGGGGAAAGGGCATTACGGCCTATCGAGCGCGTTTTACTCCCCCTGCCTCTTCAACCACAGCATCAATTAAAGGGCAATTCAGGCAAATCGATCAGGGAAACCGAACCCTTCGGACTATGGTGGGTTTCGGGTTTGGAGGGAGTAAGCTGGGGACAAGCATCCAGTTCTATCAGGGAAAGGGACGGGAGGCGAAATTGGTCGGAGAAGCGGAAACCATGACTGAAAGCAGTTTAAAGCCCGGCATTGGCGTTCTCTTTCCAGTTGGTGCTGCGGCTGGGACTGTGGCGACGGCTGCTGCGGTCAGTGGTACGACCACTGTCGCCATGGAGAAATTTTTCGCGACCGTTGAAGCAGATGCCAAACGTACTGCCGAGGCTATTGCAAAAAGAATTATCAACTATTACGAGCGTCATGGGTGGCACAGGCGGTAAGCTGATGTCGGCATCATGGCAGCTGACAACATCATATACGATTGAGGAGGTCTGATGCAGACTGCTCTTTCATGCAGGGAAGCAGTGTTAATTTGTAAAGGGCTACTCCTAAATTAAAAAGAGGCCATATGAGACATTTTTCTCCAATCATCATCTTTCTTTTTTCTTTTGGCTTCATGCAGAGTGGAATGGCCGAGGTTGGTGACCATAATGTCCAAGAAGGAAAGGGCCTATCCTCGGAGAAAAATCAGGAGGTTGATCTCAGTCATTGGGGATATCGTGGAGTGGAGGGTCCGGACCATTGGGCCATGTTGAATCCTTCCTACAATGTTTGCGAAACAGGGAGGCAACAATCTCCCATTAACATTGTGATGCCTCGGCATGGGCACGACCAAGAAGAACTTGTGTTCCACTACCAACCTACGCCCCTTTCCATTCGGAATAATGGTCACACTATTCATGTGAATTACCAGGGTGGTAGCTATCTGAGCTTGAATGGTCGGACTTATAAATTACGACAATTTCATTTTCATGATCCGAGTGAACACCATATTGATGGGAAGATCTATCCAATGGAAATGCATCTGGTGCATCAGGACGAGAGAGGTCATCTCCTCGTTGTTGGAGTCCTCCTAGAGTTTGGCAAGGAAAATCGGGTTTTTTCTCGAGTGGGAGATTGGATACAACAGCATACAGGGTCTCGACTTCCCTCTACAGGGCAGGAAGTGTCCACGGATTTAACATTTAATATTATGGATATTCTGCCACAGGATACGCACCATTTCTCCTACCATGGCTCTTTGACCACTCCACCCTGCTCTGAAGGTGTCCAATGGATCGTCCTGAAGACTCCCATCGAAATATCGAAAGTTCAAGCGGATCGTTTTGCCACGACTGTTGGTCCTAATGCCCGGCCGGTACAATCGCTTGAACACCGGGATGTTCAGGAAAATTAATGCTGTTCACACCCAAAGAAATGCCAATTTCCCATTCAATACGGCTTTAAGCTACGCACCATAATATCAATCGAACATAAGGAGTTTTTACAATGAAATCGTTTTCCCAATTTTTGGTTTTCCTTGTCGCAATCAGCATGTTTCTCGTCTCGCCAGTTATGGCTCAAAATGCTGGGAATGCCAACATGGAAATTTTGGCGGAAAAGGTTAAAGCTGATAAAAAGCTCGTTGTCGCCATGAATTTGAATCTGAGTGATGCAGAGGCCGAAGCTTTTTGGCCCGTGTATAATTCCTATCAAGTCGATCTTGAAAAAGTGTACCAGCGCCTTGGTCAGCTTGTTTCCGATTATGCTGATGCCTACAACAGTGGTTCCATTTCCAATGACACTGCGGGGAAACTTATCAAGGAGTGGCTCCATGCGGAAGCTGAGGAATTGAAACTCCGGGTTGCGAATGTGAAAAAATTGGCGAAAGTGTTGCCCGCCAAAAAAGTGGCACGTTATCTTCAGATTGAAAACAAAATTCGGGCGTTGATCCGATTCGGCTTGGCGGCTGAGGTACCATTGGTTTATTAAAGAATCGTGATTCAGAAAGAGGAATACCCGTGAACAGTAGAAATCTTCTTTTGTTATCCTGCATCCTTGGCCTCTATTTAGTTGGCTGTGCTTCTGCACCGCCGCTGTGGGTGAAACCCGGTGCGACGGAGGCAGACTTAGGGGCGGCGATGAATGAGTGTGATCAGCGGCATATTGCATCCCGGCTTGGTATTCGCGATCCTTTTATTCGTGAAGACCCGGTGTTTAACCCGGTGCGGCGCTATGGTGGAGGGGCTTCGGCCCTGGCCCGAGACCTGTGTCTTGAGAAACAAGGTTGGATATATCAGGAATAATTGGGGTTGTATGGTATGTCATCTGCATCATTTAAAATCAGGAAACCAAAGAAGGAGTCTTCTTTTCAGCCCATTTTTTTATCCTTCCATCGGTTTCGTGAGTTTAAAACATGCTACGTCAATTTTTTCTTTCCATTTTTGTCTTAATGTTAATCTCTTGTGCCAGCACCAAGTTATCTGTGTGTCTGTCTTGAGCTACCGATGAGAACAGTCCATGGGGTCACCGTTCTGCCCTAACGAAAATTTCTGAATGAACTGTGGGGTGGGACTTATTCCTAGGAGGAAATCGGAAGATTGAGAAAAAAGCATTGAAGTAAACAATAACCCAGGGTAGAGTACGCAAGGTTTTTTCCCTAAGAGAAAAGTAAGGAGTGTTTTGCTGGTCATCTTTTTCATTATTCTACTGACAGGGTGTACCGCGGCTGGTGATCGACTGTCTGGATCAGCCTTACATCGAGACCCCGGCATTGCCTATCCCACCAGCCTTGACCATATTCACATTGGGGTCACAACCGAAGACGATGTTCGGAACCTCTTTGGTAACCCGACGGACATCCAACTATCGTCTGACCATACCCAGGCCCGTGAGTCCTGGGCCTATGCTAAAGCGAACCCTTCAATTCACCCATTGCAGTATGTCCCGGGATTTGGTGCACTTTCTCTTTCCAAGCAACAGCACCAATCATCCTTCTCTATTAGCTTTTCTCCTGATGGAATCGTCGATGGGATTGCACTCAGGGATGTTCAACCTTTAGGGGAGGCAGGGGCATCACTGTCTACCCTCGGAACCACATCCCATGTTCTTCCCTACGGAATAAATAATCCCTTAACCCATCACGCAAGGCAGGATGCCTCTGTTGGTTCTGAAATCTCCGGAGAGTAACTTCTTTATGCACACAGGAGGGGTGTTTCACAATGGACGATCCCACACAATCAGATCAGCATGAGCCCAAGATGGATTTTACATCCCGGTTGGATCGCGACGCTCTTTCTTTCAATGGGTAACAGGTGGCATTGCGGGAGTGATTGGTCTGGGGCTCGCTGTGCCGTTGGCTGCCTACTTTATCGGGGCTTCCTCAAATCGAGTGGGTCGATACTATCGACCCACTCGATTTGAGGAAGCCCCTTTTTTTTAACAAGGTGACCGTGCACGAGATGGCGATCAACTGGAAAAAGATTGGTCTGGTAATATTCGCGATCGTCATCGCGGCGTTTTTTATTGCAGCAGGACTTTCAAAGGTCATGCAGCCAGAAGACCATACGGAGAGTTTTGTTCGATGGGGGTACCCTGCGTGGTTTGTCTATTTCACCGGAGTGGTAGAACTCTGTGGAGCGGGGCTTTTGCTCGTACCCCGAGTGAGGTTGTATGGCGTGATGTTGTTAGGGGTGACGATGATTGCTGCAGCCTTGACCCATTTCCAGGCGGATGAAATGGCGGCTGTCCCGGTTCCGTTGGTTCTCTTAGTCCTTGTGGGCGCTCTCGGATTTTTTCATTGGAAGAGATCGGGCCAATAAACGTAGAGAAGCCGTTTGCGAGGTCATCTTAGGCAAAGAAGCAATAAGGTCATCGCTTAGGGGATTCCCACCTGAAGTCGGTTGCCAGTCAATCCGACCTGCCATTGTGAGTATTCGACCGTTGAGGGTTGTCTGAAGGCCGGAATGTACCAAGAGAGGTTTCCAAAAAATTCCGTGTACTGAGATGGGTTGAAGGCTGAACGTTCCCGCCTGTATCTTGGGCGGAACTGCTGAGTGATATGTGTTGATGAGCAAATCCGGCTCAATCAAATTTCCAACCTGATACAACTCCAATCCTGATTCCGTTGACAGCACAAATAATTCTTGCGCTGATGCCGAAACTGGCGAAGCGAGTAACAGGCCGAAGGTGGCAGCCAATGTCCAGGCAATGGACACGACCGAGTTTTTACGTCTGGGGGTTTTTAAAGGTATTGGATTCATGATCTGTTTTCCTCATCACGTTGTTTGGCCGGGTCTTGAGATTTCCCAGATTCAGCCAAAAGTTTGTTTGCCTTTTCTAATGCCTCTTTGGCTTTTTTACACAGTTCACGAGCGTGTAAATTCAGAAGACAGGTTGCGGTATCTGCTTTTCTCTCTTTTTCCTCTTCGCTCATGAACTACCTTTCCTTGGGTTTTGGCCATCTCAACTACACCTGCCTCGGTTCAACTAATGTTAGAAGGAGAAAAGGGTAAAACTCTCTTTCCCCGTAGGGCCAGGCAGTGGCGCCCAAGAACCCACTTGGGAATATTCTGAATCAAAGGTGATCCCTTGGACTGGTCTTGGCGTTTGGCCCTCACTCATGATGGGTGTGTTTTTCAATAAGGGTGTTTGAGTTGCCAGCCAATCATTTGGTTGCACGACTTTCTTATTCATCTCTTGGGAAAGTTGGTCAGTTTAAAAAATCCCTTGGCCGAGTAGAACCCTCCATTCTTGAGCCAAAACCGTAGAGGTATTTATCAACACTGTCGCGGTGATCAAGGTGGCGATGAAGAATGCAGTGGTGTGTTTCATGGCGTTGCTCCTTGGGTTGTGGTTCTAATCACGTTTCATTTATTTAATAAAGCAAGCCATGTGCCAAAATGAAAAAATAATGAATTTTTTTTCTTTTCTATTTAAAAACAATAAGTTAGGAAAATTAACCAACAAAGGGTTCTATGAAAAAATCTTAGTGGCCGCCGTGATACTTCGTGGCCTGCGACATGTCGTGACACATCTTCAAAAATCCTAAAAACGGCAGTTACATGACCATTGGCCCATTAATGCTTCGACCCTTCGGCGAGCTCAGGACTCAGCACGAACGGGGTTCCCCGGCAATCACCCGTTGGGTGAGAGTCAGCTCGCCCTGCGCGCCGCGGCTTCCGCAGCAGTCGAAGGAATCCGAGAGTTCCCACTGGCCTTTTTAAGATAATTCGGTTGTAGCAGCAGCATCTCACTCGCCTGCGCACTTGCGCGTTGTAGCGGCTACAGCGTGGGGCTGTTGAATAATTCACGTCAATAGCCAATACACGCTCCAGATGAGCCCCACATCGTCAGTGGGAGGGAATGTTCAAAAAAGTCCGTCCAGCAAGGCCGCAGCCCTTTTGACGCGCGGAGCGTACTCATAGTACGTGAGCACGGCAAAAGGGCGAGAACGCCGCTGGCGGCTTTTTTCAACATTCCCAGCGTGTAAACGCGAAGCCGCGTTGGTGGAACCAGGTGCTGCCTTTTCCGGGCGGTGGTGATTAGTGGGGGTGAAGAAGCACGACCTGCCTGCGTGGAGCCGCTTTCAGCCTTCCTAGCCACTACGGCGAAGGAGGCTCGGCAGAAGCAGGCAAGATCGTGGAGGTAATTTGCCTGTATGTCAAAGGGCTCACTACAAACAGAATGGGAAGGAATTTCTAAAACAGGGCAATAGTGCACCAACAACACCAGGTTCAATCAGGTCTCAACGTACTCGCAGATGCTTGTGGGTTCTGGGATAGGAAGCCCGTCTTGTCTGAAACCATCTAGGTGAAATCGAATCGCATCTCGAATATTGGATTTGATTTCCTCAGGTGTTGAACCTGTCGCTACGCACCCTGGAAGGTCTGGGACATAGGCAGAAAAGTTGTTTTCCGTCTTTTCGATTACAATGCCATATCGCATGGGGTTACCTGCCTTTCAGTTGGGCTTGTTTCCAATTAGTTGTAACTACTCAGGTGGATAGGCTGAAGGCCGAAGGCTTTTAGGAAGCAATCATGCGTGATAATACAAAACCTCGGACATTATGAGTAATAGCCTTCAGTCTTTAGCCTTCAGCCTAAATACCTGAGTAGTTACAATTAGTTTACGACTGAAGAGGTGGCTTTTTTATTTTCAATTTCTGCATGCGTGAACGGAGAGTGCTGGGGTTCAGGCCTAAAATGGCCGCCGCGCCGCGTTCACCTTCGATGACCCATTTGGTTTCTTTGAGGACATTCTGGATATGAGTACGCTCGACTTTTTCAAGGGTGTGAAAGGTCGGGGAGGAAACTTCAAGCGGCTTCGATTTTTCAGACGAGAAGGCACGGAGTTCGGGAAGGTCGTTGAGGGTGAGCGCTGCGTCTTGAGCCAAAATTACGGCACGTTCGATGGTGTTTTCGAGTTCCCGGACATTGCCTGGCCAAGGATAGGCCTTAAGCGCAGTCATGGCTTCTTGAGAGATTTTCTCAATATTTTTTCCGATTTTACTCGAAAACTTTTTCAGGAAATGCGTGATCAATACGCCGATATCTTCTTTTCGATCTCGAAGGGGCGGACTTGTTATAGGAAAGACGTTGAGCCGGTAATACAAGTCTTCACGAAAACTTCCGGCCCTCACCGCTTGCTCTAACGCTCGGTTAGTGGCAGCAATCACTCGCACATCTACTTTGGTTGTGTGCGGATTGCCCACACGTTCAAATTCGCCTTCTTGCAAAACCCGGAGCAATTTGGCTTGAAGGTCCAGAGGCATCTCACCGATTTCATCCAAAAAGATCGTTCCTTTATCCGCCAGTTCAAACCGCCCGATTTTTTTGGCCACTGCTCCAGTAAAGGCCCCCTTCTCATGTCCAAATAATTCGCTTTCAATCAAATTGCTTGGGAGCGAGGCGCAATTCACTTTGACTAAAGGACGATCGCTTCGCCGGCTTCGACTATGGACTGCCCGGGCCAGGAGTTCTTTGCCAGTTCCCGACTCTCCCAGAATAAGAACCGACGCGTCAGTCGGTGCGACTTGCTCGACCTGTGTTAACACCGCGTTCAGCGCTTTCCCTTGGCTAATAATGTCGTCAAAGTTGTGTTCGAGTTGAATTTCTTCTCGGAGGTATGTGTTTTCTGCTTGGAGCTGACCTTTTAAGTGTTCGACTTCATCGAGAGCTTTCTGGAGTTCCGCGGTGCGCTCGGTGACGCGTTGTTCGAGATGTTGCTGAAGCGAACGAAGTTTCAGATGTGTGGTCACTCGGGCTAACACTTCTTCATGTTGAATAGGTTTGGTGACGTAATCTACGGCGCCCACTTGAAAACCTTTCACCTTATCCAGTGTTTCTGTCAGGGCGGTCATAAAGATCACAGGAATGTCGGCAGTAGCAGGATTGGCCTTCAATCGTTGACAGGTCTCAAACCCGTCCAGCCCTGGCATCATGACATCTAATAAGATCAAGTCGGGACGAGTGGCTGAGATTTGTTCTAAGGCACTTTCCCCATCCGTGGCCACAAAGACTTCATAGCCTTGTTTGTCGAACACTTGGACCAAAATTTCGAGATTCGTCGGGGTATCGTCAACTAAGAGGATGGAAGGTTTGGAAGACGGCAGGAGGCTCATACCTTCTCACCAAGATGGGGTTTCAAGAATTCGCTGAGTTGTTTCATATTAAAAGCCCGGGCAAAACCCCGAAGTTCTTGTGTAAACGGTGCGTATTGATGGCCCATCTGGTCAATGGCGTCTATCTGTTTTCGGACTTCCAAGATCTGCCCCTTTATGGCGAGTTCATACAGAGGTTGTAATATGTCTAAGGGAGGAGTCGGCATGACCTCCATATCATCAAAAGCAGCGTGTCCATCTTGCGTCGGCACTTCATATTCCCATTCAATCCCAGCATGGGTTTCAAGAGCCTGAAGTAATTCAGGTTCTCGAATAGGCTTCGACAAAAATTCATTACATCCAACGTTGAGACTCTCCTGACGACTATAGTCAAACACGCTCGCTGACAGGGCGATGATCACGGTGTCTGCAAACTCAGGCATGGCACGCAAGGCTCTGGTGGTAGCAAACCCATCCATCACGGGCATGACCAGATCCATAAAAATGACGTCGGGGCGATGACGCTGTGCCCGTTTCAAACCTTCTTGACCATTCGAGGCTTCGTCTATCGTCAAGCCCTTGTGTTTGAGCATATGGGCGAGAACGGATCGATTCTCCCACTTATCGTCGATGATCAGAACCCGTTTCTGACCATGCTTGACGCCGATGATGCGGCGTAGGTCCTGTGTCTTGGTCGGCGCTCGTTGGGCAATAGACGGCAGCGGAATCGTAAACCAAAAACAGCTTCCTTGTCCTTGAGTGCTTTGAACTTCTAACGTTCCTCCCATCAATGTGACCAGCTTGTTCGTGATGGTTAAGCCTAACCCCGTTCCTTCTGCCTGACGATTGGGGTCAGCGACTTGCTGAAAGGGGAGAAAAATGTCTTTGAGGTGTTGTGGCGCAATCCCGATGCCCGTGTCTTCAATGTGAAATCGCAAGGTATGAGGAACATCGGTGGTAATGGAAAGGGTCACCTGACCCGCGTCGGTAAATTTCACCGAATTGCCCAACAAGTTTAAGAGCACTTGTCGTAAACGCTTTTCGTCACCTTCGACTTCTGTGGGAAGAGAGTCAGGAAATTCATAACGAAACGATAGCCCAGCTTGGTCGGCCCGAACTTTTATGATCTCCACAATCGTTTTCAAAAATTCCGGAAAGTGAAATGCCGTGGGACTCAACTCTAGTTTTTGAGCCTCGATTTTTGAAAGATCAAGGATGTCATTGATGAGTGTGAGCAAGTGTTCGCCGCTGCGATGAATCACATCAAGCCCGGACCGTTGGTCTTCGGAAAGGTTCGCATCCCCTTTCAGAATTTGGGAAAACCCCAAGATGCCATTGAGAGGTGTGCGCAGTTCATGGCTCATGTTGGCTAAGAACTCGCTTTTGGCCCGGTTGGCTGATTCCGCAGCTTCTTTGGCAAGTAGCAAAGCTTCCTCCGCTTCTTTTCGAGAGCTAATGTCTTGAATGGTGCCTTCGTAATACAGTAAAGAACCATTGTCCTTTGTGACGGCTCGAGCATGTTCAGAGATCCAGAATATGGTCCCATCACGGTGATACACCTGACATTCAAACCCCTGAACGGTTCCATGCTGTTTTAGATGCCGAACAAACCGATCACGATAATGTGGGTCAACATAAATTTGTTTGCCAATACTTTCGATTGAATGCAGGAGTTCGTCAGGGGAGGCATACCCATACATTCTTGCCAGCGCCGGGTTGACGCTCAAAAAACGTCCCTCCGGTGTGCTTTGGTAAATCCCCTCGACAGCGTTTTCGACGATACTGTGATACTTTTGCTCGGCGACCCCAAGAGCTTTTTCACCGCGTTGGCGTTCGGTAATTTCTTCTTGTAATCGAGTGTTCGTGTCGGACAGTTCGGACGTCCGGTCTTGTACCCGTTGTTCAAGATAGGTGTGGGCTTCATGTAAAGCTTCCTCTGCAGCCTTTCGTTCAAAGGCATTCGCAAAGATTTCTCCAACGATGCGGAGGAGCGACACAATATCTTCCTCCCACGTTTTCTCTTTTTGAATGGAGTCAAGTCCCAAAAACCCAACAAGCTCTCCTCGACGGACAAGAGGAATAAAGATCGCTGATTGGACGGGATCAAATTTCAAAAACAATTCGCGTTCAACTATGGCTTCAGGGGGCAATTCAATAATCCGTGGGATATGAAGGGGTTTTAGTCGTCGTAACTGTTCCATAACCCATGGAACGGCATCCATGGGAATGCGCTGGAATTGGTCCCGAAGAGGGGTGTATCCCTTAGCATACCATTCATGAGTGGCGCTAAAGGTCGTCCCATCTTCCGAGATTAAAAATACAAAGCTGCGTTCGATTTCCACAAAAAGGCCTATGGTTTTCAGTGCCTCGGTAATGTGGTGATCAATTTCGGAAATGGGGAGGTTGATAAGTTCGGTGGAGATCGTGGTGATCAAATCTTCAAAAAGTAAACGTTCTTCAAGGGCTCCCTGAACCCGTTTTCGTTCGAAATAGTTTCGCAACATTTCTGATAACGAATTAATGAGTTTCCGTTCTTCATTGGTGAAAGGACCTTCATCAATTACCGGACGTTCTTCCAAATAACAAATTTCCAAAAGGCCCGGTGTGCCATCATCGGTGGCAAACTCAGCACGCTGCATCCAGTCCGTGTGCTGAAAGTGTGTCGTGGCCATGTCGATGTCCGCATACGAGATGCGAGCCTCAGTGATCTGTGGGTATTGCCAGGCTTCACGCAAGAGAGGAAGGAGCTGCTGCACCACCTCTTGAGGCGTGGCCACGGGATCCTGAGCGAGTCGGGCGGTATGATGCAGAACGGTGAGTTCCTTGACGCGGCTTCCTAAGTCTTGCATGAGACCATACGCTTCTTCTTGGATGCGCTGTCGTTCGAGAGATTCAAAGGTATGCGAAACAAAGTCCGCAATCGAACTGCCAAATTGTTGTTCATCTAAACTCCAGACCCGGGCTGGGCCAATATGCTCGTGGCAGAGGACTCCAACGGTTTGCCCTTGCTTAAAGATGGGAGAATCCATCATGGACGTAATGCCCAGGACATCCAGATAGCCAACAGCAAATTCGCTCGTTCGCAGATCAGTGCGAGCATCGTGTGCGGCAATAGTGAGGTTCTGGCTCAATGCCGAGAAATAGCGAGGATAATGTTCAATAGAGAGTTGGGTGCCATGAACATGGGTCCCCTTGCTACGTTCATAGACATCAAGGCAGGTGAGATGAGTTTTATCTTCATCAAGCATCCAAATACTGACCCGCTCAACCTCCAATGTATCGGCCACCAGTTGCGTCACCCGCTGACAAGCCGCTTCCCGTGTTTGAAATACCGCACGAACAAGGCTGAGCAAGGCGGCTTGATGCTGAATGGTCCGATCCCGCGCACGTTTTTGTTCGGCTTCGATGTGTTTGCGTTCGGTAATATCCAAGGCATAAATGTTGAGATACCCTGAATCAACTATTGGCGCGAGATTCAAAGAATACATTCGTTCGCCTACCGTGACTTCCGTCTGTTGTGGCTCTCCGGATTGAAAGGCTTGTTCGACAATAGGGCACCAAGGTCCAGAAATTGATTCACCGGCCCGACAGTCCCAAAGGTTTAATAAGGGAGCGCTGGCTTTGTTGTGATACAGAATGGTTCCGTCCTGCGACAGGCGAAGGATAGGGTTCGGGTTTTCGTCGGGAAACTTGGACAAGCTGGCGATTTCTTCCTGTGCTCGTTTGCGTTCCGTGATATCTCGAATAAAACTACAATGGTAGGATTCACCTTCAAACTCGACATAATTGACCGATACCTCTACTGGAAATAGGCCTCCATTTTTTCGACGATGTTCGGATTCAATGGTAAAGGCTTGTTGTGTGCGAATCTCGTCCCATAAGGAAGGCCATTCCTCAGTTGACAACCCAGGATTAATATCAAATACCCTCAGAGCGAGAAATTCTTCTCGGGAATAGCCATAGAGTAAACAGGCTGCTTCATTCACCCCATAAAATCGACCTTTCGCATCGACCCAGAAGATAGGGTCCGACGCCCGCTCAATCGTAAACTGCGCCAACCGCGCATCACGATTATTGGGATTAGATTTCGATTTATCAGTCATCTTTTAGCTCACACCAAACAGGTGTATGATCCGAAGGTTTCTCTTTCCCACGTGGGCCTTTATCCACACCGGTGGCTACGAGTCGGTCAGCAGCTTGTGGGGAAAGCATAAAATGATCAATGCGCAACCCCTGGTCTTTATTCCAGCATCCGGCTTGGTAATCCCAAAATGTGTACAAGCCTACTTGCGGATGCTGGGCTCGAAGCGCATCAGTCAGGCCCAGATAACACAAGGTGCGAAACCGAGTCCGAGTTTCTGGGTGACACAGCGCATCCCCGGCAAATCCATCAGGGTCATACACATCGTCATCCGTTGGACACACATTATAATCGCCACCCAAAACTAAAGTTTCTTCATAGGTGAGGAGCGTTCGGACATGGGAGATCAGACGGTCCAGCCAGGCGAGTTTGTATGTAAACTTTTCAGTGTCGATAGGATTACCATTGGGAAGATAGATCGAGGCTATGCGGACGTTTCCAACAATAGCTTCCACATAGCGAGCCTGTTCATCACTGGAATCACCAGGAAGACCTCGCTGTTCTATTTCGATCGGGTGTTTCGACACAATCGCCACGCCGTTGTAGGTTTTTTGTCCAACCACGGCTAGGTTATACCCGAGGTCCTCAATTTCGGTTCGCGGAACATTTTCTTCTTGAGATTTCAGCTCCTGAAGCAACAACACATCCGGGCTCACCTCTTTCAGATAAGCTCCCACATGCGGCAACCTGGATTTAATGGAATTCACATTCCACGTCGCGATTTTCATCGCAATGGAGTTCCTTCTTTCCTTGGACCAGAGTCATTACCAATTATAGATTAGATAGGGTAGCAAATCCCGGCGACTGCAGTAACTGTACATCTGCCGTGACAAGAGTCAAATCATAGACCTGTGCGGTGGCCCCGAGAAAGCGGTCCACGGGATCTTGGTGAGTCAGTGTAAGGCGGCGACTTTGTATAGCCACTTCATGGTTCAGTTGAGCTTCATGAAAAGGAATGCGGGCATAGGCTTGGCGGATCCAAGTAAATGGGTCAGTCTCGAGCAAGATCCTACCTTTGTCTGAAAGGAGAATAACTTCCCATGTGGTCATGGGGGAAAGCCAGAGACTATTGGAGGGGTTTTCCAGTTCAGAGGAAACTCGGTGATGAAGACGGCTTGGTTCAAGAAGGGCCCAGAGAAAAATATGCGTATCAAGGAGGAGGTTCAAGTTTATGAGATTTCCCAATCTTGAGAGTCGGTGACAGGGGTAATAATGTCACCTTGGATTGTGCCACTTCCTTTCATAGAGCCCAACCAAGATTCTGGAGGAGAGGGAGGGACAGGAGGAATGACTTGGGCTATGGGATCTCCTTTACGAGTGATCAGTATAGGCTGGCCCGTACGCTTTACTTTATCCAATAGAGAAAGGCACGTGGCTTTAAATTTTGAAATAGGCACTTGTTCCACGGAAATACCTTTTATAAAAGACTATGGTCAATGACTATAGTCTACTGCTTGATTCTGTAAATAGCAATATCGTTTAACCTAGAGACGGCAGTTGGGCGCAAAAAAGCCGTTTCTAGGCTAAAGGATTTAATGCGCCTCGCCCCAGGAAGCCCCTTGTCCCACTTCGACCGTCAGTGACACCGAAAGTTGGAGGGCAGGGAGGGAAGCCGACTCCATCACTTTCTTCACAACCTCGCCTGTTCGATCGACAGCATCTTCTTCAACTTCAAACAACAATTCGTCGTGGACGGTTAAAAGCATTTTGGCTTTTGTGGTGAGGTTGTGTTGTGCCAAAGCACTGGGTACGCGAATCATGGCGCGTTTCAAAATGTCAGCGGCGGCGCCTTGGATGGGGGCATTGATGGCGGCGCGCTCAGAAAAATTTCGGCGGGCGGCATTTTTTTCATGGATGTCTGGCACATGGCACCGCCGGCCAAAGAGTGTTTCCACGTATCCATGTTCGCGGCAGAATTGTTTGGTGCGGTCCATGTATTCTTGAATGCCAGGGTAGCGTTCGAAATAGGCTTTCATATAGGCGGCGGCCTCTTCATTGGATATGCCAAGTTGACGGCTGAGCCCAAACGCGCTGATCCCGTAAATGATGCCAAAATTGATCGCTTTGGCTTTGCGGCGCATAGCAGGATCTAAATCTTCAGCTTCAACTCCAAAAATTTGGCTGGCGGTGAGGGCGTGAATGTCTTGGCCTTCGTGGAACGCCTGTTTCAACACATCGATATTGGCAATGTGTGCGAGCAGGCGGAGTTCAATTTGGGAATAATCCAGTGACAGCAAGGTCCACCCAGACTTGGCGACAAAGGCGTGGCGAATTTTTCGACCATCTTCGGTACGTATGGGAATATTTTGAAGATTGGGATCCGTCGACGACAGGCGACCTGTTGAGGCAGCGGCCATGGAATAGGAGGTGTGGACTCGCCCCGTTCGTGGATTGATCTGTTCCACCAAGGCATCGCTGTAGGTGCTTTTCAATTTATCGAGCTGTCGCCACTCCAACATTTTGGCTGGTAGCTCGTGGCCCTCGGCGACAAGGGATTCCAATACATCGGCACCCGTGGAATACGCGCCGGATTTCCCCTTTTGTCCGCCCACGAGTTGCATTTCTTCAAACAAGACTTCACCAAGTTGTTTGGGCGAGCCGACATTAAATTCATGCCCGGCCAGTTGGTAAATGTCTTTCTCTAAGATGGCTTGGCGTTCAGCAAAGTCTTGGCTGAGTGACTCCAACTGTGCGCGATCGACTTTTATCCCTTCGGCTTCCATCTCCACCAGAACAGGAATAAGCGGGCGCTCTAATGTCTCATAGGGCGTGACCATCCGTTCGGCCAACAGGCGGGGTTTGAATAAGTGGTGAAACTGAAGTGTGATATCTGCATCTTCAGCGGCATAGTCCAAGGCTTTATCCAGCGGAACCAAGTCAAAGGTAATTTTCGATTTCCCGGTTCCCGCGACTTCTTTGAACTTGATCGTGGTGTGGCCAAAATGAAGTTCGGCTAATTCATCCATACCGTGACCATGGCTGCCTCCGTCCAGGATGTAGGACATCAACATGGTATCGTCGATAGGTGAGATGGTCATGTCGTATCGACGAAGTACCACCATGTCGTATTTCAGGTTATGACCGATTTTGAGCACCGAGGAGTCCGCTAAGAGCGGACGCAGGATATCGAGCGCCTCATGGAGGGGAATTTGAACGAGAGGTTCGTGTTGTTGGGATGAGTGTTCTTTGGTAGATGATTCGGAGAAATCCAATTCTGATACAGCCTCAGGATAGCGGTGTGCGAGTGGGATGTAGCACGCATGGCCGGGCTTCACGCACAGAGAAATACCAACTAATTCGGCTCGGCTTTCATCCAATGACGTGGTTTCGGTATCGACCGCAACCGCGCCAGCATAGCGCGCTTGGGTCACCCAATCTTGCAGAACTGAGATGGATTGGACGAGTTCATAGTATCGAGTGACTGGAGCCATCGGCCCAGTTGGCAAGGCACCTTCGATCTCAGGAATGTCTTGACCGGAAGCCGCTAAGCGGCTTTGGATCTTGGCTATGAGGGATTTGAAGCTTTGTTCATTGAGGAAGTTGAGTAATTGTTGTGGGTCTGGATTTTGGCGTTGCAACTGGTCCACTGTGAGGTTGGTCGGCACGTCGTCTCGTAGACGAACCAGTTCTCGTGAGAGTCTGGCTTGATCCGCAAAATCGATGAGGCTTTGGCGTCGCTTCGGTTGCTTAATCTCTGAAGCCCGAGCGAGAAGAGAGTCAAGATCACCATATTCCTGAATGAGTTGGGCCGCGGTTTTCACGCCAATGCCAGGGACCCCTGGCACATTGTCTGTTGAATCGCCAGCCAGGGCTTGCACATCTACAACTTTTTCCGGGCCAACGCCGAATTTCTCTTTGACCTCAGCAGGGCCAATCTTTCGGTTTTTCATCGCGTCGAACATGCTGACGCGATCCGTGACCAACTGCATCATATCTTTATCCGACGATACAATGGTCACGTCTATCCCCTCGGCCTCCGCTTGTCGCGCATAGGTGGCAATCAGGTCATCGGCTTCGAAGCCTGGCTTTTCAATACATTCCACATTAAAGGCACGCGTAGCATCTCGAACCAATGGAAACTGGGGAATCAATTCATCTGGAGGTTCGGGTCGGTTCGCCTTGTACTCCGGAAAAATTTCATTGCGAAAGGTTTTCCGAGCCGAATCAAAAATCACGGCTAGGTGGGTGGCGTGCAGGTCATCCAGTAGTTTCATCAACATGTTGGTGAAACCCAGGACCGCATTCACCGGTGTCCCATCTGGTCGAGTCAGAATCGGTAGGGCGTGGAATGCTCGAAACAAAAAACTTGAGCCATCCACGAGACACAGGTGCTTCTTAGAAGAGTCCTGTTTTTGGGTCATCATCATATCATGGGTTGTCCTGTGTTGAACCTAGAAACAGCAGTTGGCTCCATACTTTACAGGGATGTAGCATATTCTGAGTCAGAGGGGAAAGAAACGAGATTGCAAAGGTGTAACAGGATGAAAACTGACAGGACCATGGAGAGAAGCCTTCTTGTTCAAGGCTGAAAGGACAAGAAATTAGCCACGATATGTCGTTTGGCCGCGAAATAACGCAGTCTGGGGAATGGAGAAACACATGGCTTTAAATTTGAGGCTTTTCACAACTCGTTGAAAAACACGAGAACTTTTCCGATAAAAGCCATCTATCTTTTTGGCATCAGGTCTGCAATAGAGACTGCAAGAGGACGAAATGGGAAATTCTTTCAGAAAGATTTTTAAGGAGAGCCCGATGTCACCAAGATTAAAGTTTCACGCACTCGCTTCCCTTTCAACATTGATCGTCGGCCTTACATTTGGAGGGACTTTGACTTTTGCCGAGTCTAATAATGAAAATTCGGTTATGGTGGCTCTTCTCCTACAACAAGGGCAGCTTGATCATCAGATTGGTCAAGTCGAGCAGAGGATCTTGGATGTTCAACAACGACCGTTCCACTCGGAGACGCCAAACCCTCTGATGGCCCTGCTTATTGACGGCAAGAACAATGGGGATGGGAGCAACCAGGACGATGAGGTGACCACGCTCGAAGAGTATACGGTGGAGGATACCTATTTGGACCCCTTTGATGAAGGTCTTTCGGAAGTCGTACCGGATCCCTGGGAAGGATTCAATTCCCCGGTGTTTGATTTTAATCTTAGCTTGGATCGAAATTTCATCCGGCCTGTAGCGCAAGGATATCATGCCATCATGCCTGATGTGGCTGAAGAAGCCCTGGGGAATGCCTTTTCAAACATCCGCATTATACCGCGCCTGACCCACAATCTGCTTCAGGGCAAGGTCTCTGAGGCCGGCGTGGTCGTCAGCCGGTTTTTGATCAATAGCACCATCGGTCTGGCAGGGTTTTTCGATGTGGCCGAAGCGCAGTTTGGTCTCACCGCGCCTGCTGAAGAAGATGCCGGTCAAACGCTGGCCAAGCTGGGCATGGAATCAGGACCCTACTTGGTGTTGCCATTTTTGCCGCCAACGACGGTTCGAGATGGCATCGGAACGCTTGCAGACTTAGCCCTGGATCCTTTGAATTACGTGTTGCCGTTTGTGGCTCAGGCTTCTAAACGGGGCAGTGAAACTGTCAATACTCGCGCCCAGAGCCTTGCAACCTTTGAAGGCATCGAAGAGGGTACGCTAGATTTATATGCGGCGGTCCGTGACGCGTATGGGCAAACTCGCGCCCAAGCCATTCAACACTAACTGGCCGGCTTGATTACGGCTAGGCTTTCACCCCACATTTTTGTCAAAATGTTCCCCGCCGATCTTCCCTCGTTGTAATTTGACCTCGCTTTTAATTATCTTTAGAAAATCTCATAGGATGCCGGTAAGGCATTCCTTCAATCATCCAACAATTCTGGTCACTTACGGATTCAACAGCTGACAAAACGCAGTTGCGGGTAGATCATATGTGTCTTTCAGGTCAACTTTTCTGACAGGGGTGGTCATGAAGAATGCATTTTTCAAGGGTCATGGTTTGGGGAATGACTATATTGCCCTCAACCCGAAGGATTTAAGTTTCAAACTGACGCCGAAGAACATTCGGGCCATTTGCGATCGTCATTGGGGTGTGGGCAGTGACGGTATCTTGGCGTTAACGCCATCAAAGAAAGCCGACTTTGGGTTACGGATATATAATCCCGATGGCAGTGAAGCCGAGAAATCTGGAAATGGGTTGCGGATTTTCGGGTGCTATCTGTATGCCACCAAGAAGACCAAGCGGCGATCCTTCAGCGTCGAGACCAAGGGGGGGATGGTGCACCTCGATTTAGAACTTGATCATCGAGGGCAGGTGATCGGGGCGACGGTCGATATGGGGCGGGCGTCATTTCACCCTCGTGCGTTGCCGTGTACCATCCGTGCTCCGGAGCTCATTCTTCAGCCGATAAAGGCCGTGGGCCGATCCTTACGGTTCACGGGGGTCAGCGTTGGGAACCCACACTGTGTGGTGTTTAAAGATAAGGGCGGGAAGTGGACCCGTGATGATTTGCTGCGAATGGGTCCGGAGCTCGAACATCATTCGATTTTTCCCAAGCGCACGAATGTCCAACTCGCCGTACCCACCGGGCCCAAGTCCATCTATATGTTAATTTGGGAGCGGGGGGCTGGGGAAACGCAAGCTTCGGGGTCTTCGTCGTGTGCGGCGGCGAGTGCCGGTGTGCGGCTGGGACTGATCACAAGCCCCGTGACGGTAAAAGCGCCGGGAGGAAGCCTTTTGATTACCGTGGACTCCCAGTACAACCTGACGATGAAAGGCCCCGTGGCTGAGGTCTATCAAGGCCAGCTACACGGAGCATTTTTACAGAGTATGCGTTAGTTTGGCACCAAGGGTCCGTCATGAAATAACCGGTACAATTGGCCGAGACGATTTTGGAGCGAGCCAAGGAGCGAAGAGCGCGCATACCGGGAGTATGGAACTGTTGAAAATTTCATTCCCATGGCAAATACATGCCCAAGAGGAGACAGCCATCATCAGCTGGAGGGAATGTTCAAAAAAGCACGCCCTGAGTCTTTCCGAAGGGTCTATCCAGCAAGGCCGCAGCCCTTTTGACGCGGCGGAGCGTACATCGAGTACGTGAGCACGGCAAAATGGCGACCTGCCTACGCGCAGCCGCTTCAGCAGGCATGGAACCGCTGGCTTGTCAGCCGTAGCTTTAGCGAAGGCTGGCGGCTTTTTTCAACGTTCCCTAATAGTATTTCTGCTTGAGTACCACTTTCCCCACTGTTCGGTGCTTTTTCTGGAGGGGAATATCCTGGTAGGTCGGGTTCAAGGAATGAAGAAAATACGTCGTTCCCACTTTTCTGAGTTGTCGGAGTAGCACGGTCTCTGATCCGTGTTTAGGAAGTGTGGCGATGACAAATTCATTGGGCCTCGGTTGAATATCAGGATTCACAACAATGATATCACCTTCCTGAAATTCCGGTTCCATTTCGTTGCCAGAAACACGAAGGGCAAAATTATTGGTCCCAGGAAGATCGGCTTCTACGTAACCTTGAATAGACTGATGAGGCGGTAACGCTCCACGTTTCTGAAGTGTTCCCGCCTGTGTGTAGGTCAGAATAGGAACTTTCTTTGAGGTGGAAGTCGGTTGAGAGCTGGTTCTCTTATAAACGGGAACAGTTTCATTGACTGTAGGGAACTGGCGGTGTTGCGTACTCAGTATTTTTGACAAGTCTATGCCAAAAAACTGAGCGAACCGTTCCAGCACTTGCAGCTTTTGAGGATAGACGTCAGCTAAAATATTGTTAATGGTTCCTTGGGATACGCCAACCCTCGCTGCTAACTCTCTTTGAGTTAGTCCCTCATTTAATTTCGTCCTCACCAATTCTCGCAGATTCATGGACACGAAGGTACTCCATAAGAAAAAGCTTCACAAACGAAAATCACCATGGTATTATTCATGGTTTTTGTGAGCCCGCCTGATGGGAATGGTGAAGGAGAAGTGAGCCCTCATTTAAAGAAATGCAAATTTTGTGGTAATATTTATACGGTAAAAACGGGAATGCTTGTTGACCTAATGAAAATCATAATGGTAGTCAATAGGTGTAATATTCGAAATGGGTAGGGTTGTGTGGGGAAACTGTCTAGGAATGATTGCAGGAATTGCTCTCTAGGATGTTGGCACGAAGGGGAATATTCCCCCATATAAAAAATGGAGAAATTATCCTGTGTCTCAGGATGAGACCAAGAGAAACCAACTTGAACGCCAATTACATTTATCCAATGTGCAGACGTTATTGCTGTTAGATCAAGCAGGTTTACTCAGATCACCCTTGTCTTCTGCACTACGAATGCAATTGTGTTGGGAGTATAGGAACTCGGATGTAGAAAAGTGTTTACATGAAGATGGGCATTGGAATCATGAATCTTTCAAGTATAAGATTGGTTAGCTGGCCCCACTCGCATAGAGTCGCACAGAGCCTAAGCCCCTGGCCTTATTTGGGAAATGTAGCAGGTGGCAAAACCTCCCAGCCTTCTCCGTTCAAGGCGTGCAAGAATTCCACTAAATCTTCTTTTTCTTGATTCGATAAATTTAATGGCTTGATCACGGGATCAAGGTAAGGATTGGGGGTTCCCCCTTGATCATAAAAGTCGACTACCTGGCGCAAGGTGGCCAATCGGCCATCGTGCATGTAGGGTGCTGTTCGAGCGATCTCCCGGAGGGTCGGGGTTTTAAACGCGCCAAGATCTTTAGGGTTTTTCGTGACGGCAAAACGCCCGACATCAATATGGTCCATGTCCCAATCCACGCCAAGGTTATGGAACCGTTCATCCGTAAAGTTGAACCCAAAGTGGCAACGGAGGCATTGTCCTTTCCCAACAAAGACGCGAAATCCATTTTGAGCCTTGGCCGATAAGGCCATTTCGTTACCTCCAATCCCAAATTGATCATAGGCACTATTTCCGGAGAGCAGCGTACGTTGAAAGCTCGCAATGGCTTTGCCGATCAGCTCTACGGTAATGCCTTCTGGGCCAAAGGCTTGTTCAAAGAGAGGGTGGTATCCGGCGATACCCTTCACCTTCGCCACCAGTTCGTCGTGATTGGCAAATCCATGCTCGACCGGGCTGACGAATGGCCCAACCGATTGATCTTCTAAGGTTGCAGCGCGCCCGTCCCAAAACTGGGCAGAACTGAATGCTCGATTTATCGCCGCTGGCGCACTTCGACCACCTTGCTGTCGGTGAATACCAGTGGACACCGGCTGGCCATCTGTAAAAGCCAAGGCTGGCATATGGCAACTGGCACAAGCGATCGTATTATTGGCGGACAACCGTTTGTCAAAGAAAAGCAGTTTGCCAAGTTCAACTTTGTCTCTCGTCAAGAGGTTGTCCTCGGGAAGAACGAGGCTTTCTCTTTCTAATCCCAACGGCAAGGTCAGGTGAAGCTCCATTTGGGCATGAGAGATGGTCATCCCACCAGTCAACATTCCGACAGTTAGCCCAAGAGCAAGGCTCCATCGCTTCTCCCATGTCATACTAGACCTCCAAGTAGTGAATCGTGAGCATGCGAATCCACCGACTCCCGGAGAGAGTCTACGGTGAAACATTTTGGTATGATAATCGAAGGGAAAGCCTTCGGAAAAAAATCATTATCCGAGAAACGACGGTTTTACACTCAACTGCCGTTTCTAGGATTATACTTCATTGTTCCGTAGGCATGCTAGGAGGTAGAGTCATCGAGCACATGATTAATTATTTCGACGAGTGCTTCAATTTGGTAGGGTTTTTGAATAAACGCCTTGAAGGGGCTCCCGGCAAATTGCCGAACGGCTTCTTCTTCCGAGTAGCCGCTAGAAAGAACCACAGGCACATCCGTTCGGATCTGTTGTATTTTAGAAAATAATTCTTCGCCATTCATGTGTGGCATCGTCAAATCCAATAATACCGCTCGAATGTCGTGATGGTGCTGACGAAAGAGATCAAGCCCTGATAGGCCGTCCTGGGCACAGATGACTTGGTATCCTGTGTCTTCCAAAATTAACTGAGCAGCAAGTCGAACGTCATCTTCATCATCGATCACCAATATCGTCCCTTTCCCCGAGGGGGTTTCTTGGATGTCCGATTGCTGATGGGAGCTACCCTCTATTCCAAGTATACGGGGCAAGATAATCCGAAAGGCTGTTCCCTTTCCTAATTCACTGGTGACTTTAATCGCTCCACCATGCGACCGAACAATGCCCAGCAGTGCGGCAAGACCGAGACCTCGCCCTGTAAATTTCGTGGTAAAAAATGGATCGAAAATTTTTTCAAAATTCTCTGAATCAATCCCTATGCCCGTATCAATAACTTCAAAAAATACACAGGTATGATCCTCAAATTCGCCCCGAACATGGCAGCCACTCAGATAGTCCTCCGTGACAAACATTTCTCCGGTTCTCAATGAGATAATGCCCATCCGATCGCCAATGGCTTCTGATGCATTGATAATCAGGTTCATCACCACCTGACGCATTTGTGCGGGATCAACATTGACCATGGGAAGGTGTGAGGATAAGTCATAGACAAGCGAAATTCTTTTGGAAATAGACACAGCGAGCAAATGTCCCATTTCCTCTACGAGTTTCGAAACATGAATGGCCTGGATCAGCGGTTTGCCTCGTCCTGCATACGTCAGCATTTGATTCGCCAACTCGCCTCCGCGAAGTGCAGCTTGCTCGATCTTGAGGAGGTGCTCTCGACCTGGAGACTCAAGCGTCATTTTCTTGGCCGCCAGTCCGGAATGCGCCACGATCGTCATCAGAAGGTTATTAAAGTCATGGGCAATGCCTCCGGCTAACACGCCAAGACTTTCGAGTTTTTGCACTTGTTGCATTTGAACCTCGGTCCGTTTGCGTTCTTCCTCGGCGATTTTTCGAAAGGTGATATCCCGCAACGAGGCCAGGTAGGTGGACTCTTCCTCCCAGACAATTTCCACTATTCGCATTTCCACTTGAAGGGTTTCTCCTTTTGGAGTGACGATGTCGATTTCTGTCGTATCTCCCACCAAAAGCGGAAAACAAAACTCTGTTCCCAACAGATCAACCCAGGTTTTCCCAAAGATGGCTTCGGCAGCAGGATTCACAAATCGAATCGTTCGATCTGATCCCACGATGACCATCCCGTCAACATTTTGTTCAATGAGTAGCTGAAAGCGTGGATGACTGGGTTTTAACTGCCCAAATGGTTGGAAGGGCGGTTTGGGATATAAAAGTTTGAATCGAGACATCCAATCTCCTTGGTTAACCTCACGATCCCTTCTGGCTTAACATCGTCGTGTTCCAGCTATGAACCAACACACTAGCAAAATGGAAAATTAAGTCAGTGTCCCAGCACGAATGGAAATCGTGAACTACGACCCTTCTGCATTCACCATGGCCAGGCCTAAATGGCTTTGGGCATCTCCGCTTCTTTGAGCAAAGACGTGAAATCTCAGACAACAAGCGTAGGGAAAAAAACGAATGAAATGGTGGAGGCCGACAGCCTAACGAGGCTCTTCGGATAATAGAAAGGTGAGCTGATAGATGCCCATTGACGATACATAAATAATTCTCGCAAGGGCTTAAAATTAAACGGAAAAATTGAAAATATAAAGGTGTTAACCCTTAGTTAAGATTGTGTATGAACCTTTTGTTCGGCAATGTCAAGACTTATCGATAGTACTATGTAAGTATAATCCTAGAAACGGCAGTTGGATCACAAAGGGTCGCGCAAGCTCTTAGGACCTGCGAGAAAATAACTTGATCAATCTCGCATCCAATTTTCGGGCCATCTTTGAACGGGCCTCAATCGAAAAACCCTCACCATAGCTGTGCTATGCCTCGAGTGTTTCTCAATCGTTTCGTCCAAATCCGACCCAAATCTTGGCCCGATATTGATCAAGTTATTTTCTCGCAGGTCCTTAGGGCTCGCGCAAGAATAACTTCCCATTTTGGGGTGACGAGACACCTGTCTGGCAAGGCGCGAGGACTGCGCATACTCTTGGTATGTAAGGGACGAGCAACGCCGCCAGACAGGATGGATCGACGCTCAAAGATGGGAAGTTATTCTTGCGCGAGCCCTTAGGGTCCGTCACGAAATAACCGGGACAATTGGCCGAGACGATTTTGGAGCGAGCCAAGGAGCGAAGAGCGCGCATACCGGGAGTATGGAACTGTTGAAAATTTCATTCCCATGGCAAATAAATGCCCAAGAGGAGACAGCCATCATCAGCTGGAGGAGGGAATGTTCAAAAAAGCATGCCCTGAGTCTTTCCGAAGGGTCTATCCAGCAAGGCCGCAGCCCTTTTGACGCGCGGAGCGTACTCATAGTACGTGAGCACGGCAAAAGGGGGAGAACGCCGCTGGCGGCTTTTTTCAACATTCCCAGTATGGAAGCGATGAGCAACGCCGGCGCAGCCCAAAAGCGTCCGGCCCTCCGGGGAGGCCCATCTTTGGCCTGGGGCAGCGTTGCTCCTCGGTCACAGAGCCCCGCTAGGCTCCATGGTCGCGCCTTGCCCCGATCACAAATCTGGGCCTCCCAATTGTACCGGTTATTTCGTGACGGACCCTTAGCGCACCTGGCACACCAATTTCTTACACGACTGCTTTGCATCGAACTGCCGTTTCTAGGATAATTTTCACTGGCTAGACAATAGTGAGGAGTAAGGGGTAAGGAAGTTAAATGCAAGGAGTCCTATCTTGCTCCTCATTCCTTACTCCCTCACTCCTTAACTTCTACGAGGGCCATGGGCACCGGTGAAGGTTTGGGCCTACCCGTTGGACACCGGAAGGTAGATGGTGAAGGTCGTTCCCCTGTCAGGTTCAGAATCCAAGGAGATACGACCCTTATGTCGTTCGACAATCCGACGGACAATAGTGAGCCCCATCCCTTCGCCTCCTCCTGAGGAAGGATTGAGTCGATAAAACATCTGAAAAATTCTTTCCTGATGATCGTGCCGAATGCCAATTCCGTTATCTTCAACCCCATACCTTGCATACCCGTCCTCTCGAACTCCCGTGATGCGAATCATGCCCTGACGAGTTGAGGAAACATATTTATGCGCATTGTCAATCAGATTGAAAAACAGCTGAGTGACCAGAGTGGCGTCACCCGTACAGTTGGGGAGGTCTTCGATTTGCAGGGAGATCCCTTTTTCTTTCAATTGATACTCCATCCCCATAATGATGCCGGCGATCATGGCATTCATATTCAGTTCTTCAAATTTTAACGTGAGCTGGCCCAGTCTCGAAAAACGCAATAATCCATGCAAGAGGCTTTCCATTTTCTTTGCCCCTGCTTGGATGTAATGCAACGATTCCGGGATATCCCCCTCAAGGATCGCCATCACCTCCTGTTTATACTCAGGCGCGAGTTTGTGGGATTCGAGGAGTGTGTGAAGCCGAAGACGGGAATGGGAAAGTTCTTTGTTAAACCCTTGGATATTGATCAAGGGTGATCGAAGGTCATGTGACGCAACATTGACAATCGTTTTCAATTCCTGGTTTTGCTCCAATAGGGTGCGATTGAGATCGGCCAGATCAAGTTCGGATTTTTCACGGTGGAGAATACTCATCTGTAAGTCGGAATGCGAGTGTTCGAGTTCTATTGTTTTTTCCTGTAAGACCGCGCGTAACGACTGTTCTGTATTTTTTCTTTTTGAAAGGAAGAGCGCCAGACTCCAAACCATGATCAGGGCCAGAATCCTATTAAAAATATCACTGTGGTCTTCCTGAAAAGCTGGAGAGCCAAAGGCGCCAAGAGTGATCATGACCGAACACAAACTTGCCGTGGTGAAAAATCCATAACGTGATGGTACCCACCAAGCCAACAAGATCACGAATACATACAACACCGGAATGGCTATGTTTGTGGAGAAGGTAAGATCCAGGAGAAGAATGAGGAGGCCAGCGATCACACCAAGAATTGCGCTGAGCCGTGCGTGCTGGGAATTCTGCTGAGAGCCCACAGCATGACGAACCAGGGTCCCTTGTGTTGGCCATCCTTTGCCAAACTCATTCATAAGGGCACCTCTAAAAACCGTCCTTTTCCGTGATGGCTGCGTCAGCCGCGTGCTCACATCCTCATGTATTCGCCCATACACTCCGGTTTTCCGCGCGCGGCTTCCTTGCCCTCACATAAATGCCTGGTTTTTAGAGGTGCCCATAAAGAGATGTGATGGGGATGAATGGAGTTACGTCTATTGAGGTTCAACCGGAGCCACACTTTGCCTCTGCCAACCGAGGATGTCAAGATATAAGAATGGGTCTGATTAAAAAATCGTCAGCCGTCAGACAGGAAACGGAAAACATGTTGAAAGACGAGATGCGAACGACGAAATACGAGTGTGCGGAAAAGATCATTTCGTTGTCAGCATCCAGGGGGCTATGATATTATTCAATTTTGTGGGCGATTAGCTCAGTGGGAGAGCGCTTCCCTCACACGGAAGAGGTCACTGGTTCGATACCAGTATCGCCCACCACGTCACAGATCTCACGCACAAACCTGGCATTCCCTTGCGTTTGAACCTCTTTTCATTTGATTGTCAGGGTCAGGTACGACCTGTTTTCCCAAGGCTTTCTCTCATGAAATGGAGCCGATGCGTATTGCTCTTTGGGGTCTTAGCCACCTGGTCTTCCTGCAGTAGTACCCCCCAGCCGGAACCCGGTCTTCCGCCATCAGCAAGCGACCTAGAACTGCTGGGTTCGACGAAGCTGTGTGACGACCAAACTTTGATTCTCAGCCAATGGAAAGGTACGGCGTTTACTCAAGAACCATGGGGTTCCGGGGAAAAACTTCAACGTTTGGCTCAGAGCAGTCAGCCGGATCACGACCGTTTTTATTTCTTTAATGATGAAGGGATCCTTGTTGGGGCCATCTTTCGCTACGCATCTGGGTTGAACCTGAAACCCTATCCCGTCTTACGTCAAACCCTGTCTGAATTGCCTCCTTCATCTGCCTTCTTTCTTGATCCCACACAGCTTCTCCAGAGTACGAAAGCCACATCAGCGGTCCTCTATCGTACGGGTGATAAAACAACTACCACGCAGTACCTCGTTCTTGATGACGAAGATCGTCCGCAATTACTCGTTGCCTCAATGGCCATTGACCCCTATGAACAATTGTTATCCAGTTATCAGGAAACGTACCTGCCAGGGTTAGTCCGTTCGGCACAAGCCGATACAGAAAAAGAATCTGCGTTGAGCCAAGACAACAAGTTTTTGGCGCTCCAACAATTCGCTCGTGGAGAAGCGGCCCTTTTCTCGTCATGTGGCCAACGACAACCCGATGTAGCCATTGATGCGTATCGACAAGCTGTGGACTACGGGTTTAAGGATACAGTGCGATTGGCTGAATCTCATCACCGTCTTGGCTTGGCTCTTCGAGAAAAGGGACAAGTCAAAGAAGCACAACAACACTTGGAAAAGGCTTTGGAGATCAGACCCAATGTGCCCGAGGTCATCAATAATCTTGGCAGTGTGTTGGCCCAACAGAAAAAACGTGCGCAGGCCGTGACACTATTCCAACAGGCCATTGTGTTACGTCCCAATTATGCGCGAGCCCGATTTAATCTGGCCGAGGTGTTAGAGAAGGTGGACGTGCGGCGAGCGATCGAAGAATATGAAACCTATCTGGCCCTAGTCGAGGGCATTCCTGAAGAAGAGCGTCGGATGTTGCTCGTCGAAGAACGTCTGAAGCGGCTCAAAGGGAACCGTTGAATAGAAAAAATTTCATCATGCCGTTTACATGTGACTCAGGCTATGAAATGCCAAGAGCAATGGGGGATGTTCAAAAAGGTGCGCTCAGCAAGGCCGCAGGCCCTTTGACGCGCGGAGCGTACTCATAGTACGTGAGCACGACAAAGGGCCGAGAACGCCGCTGACGCCCTTTTTCAACATTCCCCAAAGGGAAATAATCACTTCCATGAAATTCTATGCGGTTCGGGTTGGGCGTTCGCCCGGTATTTATACGACGTGGGATTCCTGTGCCACACAAGTGAAAGGATTTCCGGGAGCCGTCTATAAATCCTTCAAAACCCAGGAAGAAGCTCGGTTGTTTATGGGTGAGGAGATAGATGGGCCTCAACCGGGGACCGGGAGGGGCAGTACCACGAAGTCATCATCAACTGCTGTTCATATTTGGGTGGATGGGTCCTGTATCCATAATCATGGCGAAGCCATGCAACTCGGCTGGGGCTATCTCATTCGCGAGGGCAACCGGGAACTTCATCGCGCCAGCGGAAACGATATTCCCGAAGAGGCTCGGCACCATCGCAATGTGGCCGGTGAGATTCAAGCCGTGTTGAAAGCCCTGGAATGGTGTGGAGAACGCGGTATCCCCAGCGCGACCATTTATTTCGATTACCAAGGGTTGGCAGAATGGGTGAACGGCTTCTGGAAGGCAAAAATGCCTTTTACCCAGGCTTATGTTGCCACCGTGAAATCACATGGAATGGATCTTCGATGGGTAAAGGTCTTGGCCCATTCCGGAGAAGAGTTTAACGAGATCGTGGATCAATTGGCCCGAGATGCCGCCCGAGCAGAACGTAAGACGTGATGCGTAATGGGTGATGCGTAAACCAAAAAATGGGGTTCACGCATAACGCTTCTACAGCTTCCCTTCCCCTTTGAGATACTTCCGAAATCGACCCATCAATTCTTCCCCCAACACCCCGACTTCGGGTTTCTCTTTGTTCATAAATTCTCGAATTTCGGAAAGGCGCTGTTCCGCTTGATCATTACCCTTGAGCCGTTTGACTTTGTGCAGAGCATCATCAAAGGCGTCGAAGGTGAGTTCTTTGTATCCAAACGCGCGAATGCGTTTGACCGCTTTCATCATGGCTTCATTCCGGAACACGGTGAGATGTTCCGAATCAATTTCCTTTAACCCCAACTTTCTCGCACGACGCTCCGCGGCTTTTCGAATACCGCTACGGACAAAGTCCGGCGAAGTATTCAATCGTTTCCAGGCTTCATCGGTCCAGTCTACCCGTTCCTGTGGAGCGTCCCAAATGGAAGTGAGGGTGGGTTCATCAATGATGGTCTTGCCAGACTCTCGAGCCAAATCTTCGGCATCACGCTTGAGCATGTCTGTCACAAATTCAAGTGCGATGGGAGGAGAGTTTTTGATTTTGTTACGCAACATAGCCTGGGCGCCCTCGGTCCATTCGAGAGGCGTCAACGCCTTTTCGGCCCGTTCTCCCATGGATTCAACTTTTTCAAATAGGTCGACGTTGACTTCCATATGGCCGCCCTCACGAGCGACCTCTTCGGTAATTTGCCGGATCATTGCACGCATAAATTCAGGGACCGTCTCTAATCGTTTTTTGGCTTCCGCCGTCCAAGGCAAACGTCCTTTGGCCATTTGATCGGCAGCTTCGGCCATGCCCGCTTCCCCACCCATCCCACCCATCATTTGCTTTTTGAATTGATCAAGCAGTTCCCCGGTGATTTCTTCTCGCCCAAGCTCGCCGGCTTTTTTCTCAGCCAATCGTTTGACCATCCCGCGTAAAAAAATTGGAGCTCGCTCCAATCGTTGAAGAGCATCGGAAGTCCAGCTGACGGTCGTGGTGGTGGTTTCAGGTTCTGAGGGACTCATATATCTATTCCTGCTGAATCACTGTTCAGTAATTCTTTGATTTCTTTCCCGGCCTTGAAAAAGGGCATCCGTTTTTCGGGGACAGCCACGGTTTCTCCGGTTTTGGGGTTGCGTCCATCTTTGGTTCGCCTGGTCCGTAATCGAAAACTTCCGAAACCTCGTATTTCCGTTTTCTCGCCTCTTTTCAAGGCATCACGGATTGAATCGAAGATGCAGTTCACGACTTTCTCCGCATCTCGCCGACTGAAAGTCGTGGCTTTTTCCGTGACTTTTTCAATCAAGTGTGCTTTGGTCATTGACCCTCTCCTTGATTCATCATTGATAAATCGTTTGGCGCGCGAAAAGCGGAGTGTAACAGTCAGGGACGATCAGCGTCTCCTTGTCAACCTTAGGGCTCGCGCAAAAATAAATCCCCGTGTTTTGGCGTTGATCCATCCTGTCTGGCGGTGTTGCTCGTCCTTTCCATAGGAGAGTATGCGCAGTCCTCGCGCCTTGCCAAACAGGCGCCTCAGCACCAAAACATAGGTATTTATTTTTGCGCGAGCCCTTATAAAGCCATGAAATACATTAAGTTGAGACCCGTGTGAAGGGGTATCGCCGATGTGCCACCCAAAAATCGGTTCTCCATGAACTCCCGAAAGGAGAACGGCTTCTGGGTTTCCACCACATAGGGACGCTCTTTTATACCACTCATTTCAGCAGCGAGTTTGATCGCCTGGTGGAGATCACCAAGCTCATCCACGAGCAGAACATCCTTGGCTTGTTGCCCCGTGAAAATTCGGCCATCAGCCAGAACTTCCACGTCGGCAATGTCCAAGGAACGGCCATCCGCCACCGCTTCGATAAATTGACGATGAGCATCATCCATCACGGACTGTAGATATTGCCGTTCATCATCGGTCATCGTTCGAAAGGGAGAGCCGACATCTTTGTATTGGCCACTTTTGATGACGGTATTTCGAATGCCGATTTTCTCCATGAGGTCTTCAAAGTTCGCCAATTGCATGATGACCCCAATGCTTCCAGTCAATGTTCCCGGATTAGCCAAGATTCGATCTGAGGCGACGGCAATATAGTATCCGCCTGATGCGGCCACGGTGCCCATCGATGCCACGATGGTTTTTTGATGGTCTTTTCGAACACGCTTAACCGCATTGTAGATTTCTTGCGAAGCCGCGACGCCTCCGCCCGGGCTGTCTATACGCAGAACAATCGCTTTGACGAGGGGATCTTCGCCATATCGTTCAAGTTCCCCTACCGTGGCTCGTGAATCAAGGATGGCACCTTCAATTCTGATGAGGGCAATACGTTCTTTTCCCATGTTGGCCAGGTCAGGGAGCAGGGCCTTGCCAATCATGGTCAACATCAAGGCACCGAGGAGCATCCAAAATATGCGCCGCCAGCGAGAGGGTTTTGAGCGTGATGTGGTCTCGTCAGACATGTGATGCCCCAATCCTTACTCGCTCTCTTGCTCAGGAGCAGTGTCATTGTCTTGGGCAGCTCGCCCGAGACTGTGGTCGATATCGCCCTGCGAACTATTTGAGGTTTCAAGTTCAGCCGTATCCGCTTCTTGTGAGAATTCCCGCACACTCAAGGCGATCTTTCGTTCTTCGCAATCGACTTTGACGACTTTGGCGGTAATGGGCTCGCCAATTTTGAACAGCTCCTCTAATTTCCCCTGTCGATCTTTGCCGGTTTCACTAATATGGATGAGCCCTTCCACATCCCCTTCTAATTCGATGAACACGCCAAAATCGGCGATCTTTGTAATGGTCCCGGACGTTGTGCCACCGACTTGATAGCGAGACGGGATTTCCGTTTCCCAAGGGTCAGAAGTCAGTTGTTTGTAACCCAGGGACAAACGTTCTTTTTCTTTATCGATCCGCAAAATTATGGCTTCCACGCGCTGGGCCTTTTTAAACAACTCCGACGGATGTTTGATATGTTTGGTCCAGGACATATCCGAAATGTGGATCAACCCATCGATGCCTTCGTCTAAGCCCACAAAGGCTCCAAAGTCCGTGACGCTTTTGACCTTGCCTTCGATTTGGGTTCCTACGGGGTACCGAGACTGAATGATATCCCATGGGTTGGGGGCGGTTTGTTTCATCCCGAGGGAGATCTTACGCCCTTGTTGGTCAACATGGAGAACTTGCGCATCGATCGCATCGCCAACGGTGACCACGCGGGAAGGATGACGGACTTCATGAGTCCATGACATTTCCGACACATGGACCAGACCTTCAACGCCAGGTTCTAATTCCACGAAGGCCCCATAATCTGTCAGGCTGACGACTTTGCCGGCCACGCGGGTACCTTCTGGATACTTTGTAGCAATTTCCATCCACGGATCCGCGGTTTTTTGTTTTAAGCCAAGAGAAATTCTTCCTGTCTCTTTGTCGTATTTCAGGACTAACACCTCCAGGCGATCCCCGACAGAAAACATGTCTGACGGATGACCAACGCGACCCCACGAGATGTCCGTGATGTGCAAGAGCCCGTCGATGCCGCCAAGATCCAGGAATGCCCCGTAGTCCGTGATGTTTTTCACGGTGCCTTCGATCAACTGTCCTTCGGCTAACGTGGCTAACGTCGTTTGACGCTTTTTATCTCGGGTTTCTTCCAACAATGCGCGGCGAGAGATGACCACATTTCCGCGCCGGTGATTAATTTTAATGATTTTAAACGGGAAGGTTTTGCCGACAAGACCATCTAAATCTCTCACCGGTGTTAAGTCAATTTGAGACCCGGGCAGGAAAGCTTTCACCCCTATATCGACCATCATGCCACCCTTGATACGGGAAATGACTTTCCCTTGCACTTCTTTCTCTTCGTTGTGGGACACCTCCAGCTCTTCCCATATTTTCATTTTGTCCGCTTTTTCTTTGGACAAAACGAGATTGCCTTCGGAATCCTCGCGTTGCTCGATATACACCTGGAACAAATCCCCTTCCGCTAGGGTGGGGAGTTCTTCAGGAAGGAATTGATTCATGGGAATCATGCCTTCCGACTTATAACCAATATCCACAATGACCCGGTCTTTTTGGATGGCCACCACTCGACCTTCGGTAATGGTGCCTTCCTCAAAATTCCGGAAGGTTTCTTCATACATTGCGGCTAACGTACTCTCGTCAATTTCTTCAATGGGGTCGGATATGGTACTCATTCAATTCCTTCAGTCTTTCACTCGTAGTAGGGCTACGGAGGTGATAGGGGTCTCCAGCTTTAGATTGACGTGGTGGCTAGATCACCCTGGTTTATAATGCCGGTTCCCCTGATTGGCCCACGCGCTTCAAATCAGCAATCCGGTCCATGACAGTCTGACTAATATGTGTGTACAGTTCCTTGCCTTGATATCGCTCCAGGTCGTGACGAAAGTCTACGGGTTTCCCAAACCTCACCGCCACTGGATAAGGCCGTAACCAAGAGGCGCCCATCGGCAATACCCGAAACGTGCCGTCAAGGTATACGGGAATGACCGGGCATTGAGCTTCGGCAACGATCATTCCAATCCCAGGCTTTCCCGGCTGCAAATTTCCGTCCGGCGATCTTTTGCCTTCAGGAAAAATTACCACGGCTTTCCCCGCATTGAGCATATCAATGACGTACTGAAATGCCTTCCGGTCCCACCGTTCCGGTCTTATCGGGATCCACCCCAACGACCGAATAATCCAGCTCACGACCGAATTCGGGAACAAATTGGCGCGACCTACATAGAAAACACGTCGTGGGATCCCACACCCGAGTAACGGGATATCCGCATAACTCACATGGTTCGCAGCGAAGAGGACCCCACCCCTTCGGGGAATATGTTCCGCGCCATCAGTTCGATATCGAAGGAAGAGGCGACTCAGGCTCCGAAACAGGATCCACAAGATCCCATAGACGATAGTGCTCACAGGCGAGCCGAGATGGACTCCAGCATGGTGGCCACGACTTCATCAACGGTCAAAGATGAAGAATCAATCACGACGGCATCGGCAGCCGGAACCAAGGGGGCGATATCCCGTGACTGGTCGCGCGTATCGCGATCATGAATTTGGTTCCGAATATCTTCCTGGTTTCCGCCATGTCCGGCTTGACGGCTTTCTTGATACCGCCGTGTTGTTCGGGTATCAAGATCAGCCTTCAAAAAAAACTTTACATCGGCATCAGGAAACACGCGAGTTCCCATATCTCGCCCTTCCGCAACGATTCCACCTGTTTGACCAAACCGTTGCTGAATAGGCAATAACCAGTCTCTGACCTCTGGCATAGCAGCCACCGTTGAGGCGACTCGAGTCACCTCGGGATCTCGAAGATAGGCAGTCACATCTTGGGAATCCACGATGGTGCGAGTAGTGTCGTCTTCTAATGTCACATGCAAGTCCATCTGTTGCAAGAGGTTCTGTATCGCAACAGAGTCGGAGTAATTGGTTTCTGAGACCTTCGCTTTCCATGCTACCGCACGATACAACGCGCCAGTATCTAAATAGATATACCCGAGCTTGGTGGCTAACGCTCGAGCGGTTGTACTCTTTCCGGCCCCAGCAGGACCATCAATAGTAATGACTAACCGTCGCGTTTTGGCAGACGCCTTCAAGATTTTCGTCTAAAATATCGATTATTATAGGATTCAATTGGAATTTGTCAATAATTCCAATAGCTTGCCATGAAAACCCGGGAAGGATGTTTCAATGCAATCGGTATCGTCGATCACGGTGGGAGACTCGGCGGTCAATGCGGCAATCGCAATGGCCATGGCCACGCGATGATCCCCGTGACTTTGACAATGTCCCCCTTGAAGGCTCGATCCCCCCTGGACCACAAACCCATCCGGCGTTTCCTCAATGGCGACATTGAGCTTTTTCAGCTCAGTGGCCATGGCCTGAATACGATCTGTCTCTTTGACGCGAAGTTCCTCCGCACCGGTGACGGTGGTTTGCCCTTGTGCCAGCGCAGCCGCCACACAGAAGATCGGAAATTCATCAATCGTTTTAGGGACTTGGTCGGCACCAATAGAAATGCCCCGAAGAGGGGCGGTTCGGATCATAAGGTCGCCTACGGGTTCGCCTGACTCATCTCGTTGATTGTCAATCTGAATGTTGGCGCCCATTTCGGTGAGAATATCAAGAATACCGGTTCGGGCTGGATTTAACCCAATATTAGGAATTCTGACCTCTGAATCTGGAACAATCGAGGCCCCGACAATGAAAAAGGCCGCAGCGGAAAGATCCCCAGGAACGAAAAGGTCTTTAGCCTGAAAAGATTGCCCGCCTGTTACACGGATCGAATTCCCCTCCACCTCAAACGGGATGCCCAAGAACCGAAACATCCGCTCGGTATGGTCGCGGGATTGCAACGGCTCGGAAAATCGTGTGTCCCCTTCAGCAAAAAGTCCGGCCAACAGGACTGCGGATTTGATTTGGGCACTCGACACGGGGGAGACATAGTCAGATCCTTTTAATCGCGAACCCGTCACGGCCAGCGGAGCTAAGGCCCCTCCATTTCGTCCTTGGATGTGAGCGCCCATGAGTTGAAGAGGTTTCACAATGCGGCCCATGGGCCGACTCCGCAAGGAGGCATCCCCGGTCAGGACTGTGAAGAACTGCTGCCCCGCCAACACTCCAGTGAGGAGCCGAAGCCCGGTACCGGAATTACCACAATCCAAAGGTTCGGCAGGTTCTGTGAGGCCCCACAATCCTTTTCCAGAAACATGGACTTGATCGGGTTCAACTTCTATTGGAATTCCCAACTTCTGTAATACTGAAAGTGTATTCAAGCAATCTTCGCCTCGACAATAACCACGGATCGTCGAGTCTCCCTCAGCTAGGGCACTGAGAATCAGAGCCCGATGGGTGATCGACTTGTCCCCTGGAACGTGAACGGTTCCGCGAAGAGGACCTTTGGGTGTGATGGTCAGAGAACTCATTTCAAGCGTTGCCGAGCGTCGCGGGCTTTGGCGATTTCGCGTTCAATCCCGGAGCCGTCGTGCTCTTTAATATAGGTCTTCATTCGACCCAAATGTTGTTCAAATGCTTCAATCATCGGAATCAGATTGTCCCGATTCCATAAAAAAATGTCTCGCCACATCTCGGGTGAACTAGCCGCAATCCTGGTCGTATCTCGAAGTCCGCCACCGGAAAAATCCAACAAGTCCGGATCACCTTTGGTTTGTCCCTGCAGATCGTTGAGGGCATTCATTAAGGAAAAGGCGGCAACGTGGGGCAAGTGACTCACGGCTCCCAAAACCCAATCGTGTAAAAAGGGATCGATCGATTGCACGATCGAACCCGTTGCTTCCCAAATCTGTTGAATCTTGTGTAACGCCTCAGGATTGGTTTTGGTCGTAGGGGTCAACAGGCACAAAGCATTCTGATACAAATCCAGACATGCCGCCCCAACGCCGGACGTTTCTTTCCCAGCAATCGGATGCGCCCCGACAAAGTGAACCCCAGCAGGCAGGAGCGATTCTGACTGCTCGACGAGTGGTCCTTTCACGCTTCCCACGTCACTGACAATGGTTCCTTCAGCCAGAAGCCCGCCCCATTTTTTCAGGTGCGGGGCATAGCTTTCGACCGGTGTGGCTAAAATCACCAGGTCGGTTCCTGGCATGGCACGTGTAGGGTCTTGCTCGTACCGATCGATAGCGCCAAGCTTGATGGCCAATGCTAAGTTCTCAATTGTTCGGCCCACCCCGACGACATGATCGGCCAGTCCGTCTCGTTTGAGAATCATGCCTAGAGATCCGCCGATGAGGCCGACCCCGACGATTGTAACCTGTTTAAAATGCACGGTCATTTTGGTGGGATAACAAATCGTGATGAGTGATGATGAACAAGTAATGGGTAAGGGGAAAAAGTCGTGAAGCGTAAACCGTCATGCGTAAACCGTAGAGAAAAAGACTTTCCCCCTTTTACGCATCACGCCTTACGCATCACGTCCCAAGGTGTGCTTACAACTCTCGTCCCACGGCTTCGGCAATTTTTTTGAGATCGCCCATGAGTTCTTTGAACCGGTGAGGTTTAAGGGATTCTTCGCCGTCGCACATGGCGCATTCTGGATTGGAGTGGACTTCGATCAATAGCCCATCGGCGCCAGCGGCAATCGCGGCCTTTGACAGCGGGGCCACGAGATTCCACTTACCGGAGGCATGGCTGGGATCCACGATCACAGGCAGGTGAGACAATTCCTTCAAGGCCGGCACTGCCGAGAGATCCAAGGTGTTGCGATAATGCGTTTCAAACGTTCGGATGCCGCGTTCACACAGCATGACGTTCCGATTCCCGCGCGACATGATGTATTCCGCCGATAATAAAAATTCTTTAATCGTGGCCGACATACCGCGTTTTAACAAGACCGGCTTGTCATACGCCCCCACCTCTTTAAGCAGCTCGAAGTTTTGCATGTTGCGAGCACCGATTTGAATGATGTCGGCCTTTTCCAAAAACACATCGGTATCACGAGGATCGAGGATCTCGCTGACGACAGGAAGACCGGTTTGCTTCTTGGCCTCGACGAGAAAGTCCAGCCCTTCTCGGCCCAACCCCTGAAACGAATACGGTGAGGTCCGTGGTTTGTAAGCACCGCCCCGTAAAATACATCCACCCGCAGCTTTCACTTCCTGGGCAATGCCGACGGTGATTTCTAATTTTTCCACGGCACAGGGTCCAGCCATAATCGTGAGTAGCTTCCCTCCGATTTTGATCCCATCGACATCAATGACCGTATCGTGTTTTTGAAATTCCCGGCTGACGAGCTTCCAAGGCGCCATGATCGGAGTGACGCTTTCAACGCCTGGGAACACACTCAAGGGTTGGTTGTCTAGCAGGCGCTCATCCCCAATCACTCCGATGATGGTGCGCTCTTCGCCCTGAGAGATTTGCGATTTGAGGCCAAGCTCTCGTAGACGATCCGTGACATGATCAATGTCTTCTTCTGTCGCTTGAGGTTTAAATACGATAATCATGAGTAGTGTTCCCCTGATCAGATGGGAGTCCCTTGAAAAAGCCTGCCCTGAGCGGAGCCGAAGGGTCTGGCAGCTGCGTTCTCGGGGCTTTGTCGAGCTTCGCCCTCACAGACTTGGCGCTCTTCGCGCCGTTCGCCCTCACGTACTCCGTGTACGCTCCGGGCGCCAAATCCCCTGCGGCCTTTCCTTCGATAGACTCAGGACAGGTCTGGACGAATCTTTTCAAGGGACTCCTGAAGGTCATTGTTCGATGACTTTTTTGAGTGCCCTCAAAAATCGAGTGTTTTCCTCGGGCTGACCGATCGTCACGCGAATCATGGAGCCGCGAATGTGACGAACAATCACCCCTTCCTTCAGCAGATGATTGAAGATGTCATGCCCATCCCGACCGGTATCAAAATATAAAAAGTTGGCTTGGCTTGGGATCGGTTGGAACCCGAGATCACGGAGTTCTGATTCAACCTCCGCCATTTCCGATTCATTGAGCACTCGGCTGGTGGCCACATGTTCGTCATCCCCTAATGCGGCCAGGGCGGCTTTTTGAGCGAGGGCATTCGTGTTGAAGGGATTCCGTACCCGGTGCAGGTAATCCACAATTTCGGGTGTGGTGATCCCATATCCAATGCGCAACCCGGCTAATCCGTAAATCTTGGAAAAGGTCCGAAGGACGGCAACATGCCGGTTCTCTCTGACATACTGAATGGTATCCGGATAGTGTGGGTGCCGTACATATTCAAAATAGGCTTCATCAAAGACCACTATGACATGACCTGGGACGTCCGCCATAAACGCTGCGACTTCATTTTTGGAGATCATGGTCCCCGTGGGGTTATTAGGATTGCACAGAAACACTAATCGCGTTCGATCCGTGATGGCTTTGGCCATGGCGGGCAAATCATGACACCACTCTTTTAAGGGCACTTCTTTGATGACTCCATGCCCACCCATGACCGCGAGTTTGTACATCACAAACGTGTGATCCGCCATCACGGCTTCGTCACCAGGAGCAACAAAGGCTTTGACCAAGAGGCTAATGATTTCATCCGAACCATTACCGACGATAATTTGGTTCAGCGATACTTTTAGGTGATCCGCTAAGGCTCGGGTTAAATGATGGGCACCGCCATCCGGGTAGAGATGCAGTGTTTCGGTTCCTTTACGCAACGCCGCAAGAGCCTTGGGAGAAGGGCCAAGGGGATTCTCATTCGACGCCAGCTTGACGGCTCCTCGAATGCCTAATTCCCGCTCCAATTCATCCAGGGGCTTCCCAGGTGAATACGGGACTAATTTGGCAATGTCGGGGTGAACGTGGAGGGACATTTCGTTTCTCGTATCTCGTCGTTTGTATTTCGTCGTTCGTATTCTTTTTTTTTACGAGATACGAAATACGAGAGACGAACGACGTTTTTTTCTTCCTTAGGAATGCATAGGATAGGAACCGAGGATTTTCAAAAACAAGCATCGGGATTTTATTTCATCGACGGTTCGGCGAATTCGATCTTCATTCATATGACCTTCGACATCCACGAAGAAAATATATTCCCAGGCTTTCCGTCGAGATGGTCGTGATTCAATCTTGGTCATATTGATACCATTTGACGCAAAAGGCCGAAGCAAATCGTACAGTGCACCTGCCTTATCTTTGACCGACAGCATGATCGAGGTCTTATCTTTTCCCGTGGGATCAGAGGCATGTTTGCACAACACGAGAAATCGTGTGAAGTTGTTAATGTTGTCTTCGATGCGCGATTTCAAAATTTTCAAGCCATACATTTGGGCTGCCAGCTCAGAGGCGATAGCTGCGGAATCCGGTTCGGCCACGCACTTTTCCGCGGCACCTGCCGTACTGGGCATTTCCCGAATGGCAACGTTGGGGACATGGCTTTCCAACCAGTTCCGACATTGGGCCAACGCATGGGGATGTGAATAAATAGTTTTGACCGAATCGACGGTGTCCGCTCTGGACATCAAGTGATGGGAGACTTCTTGCAACACTTCCCCATAGATCGTCAAGTTGGAATCGATGAACATATCCAGGGTGTAATTGACGACCCCTTCCGTTGAATTCTCAATCGGAACCACCCCGTAAAGAGCCCGCCCACGTTCGACTTCATCAAAGACTTCTTTTATTCCACTAACCGGAACGTATTCAGCGGATTGGCCGAATTTCCCCAGGGCGGCCAGGTGCGTAAACGTAGCAGAAGGACCCAGGTACGCAACAGTCTGTATACCTTCAAGGGAAAGGGATGCCGACATGATTTCCCGGTACACCGGACGAATCGCGTCGTTGGGAAAGGGCCCGGTGTTCAGTTTCGTCAAACGGTCGACAATGGCTGCTTCACGCCCTGGGGTATGAAGAAGGGCATTGGGGTCCTCTTGCCGTTTGGCCTTGCCAATGGCAATGACATGATGCGATCGCTCATTGAGGAGTCGGAGGATTTCATCATCCAGCCGATCAATCTCCTGACGGGAAATTTCAATGTGTTGTTGTTCTGACATACGGTGGTCTGAGGAAAAACACAGTACCGGTGAGCATACGCAGAAGCACCCATCTTTGCAAGAAAGTGCAGGGCTTGGCACCACAATTTCGTCGCTGGTTGCTGGTCGCTCGTCGCTCGGGACTCGTCGCTCGTTAATCGTGATTCCTCTCTCGGAAACGACGAACGACGAGATGCGAGCGACCAGCGACACATTCCAATCATTGCCCTGACCGCCAACGCGATGGCCGAAGATCGGGAGCGATGCCTTGTAGCCGGGATGGATGATTTCCTCACGAAACCGGTTAAACTCGATGTGCTCGAAAGAATATTGAAGCAGTGGTTGGGTCGAGTGCCTTCGAGTAATCCGGAGGCGTCAATATCTCAAAACCAACAGTCTGCGGGTACAGTTTCGTCCACTGAGGACGATGCCTTACCTTCTTCGTCTGCCCTTCCCTGTTGATCTACAGGGGCTCAGGGAACTGGTTGAACTAGGAGCCTGTCCGAGATTAGCGATCGTCATGAGGATGTGCGGGTTTGAGTCAGATATTTCGATCGTTTGAGGCGAATAGTGGGACTCTTCAACGAAAACGGGGAATGTTTAAAAAGGTTGTCCAGCGAGGCCGCAGGGCTTTGGGCGCGCGGAGCGGACGCGGAGTACGTGAGCACGCCAAAAGCCCGAGAACGCAGCTGGCGGCCTTTTTCAACATTCCCCGAAAAGGATCGGAAGATCTGGCCAAATCCAGCGCATCCGCAGTAGATTCGTCTAATCTCGGACAGGCTCCTAGGCCAAAATATCCTAAATTTTGGTTCAAACCTTAGTAATAGACGAGATGTGATCATGTAACAGAATGCCGTATTTTGTTACATTAAGGCACCTCTAAAAACCGTCCTTTTCCGTGATGGCGGCGTCAGCCGCGTGCTCAAATCCTCCTGTATTCGCCCATACACTCCGGTTTTCCGCGCGCGGTTTCCTTGCCCTCACAAAAAATGCCTGGTTTTTAGAGGTGCCCATTAATGGGATTACTGTCGGTGGTGAATTCCTAGCGTTTAAAAGCCGCATGGTTATTCACTTTGTCAATTTTTTGTAACACTTCTCTAAGAGAAGTGTTACATCTTTGCGCATCCTGCGATCTAATCCACAATCTCAGATAACTTTCTAGTGCACGTCAATTTTTCCTGTGGGCGAAACCCACCCTACTATTCTGAATAATTGTCGTCCAGGGATTTTCATTTCACCGCGTTGGGTGCGACGGGGACGTAGCATCGAATTCGACTCTTTGGCGAGCATTGTCTGAGCGGAGCGAGTTGCGCAGCCATGTAATTCGATACGGAGGCGGAGGGACCCCCAAGGGCAATGGCATTCGGTTTGGTTCGAACGAACAATCTGCCTTCTCTGTTATCAGCGGAACTGGTTGATTGATCAGGGCTTCTGAACCGAAGTCGCCCTGGTGTCCTTTTTCGCTTGACTTCTTTTCCGTCTTCTGAGAGACTATCCTCGATGAAGACTGTGGACACCTTACCCAAGACGACCTTTAGCGGGCGGCGGTTCACCCGCAAGCAGTTGGCGCAGGTCCAAGAAACCGTCCAGCTGTTCCCCCACCTGAGTCGGAAGGAATTGGCCCTCACCGTCTGTGAGCATCTCAGCTGGACCACGCCGACGGGCCACAACAAGATTCATTCCTGTTTGACCTTGCTGACCGAGCTGGAAGCGCACGGGATCGTGACTCTGCCGGCCACGCGCCACAAGCGCGCGCCGGGACACCCCATCCCTGCGTTTCACGAGCCGCCCCCCACCGAGCCACTCACCGACACCCTCGCCGCCGTGGCCCCAATTACCCTGCACCGGGTGGTCTCGAAAGAGGAACGCGAGAGCTGGAAAGTCTACCTGCAGACCTATCATTATTTGGGCTATAAACACCCGATCGGGGCCCAGCTGGGCTATCTGGTGAGATCGGCCGCCCAGCCGTACCCGCTGGGCTGTCTGCTGTTTTCGGCCTCGGCCGCCTGGGCGCTGGCCCCCAGAGATCACTGGATTGGCTGGGACGTGACGCACCGGAGGAAGCTCCTGCCATTGGTGTTGCGCAATGATCGGTTTTTGATCTTTCCGTGGATTGACGTGCCGAATCTCGCCAGCCATGTGCTGGCGCGGGCCACCAAGCAGATCGGGGACGACTGGGTTGAAGTCTACGGTTATCGCCCGGTGCTGATTGAAACGTTCATCGATCCCTCCCGGTTTGCCGGGACCTGTTATCGAGCGGCCAATTGGCACTTCGTGGGCTACACCGAGGGGCGCGGGCGGTTTGGCTCAACGTCGGACCGTCCACCCACGACAAAAGAGATTTTTCTCTATCCGCTCCAACCCGACTGGCGCGCGTGCCTGACTGCCGGGCATCGAGCCGTCACGGTGAAGACACGCTATCGCAACGACGTGCGAGCCAGTCGCACACGGTCCGTCGGGGAAGGGTTTGTCGCCTGGTGGAAACAGGTGGTCCACATCCTCCACGACGTGGCGGCCCAGTACGATGACCAGTGGCGCGTCCGGAAACGGGTGATCGATTCCCTGATCCTGATGCTGTTGATCTTTCGGTTGGTGTCGTCAACCAACTCCCAAAGTTACGGCACCACCATTGATGACTTGTGGGACAGTTGCGACAACCTGGCGCTCGCGCTCCCGCAACCCCACAGCATCGCGCCGGCGTCCTTTTGTGTCGCACGTCGCAAACTGGACGAAGCCATTTTCCAGTCCGTCAACCGGAACATTCTGGACGCCTATGCCCCACACGACTCCAACGACACCTGGTTGGGCCATCGGGTGTTTGCCGTCGATGGCTCCAAGCTTACACTGCCCCGCGCGTTGCGGGCGTGTGGCTACCCCTTGCCCTCTGACAATGCACACTATCCTCAAGGGTTGCTGAGTTGCCTCTACCACCTCACGTCGCAAGTGCCCTGGGATTTCGACCTCGTCGCGCATGGCAACGAGCGACGGTGCGCCCTGCGGCACCTGGCTGTGCTGAAGCCCAACGATGTCGTGGTGTACGATCGAGGCTATTTCTCCTACGTCCTGCTGCATCAGCACTGGACCGCCGGGATCCACGCCGTGTTTCGTCTCCAAGACAGCGGGTTCAAGGAGATTCAAGAGTTTTTTGCCGGCCCGGACACCGACACCACGGTCACCCTCTTCCCCGCCGCACGCACGCAACGAGACATCCGGGCGGTCTATCCTGATCTCGCCATCATCCCGTTGAGCCTGCGGCTTCTGAAATATGAGATGGCCGGCAGCCGATTTTGCTTGGGCACCACTCTGGTCGGCCCCCAGCAGCGGTATCCGCTCCAGGAGTTCATGGATCTCTACCATGCCCGTTGGGGCATCGAGGAACTCTACAAGGTGAGCAAGCGCCTGTTCCTCATCGAGGAGTTTCATGCCAAAACCGAGCGCGGCGTCAAACAAGAGCTCTTCGCGCATTTCGTCCTGATCACCATGAACCGGCTGTTCGCCAATCGGGCGGACCACGCACTCAATCCCGAAGCCCCCGCAGCTGAGCCCATGGCCCCTCCCGGATCGTCCATAGTTGGAACCGGCACCGGGGCGAGGCGGACATTCAAGACCAACTTCAAACATTGCCTTCACGTGTTTGCGCGAAGCTTCGAAGATCTGCTCGTGCTCCATGCTCGGATGCAGACCGCCGTCCAACGGGCCTTCGAGTCCATTGTGAGTCACTACCAACGGGTGAGGCCGGGCCGATCCTATCCTCGAACATCCATGAAACCGGAGTCCACGTGGCATCCACCCAAAAAGAACAGCCAGTCCAAGAACCCCACAGGGTCGATGGCCTCTATCTGAAAGTCCCTTAAGCACATGGAATCCGTTTCTTAAACGAATGAGCCAAATCCTTAAACGAATGCCGCCCATTCCTTAAACGAATGCCATTGCCCCCAAGGGGGCCGCGCACAGGCAAAAATGGTGTTGGTCCCTTTTGCCCAAACAAAAGGGACTCGTCTACAGGGGCGAAACCCTATAGAAATTAATACCCTTACCCGTCTTTCCCAATTAATAATCCTGCTGGTACAATCCTAATCGAGGACACTCATGGCCAAACTTTCTAAACGCCTCTCCACAAATGTCGAAGGTAACTTCTATGTCGACTCCACATGTATCGACTGTGATACCTGTCGGCAATTAGCCCCCACGACGTTTGTCGAAAACGGCGACTACTCCACGGTGTTTCACCAGCCAAAATCAAGGTCCGAGGAATTCGAGGCCTATCAAGCCCTGATCGCCTGTCCGGTGGGATCGATAGGAGTGGTAGAGAACAACGACTCCCAATTCACCCAAGCCAAAACTTCTTTTCCTCTAGAGTTGGAAGCAGGGGTGTTTTACAACGGATTCAATTCTGAGAAATCCTTTGGTGCAAACAGCTATTTTGTTCAACATCCTGAGGGGAATTGGCTGATCGACTCGCCTCGGTATCTCAAACACTTAGTCAACACCTTCAAAGATCTTGGGGGAATTCAGTACATTTTTTTGAGTCATGAAGATGATGTGGCGGATGCCAGCCGCTATGCCAAAACGTTCGGGGCCACTCGGATCATTCATCGGGCTGATGCGCATGCCCTGCCTGATGCGGAAAGGATTGTGGATGGGCAGGAAAAGGTACAAGCCACACCCGGGTTTATGTTGATCCCGGTTTCTGGGCACACGAAGGGAAGCATGGCCTTACTCTACAACAACCGATTTCTCTTTACCGGTGACCATCTCTGGTGGGATCCGCACAAGGAGCAATTGGGAACGCCCTCCAACTTGATTTGGGATAAGACGCAATTGCTGCAATCTTTGTCACGCTTGTCGGAGGTGACATTTGAATGGGTGCTCCCTGGCCATGGGCATCGGGTCCATTTCGATGGCGCCACGATGCAGCGCCATTTGAAAGCGTTAGTCGATTCTCGTTCCTTGGCACTCTAGTCCTTCCTTTTGGTTTGACGAATTTCTCCTACCCTTTAATTCCGTGATCCAATCAACGGAAAAGAATCAAGAGGAGTATCACGTATTTTCGTGAAATGAGCTATGGCATGATTACGGCGATTGGGGACGTCTTGCGGCGTTGTGATGAACGGGGATGGATTACTTCGCGAGATGGAAACTGTAGGGCACCTCTACAAACCAGGCATTTTTTGTGAGGGCAAGGAAGCCGCGCGCGGAAAACCGGTGTGTATGGGCGAATACATGAGGACCGGGCGTTACGCTTCACGTATCACGCTTCACGCATTACGTCCTCCGCTTTGCAATCACATTAAGCCATCGTCCTTTGCGTTCGCGGTTACTCATCGTCTGTACAGAGATGATGTGCCATCTCGCCTGTTGAAAGACTTTCTGTAATTCTGGCTTCAACCATTTGCACATATATCGGCCAGGAATCCATTGGCCAGGCAGGAGCCCGGCTCCTTTACCGTGAAGAAATGTCGCAGCAAGAAAACCAGTTGGGCGAATGAGAGCGCGAACCTGTCGTAGGACTTTTTTGAGTGTTGTTTTTGGGAGATGAATCAACGAAGCCGCAGCCCAGATACCGTCAAAGGTTTCGGGTGAAAAGGGGAGATGTTCTATATCGGCCTGAACCAGGGGCAACTTCGGACTTCGCTTTTTTGCCGCTTGGAGAAAGAGTCGTGTCAGATCTAGCCCCACGACGTGAAATCCTCGTCGTCGAAGATAGCGGCTATCCTGTCCTGGGCCGCAACCCAGGTCTAGAACTTGCGAGCGTGGAGGTAGATGCTCGATCCAGATTTGGAGGTGGAGAGGTATTCGATAGGTACGACGATGCCATTCCTTAAGATACACCTCTGACCAGGAGGCATAAGCCTGGATCGTCTGTTTCGTGGTCGATCGAATGGCTCCCATACCTAGTGAGTTCCACAATTAATAGTGTTCGTGCTCATTCCTATTCATCAACAGTGTTTGTGAGGATGAGTGCCAGGGGCAGCAAGGGAATCACGCACGATCCGATAAAGAGAGAAAGAATTAAAAAACACATAGACGCAATCCGTATCCTGAACAACTGTTTCTGAAGGGCCATTTCTTTCCCCAATAAAGCGGTGCTTTATGGTCATGATCACCAAATGGCTGTCTCGCAACCTTAAGGTTGTATTAGGAATGTTGTGGGTCGTCCTCTGCCTTTCGGTATTCTCCCTCATCGGGAGTGTGCTGGGGCAACAGACAACATCACATGCTGAAGAATCCGAGGTTGCATCTGATAAGTCTGCGAAGGTCAGCGTTGAAACCAAACGGCAGAGGTGGACGATCATTTGTGAACGAGAAGATGGTACACAGGGGGTCTTTCGCATTTTGTCAAACCTGACCGACGAGGCGTCACCGCTGGAACGCACGCCACATGCCGAACTGGGTGAGGCGACCAAGGAATCCTCATCCCAAGAAATGGAAGACGAAACCCCCGCGATCCCAGACGAAGATCCTTTTGGCAATCCCACGCTCCACTGTGCAAGACTTCTCACTCTCTTGGCCCTGTTTGGGACTGAAAACACTTCGACCCCTTGAACTCTCGCTAGTTGCTCGTATCTCGTATTTCGTAAAAAAAAGAAGGCGATCGACGAGATACGTTTATTTCTTCCCGAGATACGCTTCACGCTTACGCGCCGGGCCACCTCCGCCATAGTAGCCTCTTGGCTACGACGGCCGGGAGCGCTGCAGTGCGCAGGCACTAGATACTAGATGCATTTGTTTCTTCACCATCCAAGCTGTTTCGGTGATACCCAAAGAAATCCTCGATAATGAAATACACTGAGGGAAGGATGGTGAGAATAATCACGGTCCCGAATAAAATTCCAAACCCAAGTGAGATGGCCATGGGAATAATGAATCGAGCCTGAAGCGCCGTCTCAAAGATCATCGGGGCTAATCCAAAGAATGTGGTCAACGATGTCAGGACAATGGGACGAAAACGTTTCATGGCGCCTTGGACTATGGCTTCAATTAACGGCATATGTTCTTCATCACGAAGCTGATTGGTGGCAACAATCAACACCAATGAATCATTGATGACCACACCAGCCAACGCAATGATCCCAAATAGACTGATAATGCTGAGCCCATAGCCCAGGAGGAAATGCCCGCCCACGGCGCCGATTATTCCGAAGGGAATGCTGAGCATGACGATGAGTGGTTGCACGTAACTTCTAAACGGAATGGCCAACAGTCCATAGATGAGTAACATCGCCAAACTGAATCCTACCGCCAGGGCCGACAGCGATTCTTGCTGAGAGGCTCGTTGGCCTTCCAGCGAATAATTGAGGCCTGGATATTTTTTCTGTAAAGCCTCCAATTCATTCGCGGTGATTTCTCCAATAATGGTATTGGCATTAGAAGTTTTTTCATCCACGTCCGCGGTCACGGCCACGATACGGCGCCCGTCTCGGCGTTGTATTTCTGTGTAGGCATGTCCGGGTTCAATGTCGGCCGCTTCGGCCAGCGTGATCTCTCCGCCTTGTTCTGTCAGAAGTACCAACTGTTCCACCGTGTACAATGAACCGCGCTCCTCTTCGGGTAACCGAACCATCACTTTGACTTCATTGCGCCCGCGTTGTTGCCGAAGGGCTTCCACTCCGTAAAATGCGCCACGAACCTGGCGAGCCAAATCCATCGCATTCAAGCCGAGGCTTTGTGCCTCCGGTCTGATCTGAAAACTCATTTGTGCTTTTCCTCTAGACACGCCGTCATCGATATCCGCCACACCACTATAGTGCGAGAGGGCGGTGGCTAACTCCTGGGCCGCAGCTTCTAGAATGGGTCGTGAACGATGCGTGAGTTGAATATCAATGGGCGCACCGTCGGATGGACCAGTCTCCGCTTTAAACGTGAGAGACTCTAACCCTGGGATTGTCCCTATAAAATCACGCCAGTCATGGCTAAATTGACCGCCACTGACATTTCGTTGGTCTGCAGGGACCAGAAACACCATCATGCCCACCAGATGACTGCCGGCGGCGGCACCCGGAACAACCCCCGGGCCCAATCGAGGTAAGGGCGTTCCGATTTGGGCATAGATTCCCCGAAGAATTGAATCGCCGCCGTGCTTTTCGATGCTCGCCCTGGCTCCCTTCAGCATCTGTTGCAGGACTTCACGAGAGGATTCTATCGGCGCGCCATACGGCAAGGTGGCTTGGGCCATGATCAGTTCAGAATCAATCGCTGGCATAAAACTAAAGGGGATATGTCCACCCGCCACTGTGCCAAGGGCTAAAATCAAGATGGCTAATCCAATCGCCAGGGTCAGGTATTTATTGGCAAGGACGACTCTGAGAAACGGTTGATATCGATCGTTGATAAAATGTTTCATGTGCCCGCTAAACCAGATACGGGGAGCATCCATGACATGCCAAAACCGTGATGCGCTCTTTGTGGCCGAGAGATGAGCCGGAAGGACAAATAACGATTCATATGCCTTCCCATTTAACTAAGGTTGCTTCAGTTTATTGAATCCCAAGGGTTTTGAGCTGCTGGTCAGGATTTTCAACAAACTCTGGAAGGTACTCATTGGAGTCTCACGGCGGTTATAGCGAAAGACAAACTCATCAAGATAGTGTTGCAGGTATTTTGAATCCACTCCATGGTGAATCCCGTTCAGCCAGGTCTGCAGATTGCCGAACGCTCTATGGATGTGTGGAGCGTGCTTCCCAGCACTTGCTGGGTCACCCTGGGTCCGTCTCAGGTGTTCGTATCCTGCCAAGGCTTTTGCCGAGTATCCCTTCCAACCATCGGACTTGATCTTACTGCCCTCAGCGACATGGCTATTGAGGAATGCTTTGATCTCGTTCTCTCCAGCGTCTTGAAGAATCGCTAATCGTAAACGCCCTGCTTTCTCTCGAAAGTGATCCCCTTGTGTGTACGTGACAATTTCTACGGCTCCGGCTATTAACGTCTTGGTTTTCGCTTTCGCGACGCCACGGCCCGTTTTGCCTTTTACCGGTCCACCGATATGGGTTTCATCGGCTTCAACTGTTCCTGCGAGCCGTTCACGGTTCTGTCGTACCATTCCTCGTCGCAATCTGTGGAGCAAATACCAGGCGCTATCCACCTTCTTGATACTGAGTTGACGCTGCAATTGCACAGCACTGATGCCAGGTGTGTGCGTGGAGACGAAATAGGCAGCCCAAAACCAAAGCCGTAGCGGCAAGTGCGATCTATGCATCACTGTGCCGCTTAGCGGTGATGTCTGTCTATGACACGACGAACACTCAAACCGGAAATATTTTTTGAGCCACCAACCACCGCGATGACCGCAAGCTGGACACATAAACCCGTCTGGCCACCGAATCGCCCGCAAGTACTCGAAGCACGCTTCTTCGGTGTGGAACCTAACAGAAAAATCCAAGATATCAGCAGCATACCCTGTGTCCATAGTCCAGCAGACTAGTCTAGGGACTAACCTTAGTCAAATGGGAAGGCATAACGATTCAATTAAGGACACGACAAAGACGGCTACGACCACTGCGGGTATTTGCCGTATAAAATTCCCCATGGTGCCAGGCACAAAAAACAAAGGGAGAAACGCCACAATGTTGGTCAACACCGCAAAGATAATCGGGCTTGAAATTTCACGCGCCCCGGCAATGGCTGCTTGAAGAAATGGCAGGCCTTCTTCGCGTTTTTGATACACGATTTCTCCTGCCACCACCGCATCATCCACAATGATCCCCAGCGTGATGATAAAGGCAAACAGGGAAATCATGTTGATCGACGCGCCCGTCAAGGGGATAAACAAGAACGAACCGATGATGGAGGTCGGCAATCCAACCGTCACCCAAAAGGCGAGTTTGAGATCTAAAAATAAACCCAAGAGCAACAAGACCAAGATCAATCCGATACCGGCATTCTTGAGCAATAATTGCATCCGATCACGATAGATTTCCGATTGATCATTCCATACAGCCAGACCGATACCTGCAGGCAACTCGGCCTGAAATTCATTAATGTAATCATGCACGTTATCAGAGACGGACTGTGGCGATTCATTTCCGGTATGGTAGACTTTGACCTGAAGGGCTCGTTGCCCGTTGTAGAAGGCTTCTTCGTCCGTGTCTTCGAAACCGTCCGTAATCGTGGCAATATCTTCCAGCCGAATGGTTGCGCCATCGGCGGTGGACACAACGGGAATCTCCGCATATTCTCGCCCAAAATCGCGTCGCTCTTGGGTGCGAAGCAAGACTTCACCACTCGTGGTTTTGACCCCGCCGCCTGGCAATTCAATGGCCGCTTCTCGAATTTCCTCTGCGATACGATCGAGTGTGAGGCCATACGCGCGAAGATGGCGTTGCGGCACTTCAATGGAAATCTCCCGCGGACGGGCAACGCCTAATTCCACCAGGGTAATATTGGATCGCTGTAGTAAATCGTCACGAATGCGTTCGGCGACGTCCCGGAGGATCTGTTCCTCCTGATCGCCATAGACCATAAGCGTCAAGACCTGATGACGCACTTCCACCAGACTGATAATGGGTTCTTCTGCTAGCTCGGGAAACGATTGAATGCTTTCGACTTCGTTGTTCACGTCCTGCAGAACGCTATTCGTATTGACTCCGTTCAGCAGCTCGATTTGGATTAACGCGCGGCCTTCGCTCGCGGTTGAGGTGACGGTTTTCACGCCATCCAGGCCGCGCACCGTGTCTTCAATGGACAGCACAATGCCTTGTTCGACTTCCTCAGGGCTGGCGCCGGGATAGGCCATGGACACTCGGATCACATCGACCTCGAATTGGGGAAACACTTCCTGTTTGACCTGTGTGCTGACGAGCAATCCGCCCAGAATAAAAATGACCATCACGAGATTCGCCGCGACCGTATGGCGAGCCATCCAGGCAATGGGACCGGAAGGAATAGGATGTTGGTTGCCGGAGGTCATAAGTGGGCTTATTCGCTTGGGGATTTTGAAGAGGTCGATGGAGTGTCAGTGTCAGACGAAACGGGTTTTGGCAGAGAAGGCTTTTTAGCGGACTCGACTAATAGGCCGGGAATCGCCGCGGATAATTGACTCGTAATAATCTGATCGCCTTCCTCAACGCCATGGCCTATGAGAACCGAGTCTTTTCGAGACAAGACGATCTCGACGGAACGAATTTCCAACTGATTGTTCGCATTTTTCACCCACACACGGTTCCCTTCCCGAATGGTATTGCGAGGCAACACCACCACGTCATGGAGGAGAGGGCCTTCAATTTCGACCCGAACATATTCTCCCAATAACAGGGGACGGCGGTCAGCCTTGGCCGGTTCCAACTCAAGCGGATCAGGAATGGACACCAACACCTGGGCCATGCGACCGTTTGGTGTGACATCACCTAGAAGCTCTACCACTCTGCCGATTCGGACTACCGGTTCACCTTGACCAATTTCGCGAATGAGGTGGACGCGCGATCCAAGCCGTGTTCGTGAGCCAGGGCCAGGCCTCGGAATAGAAATCCATTTGAGTCGATGAATCGGAACACTCACCTGGGCTCGAAACTCATCAGTCCCCACGAGCGTGGCCATGGAACTTTGTGTGTTGACCAATTGTCCCACTTCCACTGATTCGGATAGCACTAGGGAATTGAACGGAGCCCTCAGAATCGTCCGCTGTAAATCCAGCCGCGCTCTGGCCAGCCGGCTTTTGGCGGCTTTTAAGGCAATTTGTTTCTCTAGGAGGTGGGGCTGGCGAAGGGCTAATTGTTTACTCAGTTCACTGATTTCGCCGATCCTGGATTTTAACAATTTCCATTCCCGTTGGGCCACCGCTTGGTTGCCAAGTTCGACTTTCAAATCAAATTCTGCCTTGGCCAATGAGGCTCGTTCTTCATCCACGGCAAATTGATAATCGCGTGGATCGATTTGAAGCAACGCAACGCCCTTGGGAATGATCCCGCCTTTCACCAGATCGGGGTTTTGTTGAACCACAAGACCGCCGACCTCCGGTTGCACGGTGATTTGTTGATGAGCTTGAACCGTGCCAAATGCTGTGATCACCGCACGTTCGTCTTGCAGATGGGCCGTGAGCACTTCAACAAATGTGGCCGTATTCCCCCGTGACGTTTTTGGCACGCTGGGGCGACTGGCAATGAGTATCTGCGCACCAAGCACGGCGAGTATCAAAATTAGAATGGGTAGGACAATTCGAAGAGCTTTGGATTTCTGCTCGGTCGAGAAGGAGGGTCCCTTCATTGAAGCGTATCCTCCATCGCAATGTCTTGGGCGACGGGTTCCGGATTCCACCCCCCACCAATGGCTTTATAAACTTGGACCACTGCCACGAGTTGATCACGTTGGGTTTGGGCCAACGCAATCTCAGCATTAAATTGTTCCCGCTGTGCCACTAAGACATCCAAATACCTCGCTTGGCCGTTGAGATATTCAAGTTGCGCAAGATGAAGCGCTTCCCGAGATACCTCAACCAGACGTTCTTCCGCCGATCGGATCTCACGAGTTTTTTGATGAAGAATCAATGCGTCTTCTACTTCACGAAAGGCTTGTTGAATGGTTTGTTCGTAGGTAATAAGGGCCTGCTCCTGTTGGGCTTTGCTCACTTCCAGGTTCGCTCGATTTCGGCCGGCGTTAAAGATTGGCACGGTGATCGACGGGCCAAGAGCCCAAATGCGTGAGGATCCAATAAACAGATCCGAGAATTCTAAACTTTGTGCGCCATAATTTCCTGTGAGACTGATCTGTGGGAAAAAGGCTGCTTTGGCCACCCCGATTTTGGCATTGGCAGCGACTAACTGTTGCTCGGCTTGTTGGATATCCGGACGTCGCTCAAGGAGCGCCGAAGGCAGCCCTGCGGGAACATTTGGAGGCAGGGTTTGATCACGCAAAGAAGACCCGCGAACAATGGTTGTCGGATTCCGTCCGATGAGAATGCTGAGTTGATTTTCCTTCTGGCCTATTTGACGTTCGAGGTTAGGGATCACAGCCTGGGCGCGAGCCACTTCCTGATCCGCACGACGAATGTCCAGCGTCGAACTCTGCCCCATGAGCTTTCGCAACCGAATAATATCAACCGACTCCTGCCGGGTCTTGAGTGTGAGTTTGGCAATCTCAAGTTCTACATCCAACTCTTGAAGATCGAAATACGCCTGGGCCATATCACTGACGAGTGTCAGGACAACCGTTCGCTTCGCCCATTCTTGACCAAGCAACTCGGCTTGCGCCGCTTCCGTGGCTCGCCGAACCTTGCCCCATAAGTCAATTTCAAAGGAGAGGTCTACCGTGGCTTTGAATTGATTCGTCGTAGGACCTTCACGATTCCCTCCTCCCTGGATACCGAATTGCCGAGCCACGGCCCCCGAGGTTTGGTTGCGTTGAAGACTCGTGTTGCCATCAATCTGGGGAAACTGATCAGCCTGAGTCGCACCGAATTGGGCGCGAGCCTCTCGAACGCGTGAAATAGCCAAACGCAGATCCTTGTTTTCGATCAGGGCTGATCGAATGAGGGTCTTCAAATGAGCGTCCTGAAAGAGGTCCCACCATCCAAGGTCAGCTAAAGAAGCCTCATCAACCCGGGAGTCGACTTGTGCACGAAACGCTTGCGGATCGTCCACCACCGGACGTTCATAATCCGGCCCCAAGGCACACCCGGCCAATATACAAAGTGAGGCAATGATAAAAAGTAAACGATGCATGAATTCCTTCCAGATTATACTCCAGAAACCTAGTCGATTGCCGACACTTGCACAAGGGGATAAGGCTCAGTAGGAAGCGGCCCCCTGCTTTGCTGCCAAGGAATTAAATGTGACGAGTGGGGTTCCATGCTTTTATGACGAATTACAACGGTAATTTGAACGGCAGAGAGAGTCGTGGCAGGACAGAATGCGTCGTTGGCCCTCAGGGTCGAATTGGCGGAACAGCGAGGGCAGTCGTTCAAAGAAATACCCTGGTGAGACAGTATCGTTTGACTCCCACTTTGGAAAAGGGGAGAGAGATGAGGGGAAATTTTTTAAAAGGCACCAACCCGTCACGCGAAAAGCTTTTTTTATTGACAAGGACCAAGGTGTCTGCTACGAATGTTATCAGGTGATAGAGTGGTCACTTCGCTAATGTTTAAAGCGTGGATTCCGGGACAATGGGCGTCCTTCCCCAACGGGTTTTGGGAAAGGGCGTTTTTTTTTGGCCAAATGTGCTGGGAGCCAAATGCTGAGCGAATATGTTTTCCGAGGAATCTTAAAGATTCCTTGCCTTATTGGTCGATAAGATATGTAGGCAAAGGCGCCAGTTCAACCAGGGAAAAAGTCCTTCTTTATTTTCTGGTCAACTCAGGTGCCTTTTGTGTTTCGAGAATAAAAAGACACGATGATTTCTCATCCTGAAATGACTCAACCCGATTTGCTTGAACAGGTCGTGAGGGCGTTGACCGCTTTGGGCTCTCCTGAACGGCGAATCGATCGGGCGTTGACGTTGTTGGGGCATGAGCCAGTTAAACCGTTGAAAGGAGCAAAAGCCCCCAAAGCCATGCCGGTCCTGATTGGTAAGAGTCCGGTCATGGAGGTGTTACATGCGGCGATTCAACGGATCGCGAATACGCCTGCGACCGTCTTGATTCGTGGAGAAAGTGGGACCGGCAAAGAACTCGTGGCGCGAAGCCTCCATGTCTCCAGTCGTCGTGCGGGCAACCCATTTGTCGTGGTGCATTGTGCTGCCGTTCCGGAGACTCTGATCGAAACGACCTTGTTTGGTCATGAACGGGGCGCCTTCACGGGCGCCCATCGACTGAAAAATGGTCGATTAGAGCAGGCGGCCGGGGGAACGTTATTTCTGGATGAGGTGGGGGATATTCCCCTTTCCACGCAGGTCAAACTCCTTCGTGTGCTTCAGGAAAAGGAGTATGAACGGGTGGGGGGAAGTGAGACGCTGAATGTCGATGTTCGTGTCATCGCGGCCACGCACCGGAATCTTGAAGCCATGATGCAAAGCAGAGAGTTTCGGGAAGATTTGTACTATCGTCTCAATGTCGTCCCGTTGGTCTTACCGCCGTTGCGTGATCGCAAGGAAGATGTGCCGTTGCTCATCCGGCACTTTTTGGCCAAGTTTGATCAAGAACCTCGCCGGGGTTTCGAATTGGCTCAATCCATGGTGGATCTCCTGAAGGCCTATCATTGGCCGGGCAATATCCGGGAGCTGCAGAATTGTGTTGAACGGCTGGTGGTCCTGTCCGATTCACCCATCATCGATGTTGATTCCATTCCAGATTCGCTTACTTCGTATTTTGAACATATGCGGGCCGCTCGCGCTCTTCCAAAAACCAAGCTTCCCCACGCGTCTGCTCAGCAAACCCTTCCGGCCCGGTTGGATGCGATCGAACGTGAGCGTCTTCGTGAAGCGCTCACCAAAACCGGGTGGGTCAAAGCCAAAGCCGCCAGGTTGTTGGGGATGACCACTCGCCAGATTTCTTATCGAATACAAAAGTATCACCTCGTCGAAGAATCCTGACGCGCTTCAGCCTAGAAACGGCAGTTGGGCGCAAAAAAGCCGAGTAAGATATTGGGGTGCATGGTGAAATACAAAAAGTCGTGGTCACCTCGGTGGTGATGAGACGTTTTTGTATTTTGCCAGGTGCGCTAAGGGTCCGTCACGAAATAACCGGGACAATTGGGAGGCCCAGATTTGTGATCGGGGCAAGGCGGGACGAGGGAGCCTAGCGGGGCTATGTGACCGAGGAGCAACGCCGCCCCGGGCCAAAGATGGGCCTCCCCGGAGGGCCGGACGCTTTTGGGCTCCGCCGGCGTCGCTCATCGCTTCCATACTCCCGGTATGCGCGCTTTTCGCTCCTTGGCTCGCTCCAAAATCGTCTCGGCCAATTGTACTGGTTATTTCGTGACGGACCCTGAGAGCTTGCGCGGACTTTTGTGATCCAACTGCCGATTCTAGGTTCAGGTCAGTTATTTTCTCACTGGTCCAACCTCCCTGAAAACCGAACAATTTTGTCGGGTTGTGAACAATAGAGTGTGCCATGAACAAGATTGTCCGTTTTACCTAGGCATTTTCATCAATAATCGTTTGCATTGTTGGAGATTGGTAGGTGTTTAGTTTTGGCAGGGTCCTTGCAGAAAGATAATTAATGAATACTTTGATTGGTGAATCTTAAGAGAAAATAACACGGCATTGAACAGGTCGTGATCATCGAGCCCCACAATGCAGTGGTCTTGAGCGGATTATAAGCCTGATACCCAAACAATAAGTTCATCCTCTTTGCGAAAAAGAGGTGATTGGCAAAGACGCCATCATTCCCAAGGTGGACCAAGAACGGTCCCTGGAAAATGATGGCGTTTTTTTATGAAAATTTTGAAGGAAAGGAGACAAATACAATGTATATGGAAGATCTGAAGCGGATGGCAGAGGTTTCAAGAAAGAAGGCGGAATACTGTCTAAACGCCCCGGGTGGATATTTTTTGTTGTCCGCCCTGGCGGGAATCTATTTAGGGTTGGGCATTTGTTTAATTTTTAGCGTTGGGGCGCCTTTTGCAGCGGAAGGGTCAGCCGCGTTGAAATTAGTGATGGGTGTCTCTTTTGGGGTTGCCCTGACATTGGTGATCTTCGCGGGATCGGAACTGTTTACCGGTAATAATATGGTGTGCACGATTGGCGCTCTGTCCCGGGCTATAACCTGGAAACATGTTGGTTGGATTTTTGCGTGGTCCTTTATCGGAAACCTCGTTGGCTCGTTAGCCGTGGCGTGGTTGATTGTGCAATCCGGAGTCATGGCCAAAGCTCCGCAAATGGATTTGTTGATGAAGGTCGCGGCCATGAAAATGTCTGCCTCTGCGTGGGAACTGTTTATTCGCGGAATCTTGTGCAACCTACTCGTGTGCCTCGCTGTATGGATGGCGGCACGAACGAAAAATGAAGCCGCAAAAATCATGCTGATCTTCTGGTGCCTGTTTGCCTTTATCGGAAGCGGGTTTGAACACAGCATTGCCAACCAATCGCTGTTGGGCATGGCATTGTTCCTGCCACATGGGGAGGCTATCTCCTGGGGTGGGTTTGCGTGGAACCAAGTCTTTGTGGGACTGGGCAATATTATTGGGGGTGCCCTGTTGGTCGGCGGTGCCTATTGGCTAAGCAGCCCGTATCGAGTCACGGATGCCTCCACTATTCAATCTGAGTCGGTAGTCCTTGACAATGAATCGATCGGGCATCCGACAGAAGTCTTATCGGCAGTAAGTCCGGTTGTGCCGGTGAACGCGGGATTTGTGGCAGAACTGAACCATGAACGAGGCGTGCGATGAATAAAATAGAAGTGCTGAAACGCGAACGAGACGGGTTGGAGATTATTGAAGATATTCCGCTGTTTGCCAAAACAGGTTGGGAATCGATTCCGGAAGATGATATCCAACGCCTTAAATGGTACGGCCTGTTTTTGAGGAATCCCACGCCCGGGTATTTCATGATTCGAGTGCGGATTCCCGGAGGACGCGCAACCTCAGCTCAATTGCGCACCTTGGCGGAGATAGCCAAGACCTTCGGTAATGGGCAATTAGATTTTACGACTCGCCAACAAATTCAGGTTCGCCATCTTCAAATCGAACATGTCCCTGAAGTGTTCGCACGAATGGACGAGGTGGGCCTGACGTCGCTGCAAACCGGGTTGGATAATGTGCGAAATATCATGACCTGTCCGGTAGCAGGGTTGTCTCCCTCGGAATGTATTGATGCGACACCGTTGGTCCATGCCTTGAACCAAGAGATCGTGGGCAATCGGGAATATACCAATCTTCCCCGGAAGTTCAATGTGGTGATCACGGGTTGTCCGGACAATTGTCTCCATGCGGAAACCCAAGACTTGGCGTTGGTTCCAGCCACCAAAGAGATCGATGGGGAAGAGAAGCAAGGTTTCAATGTGTTGGTCGGCGGAAAACTTGGGTCCGGTGGGTACCGGATCGCGACACCATTAGATGTCTTTGTGCTTCCCGACGAAGCCGTAGAGGTCTCGTGTGCCGTGATTCGAGCGTTTCGCGATTACGGATTTCGCGATTCGCGAACCACGGCACGGTTAGCCTTCTTGTTGGAAGAATGGGGAGAAGTTCGATTTCGTGTCGAGGTGGAAAGACAAATGGGAAGGGCATTGTGGACAGCAGGAAAGGATGCTCGAAAAAAATCAGACACTACGCACGGTGGAGTCTTTCGGCAAACACAACCGGGATTGAACTACGCCGGGCTCCAAATTCCGGTCGGGAGAATGCAGGCGGAGGACTTACTGGGACTCACCCGTTTGGCAGAGCGTTATGGGACCAGCGAACTTCGTCTCGGGGCAAACCAGTCCTTCGTGATTCCCCATATCCACGACAAAGCACTTGGCGATTTTCTGGAAGAGCCGCTCTTGCAACAATTTGGCTACAATCCTTCGCCTGTCCGGAAGGGCTTGGTGAGTTGTGTAGGGAATGATTACTGCAATCTCGCGGTCATCGAAACCAAGAGCCAGGCGATGAAAACTGCAGCGGCGTTGGAGGCCAAGGTGGGCTCACATATCAAACCAATCACGATGCATTGGTCAGGGTGCCCGGCAGGGTGTGGCAATCACTTGGTCGCCGATATCGGACTCTTAGGAAAAAAGATCAAGCGTCGAGGCCAAATCGTGGATGCGGTTGATGTGTATGTGGGTGGGCGATCAGGGCCCGATGCCAAGCTCGCCACGAAATTATTGGAAGATGTACCGTGTGATGAGTTATCCGATGTGTTGGCCGGGGTGCTGCCCTATCACACACGCGAGAAAATGCATCGTGAAAAGAAACGCATGCGACCAAGTCCTAAACCAGCAAGCATCAAAGCGAGTACGTCTCAGGATCCTGCTTCGACTCCAACACTCAAAAGTAGACCGGTGGCCTCGGAAAACCAGCAATTAGTCAAATGGGGATAACACGAGGATTACACGAGTTGATGAATGGTAATTTCCGGTGGGCAATTAAGCCGGACGGGGAGGAGGGAATTCCCGGTGCCGCGTGACGTGTAGCCCATCATGCGGCCTTCATAGCTCCATCCACCGGAGATATATTGCCGACTGAAATTGCTGCTATTCAAAATGGGGATGTGTCCTGGCAGACAGATTTGGCCACCATGGGTGTGCCCGCACATGTAATAATCAATGCCCGCTTCACAGGCTTCGGGAATAATTTCCGCGGAATGCGCCAACAGAATTTTTACCGCTTCTTGCGGTACGCCGTCTAACGCTCGTGGCAGATCCGCGACTTCATACCAATGAGGATCATCGACGCCGATCATCCATAGTGTTTCGCCATCTTTCTTGATTGGTACGGCTTCGTTTAACAATATCGGGATGCCCATTTTTTCTAGTGGCGGTACCATCTCAATAAAATCGTGGTTACCTAAAATCCCCAGAATTCCGTGAGGGCAATGGATCGCATTGGTCAAGTCCGTCATGAGCGCAAGGGCTTCCTGGTAATCACCAAACGTCAGAAACCGAAAGTCTCCGGTAATCACGCAAAGATCGTACGTCAGAGAACGAAGCACCTCTTTGAGTTTCTTTCCTCGGTCAACAATTCCTTCCACGTGAAGATCAGATAATTGGAGAATTCGGAATCCATGAAAAGCGGGAGGAAGACCGCGCAGTGGAACCGTCACGACTTCGACTTTGTAATCAATGGAGTTACGTGTGGCTCGGTGATAGAGCCCACAGAGTTGTAGCGCACCCTTCAGCAGCGGACCAACGGCATCAAGGTTTTCCCAGTAGATGTGAAATCCCGTGGGGGCAAAGCGAAATGCGGAATGATTGACTTGCAGCTCAAGCCGTTTCCCCAAGTGTACGGGGCCAATTCGGTCTTTGAGTTGAAGAAAGGCTTCGTTATCGACCATGGGGAAAAAGTCTTTGTACGGAATAGGGTGTGGTGTAGCTCATTTCTATAAGATCGGTCACAACGCGGTAGGAATTGACCTTCACCACCTTGAGATCATCATATATAGCCGGGTTTCGTCAAGAAGGGACAAACAGGGTAGTTGAAAAAGTTTGAACCTGAAAGCGCCACTTGCCAGGATCCGTATTCACTGAATAAAATGAGAATCCTCATGCAAACACTCGATATACATAATCCCGATATTCCTGACCTCCAATTTGTCTTGATGATCGGGGCTTTGTGCACTTTGGACATGCCCACCTTGAATGTACCGGAGGAGGTCCGCCGCCTAGTCTTTGACCGGTGCTGGGCCATGCTTCACGACACGCCCCCACCGGAAGAACCCACACAACGTGTGCTGGACCTTCGCCAAGGCGATGAGGTGACCCTTGAAGCCCTCGTCGAAGTGATTCGGAGCACCTTCACGGAGCAGGGCTACGACCAACTCACGTGGGACTCAACCCCCAGCGAAACCACCCAATCTAACACCCCCGAAGTCCAATCCCTCATCGACCGCCTCGAGAAATGGGACCCAGTCAATCCCCCACCCGTCGATGGGGCAAGCGAAGCGGGGAATAACTAAAATTTAAATTGCGGGGTTTTGTCCCCACGCGCCGAGGTCCTTTTTTTTTCGGCAAAATGACCTCGGCGGCGCTGGCGAAACCCCGCATAGAAATAATTCCTGACCCCGTTTACAGAATACGAAAAGAAGAATGGTCAGCTAGGGGATAGGCGCAGCTTTTTCCTCAACACATTTTTTACAAAATAAAATTTCGCCAAGATGTTTATCTCGCCCGTCCTTCGTCACTACCCACGGCCGTTCGCTCCAAGGAGGATTGTGACGGACATGCTGCCCATGCCCACATTCGAGATCCGCTACCCAATCGTCATATTCATCCTGATGAAAACCTATGATTTTTTGATTCAAATCCTCTCCTTAATCTTATCCCGCGTTGGGCGCGGCGGAGCCGCAGCACCGAATCGACTTTTTTGGCGAAGGCTGTTTGAGCGCAGCGAGTTCCTGAGCCATCTTATTCGGTGCGGAGGCGGAGGGACCCCCATGGCAATGGCATTCGTTTAAGGAATGGGCGGCATTCGTTTAAGGATTTGGCTCATTCGTTTAAGAAACGGATTCCATGTGCTTAAGGGACTTTCAGATAGAGGCCATCGACCCTGTGGGGTTCTTGGACTGGCTGTTCTTTTTGGGTGGATGCCACGTGGACTCCGGTTTCATGGATGTTCGAGGATAGGATCGGCCCGGCCTCACCCGTTGGTAGTGACTCACAATGGACTCGAAGGCCCGTTGGACGGCGGTCTGCATCCGAGCATGGAGCACGAGCAGATCTTCGAAGCTTCGCGCAAACACGTGAAGGCAATGTTTGAAGTTGGTCTTGAATGTCCGCCTCGCCCCGGTGCCGGTTCCAACTATGGACGATCCGGGAGGGGCCATGGGCTCAGCTGCGGGGGCTTCGGGATTGAGTGCGTGGTCCGCCCGATTGGCGAACAGCCGGTTCATGGTGATCAGGACGAAATGCGCGAAGAGCTCTTGTTTGACGCCGCGCTCGGTTTTGGCATGAAACTCCTCGATGAGGAACAGGCGCTTGCTCACCTTGTAGAGTTCCTCGATGCCCCAACGGGCATGGTAGAGATCCATGAACTCCTGGAGCGGATACCGCTGCTGGGGGCCGACCAGGGTGGTGCCCAAGCAAAATCGGCTGCCGGCCATCTCATATTTCAGAAGCCGCAGGCTCAACGGGATGATGGCGAGATCAGGATAGACCGCCCGGATGTCTCGTTGCGTGCGTGCGGCGGGGAAGAGGGTGACCGTGGTGTCGGTGTCCGGGCCGGCAAAAAACTCTTGAATCTCCTTGAACCCGCTGTCTTGGAGACGAAACACGGCGTGGATCCCGGCGGTCCAGTGCTGATGCAGCAGGACGTAGGAGAAATAGCCTCGATCGTACACCACGACATCGTTGGGCTTCAGCACAGCCAGGTGCCGCAGGGCGCACCGTCGCTCGTTGCCATGCGCGACGAGGTCGAAATCCCAGGGCACTTGCGACGTGAGGTGGTAGAGGCAACTCAGCAACCCTTGAGGATAGTGTGCATTGTCAGAGGGCAAGGGGTAGCCACACGCCCGCAACGCGCGGGGCAGTGTAAGCTTGGAGCCATCGACGGCAAACACCCGATGGCCCAACCAGGTGTCGTTGGAGTCGTGTGGGGCATAGGCGTCCAGAATGTTCCGGTTGACGGACTGGAAAATGGCTTCGTCCAGTTTGCGACGTGCGACACAAAAGGACGCCGGCGCGATGCTGTGGGGTTGCGGGAGCGCGAGCGCCAGGTTGTCGCAACTGTCCCACAAGTCATCAATGGTGGTGCCGTAACTTTGGGAGTTGGTTGACGACACCAACCGAAAGATCAACAGCATCAGGATCAGGGAATCGATCACCCGTTTCCGGACGCGCCACTGGTCATCGTACTGGGCCGCCACGTCGTGGAGGATGTGGACCACCTGTTTCCACCAGGCGACAAACCCTTCCCCGACGGACCGTGTGCGACTGGCTCGCACGTCGTTGCGATAGCGTGTCTTCACCGTGACGGCTCGATGCCCGGCAGTCAGGCACGCGCGCCAGTCGGGTTGGAGCGGATAGAGAAAAATCTCTTTTGTCGTGGGTGGACGGTCCGACGTTGAGCCAAACCGCCCGCGCCCCTCGGTGTAGCCCACGAAGTGCCAATTGGCCGCTCGATAACAGGTCCCGGCAAACCGGGAGGGATCGATGAACGTTTCAATCAGCACCGGGCGATAACCGTAGACTTCAACCCAGTCGTCCCCGATCTGCTTGGTGGCCCGCGCCAGCACATGGCTGGCGAGATTCGGCACGTCAATCCACGGAAAGATCAAAAACCGATCATTGCGCAACACCAATGGCAGGAGCTTCCTCCGGTGCGTCACGTCCCAGCCAATCCAGTGATCTCTGGGGGCCAGCGCCCAGGCGGCCGAGGCCGAAAACAGCAGACAGCCCAGCGGGTACGGCTGGGCGGCCGATCTCACCAGATAGCCCAGCTGGGCCCCGATCGGGTGTTTATAGCCCAAATAATGATAGGTCTGCAGGTAGGCTTTCCAGCTCTCGCGTTCCTCTTTCGAGACCACCCGGTGCAGGGTAATTGGGGCCACGGCGGCGAGGGTGTCGGTGAGTGGCTCGGTGGGGGGCGGCTCGTGAAACGCAGGGATGGGGTGTCCCGGCGCGCGCTTGTGGCGCGTGGCCGGCAGAGTCACGATCCCGTGCGCTTCCAGCTCGGTCAGCAAGGTCAAACAGGAATGAATCTTGTTGTGGCCCGTCGGCGTGGTCCAGCTGAGATGCTCACAGACGGTGAGGGCCAATTCCTTCCGACTCAGGTGGGGGAACAGCTGGACGGTTTCTTGGACCTGCGCCAACTGCTTGCGGGTGAACCGCCGCCCGCTAAAGGTCGTCTTGGGTAAGGTGTCCACAGTCTTCATCGAGGATAGTCTCTCAGAAGACGGAAAAGAAGTCAAGCGAAAAAGGACACCAGGGCGACTTCGGTTCAGAAGCCCTGATCAATCAACCAGTTCCGCTGATAACAGAGAAGGCAGATTGTTCGTTCGAACCAAACCGAATGCCATTGACCCCCTTGGGGCCGCGCACGGGCGAAAATGGTTTTGGGTCCTTTTGCCGAAACAAAAGGACCTCGGCGTGTGGGGACGACACCCCACATTATAATTCTTTAAATAATTCATCAGGCGTACTTGACGATAAGAATGAGGAGGAAGAGAAAACCTGGATTCCCGATTAAGGATGTCGGGAATGACGGATTTACGTTCCTTGAATTCCGCTATCGATTCTACGAGTACGGCTCATTAAACGAATAGAGAAGGTATCGTTAATCACCTTCTCTATTCCTTTCTGGTCTGACTTTTTACATCCAACCAATCGCGAAGCCAGTCGCCGAGTAAGTTAATGGCCAAAACGACGCACATCAAGGCTAGGCCGGGAGCGATGACCATGTGCGGGGCTACGAGCATGTAGCGCGTGCCATCGCGGATCATGCTGCCCCATGATGCGGCAGGTGGTTGAACGCCTAATCCCAAGAAGGACAACCCGGCCTCTCCAATCACGACACCTGCGATTCCAAAACTGGCTTCAACAATTAATGGGGCGCTGATTAAGGGAACCAGGTGGCGCAGCATAATTCGAATGGGTTGAGCGCCAATTGCGACTGCGGCGTGTACATGATCGCGTTCTTTGACCGAGAGCACTTGCGCGCGTGCAAGCCGTGCGTATCCCACCCACCCCACGACGCACAACGCAATCACCACATTGTCGATGCCGGGTCCCATGACGCCGGCAAGCGCAATCGCTAACAGGATACCGGGAAACGCGAGGAAGATATCGATCACCCGAACGAAGGCGAGGTCCGTCCAGCCTCCCACATAGGCGCTGAGCGTACCCAGACTACTTCCGACCACGAGGGAAATGGCCACCACGGTGAACGCGACGAGAAACGAGGTGCGAGCACCGACGATAAGACGATCAACAACCGGTCGTCCAAGATCATCGAAACCCAACCATTCTTGAACACTTCCAGGCAGAAGAATGTTTGACAGGTCGATCGAGTTTGGCGAAAGCGGGAGGAACGGCCCAAGTATGGCGAGGCCAGCCCAGAGAAGAATGACCGCCAGAGGAATCCCAACACGAAATATCATAGGACTGTTGATTAATTGAAAAATTCTCATAGTGCCGTTCACGTGTAACTCATCTTATGAACATCCAAGAGCAACAGGGAAGGTTTAAAAAGGTGCGCTCAGCCAGATGGTCTCCAGGCTTCCCATCTGGCTTTCCCAGGGGCTCCGCCCCTAGGACGGCCCGAACAGCAGGGCCTGTGACCCCTCGAAGGGGGAACACCCCCTTCGAGCATCCCCCACACCGAGTGATACTAAACACCCGGTGTGCAAGGCCGCAGGCGCTTTGGCGCGTGGAGCGTACTCATAGTACGTGAGCACGACAAAGGGCCGAGAACGCCGCTGACGCCCTTTTTCAACATTCCCATCATGATTTTTGAATTCTCACACGCGGATCAACCCAGGTGTACACCAGATCCGTGAACAGATTGACCATGACATAGGAACAGCTAATCAAAAGCACAGCAGCTTGGACCACCGGGTAGTCCCGACGATGAATGGATTCCACCACGAGCGAGCCAATACCCGGCCAGGAAAACACGGTTTCGGTGATCACAGCGCCGCTCAGAAGTGCACCAAGTTGTAATCCCAGCAACGTGATCACCGGGAGTAACGCATTTCGAAGGCCGTGTCTGAACGTCACAACCCATTCCGTGAGTCCTTTGCTGCGGGCCGTTCGAATAAAGTCTTCGGTCAACACTTCAAGAAGAGTGCTTCGGATCATGCGCGATAAGATAGCGGCCATGGCCGTGCCTAAGGTGATTGCCGGAAGGACAATCGATCCGGCGCCTTCGCGTCCACTCACGGGAAACCATCCGAGCCACAAGGCACCGACTAAAATTAACATCGGGCCCATCCAAAAGTTTGGAATCGACATGCCGAACAGGGCGAATCCCATGGCCCCGAAATCCCAGGCCGTTCCTTTTTTGACCGCAGCGAGGATCCCTAATGGAATGGCCACCACCAGGGCAATAAGTAGCGACACGAGTCCGAGTTCAATTGTGGCTGGAAGCCGTTCCAACATGAGTTCGGAAATAGGCCGCCCGGAATATAGCGACGTCCCAAGATCGAAGTGAGCCAGTCCCTTGATATACGCCAGCAGTTGAATGTGAACAGGTTGATGTAAGCCCAAGGCTTGCCGCAGTGCTTCTCTATCAGCCGGTTGAGCGGACTCTCCCAACATGACTTCGACGGGGTCGCCTGGGACGAGGTGCAGTAACAGAAAGACCATGCACACGACACCAAAGATTACGCCAAGAGCCGTGAGCATACGTGGAAGAAGGAATTTGATGAACATAGCGGGTTATAGTTTAAAGTGATATACGGTGGACGTGTTGCAAGCCATCAAAGTTCCCATCCTTCGCAATCGTGAATCCTTTGATGTCTTGTCGAGCGATAAAGACATGATCTTCGTACCACAACGGCACATAGGGCAAGGCGTCGGCGAGATGAGCCTGAAGCTCCTGATACAAGTTTTTCTTTTCTTGCGTGTCCTGGGTACTGCCAGCTTGGTCAATCAGAAGGTCGGCTTGCCTGCTCCGAAAGCGGCCGCGATTCGCGCCGTTCGGGGGGATGGATTCGCTATGAAACACGTAGTGAAAAATGTCCGGCGTTTTCACCCCAACCCAGGACAGGCTGTACATTTGAAACCGACCGGCTTTGATATCCCCGTAGAATGTGCCCCAGTCATAGCTGCGAAGATCCACCTCAATTCCAACTTGCGACAATTGATATTGGAGGATGGTGGCCAGTCGCACACGAAACGGATCGCTGGATGTTTTGTAAGTCAGTTTCAACGGGGCACTTGGGGAAAATCCGGCTTGGGCCAACAGCAAGCGGGCTTTTTCGGGATTGTGTTCGTACCGCCTGAGATTGTGAGCCCCCGCCCAGTGATCAGGAGGTAACAAGGATTGGGCAGGGCGCGCGGCTCCGCCCATGACGTATTGAATGATCCTTTCTCGATCAATCGCGTGGGCCACGGCCTGACGGACGAGCCCTTGTTTGGTGTGTGCGTCTTGGAAACTAAAACCCAAATACGAAAAGTTAGTTCCTGGGCTGCGTTGAACGTGAAGCCGAAGATCCTTGGTTAAATAGGTCACAAGTTCAGGAGGCAAATCATTTTGTACCATGTCGACTTCACCAGCGAGAAGCTTCAGGGCGCGAACAGTAGGGTCCTGCACTTTGATAAATTCGAATCGTTGCTGATCCTCCAGTCGAACCAGTTCAAGACGTGTGTTATCCGGCCATGCGACAAATGAAAACGGACCACTTCCTATGGGCCTGGAATGGAAAGGGTGGTTGGTTTGGATTAAGTGCGCCGGGAGAATCCCAATAACGACAAAGCTTGGGAACAAGAGATCGGGACGAGTCAGATGAAAATCGATGGTCGCTTCATCCTGAACTATTATGTGATCAATCATGGCCAAGGAACCTCGATGAGGCGAAGCGTTTTCGGCCTTCAACATAAACTCATAGGTGGCTTTCACGTCTTGTGCCGTGAGAGGAGTTCCGTCATGAAACGAGGCTCGATTGGGATTGAGGTAAAATCGAAAGTGCGTTGGAGCCACTTGCTCCCAAACCGCCAATGCAGGAATGGGTTCGAAGGCATCGTTGAAATCCACAAGCCGTTCATACAAAAGACGGTTCACTCGATCAGACGTGGCATCCGTGGCAAAGCGGGGGTCGAGGGTAGTCGGGGCATTGGCCAAACCGAATCGAAACGCATCGGTCGGAGGTTCGGTGCATGCGGTCAGAAGTAGGAAAAGCCCCAAGGTTCCAAATGCGGTGACGAGCCATAGGGTAAACCTGAAGTTTGGGGGAATATGCGAAGGGAAATTCACGATCGAGGATCGAAGCCTGAACCGGTATGAGCAAGGTAAACTTATCAAATATGCATACAAGAATATACCTAAGTGAAAGACAAGTCTACAATATCATCAAATACTGGAAAGAGTTAAAAACTAGCAAGGGATTGTTGGAAATAAAAAATTCTCATTACCTTGGCCTACAGTTGGTAAGGTTTGAAACACTCAGAGGCCATAGGGAATGTTCAAAAAGGTGCCTTCAGCAAGGCCTAATTCGTAATGAGTGACGCGTAATGCGTGATGAGTAAGGAGGCAAGAAGATAGAAGTCAAAACCACTCTTCCGCTTCACGTATCACGCTTCACGCTTCACGTCCCCAAAAAATGCCGCTGACGCCCCCCCGCCTCCGCGGGGGCATGCTTTTTCAACATTCCTATTAATGAATTGCGATGTCTACCGAAATAGTTGATAGAGAGTGGGCCTTTCAAAGGAGACAGCAGTCATGCTTTTCGGAAATATTGGGAAAAAAGACACTAAACAAAACCAAGTAATAGCAACTGAGCCTCAGACACCATCGAGCTCCGCTAAAGCCATAAGCGATTCTCCCCAATCTGAATCGATCTACGGAGCCCCGGATTCGACCGCCCCTCTGTTGTCCGCGATTCCGCCTGAACCCGAGATCAAAAAACGGGCGTTTCCTCGTGCTCCCACTACCCTTGAAGAAACGGGATTGCCTTCGGAATTATTAGTACAGCTCCTCGTCAAGACGCTCTTCACGGCTGGCGAGTTAACGGAAGCCTCAGGTGGTGCGCAACTCAAGTTTCCCTATGCCGTGATGAAAGAACTGTTCACCTTGTTAGGACGAGATAAACTCGTGGAAGTTCTCGGGCATGGTGAATCTCTCGGGGTCTTGTATCGCTATGGACTGACCAATGCCGGGCGGCAACGTGCCCAGGCCTATATGGAAGTGAATCGATACGTGGGCCCAGCTCCGGTTCCCATCGCGCAATATGTATCCATGGTGCGGAGCCAACCGGTTTCGGATTTGTGCATTGACCGCCAAACCGTTGAGGAGGCCACCAAGCATCTGGTGTTACCTGCAGAGTCGGTGGAGCAGGTAGGCGAAGCGGTGAATTCCGGTTGGGCGATCTTCCTCTATGGCCCGCCCGGCAATGGGAAAACCGTGATCGCAGAAGCCATTGGCCACATGTTAGGCATGGTGGGGGGTGGCGAAATTTTCGTGCCCTACGCGATCGAAGTGGATAGCCAGATCATTCAGGTGTTTGATCCGCTCACTCACAAACCCATCGATCCACTGGCAGATTCGCCGCGTTCTTTGATCGAAACAACAATCGAACACGATAACCGATGGATTGCCTGTAAGCGACCGGTTGAATTTGCCGGAGGGGAATTAACTCTGGCAATGCTTGATCTTACTTTTAACCCCTCGGCGAAATTCTATCAGGCTCCTCCGCATATCAAGGCCAATGGCGGCGTCTTCCTGATTGATGATTTTGGCCGCCAACTGGTCCGACCCCGCGACCTGCTGAATCGATGGATCGTCCCGTTAGAGAAGCGTGTGGACTATCTCACCCTGCACACGGGAAAAGTCTTCCAGATTCCGTTTGACACGATCGTGATATTTGCCACCAATCTCGAGCCTCAAAAATTAGCCGATGAAGCATTTTTGCGTCGGATTCGGAACAAGATCTTGGTGGGTGATCCCACCCCGGAAACCTATACCAAAATTTTTCAAACCATCTGTGAACAAAAGAAGGTGAAGTTTGATCCAAGCGCCATGGACTATTTGTTTCGCAATGTGTATCAAAAACACCGCATTAATCTGCGGAGTTGTCATCCTCGTGATCTGGTTGATCACATTTTGAGTATTGCCAAATTCAATGGCGTGCCCCCGACTCTTGATCGAACCCTACTCGATCGCGCATCCAGAACCTACTTCTTCTTAAGCGACCTCGATCGCCCGCCAGTACCTACCTAACCCGTCGCTCGCATCTCGTATCTCGTCTTTCATATTTTTTTTAGCGACCATCGACGAGCAACGGGTTATGGTCTCCCAACTCAATTCGTGATACAAAGATCAGTACATTGCCGCGAAATGTTGTAGGCTTGTTTAAGTGGGAGAAATGGTGATGAAAGCGATAGCGATTCAGGAGTTTGGCGGACGCGACAAACTACAACTGATGGATCTGCCGGTTCCGGCACTTGAGGGACAAGAGGTTCTGATCCGAATCAAAGCCGCCGGGGTCAATCCGGTTGATTGGAAAATTCGAGAGGGATTTTTACGGGACTTTTTACCTCATGAGTTTCCGATCGTTCTCGGCTGGGATACGGCCGGTGTCGTCGAGAAAATCGGGAATGAGGTAACAGGACATCACGTTGGTGATGAAGTCTTTTCGTACTGCCGTTTACCCGTGATTCATAACGGGTCCTATGCCGAATATATCGCTTTGCCAGCCGACATCGTGGCCAAGAAACCTGCGAGTCTGTCTTTCGAACAAGCCGCCTCGATGCCACTTGCGGGTTTAACAGCGTATCAATCATTGTTCGATGCCGGTGGGTTACAACGCGGAGACATCGTCCTCATTCACGCGGCGGCTGGAGGCGTTGGCGGATTTGCGGTGCAGTTGACCAAGCAGTGTGGCGCAACCGTCATTGGGACCGCGAGCCCACGCAATCATGACTATCTTCGTGGGTTAGGTGCTGATCGAGTCATCGATTATTTGACGCAGGATTTTCGACAGGTGGTTCGTGAGTGGTATCCTTCAGGTGTAGACCTTGTCTACGATTGTGTGGGCGGCGATGTGTTGGAGCAGAGCGTGGAGATCCTCAGTCCGACCGGACGCCTCATCACAATTGCCGAACCAGCTCACGCTGAAACCATGACGGCACAAGGCATCAATGTTCAGTTCGTGTTTGTGGCACCCCATGCTCGGCAGCTTGAGGAGTTGGCCAACATGGCCAACCAAGGGCAGCTCCACACGCATGTGTCTGGCACATTCCCACTTGAAGAAGCCGTTCAAGCCCATGAGATTCTCGAAACCCAGCATGTGAAGGGGAAGCTGGTGCTGACTATGAGGACGTGAAGCGTGATTCGTGAAACGTCAAGCGTGAAAGAAACGCCGTTCCTCTTTTTCCCTGCGCTTCACGCATGACGCTTCACCCTTCACGTCCACAAAGAACGTTGCTGGCAGTCCCTCGCCGCCGCAGGAGTATGGTTTTTCAACAGCCCCCCCATGTGTATCCATGAAAACGATTACCGCACAAGACTTGTATAATCTCACCAAATGCCATCATCGCGTGTACCTTGATGCCAATGGCAACCCCGAAGAAAAAGGGGAAGTCGGATCGTTTGTGAAGCTCCTCTGGGAGTTGGGGTTGCAAACCGAGCGCGAGTATATCGCGAGTATCGGGGATTTTCTTGTAGAAGATTTGGAAGCTCTGTCTGTTGAGCAGGCCTTTCATGAAACCATCAGATTGATGCGCGATGGCGCGCCCCTGATTTATCAAGGCTGCTTGATCGATGGGCCCTATGTCGGGCGTCCGGATTTGCTCGTGAAGCGGGAAGAGGGAGAGTCTCAGTTCGGGGCATACCTGTATGAGGCCATCGATATTAAAGCAGGCAGAGGGTGGGAACGAGCCGAAAGCCGCAAACCCAAGTTCAAGGAGCACTACGCGTTTCAGATTTTGTTTTATCGGATGCTGTTGACACGTATTCAGGGTGCCGTTGTTCCACTGGGTCGGATCATCAATATTGATAAACAGATTGAAGAGTTTGATCCCATGAGTTTTGAGTTGCCGTTCCAAGCCGCGTTAGAGACAGCCTCCCAGCTTGTTCAGGGCAAGGAAACTTCCGAGCCAGTCCTGGGGAGCCAGTGTCTCTTGTGCGAGTGGTTTCGCCGATGTCACCGGTGGGTCAAGACGCACGATGATCCGTCAGGCTTGTTTTTTGTTGGGAAGCAAAAGTTTCGTCTCAAAGAGGTCGGTCTTCGGACGATCCATGATATCGCGAAGATGGACGTGCCTGAGTATCTCACCCCAGCAAACAAAATCCCGCGGATGGGTGAAAAAGCTTTAACACGGATGAAAGAAAGAGCCGGGGTTATGCTATCAGGGAAGCCGTGGATTCGGCAGGGTTATTCTTTTCCTCACACCGAGCGAGAGATTTACTTTGATATTGAAGACGATCCGACACAGGGCGTGACCTATCTGTTTGGCCTGTTAATCCACGATCCACACGTTCCCCCCGAGTTTCAATATTTCGTGGCGCGGGACCCTACAGAAGAAGAACAGACGGTTCGGGCATTTTGGGACTTTATCGCATCAGCCGGTGATGTGACGTATTATGTCTACTCGCACAAGGAACGCAGTTCGTTGCGACAGTTGATGGAGCGATATGGATTAGACCAAGACGTGTTCACCACCTATGTCGAACGAGAGTATGATCTCTATTCCGATTTGATTGTGACCTATTCCGATTGGCCCACGTTTTCGTACAGCATTAAACAGATTGCGAAGCAGATCGGATTTCATTGGCGTGACACCGATCCTTCTGGGGCCAACTCCATTGCGTGGTACAACGAGTACCTGGCCCACCCAGAGCAGGAACAACTTTTGACCCGAATTCTTCAATACAACGAAGATGATTGTCGGGCCATGGTCGCGTTGAAACAGTTTTTTGAAAAGCACTCGAATGAAGTATAACCGGACGCGGAATAGGGGTGACACGCACCAATTGGAGAATTTTTAAATTTTGCCTGCGCTGCCTTTGCCTCGATGATTCAGCATCCAGTCTTGAGCATTCAGCGGGGTAACTTCCGGTCCGGGTTGCAGGCGTTCATAGCTGCCATCGGAGCACAAACGGCGAGTCTTCAGATTATCATGAAAGTAGATTTCCAGAAGATCGTGTAATAGGGTCTCGCGAAGGCGAGCTGATTCCACAGGAAAGAGTATCTCGACCCGCCGATCCAAATTTCGAGGCATCAAGTCCGCACTCCCTAAAAACACTTCGTCTTGTCCTCCGTTTCGAAAATAATAGATTCGGGCATGTTCGAGAAAGCGCCCGACAATGGAGGTGACGGTAATATGCTCACTGACTCCGGGCATGCCTGGTCGTAAACCGCACACGCCTCTGATTTGGAGATGGATTTTCACGCCGGCTTGGGAAGCCCGGTAGAGCGCTTGAATGCAGGATTTGTCGGCTAACGCATTCATTTTGAAGGCGATATACCCATCCTGGCCCGTCTGTTGGTGTACGATTTCCCGGTTGATGCGTTCGAGGATTTGTTCTCGCATCATGCGCGGGGCTACGAGGAGTTTGTTATAGGTGGCTTTGCGCGAATATCCGGTGAGAGCGTTGAATAAATCTGATACATCGGCTCCGACAGCAGGATGACAGGTGAAAAAGCTGAAGTCCGTGTACATACGACTGGTCACGGGATTGTAATTGCCTGTTCCCAAATGAATATAGCGCCGAATGCCGTCTTCGTCACGACGGACGACGAGACACATCTTGGCGTGAGTCTTGAGTCCTAAGACCCCATACACGACGTGCACGCCTTCCGCTTCGAGCTTCCGCGCCCATTCGATATTATTTTCTTCATCGAACCTGGCTTTGAGCTCAAAGAGGACCGCTACCTGCTTGCCGTTTTGTCTGGCTTCCATCAGGGCATCCACGATAGCCGAATTCGATCCTACCCGATACAAGGTTTGTTTGATCGCCAACACGTTGGAATCACTAGCGGCTTCACGAAGGAAATCCACCACCGGCATGAAATTATCATACGGGTGATACAAGAGAACGTCTTCGCGTCGGATTGTGGAAAACAGGCTTTCGCTTTTCTGAAGAATGTCTGGCGTAGCAGGGAGAAAGGGAGGAAATTTGAGATCAGGCCGTTCGATTTTCGTTAATTCCATGAGGTTGGAGAGCCCGAGTGGAAGATCCTGAGTGTACACCTGATAGGGGGCCAAGTTCAGATTCCGCACGAGCACTTCCCGAATGCTGTCCGGGGTGGATTGGTCAATTTCCAAACGAACGACCGATCCGAAATGTCGTTGATCGATCTGTTCTTCGATCGTTTCCAAAAGATCACCGGCTTCGTCTTCTTCGACTTCAAAATCCGCATCGCGGGTTATTCGGAAAGGGTAAGCGGCGATGATCTTTAACCCGGGAAACAGGAGCCCAATATTGGCGGCCACGACTTCTTCAAGCCAGACGAAGTTGTTCTCGGCTAATTCGGTCAACCCGAGTTGTTCGCTTTCCGTGACCCTATCTTCGTTGGGAATGCGGAGAAGGCGTGGAAAGGTGTCGGGGATTTTGACCCTAGCGAAACACTCCCCTCGCTCTGGATCCTTGGCAACGACCGCTAGATTAAAACTTAGGTTCGAAATATGAGGAAACGGATGTGCTGGATCAAAGGCCAGGGGGGTCAGCGTGGGAAAGATTTCTCGTGAAAAATAGCGTCGCAAGAGTTGTCGCTGTTTGGGCTGAAGTTGATTGTAACGCAGGACATGGATGCCGGATAATTCAAGCTTAGGCAGAAGGTCGTTTTGCCAACAATGGGAAAAACGAGTGAGTTGGCCCATCAATTCCTGACGGACCGACGAAATTTGCTCGGACGGTGTCATGCCGTCCGGCGGGGCTTCCAGGACCCCTCCAGTTAATTGTTCCCGGAGACCGGAAATCCGAATCATAAAAAATTCGTCAAGATTGCTGGAAAAGATGGAGAGGTATTTGACCCGTTCGAGGAGAGGTTGTTCAATATCTTCAGCTTCTTCAAGCACGCGGGCGTTGAACTGGAGCCAACTCAACTCCCGATTGATGTAGAGCCGAGGGGTGTCGAGGTCGACAGGATCGGTTACGACCTTTAAAGGTAAGGGGGCAGGACTGGTTGACATGGTCTCGACCTCCGCCGCTTCACTTCCCATCGTAATAGTAGGCAAAAGGTTTCGTTGCGACAAGGGGTTCATGGTGATCCGGCTCGGAGTGTGGTTCTTCTTGTATATCGGTTGTTTTGGGGGATTGTTTAACCTAGAAACGGCAGTTGGGCGCAAAAAAGACGTGTAAGATATTGGTGTGCATGGTGAAATACAAAAAGTCGTGTCACCTCTCTGGTGATGAGACCTTTTTGTATTTTGCCAGGTGCGCCAAGGGCTTGCGCGGACTTTTGTGATCCAACTGCTGTTTCTAGGTTTAAGGACTCATGACGATTCTGAATAGGCCAAACGGCCACGCTTTTTCAGTTTGGCCCATTCTCGTGGAAAGGTGGCCCGGGCCTGCCGGCGACGAGACCGTAACCGTTCAAGCACTTGTCCCATTGCAAATGCCGTCTTGACCCCTCGCGTCGCTGGCAATAAGTCCCGAAGGTGTTTCTCGGCGATGATAGTATCCTGATGGTCGCCCAGCAGGTCCTGGACGCGCTTGGTTTGTTGGATGAACCGCGATGCGGCCCTTTCCATGGTGCCTTGAGCTAATTCGGCAGCATATCGAGCCCGTTTTGTTCGAACGCGGACCCGGTGGAGTTCCTGATCAGAGGGATCCGCGCTCAAGTGTTGAACCTCTCGTCGAAGTTTGTTGAATTCCTTGCGGGCGAGTTGTTGAAGCGAAGTGTCCTCACCGGTATTCACCATAGGGTGTTGAATGGCTTCCTCCAGGTGATTGAGAAGTTTGAGATATCGATCGCTCCGAAGTGTATCGAGTAATTGGGCACGGGCGATGGACCGTTGTGTCTCAAGCGTGGCCAACACGCGTTCAAAGATGTTTCGTTCCGCCAGGAGAAGAGACGATCCCTCATGATGGAGATATTCGAGAAGGACATCATAATCCCGCACGGCTCCCAGGACCCGGCCCAACCAACCCACTTCTGTCCGGAGAGGGTCACTCCATTCCGGCAGGAGTAACACCCGTCCTATCCGGAGGAGTGCTCGAAACCGTCTTGTGCTGACCCGCATTTGATGCAGCTCTTCGGGGTCTTTTCCGAATCGTGTTCCAGGATCATGAAGAAGGAGTCCTTTGACCTCTTGTTGGAGCATGACTTTGATATGGTCGATAGGCGCTGCGGAGGGGTGAACCCCAGGCGGATCGGTTTCAAACTGAATCCCAAGGGCCTTGATCACCTTCGGCCGAGGGTCTCCATCTTCTGCCCCAGCGGCTCGAAGAAGGAATACCAGCCGTTTCAGTTCTTTCTCATTCCCGCCTAAGAGTTCAATCTCAATCTCGGAAAATCGCTCGATTGTCCGACGGCCATCCAGGATGGTCACCCGATCGGTCACGATATCCGCAAGCGGACCATCAAGAGTGGTCACCCGGATGCCTGACCGTTTGATTTGAAGTTTTGCCACCGAAGAGCATGTTTCTTTACGCAAAAGCCCAAAGAGTAAATCAAGGAACGGTTCGGGGGGAGTGGGACGATTTCCGGGAATCTCAAGTTCCAACCTCGCCTGGTGTTGAGGAAGTTGGAGCTGCCAACGCACCTTTCGATTTTCCGTTCGGCGACGAAGCGTGATTCCCAACCGGGCCAATGTATACGCCGGGGTATCGAAGTACGTGGAGGTGAAAACCCGAGGGACGAGAGGCTCACCGGGAATATCGGGGAGACGAAAGCGTGATCCAATACTCAGCTTGATTCCTCGCTCAACTCTTTTGCGCAACGTGTATTCCATAATCGGATGGCAAGCAAAGGTTTATAAAAACCCAGTGAAATTCGGAAACAAAAATTTTAACATGTCTGACCTCACAACAGTATGAAATTTTTGGTGGTGGCATGGGTTGTTATGGAGGGGCCAAGTAGTAGAAAATACCCCGCTAACTCTTATAGGTCACCCCTTTGGACAAGGGGGTGAGGGGGATGTTCCAATCTCTTTTCCTCCTGAATACCCCGCTGCTTGCGGCGGGGATTATTAATTCTCACGAATCCAAATAAAGGTACCATCATTTTGAACATGAACACATTGGACTTAGAAGCATTGCTGACTCTTGCCGTGGGGGCGGCTGAGGCTCCAGCCCCACACATTGTACAGTGGTTTGAGGCGGACCGATTATCCGTTGAACGCAAAGGCGATGGATCTCCGGTCACCATTGCCGATCGTGAGGCGGAACAAACCATTCGACAAATCTTATCCGAACATCCACTCGCCTCCTCATTTGACATTCTTGGGGAAGAGTACGGGCAAAAAGAACAGGGTGCCCGATTCCGGTGGTTGGTCGATCCCATTGATGGCACGCGATCCTTTGTCAATCATATTCCATTGTTTGGCACCATCGTGGCATTGGAAGATACCGTGGAGCAAACCACATTGATCGGGGTGATTCATCTGCCGGTTTTGCAACGAACGTATGCGGCGGCTCGTGGATTAGGTGCTCATTGCAATGGGGCTTCTCTTTCTGTCGCTCAACCCAAGCCCATTGAAGAGGCAATGATTGCAACCGGAGACATCGCCCAATTCATGAGCGTGGGACGGGAGAACACCTACAAGATATTAGCCGAGCATTGTCCCTATTTGCGCACCTACACCGATTGCTTCGGTCATACGTTGGTGGTAAGCGGGGCGGTGTCAGCCATGCTCGATCCTGCTCTCAATCCATGGGATGCCCTAGCCACGCAGGTGTTGGTTGAGGAAGCCGGCGGCACGATGATCATGCGGCCTTCGACAATTTCCAACAAGGTCGATGTGCTCTTTGGCACCCCAGCGATGGTCGAGCAGTTGAAAAAACTCGTCGAGTTTTAATGGTGTTCAGGTTTCTCCAATAGCGCATCATTCTCGCAACCGATCGTTCTTTTCCTATGTAGGATAGATAATGGCAAAACTCGCCGTCGTTGATATCGGAACCAATTCCATTCATATGGTCCTGGCGGATATTGACCCGGATGGGTTGTATAAGATTTTGGACCGGTTCAAAGATATGACGCGGCTGGGGGATGGGACGTTTCAGCGGAAATGTTTATCCGAGGCGGCCATGACACGAGGGGTTGAGGTGCTTCGCACTCTTACCACTCTGGCCAGAAATAAAGGCTTTTCAAAAATAGTGATGGCGGCCACGAGCGCCGTGCGTGAAGCCAAAAATGGTGGGCAGTTCATCGAAGCTGTGGCCGAGCAAACCCAAGTGCGCATGCGTGTGGTCACGGGGCAGGAAGAAGCCCGCCTGATTTATTTGGGTATCCGCCAGAGCATGGAATTAACGGATATCCCTTCCCTGATGGTGGACATTGGCGGTGGGTCCGTGGAAGTTATTGCGGGCACTCGGGATCGCCTGGTTGGGTCCCAAAGTTTGAAACTTGGGGCAATCCGTCTGAAAGACAAATTTTTAGCCAAGGCTCCTCCTTCCAACAGTCAGCTTCGCGAACTGTATACAGCTGTTGAGCATGAACTTCGTGAAGCCTTGCATCAATTAAAACTCGATAAGGTGGACCGAATCATTGCCTCTTCAGGCATGGCTGCCAATCTTGCCGAGATCGTCTATTTCCAACGGACGGGCCAGGAGATCCCCCAACTCAACATGGCCACGATGAGTCTCAAGGAGATTTCCCTTATTGAAGAGCGCTTGGCCACGAGTGATAGAGAAAAACGGTTGGAAATTCCTAGGCTGGATTCTCAGCGGGTCGATACGCTGTTACCCGCTGCCACAATCATTCGAACCATACTAGAACTGACAGGCCAGAAGGAGGTCACGATCAGCGACAAAGCCCTTCGGGAGGGGTTGATTGATGATTTCATTCAAAAAAACCCTAAAACCATCCGGGGAAAAAACCCGGAAACAATCCGAATCAAGTAAGAGGTGCCACATATGCGCCTTCTCAATGTCATCGATTTGGGCTACGTCATAAATCCTCGACAACACCACATGCTGGCCTATTTTCTATGCCATCGATGTGTCATTTCCCCTTACCCAAACGTCGCAAGTGAGTCGCCGGCAACCACCATTCAAGAAACCCGGCCCCAGCACGTGGGGTTCCCTCAAAATAGATGGAACAGGCCCCGGCCTTTTTTAACGACAGCCCCAAGACAGATTGCCCACAGATCATTACCCCAGCGGTGAACCCAAGATGCGGCTCGTGCCCTACGCATAAGACCGTGTCCTCACGAGAAAATGAAGAAAAGAATCCCAGGATTTCTTCCGGCGAGGCCTCAGACAGTAATTCTCGACACAACTGAGGGTCGCCCGGAAATCCCAAAATGTCTTTGGCGATTTTCGCGGTTTGTTGTGTGCGTATAAAAGGACTACACAATAATTGAGTGGGGCGAACGTCGAACTGCCCCAACCCTTTCACGGCCTTTTTGGTTTTCTCGATCCCTTCTTCGGTCAACGGCCGAGTCCGGTCACCACCATTCCAATCGTGCCACTCAACGGCAATGCCATGGCGAAACAAAATGCAACGCATAAGACCTCATGACTCACAAACCTTGTTATTCCCCATCCCTATTCGACGGGGTGACCATTGAGGCCTACCCGAGTCTTATCGAAGTGTCTCCCTTTGGAAAAGGGGAGGAGGGGGATTTTTAAATATTTTTTTCGGCTGAATACTCCACCGCTTGAGCGGGGATTATTTAATGGAAAGAAGCGGATTCTAACAGAGGAGGATTCACTAGGAAAGGTAGAGTTCGTCAAAACTTACGCCGGATTACCGCTTGTTAACATTTATCAAGGGCGATCTTGAAGAAATTCTTTGATCCTTCTTTCGATGGCGTCACAAACTTCACGAAACACCTGTTTTCGTTCTTCCAAGGTGCCTTCCGTTTGTGCCAATCAGGAACCCCCCAGTGAAGGACATGGCCAGCATTGGCAAAAGCCAGACAGGTTTCCCGGGCATGGTCGCAGACAGAAATCACATAATCGAGATGTTGACCCACAAATTAATCTACGGATATTGATTGATGGGATAAATATCCACCCCACGCTCCTTCATAAGATTCAACAGCCATCTGATTAAGCCCCTGCGGATTCGTCCTTGCGCTTAAGGCTTCGAATTGATCGTCCGCTAAATGGCGAAGCCAACCCTCAGCCATCTGACTGCGGCACGAATTACCAGTCTACAGAAAAAGCACTTGTTTCATAATGTAAGTTTGATCATTTCTCCATTACAAGTCTGGGTGTAATAGGGAGTCAAAATACTATCATGGATCATTTTTGTCCAAAACAGAAGGCTAAGATTGGCTTTCCCACTGATAGCCATGGGCTTTAATTGGTTTTGGACAGCACAGGGGGCAAAATTTGAAAATCGCACATTCTCCGTCAAAAACCCGCATAAACATTGACCGCGATGTGCTAGGTTTTGGGTGTTTTGGACGGCAGTGATCATGGATAAACAATCGAGTCTGTCACCTTTTATTCTCACGCGCCGCTAATTGTCTGATAATTTCAAAGAGCTTATACTGCCGAACCAATGAATCGGTCGCCGCTTTCGTGAGCCAGAGCGCTTCCCCGCGCGCGATGTTGTGTTCGACTCGTCGCTCTGTTCGATCCAAGCAGTACTTCCCCCACAGGTTGCGCTGGAGCTGAAGTTCGATTCGATAATCTTTTCCGAGTTCTTCGAAAACGATGAGGCCGCAGAGTTACGCGCCGTGGGTAGCGCTGGAACTATCGTCCTCCAGGGCGAACAACTTCGGAGGCACCTCGTTGAACGTTCGGGGTCCTACGTCCTGGAATACGGAGGTGCGTAAGCCGCCGTTGAACAAGGGCATAAAGCGATCGTTGATTAGCTAGGTTCAAAATTCCGCTATACCATCCAGCAGCAACCTTTTCAGGCTCGGCGCACTCGGTGGTGCTATTCAAACTGCGCTTGAAATTTAGTGGCTGTTCTGTAGTTGGAAGGATTCCGGGGTTGTTTCGCATTTCGCGGGGGACCATTGGACTGCGACGACGCGAATGATGGCGAGATCTAGTAGGATGCCGCCGAGAATGTTCCATAATATAGCAAGCGTTCGCCAGCACGGAAATCCCACCAACGGTTATTGTGCTCTGAGTTTCAGTCGGATATACTTTGGCTATACTTCTATTTCTCAAGGGGAGGGCAATCATGATGACCAAAGTGCAAAAATGGGGCAACAGCCAAGGCCTCCGATTCCCAAAGGCCTTGTTGGAGGACGCCAACGTGAAAGTGGGCGATCCTGTTCAGGTGTCGGTCCAAGGACAGAAAATTATTATCGAACCACTGAAAACAATCCGTGGCAAATACAACTTGAAAACGTTGGTCTCAAAAATGCCGAAGGGCTCTTCGGTTGAAGAAGCGGGATGGGGAGTTCCAGTCGGGAAGGAGGCATGGTAAATGCCAACCTATATCCCGAAAAAAGGGGATTGTGTTATCTTGAGCTTCGATCCGCAGTCTGGCCATGAACAAAAAGGCCGACGTCCCGCCTTAGTCGTGAGCAACACCCTGTTCAATAAGCACACCGGTCTTGCCATGGTGTGCCCTATCACAAAGACGAGTAGGGATTATCCTTTTCATGTGAAGGTACCCGATCGGTCAGCCCTGAGTGGATTCATTATGGTCGAACAGATCAAGTCGGTTGATTACGGGAGTCGGAAAATCAAGTTCGTCGAAAAAGTTCCTCAGGCCGTTCTCAACGATGTTCTGGGTATTTTGGATGCGTGCCTGTACTAGGAAACGCAAATAATAGTCTTGAAGGGGATGCGACATCGGTGGCACCTTCATGCCAATCTATAGGAAGGTGTAAACATGTCCCGTAAGTATTTGGCTTTTGACCTTGAAACGGCAAAAATCTTGCCCAAAGATTTCGGTGACTTACATGATCACCGGCCACTTGGTATTACGTGTGCGGCGACGTGGCGTAGCGATGAATCCGCCGCCGTGACGTTTCATTCCAACAAGGATGACGGGTCGCCCGCACCACACATGACTCCGCAGGATTTAACGGCGTTTGTTGAACATCTCAAAATGCAATCACACGCTGGCTATACCATTGTCACGCACAATGGGCTCGGGTTCGATTTCGATATTTTGGCAGAAGAATCAGGCCAAATGGATGATTGCCGTGCGTTGGCTGTGGGCCACGTAGACATGATGTTTCACTTCTTTTGCGGGAAAGGTTTTCCCATCAAACTCACTGCCGCGGCGCAAGCCATAGGCATGAGTAAGCCCGCGAATGTTGATGGCTCGGTTGCCCCACAACTTTGGAAAGACGGAGATCATCAAACGGTGCTGGCCTATGTGGCGCAAGATTGTCGATTAACCTTGGATGTGGCAGAAACAAGCGAAGCATCTAAAAAGATTAGCTGGATAACTGGACGTGGATCAAAATCTTTTTTCGAATTGCCGGTCGGATGGTTGACGGTTGAAGACGCCTCCAAGTTGCCATTGCCTGACACGTCATGGATGGACAATCCATGGCCCTTCATATAGGTGGTCGAACAAGAAAAGGAATGGTTAGAATCTGCCGCCATCCTCCATGATGTAGGCTACGTCATAAATCCTCGACAACATCCCATGGTGGCCTATTTTCTATGCCATCGACGCGTCATTCTCCCTTACCCAAACGTCGCAAGTGAGGCGCCGGCAACCACCATTCAAGAAACCCGGCCCCAGCGCGTGGTGTTCCCTCAAAATAGATTGAACAAGCCCCGGCCTTTTTTAGCGACATGCCCGGGACAGGTTGCCCACAGATCATCACCCCAGCCGTGAACCCAAGATGCGGCTCGTGCCCCACGCATAAGATCGTGTCCTCACGAGAAAATGAAGAAAAGAATCCCAGGATTTGTTCCGGCGAGGCCTCAGACAGTAATTCTCGACACAACTGAGGGTCGCCCGGAAATCCCAAAATGTCTTTGGCAATTTTCGCGGTTTGTTGTGTGCGTGTAAAAGGACTACACAATAATTGAGTGGGGCGAACGTCGAGCTGCCCCAACCCTTTCACGGCCTTTTTTGTTTTTTCGATACCTTCTTCGGTTAATGGCCGAGTCCGGTCATTACCCTTCCAATCGTGCCACTCAACCGCGATGCCATGGCGAAACAAAATGCAACGCATAAGACCTCACTCCCAGGGTGTTCAAAAAGTCCGCCAGCGGCGTTCTCGGGACTTTGTCGTGCTCACGTACTCACGTACGCTCCGCGCGCCAAAGTCCCTGCGGCCTTGCTGGACGGGCCTTTTTGAACACCCTGGATTTTGTTGATTATTTATAGGCGGGCGGATTCTAACAGAGGGCATGAATCAGAGAAAGTCAGGCATTATCTGTAGAAACTTTGACGTTAAATTCCGAACCCACCCAGAACTGATCAAGTCTTGAAGATGAACCTGGGGCCCATGGTCCTTCGTCCCGTCATTCTCGCGCCACACGTCAAGATGCGTAGCCACCGTGGCGCGAACGCGGGAATCCAGCATTTCGAACTCGAAGACTGGATGCCCGCTAACTTCCCGAGGGCAAGGCGAGCAACAAACAAGGAATATAGGTTACCCCGTTTATTGTCTGACATTTTCAAAGGGCTTATACTGCAAACCCAATGAAGTGGAATTTCATACAGAAACACATAAACCATAGTTGGGTTGTGCGAGAGATGAATCTTAAGTGTATCGCACGGTGACGGAATTCTAGAGCTATCATTATTGGGTAATAGATCTTAGCAACAAAGGTTCCCGTTCCTTTTTCCGCCAATCGAAGAAACGACCTTCCTCAGTTTTCTTCAACCGTGTTGCCCAGATACCCAGTGGAGCTTATACTTCACCCCAAAATCTCGGCGCATATTGCAGAGAATGTCAGTCCAAAGTGAAGACGCATCCGAGAATAAGGTAAAACATGAACACCCCCAAACATCCCTTGGCAGAAATTTTTGGGCATCCTGCCTCCGACCACTCCCCCAAAGCGCGCCGCTATCGCTTGAATCGACTTTGCCCGTTCAATAACAAAGTGCCAAATTGTACCAAAGATAAAGCGAAAGACCCCCTTGGTGTTTGTAGCATATTTCATGAAGACGATGCCGTGATCACCTGTCCAGTTCGATTTCGCGAGGATTGGCTGATTGCGGATGATGCGGCTAACTTCTTCTTTGATAAGAAAGCATCCTGGAGTTCTTTGACGGAAGTAAGACTGAACGATGCCAATGGAAAGTCAGCAGGCAACATTGATGTCGTGCTTGTCGCCTATGATGGCCATGGGAAAATTGTCGACTTTGGTGCCTTGGAGATTCAAGCCGTTTACATTTCAGGAAATGTTCGTGATCCGTTTGAACAATATCTGGCAAACCCAAAAGCCAATGCTCGAATGGACTGGACCGGCAAGCCCAACTATCCGCGTCCAGATTACCTGTCTTCTTCTCGTAAACGCCTTGCTCCTCAGCTCCTTTTTAAAGGAGGCATCATTCATTCCTGGAAAAGGAAAACAGCGGTCGCGTTGAACAAGAGCTTCTTCGATACACTCCCGCGATTGAAAACTGTCCGTAAAGCAAAAGCCGACATCGCATGGTTGATATATGACCTGCGATTGATCAAGGAAAATGGTCGGGAACGGTATGTATTAACCAAAATTGATGAAGTGTTCACTGAATTTGAACCCGCGCTACTTTCAATTACCATACCAGTTCCTGGGAGAATGGATGATTTTGTGAAACTGCTTCAAGGCAAGCTAGACGAACAACTTGTGAACCCACCGGAGACCAAGACCATTGAAAGGCCATTCTGAAATGTCTTATTCCAAACAGACATCTCTTTTCCCCGAACTCGCGGTTCTTGTCAATCCTCCCAAACCGGTAAATGTTGCTTCTGTTCCGCAAAGAAGTCCATTCCGATATCCGGGTGGTAAAACATGGTTCGTTCCTACCCTTCGTAAATGGATTAAACAAATGAATTTCAAGCCTCGTCTTTTGGTTGAGCCCTTTGCCGGAGGAGGAATCATCAGCCTGACCGCGATTTTTGAGAATTTGGTGGACTCAGTCCTTATGGTGGAAATTGACGAAGATATTGCAGCTGTCTGGCAAGCAGTTGTCCAAGGGGATTCAAGATGGCTGGCCATGCGAATTCTTAACTTTGAGCTTGAACGTGAAGCAGTTATACAGGAAATTGGCAAAAGACCCAATTCAAATAGGGAACGGGCATTTCAAACAATCCTAAAGAATCGGACATATCATGGTGGGATTTTGGCCGAGGGTTCCGGCTTACTTAAATATGGTGAAAATGGTAAAGGTATTCGCTCACGGTGGTATCCTAAAACACTGGCCAGGAGATTTGAAAATCTCGATCTCATAAAAAAAAATGTGGAATTCAAATGCGAAGACGGGCTTGACGTCATGGCCAAGCATTCCTCAAATGTTGATGCCATATTTTTTCTTGACCCACCTTATACAGCTGGAGGGAAAAAAGCAGGAAAACGACTGTATCGCCACTACGACCTTGATCACGAAAGACTTTTCAGATTGTGTGAAGATATGAAATGTGAGTTTTTACTCACCTACGATAATGCGTTGGAGGTTAGGGAACTTGCACGAAGGCATTCTTTTGAAATGCGTCTTATTCCAATGACTAATACTCATCACGCCAAGATGGAAGAACTCATTATTGGAAAAAACCTCGCTTGGATGGATGATCTCCCTGCTGTCCACGAACCCGAAGTGGAATATGAGGTTCTCACGAGGCGAAAAAAGAAGTTGAACCCACGACGCCAGCGGACCGCATCTCCCAACCCTTGAGTTTGGAGGTTAAAGAAGAGGGTCAATCTTCGACTTAATACTTTAACTTCCTTCTGTTCCTCCCTAGACGTGGGACCAATCAGTGTGTGGGAAAGTTGATGTAGATCCAGAACCATAGCTCAAAATGTATTAACTCACAACCTGACATCTAAACTAGGAAGGTGTAAACATGTCCCGTAAGTATTTGGCTTTTGACCTTGAAACGGCAAAAATCTTGCCCAAAGATTTCGGTGACTTACATGATCACCGGCCACTTGGTATTACGTGTGCGGCGACGTGGCGTAGCGATGAATCCGCCGCCGTGACGTTTCATTCCAACAAGGATGACGGGTCGCCCGCACCACACATGACTCCGCAGGATTTAACGGCGTTTGTTGAACATCTCAAAATGCAATCACACGCTGGCTATACCATTGTCACGCACAATGGGCTCGGGTTCGATTTCGATATTTTGGCAGAAGAATCAGGCCAAATGGATGATTGCCGTGCGTTGGCTGTGGGCCACGTAGACATGATGTTTCACTTCTTTTGCGGGAAAGGTTTTCCCATCAAACTCACTGCCGCGGCGCAAGCCATAGGCATGAGTAAGCCCGCGAATGTTGATGGCTCGGTTGCCCCACAACTTTGGAAAGACGGAGATCATCAAACGGTGCTGGCCTATGTGGCGCAAGATTGTCGATTAACCTTGGATGTGGCAGAAACAAGCGAAGCATCTAAAAAGATTAGCTGGATAACTGGACGTGGATCAAAATCTTTTTTCGAATTGCCGGTCGGATGGTTGACGGTTGAAGACGCCTCCAAGTTGCCATTGCCTGACACGTCATGGATGGACAATCCATGGCCACGATCAAAGTTTTTAGGCTGGTTGGGATAAGGCAAATCCGTCCCGGTAGCGGCACTATTTTTTGAAGGTACCCTAAACAGACTCCCCCATATCGCTGACCTCAATTTTCTTCTGCTTGACCATCCGAGCAAGGTAGGATCGTTGAAGGCCCAGGGCTGCAGCCGCTTTTGTTTGATTCCCACCTGCATGTTGAAGAGCTTGTTCAACCAGGTAACGGCCATACTGATCGATCGCATCATGATAGGTGAGGTTATCGAAAGAGGGTAAGGTCTGTCGAAATTCTTCGGTTAGACGAAGGTGCTCACTGGCAATGGCCGGATCCGTGCTTAAGACCACCGCACGAGAAATGGCATTATCCAACTCTCTGACATTCCCGGGCCAGGAGTACGCTTGCATCGTCGCCACGGCTTCTTGGGTCAGATGCATGCCAGGTTTTCCCAACTCGCGTGCCGATCGTTGGAGGAAAAGTTCGGCCAACGGTTGAATGTCATGAGGCCGATCTCTTAAAGGGGGAACGGCAAAACTCACCACATTGAGGCGATGATAGAGGTCTTCTCGAAACCGTCCAGACTTCACGGCTTTCGTCAGATCACGATTCGTCGCCGCCAGCACCCGAATATTCACACGAACTAATTTTGTTCCCCCCACTCGATGGAACTCTCGATCCTGGAGCAACCGAAGCAGTTTGGCTTGAAGTTCCGGAGTCATATCCCCAATTTCATCCAAAAACAGCGTTCCTCCGTCTGCTATTTCGATTTTTCCTTTTTGAAGAGCCGTGGCCCCAGTATACGCACCCTTTTCATGGCCGAAGAGTTCATTTTCCAGCAAGGTATCTTGAAGGGCCACACAATTGATGATCACAAAGGGCATACTGCGACGGGTGCTCCATTGATGAATAGACCGGGCGAATAACTCTTTGCCCGTCCCACTCTCACCCAACAACAGCACGGTGACATCAGAATTGGCCGCTCGTTTCGCCAGGTCAATGAGCGATTGCATCTGAGGAGTCGTAGCGACAATGGTGCTATACCGGGACTCGACCTCTTGCCTCAGATAGGCCACCTGGCGTTTGAGGGACTCTCGCTCCAGCGTTTTCTCTATGACAATCGTAAGATGATCGACATCCAGCGGTTTGGTCAGAAAATCGTAAGCCCCACATTTCATAGCATCCACCGCTCGTTGGATCGTTCCATGAGCTGTCATGACGATAATGGGAGGATGCATGCTGTCCCCCTCCCAAATCCAGTTTTTGGTTCCGCCCTCCTGCTCCAGAACCTTGGTCTGGCTTAAACGCTCCAGCACCTGTATCCCCGAAAGCCGAGGCATTTCGAGGTCGAGCAACACCAGCCCCGGTTCCTCGCTTTCGAGGCACTCCAGTGCCTGTTCGCCATCATGAGCAGCCACGGCGATATAGCCTAACGCTTCCAATCGGTCCGTCAACATCAGAAGGATATCAGGATCATCGTCAACAACCAGAATTTTTTTATTCATCGTGGACATAATGCGCAAGCTTTGGGATCACGGAAGAAAAAATGAAGGTAGAAACCAAAATTCAAGGTAGAAGGGTTGCTGGCCGGAGTCAAGTAGATTAATGACCAAAAATTTGCCTACTCACATGACAAATTATTTATTTTACCAACTCACCCTATCAGCTCTTCAATCACCGCCGCTGCCAGGAGGGGCAACATAATTTCGTGATGTCCAGTTAACGACAGGCCTTGCCCTCCTTTTTGCGTGGGACGCTTCACGACATTGGTCAAGGGGCGATAATGCGGCAAAAAGTCCATATCGGCTGTGGTGATATGCTTCAAAGGCCGTCCCAGGTTCCGACTCAACGTCACAGTCTTGAGGAAGACCTCGGGCAATAAGACAGCCGAGCCCAGGTTAAGATACACCCCACCCTCCATCTGCGACACCACCGCAGTCAGTTTGCGAAAATCACGGAGCGAGCCTTCGCCAATCGCAGCCCCATCTGCCGCCGGATGCATATGAATGATGTCGGTACCAATGGCCACATGAACCGTCATGGGAATACCCTGCTTTGCTCCAATCGCGAAGAGACTGGTTTTCCAATTCGGAAATTGTTTTCGACGACGAAGGATATAGTGCCCAACGGCCTCTCCCAGTCCTAATCCCTCCTGAACCCCTTCGACAATGGCCTCGTTAATCATCCGGCCGGTTTCTTCCGCCATGCCAAAACGCCCTGAATCAATTTCGGCTTCAACGTCCTCGGAGGTATACCCCATCAACGCCAGTTCAAAGTCATGGATCACGACCGCACCATTAAAGGCCATGGCCGTAACGATGTCCCGTCGCAAAAGATCGACCAATACAGGATTCAGGCCCACTTTGGTCGCATGTGCGCCCATTCCAAAAATCACGGGCCGTCCACGACGTCGTGCTTGGGCTATGGCCTTGGCCAATGCCCGAAGGGTTTTGACCGCCAAGATATCCGGAAGCCCAGATAGAAATTTAGCAAATGATCCCCCTCGCCGCCAGGGCACGGAAAAATCCGACACCTTGACCTTGCTATGTCGGGTTTTCAAAGGATACGTCTTCAGCCGGGAAACATCGATGGGGGCGATGGATGGGGAGGGTGTCTTACGAGGCATTGGTAAAAAGTTTTTCTTCGACTATTTCACGCCAGGCGAATATATCGACGAACTCGTCATCATGAGGCAATACAGGCCATGCCTGACATCTTCATGCCAAACATAGCGCTGGCAAGGGAGCTCGGACTTGATCATCACGACTGACATGTTCAAAGCGTAAGACTCTTTCCCTGGTTTGAAGACTCGCGCCAATGAGTACAGCGACCTTCGCAATGTGGTCAGCGTACACTCGGACAAATTGGCTTTTGACCTCGCCACTTTCACGAAATCACTATTCAACGTGCTCTCGGTTCATCAGGCGGGATTCTAGACCAGACGTTCAAGAAAACACAACCGACATCATTCATTGAACACCCGTAGTGAGGGTGCTATCATCGCATCGCCATGATTACTGATCATCACACCAAAGCCTTACTGCTTGCCTTAGGCGAGGACCCTGCTCCAGCGATAGCTTGCATTAATCACCTGTCGCCGGAATTGCTCTGCTTCTTCCTGCCGGAATCACAAAAAGATATCATCGAATCTCTGGTTCAGCCACAGATTACTAAAATGCCTCAGCGATGGGATTGGATTCTCACCACTGACCCTGATAGCTTTGTTCAGTCACACCAAGCCATCACCAAAAACCTTCCGAACATCCTGAAAACATGGGGCGTCCAGCCTGGCGAACTCGTCATGGATTTTAGCACAGCTACCCCAGCCATGGCCGCAGCCGTCGCCTTGGCCAGCCGTCCATTTACGTCAAAGGTTGTTCAACTCAGGGGATCAGATGGATCATCATCCGAGGCAAAGACTGTCATAGTAGGAGGCGAGCCCAAAGTATGGGAAGAAAGTAATCTGTGGAATGAAGAGGCCCAGCAGGCGAGACAAGAGGCCTGTCTTCTCTTCAACCAAGGCGCGTTTTCCTCCGCAGCCAAGAAATTTCGCCACATTGAAAGGTTGGTGAGTGGAGGCTTAAAGCCGCTATATCATGCGCTGTGCGATGTGGCAGAAGGCTATGCCCTTTGGGAAGCCTTTCATTACCGGGAAGCTTGGGACAAGCTCAAAACCTCGTATAAAGCATTGGAATTGGCCTCGGTATGGGGCGGGCCTCCAGGACTATCAACCGTCCTCGGCTCCATAAAAACCAATGCCAGCTTTTTGGAAAGTCTTGTCCTAGATCCTCACGATGTGAAATTGCCCATCGCCCATGACCTCCTGGCTCATGCCAAACGTCGGGCGGAACGGGACCACCAGATTGACATCGCCATGCTGACCATCCTACGCAGCCTCGAAGCCTTTGCCCAGCACCGGCTCGTGAAACAATTCAATGTAAAAACATGGGATGTCCAGGTAGAACAACTTCCTCAGGACCTCCAGGAATTGTGCCGAACCTGCATGTTGGATGATGTCGATGGGAAGTACAAAATTGCGCTCCCTGCACAATTTCGCACCTTGGCCGGACTTGGCGATTCCATGGGTCACACGTTTGTCGCTGAATGGACAAAAATGAAAACGCTTTGGGACTCAGCCTACCAGAGTGTGTTAGGGCATGGGTTTCACACGACCAAGATCGAACGGTTTCATCAGCTCTACACCTTAGTGCTGAAGATCACAGAGGTAAACGAGTCCTCGCTTCCCCGCTTTCCCACCATGACATTGTAGAGTCCCATGGACATCAAAATCTACTATGAAGACACCGACTGTGGCGGGGTCGTCTATTACGCCAACTACCTAAAGTATTTTGAGCGGGCACGGACCGAGTATTTAGCCGCGCATGGATTATCTGTGGCGGAATTACAAACACAAGGCACCATGTTTTTGGTAACACATGCCGAAGTATTTTACCGATCCCCGGCTCGCTATGGAGAGATCTTACACATCGATACCACGGTTTCCACGTCAAAGAAAACCGCACTTCTCTTTGCACACACCATTCGTGAACAACAGAGTCAACGCCTGGTGGTAGAAGGCTCCGCCACACTTGTGACTGTGGATACACAAGGGAAAATCCGTCGGGTACCAGCTTCCATTCTCGAAGCTTTGCCCATGACCAGGTCTACCACAAGGGAGCCCAAGGCCGCTGCCCAAGGCCGCTGGATGATAAATCGGTTGACTCATCCCTTAGGGTTCGAACAAGAATAACTTCCCTTGTTTGGGCGTCGATCCATCCCGTCTGGCGGCATTGCTCGTCCTTTCCATACAGAGAAGTATGCGCAGTCCTCGCGCCTTGCCAGACAAGGGATAGGGGGTCAGAAAGTAGGTCAAGACTTGACCCCCCTTCAAAGGACTTGCGCCTCAAGCTGTTGAACATGCTCGGTACACTGGTTTGGGGTCCTTTGGTCGAAACCAAAGGCCTGTCCTGAGTACAGTCGAAGGGACCTCGTCGGCAGGGACGAAACCCTGCATCTAATAATTCTCCAACGAAACATACCTTCGTCAAAGAAAAAACCACCCTGGGTTCCCGATTAAAAGCGTCGGAGACGACGGACGTAGCGAACCCTCTCGCTCTTGATCGTATTACAGCAGCATCGTATGCTGAGTAAACATGTGCCACCGCCTGCTAACGAGAACATTTTCCAGTATTCACCGGCTTCCTAATATTCCCGCACTTCGCCACAACATTCTCGGCCTATTATGATTCGTGTTGACCAATTGACCATGCAGCTACAAGCCGGAGGGCATGTGGTGTCGATTCTCAAGGGGCTCACCTTTGAGGTGCCGCAGAAGCAAATGGTGGCGATTGTAGGGCCTTCGGGAAGCGGGAAGTCTACGTTGCTCGGACTCTTGGCCGGGTTGGATACACCCACATCCGGGTCGATCCAGCTGAATGGACAGGAAATCACCTCATGGACAGAGTACCAACTCGCCCATTTTCGACGTCAGAACATCGGATATATTTTTCAGTCTTTTCATCTCATCCCAACCTTGACGGCCCTAGAAAATGTTGCGCTGCCCTTAGAACTGAGTGGGGATATGTCTGCCGACACTCGTGCCCAGGAGTTGTTAGAAGCCGTGGGATTACAGGATCGCCAAGGGCATTACCCCAGCCAACTTTCAGGCGGAGAACAGCAACGGGTCGCCGTGGCCCGAGCCTTTGCCTGCCGTCCTCCTATTCTCCTGGCCGATGAACCCACCGGCAATTTGGATAGTGCCACGGGTCAGATGGTGATTGATCTGTTACTCAACCTGAATCGTGACCAGGGAAGTACGCTGGTCTTGGTCACCCACGATTCAACACTCGCCGAACGTACGGAACGGATCATCACTCTGCATGATGGCATGATTGCATCAGACCAATCTCGGGCCTCGTAAATTCATCATGCTTCAACACAGGATACCCATTTCACTCAAAATGGCTTGGCGAGAAACGCGAGGCAGTTGGCACCAGTTTGTATTTTTTTTGGTGTGCTTGGCTATTGGAGTTGGAGCAGTAGTGGGCATGGAGCTGTTTGCGACGAATGTGGAAGGCATGATCCTGGGAGATGCCAAAAGTTTATTGGGAGGCGATGTGGAGATTCGGCTTGCCCGTCCCCTGAGCGATTCCGGGCAAGAGGTACTGGCCTCTTTAGAAAAGCGCAAGATGGAAGTGACTCATGTTCGAGAACTGGTTGGAATGTCCGCCGTGCAGGAGGTAGAGAGAAACGTGAGGGGACGAGAAAATCCCTCGCTTCGATCCACGCAACTCGTTGAACTCAAAGTGGTGGAATCAAACTATCCGCTCTATGGCCAAGTTGTTGTGTCTCCCGCGCAACCGTTTCACACATTGATCTCCCCTGCGACGACTTGTCCGGATAATCCTTACCTTGGGCCTTGCTTTGGGATCGTGGTCCAAGAATCTCTGCTCATCACCTTAGGCATAGAAGTCGGATCGCATATCAAACTCGGGCAGGCCTGGTTCGAGATTAAAGGGATATTGATCAAAGAACCTGACCGTGTGGCCAGTGCCTTTAGCTTGGGGCCACGTGTGATGATTTCCGACGAGGGTTTAGATGCCACGGACTTAGTGCAGGTCGGGAGCCGCATTCGTCAGCGATACCTCCTTCGTGTCCCGGAATCCCTATCGCTTGGGCCCCTTCTTGGAGAGTTGCAAGGCCGGTTGTCCAAAGAGGGGGCACGGGTGTCGTCGTTTCGTGAGGCGCCACCGCGCATTCGAAAATTTTTGGATCAACTCACGACGTATTTGGGACTGATCGGCCTGACCGCGTTGTTCGTGGGTGGAATTGGTATTGCCTGTACGATTCATGGGTTCATGAAACAAAAGATGACGACGGTGGCAATCCTCAAAACATTAGGTGCGGATTCCGGACTCATCATGCGCGTGTACATTGGACAGAGCATGGTTATGGGATGTGTGGGGAGCCTCACCGGGGCAATATTGGGTATGGGAGTACAAATGGCAATTCCCTTATTACTTGGTGGACTTATTTCTGTCCCGTTCCCCACGACCGTCACGCTCTTGCCATTAGTCAAAGGCTTCATCCTAGGCGTGGCCACGACACTCTTCTTTACCCTGTGGCCTTTGTTAACTATCCGAACAATTCCCCCGGCAATCGTGTTCCGGCGAGAAGTGGATCAGGGTTTTGCTCCGACTCAACAAGCTTCTTTTTGGACAACACTATGGGTGCCGCTATTGAAATTCTGGAAAGACAAACAGCGACTCTTCACCAGTCTGATCATTGGGGTGGGACTCATGCTACTCGCCATGTGGCAAGCACGTTCCGTCTCGTTGGGGTTCGTGTTTATCCTTGCCTTTGCCGCAGCGTTAGTCATTCTTCAGTTTGGAGTATGGCTCCTGCTCAAGGGTTTACGAAAATTGCCGCGGCCTCGATCGTTGGTCGTTCGGCAAGCATTCGGCAACGTACAACGCCCAGGGAATTACACCACGGGCATGGCCGTATCCATCGGCATCGGCGTGATGGTCATTGTGACGGTGGCATTGGTCAAAGCATCCTTACTAGCCGCGATCGGGGATCGCATTCCCGAAGATGCCCCGACGTTTTTCTTTATTGATATCCAGCCTGATCAAAAGGGCCAGTTTGAACAAATCATTCACACGCACACGCCAACCGCGACCTATACACTCACTCCTGTGGTTCGTTCACGAATTGGAGCAATTGATGGAAAAGCCATCAATCCGGAGGAGCACAAGGGCAAGCGCAATGGGTGGTATTTCACTCGTGAATATGTGCTGACTGAGTTATCTGATCTTCCCAGGGATAACACAGTAGTGAAAGGTGAATGGTGGCCAACCAACCAACAACCCGACGTTCAGACCAACTCAGACCGTGCGGCCATTCGCCTGTCCGTGGAAAATGAGGCAGCAAAAAAACTCGGCCTGGGTTTGGGCACGACAATAGAATTTGATATTCAAGGAGCCCCCCTGCCGGCTGTGGTGGAAAGTACACGGAAGGTGGATTGGGGCAGTTTTTCCACTAACTTTTTTATGATTCTCTCGCCCGGCTCGTTGGAAGGCGCGCCACTGACCTATATCTCCACAGCCAAGGTCAACCCTGACGAGGAAATACCTCTCCAACAGGCCCTTGTTGGAGCGTTGCCCAATGTGACAGCCATAAAGATTGGGGATGTGCTGGCCAACGTAGCACGCTTGCTGGAGCAATTAGCCTGGGCCATTCAAGGCATGGCCTTCTTTAGCCTCATCAGCGGGGCAGTCGTGATGGTCGCAGCCTTATCTTCGACGCGGTACCGCCGGTTGTATGAATCCGCCATTCTCAAAGCTATTGGCGGAACACGGCAACTGATTGTGCAATCCTTCGCCATCGAATTTGCAATAGTTGGTTGCCTAGCCGGCCTGATCGGAGTGGGCCTTGCCAGTGTACTGTCCTGGGCCATCCTGCATTTTTTCATGGATTTGTCTTGGGCATTTCAACCAACGGTTCTCGGCTGGAGCCTCTTGGCCACGATTACTTTAGCCGTGATCGTCGGTTTTCTCAGCACCTTCCGGGTTTTGGGTGAGGCGCCGTTAGCCGTGTTGAGACAGGAATAACTACCCACCGCCTCACGTCTCGCAACCCCGGTGACAAGCCTCCAGTTGGATCATCCAAGTTTTCAGGTCCGTTTTTTGACTTATGGGCACCTCTAAAAACCGTCCTTTTCCGTGATGGCGGCGTCAGCCGCGTGCTCACATCCTCATGTATTCGCCCATACACTCCGGTTTTCCGCGCGCGGCTTCCTTGCCCTCACAAAAAATGCCTGGTTTTTAGAGGTGCCCTTATATCGTTGTTAAGTAAGAGGCCACCAGCAGGACTGCCAAAGTCATAAGGATGATGGCTTTTTGCAGATTATCGGCTCGGGACGAAGGTGCTGGGGAAGAGGGATTTGGGGTTTTCTTTAACGACGGCGCATGGGGATCGATAATGAAGTCGTGGATGAGGATAAGTCCAAAGGCAATGACAAACAGAAATATTTTGAGCATCAAGACCACACCCCAGGTAGTTTCTATTCGAGCGGATCCGCTTTCGTTCAGCATTTGATACGAGCCCGTCAAGATCAACGTGATTAAACAAACCCACGCGATGGTTCGGAAGCGACGGCCTGCTAATCGCACCACTTCTTTGGACTTTTGGTCCGATTGGTCCTGTTGTGCTGCAGGATTGAGGACAAACTGGGAGAAGACCAAACCACCCATAAGGGTCACTGCGGCGATCAGATGAATCCAGGTGATGAGATAATCAGGCATGTTGGTACGACTCGATGTTGGGCTCTTTTTCTGTAAAAGCCGACGTTATCGTATAGATTTGGGGTTAGTCAAAACACTAGTCCAGATTATACGTAACAAGGCTGTTCTCTTTCGTGCGAAATCAACTGAGAGAAATAATGCAGGACGTTAATACGAAAATCGAAGGGAGGGCCAACTGGGTTCTGACCTTACCCAGATGGGGCAGGTTCCGATTGAGGAGCGAAAAATAACCCGGCGTCGGATGGGAATTGATTCGGTGATTCTCTGGCAGCCAGAATGCTCAGGAAAGGAAAAGGTTTCCCTTCCTCGAGCTTATCGCTTCATTTCAATAGTGCCGTTAAAGATCACCCCTTCTTCAATGGACAATTGTGGGCTGTTCAGTGATCCGTCCATGTTGGCGTTTGACAGCAACAGTATTTTTTCCTTGGCGACGATATCGCCGGTGATCTTGCCTTTGCTGATCACGGAACCTGCACTAATCTTCGCGGTAATGACGGCGTCTTTCCCAACGAGGAGCGTGCCTTCGGTGTGTAACTCGCCTTCTAACCGGCCATCAATTCGTACGCTACCCTTGTAGATGATGGTCCCTTTGAATTCGACGCCCTGGCCAATGAAGGCGACAATTTTTTCTGTACCAAAGCCAGAGTCATCCGAGCCGTGATCACCTGGAAAGTCAGAAGAGAGGTCGGTTGGGGGAGTGTACAGGGTTTGGGGTTCTTCCAATTCAACAGCAGACATGTGAGATCCTCCTTATGGCTGGGAACGGCCTTTGGCTTGAAGTGTTGGAATATTTTCGAATGTCTTTAAGATTATCGGTTGTTTTTGAATTTTCTTTATCCTTTTTTTCCGTTATCGTTGATTTCAACGCCTTCCCCTTATCCCCTTAGTCCCAAAAATCGCCGAATTAAGGGTTCGCGTAAGAATAACATCCCATATGCCTTCCCATTTGACTAAGGTTAGTCCCTAGACTAGTCTGCTGGACTATGGACACAGGGTATGCTGCTGATATCTTGGATTTTTCTGTTAGGTTCCACACCGAAGAAGCGTGCTTCGAGTACTTGCGGGCGATTCGGTGGCCAGACGGGTTTATGTGTCCAGCTTGCGGTCATCGCGGTGGTTGGTGGCTCAAAAAATATTTCCGGTTTGAGTGTTCGTCGTGTCATAGACAGACATCACCGCTAAGCGGCACAGTGATGCATAGATCGCACTTGCCGCTACGGCTTTGGTTTTGGGCTGCCTATTTCGTCTCCACGCACACACCTGGCATCAGTGCTGTGCAATTGCAGCGTCAACTCAGTATCAAGAAGGTGGATAGCGCCTGGTATTTGCTCCACAGATTGCGACGAGGAATGGTACGACAGAACCGTGAACGGCTCGCAGGAACAGTTGAAGCCGATGAAACCCATATCGGTGGACCGGTAAAAGGCAAAACGGGCCGTGGCGTCGCGAAAGCGAAAACCAAGACGTTAATAGCCGGAGCCGTAGAAATTGTCACGTACACACAAGGGGATCACTTTCGAGAGAAAGCAGGGCGTTTACGATTAGCGATTCTTCAAGACGCTGGAGAGAACGAGATCAAAGCATTCCTCAATAGCCATGTCGCTGAGGGCAGTAAGATCAAGTCCGATGGTTGGAAGGGATACTCGGCAAAAGCCTTGGCAGGATACGAACACCTGAGACGGACCCAGGGTGACCCAGCAAGTGCTGGGAAGCACGCTCCACACATCCATAGAGCGTTCGGCAATCTGCAGACCTGGCGGGAACGGGATTCACCATGGAGTGGATTGAATACCTGCGAACCGTCTTGATGAGTTTATCTTTCGCTATAACCGCCGTGAGACTCCAATGTTTTCCAGAGTTTGTTGAAAATCCTGACCAGCAGCTCAAAACCCTTGGGATTCAATAAACTGAAGCAACCTTAGTTAAATGCGTAAGGCATAACATCCCATATGCCTTCCCATTTGACTAAGGTTAGTCCCTAGACTAGTCTGCTGGACTATGGACACAGGGTATGCTGCTGATATCTTGGATTTTTCTGTTAGGTTCCACACCGAAGAAGCGTGCTTCGAGTACTTGCGGGCGATTCGGTGGCCAGACGGGTTTATGTGTCCAGCTTGCGGTCATCGCGGTGGTTGGTGGCTCAAAAAATATTTCCGGTTTGAGTGTTCGTCGTGTCATAGACAGACATCACCGCTAAGCGGCACAGTGATGCATAGATCGCACTTGCCGCTACGGCTTTGGTTTTGGGCTGCCTATTTCGTCTCCACGCACACACCTGGCATCAGTGCTGTGCAATTGCAGCGTCAACTCAGTATCAAGAAGGTGGATAGCGCCTGGTATTTGCTCCACAGATTGCGACGAGGAATGGTACGACAGAACCGTGAACGGCTCGCAGGAACAGTTGAAGCCGATGAAACCCATATCGGTGGACCGGTAAAAGGCAAAACGGGCCGTGGCGTCGCGAAAGCGAAAACCAAGACGTTAATAGCCGGAGCCGTAGAAATTGTCACGTACACACAAGGGGATCACTTTCGAGAGAAAGCAGGGCGTTTACGATTAGCGATTCTTCAAGACGCTGGAGAGAACGAGATCAAAGCATTCCTCAATAGCCATGTCGCTGAGGGCAGTAAGATCAAGTCCGATGGTTGGAAGGGATACTCGGCAAAAGCCTTGGCAGGATACGAACACCTGAGACGGACCCAGGGTGACCCAGCAAGTGCTGGGAAGCACGCTCCACACATCCATAGAGCGTTCGGCAATCTGCAGACCTGGCTGAACGGGATTCACCATGGAGTGGATTCAAAATACCTGCAACACTATCTTGATGAGTTTGTCTTTCGCTATAACCGCCGTGAGACTCCAATGAGTACCTTCCAGAGTTTGTTGAAAATCCTGACCAGCAGCTCAAAACCCTTGGGATTCAATAAACTGAAGCAACCTTAGTTAAATGGGAAGGCATAACATCCCATTTTGGGGTGCTGAGACACCCGTCTGGCAAGGCGCGAGGACTTCGCATACCCTTGGTATGAAAAGGACGAGCAACGCCGCCAGACGGGATGGATCGACGCCCAAAGATTGGATGCGAGATGTCCAAGTTATTTTCTCTCAGGTCCTAAGGTCAAAACTCCACTTTGGGTGCGGTTTTCGCCTCTTCTCCGATCTCAAAATACTCCGCTTTTTCGACACGAGCCAATCCCGCATACAAGCTGCCCAGGAGTTTTCGGGTAAAGGTATTGAGCACTCGAACCGTATCGTTGTATCGCTTCCGTTCCACGGCCAGACGGTTTTCCGTACCTTCCAGTTGATCTTGAAGTTTCAAGAACGATTTGTCCGATTTTAACTCTGGGTAGGTTTCACGCAATACCAAGAGGCGAGACAGAGCTGATTCAAATCCACCTGCGGCTCGTGCCTTTTCATTGACGGTAGTGGCCTGAAAATAGGACTTACGCGCTTCGGCTACCCCGAGGAAAATCTTTTCCTCTTGCCCGGCTATGCCCTTTACCGTCTGAACGAGATTCGGAATCAACTCAAATCGACGTTGCAGCTGGTTTTCCACCTGTGCCCATTGGCTTTTGACACCTTCGTCGAGCATAATCGCTTGATTATAGCCATTATACACAGCGCATCCGCCCATCAATCCCAAGATAAGGATTACACCAAAGACGATTAATAATATGCGTCCTGCACTCACAGATTAGCCTCCTTTATCTCCTCTTCATCTTACTGACCAACGGCCTACAGTAAATGGAAAATTCATTGGAGCTAGGTTTCGCGTATCACCTTTTACCAACTGGCCCCGCCACCGCCACCGCCAAAACCACCGCCACCACCAAACGATCCTCCGCCGAAGCCGCCACCGAAGCCGCCACCAAACCCGCCCATATGCGTTCTTCGGCCCATAAGCCCTCCCATCGCTGAACCGAGAAGCATGCCTCCAACGAGGCCCCCGGCTCCGCCACCCCAATTCGAATAATACCGACGCCGGCGCCGCATGTTGGAAAATAACATGAAGAGGAAAAACAGCGGGACCATCAGGGATCCCAATAAAGATCCCCCGCCTCCACTTCTTCTGGCATTTGGCTGATATCGATAATTAGGGATGCCCGTGAGTTTCACTTGTTGGGCATCGGCCACTTGATTGGCTGTAATGACCGCTAATTGAAAAATGCCTTCCGAATACTTTCCTTGTTTAAAAAACTGTGAGGCCACCGCACGAGAAACCGAACCGGCCCACGAGTCCGGTAGTGCGCCTTCCAGCCCATAACCGGTATGAATACGGACCTTTCGCTCTTTGATGGCTAACGCGATGAGCGCACCATTGTCCTTTCCCTTCTTCCCAAGCTTCCAGGATTCTGCATGGCGCTGCACAAACCCAAAAAAATCTTCGCCGTCGATGGTTGGCACGGTAAGCACTTTGACTTGAGCCGAGGTCTTTTGCTCAAGCTCACGAAGCCAGCCTTCTAATTGGCGTTCGGTGGAGGGATCAATGATTCCCGCGGTATCGACGACAAAGGTGCCAGGGTCTGGAATAGAGACCTCAGCCCATCCAGCGCTAGACGGGAGGAGAAAAAGAAACAAGATTGTGGCGAGCAGTGTTCGCAAGGAAAGGATTACCATTTGTCCGCAAGGGTCTTGAGCCCGTCGATTTCTTCGTACAATCTCATGAAGTCTTCCCAGCCATGTTGCCGCAGATCTTGAAGCGTCCCACGAATTGCTGGCAACGACCGCTCGGTTTCCTGTTCAATGTGCCCCACCACCTGAATTGCGTCGAGATAGTCCTTCTGATCATGCAGCCACAACAGGCCGCGCAAGGTGCGCATGAGGCGTTCAGCAATATCCGACTCCATGGTCCCAAACATTTTCTCACGCCCAGCCGCAGCTAGGAGACCTTGTCGCATTGCAATAAGAATGGTTTTGAGTTCCCGCTCACATTGCAGACGAATATGACTTGCGTCAAAGGACAAGTCCGAAAAATGGTCAGGGCCAGCCAGACACAGGTGGCATTGCTGAATTTCAAGAAATTCCAAAGGAAAGGTGTCAAGCGATCCTTCAATATAAACAGGCGTCATGATCAGGGGAGCGGCAATTTTCGCTTTTCCAAGCTTCACCCCATCCTTGGCTAACTCTCGGAGCATGGGTAAATCAATGTTGTTGAGGATCACCACGCTTTTGGCAAGTTGTTTCCTAGGATCGAAAGCTGGGGTCGCGATTGCCCCAAAGCTTGTGATGGCCAGACAATTCGAGCCCGCCAATTCTTGAACACGGAGTACAAACCTTTTCACCGGCTCCTGCATTCCACTCGTCAGTTGATCGATATTCACTATGCCTTCAGTCATTCGTTTACTCCATGTTGTACAGGGTCGATCAAGGCTCAATGGCCTTAATCGTTTGGGTAGGGTGGCATTTCAATCAGGGTAACGCACAAGGGGTGGCCTGGCAAGCACATTCAGGAGCAACGACAGGTGGAAGATGTCCCTCGACCTCAAAAGAAAAGGATGAGGGTAGTGTCTTGAAATGAAAGGGAAGAATATTCGCAGCCTATCTTAGGGGACCGCATACACCATGCGCCGAACGGTATGGCCTTTATCTTTCAATAGTTTCACTAAACCGTCTTCACCGACCAGATGACCAACTCCAACGATTACCAAATAGTTTTCGTCTTTCCCAATATAGGATTCGATTTGCGGCATCCACTTCTGGTTCCGATCATAGTACACGGTTTTATAGATCTCAGGGGAAGCCTTTTCTTCTTCAATTATCCGTCCTAACTTGTCCTCATCCCCTCTGTGCCACGCGTCGACAAGCTGATTTAATCTTTGGTAGGCCCGCTTGGCATCCTGACGATTCTGTCCTGCCATGACTTTTTGGCTTTTCAGAATAATGTTGTCTAACACGCTCATCTGGTATTCCACACTCTCGAGCCCGAGAATCCGTTTTCCGGCGGTTTTGGCTTTCCAGTAGAAATGCTGGTCAACGCCAAACTTCCCCGCGAAATCCAACTTCATCATCAGGGCATTCTGAGACGTTCGGTTTATCGCAAAGGTTCGTTTTCGTTTGAGGAGTTTTGATTTTTTTCCTGACAGCACCTGGTTCAAGTCAACCTCGAACACAATGTTGGGCGAATCATAATAGGCATAATAAAATGCGCGGGTGAGGGGATAATACGCGGAGTTCAAAGCATGAATGGAGCCTAGTAAATAGACGGTATTCGTTTCCGTTTTGATTTTCCAAATCGGTCCGTTGTTATATCCTTTCCCCATCTGATGGGCCTCAGCCGGTATGGCCAAACATAGTGAGAGAAGGCCGAGACACAAGAAACTGGACCCCAATCGAGACATTAAAATCATGTTGCTACCCCTCAATGGATCATCGTCATTTGTTAGGAGAACGATTGAGATTTCATCCTTCTTCTATCCTCGGTTGATTCCATACTCTATTGAGTGTTCCCTCTACTTTTCATTGTAGGCAGTCGTTGTTCGTTACTGGAGCCTTAGTCTTGTTTCCCCTCGATGCTCTGTTTTGAGACAGGGAATGTTGAAAAAATCCGCCAGCGGCGTTCTCGCCCTTTTGCCGTGCTCACGTACTATGAGTACGCTCCGCGCGTCAAAATGGCTGCGGCCTTTCCTTCGACTCTGCTCAGGACAGGACTGGATAGACCCTTCGGAAAGACTCAGGGCATGCTTTTTTGAACATTCCCTCCCTCTGACGATGTGTGGCTTATCTGAAGCGTGTATTGGCTATTGATGTAATTATTCAACAGCGCCAGATCTTAAGAGTGGTCAGATTCATTCTCAGGTAACAGACATTGTTGAACAGGTATTGCATACGAAGAGGGGAGCTCCTAGAATGTTGGCCGGGGTTGAAAATAAGAGCTTCATATTCATTGCTTCAGAGAGGGATGCTATGGCCACAGTAGGACAATTGATGACGAGCAATCTCAGCACCATTCCTGAAGACACTACAATTAAACAGGCCGCTGGCCATATGCATACCCAGCACATTGGCAGCCTGTTGGTGAAAAAAGGCGAGGAATTTTCCGGGATTATCACGGAGACGGATGTGGTGCGGGCCGTGGCAGAGGAAGAAAATGTGTCTGGAATTTCAGTGGCCCAAGTAATGTCAAGCCCGATCTTAACCGTAGAGAAAAAACTGTCTCCTCACTATGCGCGTGACTTGATGGCTGATAAACGGATTCGGCACTTGGCGGTAACCGAGGAAGGGAAGATTGTAGGGATTATTTCAGCACGCGATCTGCTGGCCTATTTCAAGACCGTTTCGAAAGAAGTTGGCTAACGCCAATTTTATCAAGCACCGATCCCGTCGATACCAAATTCCGATTCAGGCCTAAGGCTTTTGGATCCATGCCCATGGCTAATCCTAGCAATTGCGGCAAGTGCAATATTGGAAGATCAATCTCCATGCCATTCTGTTTGGCAGCCTTGGATTGAAGACCATCCAAATTCAAATGACACAAGGGGCAGGGCGTGACCATGAGATCAGCCCCATACTCCTTGGCATCTGAGGTATGATGAGCCACCATTTTTAACGAATTCGGTTGGTTGATCGTCAGAAGGGGCAACCCACAACAGCGAGTTTTCCCGGGGAAATCGACCACCTCCGCACCCAACAAATCTATCACGGTTTCCAGGGATTTAGCCCGAGCGGGTGTTTCATCAAATCCAAGTGCTTCACTTGGACGCTGCAAATAACACCCATAAAACGGAGCCGCTCGCAACCCTGTAAGCGGGTGCTTCACAGACTGCCGAATTTTTTGCTCCCCAACATCCTCAATAAGAATCCACACAAAATGCTTGACCCTTGTGGTACCACGGTAGGTAAGACCTTCTTCGGCCAATACCGTGTTAATCTCAGCCAAATACTCGGGATTGGACGTAAACCGATGATTGGCCTGACTCATCACGCCCTGACAGGTGCTACAAATCGTCATGATGGGTAGACCTTGCTGTTCGGCTAAGGCCAAGGTATGGGCATTGAGAATATCTCCCAACCGAAGATCTTTTTCTTGCAACACCCCAGCACCGGTACATGAAGCTGTGGCCATCTCTTCCAGTTCAATGCCTAGCTGTGGGTAGACCTGCATCACCGATTGGTACAATTCAGGGCATCCCCCTTTTGAGACACACCCTGGAAAGAAGGCATATTTCATGGGAGGTTCCTCGTGTGGCGAAAGAGTCGGCGGATCCGGTCAATCCCTGGAATCGCGCGATGCAACGGACCAGACCTTGGGAGTTTTCCTCGAACCAAGGCTCGGAGCGTCATTGGTAGAAATGAAAGCATTTGCCCAATGTTCTTTAATCCAAACGTCCGCATGGCTAACAAGGGCTCATCCAGCCGGCCTTTGTGTTCAATGAGATCAGCAAACACTTCGGCATGGCGGGAACCACAGGTGGATGGCATGCCTTGGTCAATGCCTTTGGCACGAAGATCCATGATACGATCCATGGCGCCCACCTCCTTTGGACAGACTTCGATACACTCCATGCAACGTGTGCAATCCCACATACCGCCTGGGGTGTTCAGGGCCAATAACCTTGAGGGACTCGCCCCATCTCGAGGATCAGCCACGAACCGATAGGCCTTGGCTAATGCCGCAGGCCCAATGAATTGGTGATCGACTTCTAACGCGGCACAATCCGACACACAGGCTCCGCACATGATGCACCCCATAACTCCCGTCAAATGATTCATGGATTCCGGGGAAGCAATGTACTCAGCCTCGGGCTTAGGTCCTGCCGGTTGTAGCCAAGGCTGCACTTGCCGGATTTTGTCCCAAAATCCATCCATGTCCGTCACTAGATCCTTGATGACGGGCATATTGTTCATGGGCTCCACTTGGACCGTACCATCCGGAGATTCCAGAGAAACCACTTTTGTTTTACAAGCCAATGCGGCATGCCCGTTGATGCGCATGCCACACGAGCCGCAAATCGCCCCACGACAGGAACACCGAAGGGTCAAGGAATCATCAACTGATTCTCGAATCTTAATGAGCGCATCGAGTACGGTATCCGATTGCTCGGTCTCTAATTCATACTCTTGGAAATAGGGTTGGGGAGATTCAGATTCAGGATTGAATCGTTTTATGCGAAAGGTGGTTGGCATTAGTAGACTCGTACTTGTGGTTCCCATTGTGTGATCCGAACGGGGAGATAATCCATTCGAGGTAGTCCCTTAGAATTATGATAAACCAAAATATGTTTAAGCCAACTCTCATCATCCCGTTGAATATAGTCAGTACGAAAATGCGCACCTCGGCTTTCCGTCCGTGTCAATGCACCTAATACAATGGTTTCGGCACAATCTAGCATCATGCTTAACTCCAACCCCTGAACCAGACTTGTGTTAAATACTTGACCTTTATCCTGGATAGCCACCCGACTCCACCGATCTCGTAATGCCGGCAAATGGGCTTGGGCGGCTTCCATGCCTTCCAGATCGCGAAATACCCCCAAATGTTTATTCATGGTCGTTCCAAGGTCCAGACGAATAGCCGCCACGGTATCGGTATTGGCCTTACGCTTCAAGAACTCCTGCACCATTTTCTGACCTTTGTCTGAAACGGAATCGGACACTCGTGGCTCTTCCACCGATTGGGCATAGGCGGCGGCACATGCCCCGGCCCGTCGGCCAAACACGACCGTATCCAAAAGAGAGTTCGCGCCCAATCGATTTCCACCGTGTAAACTCAAGCAGGCCGTTTCACCCGCCGCAAATAATCCGGTGACGCCTTCCCACTTTCCCTGTATATCCCAACAGCGACCATCCACATCGGTTTTGATGCCACCCATATTGTAGTGCATTCCCGGCCGAATCGGAATGGGCTCTTCGGTCAAATCAATATTCGCGAAGGTTTTGGCTTCTTCAAATATTTGCCCAAGCCGTTCTTGAATGAGCCGTTTGCCCAAATTGCGACAGTCTAACAATACACACCCATTGATCCCCCGCCCTTCATTAATTTCAATTTGCTCTGCCCGCGACACGACATCCCGCGAGGCAAGCTCCATCATGTTGGGGGCATACTGCTCCATGAATCGTTCCCCGTCGCCATTGATAAGATAGGCCCCTTCTCCCCGTGCCGCCTCAGTGATCAGGAGCCCCTTCCCCTTCAACGTCGTCGGATGATACTGCACCATCTCCATATCCATCAGAGGGGCCCCGGCACGATAGGCAATGGCCATGCCATCGCCTGTACAAATCATGGCATTCGTACTTGGCTCAAACACGCGCCCTAATCCCCCTGCCGCAATGATGACCGCCTTGGCTTTGACAAAGGCAAACTGGCCTGATCGGATTTCAAAGGCCACGACTCCGGCGCATCGGCCATCATTGTCGCGGACAACGGATGTTGCAAACCATTCTTCAAACACTGGGAGATTGGCTTTGAGGATTTGTTCATACAATACATGGAGTATGGCTTGCCCGGTAAAATCCGAGACAAAAAACGTTCGTGCTCGCTTTTGCCCACCAAACCGTCGCGTGCCCAATCGACCTTCATCGTTACGATTAAAAATGACTCCCATATGTTCCAGGGCAAGAATATCCTGGCCCGCTTCTTCCGCCAGAATTTCAATAGCATCCTGGTCGCCTAAAAAATCGCTTCCCTTGACCGTATCAAATGCATGATCCTCCCATGTATCACCACGATCCGTGAGCGCGGCATTGATGCCGCCTTGGGCCGCATTGGAATGACTCCGAACGGGATGGACCTTCGTCAGGATCGCGACCTTTGCCCCGCCTTCATGCGCGGCCAACGCCGCCCGCATGCCCGCCAATCCGGCACCAAGAACCAGAATGTCAAATGTGTATGCGGTGGTCATAATGAAAAACTATACTGAGGTTAACTAATTTCCATTCCCTCTGCTGATGGCGTAAATCCGAATCTCGAATATCGAAATCCGAAACAAATTTCAATGACCAAATAGAGAATTTAGGATTTCGGATTTGTTTCGGATTTCGATATTCGGATTTCGAGTTTATGAAACGTATTTGGAATCACTATAGCAAAAGGAGAAAGGTGTGTTGGGAAAAAGAAGAACGGAAAGCTGACAGAGCAGCTAACCCATTTCAAGAAGATCATGATCGGGATTTCGTTCTTTGGCAAAGTTTTTTGACCAGGGCGAGCGGAAGAGAACGACGGGACGATCCTGTTGATCTTTCACCACCATCCCATCTGACGGAGCACGAAAGGTGTTGACGTCTCCCACCAGCCAGGAGCTGCACTCAAAAGACAGCGCTTCCAATCTCGTTTCCACTCGGTATTCATTCCGAAGGCGATATTGAAGCACATCAAATTGCAGGCGACCGACCGCAGCGACAAAGAATTCCAATTCATCCAGGCTTTTCATAATCTGGACCGTTCCTTCAGCCGCCATCTGGACCATGCCTTTATCAAAGGCCTTGCGCTTCCCCACATCGGTCGGATGAATCCGGGCAAATACTTCGGCTTGAAATTGTGGAAGGGGTTTGTAATTGAACTCTTCTTGCAGTGAAATGGTGTCCCCAATGGCGAACTGTCCCGGATTAATAATCCCGAGGATATCGCCGGGATACGCTATATCCACCGTGGTTCGTTCCTTGGCCACGAGACTGTGTGGCCGAGAAAGGCGCACGTCACGGCCTAACCGATGGTGCTTCACGACCATGTCGCGTTCAAATCGTCCGGAGCAGACTCGAAGAAACGCAGTGCTGTCGCGGTGACGTGGGTTCATGTTCGCTTGGAGCTTGAACACATAGGCGCTAAACGGTGTGTCGATCGGGTCAACGACGATTTCCTCGCCATCGGGTTGATCCGCAGCGCGTGGTGTGGCCGAAGGCGCCAAATCTACAAACGCATCAAAAAAGTTTTCAATCCCGAAGTTGGTGAGGGCCGAGGCAAAAAAGACCGGGGTGACTTCTCCTCGCAAAAACTCTTCTTGGGAAAATGGATTGCCGGCGATTTCCAGAAGCTCCAAGTCATGATGGACTTGCGTGAGCAGCTCTTCCTCAATAAGGGATGTGGCCTCCGAGCGGTCTAACGTTATTTCCGTTCGGCTTGCTTTTGCGGCTCCACCGGCGGCCATTTTTTTAAAGAGGGAGACTTGCTTCGTGGCGCGATCGACCACGCCGACAAACTGTTGACCTGAACCAACGGGCCAGTTCATGGCACTCGCATGGATGCCCAAGACCTCTTCGACCTCGGCCATGAGATCAAGGGGCGCACGGCCAGGCAAATCCATTTTGTTGATGAGAGTCAGGACCGGGATTTTTCTGAGGCGGCAGACTTCGAACAATTTTCGGGTCTGGGTTTCGACGCCTTTGGCCGCATCGATGACCATGATGGCACTATCCGCTGCAGTGAGGGTGCGATAGGTGTCTTCGCAAAAATCCTGGTGGCCCGGGGTGTCCAGTACATTGATCACGGCATCTTTGTATTTGAACTGCATGGCCGAGGCCGTAATGGAAATGCCGCGTTCTTGCTCCATGCCCATCCAATCGGATGTGGCGGTCGTGGCGCTTTTTCGGCTCCCGACCATGCCGGCGGTACGGACCATGCCGGAATACAGCAACAGTTTTTCGGTGACCGTGGTCTTCCCGGCATCCGGGTGACTGATGATGGCAAACGTGCGGCGTTTTTTCGCCTGAGCACGAACGTCGTTTTGTATTTGGATGTCGTAGGGAGGCATTTCGATTACGTGCTTTTGGATCTAATCGTCAAAGTTGTGGTCGTAATTTAGGAAAAATTCAAACCTGGATTCCCGCTAAAAACCGCGGGAATGACGGTTGGATTTGTTGGAGGCCCGGTGCCACAACGAATCTCAATTTTCGTAGTTACATTTCGTATTGGCCCTTCTACCCGATTCATCTCTATCAAAAGGATTGCAGGTTTGGCAATGGTAAAAGCGTGAAACGAATTACGCTTGCACGCCGGAGCGCTGCAGCGCGCAGGCACGAAAATACGTCTCACGCTTCACGCCTTACGCTTCACGTCCCCTAGAGTGTATCAAGCTGCCCCTGGGCTCGGGCCAGATTCACGCGCGACGCATTAAAATTGAATAATCCTTCGATCAGATTATCACGAGCTTGCGCTACCGAGGTCTGTGCAGTCGTGACTTCGATATTGGTCGCGACCCCAACGGCAAACCGTTGGCGGGCAAGGTCAAGTTCCTTGAGTGACAGACGAAGACCTTTCTGAGCCACGGCGACCTGTTGTTGTGTGGATTCCAGGGTGAGCATCGCATCTCGCACTTCCAAGGCGACTTGGTAACGAATATCTCGGGTGCGAATGGCTTCTTGCCGAACCAGGCTCCGGCTTTCTGAAATGCGGCCCTCACGTTGTCCTCCGTCGAAAATCGGAATCGACAACAGCAATTGCACGTTGTCCGTCGTCAACGCATCGGGAATTTGATTGCCAATCATGCCTACATCCCCGCTACCGATTAATGAGGGTACTCGCTCCATGGTCACCGAACTCAAGGAGAGTTCGGCTAATCGTTCGCGCTTCTTTTGCGCTTTGAATTCAACACGGTTTTCTGTTGCGACTTGCAGCGCTTCTTCAACGGTTTGTTCAGGAACCTTGTGCAAGATGAGTTCGTCCGTGAGGACCAGCGACACGGTAAAGGACAAACCCATGGCACGAATAAGATTGAGCTTCGCGCGATCATGGTCGTTACGCGCGACTAACAAACGTTGTTTTTCATTTTCCAATTGGACTTTGGCTCGTATCACATCCAGGCTGGTCGCCATCCCCGCATATTTTCGTTCAACGGCCAATCGGAGGAGTTCATTGTTGAGCTTCACATCTGCCAAACGAGCCTTGCCGGCAGCTTGAGCCCGCAGGGTTTCCAAATATGCCAACCCGACGGTGGCCATCGTATCCATCCTGGTAGTGGCGGAATCGAGGGTTGACACCTCTACATTGGTACGAGCGGCGCGCCATTTTTGGATGAGACTGAGGCTGAAGATGTTCTGAGTGAAGGATACGCGAGCTTGGTAAAAATCGCGTGGGCTTGAGACCCCAGCCCCGCCCGCAAAGGAGCCCAGAAAAAACCGTCGTCTGGCTGCACTGGCAGTAGCAGAAAGATTCGGGAGTAACGTGCCAAGTTGGGTAAAGGCTTGGTCTTGTGCCTGGGTGATGCGCTCCTTAAACAACTGGACCGTCGGGTTTTCATCGACCGCCGCTTTCATCGCGTCCTGCAGGCTTAAGCGGAGCTCAGAGGGAATCTTAATCGAAGGGGAATTATCTTGTGCCAAGGCAGGGCTTGAAATGCCTGACAGTAAAACAAGACCGCCTAAAAAAATGAACGTTCGGATGCATGGCTGGATGCGCCACGGCTTACTCGCATGGTGTACATTCATTGAATGCATGATTAGGTTTCTTGCACTCCCTGTTGCGCAGCCTCATCAGGAGTCACCGTGCCTTGTCTTTTGAGTTTCCATTCCATGACCAAACTGAATAGCGCCGGAACCACCAGAAGGGTAAACACCGTGGATAGCATAAGCCCGCCCAACACCACACTCCCGATGCCTCGGTAGAGTTCCGATCCTGCGCCGGAGGATAACACTAATGGGAGGAGTCCAAATGTCGTAGTCAGCATGCTCATCATGATCGGACGGACCCGGGATCGAACCGATTCCGTAATGGCCTGACGCACTGACATGCCTCCCACCGTTTCGACTTCTCCTGACGTAAAGAGGTTTCGACGATTGGGATCCATGAAATTCAATGCTTGATGCACCACCAGGATGGCATTGTTCACCACAACCCCAATCAAAATAATAAAGCCGAGCATCGTCAACACATCGAGTGGTTGATAGGTGACGAAGAGGTTGACAAGATATAGGCCCAGGATTCCTCCAGCCGCGGCCAATGGCACACTGAAAATGATCACAAAGGGGTACACAAAACTTTCGAACAAGGCCGCCATGAGCAAATAGGTGATGAGCAAGGCCAAAAGAAAATTGTATTTGAGCGCGTCATACGTGTTGGTCAGCTCATCGGCAGCGCCGGATAATTGAATGTGATACAGCCGCCCCACACTGCCGCCTTCTTTAAGGGGAAGCAGAACCTGCTGTTCAATCAAGTCCATGGCGGTTTCCAACGGCATTTGGCCAGAAGGAATAACCTGGATGGTAATGGCTCGCTCACGTTCTATGTGATTGATCTGTTCAGGTCCGGCCACCAATTTCACATCCGCAATATCGCCCACTGTTGTCAGTTTCCCACTTCGAGTATAGATCGGCAGGTTTTCCAGCTCTTGCGTCCGATCTGCATAGTGATCCACCCCTCGAATGGTCAGATCAATTTCATCCCCTTCAAACTGATAATCACTCGCCTTGGTGCCATCGACTAAGGCATCAATAATAAAGCCCAATTCCTGATTGGTCATTTGTACATCGGCCGCACGGTGGCGTTTGAGGCTGATGCGGACTTCGGGGCTTCCTAGATCAAGGCTTGGCTTGGGACGAACTTGAGCACCAGGTAACACTTCCTGGACCTGCCCAAATATCTGTCTACCCAGAGCCACGAGTGTATCCAATTCTGGTCCGGTGATTTCGATATCGATATTCCGTCCTTCCCCAAGTCCGCGTTGAAACAGACTACTTTGGGTGACAATGGCGATGACCCCAGGAATATCTGCCATGGCGCGCCGGAATACGGGTATCAAATCTCGGATTTGGGAATCGTCATTCGTGCGACCCCCCATAAAGACGGACCTGCCGCGTGCCACATAGAAAAAGTTTAGAATGCTTGGACCGTCCAAGGCCGCCTCCTCAGGACTGCCGGGTTGGGCATCCCAGTGTGGTGCGAGAACTCTTTCCATCGTCTCACCCATACGGATGAATTCCCCGATATTGTAGCCTGGTGGAGGAAGCACAATGCCAATAATCAGATTACGGTTTCCTTCTGGCAGGTACTCGGCTTTAGGTAGGAGGAGCCACGTCATGCCAATTGCCAAGGTGGTCAACCCCAACACAATCCCAATCCGCCAAGGCACGCTGCCGGACATCCAGTAAATGAAGTTTCCTAATCGGTCTGAACTCACACCCATCCGCTCAACCATCCGGTGAACGCCATCAACCAACTCATGGGCTAAGATTTTCATCCGTGAGGTCGGGATCTCTGAACTCCGTTCATGATGGCTCCTCGTTTTTAACAAACGTGCGGAAAGACAGGGGATCACGGTAATCGATACGATCAAGCTCAGTCCGACTCCGGCGCTGATGGCAATCGCGATATCCCGAAATAATTGCCCGGCTTGTTCTTCGATGAACACGATGGGCACAAACACCGCGATGGTCGTCAACGTACTCGCAAGCACCGCGCCCCAGACTTCGGTTGTGCCATCATAGGCGGCTTGAAACAGCGGCTTTCCCGCCTCTCGGTGACGGTAGATGTTTTCCAGCACGACAATGGAGTTATCGACTAACATGCCGGCGGCGAAGGTCATCCCGGCGAGACTGATGACATTGACGTTCCGATCCAATAACCACAAGGCAATGAACGTACCCATAATGCTGATCGGAATGGCCAGACCAATCACAAGAGTGGTGCTACCGGTTCGCAAAAAGAGAAACAGAATCGTAATGGCGAGAATGCTGCCGATGATGAGGTTTTGTTGGACCAATTTCAGTGAGCTGTAGACATAGTCCGTCTCATCATAGATTTGAAAGAGTTTGAACCCTTGCCCTTTAAGAAGGTCTTCGTTGAGGTCGTCAACCGCTTCTCTGAGTTGGGTCATCGTGTCCAATATATTCGCGCCGGTTTCACGAATGGCATTGACCGCAATGGAATTTCGTCCCATTTCCCGCACGACGTGCGCGGGATCTTTATACGCGATGCTGACCTGGGCCACATCGCGAACATATACCGGAGCGCCGTTGCGCCGGGCGATGATGACATTCGCCACGTCTTCGGGGCTTTGGTATTCCCCAACGGTTCGAACGACATACGAGCGTTTGCCTTCGTCGAAATCACCGGCACTGAAGTCACGATTCTCTTGATCCAGCGCTTGTGCGAGTTCACGGACTGTGAGAGATCGCATGGCTAACTTACCGGGATCAACCAGGACTCGAAGTTCCCGCTCTCGCCCTCCATACACGTTGGAAGCGGCCACCCCGGGAATCCGCTCGAATCGAGCCTTGATCACATCTTCCGCAAAGTCTCGCATGGTTTCGATATTGACTGGGTTACCTTCTAACGGCTCAAAGATAAACCACGCCATGGCATTTCCGCGCGTATCCGCGCTGCTAATGACGGGCTCATCAACTTCATCAGGGTATTCTTTGACTTGGTTTAAACGATTCGACACCCGAAGTAGTGCCGTATCGTTGTTTGTGCCTGCAGGAAAGCGAAGAACAATTTTGGCGGAATTGTACGAACTCTCTCCAAGCATCTTTTCGAGACCCTCAACGCCTTTGAGCTGTTCTTCCTGTTCATCAACGATTTCACGCTCGACTTCATGCGGACTGGCCCCTTCCCATCGTGTTTCTATCGTGATCTCAGGTTTGGACACATCAGGGGTCAGCTGGATTGGGAGTTTGGTCAGAGACACCACGCCGAACAAAACAAGGAGAATCACCCCGACCGTCGTGGTCACTGGATATCGGATGGCAGATTGAATAATGGTCATTGTATTGTTTGCGGTGACTCAAGTATCCGAACAGGTTGTCCTGGAAATAGACGCTCGTTGCCTTCCACCACAACGGTCATCCCTTCCTGCACGTCGCCAGTCACTTCGACGAGTTCATCTAAATGCACGACTGACTTCACGGGTACTTGCCCGACCCTGCCTTCATGAACCAGAAAGACGAATTCCCGCTCTCCGCGAAGAACGAGCGCGTCTTTGGGAATCACCACTCCCTCATGGGGCCGGCCAACCTGAAGGGTGACGCGTGACACCATGCCGCTTTTAATGATGAGGTGAGGATTGGGAATATCGATTTTGACCGGAAAGGTCCTCGCCACTCGATCGGCTTGTGCTACTAACGAAAAGACCTGGCCTTGGGCTGGAAAATCCGGCAACCCATCGAATGAAGCCTGAACTGGATCTCCAATGTGAATGCCCTGCACGTAGCGTTCCGGGAGCGGCACCTCGACTTGCACATGAGACAAATCAACTAATTCAAGGATTGGTCCACCCTCTTCTACCCATTGGCCAATTTCAGTAAATTCTTGTGTGATCCAGCCATCAAACGGCGCGACAATTTGAGATTTCCTTCGCTGATCTTTCACGCGTCGAATCTCGGCACCTAATTGAAAGAGCCGTTCCCGCAATGCGCCTTCTTCGGTTTGGGCATCGTCAAATTCCTTTTGGGTGACGAGTTCTTTGTCAAAGAGGACCCGCACCCGCCCAAGATCTTGTTTAGCTTGACGATAGCGAGTTCGCGCTTCTCGATGCGAAGCCAAAGCGGAATCCATTTGAATGTTCAACGTCTCGGTGTGCAATCGTGCTAAGAGTTGGCCTTTTGTGACCTGCATGCCTTCTTCCACGGGAAACACATGGACAAGCCCTTTGATTTCACTGGCGACGATGCTACGTTTCCATGGCTCAACCGTGCCGACGAGCGTCACGGATTGTTGAATCAATTGCTTTAAAACTGGGGCTACTCGCACTGGCGAAGGCGGGCGGCCTGGTGGGGGCGGGGCCGCTTGCTGTTCGCTGCATGCCGCCGTGATCAAGAGCAGTCCCGCACTGAAGATGGCAACTAGAATCTGTTGAAATCGAGAGGTGTTCATGGTTTTTGGGACTACGACAATGATATTTTACACGACACGCCTGATGATGCCTGAATGGGTGTCCTTTTCGATCCCGCTCAAAAATAAGGTACTGATCAGCTCGCATTTATCAACCAAGGACCCACTTGGCTTTGCCTGTAAAATCCCAACATACATGGTGGAGTTCAACATCCCATGCAGGGCAAAGGCCGCATCTTTTGGGTCAATTTTCCTAAATTCTTTCCTGCGAATCCCTTGGCGAATCAGATCCGTCACCAAGTCAACCTGGGCCATATACAGTTTCCACACACGTTCTCCAAACGCACTTTTGATGGTCCATTCAAACCCACTCCATTCTGACACGTAAATGCGAAAAAAGTCCCGGTTGCGGTCCGCGTAATCAAGTTTGACTTGAATGAACGCATTGATTTTGTCACTGGCGGTTTTCGCGAGACTAACTTTTTTATCCAGCAGGCCAGCTAATTCTTCTACCTTGTCCTCGACGATGGAGATATAAATCTCTTCCTTGCTTTTGAAGAAGCGGTAGACCGTCCCCATGGCAAACTGCGAAGCCGTGGCAATTTCCGCCATGCTGGTTTTAAAAAACCCATTCTTTGAAAACAGGGACTCCGCTGCCGACAGAATGTCTTGCCGCCGAGCCTCGTATTCCCGTTGCTTGCGTTTGGTCCGTGGGTCCATCAAAAATGAATCAGGTCAATAATAGGTGAAGAACTATTCTAGTCTATGAGGAGGAATTCTACAAGCTAGAATAGACATTCATTGTGTAAAGATTTGACAGCCTAGGAGCAAGCTGTGACGTGAGAAAAAATATTATTCTGAGGACTTGGAAGAATCGTTAGGGTCCGTAAAGAAATAAGTGGTACATGAAGACACGTAGATTTAGGTCAGATTTGGTCGATCTGAATGAGAGGAACCGGAGGAATAGTTGTGCTATTTTGAACCTAGAAACGGCAGTTGGGCGCAAAAAAGACGTGTAAGATATTGGTGTGCATGGTGAAATACAAAAAGTCGTGGTCACCTTAGGGTTCGCGCAAGAATACCTTCCCCGGTTTGGGCGTCGATCCATCCCGTCTGACGGCGTTGCTCGTTCTTTCCATACGAGGAGTATGCGCAGTCCTCGCGCCTTGCCAGACAGGTGTCTCAGCACCCAAACCGGGGAAGGTATTCTTGCGCGAACCCTCCGTGGTGATGAGACATTTTTGTATTTTATCAGGTGCGCTCAGGGTCCGTCATGAAATAACCAGTACAATTGGGAGGCCCAGATTTGTGATCGGGGCAAGGCGCGACGAGAGAGCCTAGCGGGGCTATGTGATCGAGGAGCAACGCCGCCCCGGGCCAAAGATGGGCCTCCCCGGAGGGCCGGACGCTTTTGGGCTCGGCCGGCGTTGCTCATCGCTTCCATACTCCCGGTATGCGCGCTCTTCGCTCCTTGGCTCGCTTCAAAATCCTCTCGGCCAATTGTACTGGTTATTTTCTCGCAGGTCCTAAGAGCTTGCGCGGACTTTTGTGATCCAACTGCGGTTTCTAGGTTGAAGGTTTCTCGATTGAAGATCGGCCAAAGATGGCCTGAAGATGAGATGTGTAAATGTACGACTTATTTCTTTACGGACCCTTAGGTCCAGGAAGAGCGGGGATTTCGGAATTCGATGGGGAATCGTTGTCAGAACCATTATTGACTCCACCAGACACCCCACCAGAGACGATAAAGGCCATGACTTCTGAACTCTCGGCGTCGAGGGGTCGAACTTGATCTTTGGGAAACACCAATAAATTACCGGCGAAATTGTACGACTGCGGGAAATAGACGGCCACATGATCTTTCAGGCCAAACATATCCATACTTTTCCTCGTGACAAACCCGATGGCCTTAGCATGTCCACCAGGAATTAGGGAAACCATGACTGGCTCATTAAACCGCTTTTTTTCACCCATAAACGCGTCAATGAGGTCTTTCAGTGAGGTATAGAGCAGTTTGATAAAGGGCGTTCGAGTCAACAATTTCTCAAACGATCCGAGTGCCCCTTGGAAAAACACATTTGAAGCCAGCCGTCCAGTCAGGGTAATCAAAATGATGGTGATCAGAAATCCCAGTCCTGGGATGGGGAGGTTCAACCATCCGTCAATCAATTCGAACACTTTGAGTACGACGACAATGGTGACGACGACGGGAACTAAAAGAAAGAGGCCTTCAAAGAAATTCTTCGTCAGATCGTTAATATCCCAACGTTTGGGGACGGCTTCGTTTTTGAGAGATTTGAGGACTTCTTTCCAGTCAACAGCCATGTCTATTGTCCTTCCAGATGAATTTCTATCACATCTAAGGGGCCGTCACGAAATAACCGGTACAATTGGGAGGCCAAGATTTGTGATCGGGGCAAGGCGCGACGAGGGGAGCCTAGCGGGGCTCTGTGACCGAGGAGCAACGCCACCCTGGGCCAAAGATGGGTCTCCCCGAAGGGCCGGACGCTTGTGGGCTGCGCCGGCGTCGCTCATCGCTTCCATACTGGGAATGTTGAAAAAAGCCGCCAGCGGCGTTCTCGCCCTTTTGCCGTGCTCACGTACTGAGAGTACGCTCCGCGCGTCAAAAGGGCTGCGGCCTTGCTGGATAGACCCTTCGGAAAGACTCAGGGCATGCTTTTTTGAACATTCCCTCCAGCTGATGATGGCTGTCTCCTCTTGGGCATGTATTTGCCCTGGGAATGAAATTTTCAACAGTTCCATACTCCCGGTATGCGCGTTCTTCGCTCCTTGGCTCGCTCCAAAATCGTCTCGGTCAATTGTCCCGGTTATTTCGTGACGGACCCTTTGTATTCATCGAGCAAATCCTCGTGATTCTTGACTCTACCCCCCAATGATGGTTGAGACAAGGGGGTAGAAAATGCCTAAGGGTTCGCGCAAGAATAACTTCCCCTGTTTGGGTGCTGAGACGCCTGTCTAGGAGCCTGTCCGACATTAGCGGATCTACTGCGATTGCGCTGGATTTGGCCAGCTTTTCCGATCGTTTTCGTTAAATAGTCACCACTATTCGCCTCAAACGATCGAAAAAGCTGCCTCAAACCAGCACAATCTCGCGATGATCCCTAATGTCGGACAGGCTCCTAGCAAGGCGCGAGGACTGCGCATACTCTTGGTATGGAAAGGACGAGCAACGCCGCCAGGCGGGATGGATCGACGTCCAAACAGGGGAAGTTATTCTTGCGCGAACCCTAACTCGGCGAGTTTTCACAATTTGACACACAGGACTGGAAGTCGTCAGATTAGAGACAAATCATTGTTCACAAAGAAGGAGAATCGTCTTGGGAGAAAAACAACCTCCAGCCCAACAGTCTGAAACCTCGGAACCTCAGAAGCGTCCCGTTGAAACGGAGATTCTCAACGTTAACGTGGAACGGAAAGGACAGCAAGTCAGCGCCAAGTGGGGATTGCATCCGAGCCTAAAAAGCGAGTTAACCCCAGAGGAATGGAACGAGCTCACCGACGCGATGGGCAAAGTCACAGATATTGTCGGCAAACGTTTCGTGGAAGTCTTGGCCCGAGGGCAGAAGGAAGCGGGCGGCACCGCCTAATCACGTAACGGTTCCCACCTTATCAATAATGATTTTAGGTTTTAGCTGGGTTTAGTTCCAGCAAAGGCGGCCCCTAACCCCCGTGGATCGCCACCTTCCAATCCGACCACCTTTGCGGTTAAGGGACGATTCGGTCTGGAAAAGAAGGACACCTTGGGATGTTGATCCCCTTCGATGACATGGGAAGTGGTCACGATATACGCGGCATCAGTTTCCACCCGAATAAAGATCCCGGTACCAACTTGCCGTTTCCCGTCAACCGTTGAGGTGATGTTCACCACGCCCTGTTTGAGTTCTTGAATCGGAGGCGCGGAACTCGAATCAGAGAGGGGCCATACACCGGTCAGGAGCACAAAGATAGTAACTGAAATCGATAACTTAGGAAAAAGAATTTTCGGAAGGCCCATGCTTCAATCTTTGACAAAGGTGCTAGGTTTTCGAAGCCATAAGATTACCATCTTTAGGGGAAAAATGAGAACGGTGTTTCTGGGGAAGAATCCCATCTTTTAACGAGGCGAGAGTGTGGTGTTGAGGGACCTGACAAAATAGTTGCTTCGCTACGTGTCAGAATAAATGCTGCTCTGGCGGAAATTCACAACCCACTTTGGTCTTTCCATTAACAGGTGCGACGATTTTCACCACGGAGGAGTTCACATCTCCGATCAACTGTGCATCTGCCTGATGAGGGTACAAAAAGGTCCCAAGACTGAACACTAGTAGCCACAGGCTCCTAGGGGTTATAATCCTCCCCGGTCTTTCCGCGGAATCGTTAATTTCGCGTTGATGAATTCTTGATGTGGGAGTTCGAGTGCCTTGGCGATGTGGCGGATTTCTTCAATCTCCGCATGGGAGGTTTGATCGGCTGCGTTGGCAATGGCAAAAAGGCATCTCAAAAACGCTTTCCGTTCATCGACTGTTGTGTAGTTGCAAAAGCCCCAGGTGAGCCGAACGATATCAAGGCCGTGCATGATCCGGGCATGACTCATTTCCGTGATGAGGTCGGCTTCCTCCTTCGGCATGTTCCATATTTGTTGGAGTGTCAGGCTCATGACTTCCCGTTCTCTATCACACACCTCATTGTCCACCCAGGCCACATGGGCCATCAAGCCTGCGGCCAAACATATTTTTCGCACTTCTTCTTCAGGCAGATTGATGGCGTGGCCCCGAGCCTCCAATTCTGAAGACAGTTGAAAGTAAATTGTGTTCTTGATGAAATCTTCGATCCGGTCTTCGCGAGAGGACTTGCCTGTATAATGGCTGGCCCGAGATTGCAGCGTTTTCCGAAACGGGCTCAGGAGATGCGCCAACAGGCCTGGACTCTTTGTGTCCAAATCTTGTCGAATCGTTTTGATTACCTCGGCATTGGCTGCCCCGCCTTCAACGGCAACCAGCTTTTCGAGGGTATCGAGTACCAGTTGCTTCTCCCCGGATGTCCGAATGCCATTCAACACCCGATCCAACAGGTCCTGGCGTTCCGCGTCGGTGACTGCATGGGTCATATAGATTTCGAGTTGGCTCCAATCCTCGCCGGAAATATCCGGGAGTAGAAAGAGGAGTTCTTTTAGGGCATTCATTTCTTCTGGATGCAGTTTCCCATCAGCCCACGCAATGCCAATCATGAGTTTTCCCAGGTCTAAAATAAAGTCCTTGTTCGCCATTATGTACTCCTTTTCGTGTGAAAGACGTGGTCGCGTTGACACTCAAAAGAGTCTTTCTATAGCATCTTTTCCTTGGGTTTGTCTTGAGGGCACCTCTAAAAACCAGGCATTTTTTGTGAGGGCTAAGGAAGCCGCGCGCGGAAAACCGGAGTGTATGGGCGAATACATGAGGATGTGAGCACGCGACTGACGCCGCCATCACGGAAAAGGACGGTTTTTAGAGGTGCCCTTGAGTCTTTAATTAGGGTCCACCCATCTTGGTGGTTTAGGGATTTGTGTGCCTGATTCATCTTCATCAACTTAATGGATTGAAACTCTTCAGAATTTCCTTTTTTCCAGCCTAATGCATCTTCTATGAGTACACCTTCGACGACAGCCTTTTCTTCCTGCTCACGCTGGTGGTTTTTCGCCACGGCTTTTACGACCGGGGGCGTAGTCATGGCCTTGGAGATCCTGGGCAGCCGATTATTGGCTCCGGTCTTTGGCACGTCCCTTTTTGTGTGGGGTGCCTTGATTGGCGTGGTATTAGCCGCGATGAGCACCGGCTATGCCACGGGTGGATGGTTAGCCGATCGTCGATCGCCCGGCGTCGTGATAACCGTTCTTCTTCTCGGGTCTGGGGTGTGGACGCTCATATTGGCGGGAGTGGGACAGCCTGTGGTCTTTACCGTTTCACAATGGGTCGATGATCCACGTTGGGGGCCCTGTTTTGCTGCAGGAGTGTTACTGGCAGTCCCGGCATTTTGCTTGAGCGGCGTCCTGCCTGCCTTGCTGCGTTTGGCTACGGCAGACATGGGTCATTTGGGTCGGCATACGGGAGGAATGATTGCTGTCTCAACCGTAGGGAGCCTCGTTGGCACGTGGGGCACATCGTTTTTTCTACTTACCTGGATGGGGAGTCTCAAGCTGATTGCGGCTCTGGGGGTCGTCTTAATCGTGTTTGGACTGTGTTGGTGGGTGTGGACGGGTCGGGCCAAAGCGTTGGTGCTGGTACCGGTGATCGGCAGTCTGAGTATGGCGATTTGGTTTGGGTTTCACCCGATCTTGATTCAACTGCCTGCGATTTATCAGGAAGATAGCCCCTATCAGCAGGTGCGCGTTCGCGATGAGAAAGGCCTGAGATTTCTAATCTTGGATAACACATTCCATGCCATCATGTGGCAGCCGGATCCAGTTCGTCTCGCGTTGCCATACAGCCAAATGATGATGGCGGTGCTTGGCCTTCACCCCGACCCTCAGCAAGGGTTGATTCTTGGACAAGGTGGTGGATCATTGGCTAAATGGCTGCAGAAATATTGGCCGAAATTGGAAATGGATGTTGTGGAAATGGATCCGTCAGTAGTGAAAGCGGCGGAAGAGTTTTTTGAATATACCCCTGGCGATGGTCATCAGGTCTATGTTCAAGATGCTCGTGTATTTTTACGACACACGGAGAAACACTACGATATTATTTGGGTGGACGTGTTTGCCCGTCACCAAATCCCTTTTCATCTCACCACCCAAGAATTTTTCTCGGAACTGCGTGCCCGTCTCACGCCTCAAGGGGTTATCGCGGTCAACCTGGCCTCATCGGATTCAGCGTTAGATCGGAGACGAGCCGAAGCGGTGGTGACCACCATGAAAACGTCGTTCCCGCATGTGGAATCTTTTAGCATCCCTGGCCCCTCATGGTTACGAACGACAAAAGGATCGGCAAATGTGATCTTTTTCGCGTCGTCGGATCCCTTGAACATGCGTTCTCCGGATTTTGCGAATGCCACCATCAGCCTGTTGAACCAAGGAAAGATGCCACATGAAGTGTTCCCCCTTTTAAACTCAGCAGAATCCCCTCAATGGCAACCCGGCCTGATTCTCACCGACGACTTTTCTCCCTTCAATATTCTTCTTGGTAGTGGATGATCATCACTGATTAGCCTGATCTTCTCTCAATTCACATCACAATCTTCCTTCTCTCCCAACCCGCCTATAATAAAGGAATGAGTCTCAGAAGCCGAAGGAACGTCGTAGGGTGTCCTATTTTGGGGTCACGTGAGCCCAAAATGTCACTCCTAGTCTCCAGCTAGCGGTCTAGGGGTATGACGTCTACCTATTATGAATGGATTGGCCTTGAATTTGGAGGGGTAGAGAAACATGAGTACTGAAAAAATGACCATGCCTCAAGGTGGTACTGTGGATGCTTCCCCAGAGACGCAGTCTGGCATGTGGCCGCGCATCTTTCCATTTGCGGCTTATATGGGGTTTATCGGCCTCAGTGCGGTGTTAGTTGGCAGTGAAGCTGAAGGAACCTTCGATTTATGGTCATACCCAATCAAAACACTAGTGGTCGCCGGCCTGTTGGTGTTTTTCTGGTCTCGATTTCAGGAATTGAAGTCGCCTATTTTTGTGAATTGGCAGGAAGCGTTGGTCACGGTTGGGGTGGGGTTGGGTGTCTACGCACTTTGGGTTCGTATGGATTGGCCCTGGGCCATTCAAGGGGAATTATCAGATTACAATCCCTTTGTGGCGGGTTCCACGCTTGGACTGGTCCTGGCAATCATTCGCATTTTTGGCGCCTCGGTGATCGTTCCAATTATGGAAGAACTGTTTTGGCGATCGTTTTTGATTCGCTATATCGTCAATGCCAATTTTGAAACGGTTCGATTGGGCACCTTCACCATTGGATCGTTTGCGGCGACGGTGGTGCTCTTCGGGTTAGAACATAATCTTTGGCTGGCCGGAATGATGGCGGGAATCTGCTACAGCGGGCTGTTGTATTGGACGGGTCGTTTGTGGCCCTGCATTATCGCGCACGGTATTACAAATTTCGTACTTGGCATTCATGTCCTCACCACCGGAGAATGGTACTGGTGGTGAGGCAGGTTGTTCAATCTTGGCGGGTCATTCGTGCCAATCAGCTTGGACAGCCCAAAATTTGTAACGGACTGCCGGGTTTTGCCTGCCTTCCATGTTGGGGATGTCATAGAGACATTGGTCGACCGTCTCCACTTCTTCTCTGGTGAACTCATAAACTTTTGTGGTTTTCCAAAACTGGTCGTAGGTGAAATAATCACCTTTTACAGGTTTTTCTTTCAACGCCGCTTGCATTTCTTTAAACACAGTGGTGTCTGTACCAGGGATCCGACCGTTATTTCTGTCGATACACCATTTGAGTATTTCGACAACACCATACATAGACAATTCAATTTTAAATTTGGTCGCTTGAGATTCTACCATTGCTTCCTCCTCTTGCTCTTGGTAATTAAGAGAAAAGCTATAGCATATTTCTCTTTCCTTCTTCCAGTCGTTTTAGGCAATCAGGACTTTTCATTACACATTTCCCAGGCATTATGGGACCAATCGCGCTAGTTTCGGGTCCAGACAGTAGGTCTTTGGCCTCACTATAGTGGGCGTTATATCAATCCGAGAAAAAAAATCGTATACTTCGCTACTTGTGTCCTCTCTGACAGAATTCAAAGAGAAAATCCGTCTCTTACGTGAGGGCGAGTGCCTGCCTTTTCCCCGATTGGTTGGAATAATGATCCGAAACCTCACAGTCTTTCTTCTGTTCCTCTCCCTTACGGGGTGCCCGCCTGGCAATCCTTACGTTCCTCCGGATCTGCTCTATCTTTTTAAGAATTATGAGGTAGAAAAAAACCCCACGGCCATTCGAGCCGGTGACTATAACAACGATGGGTTTACCGACTTGGTGACCAGTAATATTTCGTCCAATTCCCTATCTTTGTTATTTGGTAATGGAGATGGGAGTTTCCAAACCCAGGTTCCCATCCGGGTTTGTCAGGAACCACGAAACCTGGCGGTTGAAGATTTTAATCAAGACACGCATCTCGATTTAGCCATTGCTTGTTACGGCAGCGACCAAATCTCGATTCTTTCCGGGCGAGGCGATGGGACCTTTGAAAAGGTTTCTCAATACCATGTCAATCGAGGCCCTGTGTCCATTGCGACGGGAGACTTTAATAGTGACCGGTTCCTGGACCTCGTCGTGGCGCTTCGCAACGACAAACTTCAATTGTTTTTTGGCAATGGCATGGGAAAATTTCTCCGCGGTCCCCTGTATGTACATGGTGACACCCCAACGTCCGTGGTTACCGCCGACGTGAACGGAGACGGACACTTAGATTTGGCTGTTTCCAATGGTGGCCCCATGAGCAGTGCGGTCTCGATTTGGCTAGGACACGGCAATGGGAACTTTTCTCATGCCCACGATTATTGGACCGGCAAACGACCTGTATCCGTCTCGTTTGCCGACTTTAATAATGATGGCTTGCTGGACCTATTCGTGATCAATGGCCAAATGAACACCATTACCGTGTTTCTGGGAAACGGGGATGGCACGTTTCAGGATGGCATTGATTCGGGAGGGGATGCTGGCCCGAATCATGGGCTTGCTCAAGACTTTGATGGGGATAAAATTTTGGATATTGCCGTGGTGAATATCCAATCAGGAAGCCTGTCCGTTCTGTTCGGAAAAGGGGATGGAAGCTTTCAGTATCCTCCGCGCCTTTACCCGACCCCGTACGCCCCTTTTGCGATCACCTCCCTGACACTGGCCAAGGATCGGGACGAACAGCCCGGTTTGGCCATCGTGAATAATGCGAAACATAGCGTATCGATTTTTCTCCACCATGGGCTTAACTCACGGAAAGTCTTAGGAAGCGTCACTGAGGGATAGTCTGTGATGGGTCATTCACCGCAGGTCTTTTTCTTGACACTCCACCGGATACCTGGATACATTAACAGCTCGCCTAGGAAACCTTGCCAGGGTGTTCATGCCACGGTCACACTGCTCGTGAGGTAATATGCGGACGTTCGTATGGTGGTTCGGAATGGGGTCGCTGTTGACTCTTGCCGTATTGATGGTACAAGGAGGTGTTAGAGACCTTCTTGCTGGCACACCGGACTCCAGTTCGGTTGAAGCGTTTTTTTCAATAGGATCAACCACCCTTGGAGGTGGGCTTCTGGCTGGCTGCATCGCGGTTATATTGAATCGGCTTCGTTAGGTTGAACATTGTGGCCCTCGCATGGGTCAGTGAGAGTAGGACAGGAAAGAATTTGTAATGGAATGTCTCAAATGCAAGGGCTTCATGATGGTCGACCACCATTACACGACCATGGCAAAGCGTCTGTATGCCCGATGCCTCAATTGCGGCTTTTGGTTTGACCTCGTGGATGTACTCCGATTTTTTCATCGAGTCCTGGACAGCGCGTATCGTGGCGCAAAAATTCGCGATACCCTGTAATCCTTCCTTATTTCGGCAACGGCTCTCCTCCCCCCTACATTTCGGTTTTAGAACGTGTGTTTCCCTCTGTTTGGAAAATCGTGAGCGACTGCTAATGCTTCGATAGCAATTTAAGAGCCTCTCGAATGAGGTCATCCAGTGGTAATGGGGAGGCGTGGTCCCGGGAAATTTTCGTAATCGTGTCTTTCACATCTCGTGGGCGATAGCCTAAATTGACCAGTGCTGAGGCGGCATCGTCCTGGATTTGATCTGGGAGCGCAGGTCGTGTGGGTAAATCCGATCCTGGATCTAGGCGGGCGACTTTATCTTTCAGCTCTAAGGCAATACGACTCGCTGACTTTTTCCCAATCCCCGGCACAGACGACAATTTTTCCCCGTCATCGGTTTGAATGGCGGTGATGAGATCGGGAACGCTGAGCGTGGACAGGACACTGAGGGCTAATTTTCCCCCAACGCCGGAAATGCTCGTGAGCAGGACGAATGCCTCTTTCTCCGGAAGGGTCAAAAAACCAAACAGTTGAATGGCATCTTCCCGTACGTGGGTCAGAATATTGATCGTCAACGAGGCGCGGAGATCCGGAAGGGCAAAGTAGGTACTGAGCGGGATGAATGCCTCATACCCAACACCCTGGACATCGAGAATGATGCGTGACGGTGCCTTGGCAGCTAATTGGCCCGTCAGTTTAGCAATCATAGGACCTGAGAGAAAATACCTTGGACAATCTCGCGCCAAGATTTGGGTCGGATTTGGACGGAACGATTGAGAAAAACCCGAGGCATAGCACAGCTATGTTGAGGGTTCTTCGATTGAGGCCCGTTCAAAGATGGCCTGAAGATTGGATGCGAGATGTCCAAGGTATTTTCTCTCAGGTCCGTAGGGGTTACACCGGCAAGGTGGTTTATGGGTCTGTTGAAAAATTAAAAATTTTTCATTTTGGCGACGACTGTCTAACACGCTCATTGGTCAGAAGAAAAGGGGCTGTTCAAAAAGGCCCATTGTCTGACCCGCCCAACCCAGGCGCGCCAAGACGCGCCCTTCCACAGGCAAGGCCGCAGGGGATTTGGCGCGCGGAGCGTACAGCAGTACGTGAGCACGACAAAGGCCCGAGAACGCCGCTGGGACCCTTCGGAAAGACTCAGGGCATGCTTTTTCAACAGCCCCTTTAAATTATTCCGATGCGGCGACCTTTTCCATCACCTCATCCGAGATATCAAAATTGGCATGAACTTTTTGAACATCTTCCTGATCATCAAGGATTTCCATCAATTTCAACATCTGCACGGCTGGCCTTTCCTCGAGTTTCACGAGGTTCTGTGGGAGGAAGGTCACTTCGGCCAAGGACGTTTCAATGTGTGCGGTTTGAAGGGCTTCTTTCACCGCTTCGAAATCGGCAAGATCCGTCGTGACTTCAAATCCGGTAGGGGTCTGTTGGACATCTTCGGCCCCGGCTTCCAACGCCAACGTCATGAGTCGATCTTCGTCAGTTTGACTTCCTTCCACAATTAACAGGCCTTTTTTATGGAATTGCCAGGCTACGGCACCCGCTTCCGCCATGTTACCATGGTTTTTCCCGAATATATTTCGAATTTCCGCTACGGTCCGATTCCGATTGTCTGTCGTAATTTCCAGGAGCACCCCGGTCCCGCTGGGGCCATAGCCCTCAAGCGTAAATTCTTCATAGTTTACCCCGGGAAGTTCTCCGGTGCCTCGCTGAATCGCGCGCTTGATGGTATCGGCGGGCATATTGACTTCTTTGGCCTTGGCAATAAAGGTTCGAAGCGTGGGGTTGGCATCCGGGTCGCCACCGGCTCTCGACGAAATGGTGATTTCGCGGATGATTTTGGTAAAGATTTTACCTCGCTTGGCATCGATGGCACCTTTATGCCGCTTGATTGTTGACCAATGACTATGTCCACCCATTGAATAATCCTTTGATTAGGCCTTCGGTTTGGCTGCCAGTTACCATGACGATTTCGCCCGCATCCTAGGCGTGGGCTTGTATCACAGAGTCAAAACAGGTGTCAATGATAAGTACGTATTTTTAATTAGGTTTTTATTCTATTTTCGCAATTGCGGATACGCAGTTTTTCCGGAAACCTTTCCGGACAATCCGTTGCTTGAGGCAGTTGCTTCAGGTCGAGAAGGATGGTATGGAAATCCCATGCGCATTATATTTATGGGTACGCCAGAGTTTGCAGTTCCCTCTTTAGAATCATTGCTCAACCATGGGTTCCAGGTGGTAGGCGTCGTGACCCAACCCGATCGCCCGAAAGGTCGAGGGCAGACGGTTGGGGTCTCTCCAATCAAGCAACTCGCACAAGCTCAGGGTTTGCCCGTTCTCCAACCCGAAAAAATGAAAAGCCCCGAACTGCTTCAGGCTCTTGCTGCCTGGCGTTCTGATGTGATAACGGTCACAGCCTTCGGGCGGATTCTTCCAAAAAGTATATTGGACCTGCCCCCGGGAGGATGTATCAACGTGCATGGGTCGTTGTTGCCTCGATATCGGGGGGCGGCTCCGATCCAATGGTCCTTAATCAATGGGGATCTGGAAACTGGCATTACAACTATGCTCATGGACGAAGGTATGGATACGGGGGCCATGCTGCTCCAACGGGCTATTTCGATTGAACCGGATGATACGGCGGCGGAATTAGGCAATCGGCTCGCCAGGGTCGGGGGCGATCTATTGGTCGAAACGCTCAAGGGTTTGGCCAACAAGACCGTCGCCCCCCAAGAGCAGGATCACGACAAGGTCACGTACGCACCCCTGTTAACCAAAGATGCGGGAATGATAGACTGGACTCAATCGGCAAACGGTCTCGCCAACCGGATTCGAGGGTTATCCCCCTGGCCCGGGTGTTTTACCTTTCTTAGAGATCAACGGTTGGTTATTTGGAAGGCCAAGGCAGAGACAAAAAAATTCGATGAGGCAAAATCAGAACACAGGCCCGGTACGATTGTGGATGAAAACAAAAAAGAGTTTTGGGTCCTGACCGGCGAAGGGACATTAGGAGTTACAGAGGTTCAACCGGCCAACAAAAAGCGAATGACCGTGGCGCAATTTCTTCAAGGGCGATCGGTATCAATTGGCGAAGTGTTTACCTCTGGACCAGCATCGGCTTCTTCGCCTTCGTAAAAATGGAACCGTGACATCGAAAGATATTTCGCAACTGGCTCCACATGTTGAAAGAGACTGTTGAATATTTCACTCCAATGGCCAATACATGCTCAGGAGGAGCCGGACAGCATCAGCTGGGGGGAATGTTCAAAAAAGCATGCCCTGAGTCTTTCCGAAGGGTCCGTCCAGCAAGGCCGCAGCCATTTTGACGCGCGGAGCGTACTCTCAGTACGTGAGCACGGCAAAATGGCGAGAACGCCGCTGGCGACTTTTTTCAACATTCCCTGAATTGAAATCAAGAATAGAGAGACAACCATGACCGATCGCGAACAAGCCGCTGTAGAATTTCTCAAGAAACAATTGCAGGATTTAGAAATTATACAACCGCATGCCCTCAAAACCACCAATGCCATCCGTGCGAAGGAGCAATTCCATAAATGGAAACTATATGTGATTGGGGCGGTGGCGGAAAGACTGGGTCCCACCTATGGCGAACGCCTACAAATAGAATGGATCGACACCGCATATGCTGGGGGAGACATGTATGATGAAATCGCCGATGACATCGAGATGTGCCTTCGCCAACTTAAACATCTTATCAGGGAAGTGGGCACGAAAGGGCTTGAGCCGCAAGATACCAATGACGCACCCGCATCGCAATAAACCCTGGCTGGGAAGATGCTAAGGTCTTCTCCCCCTCCTCCACTCAAACGACTCGGTCAGCATTTCCTCATTGATCCCAATATCGTGAGAAAAATCCTTGGTGAAGCCGCGATTCGTCCAGAGGAAACGGTGTTTGAAATTGGGCCGGGACGTGGGGTGCTCACAGAGCCGTTGTGTGGCGTGGCGTCCCGGGTCATTGCGGTCGAAATCGACAAGAAGTTGGCGGCCTACTTATCTAGCGTCTGCCATCAATCCAATTTGGACCTTCGCACTGGCGATGCGCTGGAGTTCAACTACGACACCTTGCCACAAGGAACGGTGGTGGTGGCGAATTTACCGTATTATGTCTCGACCCCCTTGTTGTTTCAGTTGCTGGAACACCGATCCCGGATCAGCCGGATGGTCCTAATGTTACAGCTCGAGGTGGCCAAACGATTAGCGGCGAAGCCTGGGAGTTGCGACTACGGATCCCTATCGGTGTTGAGCCAATACTGTGCCGACTCGCGATTGGCCTTCAAAATCCCCGCCACCTGTTTTCGCCCACGGCCTGATGTTGATTCGGCGGTCGTGACTCTTTCCCTGCATCCTGGCAAAACGGACGATGATGCATTTGATCGAGATTTCATGCGGACCGTTCGCGCGGCTTTTGCCCATCGAAGAAAAACGTTGGTGAATTCGTTTCGCGATTCGGGTTGGCCCCTATCCCCAATTCGGGACGCGTTAGGCTCAGTGAACATTGATCCCACACGTCGTGCCGAAACGATGGCCCTCCAAGAATTCATCGACCTGACCCACGCCCTTCGCCATCACGCCCCTGACGAAAACACCCCTCCCGGCAAGGTCAACATCAGCGTTGCTCCAGATAGTACCTCTTAATTCGTCACGAAATATCCGTGGCCAATTCGAGGGTATGGTTGTCGCCTTTATCCGATAAAGGGTAGCGTCTCTTTTTTTTGGATCCAGGTTTTCTATGGTTTGGGATCGTCTTGGTAAGTTTGGGGTTTTGTGGTTTGTCTTTTGGTTTAGGAATTATATTGCGGGGTGTCGCCCCTGCATATAGGGTCTGTTGAATATCTCCTTCCCATAGCCAATAAAAGCTCCGGAGGAGCCAAGCGTCGTCAATTGGAGGGAAGGTTCAAAAAAGCATGCCCTGAGTCTTTCCGAAGGGTCTCTCCAGCCCTGTCCTGAGCGAAAGGCCGCAGCCCTTTTGACGCGCGGAGCGTACTCTCAGTACGTGAGCACGGCAAAAGGGCGAGAACGCCGCTGGCGGCTTTTTTCAACATTCCCATATAATAAAACCTTCCAGAGCGAGATCAACAGAAGGCTGAAACGGGACATGAGAAAAGAGTGGGAGAACCTGGATTCCCGATTAAGGATGTCGGGAATGACGGCTTTCGATTGGGGAGGCAATGGGTCAACCTGTGCCTAAGGCGTGGCTTCGAATCCATTTGTTGCTTTCTCTGTTCAGACGCTACTACCATATAGTATGAGCACCCTTCCTCCAAAATCCAAACTGGAAAAGCCCTCTGACGGAGACCCGCCCCGCCGCATTCAAACACAGATCCATCGGCGGAATAAGGCGAAGGCGGTGTATCCTATGACCGATGAATGGGAAAATTCTCAAGATTCTCCTCCAAAGGGCTTAAAGCGGCCTCCCGAGGATATGCCCAAAAAAAAGTAGACTATCTCGTGCCTGTCTTTCTCTTCATTTTTTTTACGGCTTCCCGCAAGCATTTCCTTTTGGTGTAGAGTTCCCGATCTGAAAGGTAACGCGTCCATTCTTCCCTAAGTGTACTATGAAGTTGGGGCTTTTGATGGCATTTTGGTAGGTCTTTTGTTCTCTTGATTCGTTAAAAAACGCGGTGTTACGATGGTAAATTCTGCAGAAAACTTGATGTTTTTTGCTTTTTGGGGGAGGTCAGTATGAGTGGTTATGATATTCTACTTGCCTATTTGGATAATTATTCTCCCATCCTGATTTTTATCATCCTTGCCTTGGGCTTTGGGCTGGTGACCTTGGGTCTCAGTTACTTAGTCCAACCGAAATATCCAGAAGATGAAAAATTGAGTGTATATGAATGTGGAAGCGAGCCGTTCTCGGACTCTCGTATACCCTTTCCCGTTCGCTATTACGTGATTGCCATGCTGTTTGTGATTTTCGATATTGAAGTAATTTTTCTCTATCCCTGGGCTATTACCTTCCATGAGTTGGGGGTGATAGGCCTGATTGAAATGATGATTTTCATTGGATTGTTTGTTGTTGCGTATGTCTATGCGTGGCGCAAGGGCGCTCTTGAGTGGGATTAATGAACGTGAAGCGTGATCCGTGAAGCGTAAGGCGTAAAGGAATGAAAGAAACGGCATTTTCCCACCCATCACGCATGACGCATCACGCATAACGAGGAAAAGAATGGGTTTAATCCAAATAGGTAAGAAGCACGAGCGAGATGGCGATCTTGGCGTCATGACGCTTTCATTAGAGAAAGTCGTGAATTGGGCGCGGAAAGGGTCGCTGTGGCCGATGACATTTGGGTTGGCGTGTTGCGCGATTGAAATGATTGCAGCGGTGTCGTCTCGCTATGATATTGATCGGTATGGCGCCGGTGTGTTTCGCGGATCACCTCGGCAATCGGATGTCATGATTGTGGCGGGTACGGTGTGTCGCCGCATGGCGCCGGTTATTCGAAAAATTTATGATCAAATGCCGGAACCCAAATACGTCATTTCCATGGGATCGTGCGCCACGTCTGGAAATATCTACGACAGTTATAGCGTGGTTCAGGGTGTTGATCGGTTTGTGCCCGTGGATATTTATGTTCCGGGGTGCCCACCAACCCCCGAGGCATTGTTCGACGCCATTTTGAAACTTCAAGACCAAATCATGCAGAAGCGGGTGTTTACCAAGCAGCCTGATGAAGTGAAACCTGGTGCGAAAAGTAGAATGGTCTAATGCATCCATTAGCTGAATCCATTCAGACTCGATTCCCCCAGGGGGTGGTCTCTGTGTATGAATGGCGCGGGGATGTGGCGGTGACGGTCACGCGTGACCAGGTACACGATGTGTGTCGGTATTTGCGGGATGACCCGAGCATGGATTTCGATTACATGGTACATGTGAGTTCCGTGGATTGGCCTGATGAAGAGGAACGGTTTGAGGTAGTGTGGGAAGTGTACTCGATTCGAAACCGTCATCGAATTCGGATTAAAACGCGGGTGCCTGAACATGATTGTTTTGTGGATTCGATGACGGATATTTGGCATGGGGCGGATTTTATGGAGCGGGAAGTGTTTGACATGATGGGCATTCGCTTCAACAACCATCCTGACCTCCGTCGGATCTTGATGCCCGATGAATATACTGAAGGCTGGCCGTTGCGGAAGGATTTTCCGCTGCAAGGCAAGGGCTGGCGAGATACGTTTGAATTTTTAGATGAACCGACAGCCTGATTTTTTTGTGAATGGCAATATATCGTCAATCTTCAAAAGATAAATCCCCCTCTTTCCCCCTTTTTCAAAGAGGGAGGAATCCTGTGAAGAGGGGAACTAAGAGAGTAACGCGGCGAATATGGCGCATTTAGAAGATCAACGCGAGACGATTTATAAAGTCGATCCGGAGCATCCGGCGACCAAGGATCTTCCGGTTCTGCGGAGTGAAGAGCTGTTGCTTAACATGGGGCCGCAGCATCCGGCGACACATGGTGTGCTCAAGGTCATTCTCGCTCTCGAAGGTGAGCGCATTACCAAGTCTACGGTGGTCATGGGCTTTTTGCATCGCGGAGTCGAGAAACTTGCGGAGTATGGCACCTACCATCAGTTTATTCCCCATACCGATCGTCTTGATTACGTCTGCGCGATGTACAACAACTTTGCGTACTGCCGTGCTGTTGAAAAATTGATGAACATCACCCTGCCCGAAAAGGCAGAATATTTACGCACCATTGTCGCAGAAGTGCAGCGGATTATCGGCCATTTGTTTTGGCTTGGCACGCAGGCGTTGGATATCGGCGCGATGACCGTCTTTTTTTATACGTTCCGTGATCGCGAGATTCTCCTGGATTGGTTTGATGAATTATGCGGTGCACGTCTGACTACAAGCTGGTATCGCATTGGTGGCGTCGAGCGGGATTTCACGGATTCGTTAGAAGATAAAGTTCGACGGTTCTTGGATTATTTCCCTCCGAAGATCGAAGAATATGTGGTGTTCTTGGAGAAGAATCGAATTTGGCTAGCTCGCACCGTGGGGGTCGCGGTCATCACTGCCGAAGATGCCTTAAGTTTTGGATTGAGTGGACCTACGTTGCGCGGGTCAGGTGTGGATTACGATTTGCGCAAATACGAATCATATGGGGCCTATCCCAAATGTGAGTTTAGCGTGCCAGTGGGGAAAAATGGTGATACTTATGACCGGTATTGGATTCGCATAGAAGAAATGCGGGAAAGCATCAAAATCGTTCGGCAATGTATGGAGCAGATGCCGAAGGAAGGGGCGATCATGGCGGATGTGCCGAGTGTCACCTTACCGCCGAAAGATCGTGTGTTTACCAATCTCGAATCCATGATTCAGCAGTTCAGGCTTTTTTCTCAAGGGTTCGATGCTCCGGCTGGAGAAATTTATTGCGGAACGGAAGCGCACAAAGGTGAACTCGGCTTTTATATTGTGAGTACCGGTGGAGGAAATCCCTATCGGTTAAAAATTCGATCGCCTTCCTTTATTCATATGGGTGCCTTCGATCATATGGCCAGAGGCTATATGATTGCCGATGCCGTCACGATCTTCGGATCCTACGATATTGTAATGGGGGAGTGCGACAGATGAAAAGACGTGAAGCGTAACGCGTGATCCGTAATGCGTAAGGAACACGGCCATTCTTTATTTTACGCATCACGCATCACGGGTTACGCATTTCGAAATTGAGAAGAGCGGGAGAGATAATATGGGACTAAAACTAGTCACAACACCAGATGTTGAAGCGGTGAAGATCGAGCTCAGCATTGATGGGGAAACAGTCACCGCGAACGAAGGTGTGTCGCTCTACGAGGTGATTTCGAGCACGGGCAAGATTATTCCGGCCATGTGCTATCACTATACCTTTGATCCCTTTGGTTCCTGCGGTATGTGTTTAGTCCTGCAGGAAGGGAAAAAATCTCCGGTGCGGTCATGCACAGCCAAAGCAGCGGCTGGCATGGTTATTACCACGGAAGGGGATGACCTCTTTGCTGCCCGAAAGAAGGGCGTAGAAAAACACTTGTTGGTTCATCCATTGGATTGCCCTGTGTGTGATGCCGATGGGCATTGCGAATTACAAGACATGGCCTTCGAGCATCAGGTCACCGACCTGGCCAATGCCAAACAGAAAAATATCCCTGAAGACACAAGAAGCCTCGTTCTCGATTTCAATATGAATCGCTGCATCGTGTGTGGTGAGTGCATCAATATTTGCAAAGACGTTCAGCGCATTGATGCGCTGCAGTTTATAAAAAAGGATGGGTTTACCCAGGTCGTGGCCAAAGGGGATCAAGCCCTCGATTGCGAATTTTGCGGGGATTGTTTAGCAGTCTGTCCTGTTGGCGCGATTACCAATAAATTTTCTAAATATGTGTACAAGCCATGGCAGCTCAGAAAGACGACGACGACCTGCAATTATTGTGGTGATGGTTGTCAGATGTATATCGAGACGAAAGATACGGAAGTCGTTCGTGTGACCTCGCCACTCTCATGGAAAAACAAATGGGGTGATCGGACCGATACGGACAATGGGCATGATGGGTTGTGTGTTCGTGGACGATTCGGGTTTCAATTCATCGATAGCAAAGATCGGCTCAAGCAGCCGTTGATGCGCAAAGACAATGCCTTAGTTGATGCCCCATGGATCGAGGCATTGGATACGGCGGCTGAGCGATTGAAGGAGATTAAAGAAAAATATGCCCCTGATGCTATTGCCGGATTGATTACCGCGCGTTGTACGAATGAAGAACTCTATGTCTTTCAAAAATTCATGCGAACGGTGATCGGGACGAATAACGTTGATAGCAGCGCTCGGTACGGACACGTGAATTTCGTACGAGCCGTTCATCATGCCTTAGGCATTCATCGGACGATGAACACGTCGGCGGATATCACGAAAGCCACGGCCATTTTGGTGGTGGGATCCAACATCACGGAAACCAATCCTGTGGCCAGCCTGCGAATCAAAGCTGCGCTGGGGACCTATAAAGCCTCGGTGATTGTGGTGGATTCGATGCAGACGAATCTAGCCAAACTCGCATCCCACCCCATTATGGTCAGACCGGGGACAGAAGGCCTCTTGGTCAAAGGGTTAGTCAAGTCAGTCTTGGATCAAGACCTTGTGGATTCGGATGTGACCGCGCAGGCGCCTCCAGCGTTCGATGCGCTCAAACAGGCGGCGAATGCTATCTCCCTCGAGGCCGTCGCCCAGCAGACGGGCATTGCGGTGGAGCAGATCAATGAAATTGCCAAGATTTTTGCCGAAGCGTCTCGCTCTATCATTCTGTGCGGCGAAGGAATCGTTCGACAGCATGATGGCTACAATAATGTGTTGAATCTAGTGGACTTGGCTTGGATCACCGGAAAATTAAATGCTGAGGGATCGGGCATCAATACGGTTGTGGAAGAAGGCAATGAGCAGGGAGCCTTAGATATGGGGGTGGCCCCGGAATTCCTTCCTGGTCCCATGGCTTTTGATGATACAACGGCCCAGGAAAAATTCTCTCAAGCTTGGGGTGGGGCATTGCCAGCGTCTCACCATGGCTCGACCCTCATGGATATTTTGCAGGGTTGCCGTGATGGAAAAATTAAGGCCTTGTATGTCGTTGGAGAAAATCCGTTGGCCACGCTTCCGAAGTCTTATGGTGTTGACGAAGCCTTAGGACAGTTAGAATTGTTGATCTGCCAAGATCCGTTCCTCACCGAAACCGCGCAACAGGCGCATATCGTGTTCCCGGCCTGCACCTTTGCGGAAAAGGACGGCACCGTGACCAATCAAGAAGGGAAGGTGCAGTTTGTCAGGCCGGCGCTCGATCCTCTGGGTGAGAGTGCTTTGGACTGGCATATCATCGTCGGCATCGCCGATAGCATGGGGCATATGATGCCGTATGAAAATACGCAGGATATTCAGGATGAAATTCGCAAGCTTCTTCCCGGGTATTACAATCTTGGCCAACCCAAGAAAGTTGAGGCCAATCCAACTGCGTATTTGAATAATGGATTCGCGAATGAGGCGACTGGCCGCTATGCAAGTTCGGGAAATGCCCTAAACCAGGCCCGGCCGGTTGGCTTAAAACTCATTCAGCTACTTTACCATTCCGGAAAACTCTCCACGAAAGCATCGGGCCTAATGGATATCTCTCCAAACACCAAATGTTTGCGCATGGCGCCTGAGGAACTTGAACGGTTGGGGTTAACAGAGGGAGGGCGTGTTCGAGTCACGTCTGACCACGGCCAAGTGGAATTGGGTGTTGAAGCTGATCTTGCGGTGTTGCCGGGTACCTGTGTGTTCCCGGAGCATTTCACCGATCCTCCGGTCAAAGATTTGATGTTGGTTGAACTCGATCAAGTGACCCGGGTGCCCTATTTTAAATTGGCTCAGGTTTCCATCGATAAAGTTTAAGGAGCAGGTTCTTTCTATGGATTCAGGCAACACGACCAAAAAAATCTTTGACGCGGTCTTATTCCGGGAAATCTGGACGGCCATGAAGGTGACGTTTAAGCATATGTTTCATCGTCCCATCACGTTTGAATACCCTCGTGAAAAGCGAATAATTCCCGATGCCCACCGAGGAGCGCTGGGGCTCTTACGATACGATAATGGGGTGGAGCGGTGTGTCGGCTGCGATTTATGTGAGGTGGCTTGCCCTTCTCACTGCATCAAGGTGATTAGTGAGGAAGATAAGTCCATGCCGCTCCAAAGAATTGCGACGGAGTTTTATATTGACATCACCAAATGCGTGTTTTGTGGATATTGTGTGGAAGCCTGCCCGGTCAATGCACTCGCCATGACCAAAATGTATGAGTATTCAACCCATGACAAGCGAACGCTCATGTTCGACAAAAAGCGGCTCTATGAAATTGGCGACATCCATATAGAAGATGCCAAAAAATATTTATATGCCCATAACCAAGAAAAGGACGATCAGGAGAGCCGCGCCTACCGCTATCAATTCCCGCAACCTGTAGGAAAAGCTGAAGCTTCTGACTCTTAACACTTCACGATGATCTATTTATTGTTCGGGTACTTCGCGACGGTGAGCATCGTGGCCGGTGTCTTCACGATCGCGTTGAAAAATCCTGTTCATTGCGGCATGAGTCTGTTGACGTTGCTTCTGCACGTCGCGGGGTTGTTCGTCCTGCTCAATGCGGAATTCTTGTTTGCCGTACAGATCATTGTCTATGCGGGAGCCATTTTGATTCTGTATTTGTTTGTCTTGATGCTATTGAACCTCAAAACTGAAGAGCAATTTCTTCATAAAAAATATCCATTCGCCCTGTTTGCCGGGATCGCCATTCTTGGGGAACTTCTTATTCTGATTTTCCAAACGCCCTATAGTGGAGTGAAGGGGAAGGCCACGACGGAGGTCATTTTAACCACCGGACCGAGTCATGCGATTGGCCTGGTCATGTTTAGCGATTATTTGCTGTTGTTCGAGATTGTCGGAGTGTTTCTCTTGGGAGCCGTGATTGGTGCGATCGTGTTAGCCAAGACACCATCGTCGCCGGTGCCGAAGGCGGATGGATCTAATTAACGTCGCGGGGTTTACCATTACACCATGATTCCTCTTTCTGCATATGTGGGGTTGAGTGCAATTCTGTTTATGACAGGACTCATTGGAGTGCTGATTCGTCGGAACTTCATCATTATCTTGATGTCCGTGGAGATTATGCTCAATGCCGCCAATATCAATCTCGTGGCGTTTTCCCATTACTTGGATTCGATGGCTGGGCAAGTAGCAGCCCTATTTGTCATTGCCATTGCCGCCGGAGAAGCGGCCATAGGCTTGGCCATCATCATCGTGGTGTTCCGTGGAAAAATTGCGACCAATGTGGATCAGATCAATTTGTTGAAATGGTAACGTGTCAGATCTTCTCGTAATTCTTATCCCAGTCTTTCCGCTCATTGCCGTCCTGGTGAATGGGCTCGTCGGTCATCGATATTCTCATGACCTAGCTGGCCGTATTGCCTTAGGATCTGTGGGTTTATCCTTCCTCTGTTCACTCAATGTTCTCGTGGGTGTCATGTCCGATCCGACCCCTCGCGAAGTCATTGCCTACTCTTGGATCTTTGGGGGTGACCTCAACATCAATCTCGGATTCCTGATCGATCCGTTAACCGCTATCATGTTGATGGTAGTGACAGGAGTTGGATTTCTGATTCATGTGTACTCGGTTGGGTATATGCATGGCGAAGAAGGGTTTACCCGTTTCTTCGTGTATATGAATTTGTTCATGGTCTCGATGCTCCTGCTGGTGATGGGCAACAACTATTTGGTGCTCTTCATCGGGTGGGAGGGTGTCGGACTGTGCTCCTATCTGTTGATCGGGTACTACTTCACCAAAGTGTCGGCGTCGAAAGCGGCCACCAAGGCCTTTGTGGTCAATCGCATTGGTGATGCCGGGTTCCTTCTGGCTATCTTCTTAATCTTCGTGAATTTTAAGACATTGGATTACACCAAAGTATTTGCCAATGCGGACCAACTCTCTACAGAAATGGCCACGGCGATCGCCCTGTGCTTGTTAGTCGGAGCCATAGGAAAGTCGGCGCAACTGCCTCTGTTCACGTGGTTGCCTGATGCCATGGAAGGTCCCACGCCGGTGAGTGCCCTGATTCATGCGGCCACTATGGTAACGGCTGGTGTCTACATGGTGGTTCGAAACCACGTGTTATTCGATATGGCGCCGGTGGCTATGGCCACGGTGGGCCTCGTTGGAGGCATCACCGCGTTATTTGCCGCCACGATTGGACTAGTTCAGAACGACATCAAGCGTGTGTTGGCCTACTCAACCGTCAGTCAGTTGGGCTACATGTTTTTGGCCTGTGGGGTAGGTGCGTATACTGCCGCCATCTTTCATCTGGTCACCCATGCGTTTTTCAAGGCGCTCCTCTTCCTGACTGCCGGGGCGGTGATTCATTCGCTGAATGGCGAGCAAGACATTCGGAAGATGGGCGGGCTCTCTAAAAGGATTCCGATTACGCATACGGTGTTTCTCATCGGCACCCTGGCCATTGCGGGGATTCCGCCGTTGGCCGGATTCTGGAGTAAAGATGAGATCATGGCGCATGCGTTTCTTCAGGGAGATTTTTTGGGATACGTGTTGTACGCTTTTGCGGCCATTGGCGCATTTTTGACGTCTTTTTACATGTTCCGTCTCATGTATCTTACGTTTTACGGGCAGTCGCGAGTTGATCCTGAAGTCGATCATCATATCCATGAATCGCCGCCGGTGATGACGGTGCCGCTTATGGTGTTGGCTGGCCTCGCGATTGTTGGTGGTTTTTTAGGTGTTCCGCCCGAGCATGGATGGTTCCATGGATTTTTATCGACTGTGGCAACACCGCTTGGCGCAGTGCCTCATGAAGTGAGTACGGGGACGTTGATCGGTTTAATGGCTGTGGCCATTAGTATTGCGCTGGGTGGTTGGGGATTGGCGCACTATATGTATTCCGTGAACACGACGTTGGCAGAAGAGTGGTCGGAACGATTCGCTGGGGCCTATCGCACCGTGTTGAATAAATACTATGTGGATGAAATTTACGATGCGATCATTGTTGAACCGTGTAAACGTCTTGGCCAAATATGGGATTGGGTCGATCAGAATATTATCGATCGCTTCATTCGCGGGATAGGTCACGGAGCCGATGTCAGTGGGGCCGGGGTCACGTGGACGGAGAAACACGTGATTTATGCGGGTCTCAATGTGATTGGGTTCGCCAATCATTTTGCGGCCCGGTCGTGGCGGAAAATGCAAACGGGTCTGGTGAATCATTACGCTGCGGTGTTTGTGATTGGACTGTTTATTCTTGTGCATTTAATTATTGTGTGGCTGACCGGAACATCGTTCTTATAAGGGGAAGTGAAGCGTGATCCGTAAAGCGTTATGCGGGAGTAAAGATTGCGGCGAATTTTAAACGTGACCCCATTCTTTTCATATCACGCATTACTCATTACGATCTTTTAAGCCAATGGCAAATAGAGCAATACTGAATAAATCAAATGGACGTTTTAAATAGAAATACAGCAGGCAGCATTCATGCTTGAAGAACTGCAATTTGGATTTCCCCTACTATCGGTCCTGATTTTCTTGCCGTTCGTCGGAGCGCTCTTGCTGTGGACGCAGAAGGATCCGGATCTTCTCAAGAAGTCGGCCCTCGGGATCGCCGTACTTGAGCTCATCCTAGCTGCGTTGCTTTTATGGCGATTCATTCCCGATTCTGCCGCCATGCAATTCAGTGAACGGCATGAATGGATTCCTCCACTGGGAATTTCCTATCACCTCGCCGTCGATGGCATTAGTATTTTGTTCGTCGGTCTGACGGCCTTTCTCACCGTTCTGATTGTGCTCTATTCCTGGGATGCGGTGTCCCAGAATCTCAAAACCTATTTCATGAGCATCCTGGTCTTGGAAACGATGATCATGGGCATTTTCGTGTCCATCGATTTAATCCTGTTCTTCGTCTTCTGGGAACTGATGCTGATTCCCAGCTACTTCCTCATCAAAATGTGGGGGGTGGGAGAAGAGAGGGAGTATGCCGCGTTAAAGTATGTCCTCTACACGTTGTTGGGCAGCGTCTTTATGTTGGTGGGGTTCGCGCTGCTGAGCTTGAATTATCATGATATCACGAATACGTATAGTTTCGACTTCCTCGAATTGCTGACGGTTCCCGTGCCGGTCGGACAACAGTTTCTAATTTTTTGGTTCATCTTCATGGGGCTGGCCTTTAAGGCTCCGATATTTCCTTTTCACACCTGGTTGCCGGATGCACTTGTTCAAGGGCCCATCGGCATGTCGGTAGTATTGGCGGGCGTCAAACTGGGAACGTATGGATTCCTACGCTTCAGTTTTCCGTTGCTCCCTGAAGCCTCCACGAATGAAACAGTGGTTGTGATACTCATGGTCCTCGGCCTTTCTGCAATTGTGTATGGCGCGATCATTGCGATTGTGCAGGCCGACTTTCGCCGTCTCTTGGTCTATAGCAGCATTAGCCATTTAGGCTTCATCGTGATCGGTCTGTTTGCGCTGAACTTTCAAGGCATTCAAGGCAGCTTGTTGCAGATGATCAACTTGGGCTTTACGACCGCTGGCCTCTTTTTCATAGCAGGCTTTCTGTATGACCGAACGGGAAATACCCTTGTGGATCAAGCCGGAGGCATTGCGGCCAAGATGCCCTTGTTCGCGACGTTCTTTCTCATCATTGGCATGGCGTCAATTGGGTTGCCCGGAACGAATGGGTTTATTGGAGAGTTTCTAATTCTGCTTGGCGCCTTTCAAGCGCATTGGGTCTATGGGACTGTGGCGGTATCCGGTGTGATTTTCGCGGCAGCGTATTTCCTGTGGTATTACGAACGAGCGATCTTTGGTCCGTTGGGAGAAAAAGTGCCGCAAGTGCTACAAGATTTAACTCAACGCGAGACCATTATTGCGGTGTCGCTGTGCGTCATGATTTTTTGGATCGGCTTGTATCCGTCACCATTTTTGCGAATGATCAATGGCTCGGTGCAAGCGGTCGTCGATAGATTAGAGCGAGGTTCCGTGGCAAGTATTGAGTTCGACAAACGATTCGCGATGGATTCTCCGAATACACGCCTTCTGGTGAAAGAATAGTTTTCATGGGTTCTTTAGCCTTACTCACAGTATTGTTTTCGCCATTTTTTGGCGCCATTGCGTTGATCTTTGTCCCGAATCGGGAAGCCCTCATGGTGCGCATGGTGGCTGCGGCGTCTGCTGGCCTTTCCCTCTTGGCCTCGTTGTATGTGTTTATGGCCTACGACCCGAATGTCGGCGGGTTTCAGTTTAAGACCCATTGGCCGTGGTCTGAGGAACTAGGCATTGCCTTTTATATTGGCGTGGATGGCATTGGGGCGCCCTTGGTTTTTGCCTCGGCGCTCTTACTCTTCGCGGGTATTTTTGTTTCGTGGCATATCAAAGATCGAACCAAAGAATTTTATATCTTTTTGTTGATCCTCGCAGCGGCGACCATTGGGGTCTTCATGTCGCTGGACCTGTTCTTCCTCTACTTCTTCTATGAAATGTCCGTGCTGCCTATGTACTTGCTGTTGGGGGTGTGGGGCAGTCACACCAAGGGCTACTTGGGCATGACGGATGCAGAAGGCTTGAAGCTGAGGGATTCCACCAAATTCTTTTTAAACTTTGGGTCGAACAGCAAAGAATACGCGGCCATGAAGCTGACGCTGTTCTTGTCGGCAGGTGCCGTGTTCGCACTCATGGGCATCCTCTTGATTTACCATTTCTCGCCCGTGCATACGTTCAACATTTTGGTGCTGCGAGAGCAGGCAAAATTTGATGGCCTGTTGGGCAACATTATTTGGCTACTCATCTTTTTTGGATTTGCCTCGATCGCGCCGATTTGGCCGTTGCATTCCTGGTCGCCCGTCGGCCATGCCGCGGCGCCTGCTGCGACAAGCATGTTGCATGCCGGCGTGCTGATGAAGCTGGGCCACTTCTCCATTATCCGTGTAGCCTTTGAAATAATGCCGGAGATCACACGCGAACTCATGCCCATTGCGGCGGTCCTGTGTGTCTTCAGTATTCTCTATGGCGGTTTTGTGTCCTATTATGCCAAGGACACCAAATACGTCATTGGGTATTCCAGTTCGAGCCACATGGGCTACATTTTTTTAGGCATGGCAGCGTTGGACTACATCAGTTTGACCGGGGCGGTCATTTATATGTTTGCCCATGCCCTGGCCACGGGAATGCTCTTCGCCATGGCGGGATGGATCTATGACCAAACGCACTCGCGTGACATCCCGTCATTAGGAGGGTTGGCACAGAAGATGCCCTTCCTTGCCGGTGCGTTTCTTGTGGCCTGTATGGCCTCAGTCGGCATGCCCGGCACCATAAATTTTATCGCCGAAGTGATGATTATCGTGGGCAGTTGGGAGAAATATCCCTTCCAAGTCATCGTCGCGGTGTTGGGAATTGTGCTGACCCTCGCCTATTTGTTCAAAATGATGCGGGGCCTCTTCTACGGAAAGCTGTCACCGGAATTTGAGCATGTGAGTGATACCTCGCAATGGGTGGATCGAATGCCACTGCTGCTGATGATCACCGCCAGTATTTTCTTTGGCATTTTCCCGATGCACTTTTATCACGTGGTCCGGTCAACGGTAGAACCCATGCTAGATCGAATCAACCAAGTGGCGCCGGCGATTGCGCAGAATACAGCGGGGATTTTTCCGTAAACCAAAAACGCAACGGGAGAAAAATGATAGACCTTTTAGCTTGTATTTCCTGCACCTTGCGACGTGGTGACCATTCAGTCCCCCCTTTGGAAAAGGGGGTTAGGGGGATTTATAGTTTTTTAACTTTCAACTAGTACATCCCAAACCTCCCTCGCCCCTGAGGGGAGAGGGTTGGGGTGAGGGGTTAGCCCATGAGGAAGTTAAAATACCCTACTCACAAAAACTACGATTAACTGAATTTCTTATGACCTTTGATCTCACACTATCCGTCTCCGACCTCCTCCTTCTCGCACCAGAGATTTTTCTCACACTCTGGCTGTGTGTGGTGTTGGCCGTCGATTTTTCAATCAAAAATATAGATCACGAAAATCTCGCGTACCTTTCGGTTGGCGGAATTATTGCCACGCTCATCAATCTGATTTGGTTCGATTATATCGGGGTCCACGGTGCATTGTTTAAGGACACGTTTGTCCTGGACGGCATGGCGATCTTCTTTAAAATCCTCATTCTGCTGTCCACCGCGCTCGTCTTGTTGATGTCTATCGATTACGTCAAGAATTTCCGCTTCTTTCGTGGCGAATATTATTTCCTCGTCATGATGTCGGCCCTGGGCATGATGTTTATGGCATCAGCCCAGGATCTGTTGTCGGTGTTCGTGACGTTAGAGTTTTCCACATTCGGGTTTTATGTGTTGGTCGCGTACCTCAGAGAAGATGAACGGTCCAGCGAAGCGGGGCTGAAATTTTTTATTCTGGGAGTGTTTGCCGCGGGCCTATTGGCATACGGGATCAGTCTGGTCTACGGAGAAACCGGAACCTTTACATTCTCTGAAATGACATCGTCACCTGGAAGCTACGGTTTGGCAATTGGCTTTATCATGATCTTTGCCGCCCTCGGTTTCAAAATCGGTGCGGTGCCATTTCACTCTTGGATTCCTGATACGTACCAAGGCGCTCCGACACCCGTTACCGCGTTTCTCTCCATCGCTCCGAAGGCAGCGGCATTAGCTATTCTCATTCGCATGTTCTATGTCGCGCTCATCACGTTTAAGCCGATGTGGGTGTTGCTGTTTGTCGTTGCCTCGATTGTCTCGATGACCTATGGCAACATTGTGGCCATAGCGCAGAAAAATATTAAACGGCTGCTGGCGTATTCCGGCATCGCCCAAATTGGCACTGTGATGATTGGGTTGGCCGCGGGAACCAAGCGCGGAAGTGATGCGATTCTGTTCTTTCTGTTAACCTACCTGTTCGCCAATCTCGGCGCGTTTGCTGTGGTTGTCGGCGTAAGTAACCTAATCAAGAGTGATGAAATCGAGGACTACAATGGCTTGAATCGCCGATCACCCTTCCTCGCAGCGGCCATGCTGCTCTTTCTTCTGTCGTTGGCAGGCGTGCCACCACTCGCTGGATTTATCGGGAAACTCTACATCTTTCTCGCCGCCATTGAACAAGAACTCTATACGCTGTTGATTGTCGGTCTGATCAACATCGTGATCTCACTGTATTACTACCTTATTGTGGTCAAAAAGATGTACATCAACGAACCCACCGATCCCACCCCTCTCACCGTCTCAGCCCCCCTCAAAACCGTCATCTTCGTCAGCATCGCTGGTACGCTGATCCTCGGCATCTACCCCAAACCCTTCATCGACTGGGCCGTCTCAGCCACCCTCATGTTTTCCAATCTTGTAGCTCCAACAGCAGCAGTGCCTGCCGTGAGTCATTTGGTGGGCGGCTGATATCCCTTCCTTCCTAAGTATATTCTCACTTATGAAAAACTCATTGTAGTTGTAAAAGAAGCTTCAAGGAAAAATATTTCTCAAGCAGAGCTTGGACAACGAATCAAACAGCTTGGAGAAGTGGCGATTACCATTGCCAAAAAGGTAGGTGTCTTGGCTGCGACCATAGCCCTATAATGAGCTGAAGGGAGAGTTGCGTAGGGGAGGGTTACTTCGATTTCCTTACATAAGCCTTATAGACCATTTTAGGATCGGCTTCTTCTTCTTCAAGTCCTACCATTTCATGGCCGGTGGTTTGGCACCAGGCGGGCATGTCTTTTTTGATGCCTTCGTCGTCGGATAGTACTTCGAGGACTTGGCCCATGGTGAGTTGTTTGATTTTCTTTGAAGTCATTATTATGGGCATGGGGCAGAAATAACCTAGGGTATCAAGTGTGGTGTCGGATTCGATCATTTAATTAGCTCCAATTTAATCATGAAAAAAGATTAACCCCTCACCCTTCCCTCTCCCCTCAGTGGCGAGGGTAGTTCTCTATACTTATTTCTCAAATAAACAAATTCACAGCGCCGTCTTTGGCTTCCGCAAGATAGGTGGAGACGCCGGCAAGTTGGTCAATGCCATCAATCAGCGTATCTTTTGAAATCCCGAGTAAGCCAAGGGTCGTTGTGCACGCGATCATGTTCACGCCAAGATCTTGAGCAGTTTCCAGCAGCTCAGGAACAGAGGGCATCCGGTTGTCTTTCATGACCTTCTTCATCATGATGGAGCCCAAGCCGCCAAAGTGAAATCTTGACAGTGGAAGGTTCTTCGCGCCTCCTTTGTTCAGCCAACCAAAGGCCTTGCGGAGAAAGTCTTTGGCAGAACTTGTGGCGCCTTCCTTTCGAATGACATTCAATCCCCAGAAGGTAAAAAACATGGTGACTTGCATGCCCATGGCCGCGGCGCCGGTGGCGATGATAAAGGCGGCCATGGCTTTATCCATATCTCCACTCAGAAGCACGATCGTTACCTTATCAGGTTTGGTTTCTTGAAGTTGAGCGAGAGTTGTAGCGGGTTCAACTTGTGTCATACTCATAAGTTCACCTATCGCATTGTATGGGAGTTAGCATGTATCTTTTCACTCTACCCCACTTTTTTTGTGCACAGAAAGCCCAGGCTCTGAAGGTGGAGAAAGAAGGAAAAGCCAGTATTTTCAACTATAATATGGCCTTTTGGGGGTTGTCAAGAAAGAGGGTTTGGGGTATGAATCCTTAGCCCAACAAATCTACGCTTGTTAGAAATGGATATCCCAGAATGGCAGCACCCATCATCGAATGTGTGGCAAACTGCAGTGAGGGGCGCAATAGCGAAACGATTCATGCGCTCGCCCACGCGATCAATACCGTCAAAGACGTAAGCCTTTTGGACCAACACCATGATGTTGACCATCATCGGTGTGTGTTGACCTTTGCCGGGTCGCCTGAGGGGGTGGCCCAAGCCGCATTTAAATTAGTGAAAACGTCAACCAGGTTGATCGATATGCGTCACCATACGGGGCAGCATCCACGAATTGGCGCCACCGATGTTCTGCCATTTATCCCGCTTGACGGCGCAACGATGGGCCAGTGTGTGGATCTGGCCAGGAGCCTGGGAAAACGCATTGGCGATGAGCTTGAAATCCCCGTGTTCCTCTATGAGGAAGCGTGTGATCAACCTCACCGCAAACCGCTTGAAGCCATTCGCCGTGGGGGCTTACCTGATCTTGCGTCACGGATGGAGTCCGATCCGGCCTGGCTGCCTGATTTCGGTCCGGAGCATCCCCACCCCACGGCCGGGGCGGTAGCGATTGGAGTGCGTCATTCGCTGATTGCCTATAATATCGTGCTGAACACGAGCGACCTAGCTATTGCCCAAGCCATTGCCAAGGTCATTCGGGCGTCCAGCGGCGGTTTGCCAGCGGTGAAGGCACTGGGCATGGAGCTAAAAACTCAAGGCTTCGTCCAGGTATCCATGAATCTCACGAATTATCGCAAAACCCCGCTCCATGTGGTGTTTGAAAAAGTCAAAGAAGAAGCGGAACAACGTGGAGTGTCGATCAAGGGGAGTGAGCTGGTTGGGTTAATCCCACAAGAGGCGGCCACTCAGGCTGCGGCACACGATCTGAAATGTGATTCATTGGATTCCGATCACATTCTTGAGTCTCGCTTGCGCCGTTGTCAGACGGACAAATTGGAATGAACAATAGTGAACGCGGGCTGGATCCGCGGGTTTTGTGATTGTGGAATCACAGTGTATTTCATGATATGGTTTCCTAAGGGTCAAGTAAGGGTATTTTTCGGCCCTTATTTGTACAAAGAAATCACAGCAACTTCTGAGGTTCTGAGTTCATGGGGTTCAAGGTTCAGGGTTTATGAAAGATGAAAATTGAACGATTTGAAGATATTGAAGCATGGCAACTGGCGCGTGAGTTGACCCGAAAAGTGTATGGACTGGCGAAGAAGCCAGTATTTGCCAAAGATTATGGGTTAAAGAAACAGATACAAAATGCTGCTGGATCGTCGATGCATAATATCGCTGAAGGGTTCGATTCAGAGACGAATCCTGAATTTATCCGGTTCTTACGGTACGCCAAGCGGTCTTGCACGGAAGTTCAGAGTGAGTTGTATTTAGCTTTGGACGAAGAGTACATCTCGTCCGATGAATTCAAAGAAACCTTCGAGCTTGCTGGACGAACCCGTGCTGCTGTTAGGGGATTCATTAACTATCTCAAGAAATTTGAGGAACACAACAAGGCGATCCATGAACGGTGACCCCTGAACCATGAACGGTGACCCCTGAACCATGAACGGTGACCCCTGAACCATGAACGGTGAACCCTGAACCCTGAACCTTGAACCCTGAACCTTGAACCCTGAACCTTGAACGGTGACCCCTGAACCTTGAACGGTGACCCCTGAACCTTGAACGGTGACCCCTGAACCTTGAACGGTGACCCCTGAACCTTGAACGGTGACCCCTGAACCATGAACGGTGACCCCTGAACCTTGAACGGTGAACCCTGAACCTTGAACGGTGAACCCTGAACCTGACAGCCTGAGTCGTTAACAATCATCCAACCCTTGTTTCCCTAAAGGAGAGTCGTATGCCAGGAACGAATATTCGAGAGACTAAGTTTGGACAAATGACAGTCGGGCAATTGATGGAAAAATGCGTGCAGTCTGCCAACAGGGACTCGAAGGCGGAATTGCTCGCTTCGTATATGATGGAGGGGTTTGGCTCGGTGCCGATCATTGACAATTCGGAAAATTTAGTTGGCATTGTGTCAGAGTTTGACTTATTGAAAGCCCTGAGAAAAGGCAACAAACTAGGCGAGGTCTTGGCTGGTGATATCATGACTCCGAATCCTATTTCAGCCTTTCAGGGTATGGATGTGCCAGCGCTCATTGATATTTTGCAAAACAATCATCTCATTCGGGTGCCGGTGATCGATGGTAATGGAAAATTGATCGGGATTGTCGCTCGACGGGATATCCTCCGCGGTTACCTCCAATCTGGCAGCTAAATCCACAACCAACGGGCCTGCTGCAAAAGCCCGCCAGCGGCGTTCTCAGGCCTTTGTCGTGCTCACGTACTTCATGTACGCTCCGCGCGCCAAAGTCCCTGCGGCCTTGCTGGACGAACTTTTTCAACAAGCCCAAAAGAGGCTTTCACGTGCGACAGTTTGCCGATCGAATCGTTAAGACTGCTGGTTTTGAATATTTCATCATTGCCCTCATTATCGGCAATGGCGCATTGCTTGGAATGGAAACGTCTCCGGCATTGGTTCAGGCCTATGGGGATTGGTTTCACCTGGGCAATCAACTCGTTCTTGGCGTATTTATCATTGAAGCATTATTAAAGATGACGGCCGTCGCGCCTCGAGTCGGGCGCTATTTCCAGGATAGCTGGAACATCTTTGACTTTTCAGTCATTGTCTTTTCTCTCATTCCGGCAACTGGGGATTTTGCCATGATTGCTCGGCTTGCCCGCTTGTTGCGGGTTGTCCGTCTGATTTCCACGATCCCCGAGCTTCGGCTTATTGTCTCGACCTTGGTTCGCTCAATCCCCAGCATGGGGCATGTGATGCTCTTAATGGGGGTGATTTTTTATATCTATGCCATCACCGGGTATCAGCTGTTTCATGAACACGATCCCACTCACTGGCGATCGCTGGGCATTGCCCTGCTCACACTCTTCCGCGTGGTCACGCTCGAAGATTGGACGGACATCATGTACACCGCCATGGAATTTCATGACCTCGCCTGGATCTATTTTGTGAGTTTCGTGGTGGTAGGAACTTTCGTGGTGGTCAATTTATTCATCGCGGTCGTGATCAATAACCTAGACGAAGCCAAGGCAGAGCGTCTTCGAGAGTTGGAGCCACCAGTCTCGCGAGAAGAAATCTTGAGTGATTTGCGGTCAACTCAAAAAGCCTTACAACGGTTAGAGGAACGATTGGAACGCCACGGTCAGCATATACCTGAAGGGAACTAACTATAGATCAAGTCCAGGCAATCAATGTGACAAGAATATGGTTAGTACTGGAGCTGTTTGCCAATCGTCGAAAGTCCCTTCTGAAAATCCTCTTGCTTCAACATAGAAGCCCATGATAGGCGAATCGCCGGCATGTCATTTGCTGGATAGTCTACAAATGGTTTCACAATAATTCCAAAGTCTAAGGCAAGCTGCTTGGCAAATTGGACATGATCTAAGTCAGACTTTCCTTTGAATGTGAGGATGCCAGGGGCATGTGGTCCCTCCCATTCCAGGACATGACAACCTTGAATCCGGCCTAACTGTTCTTTTGCCTCCTTCTGAAAATTTAGGAGTTGTTCTGTCTCGATTCCCTTTTGATGTCTGTGTTCACAGGCCTGAGCCAACCCCGCAATGAGTCCGATGTTGTGTGTTCCGATTTCAAATTGGGAGGCTAGCGGCCACCCTGGATTTTCCGATTGAATCTGTTGGTAATTCGGGTGCTGGAAAAAGCCATCTCGCACCACCATCGCCCCCGTGCCGAGGGGGCCCTGACACCACTTGTGTCCAGTAAGCAGGTAGACATCGAAATCCAACATGCTCAGGTCTACAGCGATATGTCCCACAGCTTGCGCACCATCGATGATGACCACACACTGGTGTTCTTTGGCTAAAACTGAAATGTCGTGTATGGGAAAAACCCGGCCATCCACGTGAGACACATGGCTCATTACGAGGGCTTTGGGGTGGTGTTGGTTGATTTGATGTTTGAATTCTTTGATGAATTCGCCAGGGCTGACCGGCTTAATCGCGTGAATGTGAATGCCTCGGGGCTCAAGGGCGAACAGTTGACTCGTGATGGAAGGATTTTCGTGCGTGGTGGTCAGAATGGTATCGCCCGATTTCCAATTCAATGAGGAGAGTATGAGAAAATGAGCGGTAGATGCATTCGAGACGAATGCAATGGTCGAGGGATCCGAAACATGTAATAACGAGCCAACCTTTTGCCGGCAATCACGAATTTTGTTGAGATACCACTCAATGCCGGCATCGGAATACAGATAGTGCTTGAACTCGGTCAGCGTACGTTCAACTTCCTGTTCAGCCTCTGGGAGAGTCGGGCACAATGCCGCGTAATTGAGATAGATCATGCGTGATCACGCAAAGAAAGAAAATTCATGAGCCAAGTAGCTCAAGGAAGCGAGTACAAGAAATAGCCAAGGGGCTGTTCAAAAAGGCCGTTGTCTGACCCGCCCAACCCAGGCGCGCCAAGACGCGCCCTTCCACAGGCAAGGCCGCAGGTACTTTGGCGCGCGGAGCGTACTCACAGTACGTGAGCACGACAAAGGGCCGAGAACGCCGCTGGGCGGCCTTTTTGAACAGCCCCTTATCGCTTTTTCGCTAAGGCGAGACCGTGAAGATGGTTGGAATCAGTGTACCACTCAACAGGACTAAAACCTGCCCCGGTTAACAGGGCTTCTACCTGGTGCCGGGTATATTTCGTGCTGATTTCCGTGAGAATCTCTTCGCCTTCGTGGAGATGAAGGTTTAAATCCAATTCGGGAATGGGAATGACTTGCTCTCGAATCGATCGAAGATGCATTTCAATACGGTGCATGTCATGATTGAAACGAGCCACATGTTGAAAAGCATCCTGGTCAAACTCGGCCCCAATGACAGATTGTAAGACGCGCAACATATTTTTGTTAAAGGCGGCCGTGATTCCTGCTGAATCATTGTAGGCGGCTTCTAAACGATCGACATGGGTGATGAGTTGGACCCCAAGAAGGAAAAAATCTCCTTGGTCCATTTCATCATAGATCGATGACAAAAAGGCCTGGCTGGCCTCAGGTCCCAGGTTGCCGATGGTGCCACCTAAAATAACGACCAAGCGTCGTCCGCCATCGGGAATGTGTTCCAAGTGTGCAAGAAAATCTCCAACCACGCCATGAACCTGTAAACCTTCATATTCCTCAGCAAGTTCTTGAGCCACTCGTCGTACAATACCTTCGCTGAAATCAAACGGTACATAGAACCGGAGCTGTTTCGCGCGAGTCATGGCATCCAATAACACCCGGGTTTTGGTGGCGGCGCCTGATCCCAACTCCACTAATTCATCCGCGCCCGTTTTGGCGACGACATCATCGGCTACGGCTTCAAGTAATTGGTGCTCGGTTCGAGTTTGATAGTATTCCGGCAATTCGCAAATTTGCTCAAAGAGGGTAGACCCCCGATCATCGTAGAAATATTTGGTCGGGAATTTTTTTGGTGTCGAAAGTAATCCATCACGAATTTCTTCTTTAATGGCTTCAGGGTCTTGGGTGTGCACATGGACATCGATAATGACATTGGATTGATCAAGCATGGAATCGATTCCTTAACAGTGATGAAAACGTGATGGGTAATGGTGTTGAGAAGAGTCAGCCTAGAAACTGCCATTCTAGGTTCAGTCAGCAGGTCTCAAACTGTATCGCGTTGCTCAAAATTATGCAAGACTTGAGAGACGCGTGATTTCTCCTGCTTGGTCAATTTACAATTGTAAACCACGCGGTCTGACCCAGTTTTCCACTTTGCTCAGAGAGCCATCGATCATTAACGCTAGCGCTGCGGCTGGCAATGCTCCGGAAAGGATGACGGTGGTGTTGGCCATTTGCAACCCGGCGACAATGGGAACGCCCAATCCGCCTGCTCCAATAAACGCCGCAAGCGTGGTGGTGCCAACCGTGATCACTCCAGCGGTTCGGACGCCTGCCATAATAACGGGGGCAGCTAATGGCAGTCGAACCCAATAGAGAATTTGCCATTCCGTCATCCCAAGCGCACGCGCGGATTCCACAGCCTGAGGCGCCGCATCGCGGAGGCCTGAATACGTATTTCTGACAATCGGATACAGAGAATATAGCCATAGGGCCATGACGGCGGGCAGCATGCCGATTCCGAACACCGGGATCATAAAGGCTAGCAACGCGATGGAGGGGATAGTTTGTGTCAGTCCAATGGCTCGGATAATAGGTTCGGCAACAGTTGGGTGGCGTTCGAGAATTAAGCCCAACGGGACGGCCAGAAGAATTCCCAATCCTAACGCTAGGCCTGCTAGTGTGAGATGTTCGACTGTTCGATTCATCAGCGACGATCGGTTCGACCATAAGTAGGAGAAGAGTCCTTCTCGATTGGTTGTGGGGCCAGCAATGCTCTCATCTGTTGCGAAGAGTCCGAGTGATGCCAACGCATCGTGGGCTACGACTTCTACCGGTTCTCCACCTTCTTGTAGACGATAATTCAATTTCCGCATGGTCTTGGCATCAAAGGCGTTGCCTAACAATCCTAGGACCGCTCCCAACTCAGGATGCTGCTTAAGCGTGGAACCTCTCAATAACCCTGCGGCCTCATAGGGTGGGAAAAATTTTTGATCATCCTCGAGTACCACAAAGTCATACACAGACAGACGTCCATCAGTGGTATACACATCAAGCACGTCAATCTCACCTGCGGCAGCCGCTTGGTATTTTAACGATTGTTGCATGGCCTGAACGTGTTGAAATGTGAGGCCGTACTGCGTTTCCAGGCCAGGGAGCCCATCAGGCCGTTTGAGAAACTCATATCCGACTCCGGCCTTAAGGGATGAGGATACCTTGGCGAGATCGGAAATGGTTCGTAGTGACGGTTCGTGTGCCTGAGCCCGAGGCACCGCAAGTGCATAGGAATTTTCAAAACCCAAAGGATTCAGCCACCATAGATTCCACCGTTTTAAAAACTCTGAACGCACGGTGTTGAGTGCGGTTCGTGGATCTCCGGTGGGTGGATACTGAAGAATACTGACAAGCCCAGTGCCGGTATATTCTGGGTAGAGGTCAATGGCTCCCGTGCGTAAGGCTTCAAAGCAGACTTGCGTGCCGGCTAACCCTAATCGCCGTTCGACAATCAAATCAGTGCGGGCTTCAATGAGTTGCGCGAAGATTTCAGCCAGGAGTTTGTTCTCCATAAAATTTTTTGACCCCACGACAATACGACCGTCCTGAGAAAAGACAGGTGTGCCCAACCACATCAGCATGGCGAAGGCCAAGAAGACGACGAGGCTAATAGGAAGTGACCGTCCAAACTTCGTCATGGGTGATCTCTATTTGACCGATGGTGCAGCAACTGTGAAATGTAATCGTGTGCAGGAGTGTGAATCAGTTCGGTGGGACTCCCAATTTGCAGGAGTTGCCCATCTTTCAGCACGGCGATTCGATCGCCGAGTTGTAATGCCTCATCGATATCGTGCGTGACCATGATCATGGTCTTATTGAGGTGTTGTTTAAGCCCGAGAAATTGCTCTTGGATTTCGTGACGAGTAATCGCGTCGAGTGCACCAAAGGGTTCATCGAGTAATACGATTTCAGGGTCAGCCGCGAGGGCTCGTGCAAAGGCGACCCGTTGCCGTTGTCCCCCGGAAAGTTCGATCGGGTATCGTGCTTGGTACTGTTCGGGATCAAGATGAACGAGTTCAAGAAGTGCGTGTATTCGGCTCGTTCTTTGTGCAGCGTCCCAGCCGAGTAATAGCGGCACAAGGCCGATGTTTTCTTCGACCGTCCAATGGGGCAACAACCCACCATCCTGTTGCACATACCCGATGTGACGACGGATCTGAATGGGATCTTTCCCTTCTAGCGCTTCTCCATGAATGCGAACCTCTCCTGAGGTAGGAGAATCCAGCCCATTCAACATTCGAAGCAGGGTCGTTTTTCCGGATCCACTTTCCCCAATGAGCACCACGGTCTCACCCTGAAGGACTTCAAGATCAATGTGTTGGAGGGCTCGAACATCAGCTCCAAATTCTTTACACACATTGTGGACACTGAGGGCAGGAAATGGCATCATTAAATATTCTTGACAAGCATGGCTATGGATATATTACAAAAGACGAGTTACGCCCGTAATATAGATTTTGGGAATATCCAAAGGTCGTTTCCTTGAAGACATTCATTCACCTCGTCGAGTAAGGGATTATGCCGAGTTTACTTGAAATGCGAAAGGAATTATCCGCGGCGCGGGCCTGTACCGATCACATCTTTTCGCTATTTACACCAGAGGCGCTTTATGAGCGCCCCATTCCTGAACGCCATCGTGTGATTTTTTATGTGGGTCATTTGGAGGCGTTCGATTGGAATCAAATCTGTCGATGGAGCCTCGGCCATTCTTCGTTTCACCGTACCTTTGATTCCCTCTTTGAGGCTGGTATCGATCCGGAAGTTGGCTCTTCACCAAAAGATACACCAGCGGATTGGCCCTCGCCCGAGGAAGTCCAGGAGTATAATACCCAGGTTCGTGAAAAAGTTGACCAGGCGCTGGAAGAGGCTCCTGATCCGATTGTCCAGATGGCCATTGAGCATCGATGGATGCATGCCGAAACGACCGCGTATATTTTGCACCATGTCTCCTCAACAGGAAAGCAGCCTCCGACTCTACCTCTATCACCAGTGTGTCCATCGCCAAAGCATGCGATGATCGACATTTCAAGCGGAAAGGTCACCTTAGGACAAAAGGTCCGGGACGGATTCGGCTGGGATAATGAATTTGGGGAACGCCAAGAAGAGGTCGCGGATTTTGCCATCAGCAAGTATAAAGTGACCAACGCTCAATATCAGCAATTTGTGCAAGAAGGCGGACCGGTTCCCCCGTTTTGGGTAAAGCGAGATCACCGCTGGTTTCTTCTCACCATGTTTCAAGAAATACCACTGCCTGAGGATTGGCCAGTGTATGTGTCGTTGAAGGAAGCTCGGGCATATGCCGAATGGGCAGGGCTTTCGCTTCCAACAGAAGCGCAATATCATCGAGCCGCCTATGGGACTCCTTCTGGGGAGGAACGTGCCTATCCATGGGGAAATGAGGTGTCCAACGGCATACATGGGAATTTTAATTTCCACCATTGGGACCCGGTTCCGGTCACGGCGCATCCCCAAGGCACCAGTGCCTTTGGCGTCTCGCAACTTGTTGGGAATGGATGGGAGTGGACAAGCACACCCTTTCATCCGTTTGAAGGGTTCAAACCCTATGCGACCTATCCCGAGTATTCAAACCGATTCTTTGATGACGATCACTTCATCGTCAAAGGCGGATCCCCCACCACGGCATCGTGTTTATTACGTCGGTCTTTCCGAAATTGGTTCCGCCAGGGTTATCCGTATGCCCATGCCGGGTTTCGCTGTGTGAATCCCACGTAGCTGACTGTTATCCTTTCCTTCCTCAAATCAAATAACTCGATGAATTCCTCACTCTTCTGCTAGAGTTCGCGTCGATTCGTAGGAGATTCGTTTATCAAATTCCGTTATAATTGCTGAGTCGCTTATTGACCCTGGTACCGAAATATTGGTTGCCGCATTCACGGGGTGAAGAAAGAGATAAAGAGGGACACCTCTGAATCGGTGCGTAATACCGTTAAGGCTATCAGTTCTATGGAGAAAATCGAACCTCTCAAGGTTGCCTATGCGGAAGCACTTTTGGAAGTTGAAAGAAAAGGGGTAACAACCATGCAGCTCGGGGCAGGCACGGATTACATCCGTTTTCAGGGTGCGATTCCTGATATTGTCGCCTACCTTTAACATGAAACCGAGTTGACGCGAGCAAGGATCGTGCGAATCTTGAAGGAATCCGGGCGGCTAAGCGACCTCCTGGTTAACCCACAAAATTTTATTGATACGGTTTCGGCAATTCTGAAGTGGGAACTGCGCCGTCTCATGATTGACTGGGTCAAGTATGAAAAGCTTTCGGATCAGGAATATAGTATGCGGTTGTTTGAGGAAGAGGAGATCGTGGGTTACCTCAACAGCCATGTTGAAGTGAGCAAAAGCGTGTATGACGCGGTGGTTTACGACAGTGAAGTTGAACGAGAGTTCGCGGAAAAGCTCGAAAAACGGGAGGATATAAAATTATTCGCCAAGCTTCCCAAGTGGTTTACAATCGATACTCCTATTGGGACTTACAACCCTGATTGGGCTATTCTCAAACGCGATGATACGGTGCTGTACCTCCTGTGCGAGACCAAACACACGAAAGACTTCGAAAAACTCCGCAACAGCGAAGCTGAAAAAGTCCGATGTGGACGAAGACATTTTGAAGAACTGGGTGTTGATTTTGCCGTGGTGACTTCCTCTTCAGAGATTTAATCGTCTACACAAAAAAAAAGGTCATCTGGAAATGAATTCTTTAACGAATAGATCAGTTCCGTGCATCATGAGGTAGCTTTGAAATCGCTGAAGATACCTGACCCTGTCCTCATCCGCGCCTTGATTACCTCTCGTGATGTGGAGAAAGGCGTACGGATGTGAATTTCACGCTGTCAGAAATTCGCCATGATCAGCATGGCTACGAAACACTGGTCCGTCTCAATGCTGATATCGAAGCGCTCCACTTTACACACGTCGAAATTGATTTGTCCTCAACCACGTGGTTTGACGCAGACATGTGTGCACCCTTTGGAGCTATCCTCTATCGAATTGGACAACTTGGAAATCAGGTTCATCTGACGAATTTCCGGCCAGGGGTTGAGAAGATTTTATCCAAGAACGGGTTTCTCAGCCATTACGGATGCTTGCTTCTACCGGATACCTATGGCACCACGATCCCCTATCAACGCTTCGATGTGAAAGATGATCGGTTCTTTGCGAGCTATGTCGAGTCGAGATTCGTCCGACGATCCGAGATGCCGCATATGTCCCCTGGATTAGTGAAGCGGTTTCGGGAGAGCGTCTTTGAAATTTTCAGCAATGCGGTCATTCATTCACAAACACAGTTAGGGATTTTTAGTTGCGGCCAATTCTTTCCAAATCGGTACCGGCTTGATTTCTCTGTAGCCGATCTGGGAATTGGCATTCAAAAAAATGTCAAGGACTATGCTGGCTTGGATTTACCGGCTGACAAGGCAATTGAATGGGCCACTCAAGGAAATAATACAACCAAGCGTGGTTCGATTCCCGGAGGCTTGGGTCTCAAGCTGTTAGCGGAGTTCATCAATCTGAACGGCGGGAGGCTCCAAATTATTTCAGATGCGGGGTATTGGTCGCTGGAGAAAGGACATTCAAGTAGTGTACTCTTATCTTTCCCTTTCCCTGGAACGGTTGTGAATGTTGAAATCAATACTTCCGATACACAATCATATGTCCTTGCTTCTGAATTGACGGACTTAGAGATTTTTTAATGTTCGACATGAGACCCAGAGGGGATTCCTTATGCGCACTGAGCTTATTCTTTCCGTGTTTGAAATTGTTGGGAGCTCCCTGTGCGTGGCTTCTGATGACGGCCAAAAAGTCCACGATCGTATTGCCGCCGCTTTGCGTCAAGGTATGCGCGTCACGGTGTCATTTCAGAACGTCACTAGCCTTACGTCGGCTTTTCTGAACGCCGCTATTGGGCAATTGTATGGCGCGTTTACTGAAGGTGAGATCCGAGCGAAGATTAAGGTCCAGGACATGGAGCCGGAAGATCGTGCATTACTCAAGCGAGTCGTTGAGACCGCCAAAGCCTATTTTAAAGATCCCGAGCGCTTCAAACAGGCCGAAAAAGCAGTGATTGGTGGCGCGGATGCCTGAGCGGCATGTCCATCGAATTGATCAATATCATTTCAAGAAATCAGACAAACTCCTCTTGGATGCCAATGTATGGCTCCTTCTTTACAGCCCACAATATAGGCCGGATGATGTTCGTGTCCGAACCTACTCCTCTGCATTCAAGGGCATGGTAGAAGCCCAAAGTCGGATTTTTATTGACGCCATTGTTCTTTCGGAATTTGTGAATGCGCTTGCCCGATTCGCGTTTCATATTCTTTCTCCACAACAAAGACCAGCTAACTTCAAGTCATTCCGGAGAAGCTCACGGTTCAGACCAGTGGCCAAGACCATTGCCTCTGCCTGCCGGAAAGTTCTTGGGTTTTGCACACGGATCGAAAGCCATTTTGTGTCGCTGGATATTGATGCCTTGCTGGGTCAATATGAATGCGGGGCGTCAGATTTGAATGACCTTCTCCTCGCCAATCTTTGCAAAAGCAGAAATTTGACCTTGGTCACGGATGATGGCGATTTCCGGAGACGTGGCCTGGAAGTCTTAACGGCGAACAATCGCCTCTTACGCTGACCAAAGGTGCAAAACCTCAGCCTGTGGCTCACCAGATACAATGTGATTTTCCAAGAAGATTAATACTGGGGAAAATAAAGTGGCGATTACCAAATCCGTGGGAGGGGAAAAAGGCGGTTTTCAGTTTGGAGGGTTTCGTCCTTGCCCCAAGGAGCTGACGTACTGGCAGCACGCCCATTCCACGGATAATGACTTCATGTATGTGACCAGGCAAACGCTCACTCCTCATTTGCTGTGGGGCCTTTTGCATAAAGCCCGATGCGTTCCCCAATTTGACGCTCAAGAAAATCCCTAAGGCCGTGTTGAGCCGCTGCGAGTGAGGCAAGGACGACTATAGTTTGCGGGTGGAAAATTTGCCCAAGGCTCCACCGAAGGCAGGGCAGCAGCGAGTTGGAATTTTGTTAGGAGGAAGGACTCTGGGGGATTTGGGTCGTAGGGGGCAATGGACCTGCAGATGAGTGTGTTATGATCGATGAAGTTGTCTATCGGGAACAGGGGGATGACGGATTTATTATTACCGCATTTTTGACCAGCAATGCTCGATCGCTTGCAAAGAGGAGTCAGGTTTGGTTATAGCCGATTTTCAGGAATACTTGAAGCTGCTCCCCATGGTAAATCGGACACCGCAACATGCTGTCTGGCTGACGTTCGATGCTGAGGCGGACGCACTGTATGTGAATTTTAAAAAGCCTAGCTACGCGACTGACAGTGAGATGACCGATGATGATGTCATTGTTCGCTATGAAAGTGATGCGGTGATCGGTTTTACGGCTCTGCATGCCAGTAAACGATCACCGAAGTTCGTGTAGAACCATGTCCCAGATGGAAACAGAGGGATACGAAGCCTTGAGCTGTCGTTGTTTGTGGGGAAAACTATTTTTTCCTTGGTGAATTCTCCACGCAGTGCGTGGAGAATTCAGTTGGGTCGTCTGGATTTCCAAGACTCTGTGTCGAAATTCTTTGCGGGGTTCCCGCTCAATCCCTACATGCTCTTTGTGACGGATCGGAAATATTCTCGTGGAGAATTCTGTAAGAGATGGGTATGGAAGCATGCTTGCCTGGGCCAATTCCTTCGATCCTTTCCAGCACGTATTTGTGTGAACCTAAGCGCACGGAGTAGATGTACCAAAAGGATGTTCTTGCTAAAGCCAAGGCTGCCACGACTTGGTGTCAACAAGCTACCGAGCACGAGAAAACCCATGGGGGAAAATCCTGGTCTTACCTGCTGATCCCGCATGATGCCATTATGGAAAACAAAACGCTTCAAGGATTGGCTAGTGGCTTTTCGTTCACAGCTTGAATTATTTTGGTCCTGTCCAGCCTTAGCAATTTTTCCAGCACATTTGAGATAGTCGTTTGATTGAAAGATGAAAACACTGACCTTAAAATCCCTCTCTACTCAATAGCGTTTCATGATTCGTCCAAAAGTCTCAATAGATAAATCTCTGCACTGCTGGAATCCCCGCCGATGGTTTTTTGAACTACGGCATGTGTGGCAAGATACACGCCTCATTGTGCTGACGGCTCAGATTGCCGCGATCTATGCTGCGATCCTCATTCCCTTTAAAGTCGGCATTCCTCTGATCCCCGGGTTTGCGGAGTTGCGGCCCGCGAATGCCATCCCCATTGTCACCTCACTTCTTTTTGGCCCGGCGGCAGCATGGGGTGCGGGCATTGGCAATGTCATCGGCGATTGTTTTGGAACGTTGGGCCCGGCGAGTCTGTTCGGGTTTTTGGGAAACTTTCTCTATGGGTATGTGCCTTACTTGTTGTGGGGAAACTTAGGTCCACTTTCATCCAATAAAGAACCTGTGATTCGTTCTTGGCGGCAAGGCCTGGAATTTGTCCTCGTGTGCATCGTGGCGTCCTGGGTCTGTGCCGTGACCATCGGGTGGGGTGTCGAATTGCTTGGCCTTCTTCCGTCCTCCATCCTGACGCCTGCGATCTTTTTTAATAATATGGTTATGGCCCTGGTGTTGGGCCCGCCCTTATTGCTGTTTCTCTACCCGCGCGTCAAACAGTGGGGCCTGTGTTATAGCGATCTCATAGAAACAGGCCTTGTGGCTCAAGATCGTCGCCTCCCCACCAGCTCCTTCGTTCAGGAGTCTTCGTTGGAAATAGACGAGTCCTCTTCGATTGTATCCATTCAAAACCTGACGTTTCGTCATGCGCATGCCGATACACCTGCGTTACTAAACCTTTCGTTGAATGTGAAACGGGGAGAGGTGGTGATGATCATGGGTCCGAGTGGTTCAGGAAAATCATCGCTGTGTTATGTGTTGAATGGGCTCATCCCGCATTTTATTCAGGGCGACTATAGTGGAACGGTTCGTGTCGCGGGGAAAGAGACCGCAACCTTCCCTGTTTGGCAGCAGGCTGGACACGTGGGCATAGTTTTTCAAGACTTTGAAACGCAGCTGATTTCGACCAATGTCGAGACGGAGTTACGATTTCCCCTTGAATGCTTTTCTCCAAGCGAGAGTCATGATGAAACTCAGCCCGTGGCTGCGCAAATTGGAACCACCCTCGAGCTGGTAGGATTAGCCGGATTCGAGCGGCGAGATCCTTTCTCTTTATCAGGCGGACAGCGGCAACGACTGGTGATTGGATCGGTCTTGGTGCGCAACCCTGAGCTGGTCGTGATGGACCAACCCTTGACCGATCTCGATCCCGCGGGGAGGCGCCATTTTCTTACTTTGTTGAATCGGCTTAAAGCGCAGGGCATCACGGTGATTCTTACAGAACATGAATACGATGAGACCTTGCACGTTGATCGCATTGGCCTGATGCAGGAAGGACACATGGCTTGGATCGGGCCTCCGGCTGAACTCTTTCGTCAACCTGCCTTGGTTGCCCAGTACGGAATTCGACCTCAACCTTTAGCCGAGTGCTTTGCAGGGTATGACTTGTCAACATTGCCGGTCACGGTCGAAGAGGCATGGCAGGTTGCCGATGACCTTGGTTTGTCTTGTTGCCTTCCCGAGGAACGCCAAGAAAGTTCAACGGGTGATCATTCGACTCAAGACCCTCCGATCCTGGCACTCGACCATGTGACGTATGGATATGATGAGCGCCAACCGGCCCTTCGCGATGTGTCGGTAACTATTCACAAGGGAGAGTTCGTAGCCATTCTCGGGGAAAATGGATCCGGGAAGAGTACCTTGGCCAAACTGTTCAATGGATTGCTCGTGCCAAACGAAGGTACGGTTACGGTCATGGGGTTGGATACGAAAGTGGCGGGGGTCGGACAATTGGCTTCTGTTGCAGGTTATGTGTTTCAAAATCCTGATCATCAAATCTTTGCCGAAACCGTATGGAATGAGGTGGCGTTTGGCGCGAAAAATGTCGGGTGTTCTAAAGAGGAATGTGAGCGGCGAGTGGCGGAGGCGCTTCATGCGGTACGGTTGACCGATTCGGAGCAACACGATCCGTTTTCGTTAACCAAAGGAGAACGTCAGCGAGTAGCCGTGGCTTCCATGTTAGCGGCTCAACCCAAGATCTTGATCTTTGACGAACCCACCACTGGCCTTGATGCCGAGGAAACGGTTCGAATGATGCGCATGATCCAACAGCTCAATCAGCAAGGCCACACGATTGTGATGATCACGCATACCATGTGGCTCGTTGCGGAATATGCCACGCGATGTGTGTTACTGCGAAAGGGACAACTCATCGCCGATGGGCCAACCCGTGAAATTTTTTCCGATCCTTCATTACTCCAATCAGCCGCGTTGGCATTGCCTTCGATCACCAGATTCAGTCAACGTTGGGGGATGACCTTCCTAACCGTGGATGAGGTTCGTGCTGGGTTAAAACGCGGGGGCTGTTGAAAAAGCATGCCCTGAGTATGGCCGAAGGGTCCGCCAGCAGCGTTCTCGGCCCGTTGTCGTGCTCACGTACTCCATGTACGCTCCGCGCGCCAACGGGCCTGCGGCCTTGCTGGACGGGCCTTTTTGAACAGCCCCCTTCGACCCGACATTTGAGGGAATTGGGCTGTGTTCGGCAATTTGAACATCTTTTGAATTATTCAACGGATCAAGTATGAATCTTTCTCTTTATCTCGACAAAGGAACGTGGATCCATCGGTTGGATGCACGCACTAAGATTTTGTGGCTCCTTGGACTGTTCGTCTTGTCCCTGATGTTTTCGGATCCAAGTTTTTTGTTGGGGATGATGGGCCTGGTGCTGGGAACAATAATCATGGCGAAAAGTCTGGCGAACGTGAAAAGGATTTTGGTCTTGCTGGTGCTTCTGTTTGTCTACAGCCTGATTTTATGGCCATTTTTTGTGGAAGGCAAAACGCCTCTCTTTGAAATCGGGTCACAAATAATCACGGTTGAAGGAGTGTTGTATGGATTGGGGATGGGCCTGCGGTTGAATGTGATGCTCTTGAGCGGCATCTTCATGTTATCCACGACGGCCATTGAAGAGTTTACGCAGGGCTTGCATCGACTGGGGGTGCCGCATGCGTTGGCATTTGCGCTATCGTTAGCGTTTCGGTGGGTGCCGACCTTGTTGGGGTCGGTGAGTGCTGTAGTGCAGGCGCAGCGGGCCCGTGGACTCGATCTGCCATCGGGTACCATCTTCAGCAAGCTGCGTCAGTATCCTCCTTTGGTGGTGCCGTTAATCGGCCATACCTTGCGGCAAACCAATTTGCTGGCCATGGCCTTGGAATCGAAAGGGTTTGGGCCTGGGCACCCGCGCCGTTCCCTTTTGGAGTCACGAATGACTGGCGTCGATTACCTCGTGTTGGGGATCATGATAGGACTAGTGAGTGGAAGCATATGGCTAAGGCTGAACGGCTATGGTACAACTTGAAAAATTCAAACATTATTTTTACCATTTATACGTGTAGCGCATTTCCTTGATTGGTAACTTAGACTGGGGGGCGGTGACATCATGAGGCAGCTAACCTTCAAAATGAGTGCTCACATTGTGGGTGTCGTATGTTGTGCCATGCTACTTTTCACGGTAAATGCTTTGGGGCAGGGAAAGCCAGCCCAAAAGACCAAAACCATTGTGGGTGACCTTCTGATGATCGATCGCGATCTCTATATCGTACGTGGCGAACTGGGTGAGATTCAAATCGAAGCCACGTACAAGACTGAAATTACGGAAGAGTTTGAATTTGGCGATCGGATCAAGGCCTTGGTGCTCATGAATAATAAGGCCTTGAAGATCGAACGCGCAGGGCCAAATGATGTGCCTGGGGTGGTGGAAAATTTGCCGATGATAGCCAAAGTTCCCCATACTAAAAAGGCAGAAAAGGAAAAAGGCAAAGCCCCTGCTCTGTCCCTGAAACCGAAGCAGCCTGATCAAAAAATAATTATCGGTGATCTTCTGATGATCGACCGCGATCTCTACATCGTGCGTGGCCCAATGGGCGAGATTCAAATCGAAGCCACGTACAAGACGGACGTGACGGAGGAATTTGAATTTGGCGATCGGATCAAGGCTGTGGTGCTTATGAACAATAGGGCGCTAAAAATTGAGCGCGCGGGTCCGAACGATGTGCCAGGAGTGACAATCCTACAAGGGGCTTCCGGGACTGGCCCAGAGAAAGCCAAGGCTGAGTCAGCGAAAGAGTCTGAGACCAACGGTCAAGCCAAAAAGCCGGTCAAAGCTGCATCGGGTGGGCCCCCGTCCGATACCCGTGTGGTGGAGGGACAAATCCTGATGATCGACGGCGACTTCTACGTCTTGCGTGGGGACCGAGGTGAAATCCGAGTAGAACGCACAGACAAAACCAAGGTGTCCGAAGAGTTCAAATTCGGGGACTTTATCAAAGCCACCGTCCAAAAAAATGATCAGGCCTTAACAATCGAACGCCTGAAATAAACCCGGAATTCCGCCGTTGCGTGTGATCCACTGTGCGAGGAGCCGCCTGTCCCGAGCCTTGTCGAAGGACTCACACCGTGCTCGCCAGATGGAAGAATTCTGGGCTGCGGCTCCGCCGCGTCCAATGCGAGAACCCACGACCGAGACAGAGAATAAAAGCGCCACGCGACCTCACGACGGTATTGTCATTTTGACCCATGGGAGAAATCCGTAGCTCGGTAACGAGGGAGATTTCTCCCATGGGTCAAAATGACAAAAGGAACGCAATGACAAAAGGAACGCAATGACAAAAGGAACGCAATGACAAAGAAAGAGTTGGGTCGAAATGACAAGGAAAGAAGGGGACACGATTTACCAAGCCGTCCCAAGAGTATTGAGCAGTGTTTGAAAAAACTCATTGATTAGAGGTTTTCAATATGAACGGGTTCTTCTCCCTCCGCTGGTGTAAACCCAAACACTTTTGAATAGAAGTACAACTCGTTGTCCAGTACCCGTTTGATGTTTTCTGGTCGGCGAAAACCATGCTGCTCCCCTTCAAATGCGACATACGCGACGGGCAAGCCTTTCGCTTTGACGGCGTCGAACATCTTTTCAGCTTGATTTGGTGGAACGACTTTGTCCTCTAACCCTTGGAATAAAATTAACGGGCAAGAGAGACGGTCGGTGAAATAAATCGGCGAGCGTTGATCGTAGAGATCTTTTCGTTCCGGGTACGGACCGATCAGCCGGTCCAAATATCGCGACTCAAACTTATGGGTATCGCAAACCAAGGCTTCAAGATCGGACACGCCATAGTAACTCGATCCCGCGGTAAAACAATCCCGAAAGGTTAAGGCACAGAGGGTTGTATAGCCGCCCGCGCTGCCGCCCGTAATCGTCACCCGTGAAGCATCGGCCTTTCCCTGGTCAATCACGTATTGCACGGCACTGACACAATCATCCACATCGACAATGCCCCACTGGCTATTGAGCCGTTCTCGATAGGCTCGGCCATATCCTGTGCTGCCGCCATAGTTTACGTCGAGCACGGCAAAGCCTCGGCTCGTCCAATACTGAATCATCAAGTTAAATGTTGTCGATGCTGCGGCGGTTGGTCCGCCGTGGCTTTTGACCATAAGAGGGGGCTGTTCACCTTCCGGCGCTTGAAAGTCTGTGTTTTGAGGTGGGTAGTAAAACGCATGAGCAGTGTGGCCATCCTTAGCGGGATACTCAATGGCGGTCGGGGCTGATACGTATTTTCCCTCGATCGTGAAATCAATGGCTTGACGAAGAATGTTGACGTGATGAGTCGCAAGGTCCAATTGAATAATCGAATGTGGGTGAGACGGGGAACTTGCTGTACACAATACGTTGCCCCCTCGAACGAGAACATTTCCAAAGTCCGTGTAAGGAAGATCGAACGTGTCCAGGTGGCCGTTCGTCATGTTCAGTCTGGCTAAGTGCCATAGGCCCTTTCGGGTGTAGGCACAAATGAGGTTAGAGGAAGATTCAAAATCATAGAGCCTCTGTCCAAAGGCCCATTGGGGCAGGCCACATTCAGCATCCATAGAGCATAAGGGGTGAACCTGCCCTTCTTGCCATTGATAAAGGTTCCACCAACCCGTCCGGTCCGAAACAAAATGCAAAATTCCTTCCGGAGACCATTCAGGCTGGAAGATAGATTCGTCTGGTCCTCCCGCAACACAGTGAGCATGGACAAGCGTACCGTCTTGTTGGATGTCAGCAATCCACAGTTCCGTGCCATCCCAAGGCATATTAGGGTGGTTCCAGGTAAGCCAGGCCAGTTGGTTCCCATTGGGGTTGAGGCGAGGCGAAGCGTAAAAATCGTTGCCCGAGACAAGGATTGATCCTGGATACGGTTCACCAGCAGGATCGAGTGGAATGCTGACAATCGTGTTGATAGGTTCGTGATGAGCATCGGTTTGGTCTTCCCGAATATAAATTAGACGGTTGCGTGTATGGTCGTAAATTCCGTCAGCGTAGAACAGGGAAGCTTTGGGAGTACGAGGTTCGGGAACCTGCCCCGGAATTTGTCGGTAAAGCCGTTGGTCAGCGAAATTGGAGAAATAGAGAACGTCGTTGGCCACGAGGTAAGGCGCTCCCCCGTACTCATGGACTCGCGTCCGGGCATTAAACGGCTGAGGCGTGAGGATCTCTCGCGACCCATCATCATGAAGGCGAATAATCGCACTCCGTCCACCTTCGGTTGGCCGACTCTCAATCCAGTAAACCTGATCACCGCAAAGAGAAATTTGTCCGAGCTTGATCGATTTTGAGACAATTCGGTCCGACGTGAGGGGGGATTTCCAAGAACCGTATGGGGCAACGGTCGGTTCAGTCATACCAACGATGTACCTCGATCCAGAAAAGGGGTTATGCAGCCAAGGACTAAAAAGTGCATCTTACTCCGAGGAAATTTTGGAAAGAAAATTTGGAAGGAATTAGGCTTGCACCGAAGAGTGACACCGCACATATTCTTCGGAAGCAATGGTGACGAAGTCGACGAGGTTTTTGATGCATCGGCCACAGCAGTTATCTTTGTCATCAATTTCGAGGGTTGAGGCGAGCTCTTTGGGACAGGTCACTCCGGCTCGACCGAGTGCCCTGACATCCGCTTCCTTGATCCCTTTGCAAACACAAATGTACATAATGTTTATCCGAATACGATTTTGATTACCGTTCTCAACTAAATAGATTCTAAGCCCCAATTGTTGTGGTTGTCAATACGAAATATGAGAAAATTTTTCATGGTAAAGGAACTGGATCCATGTTCCATGAAATCATTGTAACCTGTTGAAATAACAATGATTGAATCGACTTCAGATGGGGTCATCCTCACGGTGCACGTACAGCCCAAGGCTTCGAAAACAGAATTTGTCGGCATGCATGGTGATGCTTTAAAGTTTCGCGTGGCTGCCCCACCTGTTGAGGGAAAAGCCAATGCTGCGTTGTGTCGCCATGTGGCGAAATTGTTTTCTATCCCTCAACGTGGAGTGTCGGTTTCTTCGGGCCAGGCCAGTCGAAAGAAACGAATTGAGGTTATCGGTGTCACTGAGGACGAAGTCCGGAACATATTAGGTCTGTCGAAATTTTCATGCTAAAAACGTGCTATGGATAATTCATCCCTTAAAAAAGAACTTCTTGCCGTTTTTGGAAATCGGTTGAGCCAGGAAGCTGCCGGTGAAGTTACTCCGCTTTTGGAGGAGGCTGGTGTTTCTGCACAGGTATTGGAACTTCTTTCGGAATTACAGGATAGTTCAGCCAAACTTGCGGGGGAGGCGATCGAAGCCTTGCCGGAAGTCCTTCGCCGATGTGATCCGCACACGGTTGTCTGGTGGTTGGATTTGGCTATTGCGTTAGCGGCTTTGTCGGGCGCGGTCACGCTCAAGTATCTACGGGAAAGCCCACGGATTTTGGGAGTGCTGGACACTCCGGCTCTTCGCCAACACGTTCTCGTCGTTTCGCTGGAAGTGGCGGATCGCGATTCCGAGTATGCCGCGAATTGTGCGTTTGAGTTTTTCCGAAAGACCCCTGAATTACTGTTTGCCGATCCAGCAATCGATCTGGCCGGTTGGGCCGAAGTGGGACAAGAACTTACGGAGTGGAACCAAGTACTAGGGATTGAATTCTTTCGAGAATGTGCCAATGTGGCCGACGTGCTGCCTTTAGATGACGTTCGGCCCTGGGTCGCGTTCGGGATGAAACTCATCACACAAAATAGCCTTGGGAAACTTGACTATATCGGGATTTTGGAATTCTTTAGAACGAGTCCTTCGCTCTTAAAAGAAATTGAAGCGATGGATGTGCGGCCACGGGTTGTTGCACTTGGATCGACCCTTGCCGATCGTTCCCCTGAAACCGCTCTGACGTTTCTGGGTGAAATTCCCCTATTGACAAAAGCTCTTCCAACCAAAGAATGGCAGACTACGGTGTTGCAATATGGAGGGCTTCTGGCGGAACGTGATGCTGAAGTCACGCTGGCCTATTTGCGACGATGTCCGGAGGTGGTGAGTGTGACGGTCGGATCAGATGATACCCACGATGCCTTTGAGACATGGTTCCGTGGTGGCATGGATGTGCTGGACTATAGCATCGATGGGGCTCGCGCTTATTTTGCGCTTGAAACGTCCAAGGCGTTGAGTTCGATTGAACAGGCCATGAATGGGGTGCCGCTTCGACAAGTGGCACGTTCGTTAAAACTGTTTGCTCAGATGATTTGCGGAGAATCCATTTCTATAGAATCGTTGTCCGAAAATAGTGGTCTTGCTCGAACCGAGAAGACCCCTGAAGGTATGCGAATCCGGTTGCCCATGGTGATGAATCAATACCCCACGCGTGAGGTGAATCTTCGATGTTATACCGTGATGGTCGCGCACGAAGTAGGGCACTTGGAGTTTGGAACGTATCGGATTGATCTAGAGGCTGTTCGGGCTTTGGCGCAAGAGGTGGTGTCTCGATATCGACGCGGTGATGGGGATGCGGGGACAACCCCCTCACCCTCCCCTCTCCCCCTTCCAGGGGGCGAGGGTTTAAGAAATCAAACCCCCACGATTGCGCCGGAAATTAAGTGTTTGGGGGATCTCTTTTCTCTCTACCCTCAAAAGGGTGTGATTCAAGATCTGTGGACGATCCTCGAAGATGCGCGGGTCGAGTTTCTTCTGCAACAAGAATATCCAGGGCTTTGTCATGATCTCGCGGCATTAGCCAAAGCGTCAGTGAGTATGCGTTCGTTATTACATGGGATGACGGCACGCGAAATGGTGTTGGATGCGTTGCTTCTGCATTTCACTCAAGGGGCTGATGCCGTTCATTTCCAGGATGATCTCATGCCAGTGATTGAGCGTGGTTGGGCATTGGCACAATCTATTTTACAACCCTCAGCCTCGGCTCATGATGTGATAGAGACGGCGGATCAAATTTATCAGGCCATGGAAGACATGATTGGGACATATGAGGTGTCCACGACTGAGCTAACTCAGGAATCTCAGGACGAAGACTCCGATATCGGTGCTGGCCCGCGAGCGGCGGAAGAAACTGCCGGGGCCTATCGGTCTATCACGAACTTTGCATACAGAGGCGAAATGAGTCCGGAACTCGTCCAAGGCGAAACGGATTCAGAAGAAGGCGTCGCACCATCTGGTGGTAAGAGCCCGGACATGCAGGAGTTTGGCGGAGCGGGTGAGTCGTCATCTCGAAGATCCGAGGAATCGGGCAAGAAAGAGTTAATTGAAGATCAGCCGCATGATCGGGGTGATTCGCAACCTGGTGAAGATCGCATCTTGGAGAAACATTGGGAGGTCAAAGGGTCAGGGCAAGGCGAGTTACAGGTTCAAAAGGGTGAAGATCGAACCTATCTCTATCCTGAATGGGATGGAATGATACAAGACTATCGACTCAAATGGTGTCGAGTCATTGAACGGCCAGGTCCGGAAGGGAGCCCGGACTTTGCCCAGGCGACTCTCGAAAAACATGCTTCCTCGATCCGGTTATTGAGACGGTACTTTGAAACCATTCGCCCAACGGCCTTACGTCGGGTGCGTGGATATGAACATGGCGAGGAACTCGATCTCGATGCCGTCATTAGTCGAGCCGTGGATCGGCGCGCGGGAGCCGAGCCGTCCGACCGGATCTATTCACGCAGAGACAAACGGGAACGGCAGGTGGCCGTAGCGTTTTTAGTGGACATGAGTGGATCGACCGGTCGGCAGATTGAAACCGGAGCGCGTCGTGTGATTGATATTGAAAAAGAAGGGTTGGTGTTGTTGATTGAGGCATTAGAGGCCATAGGCGATCAATACGCTTTGTACGCTTTTTCCGGACAAGGGCGGGATCATGTGGATTTTCTCGTGCTCAAAGATTTCGAAGACACTCTACGCTATCAAGTGGCGCAGCGCATTGAAGCCATGACTCCGTTGCAACAAAATCGCGATGGAGCCGCCATTCGTCACGCCGCTCAGAAGTTGCTTCAATGCCCTGCCCGGCATCGTTTGTTGATCTTGTTGAGTGACGGAAAGCCGCTGGATGGCGGGTATGCAGAAGAATATGCTCTGGAGGATACCAAGATGGCCTTACGTGAAGCGCGTCAGCGCGGCATTAGTCCGTTTTGCCTGACGGTTGATCAAGAAGCCACCGGATACCTCAAACGAATGTATGGAGATGTTCAGTATCTGGTCCTTGATGATGTGGCGGACTTGCCTGAACGGTTGCCACGGGTGTATCAACGACTAACCGGGCGTTGAAAAAGGCCGCCAGCGGCGTTCTCGGCCCGTTGCCGTGCTCACGTACTATGAGTACGCTCCGCGCGCCCACGGTCCTGCGGCCTTGCTGGACGACCTTTTTGAACGCCCGGTTTACGTGTTCCGTAATGCGTGATGGGTTTTTGAATTAGCAATTTTTACGGTTCACGCATTACGCTTTACGCATCACGAAAATCTTATCCATGACCACTGACTCAACTAAACCAGAAATTCCCCCTTGGCTGTATAAGCTGTTTACCGGGAAACAATATCCGTATATTCGCCGGTTGGCCAAATTTGAAAAAAAAGATCGGATCATCGGCGATCCAAGTTCCGAACCGACGCGGGAAGAAGTTGATGCGAAGTTTTGGGAGATCTATCCTCATTGTTCCGCCAAAATTATGCAGGAAGTCAAAACGGGCATGATTGTGAGTTTTACCGATTTGGAAGTCTATCCTCCTGGAACCTATCAAGAGCTTGTCGATGGTCCAGAGGAATTCCTTGCTCGTGAATTTGGCCGGAAAAAGATTAAACTGAATTTTTATTATGGGGACAACTTCGTCTGCACCATCAATTTCAAGGTTGCGGGATGGGCCAGTCATGATGATGACTAGGCTGTTTTTCGATTTGAATGGAAAAGGTGTCCTATGAATCAGCGGAAAGTGACAGTAGTAGGGGCTGGCAATGTGGGAGGATCGGCGGTGCAACGGCTCGCTGAAAAGAATAGCTACGACATTGTTTTGGTAGATATTGTTGAAGGACTTCCGCAGGGCAAGGCATTGGACTTGGCCCAAGCTGGGGCAGTGTGTGGATACGATTCTCCTATTATTGGAACGAACAACTATGATGAAACGGAAGGGTCAGACCTCGTCGTCATTACCTCGGGTATTGCGCGCAAGCCAGGGATGAGCCGATCGGAATTGCTCGAAACCAATACCAAAATTGTCCGGTCGGTTGTCCAGGAAATCGTGAAGCGGTCACCGTCAACTATTTTAGTCATTGTGGCCAATCCTTTAGATGCGATGACCCATGTGGCATACCGGACCAGTGGATTTCCAAAACAGCGCGTGGTTGGAATGGCGGGCGTGCTCGACTCTGCTCGGTTCAGCACGTTCATTGCTCAAGAATTGAAGGTCTCAGTGCACAATGTGCAGGCGATGGTCTTAGGGGGCCATGGAGATGCCATGGTTCCGTTGGTTCGATATACCACCGTGAGTGGCCGGCCAGTCGATCAATGGATGTCTAAAGAAAAACTCGATGAGATTGTGAAGCGGACTCGCAATGGTGGGGCAGAAATCGTTAACCTGCTGAAGACTGGAAGTGCCTATTATGCTCCGGCTGCCTCGGCTGTGGAAATGGTGGAATCGATCCTCAAGGATGAACACAAAGTGCTTCCCTGTGCCGCGCTCTGTGAAGGGGAATACGGATTGAAGGGTACTTACATGGGAGTCCCGGTTTGCCTTGGAAAAAATGGTGTGGAAGAAATCCTGGAATATGATCTCACGCCTGAAGAAAAAACCGCGTTCGACAACTCGGCCCAGGGCGTCCGCGAGTTGTGTAAGGAAGTCGATCGAATTTTGGATGCAGGATAAAAAGCCGTAATGCGTGACCCGTCAGGCGTTATGCGTGTGAGACTTCTTTATGTTCTTTTACGCTTCACGGTTTTAAATATGTATCCGCCAGCACTTTCTCCGTTTGTTTCTTCCGATATTCTTCCAGCCGTTGCTTAATCTTCGAATCGGATAACGCCAAGATGGCTGCCGCAAATAAGGCGGCGTTGGCCGACCCCGCTTCACCGATTGCCAGAGTAGCCACGGGAATACCTTTGGGCATTTGGACGATCGACAATAAGGAGTCCAATCCCTGAAGTGCTTTGGATTGCATGGGGCAGCCCAGCACCGGCAACGTGGTTTTGGCGGCGATGACTCCAGGTAAATGTGCGGCCCCGCCCGCTCCGGCGATGATGACTTTCAGCCCTCGTGATTCTGCTTGGGCGACGTATTCAATGAGCGCATCAGGGGCCCGGTGGGCAGAAATGACGCGGCATTCATTTTCAATCCCCAATTGGGTCAGCGTCTCGCTGGCGAGTCGCATGACTTCCCAATCGCTTTTGCTTCCCATGATTATGCCGACCAATGGTGCTGTATTCTGCGATGCCACGTATCTGCCTCCTTCCCTCTCAATGTATTCCCTTGAACCCAGTGACCTTGCGACGCGAGATGGTTCCTGAGTGGTCCTCCTCGCGCGAGGAAGTGTACAAGCTCCCCCATCAACTCTCAACCGGGACCGTGGGGTTTTTATGATTATTCTTTACGGCCAGTTGAGGTGTAAATGCCGTGACTTGGTGGTTGTAAGTGTTTGAGAGTGTTGCGGTTTTCGCCTTTTTCGTGAGCCCAAATGCTTGACGGAATTATGGATTGACCCGTATAGTTAAAAGTTCTGAGTTGAGATATTGTGTCCAAACCCATTGAAGATAGTCAGGATTATTGTATGACGAATGACATGCCCCTTCGCCTTCTTCAACCCATGAATGGCGAACCTTGGGATATCGATGCCTATATCAAACAAGGGGGCTATGAAGCCTGGCAACGGTGTGTGCGAGAGAACAATCCGGATGGCGTGATTGATGAGCTCAAGCGTGCGTCTTTGCGGGGTCGTGGGGGCGCGGGTTTCCCGACCGCCCTGAAATGGGAAAAAGTGGTTCATCACCGAACCAAGGAACGGTATTTTGTCTGTAACGCGGGAGAGCATGAACCCGGGACTTTTAAAGATCGGTACCTGATTCAACACCACCCCCATCAATTGCTTGAGGGCTGTTTGATTGCGGCCTTTACTGCTGGAGTGAAAGCTTCGTACATCTATTTGAATGCTGAATTTCTTGAAGCCAGGGCGAGTTTTGAGAAGGCCTTAGAGCAAGCCAGAGGACGGGGATTTCTGGGTAAGAATGTCTTGGGTTCAAGCGTTGATTTGGAGATAGAGATTTTTGACGGCCACGGCAGCTATGTGGCTGGTGAAGAAACCGCTATGTTGGAATCAATGCAAGGTCGCCCAGCTCAACCCAAACAGAAGCCTCCATTTTATCCAACAGACTTTGGCCTCCATGGAAAACCCACCTTGGTCAATAATGTCGAGACGCTCTCCCATGTGCCCCATATTCTTCGCAAGGGCGCCGAATGGTTTAAGGAAGTCGGGGCGGAAAAAACTCCGGGAACGATGTTGTTTAGTCTTAGTGGCGCCGTGCAACGTCCGGGAGTCTATGAGCTGCCGTTGGGCACCCCGCTTCGCTATTTAATCGAAGAATGTGGTGGTGGGGTGGCGAATGGGCGAAAAGTGAAAGCCGTGTTCCCTGGAGGCCCGTCTTTTTCGATGGTGGGCCCTGATGCGCTGGACCTCGGCATGGATTTTGATTCGTTGAAAAAGGCCGGGACGGGATTAGGGTCAGCCGGCGTTATTGTGGTGGATGATGCCACGTGTATGGTCGCTCACACGCTGAAGCTTTCCACCTTTTTTCGGGAAGAAAGTTGCGGACAATGTCCACCCTGCAAGATTGGTACAGAACATCTTGAAGAACTCGTTACGAAAATTGAAGAGGGACATGGGACCCAAGAAGATCTGGATAAAATGTTGCAGATCTGTGGGTTTGTGAAAGGGACGGGTTTTTGCACGTTAGTGACTGGTGCCTCGGTGCTGGTCCAAAACAGTTTTCGTCTGTTCCAGCACGAGTTTGAAGCGCACGTGGCCAACCATGCGTGCCCCTTTAACCCTTCTCCTGCAGAGGTGGTTTCCGCTACGGGTTAATTGGTTATGCCGCGCATTACGTTCGTTCACTCAGAAGGAAAAAGTGGAGAGGTGCCCGAAAACGTCTCGGTCCTCGAAGCCGCAGAATTGTTGGGTTTTCCGTTGGAGCATGACTGCGGGGGCAATGCTTCGTGTTCAACATGTCGGGTGGAAGTGATGGTGGGGGGCGAGCATTTATCCGAAATAGATTTTGAGGAACAAGATTTATTAGACCGAGAAGCCCTCACCGAGCCGTACCATCGGTTAAGTTGCCAGGCGAAAATTTTTGGCGATGTCATGGTGCAAGTCCCCGAAGAAAAGTTTGGAACAACGGAATCCGTTCAAGAAGAAACCAAAACTTCTCAGTCGTAAGATCATGAATCACCAAGCGCGCCTGACCCGGCAATATCATTTCTGTGCAGCCCACCGATTACATGCCAAGGAACTGTCTGATGACGTCAATCGGAAAGTGTTTGGAAAATGCAATAATCTCAACGGGCATGGGCACAATTACACGGTTCTGGTAACCGTGCGTGGCGAAATCGATGCTCTGACGGGTGAGATCACGGATCTTGAACGTCTGGATCGGCTGGTGACGACAACAATCCTCGAACGGTTTGATCATCGACATCTCAACCACGATCCGGCCTTCCAAGATGTGGTGACCACGGGAGAAAATGTCGCTCGATTTATTTGGGATGAACTGGTGGATGCCATTCCTCTCGGGCAGTTAGAGAAAATCGGGCTCATTGAAACCCGTGACAATTATTTCGAATATCAAGGCGATCGGCATGGGTAAGGGCCTCGTTTTCTCATCCAACCTCTTTCCCTCGTGAACAACTCATGAATCATCTACCACGTTCGAAAACACAATCTGGTCGAAGCTCTGCGCTAAAACAGGTCAAAGGAAAAGTTGGTCGAGTCACACGAGCACCCGAAAAGGGGACCCCGGCGAATCTCGAAGGCTTGATCACCCAACTCCTGACGATACTTGGCGAGGATCCCAAGCGACGTGGTTTGGAAGAAACGCCAAAGCGTGTGGCCGACGCGCTGACGTTTTTCACAAAAGGCTATCAAGAGAATATTGATGACCTGGTCAATGGCGCTTTGTATCCCATTGAGTACGATGAAATGGTTATTGTCCGCGACATCGATTTTTTCAGTTTGTGCGAACATCACTTGCTGCCGTTTTTTGGAAAATGTCATGTGGGGTACATCCCAAAGAAACAAGTTGTTGGATTAAGTAAGATCCCTCGAATCGTCGACGTGTTCAGCCGGCGGCTCCAAATACAAGAACGTTTGACAGTCCAAATTGCTGAAACCCTTCAGAAAAAGTTAGACCCGATTGGAGTTGGGGTAGTCATTGAAGCACGGCATCTCTGCATGATGATGCGGGGTGTGGAAAAACAAAACACCGTAGCAGTCACCAGCCATATGCTCGGTGCCTTCCGCAAACAACAACAAACCCGCGATGAGTTTTTGAGGTTGATTCGACCTCCCGCCCGAGAAACAGGCTAACGCTCCTACCCATCCGCCTTCACAGAGATCTAGATTTTTTCTATCTTCCCCCATCAAGTCCAATAAATAAAAAAGGGGTCAGACTCGATTTAGTTAGGTATGTGTTCCGCAAGGGGTGATCGTAAGAATTCATTAAGTCGAGTCTGACCCCAAATTACTTCAAGAAAACTAAAATTTCCAAACAGATACCCTCGTTCCCCTCGACATCCTGTACTTAAGCACCCTCAATTGTCGCCTGCAGATCGGTCGAGATTTTCTAGGAACTGTATGAGGGCATGATTGAAGACTTCGGGTTGCTCCAGATTTGAAACATGTCCTGCCTGAGGGATGAGCCTAAATTGTGAATGAGGTATGTGTTCTGCCATTCGTTTCACCTCTTCTAGTGGTGAAGCTAAGTCGTTCTCCCCTACCAAAAGCAAAGTTGGAACGTTGAACCTTTTCAGGAGCGGGGTGGAATCCGGTCGTTCTTCCATGGCCATGAGGTCGCCCACGATACCGGAGATTTGGTTGCCGATTATCATTTTCCGTAACCTAGCGACCAAGTCTTTTCGATTTTCCAATCCTGAAGGGCTGAAAAGCTTTGGGAGCATGAGGTCTGCAATAGCCGAGGCCCCCCGCCTATACGCGACTTGGGCCATGGAGAATCGAGCGGTTTTGATTTCGGGAGTATCGGCGGTCGCTCGGGTATCGGCTAACACCAGAGCGTGAAAGAACGTTGGGTACTTTCGATACAGCGCAAAAAGGATATACCCACCCATGGACAGCCCGACGAATGTCGCCTTTGAAATCCCAAGGTGATCGAGCAAGCCTTTGATGTCCTCGGCAAACAGGTCCAAGGTATAGCGCCACATTGGAGCATCGGACTCTCCATGCCCCCGAAGGTCCATCGTAATCACTCGATATCGATCCTTGAGCCCAGCGACCTGGGGTTCCCACATGGTACGATTGAGCGGAAACGCGTGGAGGAAAATGATCGACGCCCCATGTCCTTCATCCGAATACGCGAGATCGATTCCGTTGACGTGTATTTTCATGTGTTGCTCCTAAGGGTTCGCGCAAGAATAACTTTCCCTGTTTGGGTGTTGAGACGCCTGTCTGGCAAGGCGCGAGGACTGCGCATACTCCGCGTATGGAAAGGACGAGCAATGCCGCCAGACGGGATGGATCGACGCCCAAACACGGGAAGGTATTCTTGCGCGAGCCCTAAGGTTTCCGGTTTTGTCGTTGGGTATTTAAAGGAAACAATATGATTGGAAAATCCCCATAACCCCCTTTTCCATAAGGGGGACCTCAATGGTTACCCCCTCTCAGAGCACCGGGGAATAACGAAATCGAATCACAGTTTGCAGGACATCCGCATGGCGTTATAGCATAAGGTATTCTTGCGCGAACCTTCAGAACACGTTTCTGCCACCTCGATAATTCGTGAGGATCTCATGATACCCAGTAACAATCCTCCGCAACCTGACCTGTTTCGTGATTCTTCCAACACCCAAGCCGGCCCAATCTCCTTTTCCGTCGGACCTCTCGCGGAGCGATTCCGGCCTCAGACATTTTCAGAATTTTTGGGTCAGGAGCATCTGCTCTCAGAGAATCAAGCCTTACGACAGGCGATTGAATCCGATCAGGTTCCTTCACTCATTCTTTGGGGGCCTCCGGGATCGGGGAAGACAACCTTGGCTCATCTCATTGCACGACATTCGGAAGCCGCCTTTGTCCCGTTTTCGGCGGTGGTCAGTGGCGTGCCTGAACTTCGCACCATCATCAAAGAGGCGGTACAACGTCGCCGGATGACCGGTCAACATACTATTTTATTCGTGGATGAAATTCATCGATTTAATAAAGCGCAGCAAGATGCCTTTCTCCCGTATGTGGAGCGCGGCGATATTACTCTGATTGGGGCGACGACTCAAAACCCGTCCTTTGAAATTATTGCCCCGCTGTTGTCACGCTCAATGGTCGTGGAGCTACATTCTTTGAATGAGGAGGCGATGGGAACCATCATGGATCGGGCGATGACGGATCAGGAGCGAGGGCTGGGGAAGTTCAATGTGACCGTGACCAGTGAGGCTCGAACGGGGCTGATCCACTATGGAAATGGGGATGCACGATCCCTGCTTTCGGCCCTGGAATACGCGGTGAGACAAGTGGCTGCAAAAGATAAATCCCCACGGGCCCTTGATCAGCAACAGCTCAAACGCATTCTCCAGAAGAAGTCGCTCCGGTATGACAAAGACGGGGAAGAGCACTACAACCTGATCTCTGGGTACATTAAGAGCATGCGAGATTCCGATGCCGATGGTGCGTTGTATTGGCTCGCTCGTATGTTGGAAGGAGGTGAGGATCCGAAATTCATTGCACGGCGCATGGTCATTTTTGCCTCAGAAGATGTGAGCAATGCCGAGCCAATGGCCATAATGGTGGCGACCGCGATTTTTCAAGCAGTGGTGCAGGTAGGGCTGCCCGAAGCACAAATTAATTTGGCGCATGGTACGACCTACTTGGCCTCATGCCCTAAAAGCAATGCCTCGTATGTGGGTTTAAAGGAAGCCTTAGCCGATGCCAAACAATTGGGGAATTTGCCCGTGCCCTTGCACCTCCGGAATGCTGTCACTTCGCTGATGAAAGATGTGGGCTATGGGAAAGGGTATCGATATGTTCACGATGATCCAGAAGCACAAGTTGAGCAAAGCCACCTTCCGCCATCCTTAGAAGGGCGACGGTACTACCGGCCTCGGAAGACGTAATGCGTGAAGGGTTATGCGTGAAGCGTAGGGAAGTTTTTCCTCTTCACGCTTCACGCATGACCCTTCACGCATTACGTCTCACCCCACCTGTTCCATCTGTTGTTTTTGGGTTTCAAGTTGAGAAGAGAGGTCTGACCACTTGTCCGTCAATACGTTGAGATCGCGCTTCCATTGTTCGTGTTCTTGATGGAGTTCATTCCAACGGGCAAAGTCTTGATACAGTTCGGGAGCCGCAAGTTCCGCTGCTCGGGTCTTGATCCGCTCCTCTAGGTCGGCAATCTCTTCTTCTGCGCGCGCGACTTGTTTCTCCAGCCGATTGATGGATTTGGTGATGTCTCGCCGATTGACTTTTTTCTCCTGAGGAGGGGGCTCTATGGGGGAAGCACCGTTGGTGTGTTTCTTCCGCTTCTTTTCCTTGAGGTTGGAAGCCTGTTGAGCTTCTTCTTGTTTCCGAAGTTCTTCGAGTTCCTTCGATCGTTTCCACAGATAATATTCGTAATCGCCGATATAATCCGTCAGCACGCCTTCGTCAATGTCCACGACGCGTGTTGCCACCCGGCTCAAAAACGTCGGGTCGTGTGAGATGAACACAATCGTACCGGGAAAGATCGTCATTGCGTCGGTGAGCACATCAACGGAGCCGGGGTCTAAATGATTAGTCGGCTCGTCAAGCAGCAACGTGTTGGCCGGTTCTGCTAACATGCGAGCCAAGGCCACTCGATTGCGTTCCCCTCCGCTCAACGCCTTGATGGGTTTTTTCTGATCATCCCCAGAGAAGAGAAACACCCCAGCGATGCTTCGCAAATAATTCGTTTCGGCTTGTCGCGCAGCTTCAGCCAAGGATTCTAAAATGGTGTGTTCAGGATTGAGAATTTCGGCTTGATGCTGCGCAAAGTAATGGAGCGAGACCCCATGCCCCTCCTTACGGGTGCCGGCCTCGAATTCCAACACGCCGGACAATATTTTTAATAAGGTACTTTTCCCTGCGCCGTTTTCACCAACCAGGGCCACACGCTGACCTCGTTCTACGGCAAAGTCCATGTTGTCGTAGACGACGTTTTCTCCGTATTGTTTTCTGATCCCCTGTAGGTCAAGAGGAAGTCTGCCGCTTGGTTTTGGCTCAGGGAATCGAAAACGAAGGCGCTTCGTATCGCGTTTGGTTTCAATGAGCTTCACCTTTTCCAATTGCTTGATCCGAGATTGAACCTGTTTAGCTTTATTGGCTTTGTACCGGAAGCGATCGACGAACTTTTGCACGCGGGCGACTTCTTTGGCCTGTCGTTGCGCAGCTGCGGATTGTTGGAGATCGAGTTGAAACCGGAGGTTTTGAAAATCGGAATAATTGCCACGGTACTCTTGAAGTTGCGCATCGCGAATTTCCCAAATGTGCGTGACCATTCGATCCAAAAACGCGGTATCGTGACTGATGATCAGCATGGTTATTTTGGAATTCAGCAGGTAAGATTCCAACCATGCTTGAGTGGGTTTATCCAAATGGTTTGTCGGCTCGTCAAGCATTAACACGTCGGGATGGGAGAGGAGTAAATGCCCAAGGGCTACACGCATACGATAGCCCCCTGAAAAGGTTTCGAGCTTTCGGTCCCAGTCGCCTTCTCCAAAACCCAGGCCGGAGAGTATCCGTTTGGCCTCATGCTCGGGATATTCGTCGCGGTGAGTGGCTTGTAGGACGGTCAGTTTGGTTGGGGCCTCGAGTTCTTGGGGAAGATAGCCAATGCGGAGCCAGGGGCGTTGTCGAATGGAGCCATCATCGGCTGTATTTTCACCAATGATCATTCGGAGGAGGGTGGTTTTTCCAGTCCCGTTTCGCCCCACCAAGCCGACTCGTGTTTCCGGACGCAAGTGCGCCGAGGCCGAAGAGAACAAGGTTTTGGTTGGAAACTCTTTGGTTAATTCTTCAATATGAATCATGGCTTACGGTACGATCTGTCTTGACACGCTTCTGCTTGTGTAACATTCAGGAGAAAAACCCAACTGGGGTGAAAAACTGAATGTGGAATGAAGGCAGGAGGCGAGGAGAAAGGTAAATATTGCTTGCCCCAAATTTTTTTTGGAAATCTCTACAAGAAAGTCCGCCTTCGCCAAGGCTACGGCGGAGAGCTTTCGCTTCAATATTTGGTTGGCTTGCCAGCTGAAGCTCAAAGAGCGAAAGCTGGTGGAGCTGGCCGGGATTGAACCGGCGACCTCGTGAATGCCATTCACGCGCGCTCCCAACTGCGCCACAGCCCCACGCAACCCGTTTTTTCGGTAAATTCGAAAAAAATCTTAACGGATTCGAATCTAACATGTAGGGTCACACCGGTCAAGAAAGAGGAGAATTTGAACATGTGTTGAGAAAATAAGTGGCAATACCTCAATGGCCTCTGATAGAAGAATAGAGCACACTAGGTAACCCACCTAGCACTCAGTTTCTAATCTGTTTGACGTTTCTTTCTTCACCCTCGCCCCTGAGGGGAGAGGGTAGGGTGAGGGGATACAAGGTTTGGGTAAATCGCCAATCCCAATGACAAAGGATGAATCAGAATGACCAACGTTCGAGTTCGTTTTGCCCCAAGTCCAACAGGCTATCTCCATATTGGCGGAGTCCGGACGGCGTTATTTAATTGGCTGTTCGCTCGGCATCACGGCGGGACCTTTGTGTTGCGCATTGAAGATACCGATCGGGCCCGATCCACCGATGAGGCCATCGAAGCCATTGTGCAAGGGATGCGATGGGTCGGGCTGGATTGGGATGAAGGTCCGCTTCGCCAGACTGACCGACTCGATCTGTATCGTGAAAAAGCCAAGGAGTTGTTAGATCAAGGCAAAGCCTATTGGTGTGTGTGTACGCCCGAAGAGTTAGAGGTGCGTCGTAAGGAAGCTCAGGCTAAGGGGGAGTCCAGTAAGTATGATGGCCGGTGTCGCGACAAGGGAATCACGTCACCGACTGGGCCAGCGGCGATGCGATTTAAATCTCCGCAAGAAGGCCAGACAATTGTTGACGATCTTATCAAAGGGAAAATTGTCTTCGAGAATACCGTGCTCGATGATTTGATTATTCTCCGATCGAATAACTATCCCACCTATAATTTCTCCGTGGTCATCGATGACGCGCTCATGAACATCACCCACGTCATCCGTGGCGACGATCATGTGAATAACACCCCTCGGCAAGTGCCAATGTTTGAAGCCATGGGGTACCAGGTCCCCAAGTTCGCGCATTTGCCGATGATTCTTGGTTCGGATAAAGCGCGATTGTCCAAACGGCACGGCGCGACCTCGGTATTGGCCTATCAAGAAATGGGGTATTTACCGGAAGCGCTGGTGAATTATCTCGTGAGGCTTGGATGGTCTCATGGCGATCAAGAAATCTTTACGATTCAGGAACTGATCGAAAAGTTTTCGTTTGAGAATGTGCAATCGTCGGCTGCCGTGTTTAATCACGAAAAACTTCAATGGTTGAATGCCGAATATATTAAACAGGGTGATCCTCAACACATTGCCACGTTACTGGTCCCGTTCCTCACACAACACGGGTATGATCCAAACGGACCGGTTCAACCACAAGGGGGCCTTGAGGCCGTTGTCCCGCATGTCAGAGAGCGCGCCAAAACTCTCGTCGAAATGGCCGATTGGTTCATGCCGTTCATTACGGAGCCAGTCACGATGGATGAGGCAGCCGCGATCAAATTTCTTACGCCCGCAATTGCCCCAAGCCTCAAAAAGTTTGCCGAACGCATGAGCGTCGTAGATAGCCTATCCAAGGAAACACTCGATCCCGTCATACAATCTGTCCTGGAGGAAGATGGCCTCAAAATGGGCAAGTTTGCCCAACCCCTCCGCGTCGCGCTCACCGGACGAACCTTCAGCCCCGGCATTCATGAAGTGATGCAATTGCTAGGAAAAGACCGAACCCTGCATCGCATTAACCAAGCCATTCAAAGAATACCCTCGTAGTGGATATTTTCAGTATTTCCTCGCCCACTTTTACGTGGCGAGGAGAAAGGAAAGGGGGCAAGAGGCACCCTTAGCAATATTGCCAGTTGATAAATGCCTTGGTTGTCCCTCGCCCCTTTGGGGAGAGGGTAGGGTGAGGGGTTCTTCCCATCATCTGTTTCTTGACTCAGATAAGAGGCTCCATTAAGCTTTTCAGAGGATGGGGGATCGTCTAAGGGTAGGACGTCAGATTCTGGTTCTGGCTGTGAGGGTTCGAATCCTTCTCCCCCAGCCACCCTTCATTTTTAACCCGTTGAGCGAGCAGGCCGAACGGTTTTTTGTAGTTAGGACGCAGACTTCCGTTAGTCAGGGTGCAGTTCTATAGTAAAACATTCAGTAAACGACGTTGCTCGTGTGGGGTTTGTTGAAGGTATAGTGAATAGGCTCGTTCATTCTGATGGCTTGCGCGCGGGGCTTCCTTGATCCACTCCACTTTGTCTCCGTCGATTTCAATTGCCCGTACCAGTTCCCCCAACAGTCCTTGTAGCTTTTCCTCTCGAAGGGTGGCTTCGCCGCACTTGCCCTTACATCCGGTACAACGATAATAAATGTATCGGCCTTTCTTTATTTCTGCCGTGATCGCACACCCACACCTTCCGCACGACACGAGTCCGGTAAACGCAAAAGACCGGCCTGCCCGTCTTTTTGGCTTATTGTGCCGACAAAAAGCTTCCTACAAGTTTTCCAAAATTCATGACTCACAAGGGGGGGGCGCACCTTGGTATCGTTGCCCATTCCAATTTGCTACAAGGGGTTGATGCACAGGGGTGGCGGAAGGCCCTGTGCGAGAAAAATGTTCTTCAGGCAGGCAACTCGGCGACTGTAGGGCGGTTGGGCGGGTTGATTCGGAGGCGGCTGGGAATGATGGAGCCGAACTTATGGCAGCTCATTTGCGATGGATCACTAATCCCACCCTGGCTTCCGGTTCAACTCCCGAACCGGCACTCTTCCTTCGCCCATTTCCCCTCCCCACACGCCACAAGGGATCGAAATACTTGGCACCAGCTTTGGGCACAGGAGGTGTGTCATGTCGAAACGACGACGTTACACCAAACAGTTCAAAGAAAAGGCCCTTCGGTTGGTGAGCCAGAAGTAAGGTGTCGAAGTCCGAAATATCCGGCTTGGCCAGTAAGGTGCCCTGAATCCTCTTCAGGTGCTTGAGGCCAAAGGTCAGCCAAAAACCCGACAGAGATACGTTCCAAAGAAACAAGGACCGTCCCGAACAACCTCAAGAAAACTTCCAAAACTGAGCAACTATTCTTGCAAGAATAACGAAACAAGGACCAGGTGCCAACACGGCCTACATTTAGACACAATCTTGAACAAAATAGCGCAATCCCATACCCCAGACTGCAAGATTCATCTTGCCATTAAAACCTGGAGTTATTCATTGATTTACCGATGAATTTCTCCTTAACAAGTTCTGGAACCTGCCGAAGAAATACTCAGGTTGAGTTTCGATAAGGGCCACCCCATTCGAAAGAATGGGTGCGCAAAATCACCGGTCTACGAGGCCTCAGGCCTTAGGACAGCGGGATTGCCGGAACTTCCAGAGTCATGCATCCTTTTGGAAAAATGGTGAATGCACGGCTTCACCATTTTCATGCAATCCCTTCCGGCTCCGCTCCCCGAACGCCAAACGGCTTCTTATCGACCTCTTCCGGCAGTGCTACAACTCGAAAATGAATGAAGTTAGGACAATCAGGGATCATGGGGTTTGCCTTCCTGAGGCAACCGAGATCTCCAAGAGCCTGATTATTCTCAGGGTGACGCAATGGAAATCAACGGGTTTGGCAGTCTCATTTATGGCAATCCGTATCGCCGCGTCTTCATACGTGAAGCTGATGCTCTACTGGCCAAACGTCTAGAACGTCTAGAGGGAGCAATTGGTGCCACGACCCAACCGGCTGAGACCCGTGACCAATTGCTTCGGCTCAGACGACAAGTCGTCGAACTTCGAAAGGCCCTTGAGACGAACAATCAACCGGTACGGCTCGCCCGGACATTTTCGTTTGGCTCCGCGCCGATCGCCGCCACTGCCACCTCTGCCATAAATTTAAACCTGGGAGCAACAATTCCCTTAACAGCTGCTACGTTGGAGTCCACGGAAGAAGTGAATACCACGGCCACCTCCTTCACGCCATTTGGCCCAAACTTTACCGGTGCCTCCACTGCCGAGGCCACGATCGGCGGGATCTACGATGGATCCAACGGTACCGCCACCCTGACTTTCAGAGTAACTAAAGGAGGGACTCATGGTGAGAAAACCATCCACGTCCGAGTCTATGACCCCGCTGAGGTAGAAATCGACTTCTTCAATATCAAGTCGAATCACCCCATCAACACGGTATATACCCTTGCTAACGGGTTGACCTTCACCCTGGGGGCAGGGGACGCCATCCAAAACGACGAGTTTACCATCCAGGTCTTCGATTCCGTGGGTAGTGCCGTCGATCCGGACAAGCCCTTCGACGGCATCAGAAACCAGAACCCCAACTTTGAGAATGGGTTGAGTCTCACGGCCGGGTCCTTCGACGTGAACAGCGAGACCATTACTGTCCTCGCCACTGATACGATCAACTCCATCCTCGGGAAGATTACTTCCTCCAATGCGGGGGTGACTGCGACATTCGATTCCCAAACCGAAAAAATCCTGCTCACTCAAAACACGCTGGGGTCCAGCCCGACGATCGTCCTCGACAATGACTCTTCCGGCTTCCTGGCCGCCACCAAATTGGCGGCAGCCGCCGTCGTTCCAGGAACGGATGTGGAAGGTACCCCGGATGATATTCTCTCCATCACTACCGGGTTCGCGTCCGTCATCAATGGGTCAATTCTTATCAATGGGGAATCGATCGCGATTGATGTCGGAAGCGACTCGCTCAACGATGTGCTAGCCAACATTAATGCCTCTGCCGCGGGTGTAACGGCCAGCCTGATCAATGGGGGGCAGAAGATCTCGATTGTTGCCACTTCCCTCACCGGTCAGATCATCTTGAACGGGAACGGAACCGGATTTTTCACCGCGTCAGAAATTACTGAAACGACCTACAATCCGAATAAAGGCCAGCTTCACCGTGTCACTCGCAAAGGTCTGACGGATCGGCGTTCCCAACAACTCACCCGATCGTTGCGGGAAGTAGCCCATACCTTGAATCCGATTTTTGACGAGGCGAAGAGCGCAGGGAGCCTGGGGGCTTCTCTCATCCAACTGCGCGCCAATCTCAAAGGCGCCATCGTCGGGTCAAGTGGCTCAAAATTGGACACTGACTTTGGGATCAACTTCGATTTTGGAATGAGAACCAACACGGTGTTTGCCTTTTCCCGTGCCAACCAGGATCAACTGACTGCCAGCCTTCGGCGGAAACCTAATGCCGCCCATACATTGTTGTTCGCCGACAAAGGCCTCATCTCGCGATTATTGGCTGTCATCCAACAAGCCGAACAGGAATTAAATGCCGCGCTCGGGTCAAGCGGAACCTTCGTCGACGTATTCGCGTAACCTTACACCGTGTTTTGATAACTGCATGCATACAGGATCAACAGAAAAAACCGGCGTTGTTGCATAATTGGCCCATAATGTTAGGTGTCGTGACAATGGCTCATGGCCCACAACGCATATACCTTCCGATGGTATTGTCACCTTAACGAAAATTCCACCCTGAGCACACAATTCCCCCCAAGATAATCCATTGATTTATCAGGGATTACGCTGTGTCCTCCACAGGTTCAAGCAGCCAAAGTTGACAATGCCGCCCTATGACATGGAATCACTCGGTGTGTGGGGAAGTTGAAGTAGGCCCTGGATCTCAATACGCGTGTGGCCATGGCTCAAGAGGTATTAACTCACATCCTGCCACCACAATCGGGTGTAGGATCCCCAAAGTCCGTGCAAGCTCTTGGCACCTGGCAAAATAAAAATTGGTCTCATCATTACCGATGTGATCGCAAATTTTTGAATTTCACCATACACCAAAATTTTTACACGTCTGTTAAATGTTCAACTGCCGTTTCTAGGTTGAAAGTGATAGCGCGTCTATTTTCTCACGACTGAACCCTACCCCAGTTTTTGCAGGTCCACATCCCTCCCTATTCCTTCAAACTCTGATTTTCAGGGATGGGTCAAACCTGGTATAACGATGGACCATGCGCGTTTTTAAGGTTCTCAGAATTCTGGTCTTTATCGCCCTGGGACTGATCGCACTGTATGCCGGCATTGGGTTTCTTGGCGTGCCCTGGGCCGTGAAGAAATATGGCGTACCGGAAGTCTCAAAAATACTTGACCGTCCGGTGATGTTGAGAAATATCGCCTTCGATCCCTTTGCCTTTAAGCTCAAGCTCGAGGGATTTGAAATTCAAGAAACGGACGGGTCGCCTCTGATCGGCTTCGAACAATTGTTTGTGAATTTCGAGGCAGCATCCGTTTTGGCCGATGCGTATCGATTCGATATCATTCGTCTGAGTCGCCCCTTTGGACTGGTCAAAATCCTTGAAGACGGACGGCTCAATCTTGCCCAACTTGGGAGCCAAGAAAATTCTGCCGAGCCTTCCGTTCCCGAGACAGAAGAGCCTACTGGCGATCCATCTGAAGACAAGCCAATCTTTTTTAATATCGGCCTGTTTTCCATCGAGCAGGGTGCCGTGGAGTTTCGCGATGAATCCAAGCCCAAGCCCTTTGTCGCTGACCTCGTGCCGATTCAGATTAAATTGAGAAATTTTAGCACGCGTCCCGGGAATCAAAATTCCTACTTTGTGGCAGCAGAATTGGGAGAGGGCGAACGTCTGCGGTGGCAGGGCAATGTGTCCCTCGACCCCATTCGCTCCCAAGGCCAGGTAGAAATCACCGGCCTTCGAGCCGAGACTATTTGGCTATACGTTCAAGATCTGTTTCGATTTGAGATTACTCAAGGCCTGTTGGATTTTGAAATGGCTTATGACGTGGATATGGGGAAAGAACCCATGGGGGTGGTGTTGGATAAGGGAACCATCACGTTGCGGAATTTTGCGCTTCGTGAAAAAGGGCAACCCGATGAGTTGATTGTGGTGCCGTCATTTTCAATCAGAGGGCTTGAGGCCAACATGGGGACTCGGCAGGTTTCCGTGGATTCGATTCAATCCCGTGGAACCGAGGTGCGGGGATGGATCAACCAGGACGGAACGGTGAATTATCAATCGTTGTTTGCCAGCCAGGAAGAATCTGCGATCCCTGATGATGGTGAATCCAATCCGCCGCAGGTCACCGAGTCAGATGAATCGCCGTGGTCAGCCACGATCAAGCAAATTTCTTTGGAGGAGTACACCGTACGGTTCGAAGATCGGCAGCCTAGCACTCCGGTCCTCTTCCTTATCGAAAACTTCGGGCTGCACGTTCAAAATGTTACCACGGATATGAGCAAACCGATTGCACTGAAATTGGGTTTCACGTTCAACCAATCGGCCCAATTGGCGGTGAGTGGACATGTGACTCCAGAGCCACCGGCCGTGGACCTGAAGCTGGATCTTTCAGACTTGGCCTTTACACCTTTTCAACCATACCTTGACCCAGTTGTTCCATTTCAACTTGAGCGCGGGACTCTATCTGTGAAAGGCCATACTACCATTCAGGCTGAAGAAGGAAAGGACTCGACGGTTCGGTTTTCCGGGGATGTGACCATCGATGACTTTGCCCTGGTCAATGCCGGGGCTTCCGAAGAAATTTTGAAATGGGAACAATTAGCCTTTCAGGGAATGGTCGTGGATTCTCAGCCAGCCCGTATGGGCTTGCGCGAGATTGTCGTGACGCTTCCCTATGCCAAAGTCGTGCACAGTGAAGACGGTATCTTTAATGTTTCACGATTATTCTCGCCGCCGGGATCCCAGCCGAGTGAATCCGATATCGGGGATACGGCATTGGAGGCAAAGGGGGTAGAGGAAAATCAGGAATCTTCCAGTGACGGCGAAGAAGATGTGGAGCCGTCGCCGCTCATTACGATCGATACGATACAAATTCACAACGCGGCAATTGATTTTACGGATCTGGCTATTGATCCCAATGTGGTGACCGGGATTCAAAACTTCTCTGGAACCATTCAGGGGCTTTCTTCGAAGGAGCTGTCCAAGGCAGATGTTTCGCTAAAAGGACGAGTGGATAATGTCGCCACGATCAAGATTCAGGGACAAGTCAATCCGTTGCAGGATGATCTCTATACGGATTTGACCTTGGTGCTTCAGAATCTCGATTTAACCACGGTGTCGCCCTATGCGGGGAAATTTATGGGGTACCCCATCACCAAAGGCAAGCTGTCGATAGACTTGGAGTATAGTTTGTCTGAAAAAATATTGATTGGTGAGAATACAGTTCACATCGATCAATTAACCTTAGGCGATGCGACGGACAGTCCTGATGCGCCATCCTTACCAATCCCTTTGGCGTTGGCCTTGTTGAAGGATCGAGATGGTCGAATCGATATTGAATTGCCCGTGCGGGGCGATTTGAATAATCCGGAATTTAGTTATGGGCAATTGGTGCTGCAAACCCTTGTGAATCTTATCACTAAGGCTGCCACATCGCCTTTTACCATGATTGGGGGATTGTTAGGCGGGAGTGGCGATGACTTAGCGGTGGTGCAGTTTCCTGTGGGGCAAGCGGCATTGGCTGAGGGCCAGATAGAAAAACTTTCGACGTTGGCTTCGGCTCTTTCCCAACGTCCCGGGTTGCGATTGGAAATTACCGGAGGCGCCGAGCCTACAAAAGATGGTCTGCGCATGGCGGAAGTCAAACTCGAGGATCAGCTTAAAGAAATTCGGCAACAGGAGTTGGTTTCTCCCGGTCAAATGAAATCCGAGTCATCAGCCAAAGTGAATCTTTCCTCAACTGGTCGAGACCGATTGGTGAAGAAGCTCTACGTTGAGAAGTTCGGACAAGACCTCGGTAAAGGGCGCTCAGCGGTCGGTGAACAATCTGGTGGGGACGGCGACACGTCCGCGGATTCCCCATTGGATGAAGAAGTAAGTGGCTCTCAATCATCCCCATCAAAGAAACACATTCTTTCTTTAGAGGAAATGCGCCATCGGTTGCTTGAAACTATTCAGATCACGGAAGATGAATTACGACTGTTGGCGCAGGAACGCGCCAGGAGCATTCGGGATTATCTCGTCAATCAGGAAAAGATTTCGGAAGAACGCATTTTTCTGGTGGAGGCCAATCTTGTCTCTGAATCCAATGCCGATACCATCATCACTAACCTCACTCTTACTGCCCCGTAAGGACCTGTGACAAAATGAATTTGACAAAATCGCGCCCAGATTTGGGCAGGATTTGGACGGAACAATTGAGAAAAGGCCGAGGCATAGCACGGCTATGTTGAGGCTTTTTCGATTGAAACCCGTTCAACCTAGAAACAGCAGTTGGGCGCAAAAAAGCCGTGTAAGACATTGGGGTGCATGGTGAAATACAAAAAGTCGTGGTCACCTCGGTGGTGATAAGACATTTTTGTATTTTGCCAGGTGCGCCAAGAGCTTGCGCGGACTTTTGTGATCCAACTGCTGTTTCTAGGTTCCAAGATGGCCCGAAGATGGGATGCGAGATATCAAAGTTATTTTATCACAGGTCCTACACACTGTTTGACATACTCATGCGTATAGGGATTGATGTCGGGGGCACAAAGATCGAAGCCATTCTCCTGGATTCGACTGGAGAGGAACTCGCTCGTCGTCGTATGGATTCACCGCAGGGCGACTACTCGGCAACGCTCCTCTCCATTGGTGCCCTGGTTGAAGAATTAGAGCGTGACTGTGCGACAGCCCCGACAGTCGGTGTGGGAATTCCCGGGACCATCTCTTCCGGAACAGGGTTGGTCAAAAATGCCAATTCAACTTGGCTCATCGGCCACCCGCTTCAATACGATTTGGAACAACGATTACAGCGTCCTGTTCGTGTGGCTAATGATGCGGATTGCTTCGCGGTGTCTGAAGCCACCGATGGTGCGGCAAGGAGTTCGCGGTCGGTGTTTGGGGTAATTTTGGGAACTGGCGTTGGAGGTGGTCTGTGCTGGGAGGGCCGACCGATATTTGGCCCGAATGCTATTGCTGGTGAATGGGGACATAACCCGCTCCCTTGGCCTGAGGATGATGAGCGTCCAGGCCCAGACTGCTATTGTGGTTTGCGTGGGTGCCTGGAAACGTTTCTTTCGGGTCCAGGGTTGCAACGTGACCACTTCGAAAGAACCGGAGAGCATTGTACCCCGCAAGAAATCTCTGAACGTGCTGTTGGCGAAAGTCCCAAGTGTCTGGAGACGTTGAAGCGATATGAACATCGGTTGGCTCGTGGTTTGGCCAGTGTCATCAATATCTTTGATCCGGAAGTGATCGTCTTGGGTGGAGGATTATCGAAAATCGAACGTTTGTATCACACCGTTCCGACCTTGTGGCCCTCTTGGGTATTTTCTGATCACGTGGAGACGCAATTGGTTCCTCCACGGTTTGGCGATTCAAGCGGAGTCAGAGGAGCGGCGTGGCTTTGGCCTCTTTCTTCCTAGTTGGAACATGAAACTAGAAACCGCATCATTGTTGCCGAACTCTCGGTGCTGCATTAGAGTGGGTTTGGAAAATTCCAAGAGAAGAAAAGTGGATCATCATGAAGAGGAGGCAAGGAAACTCGTGCTGTATTGTGAGGGTTCGTACACATGACAGAATTGAATGCTGATGCGCCAAGAGATTTCATCCGGGCGATGGTTGCGCGGGATGTTGCGGCCAAGAAGTTTGCGGGTGAAGTGAAAACCCGATTTCCACCAGAGCCAAACGGCTATTTGCATATTGGTCATGCGAAATCCATGTGTTTGAATTTTGGGATTGCCGAAGAGTTTCCTGGTGGCTTGTGCAATTTACGGTTCGACGATACCAATCCCACGAAAGAAAATGTGGAATACGTCGAATCTATTCAGGAGGATATACGTTGGCTTGGATTCGATTGGGGTGATCGCCTGTTCTGTGCCTCGAACTATTTTGAGCGTTTGTATGACTACGCGGTGTTCCTGATCAAGCAAGGCCAGGCCTATGTCGATAGTTTGACTGCCGACGAAATACGTGAGCATCGCGGAACGTTAACCGATCCCGGAAAAGATAGCCCATATCGATCCCGGTCGATTGAGGAAAACCTGGATTTATTTGGGCGTATGCGGGCAGCCGAGTTTGCGGATGGGGCTCATGTGCTTCGGGCGAAAATCGATATGGCGTCGTCCAATATTAATTTACGCGATCCAATACTGTATCGCATTCGCCGGGCTCACCATTATCGTACTGGAGATGCGTGGTGCATCTATCCCAATTATGATTTTGCCCATCCGCTCTCTGATTCGATTGAGGGCATTACTCATTCCCTGTGTACGTTGGAGTTTGAAGATCATCGGCCCTTGTACGATTGGGTTCTTGATGCCTGTCAGGTTGAACGGCATTCACAACAGATTGAATTTGCACGGCTGAATTTGACGTACACGCTTATGAGTAAACGGAAGTTATTAGAATTAGTGGAAGAAAGGCATGTGACAGGATGGGATGACCCTCGCCTTCCCACGCTGATGGGTCTGCGAAGGCGGGGCTATACCCCGGAGTCCATTCGGAAATTTTGTGACCACATTGGTGTGGCCAAGCGAGACAGTACTGTCGAAATTACGTTACTGGAGCATTTTATCAGGGACGATTTGAACAAACGTGCCATGCGGGTGATGGCGGTGCTGCGGCCGTTACGCCTGGTCATTGAAAATTACCCGGAGGAGACAGTTGAAGAACTTTCGGCTGTGAATAATCCGGAAGATACCGCCATGGGGAAGAGAACCATTCCGTTTTCACGAATTCTCTATATTGAACAAGATGATTTTCGGGAAGACCCACCCAAAAAGTTTTTCCGGCTAGCCCCCGGGCAAGAAGTCCGTTTGCGCTATGCCTATATCATCAAATGCGTCAACGTGATCAAGGATGAAGTCACTGGGGACATACTGGAGGTGCGTTGCACCTATGATCCTGAGACGAGAAGTGGGGGGCCTCACGCGTCGCGAAAAGTGAAGGGGACGCTGCATTGGGTCTCGGTTGCTCATGCGGTTCCGGCTGAAGTCAGGCTGTATGATTATTTGTTCCTCGTCCCCGACCCTGGGAATGACAAGGAGGGCAGAGATTATCGAGCCTGTTTGAATCCACATTCTTTAGAACGTTTATCTCAATGCTATGTGGAGCCAAGCTTGCGTAAGGCAAAGCCTGGCAGCCGCTTTCAATTTGAGCGGCAGGGATATTTTTGTGTGGATCGGGTGGAATCGTCTGAAAACTGGTTGGTCTTTAACCGGACTGTTCCATTACGAGATTCGTGGAGCAAAATTGAGAAGGCACAGTAAAAAGCCGAGACAGGTAGTGGCCAGAGGGAAGGTTAGGGCTCACTCTGAGTGGTTTCGGAAGGGTGACGGGGAGGGCTGTCCGGTTGAGGCTCAGAAGGTGATAGATTTTCTTTTTGTGCGGCTATGGACTGATTTGAAAGAAACTCTTCCATGTCATGCACGTATTGGTTTCCAAATAATTGAATAACCCATTCGCGCTGCTGTTCCAGTGGAACTTCCCACGCCTCCCAGGCATCTAACAGTCGGAGCTGATCGTAGGGCATGCAGTCAAGCTTAATGGTAAACAGGGGGACAGGCATATAGTTTTATCGGTTGCCGGTTCCCGGAACTCAAATAAAAACCAATTTGGCGGGTCACCGGATTGAACGGGCGGAATTAGGAGGGGGGGGGAGGACATCCAAAATCATGAATCTTGGCAGGATGTAGCATGTCTTGCGAGGTAAAGTGCTGGTGCCTTGGGAGCGAAGGATTAGAATGAGGGGTCACTCATCTCGAAGCTGTCGGCGTCGTTTAAAAATGACCATGTGCCCTTCTTCCATATCGATGGACGTTGGAGTATTGCAAATCGTTCCGGGATAGACGGTGTCCATTTCCCACCCTTCCCCGTATCGTTTGACCAACTGTTTATGTAGCGTGGACAAAGTTGACTCACTCGGCCCTCGTCCTTGAATCTCTGCCGGTACAGCCATCCCACGTTTTTCGTACTTCCGTCGATCAATCTGTTTTTGTGGTTGTTCCATCTTTTTTCCTCATGCATAGAATGATCCCGTCCATGAATTCGTGCCTGGTTTTCGTCCAGAATGCGTGCGAGTCAGAATTCTGATGTTAGGGTCCGTCACGAAATAACCGGGACAATTGGGAGGCCCAGATTTGTGATCGGGGCAAGGCGCGACGAGGGAGCAGAGCGGGGCTCTGTGACCGAGGAGCAACGCCGCCCTGGGCCAAAGATGGGCCTCCCCGGAGGGCCGGACGCTTTTGGGCTGCGCCGGCGTCGCTCATCGCTTCCATACTCCCGGTATGCGCACTCTTCGCTCCTTGGCTCGCTCCAAAATCGTCTCGGCCAATTGTACCGGTTATTTCGTGACGGACCCTTAGCCTTTTTCGTTCTCCATCGGGATTTTTTGCCACGTACTTGATACCTGAATACCCTGCACTCATGGCCAGAAATTCAGGTTTGATTTGCCCAAAGAAAAAATCGACCATCGAGGCTTTTTGCAAGAAAAGTCTGCACTTAGGGTTCGCGCAAAAATAACTTCCCCTGTTTGGGCGTTGATCCATCCTGTCTGGCGGCGGTGCTCGTCCTTTCCATACGCGGAGTATGCGCAGCCCTCGCGCCTTGCCAGACAGGCACCTCAGCACCCAAACATGGGAAGTTATTGTTGCGCGAACCCTTAGGGCCGGACAAAGGCGATGAGAGGCAAGATACGAACGTAGGACACCCTTTTGGCCTGAGGCGCTGGGGTGTGCATGCATGACTTGGTGGCGGGGATTAAAGGGCGGACGCCTTGCTCTGAGGACTATCCCATGGTGGCAGTCTGCGTCCATGGAGATGACGGGGTTTCATGTTGGCCGGAAATATCCGTGGTGTGGTTCTCCTCGTCGTGACTGTCTGCGTGTTATTCGATGGGCTGGAATTACGAAGGAATGAGATGCCCCAGTTTTTCCTTGATGCTTTCTTGAGAAAAAGGTTTCATGATATATCCCGTGGTTTTTGCCTGAACCGCCTCCATGATTTGAGCTTCTCGCCCTTCTACTGTGACCAGATACACAGAGGTCTCTCGTAAATTTTCATCAACCCGAATGGCTTTGAGCAAATCCAGGCCGTTCAGTCCGGGCATATGCCAATCTGCCATGACTAAATCTACCGGCTGTTCTTTGAGCATGGTGAGGGCTTCGTCGCCCCGCTCAGCTTCTTTGATTTGCTCAAATCCTAAACGTTGAAAAATTCGGCAGAGTTTTTTTCGGGAAACAGCATCGTCGTCTACGACTAAAATCGATTGGATTGTCTGGTCTCCCATGGGAATGGTTCCTTCACTAATCGTTACGGAAAAGGTTTTCTGTTGTTAAACGTATGGGAACTGTCAGTCGAAAAGCTGCAATCCTTCAGTCATTGTGTTTGTACGTATTAATACTCGATCTTGGAGAATGGTTGGTGCATACTGCCTACTCGGAATCTCAAAAAGAAACTTTACCAGTCAAAAGGATAATCCTACGAATTTTTCTGTAATGGGGCTGTTGAATATTTCGCGTCAATTGCCAATAAAAGCTCTGGATGAGCCAAGCATTGTCAAGGGGAGGGAATGTTCAAAAAAGCATGCCCTGAGTCTTTCCGAAGGGTCTATCCAGCAAGGCCGCAGCCCTTTTGACGCGCGGAGCGTACTCATAGTACGTGAGCACGGCAAAAGGGCGAGAACGCCGCTGGCGGCTTTTTTCAACATTCCCGTAATGGAATAATCGTTTTGTATGATCGAATGCGGTAGGCTGAGAAATTTGGAGGGAAGATATTTTTCGCAGAATTAAGGGGAGCAACGGGTCTGGAGATATGGGAAGGCCCTTACTGCCGCAGCATGTCAAAACTTTGAATGCCCAAGGCATCATAAATTTGAAGCGAGGCCTTGGATTTATTCAACGTGTACAAATGAATCCCTTGGACTTGGTGGTCGAGCAAATCTAGAACTTGCTCTGTTGCCCATGCTATGCCAATTCGTTCCCCGTCTTCGACATTCGTCGAACTTCTCATTGCACGAAGCAGCTTTGCTGGAAACCGTGCGCCGAGTGCGAGTTCGGACATGCGAGCCATCCCCTTTTTGGAGGTGATGGGCATAATCCCGGCGATGATGGGGACGTGGATACCACCCATTTCGCAGCGGTCACGGAAATCATAAAAATCACGATTATCAAAAAATAATTGTGTGCAAATATAGTCAGCGCCCGCCTCGACTTTTTCCTTCAAAAAGTCGATTTCCTTGAGACGATTGGGGGTATCCGGGTGACCTTCAGGAAATCCCGCCACCCCAACACCCATGTCGGGGAAATGTTTTTTGATAAAACGGACGAGGTCCGCAGCATACGGAAACCCATGGCTTGGTGGAACATACTCTTGTTGGGATTGGGGTGGGTCTCCGCGTAACGCCATAATATTTTTTATGCCGTGCTCATGGTAGGTCTGGAGAATGTGATGAATTTCGTCTTGGCTCGATCCCACACAGGTTAAATGTGACACAATCGTCAGATTGGTCTTTTCCTGGAGTTTTACCACCAAATCGTGGGTCAGGGTGCGAGTCGATCCACCGGCACCGTAAGTCACACTAACATAGGCCGGTTTAAGGGGGACCAACTGTTGAATCGTTTGAAATAATTCTTGAGAGGCCGTTTCAGTTTTTGGGGGAAAGAACTCAAAACTGATAGCCGGTTGGTGCTGTTTCAACACTTGTGCAATATGCATGTTCGTCCTTTGTGTCAGACCGTCGAGTCAGCTCTATGCTGAGTACCCATACAAGCGATCATCATTCATTCAATAACCATAAGGGTTTCTGTCTATATATTTCAAATCTGGGCTTAGGTCAATTTGGAAAAAGCCTGAGCGAAGATTTCTGGCGTATTTCTACTGTACGATGAAATCTATTAACGTCAAGGCTTGGCAAGGGTGTGAAGGGAGTTGCCGATAACACATGTTAGGTGCAAATGGGTATTCTCTCCCTTCGGATGTGGGGAGCAGGTCATTGAAAGGTTCCTCTGGCCGCCTTTTAGCACATTGGTTGTCCTTCAATGAGTGGGCGTAGGATGAAGATTTTGGCGGCTGTTTCTTGATCAAACCGTGAACCGGGAATGTGTTTTGTAATGGAGGGTGCAACTATGCGCAGTCATTACTCAGAAACCCAATGGGATCAAATCATCAATGGCCATCATCCGTGGAATGATAAAGGGCCATTTTTGGGAAAGAAGAAGGGCTTGCGATCATTACAATACGCGACCAGGATTGTCACGAGATTGGTGTGTTTTGAACCAACGGTGGCCTTGGGTCAAAACGGGTAATAAATCCACATCCTGCTTGCTGTGTCATCGAGAAGGACTTTCTCTACCGAACACCGACATGTTCCGGAACCCCTTGCGTTCTTTCGCACTCTGAGCATGATAAGGCCCCACTCAGTGCGGCTTTGTACCCTCTGAGGAGCATGCGGCCCTTTTCCATATTCTGCTACGCGTGCAGCCTTCCCTTCTCAATTTTCCGCTTTTCACCAGTTTTTTGGTCTATGGGAATGTGACAGATGGTGTCAAAATTTCCGACATGTCAGAATTTTGGTGTGGAAGTAGGAAAAATATGCCTCACGTCAGGTCATCAACAGGAAGAAAAATGGGCTATGTATTCAATAGGTTAAACATGGAAAAATTTCTTGGTCATGGTTGAAGTGAAGGGAGGCTACTCCGGTATCGATCTTGCTCACCATAATGGACAGTACAGAAAATGTTGCCCATTCGTGGTCTGGGCAATGATTATCAAAAACCGACTTCAGGAGACCAGCGGGTGTTTTGGGGGGTCTGTCGTGAGCCAACGGATTAAGGGGGCTGATATGGAGAGCAGCCAAGTGCGAGTGCTTCTTGTGAATCTGCGAGAAGAAGACTGCCTTTCCACAAAAAATTTATTATCAGATGCTCGAGATCAGCAGTTTGTCCTGGAATGGGTGTCGGGTTATGAGGACGCATTGGAGGCGATTCGACATCATGCGCATGATGTGTATTTGTTGGATTACGAGTTGGGCGAACGATCGGGCATCGATTTAATTCGAGAGGCCATGTACAACGGATGTAAGGCCCCGTTGATCATGCTCACGGATCAAGCTGATTACGGGGTTGATACCGAAGCCATCAAGGTCGGGGCCGCGGACTCATTGGTCAAAGACCAGATCAATTCGACATTGTTAGAACGGTCGATTCGTTATGCGATTGAACGCAAACGAACGGACGAGCGAATGGCATTTTTGGCCCAATATGATTCGCTGACAGGTTTGGCAAATCGAAGTCTCTTTAAGGAACTTCTGGCTCTGGCCCTGGCTCGCGCCGAACGCAATGGAAAACATGTGGCGCTCATGTTTCTTGACCTGGACCGGTTCAAGATTATTAATGACTCATTGGGCCATGACGGCGGCGATCAGGTCTTAAAAGTTGTGGCGGAACGTCTCCGTTCCCGCATGCGGAAAAGCGATACGGTTGCCAGGTTGGGAGGCGATGAATTTACCGTCATTCTCGAAGGCATTGGGACTGTGCAAGACGCCACGAATGTGGCGCAAGAACTGCTCCAAATCGTGGCACAGCCCATTATGGTTCAGGATCAGGAACTCTTTGTGACGCCAAGTATCGGCATTGCTATTCATCCCCAATATGGGAAAGATTCTGACACGCTCATTAAAAATGCGGATATGGCCATGTATCGGGCCAAGCGTCAAGGCCGAAATACCTATCGGTTTTATACCACCACGATGGAATCAAACGGCAAAGCTTCGAAACATTTGGCCATGGAAACAAATTTGCGTCATGCGCTCGACCGTGAAGAATTTCTGCTGCACTATCAGCCGCTGATTGATCTGAAAAGTGGGCGAGTTATTTCGCTGGAAGCGTTGTTGCGGTGGTGTCATCCCGAACGTGGGCTCATTCATCCCTTGGAATTCATTCCCCTGGCAGAGGAAAATGGCATGATCGTGCCGATGGGCGAATGGGTGCTGGCTACGGCATGTCGGCAAAATAAAGAGTGGCAGGAAGCGGGGAATCCCTTATCGAGTGTCAGTGTTAATTTATCAGCCAGACAATTCCGGCAAAAATCGTTTGTCCGTACCGTGGAAAGCATCCTCGCCGAGAGTAACCTCGATCCTCAATTTCTGGAGCTCGAACTGACCGAAAGTCTTCTGTTTGAAAGCAATGGCGCATCGACGAACCGGTTGAAAGACCTCAAAGCCTTGGGCATTAAAATTTCCATTGACGATTTCGGAACAGGCTATTCCTCGCTCAGTTATTTAAAGTGTTTTCCGATCGACACCCTGAAAATTGACCGTTCCTTTGTCGGCGATATTCCTTCCAATGAAGGGGATTCGGCCATTGCCAGTGGGATGATTGCCTTAGCACACGGGTTGCACATGAAAGTCACGGCAGAAGGGGTCGAAACGCAAGCCCAGTTGGACTTTTTGCGTGAACAGGAATGTGATGCCATTCAAGGGTATCTCATGAGTCCCGCTGTGCCTCCGGAAGAGGTGACACCTTCTTTTCAAACGAGATGGTTAGAACCGGTCGAGGCGAGCGGATCGTTTTTGTGGAATTTTTCTTCACTCGCCAAGCGGTTGACCGGCTGAATCAGGCTGTTTCTATCCTGTTTTTTGTAGGAGGGTATTCCTAACATACTTGCAATCTGCGAAGAGTAGCGAGAATTGAAGGCTCATGGTAAGGTGAGGACCATGAGCCTTTTTTTGTGGCTCTAATCGGGTTGACAGAGGTGGTTTTTTGATGGGGAGTGAGGCCTCTAGAGCATTAACGATCACCGTGGAGCAAGGCAGTCTTCTGGATGTCGATACGCAGGTGATTGTGAATGCAGCGAATAGTCACGGACTCATGGGAGGGGGCGTGGCGGGAGTCATTCGTCGCGTTGCCGGCTTTCAGGTTGAGGAAGAGGCTCGAAAGCATGCCCCAATTCCTGTGGGAATGGCTGTGCTTACCTCCGGTGGGCGAACGAAATTCCGAGGTATCATTCATGCCCCGACCATGTCGGAACCAGCTATGCGGATTCCTCCATACAATATAGGGGCTGCCACTCGGGCGGCGTTAGCTTTGGCTGATGAACAAGGTTTTCAATCCCTGGCCATTCCCGGTTTGGGCACTGGTGTCGGAAAAGTCTCCCCTCAGGAAGCCGCGCGTGAGATGATTCAAGAGATTCAACAATTCAATCCTGAAATTTTACAATCGGTCGTCTTGATCGATATTGACCCGGTTATGGTGCAAGCGTGGCGGGATCTTTTATTTCAACAGGGTAACTCCTCAGGTGGATAGTCTGAAGGCCGAAGGTGGGGGGTAATCATGCGTGATCATACAAAACGTCAGGCATTATGAATGATAGCCTTCAGTCTTTAGCCTTCAGCCTAAATACCTGAGTAGTAAAAAGGAAAAGCCGTGCCGCTTGAAGACGAATTTTGTGACATTGTCAAAAAAGCCAGGTTAGGACTTGGGCAATCCCTCGAACATGTGACTCAACATACGAGCTTGTCCCTCAAAGATATAGAAAGCCTTGAAAAAGGTGCGCGTGCGCCTTCTGTAGAAGAAGTGGAGTCTTGTGCCAAGGCGTTGTCTTTGAAAACTGCGGCCTTACACGCTGTCGCCATAGAGCAATGGGAACCGACTCCTTCGCCGGATTGGGTGGAGACCGCGGTCGTGACGGTCCGTGGGGATATTGGTGGCTATGAAGTCAAAGGCTATGTGGTTTTTGATTCCAGAACTAAGGACGCGGTCTTCATCGATACGGCCTACAATGCTGAAACCATGCTATCGGAAATCGCCAGCCGAGGCCTCAAGCTGGTTGGCGTGTGTTTGACACATGGGCATACTGATCATGCCGGAGGGTTAGATCGAATATTGAAGAAATGGCCCGTTCCCGTGTATCTGGGAAATGGCGATTATCCTTTGCTGCCTTGGAAACCAGATCAGGATCGTCTGGTGGTGTCCCATGACGGCCAGAAAATTTCTGTGGGGAATCTGACGGTCAGTTGTCTTGCGACACCTGGTCATACTCCTGGCGGTTTTTGTTTTCGCGTGGTTATTGGTGATGATGAATTGTGTTTTGTTGGTGATACGCTCTTTGCCGGTTCGATTGGACGATCGAATCCCTTTTCACTGTATCCCGATCATTTGCAATCCGTGCGTGAGCGCGTGCTGCAACTTCCCAACGAGACGGTGTTACTTCCCGGTCATGGCCCCGCGACGACCGTTAAGGAAGAGATTGTGAATAATCCGTTTGGAACATAAACTGCTCGGCTAAGTCCCATTACTTTTATGGACGATTTCAAACTTCCCCCTGCTCGACCCCCCGCTGGACCAGATAATCGGTTAGAACGCGATCCGAGAGAAGACGATCCGTCGGGAAAAAATGAATGGTCGCCAGAATGGGAGCATCATGTTCCTGAGGCACCAAGCCTTTTTTCTGTTCTATACCTGCCGATCATCCTTTTTCTCGTCACGGTTTTTACAACCCTCTGGGCTGGAGCCTATCAGATGAATACCAAACCCGTGACGGGCGCTTGGGATTTTTTAGTTCGGTATCCTGATCACTTGTTTCAGGGGTGGCCTTTTGCTGCGACGTTGTTGGGCATCTTGGTCACTCATGAATTCGGCCATTTTTGGCTCGCGCGGATTCATCGAGTCCCGGCTTCGTTTCCCCTGTTCATCCCCGGGCCTCCCCAGTTCATTGGGACCTTTGGGGCCATTATTCGTATGCGGTCGCCCATCATGAATCGCCGAGCTTTGTTTGATATCGGCGTGGCAGGTCCTATCGCAGGCTTTGTGGTTGCAGTCATCGCTCTCATTATTGGTTTGTCGATGTCCACCGTTATTCCGAAGCTCGGGTCGTATGGTCTGCAGTTGGGAGAGCCTCTGCTTCTTCAGTTTTTTGCTTGGATCATATTTGGTCCCATTCCCGATACCTACGATATTGTGTTGCACCCAGTCGGGTTTGCTGCCTGGTTTGGGCTCTTTGTGACCGCGTTAAACTTGATCCCTATCGGCCAGCTTGATGGGGGCCATGTGGCCTTTGCCCTGTTTGGTAAACGGCAACGAACACTAGCGTTTGCCATTCTCCCCATTTTAGTGGCGTTGGGAATTTGGGGCTGGCCCGGGTGGCTTCTGTGGGCAGGGTTGACGGGTTTAGTGGGGATTTCGCATCCACCAGTCAGGGATCCGACTACAGAGTTAGGTCGGGGTCGAGTGTGGGTGGGGTGGTTGGCGATTGCTATGTTTGTCCTGTGCTTTTCTCCAGTCCCATTCTATTTTGGCTAGGTGCCTGTTCCAGCCCATCCTCGTGACGATCGTCACTCTCGGCAAGGCTCCTGGTCAGCATTCGTTTTTCGCAAAGGTACACCATGACAAAACGGAACAACCAATTGGAATCCTATATTCGATCGGTCCGGCCTCAATTTGAAGATCTGTTAGCGCAGATGGTGGAAACGCCGTCGATCAGTTCTGATCCTGAGCGGGTGAAGGATATTCATCGAGCGGCAAAATTGGGAAAGGAATATCTCGAAAGTTTTGGGGCGAAGGCTTGCATCATCAAAACAGGTGGCTACCCGGCTGTGTCAGGTGGCTGGCAGATTGGCAAGCAGTATCCGACTCTGACGATTTATAACCATTTGGATGTGCAGCCGGCGCAAGAACCTGAGTGGCGACAGGAACCCTTTCAGTTTCGCAAGGAAGGCAATCGATACCGTGGGCGAGGGACGACGGATGATAAAGGTCCGGCCCTGACTGCACTTCTAGCGGCTAACTATGCGGTTCAGCAGGGAGTGCCCTTAAACATTCAGTTTTTATGGGAGCTGGAAGAGGAAATTGGGAGTCCCAACTTTCAAGATGCCTTGGATCAGAAAAAACTTGTGGCTCGACCTGACTCCGTATTGATTTCAGATACGATTTGGGTCTCCCGACAAAAGCCAGCTATTCCCACCGGGCTTCGTGGATTACTCTCTGCTCAATTGTCCTTGCGAACGGGGACCACGGATGTGCATTCAGGATTAACGGGGGGAGGCGCGCGCAATCCCTTGGCTGAGTTATGTGATGCAGCTCATGCCTGCGCGGACGCTCGAACGGGGCGAGTGAAAATTCCTGGATTTTATGATGACGTGGTCCCACCTTCATCCAAAGAGATGAAAGAATTTTTATCGTCGGGATTCGAGGTGAGCCGTTTCAAAAAGGCCTTTGGGTTTCGTGCCATTCGAACCGAAGATTGCGCAAAACTGATTAAACGTATTTGGGCCGCTCCCACATTTGAAGTGCATGGCTTGGTTGGTGGGTATAGCGGTCCTGGTGTGAAAACCGTAGTGCCGCCTTCGGGCCAACTCAAAATCAGTATGCGGCTCGTGCCAAACCAAGACCCGAAAAAAATATTTTCCCAACTCAAAACTTTTCTGAAAAAACATAACCCCGATATTCGTCTGGAATGCGATGGGCAACTCGAGCCGTTTCAAGGCGTGACCGGCGGTCCCTATGCGGACGCCTTGTGTAAAGCTGTAGAGGTTGGGTTTGGAAAAACGCCGTCCTTTATTCGGGAAGGTGGGTCGATTGGTGCGGTGTCACTCATGGAGCGAGCTTGGAAGGTGCCGATTCTGTTTATGGGTCTCAGCCTCCCCGAGCATGGCTATCATGCACCGAATGAATTCTTCGATTGGGGCCAAGCGTCAGGCGGCATGCGGGCGTTTGTGGAATATTTTTCTCAAGTCGCGCAGATGAAAAAAATCTCAAGGGATTGAAGAGGGGGAGAAACCATGAATAAGAAAAAGACTTTGATCGTGACAACTTCGATATTTATTTTGTCTCTCTTCATCAATCCAGCTCTGGCCGGGTATTGGTGGTGGAGTGGTAGTTCGGCGTGGAAAGATACCTCTTGGTCCACTGTGACAATTTTTTGGAGTCATCATGATATGAATGATGTCTCAAAGTGGAAATTTTGTTGGAGACGTAAAAGTAATACCAGCAGTGGCAAAAATCCTTGCGATTACAAAACCGTCATCGTACATGATCCTCAAGCTTCAATTGACGTCAAATGGGACATCGTCTTTAAATTTCAGGTAGAAGGGTACAACACGAAAAAAGGAAAGTGGAAAACATACTCGACCACGATATCAAGGCCATGCTTCAATGCTCGTTGGTCAAATGCACAAGTTTCTACCTTATGTAATCCATGAGGTAAGGACGGTGGTGTAGGGCAATTTCCAAATCAACTTCCACTCGCCCACCAACATTACCCTGATTTTTAATTATGCAGGGTTTCGCCCCTGCAGACGACCTCCTTTTGTTTCGGCAAAAGGAGGCATAACCATTCTTGCCTGTGCGCGTCCCTCCAGAGAATGGGCTAAAAACGTTCCCATTCTCTTCCAGGTCCCTCCGCTTCCGCCCCGAATAAGATGGCTCAGGAACTCGCGGAGCCTGTCCTGAGCCTTGTCGAAGGACTCAAACAGCCTTCGCCGAGAAGTCGATTCGGGACTCCAGTTCCGCCGCGCCCAACGCAGGGGAAAGGCAAAGACCTGAATGACAATCGAAAAAAATGGTAAGGTGAGTTTACGGATTTGATAGAGGGATGCGTTAAAATGTAACAGAATACGACATTCTGTTATATGGTACTCCCTATAAAGGTACTTTGGCAGTGAGACGTCACATGTCGGTGGCCTAGTGATACAATTTGTGAGGCGTCGTACGATTAACCGTCCGCTTTCGACCCAAAGCCGACATTTTTTTTAACACGCTCAATATGAATGTACTATCTATCGTCCTAAACTGATAATGGAGTAGCTATGCAACTGCTAAGTCCTACACCCGAAAGTGCAAGTCATGTACTGCGAGCCGTCGCCACCGTCGCCCGCGCTGCAGATGGCGGGCTAAACCCAACTCACCGTGCAGTCATGGACACAGCCCAGCGGATGCTCTTGAAGACCGAACTCGATGTCGACGAGCTTGATGAGATCTCACCCGATTCGCTGGCGTCCCGGCTCACGGAACAACCAGAGATCAGCCGACAGGTCATCCGGGCCATGGTCTTGATGAGCATGGCCGTCGGTCCACCAAATCCCGCCCAGGTCGAGCTAGTGCTACGATTCGCAGCTGCGCTGGGAGTCGATGAACCGGCAACTCGCACCATCCAGCATTTGACCGAGCACGATATGCTGTTGTTTCGCTTTGACATATTCCGCCGGGGAAACGCCGGTGACTATGTGCGCGAGCAGTATCGCTCCCACGGCGGTTTTGTCGGTGTTGCCAAGGCAATTCTCGGTGCTGCGGGCATCCTGCCCGATCCGAAGCTTGCGGCACAGTTCCGAGCCCTTAAGCAGCTGCCAACCGATACCCTTGGTCATACCTTATATCGTTTCTATACGGCAAAAGGATTCAGCTTTCCCGGTTCCGGTGAGAAACTGAGCTTGCCGCTCGGGGCATTATTCCACGATCTCGGCCATATCCTCGGCGGCTACGACACCTCTGTGGAAGGCGAGATGCTTGTGGCTTCCTTCCAGGCAGGCTACCGGCGTACCGAGGATGCGTTCTTCACCATATTGTTCGTCGTCGTTGTGCACAGCGCGGGGATAAACCTGACTCCCTTCGAGCTAACGGTACGACTCGGCAGACTCGGAGAGATGTCTGAGGATATGTTCATCGCAAATCAACGAGGCAGCTCCATGAACACTGATCTTGGCGACGCATGGGATTTCTTGCCGTGGCTGGAGCGGCCGTTGGAGGAGGCTCGCGAGGAGCTAGGAGTGCCACCGCTATCAAAGCCCCCGAAGTTAGGTGCGCTGGACCTAGGTCTTAACGATTCTACGTAGCTACGTAAAGGCGTATCGGATCAACTGCTTTTGGCCGTTTTGAGCCGTTTCGGCCAAGGGTAGAAGGCGACCCATATCCGACTTTTTCAGCTAAGTTGCAGAAATGAAAATTAAACCGCTTGCTGACCATAAGGAGGTATTACCCATCCTGACCGATTGGTACCTATCGGAGTGGGAACCGTACTATGGAGTTGATGGACCTGGAGATGCACAGGCAGATCTGGAGTCTCGCTGCAATTATGAAGAGATTCCCATTGGTCTGGTAGCTATCAAGGGAGACCAGGTGTGCGGAACGGTTGCGCTGGATCTCGATGCAGCCACTAATCTGACACCCTCAATAGTTGGCCTGCTGGTGGGCCGCGCTTATCGAAGAAGAGGCATCGCGGCCGCACTCTTAAAATCGGCTGAAGATCGCGCGCGCAGGCTTGGTTACAGTCGCGTCTACATGAGCACAACTATCCTGGGCGAGCTACTTAATCGTATGGGATGGGGTAAGTTGGGGGAAGTCGAGTTCATGAATAATGAGCGGGGTTGGATTTATGTACGCGACTTTTGACAATTGACCCTCTCGAGTCCGCTTTTGGCCGAAACCGGACACAATTTGGAGTAATCAAGATGCATGTCTAACCCGTAAATACAACAGACCCCAAAAAGTAGACGTTGATCTCCAACTTTAGCGAAAATGTAACCGAATACCTGAAAAGGGGACGCTTCCCTTTCCCGGCCGCATGAATTTGTGGCAAGAAGGAGAATTGAGTTTGTAGGGCCCTCAGTTTTAAAAGTTGGTTTGTTTCTTGAGTGGTTCCCCGCCTTTGTGCGCGGCGGAGCTGGAGTACCGAATCGACTTCTCGGCGAAGGCTGTTTGAGCGGAGCGAGTTCCTGAGCCATCTTGATTCGGTACGGAGGCGGAGGAACCCAGCAGGGCCGCGCACAGGTGGAAATGGTTTTGGTCACTTTTGCCGAAACAAAAGTGACTCGTCTGCAGGGGCGAAACCCTGCTAGAAATAATTCTTGCAAATAACCTTGTGCGTCGATTGTAGCCCCAGCTGCTGCTAGATTGCAGCACCTATCGTTGCCTCACCAAAATTCGGATCGGTGTTCCTTCAAATCCAAACATGTCGAGTAAACGGTTTTCGAGAAAACGCAGGTAGGTGGCGAGAACCTCAATGGTTTTCCCGACAAACAACGCTGCAATGGATTCGACGGTTGGGGGAATTGACAGATGTTACTTCTAGTGGTAGATTAAAGAAATATAGGATGAATCATCCATGGCAATCAATATCAAAAATCCAAAAGCTGAGCTTTTAGCCAATCAACTGGCTAAAAAAACTGGAGAGACGATCACGGATGCGGTCATTCATGCGTTGGAAGATCGTTTGGAACGCGTTGAAGGGTGTCGAACTCGTCCTGATCTCGTCACAGAGATTCTGAACATTGCTACTCGCTGTAGCGCCTTGCCGGTTCTGGATTCCCGGACACCCGAGGAGATATTGGGCTATTCACACACCGGGTCATTTTCCTAAATTCAGATGGTCATTGATTCTTCCGCATTGGTTGCCATATTGGTCAATGAACCCGAAGCCCGGGTGATGGCTGAGGCGGTGGCCGCAGATCCCAAGCGTTTGGTGAGTACCGTTTCGGTATTAGAAACAGGGATCGTGATTGAGGCGCGATATGGGCCCGCAGGGGGAAGGGAACTGGATTTACTGCTTCATCGTTGTCGAATGGACGTGGTGCCGCTGACCTCCGAGCAAGTAGAGTTAGCTCGGGAGGCCTATCGGCAATTCGGAAAGGGAAGCCATGCAGCAGGGTTAAACTTAGGAGATTGTGCGGCCTACGCGTTAGCCCGGAGTACCGGTGAACCACTGCTCTTTAAAGGGAACGACTTTAGTCAGACCGACCTTCGTATCGTTTCCTATTAATACATTCTTTGCCGTCCTTCGTCCAATCAATAAACAAAAAGAAAACCAAACCTGGGTTCCCGATTACAAACGTCGGGAACGACAGCAGGGGTAATTGGTGGGCCATGCCTTTCCCATGTGTTTCTCGTGTTTGGAAAATCAGGTGTTCCTTTCGTCTCCCGCCTTTGTGCGCAGCGGAGGCGGAGGGACCCAGTAGGGCTGCGCACGGGCGAGAATGGTTTTGGGTCCTTTTGCCGAAACAAAAGGACCTCGTCACGCAGGGGCGAAACCCTGCTAAAAATCATTCTTGCATATAATCTAGTGCGTCAGTTTGACCCCAAACTGGCGCTTCTAGATTGCCAACCTATCTCTGCCTCACCAAAATTCGAATCGGTGTTCCTTCGAATCCAAACGTGTCTCGCAATCGATTTTCCAGAAAACGAAGATAGAAGGTGGGAACCTCGACGGATTTCCCAACGAACAAGGCAAAGGTTGGGGGTTTGGTGGCAACTTGAGTCATGAATACGGACTTCAAGGGATTTCGTTTTTTGGTGGGGAGTGGATTGTCGTCGAGGGCTTTTTGTAGAAATTGATTGAGTTGGCCTGTTGGCACTCGATGGGAGAAGGCTTCCATCACACTCTCAATCTTGGGAAACAGGTGCTCAATAGACGATCCCTGAAGTGCGGAACCGAAAATCGTGGGTACAAATTTAAAAAAGGGAAAGCGGCGATGCAGTTCTTGGTCGTATCGGGTTTGGGCCGTGGGATCATCTTTTCGCAGATCCCACTTATTGACAAATAGAATGCAGCCTCGGCCTTGTTTTAATATCAACCCCGCGATCTTGGTATCTTGCTCGGTGGCCCCCTCGATGCCGTCCAATAGAAGAATGGCAATGTCAGATCGTCCTAGGGCCTTGAGCGTTCTGGCCAGGCTATAGCCTTCGATTCCTCGTTCTATCTTGCCTCGACGCCGGATGCCTGCCGTATCCGTAAACACAAACGGGTGTCCTTGGTACTCGATGAGAGTATCCACGGGGTCGCGTGTGGTGCCGGGAATCTCGCTCACCACAACCCGGTTCTCTCCAAACAAGGTATTGACTAGCGTGGATTTTCCGACATTTGGTCGGCCTACGACGGCTACGCGCGGATATGGGGTGCGTTCCTGTTCTTCGTCAAATGGCAGCAAGGGTAAAAACGCTTCGAGTAAATCATCCACTCCAATGCCGTGCTCAGCGGTAATCGGAAATAACTTGTCTTTCCCCAACTGATAAAAGTCCGCGAGTAAGGTTTCGGCCTTGGGGGTGTCGATTTTATTGATCGCATAAAACGTGGGTTTGTTCACATCTCGGAGGAGATGCGCGATCTCTTTGTCAAGTGGGTTGAGGCCTGCCCGTCCATCCATCAGCACCACAAGAATGTCGGCTTCTGCAATCGCCGCTTGGGATTGGATGCGAACGAGGTTCGCCATCCCTTCGGAAGAGGAGAGGTCCAGGCCTCCGGTGTCTACCAGTTGGAACCGACGTCCTTGGTATGTGCACTCGGCGGTGATTCGATCACGGGTGACACCTGGCATGTCATCGACGATCGCACTGCGTGTTCCGAGGACTCGGTTGAAGAAGGTTGATTTGCCAACATTCGGCCTTCCGATAATGGCGACAATGGGCACTTCCCCCTTGGAAAGTCCAGGCAGTGTGTTTCGTTGAACAGGTTTTGAACGTTTCTGACGCATCCGTGAAAATGGGTATCTAGAGGGTGTGGTGCTGTTAAAAATTATCCTAAAAACGTCAGTTCGTTCATTCCTGCTTTGACCCTTCGATGGGTTGAGGACTCAGGTGGAACAGGGTGGCGTAACCGTCACCTGCATGGTGAGGGTCCGTTCGCCCTGAGCGCCACGGCTCCCGCGCCAGTCGAAGAGTCCCGAGATTGCCAACTCCCATTTTTAGGATAATGAAGTTGAGAAACTAACATGGTGGACTCGATCAGAACAAGAAAGGTCCCATGACTTCTTTGTCAGCGATCTGTTGCCGAATAGAGAAAGGCCGAATGGGTCTACATTGACGGATCGAAATCAGCAATGACAGGAGAGGAAATCGAAGGGGAACGGGAACTTAGACGTGCAGGTGTTTGAGCGCGGCAGCACAGAGAATAATGAAGACGCCTATTCCTAGCGCAATACGTTGAAAGGGAATGGGTTCAGCGGTGTGCTCTTCCTTTTCTTCGGCCGTCTCTTCCCCGGTTGGTTCGATTCCAAAAATCACGGTGTAGAGATACAGCGTCATGATTCCAAGCACTAATGCCAACTTAATGAAAAAGATGGTCAGATATTTGGGGTTGTGGGTAATCCCTTCACCGGTCTGCAGTATCATGAGCTCACTGACGTAATGAAGATTGATTCCTCCGGTGAAGAGGATCACGAGAAGGAGGAGGCCCACGATCTTGCGGTATTGCTTGTAGAACGTGTCACAAATGGGTTTGATAAATTCTTTAGGGACGGAGGTTTTGAGCCCTGGCGTGACGGCCATAACCAGAAAGGCCAATCCACCAATCCACACAATGGCCGACAACAGGTGCACCCAGTGATTCAGAATGGGGAGAACCTTATTGAGATCGAGGAAAACTTCTTGGAGGACGCTCATTAGAATTTAAAGACGGGCTTTTCGTTTCCAAAACGTTTTTTCCGAAGTTCCTCCATCAATTCAATGGTGATGATGGGGATGTCCTGTTCGCGGGCGTGTCGTTCCACACCTTTTTTGACCATGGCCCTGAGAAAATAGGGAATACGGCTGAGTCGGGTTTCCGCGGCGTCATCCCACTCCACGTCAGATTCCTCGTCGGTGTTAAACGCGACTTTGATTTTCTCGCCCCCTTTGGGCGTATAGAGGCACCATTCATCCGCATCCATCCAGTCGCCATGATCGACATATGGTCGAGCACGGCAGCCGCCACAGATCTCGCTGTATTCACAATCTCCACATTTACCCTTCAAGTGAGGGTATCGGAAGGAGTTAAATATTTCCGAGTTTTCCCACAAATCCACGAAACTGGTATCTCGAATATTTCCTGCTGAGAGCGGCATATAGGGGCAGGGGGTCATTTCGCCATTCGGCGTAATTCGAGCGTAGTTCGTCCCTGCCAAACATCCTCCCCCCATGTATCCTTGAGCCTTGGTGATCGGGGAGTTGGGATCTCTTTCATAGGCCAGCCGTTTGAAATGTGGGGCGCAACGGGCGCGTACCAGCATGTCCTGGTATTTGTCCTGGGAGTCCAGCAGGTAACTCAAGACGTCTTCATATTGCTCCGGTGTGATGTCCGTGAGTTCTTCGCCACGACCCGTACAGACCATGAAAAAGACGTTCAGAACCCGTGCACCGAGTTTATGTGCCCAGTCGATGACATCGGGCAACTCCTTATAATTCATGGGTTGCGCGCTGAAGTGCACTTGGAATTGGAGGCCATTTCGCTTGCACGCTTCGATGCCCGCGACGGCTCCTTCCCACGCCCCGGAAACGCCACGGAAGGTGTCGTGTTTTTGCGGGTCAAGGGAATCAATGCTAATACCCATTCCCATGACGCCGATTTCAACGAGTTCTTTGGCCAGACGATCATTGATCAGCATGCCATTGGTGCCAAACACCACCATGAATCCTAAGGCAACCGCATGACGGGCAATATCGAGGATGTCTGGTCGAACGAGTGGCTCACCACCTGTGATCACCAGCAAGCACCCCTTATTGACATCGGCAATTTGATCAATCAACCGATAGCATTCTTCAGTGGAGAGTTCATCTGACCCGCCGCCAGCTTTGGTTGTGGCATCGAGGTAGCAGTGATCGCATTTCAGGTTGCAGCGTTTAGTGAGGTTTAACGCAACGAGATAGGGCTTGAAGTCATCGACGGTTCGCCCATCGTTGGGAGCTGCTGGGGTTGAATAGGATGAAACCTGGCTTTTAAAAAAGCCAAACTTTTCCCCAAGCTGATCGAAGTTGAAAACAGGAAGTGATTTACCCATGAGTAGCTGGCTCCCTACTGGGCGCCGGCGCCAGTGAGCTTAGCAATGACATCCTTGACGTTTCCGGATTTCATTGCTTCTTCCATTGTATTTTTGGCCTGCTCGATACCTTCGTTGGCGACCTCAAGAGTAATCATCGTGGTGCCAATTTTTTCAGCATGCTTGATGATTAAGGCTTTCGTGCAATCTCGCATAAACCCTGCTGGCGCACGTTCCATGCGTTTGAGGGCTTCCGGATCCCACGTATAGGGGGAGGACTCTTCCATGGGGGTTGTTTCTCCATTCGTACTTGCAGCAGCCTGAGGCTCTTCCTCCTTATTCGCAAAGATTGGGGTGTAGTCTTCCTCTGCAGCCTCTTTAATTATCGGCTCCGCATATAGGAGTGTAATGGTTGTCATACCGAGCTTGCGTGCTGTTTTTTCAATTTTGGCTTTAGTCCGTCGGCGTTGGAATCCTGCCGGGACGGCTCGAATGCCTTCCTTGGCATCTTTGGTCCATTGCATGGGGACGTCATCGTAGGCCATTTGAGTTTCCAGGCCCCCTTCGGCTTTGGCAGCCGCCTCAAAAATACTTTTATCGACTGCCTTGAAATCTTTACCATCCCCGCCACACACCGGGCATTTCACTGGTTCGTCGCCTTTGCCAATATACCCGCATCCATTACAGACATAGTATTGTCTTGACATACGGTCGAGATAGGCTTGATTGCTGGGGCTAATGGCTGGGGAGACTTTGCTTGGTTTTTCCTCGACGACTTGGTTAACCATCCCACTTAACGTGGATCCCATAATATCAGTAGCCACGGCATCATCGGCCTGCATCTTGTTCCGGTCGATCCCGGCTTCGTCCAGTTGTCCACCCAAGGCTCTCATGGCATCCATGGCACCTTTGGGCAGGATATCTCCAACTGCCTCATCAACCACGGAATTACTGATGATCGTGTGTCCCTTTTCGATAGCATACCGATGTATTGCTGTCTTCGCGACGCCTCGGGCAAAGACGGGAATTTTTTCCATTCGGAATAATGCTTCTTCCGTCCAGGCCATTGTATATTCTGCTTGCGTGTCAATCGGCGGAACAAATGTCTGGTTGGAAATGAGGATATTACAAGCCGCTGCTCTGAGAAGGTTTTCCGTATTGCTGCCAATGTCCATGTCATCATCGCTGTGCACGCCGATTCTTCCAACAATCAAAAGCCATGGCTGTTCCTTACGAACGTACTGCAGCAACTTTTCGAACGCTTTTCCGTCTAATAGCGTCGTTTTAATATCTGTGCCGTCTTCTTGGGCAATCTCGCGGGAAATATCCAGGTGAGACTGGTAAATCTTGGCTAATCCACTATCGATGACTTCTTCGTGAAGTTTCTCTTGTTCTTTAAACCGAAACACTTTTCCGGCTTCTTCGTTTAAGACGCCAGAAATGCTGTAAAAAGCTGCGTAATGGAAGTAGGGATCAAAAGCGGAAATTGCCTCAACCGGTTTATTGAGGGCCTTCCCAAGAGCCAGCCCGGTTTTGAGTCCTCCAAAGGAATGGGCGCTTCCATCAACGGCTACGACGATCTTGCCACCATTCATGGGCTTCAAATCTTTGATAATGAACATGTCGCAATTCCGAACTCGTCTGAGGACCCGTTCCGTGTTACTCCCAATGACAGAATCTTTGACGGCCCCAACTCCAAGCCCACCCATGATCGTGAGGTCATATCCATTTGTATTGATGTCTTCGGCGAGAACTTTCCAGTTTCGTCCTTCCAAGGAGCGGCGTTCCAATGGAAGGTTGGCTTCCGAACACTTTTTGTCGACATAGTCAAGGTAAGAATCGGTAATGATTTGAAGGCCCCGAGTGATTAACGAGTCATGGATTTGCCGTTGTCGATCCAGTTCTTTTTCATCATGATATTCTTCAGGAAGACCGGCTTCCATTTGCTTGAATCGTTTGTCATGCATTTTGGCGGCATACACATGACTTCCAACTATTTTAGAACCGAATTCTTTTGCCAGACTCACACCCAAATCGACGGCCATATTGGAATGGTCCGAATTGTCGACCGGAATGTAGATGGTTTTATACATCAAACGCCTCCCTGCGGAACATGACGTTCACAAGTCATATTTTTTAAATGGTCTGTCGTGTATTTGTCTTCCTACCTAGGCAGACCACCGGAGATCGCACCTCGAGCGGCAGGAATAAACGCGGATACTAGCACCTGCTCTTCTCCTAATGCAACAGGAGGGCCTTGATCCTCAGGGCCATTTCATTCTTTTTATAAGCAAGGGATTCCATGAGGTTTTTTGTGCCCTCTTTTTCAGGGCAGGGCCATGCGGATGGCTAAATGGGGCTTGCCCCAGAGCAGTCTACACGCCTGCGCGATATTGGTGTAGCCTTTCAGGCGTAAGAGACTGATGGCATAGCGTCTCAGACAGGTCATGACCATTGGGCCATTGAGACTTCGTATCTGACTCCTGTCTTCATCAAAGGTGACGTCCAACACATAATGCTGCTTATTCTCCACACTCCAATGCTTTCGGTTTTGCGAGAGGATGGTCTTCGGCCCCGCCTTGTCTTTGGACTGACTCGTGACACCGCAGACCGCTTCGACGGTCGTGAGGCCCTGCTTGAGATGCGTCACTTCCCTCTCAATGCAGAAGACTTGCTGGACATGAGGAAAGTTGACATAGGCATTCAGGGAGTCATCGCACCAGATCCTGCGGGTCGTGATCTGCCCATGGCCTTTCTCGGTGGTGGCATAATCGCACCGGCGTGCTCGCAACGCTAAGGCCTCAATGTCGTGCTTCAAGGTGGGCTGGTTTCCCTTGACGGTGAAGACGAAGTCGGCGCCGCGTTCGTGCACCAGGTACTCGGCAATCTCTTTCTGGGTGAGGAGCGCATCCGCCGTGATCACCTTCCCTGCGATCTCGAGCGCATCTAACAGGGGCCGCACGCAGGGGATCTCATTGGTCTTGGAGTGAACTTTTTTTGGGTGAGGTGGCGCCCGGCTTGATGGGTGACGGCGCTGAGGACGTGGGTCTGTTCGCTTGGGACCTTCGACGTCCCCCGCATGGTCTTCCCATCAATGGCAATGCCCTGATCCTCCCCGCCGAAGGTGTCCAGCCACCGGCCGAGCAGGGTATCGACTTCACAGGGGTCGACGGCCGTGATAAAGCGGTAAAGAGTGCTGCGGCTCGGGACGAGGTAGCGCCCCCCTCGCTGAGTACAGCCTAGCCGCTTGCGCATCGGCTGCGATAACTGCTGGGCCCAGTCCGAGATCGCTTCATAGCCGCGCGCGCCGCACAAGGTGGCACAGAACATGATCGCCGTGAGGGCGCGTCGGGTGTGCCGTTGCCCTTGCAAATGGCGGGGATCGGTCAGCTGCACCACATACGTAAAGAGGGAGTCCGTCTGTTTTGTATTCAATCTCATCTGAGGCGCTTCTCCTTTCTGATAGGGCTGATCAAGCATCGGGCGTGCAAGGATCTCTCGGGCTTGGGGATGCAGCCGCACGACTAGGATGCGCTTCGGTCTCTCATGCTGAACATAACACGTGTTCGACTTGCGAAACCCTCGTGTCAGACCGAGCTCGTGCCACCCGGCGGCCCGATAGCAGGTCCCGGTGAAGCGGGCAGGATCGACGAAGGTCTCTAAGAGGAGCAAGGGGTAGCCGTGGTACAGTTGCCAATCGGACGAGATCCGTTTCGCGCAGAGCGACAGGACTTTCGAGGCGAGGTTCTTTTGCGAACAGCCCGGCAGCATGAGAAACCGGGTGTTGTTGGCCAGTAAATGGAGTCGTTGCCATTGAAAACAGGGGGGCCAGCCGATCCAGTGGTCTCGCGGTCTCGATTTGAGGGCCGCCGCCGCAAACACCAGCAAGGCCAGCCAGCGATCCTGCACACAGGCGAGATATTGTATCGATTGGCCAATCAGCGGGGCATGACCGAGGTAGTGGTGTCTGTCGAGAAGGGTCTTGAAGGCGTCCTTTTCGTCTCGGACAATTGGGCGAACCACGACTTGCCTCAGATCAATGTCCGGCTGTCCGCTTGGCGATTCGTCTGGCATGCAAAAGAGTATGCCGTAAACGAAAAGAAAAAGCCAGCCTAAATCGATTATTCCTTATTATCTATAAAGTTACACTTTAATATGAAATAGCCCTGCTTGATCCTAAAGATGTTGAGGACAAAGGAAATAACCCGAAAGGAGGATTGAATTCTAAGATTACTGCGGGAGCTTTCGCTACTCGATTCCTTTGGAAAATTTAGGGTGCCCCACTTTTCTTGATATGACCAGGCCAATGGTGGAATTAGGTGTGGTTTTTGCTGGATCGGAATCCCGGCATGGCTGAAAACGGAGGGAGCAATGATCGATGACTCGATGCGATACAGTTGCCGTTGAAAACTTGATGGTTTAAATCTAGAAAACCGAAAAAGGATATGTATCAAAAAAACGAGTGCTTTGGAAGTAACATGTTGTTTTTATTGTGAAAGTTAGTGGTAAGGCTTAGGGAGGCCATCACCAATCTGAATTTTTTGTTTGACAAAGGCTCCTTAATTCCTATTTATTTATGGGCGCCAGGTGGGTTATCCTCCCCAATAATTAGCGTTTGAATAGAAAATCTTTCTCACATCTTTCACCATTCTTAGGATTCTCCTCTAAATACTTACAGAGGGGGTGAATTTATTTTGCTTATTTATGAAGGGAAGGGCTTATGAGCCAACAGAACTTTCTATTTACTTCTGAGTCGGTCACCGAAGGGCACCCCGACAAAATTGCCGACCAAATTTCCGATGCCATCTTAGATGCCATTATGGCCAAAGATAAAAATTGTCGTGTGGCGTGTGAAACATTAGTGACCACAGGATTGGCATTTGTAGCTGGTGAAATCTCCACCAAAGCCTACGTGGAAATACCTGATATCATTCGGGAGACTATTCGGGATGTGGGGTATACCGATCCCACCTGGGGGTATGATTACCACACCTGTTCTGTCATGACCGCGATTGATTCCCAATCCGGGGATATTGCCATGGGAGTGGATACCGGTGGTGCTGGGGATCAAGGGTTGATGTTTGGCTATGCCTCCAATGAGACAGCCGAATTAATGCCCATGCCGATCGTTTTGGCGCACCGGTTGACGAAACGATTGGCCGAAGTGAGGAAAAAGAACATTTTGCCCTGGGTGCGCCCAGATGGAAAAGCCCAGGTTACGGTTGAATACAAAAATGGCAAACCCGCCCGGATCGACACGATTGTGGTTTCGACTCAACATAGTGACAAGGTCACGTCGAAAAAAATCGAACAGGAAATCAGGGAAAAAGTTATTCAGCCTGTGATGCCTAAGAGCATCTTTGATCCCAAAAATGTCAAGTTTCATATCAATCCCACGGGGCGGTTTGTCATAGGGGGGCCCATGGGCGATACGGGACTGACCGGTCGAAAAATTATTGTGGATACCTACGGTGGTGTGGGAAGCCACGGTGGTGGAGCCTTTTCGGGAAAAGATCCGAGTAAGGTCGACCGATCAGCTTCCTATCTGGCTCGATACATTGCCAAAAACATTGTTGCGGCCCAACTCGCGGATAAATGTGAAGTCCAATTGGCCTATGCCATTGGGGTTCCAGAGCCCGTTTCGGTTTTGGTTAATGCCAAAGGAACCGAGAAAGTGGCCATTGAGCTTATCGATAAATTGGTCAGAAAACATTTTCCCATGACTCCACGAGGGATTATTGATCATTTAAAGCTTCGCCGTCCCATTTACAAAGAGACGGCCGCCTATGGGCATTTCGGGCGAAGCGGCCCAGGATTCACATGGGAAAAAACTGATAAGGCAGCAATCTTGAAACGCGAAGCTGGCAAATAGTCGCAAACGCAGGCGGCGTATTTACCTGTTTCCAAAAAGAAGAAGAGGAAAATTTATGAATACTGAATCCACCGTTAGGGATTGTAAAGTCGCGGATATTAGCCTTGCCGACTGGGGACGCAAAGAAATTCAGATTGCCGAAACAGAAATGCCTGCCTTGATGGCCTTGCGGGACAAGCATCGGAATGCACAGCCACTCAAAGGCGCGAAAATCCTTGGCTGTATTCATATGACCATCCAGACGGCCGTGTTGATTGAAACATTGATCGAATTGGGTGCCGAGGTTCGATGGTCCTCCTGCAACATTTTCTCTACCCAGGATCATGCCGCCGCCGCCATTGCCGTGCGGGGTATTCCGGTGTACGCCTGGAAGGGTGAAACGCTTGAAGAATATGAGTGGTGCCTTGAACAAACGATCTTAAAAGATGGCCAGTCTTGGGAAGCCAATATGGTGCTGGATGATGGTGGGGATTTAACCCTCATGCTCCATGAGAAGTACCCAGCGATGCTGAGCAAAATTCATGGCGTCACCGAAGAGACCACCACCGGTGTCCATCGCCTTCAAGAGATGCTTGAGAAGGGGACCTTGAAAGTTCCAGCCATCAATGTGAATGACTCGGTGACGAAGTCCAAAAATGATAATAAATACGGATGCCGGCACAGTTTGAACGACGCCATTAAGCGTGGGACCGACCATTTGTTAGCTGGGAAGAAAGCCCTCGTAATTGGGTATGGTGATGTCGGGAAGGGGTCGGCCCAATCGTTGCGACAAGAAGGCATGATTGTGAAAATCTCGGAAATCGACCCGATCTGTGCGATGCAGGCCTGTATGGATGGGTTTGAAATCGTCTCGCCCTACAATGAAGGGAACAATACCGGCAAAGTCGAAGATATTAATCTTGGCCTCTTGAGCAAAACGGATTTGCTGGTCACGTCGACCGGAAACTTTAATGTCTGTGATGCAGCCATGCTGCAATCCCTAAAAAATGGGGCGGTAGTGTGCAATATCGGGCACTTCGATAATGAAATCGATACGGCCTACATGCGTGAACATTGGGAGTGGGAGGAAGTCAAACCTCAAGTGCATAAGATTTTTCGCAATCGAGGGCAGAATGATCATTTGATCCTCTTGTCAGAAGGCCGATTGGTGAATCTTGGAAATGCCACCGGCCACCCTTCCCGTATTATGGATGGATCATTTTCCAATCAAGTCCTTGCTCAGATTTGTCTCTACGAGCGAAAGTTTGCCGATAATCCAGGAACTGAGCTCACGCTTGAGGTGTTGCCGAAGAAGCTTGATGAAGAAGTGGCGGCCCATATGGTTCGCGGTTTTGGGGGAGTCATAACCAAACTCACCAAGACTCAGGCCGATTATATCAATGTGTCGGTGAATGGTCCGTTTAAAGTTGATAGCTACAGGTACTGATTTCTTCAGATTTTAGAGCGGGGTCTTCCATTAACAATTGGAAGGCCCCGCTATTATCCCTCCCTGCAAACCCAACCTCACGTTTTCAACCTAGAAACCGCAGGTGGATCACAAAAGCCCGCGCAAGCTCAAGGAGCCTGTCCAAGATTAGACGGATCTACTACGGGTGCGCTGGGTGTGGCCAGATCTTCCGATCCTTTTCGGGGAATGTTGAAAAAGGCCGCCAGCCGCGTTCTCGGGCTTTTGGTGTGCTCACGTACTCCGTGTACGCTCCGCGCGCCAAAAGCCCTGCGGCCTTGCTGGACAGCCTTTTTCAACCTTCCCCGTTTTCGTTGAATAGCCCTACTATTCGCCTCAAACGATCGAAACATCTGACTCAAACCAGCACCCTCTCGCAACGATCCCTAATCTCGGACAGGCTCCTAGGCGCACCTGGCACAATACAAAAATGTCTCATCACCACTAAGGGTTCGCGCAAGAATACCTTCCCCTGTTTGGGTGCTGAGACACCTGTCTGGCAAGGCGCGAGGACTGCGCATACTCCTCGTATGGAAAGGACGAGCAACGCCGCCAGACGGGATGGATCGACGCCCAAACAGGGGAAGGTATTCTTGCGCGAACCCTTAGGTGACCACGACTTTTTGTATTTCACCATGCACGCCAATATCTCACACGTCTTTTTTACGACCAACTGCCGTTCTAAGATGAATGAGGGGCCGGCGGTAATTGACAGAATCTAGGGGAAATCCCTATAATAAATGGTTGTACTGCTTTTGGCGTATTCTGGGGCAAAAGGCTCATAATTGAAGCGGCATCTTAGCCTAAATATTTGTCATATTGGGGCTTTTTCGAGGTTGCGAAAAGTTGTCAAGCAGCATACAGTAGCTGGACAGAAGGCGATAATGAGGATATCTGTATTTATTTAAAGGATTGCGGAGAGTAATCAATGTCGACATCATATCAGGTTTTGCGGGGTCCAGAGCATTTTCTTCCCCCAGCTGCAGCCAGTATGGGTATTCGTCTGCCGGATCCCGGACAAGCTCATATTCATGGGAAAATTGTCCCGGAAGAAGAGGCCTTGGAAGCTGCGGCTCGTCAGTTTTTATCAGCCAAAGTTCCCACGATTTTCCCAGGTCCCCTTGTCCTCTGGGCTTGGAATGACAAGGCAGCCAAAAAGGCCACGGCGATTAGATATTTATATGAGACATTGAAAGAATCCGTGACACCATCCCAGAATGCCATGCTGATTCCCATGCCTGACTACCGGCCCAAATATCCGAAAATTGACCCTGAAGTCGAAATCAACCCCAATCATCCCAATCTCACCATTTGGCATAACAAAATTGATGCGTGTATGTTCGTTGGGGTTCACTGCCACCAGGCGAATCTCTCTCTCAAAATTATTCGTGGAGGGACAGACTGTTATACGATTGCTATGTGCGCAATGGCTGGCCATGAAGATGCGATGCTGTCTTTTCGCGACGCAACAGCCGAAAAGATCATGAGATTGGCTGATTGGGTAAAAAAATTAAAAGGGTCAGTCGAGCCGCCTAAAGACTAAGGCTTGAGGGTTGAGAAGTCCCGATAAGGGAACTTCCCCATTTATTTAAGATTTTTAACTATGTACAATAGCAGAGCAATGATGTTAAAAAAGCCAATTAGCCCTAATCTGAAGGAGGCGAAATCATGGCCACTGAATCGTTAGTTGGAACAAAAAATAAAGTAGGTCAGACCATCACCGACGCATGGGAAATGATGCATAACTCCGAGCGTTCCCCATGTTTTTTCACGGGGAGTGAGGTCATCAAAGAAGCTATTCGACGAGCAAATGTCGATGTAATGATTGCCTATCCGATTACCCCGCAAAGCGAAGCGGCGGCCTTAATCGGAGAATTGTTTGCCGAAGGGTATATCGGAGATTACTTCCGAGGGGAACATGAGTTCGCGGTGATGTCGCAATGTGCGGGTGCGGCCTTTGGTGGCGCTCGAGTCTTTACGACGACCGCTGGTCCGGGAACCATGCGTGCCATGGAAAACTTCCCGATGTGGTCTGGAGCACGGCTCCCTATTCAGATGATTGTGACCTGCCGCGGTATTAATTCACCCCTCTCTATTCAACCAGACACCTTAGAAATCTCATATCTCTTAAACACTGGCATGCTGGTGTGGCATGCTGAAACGGCTCAAGATTTCTATGATTGGATTTTGAAAGGGTACATGGTTTCGGAAGAGCCGGATGTTCATTTGCCGCTGGCGCTCTGTTGTGATGGGTTCTTTGTAACTCATACCAAAGATATGGTGAATCTGACTCCCGCCGAAATGTGTCTCCCTCCGTATGATCCGTACCGGTCTCCCGTTCCGTGCATGGATATGGAATGTCCTCCCGTTCGGATGATGCGAGACCCATTTGTGATGAAGAGCAATTACATTAGCTATGCCACCCATGCGAGCTGGCAACAGGAAGTATGGGCTGCTATCGAGCGTTCGAGAAAGCACACCATCCGATGGCTGGATGGGCTTGTTGAAGTCGAAAACCCGAATGCGGAAATACTCATTGTAGCTTCAGGGACCGCTGTTTCTCAGGGACGGGAAGCCATATCACTTTTGGAAGAAGATGGCATTGATGTGGGACTCGTAAAAATTAAAGTACTGCGCCCATGGCCAGAAGATGAAATTCGGGAAGCCACGAAAAATGCTAAACACATCATTGTGCCGGAGTTTAACGTTACTGGTTGGTTAGCGAGAGAAATCAGAGCGACGATCCCCAATACCGAAAGAGTGTATGCCGGACCGCATGTCTGTGGTGGCATGACCCTGCCGCCGGAAATTATTGCGGCTGATATCAAAAAAGTTATCGGTATTAAGACTGCTGCGTTGGTTGGGCGGGGAAGTTGAAAGAAATTAACATTACAAATGGAGAGAAGATAATTATAGGAGGCCGCTAAATGAGTAAAGAACGAATAAAAATAGCTCCGGAAATGTATGACATCATGCCGCCGGAATATCAGGACTTAGTTAACAAAGCCACGTATGGGAAAGAATCTCGAGGGTGGAAGGATATTGGTACTTCCAAAGAATTGATTGAAGAACATTCGTTATGTGCAGGGTGTCCGGAGTCAATGGCCTTTCGGTACATTTTAGCATCCCTCCCTGCTCCCGAAGATACCGTGATGGTGGGTTCGACAGGCTGTACCAGTCTAGTTTTCCCCCACATCGCCATTCATAATATTCACTCTCTCTTTGGAAACCAAAACGCGATTGCTTCCGGACTCAAGCGAGCGTTGACTGTGCGGTTTCCTGGGCAGGTCAAAGATGTCGTGGTGTTGGCAGGGGATGGCGCAACGGTCGATATTGGACTCGATATGACCTTACAAGCGTGGTTCCGCCAAGAAAAGTTCACCACCATTTGTTTTGATAATGAACTCTACGCCAATACCGGCGGCCAAGAAAGCGGATTGATGCAAAAAGGGTTTGTGGCAAAGATGGCTCCCGTGGGAAAGAACTTCGAAAAAGTTCGACTTCCTGAAATTGCGAGAGAATCCGGCTGTCATTACATCGTGAATTGTACGGTCAGCAAACCAAACCTTGTGGAAAAAGTGATTAAAAACGCGATCTATGTAGCTCGCGAAATTGGGCCGACCTATTTGCAGCTGTATACTCCCTGCATTCTTGAAATTGGAAAAAACAGCATGGAAGGCCTTCAAGAAATGCGGGACTCGGAAAAACCCACCGAACGCTTTGCGTACAGAGAATATATCAGTGATCAGGCAAAAGAATTGTTGACCGAAATGGCCGCAAAAGAAAAAGAAAGAAAAGCTGCTGCCAAAAAGCAACTGGCAGGAAAAGCCTAACCAGCCAAGGTTGGTCAAGGAGGAACGTAATGATCAAAAAGAGAATCAATATTCGAATGTCAGGCCTTGGAGGGCAAGGTGCGGTCACAGCAGCTCATGTGATGGCGATGGCGGCTTCTCGCGATGGGAAATTTTCGATCTCCAATCCATTTTTTGGCGCTGAAAAGCGGATGGCCCCGGCAGAAAGTTATTGCCGAATTGGGATCAACAAAATTTTTGACCGTGGAGAGTTGGTCTATCCTGATGTGATTGAAGTGTTTCACCCGCAAGTCATTACATTGGGTAAAAGTTACACGATGCCATTTTATTCAGGCATCAAAGAAGGAGGACTCGTCATCATCAACTCGGACATGCCTCTTCTTACGGATGAAGATGTGAAGCGGTTGAAGGATTTAGACGTGGCGGTGTTTTACATTGCCGGGACTCAGGTTGCGTTAAAAGTTGCGGGTACCGAGCTTTCCACGAACATGACCATGATTGGGTCGGTCGCCGGGATTACGAAATGTGTCTCTTTGAAGGGACTCGAGGGGGCTCTTCAGGAGAGGTTCGGCAAAAAGTTTGTGGCTTCTGGTGGTACTGCTACCTTGGATGAAGCCATCAAAAAGAAATTCGCTAAAAAAGAAATGCTGTTAAAGAAAAATATGGATGCTATAATTGCTGCGTACGACATGGCGTCTGAATGGGCCGAAAAGAATAATTACGAACTAGCCGTCGCCGCCGCGGCATAAAGAAATAGGGAAAAGGTAGTTATCAATGTATAACGTAGCGCTTGTGACTGGTGAAAAGTGTGTGGCTAAAAAAGGATGCCGATTGTGTATCATGTATTGCCCAGAGGCGAATACCTTGGATCTCGACGTCGAAAAGATGATTGCCATGGTGATCATTAACCGGTGTAAGGGATGTGAGTTGTGCATGGTCGTGTGTGATGCGGCCAAACACGAAGCCATTACCATGGTGGCTGTCAACGCCGATGGAACATTAACGAGTTCGGCTGGGGAGGCCGCTGAGTTAGGGCAAGCCTATTCAAATTAACGAGTAGATGATAAATAAAGCCCCATGACATTGGTTTAAGTGAAATGTCGTGGGGCTTTATTATGTCCAGTGGAATAAAGGCCAATTCCTAATTTAATTGTGAGAAAACCAAATGAGCCAAGATCTTCGAGAATTAATGGATGGAATCCGCGATCGGATGACTCAATTTCATGAAAAGTTAGAAAGTCGAGCCCAAGAAATTGAACTCACGGGCGGAGACCATGATGTGGCGAAAAAATTAACCATGGGCGCTGATGCGATGAAAGACAGCGGCAATATCTATGTGTCCTGGGCCCGCCATTATGTCGCGCTGTCAGAGGGTGGAGCTGCGGAGGCCGAGGAAGGGGAAGAGGATTCTGACGATTTTCAGTTTTAATAAACGTGATACACTCTTTTTAGGAAAAATGCTGGCTTAGGACCTGAGAGAAAATAACTTGGACGTCTCGCATCCCATCTTTGGGCCACCTTTGAACGGGCCTCAATCGAAACACCTTCAACATAGCTGTGCTAGGCCTCGGGTTTTCCTCAATCGTTCCGTCCAAATCCGACCCAAATCTTGGCCCGATATTGTCCAAGTTATTTTCTCTCAGGTCCTTAGCGTTTTTTTTGGTATTGATCAAAAGAACTCGCCAGTATATGATTTGAATGGCTAGCATTTAACCGCAATACACCGACTCCTTTTTTCACAGTTGTGTTCCTCGGTAGCTCAGTTGGTAGAGCGGTCGGCTGTAAGGAGACGTGGCCTGGTGGCAGAAAGGAGAAAATACGCTGATCGTAGAGAATATCTGATCAATGCCGTCTGAAAACGTCGCAAGGAAATTCGCCAAAAAGTAATACTCCATTTTGGCGGACGTTGTCAGCGGTGTGATTATGATCGGTGTATAGAAACATTGGAGTGCCATCATCTTGAGTCCTCAGAGAAAGATTTTGGAATTTCTAGCAAAGGGTATACTCGAAGCTGGAACCAAATCCTGAAGGAACTTGAAAAATGTGTGCTCCTGTGTGCCAATTGCCATCGAGAGGTTCACGCCGGATTGCAGCTTCCACAGGAAACTGTGGTTGAAAAATCGGGTGAATTCAGGGAAGCCTTCCCCGGGTTCGTGACGAACTCGGAATGGGAACCCTGAGCGAAGCCTGCCGAAGGGTCTCGTGTAGGCAGGAACGTGCAGAGACTAGAGGCTGAGGAACCCAACCCAATAAGGCCTCACAAGCGCCCGACACCCTCCCCTGATTGTTCAGGCGGGTGATGAGATAGTCCGAGCCCGGTAGAAATGCTGGGGGTACTCGTAACCGACTGGTCGCAAGTTCGAGTCTTGCCCGAGGAGCCAATTTAAAAAGGCCATGAGATAATTTCTCATGGCCTTTTATTTTTGTAGGGAGAAACTGTCTGCGGACCAAAGGATTTCAGTGACCTTCTTTTACCAAATTTTTATTCCACTCTGGAATTTCTACGACAAGGTTTTTGGACCCATCCGGAATGCACTGGCAAGCCAATCGAGATTGCAGCGTGAGGGCCGGAGCTTCGTCCAATTGGTCTAACTCGTCATCTGTGGCTTCGTTACAGGTCTCCAGTCCTTCCTTTACAATAACGTGACAGGTTGAACAAGCGCATACCCCTCCGCACGCATGTTCCACATCCAGACCTGCTGCTCCCATGGCAATATCCAGAATACTCCCAGGTTGGCCGGTTGGGCCATAGGGAATTTTACTTGGATCAACCTCGACTACCACATTTTCTCCTGGTGTTTTGATCGTGACGGTGAATGGTTGTGTCGCGGCTTTTGCTTCAATTTGCTCTATATAAGGATTGCTCCCACCCATCTTGTTCTCCTTGTGTCGTATAAAAAATTTATACGTATTTATAAATTTTATGTTACTTTTCAATACATTATGTTAAGTTGTGTTAAGTTTCTGCAATCGCCGACTGATGTTATCTCCGACTAAATTACTCTTGACTAGACGAGAATGTCAATGGTAGTATTTGTTCCGATGGTTTTGGTCGGAGACTTTATCAATCTGTGATTGGAATGAAGCGAAGAGGTTCCTGTGCTGAAGTTCTCCAAAAAGGCAGATTACGCGTTATTGGCCCTCCAATATATGGCCTCGGTTCATGGCAGTGGGGAACTACAACCGCGTGTGGTGAATACCAAGGAAATTGCGGAAGAGCATTTCATGCCAGTTGAGCTGCTCGCGAAAGTTCTGCAAACCTTGGCACGGCATCAAATCATTGAAAGTCACCATAATGGGCCCAAGGGTGGGTATGTGTTAGGCCGAGAGCCCAAAGACATTTCCGTCGCCCAAGTATTAGAGGCCATCGAAGGGCCCTTGGGCATAACAGATTGTTACCACGAAAAAGATCAGTCGTGGTGTGACCAATTGGAACGTTGTAATATCCGAACACCATTGCTCAAAATTCAAGACAGCATTTATAAATTGCTTAACAGCATGTCGATTGAGGACATGCTGATGGATGAATCGCCTTTAATCATCGTCGAATCTTTAAAGCTAGAAGGAGTGAACTCATGAAGTTACCCATTTATATGGACAACCATTCGACCACGCCCTGCGATCCTCGCGTGGTGGAGGCGATGCTCCCGTATTTCACCGAAAAGTTTGGCAATTCAGCGAGTCGCAACCATTCGTTTGGTTGGGAGGCTGAAGAAGGGGTAGACACCGCACGAAAGCAAATTGCCAAACTGATCAATGCGGATTCCAAGGAAATTGTCTTTACCAGTGGTGCGACGGAATCCAATAACTTGGCGTTGAAAGGTGTGGCGGAGATGTATCGCGAAAAAGGTGATCACATCATCACGAGCTCGACGGAACATCGTGCGGTGATCGACCCGGCCAAATCGCTTGAGAAGAAAGGTGTCAAGGTCACCTATCTTTCGGTGGATAAGACCGGCACGGTGAATCCTGATGATGTGCGCAATGCCATCACGGATAAAACCATTTTGATTTCGATTATGTTAGCGAATAACGAAATTGGCACCATCAATCCCATTAAAGAAATTGGGAAGATTGCAAAAGAAAAAGGCGTGCTGTTCCACTGTGATGCGACTCAAGGCGTCGGAAAAATCCCGGTTAATGTCCAAGAGCTAGGCGTGGATCTGATGTCTTTTTCGGCGCATAAGATTTATGGGCCGAAAGGCATTGGCGCATTATACGTTCGGCGTAGGGCCCCTCGAGTCCGCTTGGCGCCGATGCAGGATGGCGGTGGTCATGAACGGGGCATGCGGTCAGGGACACTTCCTGTTCCATTGATTGTTGGTTTTGGAAAAGCCGCGGAGTTGTGCGAACAAGAAATGGCAACAGAGTCCGTTCGAATGATGGCTCTGCGCGATCGACTGAAGGCCGGCATTATGGGGGCGATGGAAGAAGTCTATCTGAATGGGCATCCTACCGAACGGCTGCCCGGGAATCTGAATATTAGTTTTGCCTACGTCGAAGGCGAGGCGTTGCTGATGGGGGTGAAGGAAATTGCCCTTTCTTCTGGCTCGGCGTGTACTTCTGCGACACTCGAACCGTCTTATGTGCTTCGGGCGCTTGGCGTGGGTTCGGATTTAGCGCATTCGTCCATTCGGTTTGGGATCGGCCGATTTACCACAGAGGAAGAAGTGGACTATACGATTGATCGGATGCTTAAGGCTGTGAATCATTTGCGAGAGATGTCGCCATTGTATGAAATGGCCAAAGAAGGGATCGATCTCAGTACAGTCGAATGGGCGGCTCACTGAATTAGAGAAACAGGAAATATAGCCAATCGTGCTTTGCATAATTGTAAAAATCTAAGGAGGGTAGAATCATGGCATACAGCGAAAAAGTGATTGACCATTACAACAATCCTCGCAATATGGGGAGCTTTAAAAAGGACGAGGACGGTGTGGGGACAGGCATTGTTGGTGCTCCTGAGTGCGGCGATGTGATGAAGCTTCAGATTAAAGTCGAAAATGACACCATCGTCGATGCCAAGTTCAAAACCTTTGGATGCGGGTCGGCCATTGCCAGCTCAAGTTTGGCGACAGAGTGGTTGAAAGGCAAAACCGTAGAGGAAGCCGGGCAGATTAAAAATACGGAAATTGTGGAAGAACTCAATCTTCCCCCAGTGAAAATTCACTGTTCAGTGTTAGCGGAAGATGCGATTAAAGGGGCATTGAATGATTATAAGAAGAAAGCGGAGCTGAAGTCACAGGAAGAAGCAACGGCTGCCTCAGCTAGTTCCTAAATTGGTGAAGTTGGATTAAGGGAGAAGGAATATGGAGACGACACAAACGACAGAAACCCCCCTGGTGACCTTGACGGATGCCGCGGTTGAAGAAGTGAAGCGGTTGATGGATGTGCAAGATCTCACCGAAGGTGGTCTTCGCTTGGGCGTCAAAGGTGGTGGATGTTCCGGTCTCAGTTACACAGTTAACTTTGATGACAAGATTGGTGAATTTGATACGATTTGCGAAAAGGATGGTGTGAAAATCATCGTGGACGCAAAAAGCGCCATTTATCTTGAAGGCATGCAACTCGATTATCAAAAGGATCTTGTGAGTGGGGGATTCAAATTTAGTAATCCCAATGCCACCAAAACCTGTGGATGTGGAGAATCCTTCTCCGCGTAAAGACCCACGATAGTGGGGAAATGAAAATGATTCGAATTGGCGGGCATGGTGCAGTTGAACCATGCCCGTTGTGCGAGTGCCGACGATGAGTACACAACCGACATCAGCTGATCGTGTGTCCCGCGAATTGCCCATGGCGCGAAATATGTGCTGGCATTGCCAGTCCGAGGTCTCCGGAGAATACTTTTGCGGTCGATGTGTGAAGATTCAACCGCTTTCGAAAGAGTTGGACTATTTTACCTGCATGAACCTTCCTCGCCTGCTTACCATCGATAAAAAATATTTGGAGGACACATTCTATTCGTTGAGTCGTACCTTTCATCCGGATTTCTATGCCAATAAGGATGAAGGGGAAAAAGCCGTCAGTCTCGGGAATTCGGCACTTCTCAATACAGCGTATCGCACCCTCAAGGATCCGATCCAGCGGGCAGAATATCTGATTCGATTAGAAGCAGGTTCAGTCAAGGATATTCGTTCTGCCCCACCTGCTGATTTATTTGATGAAATTCTGGAGCTCCAGGAGGATTTAGAGGAGTTTCGTTCGCTATCCGGTGAGACCGATTCAGAGCGTGGACGAGAATTACGAAACAAGCTTCACACGGATCGAGAGACCCTTGAGGTCCGCCAGGAGCAACTCAAGGCTGAACTGTTTGGGAAGTTTCAGGAATGGGATGAGCTTCAGGGCTCATCGGACGGCTCAGCAGACACTCGTGGTAAGAAAAATGACGTGATCAAAGAAATGCAGGAAATACTTTCTAATCGTACGTATGTACGAAATATCGTGAATGATCTCATCGCGGCCACGAGTTAAACCTCAATATTGACAGGAAATTAATGGCAAGAATAGTTGGAATAGACCTTGGCACCACCAATTCATTGGTCGCGTATATGGATGGAGAGGTTCCTCGTGTTATTCAAGGCAAACATGATGAGGCAAAAGTCCCGTCGATTGTTGGCCTGACGGATAACGGCATTATGGTTGGAGAACCAGCCAAGGAGCATTTGGTTCGGGATCCCTCGAGGACGATTTATTCCGTCAAGCGGTTTATGGGCAAGTCTTTGGCGGATGTGTCCGAGGAGTTGAAATATTTCCCCTACAGCCTTCAAGAAAAAAACGGGGTGATTCGCATTCAGGTCGGAGACAAAACGTACTCGCCCCCTCAAGTCTCTGCCATGATTTTGAAGGAACTAAAACTGCGCGCTGAAGCCCACCTTCGAGAAGACATTACCAAAGTTGTCATTACGGTTCCCGCCTATTTCAATGATGCCCAACGGCAAGCCACGAAAGATGCCGGCCTCATCGCCGGGCTGGAAGTGCTGCGAATCATCAACGAACCGACGGCGGCATCCTTGGCTTATGGGTTGCAAAAGAAAACACAGGGCATAATCGCGGTCTACGATCTTGGTGGTGGGACCTTTGATATTTCTCTGCTTAAACTCAAAGATGGCATCTTTGAAGTACTGGCGACGAATGGCAATACCCATCTAGGGGGAGATGATTTGGATCGGCGACTGGTCGAAACTGTCATGAAGGACCTCGACGCCAATCATGGGGTGAAGGTGGAAGACCTCCCCGAACTCATGCAAACGGTTCGGTTAGAATCCGAGCGGGTGAAGATTCGGTTATCCAATGAGGACAAGACGTCAATGTCCATTCCTCTTCCCGATGAGAGGGGAACGTACACCCGTGAATGGTCTCGAGAGGAATTGGAGTCTCTCACCGTGGACTTAGTGCGACAAACACTCGCTCCCTGTCGATTGGCGATGCAGGATGCCGAGTTGCAACTCAATGACATAGATGAAGTGGTGTTGGTTGGGGGAAGCACGCGCATGCCGTTGGTTCGTCAGTTAGTTGAAGAACTGTTTGGCCAGACGCCTCATAGCGAGCTGAACCCTGATGAAGTGGTGGCGCTTGGGGCTGCGGTCCAGGCCGGTATTCTCGCGGGTGATAACAAAGACATGCTATTGCTCGATGTCACCCCGTTGTCCTTGGGCATTGAAACCATGGGTGGGGTGATGAGCACGTTGATTCGACGGAATACCACCATCCCGACGAGCGCCAAGGAAATGTTTACCACCTATGTCGATGGACAAACCTCCGTGGATATTCATATTTTGCAAGGCGAACGTGAGCTGGTGCAAGACAATCGGAGTCTTGCTCGATTTCAACTCAAAGTTCCACCTCTGCCTGCGGCGGTGCCACGGGTAGAAGTGACGTTCCTGATTGATGCCAATGGCATTCTCAATGTCAACGCCGCTGATATCCGAACCGGAGAATCGCAAACTGTGCAAGTGAAACCCTCGCATGGTCTCACCGATGATGAAGTCGAAGGCATGATCCGAGAATCATTCCAATTTGCCGCTCAGGACATCAAAGCCCGTCAGGTGATTGAAGCCAGGACTGAGGCGGGTGCCATCCTCGTTGCCACGGAAAAAGCCTTGAAGCGAGGGACCGATCTCATTACATTCGAAGAGGTCCAAGCGATTCACCAGGTTCTTGAAGATCTTCGGAGAGTCAAAGATCAAGATGATCATCGCGTGATTCGGGCAAAGATTTCTGATGTCGAAAACGTCACTCATCATTTGGCTGAAGCTTTAATGGATGCCACGCTCAAAGAAGCGCTCGAAAACAAAAAACTCTCTGAAGTGACGGATTGAATGTTCTGATACGTTCCAAGGAGAATTAGGTGGCTCAAGATTTAATGTGGGAAGACGTAGAAGATATTGGGATTCGGTTACAGGAAGAACATCCCGATCTGGATCCCCTCACGGTTCGATTTACAGATATGCATAGTTGGATTGTTGCCTGGCCGGAATTTAAGGATGACCCAAAGAGCTCTAACGAAAAGAAACTCGAGGCGATTCAAATGGCCTGGCACGAGGAGTACCAGGACGCTCAATAATCCCCCGTGAAGCGTAATGCGTGAAGCGTAAGGGGAGAGGAGAGGGGTTCCTCTTTTACGTCTCCCTATTGTTCAAGCTGATCGAATTCGTAGAAATCTAAGGGGTCGGCTGTGCTCCGGGCGGGACGTTGTGGAACCGTTCCTTCGGCAAAGACTTCAGTTGTGGAGGTTGACGTCGGCTCGCTCACCAGGGTGCCGGTTTTTTGATCAATCTCCACGAATTGAATGCCTTCAGGGATGCTAAATGTTTGAACGGGTACGGACTTCAGCGCCTCAGCCACAAATTGAATCCAAATGGGCAAGGCGGCATGGGCTCCTGATTCTCTTTTTCCTAACCGTTCGACATCATCGAATCCTACCCACACGCCGACGGCCAAGTTCGGTGCATATCCGACAAACCAAGCATCTTGGAAATTATTCGTCGTGCCCGTCTTGCCCGCGAGAGGTCTTCCAATAGAGCGAGCCCGTCTTCCCGTCCCGCTTTGAATCACATCCATCATCATGTGCGTAATCAGATAGGCGGTTTCCTGAGAGACCACCTGGCGGGGTTCAAAGAGATGTTGCTCAAGAACTTTATCTTCTTGGTCTTTCGCAATTGAAATGGTATAGGGGCGTAAGGCTAAACCCTGATTGGCAAAGACGCCAAAGGCGGAGGTGATTTCTACCAATGTGAGGCCCGATGACCCCAAGGCTAGGGAAAGGTCTTGGCTGAGAGGACTTCGGATTCCCAGTTTCCGGGAAAACTCCGTGACGCGACGCACCCCAATTTGTTCGAGGAGTCGTACCGTTGCCGCATTTCGAGAGTGACGCAAGGCCTCTCGTAGCGTGATCGAACCAAAAAACCGCTTTTCATAGTTTTCGGGTTTCCAAGTTTTTCCAGGATCCTCCTGCTCATATACGACTGGGGCATCCAAAACTAGCGTGGCCGGGGTCATTCCCCCATCGAGCGCCGTGGCATAGATGATCGGCTTAAATGCGGATCCTGGCTGGCGAAGCGAAAGGAGCGCTCGATTAAATTGACTTCGTTCAAAATCATATCCACCGACCATGGCCCGAATGGCACCGGTTCGTGGGTCGATGGCGATAATCGCGCCTTCAACCCTGGGCGTTTGCTCAAGGAGGAACCGGATTTTCCCCTTCCTCCTCGATTTGAGGGACACTTCGATGACATCTCCAGGAAGTAACAATTGCTTAGCCGAGGTGATAGGGAAATTTTTGGCTTCCATGACGGGCGCATCTTTTGGAAGGCGGCGTTTAGCCCAGAGCATATCTTTGAGCGAGATGGTTCCGATGAGACCATTGACGACAACAGTTGCCTCTTCTTTTGAAACCTCCGTCACGATACCTTCCAGAATGTCACCGTGTTCGGGAAGGTCGGGTGGTGGATCTTCGGGCAGTATGCCGAGGGGATCTTCGTGCCGAAGCGGGCCGTGCCACCCCTGCCGTTTATCTAATTGCCTCAGGCCGGTCTGGATTGCTCGTTCAGCTATACGCTGCAATTCAATATTGAGTGTGGTGAAGACTTGGAGCCCTCCTTTGTACACCATGGATTCCCCATAGGCCTTGCCCAAGTGTTGGCGGACGTTTTCCAAGAAATAGGGAGCCACGCGCTCAATAGATCGTCGTTGAAAGTTCAGCGTGGTGTCAATGGCCTCCTGTGCGAGGTCGGTCGAGATAAAGTTGGCTTGAGCCATGCGTCCGAGGACATGTTCTTGGCGTTTTTTCGCAAGGTCAAAATTTTTATAGGGAGAATAGGTGCTAGGGGCTTTGGGTAGGCCAGCCAGGAATGCGGATTCTGGCAAGCTCAGTTCGGCTAGGCCTTTTCCGTAATACGTGAGGGCAGCGCTTCCGATACCATACGCGCCATGTCCAAAGTAGATTTGATTCAAATACATTTCCAGGATTTGATCTTTGGTCAACACCATTTCCATTTTAAGGGCAAGAATCAACTCTCGAATTTTTCGTCGAAAGGTGCGTTCTGGAGAAAGAAATAGCGTCCGCGCGAGTTGCTGGGTGATGGTGCTGGCCCCTTCGAATTTGCCCCCTCGCCTGAGGTTAGTCCAAGCAGCTCGAAAAATCCCCCAAATGTCTAGCCCAGGATGTTCAAAGAATCGGGTATCTTCAACGGCGATGAGGGCGTTAATTAAATGCTGAGGCACTTCGGTGAGTCGAGCCAGAATTCTGCGTTCGACATAAAATTGTCCCATGACCTGACCGTTGTCAGCGTGCACCTTCGTAATGAGGCTGGGCTGATATTCATGGAGAACTGCGAGTGAGGGCAGGCCTGTAGAAGCATACCAGGCCAGAGCGATAGCCCCACCCATGCCCAGCCCTGTTCCAACAAGGACGATGATCAGAAGAAATCGTGGCCAACGTCGGCGTGTGGTTTTCTGGGAAGGGCCTTTGGGTGATGCCATAGGATCTGGGGCTGAAGAAGAATGGAGGACCGGTTGCCCGTGCGAGGGCTTTCTTTTAGTGAATACCTCTTATTAAAGAATACGATAACCCCGGATCGCCCAAAAGACAAGAAAGGAATTTGAGGAATTATTTTCTTCAGGTTTAACCGGCTTGTTACCCAAAAGGGACAGCCTTTTCATGATCATGGCTCTTATGCTACCTTAACAAATATTCCGAGCACATGCTCTATGAAAAAACCCTTGCGAGCCGCGAGATTAGATTACTTTCACATTAAGGAGGCCGGTTTATGTCTGATGTTGCTCAAGAAATCAAGGTTGGTGATGCTGCTCCCGATTTTACCTTAAAAGATCAGGATCAAAATGATGTCACACTGAGTTCGTTTAAGGGCCAAAAAAATGTCGTGTTAGCATTTTATCCCTTGGATTGGAGTCCTGTGTGTGAAGGGGAAAATAAATGCATCACCGATGATTTTCCCAGCTTTTCCGATGCGAATTCAGAAATTTTCGGTATTAGCGCGGACAGCTTTTTTTCTCACAAAGCCTGGGCCGACTCGCTCGACCTCAAACACAAGTTGTTGGCTGATATGCATCGCACCGTGTGTAAATCCTATGGCCTGTATTTTGATGCCTTGAATTGTGCCAAACGCGCCACGGTTATTGTGGATAAACAGGGCAGGGTCGCCTATGTCAAAGTCCAAGAAATCAAAGTCCCACGGGATGACAAGGACATTTTGGAAGCACTGAAAAAATTGAACTGACAATATTGTAGGCATTCGAAGGGGATTCCTGAACTAAGGGCTCGCGCAAGAATAACTTCCCATTTTGGGGTGACGAGACACCTGTCTGGCAAGGCGCGAGGACTGCGCATACTCTTGGTATGTAAGGGACGAGCAACGCCGCCAGACAGGATGGATCGACGCTCAAAGATGGGAAGTTATTCTTGCGTGAGCCCTAACAGGAATCCCCTTCCTTTGTGAAAGGCTACCCAAGGAAAAAGTCTTTATGGCTGGAACGGTGATTAGTGTTTCCGACGAGAATTATGAAGAATTTACGCAGGCCCCTGCAGCCATGGTGGCCTATGGTATTGGGTCTTGTCAGCCATGTGCCGAGTATGATCCGATTTTAGAATCAGTTGCAGCAAAGTATGCTCATATTCGAATTGGCAAGGCTAAAATGCACGTTCCTGGCCGTTGCCGGGGCATTAAAAAACAGCACACCTTTGAAACCTACCCCACCACACACTTCTTTTCAAACGGACAATTGTTATTGACGCGAGAAGGGAAGATTGAAGAGTCGGAACTTGCGACTCTTTTTCAAGAGCATTTTCCCAATCCTTAATCTTTTCCCATTCCCTTGTTGAAAATAATTTTTGTGGGGTTTCGTCCCCACGCGACGAGTCACTTTTGTTTCGGCAAAAGTGACCAAAACCATTTTTGCCTGTGCGCGGAACCACGGGGGACTGGTCCGCCGCCCCGAATCAGGATGGCTCGGAAACTCGCTCCGCTCAAACAGTCCTCGCCGAAGGGGCCGATTCGGGGCAGCGGCCCAGCCGCGCCCAACGCAGTGAAAGGGAAATCCTTGAACGACAAATATCAAGAAATGGTCGGGAGCTTTGCCGATCTGTATAAGAGGATGTGATAACTGGCCAGACGGGGAGGAAGTCGTTGAGTATTAAAGGAATTCACAAACCCTCGACGGGAAATCCCGAAGCGTGTTATACGGATAGGAACTCAAAGATTCGCATCTTATGCGGATCCATCTAATCATTGTTAGGCGGTAAGAATATCGAGAACGAAATATGAGAAAAGTGATTACTACTCTATTGTCATTATTTGGTTTAGCTGGTAACGCGGCGGCTTTAGATAATGCTGGAATCTATTTATCTTCCAAGTTTGACTTAACTGTCGCCCAGCTTTCCAAAATTGCGGTTGGTGCTAAAGTGGAAATGGTCGAAAATAATGAAGGGAATTCATTTCAGGTAAGTTGGCCAGATGTTTCCGTAACTATTAACACAAAGAACGTGTGGTCTGATCGAACCACCCAGATTAGCGGAATGACAAACTGGGCTAAATCTTTGGGGGGTAATAATTCATCGAGCTTTTTAAACAAAATTGCTTCCGCCACTGATATATTGGGCTGTGTAATTCAGCCCGGATATGACAAGGAACAAAAAGTGGCTCGCTTGGTTAACGAAATTGCCAAAAGATACGAAGGTTTTATTTTTACATATCAAAGTTTTTACAATGAGCGGGGGCATAAAATTGTTGGGCAAGCGAATGACCCTCAGAAAGTCGGAGGCGCCTAACAATGCGCTGCTAGGGACTTGGCAAAGCTTTGCTTGAAAAACAGCAAACCTTTACCATGCCCAAGAGCTTACCGTTGGGCGGCGTACGGAGGCGGCGTGCATGGACTACCCGTTTGAGCACCCTGATTTTCACGGCCGGAACCTTGCTCTTCGCACGTCGGGGTTCTTCGCGTCCGCCCGGTTGGTAGTTGATGGCGCCGAAGTCACTGCGACCAAAGGGAAGTTCGCCCTACACGACAATCAGGGACGCCCTCGGGAGCTCAAGCTCAAGGCGGGTTTTCTTGATCCGGTTCCGAAGGTAGTTCTCGACGACACCACAATCGCTCTAGTCAGCCCTCTCAAATGGTACGAGTACGCATGGATGGCACTACCCATCGTGCTCGTGTTTAGCGGTGGTGCGCTGGGTGCTCTATTCGGAATTACTGCCGCGTATTCAAGCACTCGTATATTCAGAAGCGATCGTGGCGCCGCGGCCAAGTACCTCCTCTCCGGACTCGCTTCCATTGGCGCAGTTGCAGGGTTTCTGGCGAGTGCGACCGCCCTGCAACTTCTGATCTCCTGGAACACGGACCCCTCATCCGAGAAGGCCCTCGACGAAGTTGCTCGAGCCTCCAACAAGGAGCTGCCGATGATGATCGACGACCAGACCGAGTTAGTGAAGCTCGAGGGTCTCGAGGGTGTGCTCGTCTACCACTATCGCCTCACGACGATCGCGCCGGGCCAAATTTCAGGCGAGGCGCTGGTACAGCGGCTTCGCCCGACAATCTCTGCGAACGCCTGTGCCCACGACGAGAGCAGGGAGCGATTCCTCGATAATGGCATTGCGCTTCGCTACGCCTACAGCGACGCGGAGGGCGGGACCATTGGTGCGTTCGACGTCTCTGCCAACGACTGCCTCTAACAACGGTTCTTTGATGGCGTCGCGTTGGCCAGGCAGCATCCGCGCGGAGGTTCGCGCAGGCCGAGGCCCAGCCGCCCAACAAGGGCTTGCAGCGGACCGGCTCACGCTTTGAGCGAGGCAGACCGTGTTAGAATGCGAGATCTTCTAGCGCTTCAGCCTCGGTGGCAGAGCGCCGCCGGCCGCTGAAGCCCGATCCGCTAGGCATGTAAAAGGAAAGAAATGCAGATAATCAAAAAAATACTCATTGGACTTGGTGTTGTGTTCGCATTATTTATTGGGTTCGTAATATTCATGTTTGGAGAGTCTGGTGATTTCAAAGAAAATAATGAACAGCTAGTCAGAGAGTATACTCAAAAGTTTAGTCAAAACTGGAGCATTAGTAGTGTTAGTGATCTCAGTACGAATGATCTATTGTCCCAAATCACCACTCCAAATGGACAACATTCGTTAAGGCAATTTCAATCATTCGGAAAACTAGTGGAAATCGAAGATATTGAGATAAGTAACTACAACACATCCACGGGAGCTGGAACTACCGGTGTGTTCAAATTTAAGGCAAAGTTTGAAAATTTAAATGCTTTGGTTACGGTGACGGTTCGTGAAAAGGATAGTGTAGCAAAGGTTCATGGTTTCCACATTGATCCGCTGAGCGAGGTATCTCCACCGAAGGAATTTAATATCTAATCAGAGGTTGCAGCCGACCCAAAACCCGCCACTTCGTTTTTCGCGTTGCTGTGCTCCATTTTCCCAAAAAAAAGCGTTGTATTTTGCGGGGCTGAACCTAAGCGTTAGAGCAAAAATGTAACGGAATGCCAATACGGTTACATGGAACCTGCCATTTCCTCGTGAAAACCCCTTAAACATTGGCTATTGAGTTTTAATTGGGTTTGCCTTTTACAACTCTAGTTTACTTGATTCGTTTCTTAAGTATTTCCTCCGCCTTCGGGCGCGGCGGAGCCGCAGCCCCGAATCGACCGCTTTGGCGAAGGCTGTTTGAGCGCAGCGAGTTCCTGAGCCATCTTATTCGGGGCGGAGGCGGAGGGACCCGGAAGAGAATGATCAAAACGTTCGTCAGCGGCGTTCTCGGCCCTTTGCCGTGCTCACGTACTTAACGGTCACGCTGCGCGCGCCAAAGCGCCTGCGGCCTTGCTGACGAACGTTTTGATCATTCTCTGTAGGGCCGCGCACGGGTGGAAATGGTTTTGGGCACTTTTGCCGAAACAAAAGTGTCTCGTCGCGCGGGGGCGAAACCCTGCATCTAATAATTCTGGAAAATAATATTGCATGGGGGGAGATCTCTCGTTCTGCTCGAGACAAGGATTTCTCCCAAGGGTCGAAATGACAGAAGGAAAAACAGTGTCAGGAAACGATAATAGGAGTCCCCGTGTATTCCACACGGGTTTCATGCTGATTGTGAATGGTGATTTTTGCTAAATGTCCGCCTGAAATCGGTTCGAGCAATGGCCAGAGCGTTTGTGCCAAGGTGAGGAGGGTGGTGGGTTGGGATTGAAAGGCTGGATCTTGAGATAGGTCTTTTCCATTGAATCGGTCGAGTAGATGTTGGTGAACGAGATTGTCTAAAACGGCAATATCAGTCACCCGTCCAGTGGCTGGGTCGATGGTTCCAGCGACTGACACATCAACGAAAATGTGAGATCCCAGAGTTTGTATTGCATCGGCTGAAGAATTGATGTCCAGGGAATAGCGTCGGGTAATTTGTGCTTCGGAGGGTTCCGAATAGTCCGATGTGGAATCGGAAGATCCAGTGGTGTCTGGTGTGGCGAGTTCAGCCCACAGGTCTTCGCCTTCCGATAAACGAATGGTGTGGAGGTCCTGCGTCTCGGGTCGAGCACGAAATTTTCGCCAAAGCACCAAAGCGAAATTTTCCGTGGTCGGTATCGCGTGTTCGAAATAGGGTGTGTCCAAGTTCAAATGTTTATGGTCGAATTCTTCGAGGACGTCGGTGACAATGTGCTTAAGGTCGTACAGGTTGATGATCATGCCCGTAACTGGATCTACTCTTCCACTCAGAGTCACTTCTAAGAGATAGTTGTGCCCATGCTCCTGATAGCAGGCGCCAAATGTCTGTCGATTCTTGTCAGCATCCCAATCGGGATTACGATAAAAATGCGAGGCTGAAAATTCTATCCGCTTAGTGAGTGTTGATTTTGGCATGGGAGGATATTTCAAAAAAAAAGTAACTGCTCAGGTTGCTTCAATTTTGGCTCAGGACAAGGCGCGAGGAGCGCAGAACCGGAGCATATTGAGCCTGTCCTGAGTACTCGAAGGATAAGGATTTGAGCACCGCAGCAACGCCGTCATGAGCCAAAAGGGGAGTGACCTGAGTAGTTACGAAAAAGGGCCAGGAATTTTGCCAATGGCTTGGCAAGATACCCGGCCCCGTTCGATCCATTGTGACGGATGATTCAATTAGGTGCTGAAGGAACTGCCGCAACCACAGGTGCTTTTGGCTTGGGGATTCTTAATCGCAAAGCCTGAGCCTTGGAGGCTGTCCACATAATCGACTTCCGCGCCATTCAACATGGGAGCACTTTGAGAATCGACAATGACTTTCACGCCGCCTTTTTCAATAATGGTGTCGTCATCTTCCATTTTGGATTCGAAGGACATCCCGTATTGGTATCCGCTGCAGCCTCCGCCTTTCACGTAGATCCGCAACCCAATAATTTCCTCTTCAGTTTCTTCATCGACCAATTCTTTTATTTTTTCTTCAGCCATCGGTGTAATAGTGACCATTATGCCCTCCACTCAATATTTAAGGTGATATCCCGTTGTTTTTCCACGTTTTGGATAAAATCGAGGAAACATGTCTTGTAAGAAACCTTGTAAGAAACAATGATAACCACCCACATGGTAGTTGTCAATTTATTGAAGGGAAAATAGATGAAAAAAATCACTAGTGTCCGGTAAAAGTGACCAACACCCGCGCTAACTCCCTGTTCTAACAAAGGAAATCACGATTTAATGGGTGTTACCGATTTCGATTGTGAAAAATGCTGTGCTGAGGCACTCTCCGATATTTGGGGGGCACACCATGCACGAGGGGCAACTCATTTTTTCACAAGTCACCGATCATTTACCCCTGCACACCTTTCGTCGATCTGTTCAGCGTTATCAAGGCGAACGCTATGTGAAGCAGTTCCGTTGTCTCGATCAGTACCTGGTCATGGCGTTTGCACAGTTGACCTATCGCGAAAGTCTTCGCGATATCGAAGCCTGTCTTCGTGCTCACCAAACCAAACTCTATCATATGGGGATTCGCACCACGATTTCCCGGAGCACCCTGGCCGAGGCCAACGAACAACGAGATTGGCGAATTTATGCCGACTTCGCTCAGGCCTTGATCCAGCTGGCCCGTCCCTTGTATGCCAAAGAGGACTTGGGGCTCGATCTCAACCATACCGTGTACGCGCTCGATGCCTCCACTATCGATCTCTGCCTGTCTCTTTTTCCCTGGGCACGGTTTCGTTCCACCAAGTCCGCCGTGAAACTCCATACCCTGCTCGATTTACGCGGCAATATTCCGACCTTTATCCATATCTCGGACGGCAAGCTTCACGACGTCAATGTTCTCGATATCCTTCTGCCAGAGCCTGGAGCATTCTATATCATGGATCGAGGGTATCTGGACTTCGAGCGACTGTTCACCCTCACGCAATCGGGAACATTTTTCGTCATTCGAGCCAAGAGCAATACGCAGTACAAACGGCAATACTCCCATGCCATCGACAAAGCTCATGGGTTGCGATGCGATCAGACAATCGTGCTGACTGGAGCCAATACCAAGCACGCCTATCCTCAGCCATTGCGACGAGTCAAATACCACGACAGCAAGACCGACAAGACGTTCAACTTTCTCACCAACAACTTTGCCACGCCGGCACAAACCGTCGCCGATCTCTATCGCTATCGCTGGCAAGTGGAGCTCTTTTTTAAATGGATCAAACAGCATCTCAGAATCAAATCGTTTTTTGGCACCTCCGAGAATGCCGTCAAGAGCCAGATCTGGATCGCCATCTCGATCTATGTGCTGGTGGCAATCATCAAAAAACGACTCGATCTCAAGGCAGACCTCTACACAATTTTACAGGTGTTGAGCCTGACCCTGTTTGAGAAAATTCCATTGAATCAACTCCTTACGGATAAGCGCTACAATGAGGCGGCCTATGCCATGTGCAACCAATTGAATTTGTTCGATAATTTAACCGGACAGTAGTGGAAAAAAATATGAAAAATTAGGTTTTCAGGTCCCTTACCCATTCTTCTCTCATGGTGTCGGGCACTTGAGCCTCGTCTACGTAGTTCTCATGGGTGATGTGGATCGACGCGTTAGCCCCATGGTTTTGGAGCAGGGGAGTAAAGGATTGGGGCATCACAAAACGAATAAAATGGACCGCACTGATTTTGTCTTCTTTACTATGGCCGCCTTCGAATTGCGCATAGACGGTTTCATTCTGCACCCGGATCGACAGAGTGTTGGATCGGTCGAGCCCCTGAAAGGAGTCGAGGGTCTGTTTGATCTGGTCGTCATCGGTAATTTCAATCATTAAGGTGGCGCTGAGCTCACCAGGTTGAGGAAGTAGGGCGTTGTATACATCGAGTTCATCCTGGATTTTTGAGGGCTCAAATATGCGTTCCGCTCGAATCATTTCTTGGACTTGAAACCGAAGGGTCTCCCGGTTTTCAAAAAGCAAGGTGACGAGTGGCCCGACTTCGATGCGTCGCCGTTTTTTAAGGGCGATGATCTGTTGTAGAAGCGTCGGACGTGCCGCTTCATATTCGGCATGGGACATCAAGTCGGCTTGAGTGAGATGTTTCATGATGGCAATTGGTAGGCGTCCCGAATAATTTGAATGGGATGTTGTGTTGCCGGTCCTGTATCTGGTTGCGTCGCGCCGGCCTGATCAAGCTGAAGCGCCGAAAGTGGACAGTCTGATGCCACCAGATTCGGTTCGCTATTTATAATGGGGCGCACAGCCTTTTTGGCAATTTTCATGGAGAGGTCAAAGAACTCCACTTTGGCTCCCCACGAACCATCATGCCCCGAACATTTTTCGATGAGTTCAACCTGGGCGCCGGTGAGTTCCATGAGCTCTTTGGACTTAAACCCGATGTTTTGATCACGAAGATGACAAGGAACCTGATAGGCAATGCGCTGTTTGGTTTGTACAAGATCGAGCGACAATGCCCCTTCTTTTTTTAGGCGCATCAGGTATTCGCAGACATCAAACGTTCGTTCGGCTAATTGATTCATGTCAGGTGTCGGCATCAAATAGGGATACTCGCGTTTAAACATGAGACTGCAACTCGGCGTGGGAATGATAAGATCAAAGCCTTGTTCAAGATAGGGCCGGAAGAGTTTTAAGTGGTGTTGGGCCGTTTGCACCATGGTGTCGGTATCACCAACATCAAAGGATGGCATGCTGCAGCACCGTTGCCCTTCTGGAATGACCACTTCAACTCCATTTTTTTCTAACACCTGAACCGTGGCTTTGCCAATGTCCGTCGCTTGGTAATTCACCATGCAGCTTGGAAACAAGACGACCTTGCGTTGCGCTGATGGCTGTAGTGTGTTGCCCTTTCGTTTTCTCCACCACTGAGGAAAACTCTCTTTAGCGAAAAATAGCACGTTTCGGTTGCGATGAATCCCCAGGACCTTTTCAATCAATCCTCGTATCCACGGTGTCGAAAGAGACCAGTTGGTGATAGGCGCCGTCATGCTCCCCAGTTTTCCAATCAAATCCGTCTTGATCAGTAACCGATCACGCCATGAGGCTCCTTGTTCCTGGACTCGTTGCTTTTTCCAAGCCGCCATGAGCCGTGGAAAGTCAATTTCGTATTGATGTGGAGATGTGTAGGGGCAGTGGTTGTAGCAAAGTTTGCAGTAGTAGCATTCCTGTTCGATCTGTTCGTAGTCGGCTGCGGTGATTTTGGAAATATCACTGTCGTGTTCGTCAATACGATCCAAAAGGGTGTTAAAGGACGGACAGAGGTTAAAGCAACGTCGGCATCCATCACAGATGTCAAAAATTCGATTGGTCTCTTGCTCGAGTTGCGAACGAGTCCAATCCGTGGAAAGGAGGTCAATGCCTTTCAATGTCTATCCTGTAAGGACCTGAGAGAAAATAACTTGGACAAAATTGCGCCAAGATTTGGGTCGGATTTGGACGGAACGATTGAGGAACACCCGAGGCATAGCACAGCTATGTTGAGGGTGTTTCGATTGAGGCCCGTTCAAAGATGGCCCGAAGATTGGATGCAAGATGTCCAAGTTATTTTCTCTCAGGTCCTAATGGCGAAGGATGAAAAAAGAAAAAGCGGAGCAGGGCCGCTGCTCCGCTTCGACACATTAAATGCGATTACGCGTCGTTCAACGATGCCAGGCCTTTCGTAAACCGGTTCGCATGCGAGCGTTCAGCTTTGGCCAAGGTTTCAAACCACTCGGCTAATTCTTCAAACCCTTCTTCGCGAGCGGTTTTGGCCATACCCGGATACATTTGCGTGTACTCGTAGGTTTCGCCTTCGATGGATGCTTTGAGATTGGCTTCGGTGTTGCCGATTGGTTCACCCGTTGCCGGATCGCCCACTTCTTTCAGAAAATCTAAATGGCCAAACGCATGGCCGGTTTCGGCTTCTGACGTATCGCGAAATAATCCGCCCACATCCGGAAAGCCTTCGATATCGGCACGACGCGCAAAATAGAGATAGCGCCGGTTGGCTTGTGATTCACCGGCAAACGCATCCTTGAGATTGTCATGGCTCTTGGTTCCTTTAAGACCGCTCATGGTTTCCTCCTTGTTGATTGAACGTAACTGCTCAGGTCACCCCCCTTTTGCCCCAGGACGGCGTTGCTGTGGTGCTCAAATCCTCACGTATTTCATATACGCTCCGGTTTTCCGCTCCTCGCGCCTCGTCCTGAGGCAAAATTGGGGCAACCTGAACAGTTACGATTGAACATGATTACGACGAGGTGAAGAAATTGTTTTCCGAGCCTGTGCCTTTTGGCATGGAGAACAGTATCCATAAAACTCGACCTGGTGACTCAGTACCTGAAAGTCCTTGGGGATCTTCGCCTTCTGGCGAATCTGGTTTAAGGATTGGTCTTCGATATCAAAAATGGCACGACACTCTAAGCAAATCAGATGGTGATGCGGGGTCACATTGGCATCAAACCGAGTTCGGTCATGCCAATAATTCACCTCCTTGACGAGGCCGGCGTCTTTCAACGTGGACAGGGTGTAATACACCGTATTCGGCGAAATCATGGGATAATCTTTGGCGACCTGTTGAAACAAGGCTTCCGCCGTCGGGTGACTGGTTGTCTCCGCCAGGGCCTTGTAGATCGCAGCTCGCTGCGGGGTGACTTTTAGCCCCTGGGCTTTAAAACGGATGCGAATGTCATTTTGGGAAATAATCAAAGGAATCCTTGTTAGGAATCATTCTTATGTAGCAAATCATCCGATATTCGTCAACGGGGACGACAAATCGGAAAATTTTTCTAGAAGAACTTGGGGTAAACGAGAAAAGGTAGAGAGAAAGATAAAAGAAAAGGAAGGGCCAGAATGCCTCTGACCCTTCCAGAAACTGGCCCTGCATTAAAACAAAGGAGTGGGATTGTGTCCTGAGGCCGCCATAAAAAACAACATCGGAATTGAGAGTAAGGTGTTGGTACGGGAAGCCATGAGGGCCATGCGCCCAGCAGCCTTCTTTTCATCGGCCGTGGCTTCTTTCAGGCCAAGGACTTTTTTCTGGTTTGGCCAAATGATCCCCCAGACGTTCAAGAGCATGATCGTGCCTAACCAGGCACCCATCCCGATCACGGCATCTTGGCCTTGAAGGGCAAATGCCGATCCGAAGCGGTGTTGGTTCATTAGCAGCGCGGCACCAAATACCCATGTGGCTAATGCCCCCCACCGGAACCACCATAGCGCATTTGGTACCAAATGTTTGAACGCTTCAGCCTTGGTTTCAGGAGTGACTTTGCCAAGAAAGGGAACCTGGATGAAATTGAAATAATACAAAATGCCGATCCAGGTAATGCCGGCGAGAAAATGTCCCCACGCTAACAAGGTTTCCATATCATATCCTCTTTTGGTTGTGATCGAATCAAGTGAGATTCAGCGTTGTGATGTCAGACGAGCATTTTAACGACAAAATATAACACGACAGTCAGCACGAACCCCGAGGCAATGGTTCCAGGGATCGAGTCGAGTGGATTCATGGTGTCCTCCTTTATGTTGAACAGTGCACAGCGTTGTTTTTGTGTATTTGGCGTCTCGTGTGACCGGCCTAGGTTCGTCGTAGAGACGACGAGCTGACGCCTTATCGTATGGTTAGAGAAGCACCCTATCGTATTCTTAGGGTTCGCGCAAGAATAACTTCCCGTTTTGGGGTGCTGAGACACCCGTCTGGCAAGGCGCGAGGACTGCGCATACTCTTTGGTATGTAAGGGACGAGCAACGCCGCTAGACGGGATGAATCGACGCCCAAACAGGGGGAGTTATTTTTGCGCGAGCCCTAAGCAAAAACGCCACGGTTTTTTTGCCCATTCACCAGCGTAATTGACTCCTATCCGGGGTGAAGTGCGGATGGCTTGACGAGGAATAGGTTCCCCTCGATCTTCCATCCACAACGTGTGTCCAACAGTCATATCGAATCCATTCAGGTCTCGATTGATGTGCAGAAACCGTGTCAATCGTCCTGGTCCCTCAATCCGAGTGGGTGGGCCGTCCGCGTTGCTCACGGTCACTTCAATGCCGCGAATCAGAATAGCCGCTGGAAAATCAATTGACTCCGTGACGATATTCAGAAGATCGTACATGCCATAAATCAGATACACGTAGGTAACCCCGGCAGGACCGAACATTACTTCAGTGCGTTTGGTACGCCCTTTGGACGCGTGACACGCCAAATCTTTTTCTCCAATGTAGGCCTCAACTTCTATAATGCGAGCAGTAATACGGGTGTCGTTCGTATCTCGAATGAGATATTTTCCCAACAGTTCTTTTGCAACGGATAACGTTGGGCGGTCAAAAAACGTGCGAGGAAGCGGCTTGGGTTTCATCGTTCCTGGACTCCATCAGTGCTTAACGATCACTGTACGGGGGCAAAGTCGTGAGGCGATGATCTTCAACAGGGCCGCCGACCGTGAAATGATACAACGACTGAAACTGGGTGCTGGGATAAAAACCAAGCACGCGATGAACCGGATCGTCGAAAAAGCAGCCTATACCTGTTGAACGTACACCAGCCGCTTCTGCTTCCAAATAGAGCACTTGACCGATGAGGCCCGTTTCCCAAAACAGGCGACGATAAAACCACGGCCCATGGGTTTCTAACGCGGAATCAAACTCCGAAATCATTCCTAAAGAAAAAGCACTTTGTCCGCCAATCTCTTGCCCACAACTGACTTGGGTCGCAAGGTTTTGGGCATTCCCGTCTTCTAACAGATACAAGGGAAGCCCTCCTGGGCATCCCTCTGGCGTCTTCCATACGAATTGCTCGTGCATAGATTTTTGAAAATGTTCCTTGAGCTCAGGGTCAGATCTTCGAAGTAACAGGTATATACCTGGGAGCAATCCATCCACCCGGTGTACGAACAAGGCGAGATGAATTGTGGGGTCCCACGGAATAGAGTCCCAGGGCATAGACCGTTGGCAAGCTGGCAAATGAGCGTGAGGAAAAACCCGCTCAAGCATGGTGAAGAAACGAATGGCTGAAATCGAAGTCTTTCCGTCTAAAGCCACCGCACTCCGGCGTTGATGAATAATTTGTCCAGCGGAAACAACCGATCTTTCATTCTTGTCTGCACGGTCCTCGGGTTGAGTGGCGCCCCCTTCACCTTCACCTCTCCCCCCAATGGGAGGTGAGGGGTAAAAAGGAACGGTGGGAGATTCGGCGGAATGTTTCCATGAGGCCTTTGTGACCTCGTCAATGATTTCCCATGGAATAGGATTGTCTCGACTCAGTCGATTCGCTTTGCCCTTCCAGGTTCCTTGAGCGCAACTTTCCACAGCTTCCTGGTCAAGAGTTAACGGGAGTGATGCAAAAGAGAAGTCATGAGTGGTCAACACCGCAGCGATCAACTCCGGAAATTCCATCTCGGTCTGCTCAAATTCGTGCAAACGGTTCAGCCCAAGGAGGGCTCCAACAGTTGGATCATCCATGCCCGAAAGAATGATCATGTGCCAACCTAATGTGGCAGCAGCGATGCGCAGTGTGCCAATGGCATGGCCAATATCGTGCTGACAATAGCGAAAGGCTCGCTCGCCATACTTCCAGGCTTCCCGCCAGTGAATCGAGCTGAGTCCAACCAAAAATGTACGAGAGGGAAAAGGGGTGAGCAGGCGTTGAATCGACTCCTCCGAACAAGCGAGCCGATGCTCTAAGCCGTGCTCCTTTGGGGCATAGTGATAGAGGCCGGACTCAAAAGGCACCTCAGCCGACTGGCCGATGAACAAATATCCTTCGGTTGGATGAAGATTTCCGCTCGATGGATTGCTACGCAACGCCCATTTATTGCCGCCGTATTCTTTCCAGGCTGTGATCGACAGGGCGTACTCAAAAAACCGGGAAAGGCCGTGTAGGTTCAAAGTCTGGGGAGCAATCGTGTCGCGTTGATAGATTAAATCGTACGGAGGTGAGAGGGGATCGTCTTCCAAGCTGAGCAAGGGCAATTTAACCAAGGGTGCCCCTTCATATCGTCGAAAGGGATCAGGCTGGTTGGCCCAGTCCAAATACCCAAGAGATCGGGCATAATGATTAAATTCATGCTTGGTCTGCTCATGATACTGTTTGACGAGTTCGAGGGGCTCCATGGCTGGAGGATTGTACCTTCCTTAGCCTGTCCTTACAAAGAAGGGGGAAATATCTCAGGCTTCGTAATGCCGGTTGTTCAAATAGGTTCGTCCAGCAAGGCCGCAGGTCTGTTGGCGCGCGGAGCGTACACGGAGTACGTGAGCACGACAACAGACCGAGAACGCCGCTGGCGACCTATTTCAACAACCGGGGCTACACATCCAAATTGTCGGCAAGGGTCGCATTCGCCATCAGAAATTCGTAGCGGGCTTCAGTGCGTTTGCCCATGAGGTCATGGAAGGTGCGGTCGGTGTGGAGTTCATTTTGCACTTCGACTTTGAGGAGTTGTCGCGTGGCGGGATTGAGGGTGGTCTCTTTCAATTGTTGGGGGAACATTTCGCCGAGACCTTTGAATCGGCTAATGGTCGGTTTGGCATTGGTACGGGCTTCAGAAAGAATGCGTGCTTTTTCTTCATCCGATCCTGCCCAATGCACCTCTTTCCCAATATCGATTCGGTACAAGGGCGGCTGGGCAATATACACGTGCCCTTGTTTGATCAGTTCTGAGACATGCCGGAAGAAGAAGGTCAGGAGCAAGGTGCTGATGTGATAGCCGTCAATATCCGCATCCATGAGCAAAATGATTTTGTGATACCGTAGTTTCTTCAGATCAAAATCCTTCCCAATCCCACAGCCAAGGACCTTCACCAAATCCGCCAGCTCTTTATTCTCGACCACCTTGCCGAGGGTGAGTTCTTCGGTGTTGAGCACCTTGCCACGAATGGGAAAGATCGCTTGGTTCTTCAAATCACGTCCTTGCTTCGCGGTTCCACCGGCGGAATCACCCTCAACGATAAACAGCTCACTGACTCCAGGATCCGTGCTTTGGCAATCCGTGAGTTTCCCTGGCAAGTTCAGCCGATGGCTCACGGCGGATTTCCGCATGACGGCTTTCGAGGCTTCGCGTGAAGCTTCTCGTGCGCGGGCGGCTAAGATCATGCGGCCAACCAAGGTTTCGGCAATGGTTTTATTGACGTTCAAAAAATTCTCCAACGCGGGTCGAATGGCATTATCGACTAAACCATGTACTTCGGTATTGTTGAGACGCTCTTTGGTTTGCCCTTGGAATTGAGGATGTAAAATAAGCGCGCTCATGACACAGGCCAATCCCTCCCGGATATCTTCTGCCTGAAGGCTAAGGCCTTTCGGGGTGAGGTTGTGGGTGTCCATGTAATTGCGGACAGCTTTCACAATGCCAGCTCGCAACCCCAATTCATGGGTGCCCCCACTGCTTGTGGCCACACCGTTCACATAGCTGCGCACAAACTCCGCAGGTTCGTCAGTCCATTGCAAGGCGACTTCCATCGCAAAGCCATCACCATTGGTCGCGAGGTGATCGCCACCGTTCAATTTTTTATCCAGATAAAACACAAAGTCCGCAGTCGGTTTTTTGCCTCGTTCGCGGACGAGTTTGGTGAGATATTCTTCAATGCCCTGTTCATGCACGAATTGGTGCGTGTGCCCTGTGGTCCCATCTTTGAACGTCAGCTTCAATCCTTTGTGAAGATACGATTTGGCCTCAAGGGTTTCATGCAGCAGGGTAGGGTCAAAGGGGGTGTTTTTCCCGAAAATGGTTGAATCAGGACGAAAGTATACTGACGTGCCGGTCCCACGAATCACCCCACCTTTTTTGACTGGGCCTTGGGGTTTTCCAGCTTGATACGATTGCATCCATTCATGCCCATCGCGTTTCACCGTGACTTCCAAGTGGCGTGATAGGGCATTCACCACTGAAGCGCCCACTCCATGTAATCCGCCAGAATGAATGTAACTGCCCGTTTCAAATTTTCCGCCAGCATGCAACGTCGTCATAATAATTTCCAATGCCGACTTTTTATATTTCTTGTGCTGGTCGACAGGAATCCCGCGCCCATTGTCGGTGATGCGAATGCCATCCCGACTTTTATCGAGTTCCACGATGATCGTCGTGGCATACCCATTAATCACTTCATCAATCCCGTTATCCAAAATTTCCCACACGAGACGATGCAGCCCAGTCTTATCCGTACCCCCAATATACATCGCGGGCCGCTTCCGAACCGGCTCAATGCCTTCTAAAACAACAATGTCACTCGCGTCATATTTTTTGGCCATAGGGCTTCCTTGATTGTCTTTTGAATCGGGAGAGTAGATTATTTCTTAACTTGTATTGCCTCAATTTTCAAGGGCGAAAGATGTTCGGCTAAAGCGGCCTCCAAGAGTCGATTGTCAGCTGCGGCAAATTGCATGGGCAGATGGTCCAACCCCTACGAAGAGATTTCTCCTTCCACTCGAAATGACAGAGGGGAACTTCTGATAACTCATCGCGAACAAGCTTGCAACTTAGCCCCGCCCCGCCTGTTGTCATGTTGCCCCTCCTGTTGTCATTTCGACCCTTGGGAGAAATCTCGCCGTTCCTCCCACGCGTGGGCAGACGGGCCAACCCCTACAAAGAGATTTCTCCTTCCACTCGAAATGACAGAATGGGATTCCTGCTTGGTCAGCTCGAACAAGCTTGCAACTTAGCACCGCCCCGCCTGTTGTCATGTTGCCCCTCCTGTTGTCATTTCGACCCTTGGGAGAAATCTCGCCGTTCCTCCCACGCGTGGGCAGACGGGCCTACCCCTACAAAGAGATTTCTCCTTCCACTCGAAATGACAGAATGGGATTCCTGCTTGGTCAGCTCGAACAAGCTTGCAACTTAGCACCGCCCCGCCTGTTGTCATGTTGCCCCTCCTGTTGTCATTTCGACCCGTGGGAGAAATCTCACCGTTCCCACCACGCTGAAGGAAACATTCCACCCCCTCGTTACGATCGCTAATCTTGGACCGGTTCCTAGGTCAGCGCCCCACTACAGGAAGAACCAGCACCAGCAGTACAACCGAAGCAGTGTTGGGCCATAATGATCGGGCGATGCGCCAGGGATTGATGGTCAAACTCAGGAATCGTCTGAGGCATCCCGTCGGATAAGGAGATGTCCAACATTTGATGAAAATCGCAATCGTACAAACGCCCATCCCATCCTACACTCAATAACGTTCGGCACATCACGGTTTCCGTGGAGGCAGGATTGAAGCTATTGATGAGTAAGGCCATGTATTCATCAAGTTGGCCGGTGGTTCTCAGGTCATCGAGAAACCGGCTAATCGGCATGTTCGTGATCGTAAACAATTGATTAAACTCAATGCCAAACCTGGTGCGCAGCTCGTGCTTAAAGTCGATTTCCAATTCACTCTGGTCAGGAGGAAGCTTGGGCCCCAACGGGTTATACACCAAGTTCAAGATTAAGCCTGTTCCTTCCTTGCCATACCCCAACTGGTTGAGCTGTTGTAAAGCCGTCATGCTCCGCTCAAACACACCTTTCCCACGTTGTTGATCCACATTGTCCTCTGAGTAGCAGGGCAAGGAGGCCACAATTTCGACTTGATGCTCGGCTAAAAATTGTGGAATGTGTGACTTCCCTTTCACAAAAAACACGGTGAGGTTGCAACGATCGATCACCTTGCGTCCCAGAGCCCGACATTCAGCCACCAAGTATTCAAAGTGCGGATTCATCTCAGGCGCACCCCCAGTGATATCAATTGTCGTAATGCCAGGATTCTGCCGGATCACGGCGAGGACGACTTCAATGGTTTCGCGAGTCATGTTTTCCGTTCGAGTGGGCCCCGCGTCTACATGACAATGCGAACACGTCTGGTTGCACAACTTTCCAATATTAACCTGGAGCGTATGAATGCCCTTTGCTTCTAACGGCTGAATTCCATGGTCCGCCAATGTTTGGCGGAACGACATGTGAGTATTGGCAAGGGTGGAGATTGGGGTGTCGGAAAGAGTCTGAAGAGTTTTCATGAATGAGGTATCCGAGTATGAATTCCCATCACTATGATACCTGGCCTCATAGTTGAGATTAACAACATCCGCCCGTTGGCTCGCAAATGACGGCGTCATGTTCCCCAGGTTGGGTCGCACGATTGATCACCCCAAAATAAGGCCGATAGGCATCATGTTGGAGAACACGATGCGTTTTGGAACAAATCTCCTCGGGAACGCCGCATCGAAACGTATGGTCATCATCATCCTGTGCTTCGAGAAACGGGCCGGTAAGCATCGCGAAGTGACCATCCCACACACACGTGATGTCTTCCGGAAGGACTTCCGTCCATTGCGCATCGGAACGCGTGAATCCCATAGCTGTTTCAGACAATACGAACAACCCCTGGTAGAAGGGCGATTCTAGGAGTGCGGCGGTTTCCCTATCGATCGGTTCGGGAATCCCCCGCTTAAAGGCATGGCCCAGTTCATCCGTCACTTGGCTAAAAGGCCCTTTCAATGTCGCAAAGGCACTGGTCGTGGCTGGAGGATTGGTGAGCTTATAGCCTGTCAGGGTAATCGAGAGGAAATGAATCCCGTCGATCACACGCCAAGGAATGAGGTTCACCTGATGAATGCCCAAAAATCCTGCTGCGCGAAGCCCATTCCAATATTCATGGAGCGGCAGGGCGCCTGACAGACAGTCCCCCCATTTCTCTTTGTCGTGAATCATGTAGTTGGGAACGTTTTGATCCGCAACAATATCCGAAATCGAAAACCGACCTCCTCGACGGAGAATGCGAAACATCTCTTGGAAGACCTTGGGCTTATCCGGAGATAAATTGATGACGCAGTTGGAGACAATCAAATCCACGTCTTCATTTTTAACAGGCATGGCTTCAGCTTGCCCTTTTCGAAAATCGACATTCGTTTCCGAATAGCCGAGATTTGTCGCGACGGTCGGAGCATGGGTTCGAGCAAAGGCCAGCATTTCCTCTGTCATGTCGATGCCGATGACTCGTCCCGTTGGCCCGACTCGACGCGAGGCTTCGAAGCAATCAATCCCGCCACCCGATCCAATATCCAAGACGGTTTCCCCAGGCTGGACCGTGGTCAACCCCACGGGCGTCCCACAGCCATAGGACACCTTCAGGACAGGTTCCGGGATGAATGTGCGCAAGTCCTCATGGTCATAGCCTGTCGGACAACACATTTCTTCCCCATTGGTCACTGCCCGGGCATACCGTTCACTCACAGCTTGGGTAATCACATCGGATTCCATAAATACTCCTATTCAATTATTCGAGACATACCTGATTATTTGGGTATAAACAAAGTGACTTCGCTTCGTCAATTTCGTTTCAGAAACGATGTATCTCAAGATGATACCTGAAAAGACGATTGTTGTCTTTTAGCCAACTCACAAATACGCGGCTTGGAGAAGTAAATCCTCAATGGGGCTGTTGAATAATTCGCGTCAATATCCAATAAATGCTCCAGATGAGCCCCACATCGTCAGTGGGTGGGAATGTTCAAAAAAGTCCGTCCAGCAAGGCCGCAGCCCTTTTGACGCGCGGAGCGTACTCATAGTACGTGAGCACGGCAAAAGGGCGAGAACGCCGCTGGCGGCTTTTTTCAACATTCCCTCAATGGAAATACAGTCGCGGTTCGTAAGGTTTCATGACAGCCATTTGGATGGAAAGCTCGAAACGTCCTTTAAACCTGCTTTACGATGGTGCGCGAGTGGAAAGATTTCGTGCAGCTTCTTGATCGAGGAACCAAGTCAATTGGCCGAAAATCGGACGTATAGCCTGGGATGGCAACATTTCCGGCTGAAACGGACCTTCCATCACCTCTCGCAACACCTCGGCCTTTCCCACACCGGTGATCAAAAAGGTGACCTGCCGGGCCTGATTGATAATAGGAGGGGTCAAGGTGATTCGAAAGGTTTGAAATTTTTCCACCCAAGGAGCCGCGACGAACCGAGCCGATTCGTGAACGGCATCAGTGCCGGGAAACAAAGAGGCCGTATGCCCATCGGGACCCATTCCTAATAAAACCAAATCGATACAAGGAATGGGGGAATCGGAAGACCCTAACCGATCCCGAAGCCGGTCTTCATACTGATCTGCGGCTGCTTGGGCTTGTGGCAATTCGCCGTGTATCCGATGAATCTGTTTTTCAGAAATCGCGAGAGGCGAAAGCATGGCTTCATGCGCCATTCGATAATTGCTTTCCGCATGGTCAGGTGGCACGTGCCGTTCATCGCCCCAGAAAAATTCAATCTTTCCCCAATCGATGCGGGTTCGGTACTCGGGGTTGGCGAGCAGTGCATATAAACTCTTCGGGGTCGAACCTCCGCCCAGGGCAATCGTGAACCTCCCCCGAGTACTAATGGCAAGGGAAGCCTGCTGGATCACGTGTTCAGCGGCTGCATGCGTAAAGCTTGGCGTGTCCGGAAACACACGAATTTCGGATCTTGCAGAAGTCATGGGTATGGGAATAAAGATCAAGAACCACGAGAAGAAACCTAGCAACCCGAATATTTCGAATCTTCTAGTTTTCCTTCTTTATCAAAATCCAGACTGATTTGGCATTCGTTGGGCTCGTAATTAAAAAAAGGAAACGTCGTTTTTCCACCAGCCATGCGGAAGTAGCTCCAGGTTTCCCCACCAAAAAACCGTTGGGCTTTGGCGCTGGGCTTGCCCCAATTTTCTTCGAACCACGATTGGGGTTTGCCCTGAAGTTCTGCGGGATCCAACGAAGCGTCCAAGTAAGGATTCCCTCCGCATCCTGCCAAAAGTAAGACAGCACTGATAAGAACAATTTGAGGGATTGACATGAGGGCCCCCTTTTGAAAATTGGTCGGGTAAAAACCCAAATCCGGAATTAATTAAATCTCTTGAAAAATTCTAACCCTGGCCTCCACCGCAGTCAAATCGACCGGGCGAAGGACAGGCCTTACCGAAGCAAGGCCCGTTGTTTCTTCACGCTTCACGCATTACTCATCACCCTTCTACCAATTTTCGCGCGTGTTGAAACACGCCATGAAACATGGGGCGGGTAAGCCTCCCAGTGAAGGTATTTTGTTGGCTTGGATGATATGATCCTAGGAGGGTCACCCCCCACGGGGCTGGATACACAGACCCATGTCCAAACTTCGGTAAGGGCTTGCTCAATGAATGCCCTAATGCCCTGCACGACTTCAAATACTCATCAAACGCAATTTTCCCCAAGACAACCACGACCGTCATATTTTTCAACAGTCGAAGTTCATCCAGCAAATAGGGACGACAGGTATTAAACTCTTCTTTGGTCGGCTTATTGTCTGGCGGCGCACAACGCACCGCCGCGGCCACATAACAGTCGTGCAATTTCAGCCCATCGCCCCGATGTGTTGCTTCCGCTTGGTTGGCGAATCCAAATTGAAATAATGCATCATAAAGCCAATCCCCACTGCGATCCCCGGTAAACACCCGTCCTGTGCGATTTCCACCATGAGCGGCAGGAGCCAATCCCAGAACATAGAGTCGGGCCTTGGGATCACCAAACCCTGAGATCGGTCGTCCCCAATATTCCCACTCCTGAAACCGTTTGACTTTGGTTTGCGCGATTCCTCGCCGGTAAGTGTTTAATCGAGGACAAAGAGTGCAATCTGCAATCGTCTGGTGTAAAACCTTGAGGGCTCGCATGGATTAGATCGTAGCATAGCTTAGGGTTCGCGCAAGACTAACTTTCCTTGTTTGGGTGCTGAGACACCTGTCTGGCAAGGCGCGAGGACTGCGCATACTCATCGTATGGAAAGGACGAGCAACGCCGCCAAACGGGATGGATCGACGCCCAAACAGGGGAAGTTATTCTTGCGCAAGCCCTTAATCCTGCGAGAACACTGGCAAAGTTCTGTTCGAGATGTCGCCAAACTCGAAATACGAATGTCGAAATACGAAACAAATTTGAAGTGCAAAACTCGAATACTGCAAACAGAGAATTCCCAATTTTCCACGGTTTTTTATTTGGTCCTTGAGATTTGTTTCGGATTTCGATATTCGAGTTTCGGATTTATCCACGAATTTCTGGGCAGAAACATAGCTTTCCCATGGTAAGGACAGACAAACTCCGATGGCGACAAACATGAAGATCAACATCAATTTCCACAACCGAAAAGTTCGGACAATCCTGAAACAATTGCTCCAAGAGGGACTTCACGCGGCAGATCCGATTCTTGCCATGAAGAAAGCCTTGTCCGTTGAGGGATCAATGCTTCGAGTGGGGCGTCGCCAATACGACCTTAAAAAGTTTGACCGGATCGTGTGTGTGGGCGCGGGGAAGGCATCCGGCATGATGGCCATGGCGCTGGAACAACGATTAGGGTCTCGCCTATCCGGAGGCCTTGTCGCGGTCAAAGATCACTCCGGATACAAGACGAAGTATATTCGGGTCGTTGAAACACGTCACCCCATTCCTGATGGACGAAGTGTCCGAGCAGCCAAGGAAATCTTCACTCTTGCTCAATCGCTGACCCGTCGGGATTTGCTGGTCGTTCTGATTTCCGGTGGAGCATCGAGTCTTCTCGCAGTTCCAGCATCGGGGTTGACCTTAACGGACAAGAAACACACGACAACCGAGTTGCTTTGCAGCGGAGCCACTATTCAAGAAATCAATACGGTTCGGAAGCATCTTTCCGCGATCAAAGGGGGGCGACTCGCAGCGGCTACCTCCGCCACAATCGTATCTCTCGTCCTATCTGATGTGCTGGGCGACGATCTGGCGACCATCGGTTCCGGACCAACTGCTCCTGATCCAACGACATTTCAGGATGCCCGAGGCATCCTGAAAAAATTTCAGCTTTGGCCGCGGGTATCCACGGCCGTGCGAGTTCATCTTGAGAAAGGCATCGATGGGCACATTGCCGACACGCCAAAAACCCAGGCAGCCGAGTTCTCCAGGGTCCACCATGCCATCATTGGAAATAATCGACTGGCGGTAGACGCCATTGTCAAACAGGCTAAAGATTTAGGTCTTCATCCCTTAGTGCTCACCACCACCCTTGAAGGCGAAGCGCGAGAAATTGGCAAAATGATTGGTGCCATGGCCAAGAAAATTCAGGCTTCCGGGCAACCCGTGCAAAGACCGGCCTGTCTGGTATGGGGAGGCGAGCCAACCGTGACTGTGAAGGGAAAGGGGAAAGGAGGCCGAGCCCAAGAATTGGTATTATCAGCCGCGATTCAGGTTGCTGGACTCCCGAACATGTATGTGGCAGGGTTCGGAACGGATGGCAACGATGGCCAAACAAACGTGGCCGGGGCAATCGTCGATGGCCTCACGGTTGAAAGAGGCATAAAACAACACGTCGATCCTTGGGAAGCGCTCAACCGCAACGACAGCTATAGCTTCTTTAAGAAGATCGGCGGCCATATTCACACAGGCACAACCGGGACCAACGTGAATGACGTGTATGTTCTGCTTGCGTTGTAAAATATTGGAAGTTTACAAAATGGGACCGTTGAGTAATTGAAAAGTTTTCATAATGCCGTTCACATGTGACTCATCTTATGAAACGCCAAGAGCAACAGGGGATGTTCAAAAAGGTGCGCTCAGCCAGATGGTCTCCAGGCTTCCCATCTGGCTTTCCCAGGGGCTCCGCCCCTAGGACGGCCCGAACAGCAGGGCCTATGACCCCTCGAAGGGGGAACACCCCCTTCGAGCATCCCCCACACCGAGTGATACTAAACACCCGGTGTGTAAGGCCGCAGGCCCTTTGACGCGCGGAGCGTACTCATAGTACGTGAGCACGACAAAGGGCCGAGAAGGTCGCTGGCTTGTCTGCCGTAGCCTTGGCGAAGGCTGACGCCCTTTTTCAACATTCCCCAAAAACAGGGAACGAGGGAGGAGAACAACGTGTACGAAGCACAACAGATGGTTCTCGAATTTCACAAAGAATTTAACATTCATGTGGCGAACGTACCCACCGTGCCTGATGGGAAAACCCACGCCTTGCGTGTTCGGCTGATTCAAGAAGAGTTTGACGAACTGAAAGAAGCGTTGGAAGCAAAGGACTTACCCAACATCGCGAAGGAACTCGCCGATCTCTTGTACGTGGTCTACGGCACAGCGATGTCTTATGGCATTGATATGGAGCCGGTGTTCCAAGAAGTCCAGCGGTCCAACATGAGCAAAGTCGGCGGCTACAAACGTGAAGATGGTAAATGGGTCAAACCCGCCACGTACTCACCGGCAGACATTGCTCCTATTCTGGCATCCCAGACAATGAAAGATATGTGAGATGAGACCACGACTTTTTTTGGCTCTTCTCCAAATCGTGTGGGTAACTTCTGGGGTTTTTCACTCCCCTCCTTTGTAAGGAGGGGTAGGGGAGGTAGAGGGCCACGACAGCCGCTCAGGTCGCTCTTGGAGCACCCCATCCAGATTCGTGACCACGTTAGCAGCCTGCTGTCGAATTTCAGCATGGCTGCAGCTCGTTCCTTGCTACGGGCTCAGCCTCCCCTTACAAAGGGGAGGGATGATCAGGGTGAAGCCTCAAGAAAGCCTGGCCACTTTTCCCACGGTCGAAAAACCCACCAACCTCTTCTCCAGCAAGCCTTTCAGGAAATTACTCGCCCAAATTTACCCACTCACTTGGGAGTAGACCCTTATTTTATGGTAAAACTCTTGAGGCTGGTTCTAAAAACCCTCGAACTTTAATACCGGGAGGTATAGGAATCTCGGATATCCTCGAAACAAGAGAATAAACTGTTATTCCTGAGATTCCCGAACCAATTTCTTATAGATCATTTTTCGTCCTATAACAATAAGGAGGATCGATAACCCTAAGGTGATGGGGACAAACACGCCAGAGGCGACTGACGCGCTCGAGATCCAGCCTATTTTTTCCAAGGCCTTGAACACGTAACTCCCGAGGCCGCTCAGATAATACGAAATAACAATGACCGATAATCCCTCGACCGTGCGTTGGAGAATGGCTTGGCTCCGGGTGGTTTTATCCACGCTGCGCAAGAGTTGTAAGTTCTGATCCTGGAGTGCCAAATTTTGGTCTTGGAGTTGTAGCTCGACCTTGGTCCGGATCACCGCAATGGAGCCTTGGAAATCATTCACCAACGCATTGATTCGCTTGACTAGCTGCTGGTAACCATCGGCCACCCCAATGGTTTTCCCATCCACGTATTCGGATATCTGGCGGCAGCCTGGTACCGCTTGTTCTTGAAGCGAGACTAAGTTTGATCGAATGATACGGTCGTAGGGCACGGAGGCCGAGAGCCTAAATCGCATGGACTCCGCCAGACGACTGACTTTCATAAAATCTTGCGTGAGCACAGTGAGCCAGTGCTGGAGCTTTTCCGGCCTAGAGGCTTCTATCTCCGTGGTGATCAAACCGCGTTGGTAGAGATGGCGTTGTTCAAACTGATGCACTTGGTCGATGGACTGGGCAAAAGCCTGAAGCGGGAGTAGGATCAGATGTGTATAATTTTCAATGGCCACGAGCGTATCGATGGTTCGAGCCAATTGATTGAGCAACACATCAAACGACGGTGACATGACGAGATAGCGTTCGCGTTGATAGTCATCCGGGGTAAAGGTGGTCATCACGGAAATATCATGTCCGAAAATACGGCTGCCATAAACCTGAGGGCCGGGCATGGTATTTTTAACTTCCTCAACCGTGAGGGTGGTGTGCGGCAAGACCAAGATGTCCAAGGCATTGACTTGAATTCCCAAGGGCGACAAGGGCATCGCATAGTCAGGAAACATGAGCGGCCCGAATTCGAGTGGTTTTAATTTATCGTCAGGCATATGCCACACCTGATAACTGTAATATTCGGTGTGAGCCTCCCATGTGACTAACAATCGATCGCCATTCGAAGCCACTTTGGCCCCATGGCCAAACTTTTCATGAATGACAGTATGCTCTTCGGGGATACCAAGACATTGGAGCAGTTGCTGAAACTCTTGCCGGCTTTGCGGCCGATCCATGGGTGGATTGGCCATCCGATGCGCGACGTGGTGGATATGCGCAGGCACATCAAACCATTCTTCCAAATATTTTTTGGCGGGTTCGTGAAGATGCCGGAGGAAACTGTGGGTGGATGCTGGTTGTTTTGGGCTCATGGTCTTTTGCTTCACGGGATATCGCCAGTCATTTCCTTAGACACGTTCTACCCAATCCCTCCGAAGGGATCAAGGGGAAAAGGGTATGCCTGTTTTTGAGAGCATGGGAAATTAACCGTGCCTGAGGGGTTCATGGATGCCCCACGGGCCTTGACTGGTGAAATTAGTCTGACTAGAGTTCCATCTTTTCCATCAAAAACATATCTATTCTAATCGAGTCATCAAAAAAAAGGTATGCTAAATCATGAATGATGTGTGGAAATCTCCAGCCGTGATTGAAACCAACCTTGCCGGCCTTGGCCAGAAGCGGCAAGGCAAGGTGCGCGATATGTACGATTTGGGCGATTGCTTGTTATTGATTGCCAGCGATCGGATTTCGGCTTTTGATGTCGTGTTGCCGGAAGGCATCACTGGCAAAGGCTATGTGCTCACACAACTGTCAAAGTTTTGGTTTGAACGTTTATGGCAAGAAGGGGGCTTAGTGCCACATCACTTGAGGACGATGAATCCTGATGATTTCCCTGATTCGTGCAAACCGCATATGGACCTGTTGGAAGGCCGCAGCATGATTGTCGAAAAAGCCGAGCCGTTGCCGGTGGAATGCATTGTCCGTGGCTATCTGTCCGGGTCAGCGTGGAAAGAATATACAAAGCAGGGCACTGTGTGCGAACAACCCTTGCCTGCGGGTTTACGGGAATCCGACAAATTCACCGAGCCCCTGTTCACCCCTTCGACGAAAGCCACCGAGGGGCACGATGAAAATATTTCGTTTGAAAAAATGAAAGCCCTCATTGGCGACGAGTTGGCCGAACAAGTCAAGACGGTCAGTCTCACGATGTATCAACGGGCAGCGGCCTTAGCCAAAGAGCGTGGTATCATCATCGCCGATACGAAATTTGAATTTGGGCTGCATCGGGGCACGAAGCAGCTTTTGGTCATCGACGAGTTGCTCACCCCCGACTCTTCCCGCTTTTGGCCGAACGATCGCTATGAAGCTGGCACGTCGCAACCCAGTTTCGATAAACAATTTGTTCGGGATTATCTGGATTCGGTGGGCTGGGATCATAACCCGCCGCCGCCTCACTTACCGGAAGAGGTCGTGCGGCAAACAAGTGCAAAGTATCGTGAAGCGCTAGAACGTTTTGTCTGATTCCGGCTATTGAACCTAGGAGCCTGCCCTCCGCTGAAGCGGGGGTGGCACCAGCCATGCTCCCCATGCCATCCCTATCCTCTCCCAGGTGTCTTTATTGCCCCACCGTTTTCAAACTTGTTAGGATTGTATCTTGTCTCCTTCAACGTGTGACGTTTTTTGAGTAATCATGATGGTGTATCGATTCCTTGTTTCTATATTGATCCTGTGGCTGTTGACGAGTTGTACCACAGCACCACCACGAATCGTCGATTTAACCTATCCGTTCGACGAACAGACGGTGTATTGGCCCAAGAACAAACATTTTCACCGGCAAGACACGGCAAGAGGCATAACCGCCAACGGCTATTGGTATGCATCCGGGACATTTTCCGCATCGGAACATGGCGGGACACATCTCGATGCACCCGTACATTTTTCCTCTTCCGGAATGAGCCTCGATGAGATCCCGGTGAAGAGTCTTCTGGGACCTGCCATTGTCCTCGATATTCACGAGGCATGTCAGGAAAATGCTGATTACGAACTCACGGTGCAAGACATTCACAATTGGGAACAGCAGTATGGTCTCATTGAGCGGAATGACCTTGTACTCCTTCGAACCGGATGGGGAGCCTATTGGCCCGACCCACAACAATACCTTGGCAGCACAACACCGGATAATTCTCAAACCTTGCATTTTCCAGGTTTTTCAGCAGAGGCCATGGCCTTTCTTGTCCACGAGCGGCAGATTCGTGGTGTAGGAATTGATACGGCCAGTATCGACCCTGGACAATCAAAGCATTTTCAAGCGCATCAAATTTTAGGCAAAGCCAACAGGTACGGCATCGAGAATGTGGCGTATTTAGACCACTTACCTCCTCGCGGAGCCACAGTGTATGCGCTGCCTATCAAGATCAAAAACGGGACGGGCGGCCCCGTTCGAATAATTGCCCTGATTCCCCAACAACCCTGGACCTTCTAGAGATAGAAACAACATCCGAAAAAAAAGAGGAACAACCGATGATCACAATTTCCCTCATGGGACAATTAGAAACGGCCGATGGCGAGCGCAGCTTCGCCTGTGAGATCGAAGACGCCATGCCGGTCAAACAATTACTTCATCGGCAGGGGCGCAAGCTTCGTCAGGTCACGAGGCTGCTACGGGAAAAACGGGTCATGGTGACCGTGAACAGACGTGTGGCCAGTGAAGATACGCAGGTGTATGACGGCGACGAGATTAGTCTCGTCGCCCATGATGGTGGGAGTACAAAAGGACTGAATCCATCATTTTTTTAAATCCTGCCCTCTCCCCCAAGGCGCAGGTCCTAAGCGATCGTCATGAGGGGGTGTGGGTTTGAGCTAGATGTTTCGATCGTGTGGAGCGAATAGTGGGACTCATCAACGAAAACGGGGAAGGTATTCTTGCGCGAACCCTAAGAAACACCAAAGGGCCGCTACGGTAGTAGTGGCCCCTTGGTGTTTACTTAAAAATGAAGCCTAGTTAGGTTTCGGTAAAGGGTCTCTGGCAAAGCAGACAGAAATTCAAAGATCGGACTACCCAATCCAACAATTACTTCTTCACACCGAGGATCGAATCCTTTGCCGCTTTGGCCACTCTGAATTTAACCACTTTTTTGGCTGGGATCTTAATCGGCTCTCCCGTTTGGGGATTCCGACCAATTCGGGCCTTGCGGTGAGACAACACCAATTTCCCAATCCCTGGAAGGGTAAAGGCATTTTTTGCTTCCTTGTAAGCCAGTGCTGCCAAATTGTCTAGTAACTCTGTTGCGGTCTTCTTGGTCACACCAGATTTACCAGCAAGGTGATCAGCGATCTGGGACTTGGTCATCGCTTTTCCCATACAGACCTCCTCTTCATGAGTGTAAGATGATGTGGGTAGCGCTCAACAAAATTGAGAACCAACAGTGGCCAATCCACTGATTTATGAATCGAACTTCGTATTGTCCCAAGTGAATCCAGAAACTAGATGAGATGGGGCGAGATATTACCGAAAGCATCCTACCCTGTCAACCACAAAACACGCATGAATGCAGGAAAATGTTCCATTCAACATTCAACACCGAATCTATTCTTCGCTTGATGGTCAGACGCCTGACACGGTAGAGTGGAAATTCGACGATCCTTGTCACCCTTTGAACGAATTGAGGTCCAGCATGGGTAAAGAAATTCCTGTATTTTCCGCGACTAAGACGGATGAGGCTGGTGATACGCTCATCTATTGCCGGGTATTTTGCCAACGAGAAGAGCCGCCCCCGTTGCGCTTATTACTCGACTTTTTGAAATCCAAAAGCCAAGTGCCCCTTGTCCCCAAAATGGATCCCGAAGCGCTTGAGGACTGGAGCTGGGTACAAATTGCCTTGGGCTACCATCGTGATCGGAAACCGATCCAACTTTTTTGCGTTCGCAACCAAGGCACCTATCAAGATGTATTTGAACAAGAGCAAACCGGATTCAGTAAACAACTCTCCGCCTTTGGTGAGCAGGAAGCCGAACTTGCCCGGGAGTTTGTGGTTCGAGCCAAGTTTATTTTGACGGCTCGACTCAGTAAGAACGATATCACGGACGAAGGGTACGATTTTAACGGGTGGATTTTAGAATTTTTCCAGGACAACTGTACGGGCATTGTACAAATCGATGAACAAGGGTTTTTTTCCCCCAAAGGCGAACTGATCGTGAATTTGCAAAGTGACCCAGAGGAGGATTTTTCCGTCCCGCAGATCAAACCCTCAAAGGATAATGGCTCTTGAGGATTTCGTGATCCGTAATGCGTGATGGGTGGGTAACTACTCAGGTTGCTTCAATTTTGGCTCAGGACAAGGCGCGAGGAGCGCAGAACCGGAGCGTATGTGGGAATACGTGAGGATTTGAGCACCACAGCAACGCCGTCATGAGCCAAAAGGGAAGTGACCTGAGTAGTTACATGGGTGGAAGAAACACCTCTGGTTTTCCCCTACGCTTCACGTCCCCAAAGAACGCCGTTGGCGGACACTCAGGTTGGTTCAACAGCCCAATTTCCTCTAAGAAGGTGGGGCAAGACTGTCACGAACAGTAGACCCAAAGGTTCGTTGAGGAATATCGGCCACGGCCCCTCGATACCCAATTCCGTCTTTGATCACTTCGACCAACGCGTCTTGGTCGAATAAGGCCGGATTCTCGATCACATCACTGGCACTCAGGAGAAGGTCGGCCCGTTTTCCCGGCACGAGACTCCCTGTATCATCCTGCCCGATTCGCTCAGCTGCCAATCCTGTCCCCGCATACCACGCTGAAAGCGGAGAGAGGCCATCCTGAATCAACGACACGACTTCCATGTAATTGCGTCCGTGCATGTTCGGCAAAATAGGATCGGTGCCCGTCAACATTTTCAGTCCGCTTGCGTGAGCAATCCGAACGGCTTCCGCATGAACCTCTGAAACTTGTTGCACTTTCTCCATCACAAAGGGCGTGAGCCCTTCAGCCGAGGATAAGGTTCGGCTAATCCAGGACGTGGGGGTCACGGTACACCCTTTGGCATACGCCCGTTCTGCCAAGTCCTGATCCATAAAAGAGATATGTTGAATATCCTGCACCCCACAGTCGATGGCTAGACCAATTCCTCGCTTACTGTGAGCATGGGCCGCGACCATGAGGCCTCGGCCCGCAGCCTCATCACAAATGGCGTCAATCTCCGCTTGAGTAAAATCGCGGTCCTCTAATTTATCAGAAGGTGAGACCACTCCAGGGCTGGTACAAATTTTTATGAGATCGCCACCACATGCTGCGATCTCTCGCACACGCTTTCGACATTCCCAAGGCCCATCCACAATACTCGACGGCTGACCGGGACCAGGCGGCCACAATCGCGACACCGCGGCATGACACCGATCCGGCCCACGAAAATCCGCATGGCCACCGGTTGTCGACAGCATGCAAATGGCAATTTTCAAACGAGGGCCAATGATCATGCCCTCCTCCACCATGCGTTTCAAAAAATGTGTGGCCCCACCGACATCACGGACTGTCGTCACGCCGCCGTTGACCAGCGTGGCATATAAAATACGCTCGGCATACAACAACCCCGCCTGCGTATTCATCGTATCCATATCCTCACTGCGGATGCCCACCACCGTCACATGGCTGTGGCAATCAATCAGGCCCGGCGTCACGGTATACGAGGAGCAATCCACTCGACGGATCTCCGAGCCAGTGGGACCTTGAGAATCGTGCGGTTTCACGGCGTGAACCTTGCCTTGATCAATCCAAAGATCCACACCTTCATGAACCGCTTTCGGAGAGGCTGATGTCCCATCATACAATTTTCGAATATTGGCAAGAACGATCATCACTTCACCTCATAAGAACCAAACTTCTTCTACTCACCATCCTCTATCGCATTCGAGAGAATTTCTCAATGCCGTCAGCATTCCAACCGATTGAAACACCAGAATATTTTGATTAGATCGGCAAAAATAACCCTTCTATCGCACGGGTTTGTCAACCAAAGCCGATAGTACACGTTAGAGGAGTTATAGGGGGACGATTTCACAAATATTTTTTTCACTTGGAGGGATTCATGATTAAAACACAATGGCTCTGGACATTAACGTTGATCGCAGTACTGGCGGTTTCACCTGCCTTCGCTCAAGAAAATCGAGTAGATCGCATTGGGGATCGGATTGATCACCGACTTGATCGCAAGGGAGAAGGAATCGACAATCGGCTCGATCGACGAGGAGACCGTCTCGAAGAACGTTTTGATCGGAAAGGGGATCGGATTGAAAACCGATTAGATCGCAAGGGAGAAATAATCGACAATCGGTTGGACCGAAAAGCCAACCGGGCACGTGAAGCAGGCCAGGACCAACTGGCTGATCGGCTCGATCAAAAGGGAAATCGTATTGAAAATCGGCTGGAACGAAAAGGAGACCGGATTGACAGACGGTTGGATCGTAAAGGAAACCGAGTTGGCCGGCATTTGGATCGAAAAGGCGATCGGGTGGAACAACGCATGGACCGAAAAGGTGACCGAATCAACAATCGATTAGACCGACGAGGGGAACGCCTCGGGGGGCAACGAGGTACGCCCCGGCAACGCCCAGCCAGGTCTGCTCCACAGCGCGCCCCCCATCGTAGCGGACGAAAGTGAGGAGTGAAATTCCTCTGGCTTCTTGAGGTCAATCAGGCATGACCTCGTGGCTATTGGGTGATGTGGGAGGCCGACGACTCTGGAAGCACCTCAGGCATTGGACTATTTTCTGGCTGGAGTAGAGCGGCGCGCCTTCCGTATGGCCCAACTGGCCACTGAAGATCAGGCTGAGGCATTGGACATTGTCCAAGATTCCATGGTCAAATTAGTTCAAAAGTATGCCGGTCGCCAAGAATCAGAATTGGGTCCCCTCTTTCATACTATCGTTCAGAGCCGCATTAAGGATTGGCACCGAAGAAATTGGGTTCGAACCCGGTGGCGAGTCTGGTTTACCGGAAGCACTCAAGCGGAGGAGAATGAAGGGGACAATCCGATCCAGCAACTTCCCGACACCCTATCTGCTGACCCAAGTGAGCAGACCGAAAGAACGCAAGCCATGGCCGTTCTAGAACAATCATTGCGCACACTTCCCTGCATACCGGCTTAACTCCAGTTGCTACTAGATTTTGTGGGTCCTCTGAATTTTTTGGAGCGGAGCCGGGTCGACTGCGATAGCATTTTCCAGGAGTCGATGAAACAAGAGGCCCCGAGAGCGCGAGGTCCGACGATTGAATCGAAAGATAAATTCATTCAGGTAGGCGTCGAGGTACTTATGATCAAGGCGTCCCTGGTATGTGCCCAGTAGCCAACGTTTCACCAGCGAAATGGCACGGTGGACTCGTGGCAACAGGTTGTCCGCGTCTGGGTCGTGATTTCCCCCAACATCGGACGTTCGCATTGGTTTGTGCCCATACCCTTCGTCTGCCAGACAGCAATAACTTGTGAGTCCGTCGGTTATAATCGTACTGCCAGGCTCAACATGCTGCTGAACGAAATTCTTGACATCCGCGCTCGTCCGGCCCTTAAGCGTTTGCCTTCGCATTCGCCCACTTCCTTTGTCTTTGATTTCCACGGCAACGCCAACAAGTTGCTTGTTTCCTTCTCCACCCAAATAGGCTTCAGCCACTTCAACTGGCCCGGCAAGACGGTTGCGGGAGGGGCGACCCATCGCAACCCGTAATTTATGAAGCATGAGCCACGCAGGCTCGTGACCGCTCATCCCCAACACCCTTTGCAACGTTTGAGCACTCGCGCCATTTTTCTGGCTTGTAAACCACCAGATTGCCTGAAACCAAATGCGCAACGGGATACGAGAATCTTGAAAAATCGTTCCGGCCAAGGGTGACTGCTGATATTGACAGCTGGAGCACATCGACAACCCTCGCTTGGTTTTCCACCTCTTTTGATTCCCACATTTCACACAGGTATACCCGTCTGGCCATCGAAGCTTCTCAATATGGGTGGGACAGGCCTCCTCAGTAAAAAAACGGGTCATCAGATCGGCCATGTCCTTGGGGTAACTCACCATGTCGCAAAACACTACATAGTGGGACAACTGGAGTCAAGCCGGTATGCAGGCACACTTCCACTCAGGCAACAACAAGCTTTCTTGCTACGAGCGTGGGAAGGATGCGATGTCGCGGAAACCGCACAAGCCATGGGGTGCTCAGAAGGCAGTGTCAAAACCCATTATTCCCGCGCCGTGCATTCGTTGCGAAAACACTTACAAGAGTTTGGACCATGACCCCTGCTGAACACGAAGAAGCTCTTGTCGCAAAGGTCAAAGACCAACTGAACCAAAGTGTCGAACAGTTGGATGCAGAAGTCGTGGCACGATTACGGAGTGCTCGATACGAGGCGCTGCATAGCCAGCCTCAACGGACTCCCTGGTTGTGGCCCGTCTCGGGTTTGGCCACCGCCTGCAGCGCCCTTCTGGTGGCTTTATTGTGGTGGGGTTCTCCTCTGGAACAAGCCCCGCCCGAAACCGCACAAATCATCGAAGACGTAGAGGTGCTAATAGCCGATGACCCATTAGATTTGTATGAAAATTTGGAATTTTATGGATGGTTAGCGGAACAGGAGCATGCGAGTTAAGGGCTCGTGGTAGGGGTATCTCCCCATGAAAGTGCCATTCATGAATAGACCGTTGATCCAGGCCTGGATATTCGTTCTGGCGACGCTGGTCGCTGGCCACGCCTGGGCTCAATCGGGTTCGGCTACCATCCCCTGGAGTCAACTATCCCCCAGTGAGCAAAAAGTCCTCGCTCCGCTTAAAGAATCTTGGAATCAACTCCCCGCCGTTCGCCAACACCGGATGCAAAATGGAGCCGAACGTTGGGCAGGTATGTCAGCCGAGCAACGGCTAAAGGCACAAAAACGGCTTAAAAAGTGGAAACAATTGGGACCGGAGCGAAAAAAACGCATTCGGGAGTCGTTCAAAGAGTTTAAGGAATTACCCATTTTAAAAAGACAATTTCTTCGTGAACGACGAAGAATATTTCAAAACCTTCCTAGGGAACACCAAAGACGACTCCGCGATAAGTGGCAGAAGCGAGGCTTAAGACTCAAGGGCACCTCTAAAAACCGTCCTTTTCCGTGATGGCGGCGTCAGCCGCGTGCTCACATCCTCATGTATTCGCCCATACACTCCGGTTTTCCGCGCGCGGCTTCCTTGCCCTCACAAAAAATGCCTGGTTTGTAGAGGTGCCCTCAAGAAACGGTTTGATGCAGGCAGAGGGAACAATCAAGACTAAAAATGAACAATTCGATCACTTCCAAATTTAGGCCCATGATAATTCCTGCATCTGCCTCTGAGCAGAAAGAATTATCCTTCTTTACGGAATTGAAAGTACCAATAAAATCGAGCCCATGCCAATCAACTTGGCAGGATTTATTCAACCATGATACGCTAACCTCATGGTAATCAGATTCGATTGAACACGCCTGTCATTTCTGCCAGGACAACAAGATCTCAAACTCAAAAACATCCCTTGAATTCCCTTCAGCCTCAAACCAAAATACCCATTCCCCAAAGGGTGCAAGAATAGAGGGACCTGTTTGTTTCGATACCCTTGTGACACTATGGTGTTGGAACACACGTGATGGCTACTCAAACTGGACATAATTGGTTCTTTGAGCCAGAGACCTTCCCGGCCAGGCATATTGGTCCCACAGAGACAGAAATCCAGGAAATGTTGGGTGTGTTGGGATTAGCCTCCCTTGATGCCTTAGTGCAAACCACTATTCCCGATGACATTCGGCTTAAGCAACCGCTGAACCTCCCATCACAACGAAACGAACACGAGGTACTACGTGAACTCAAAGGCTTAGCCCAGCAAAACAAAGTTTTTCGATCATTTATTGGGATGGGGTATTACGATTGTTTCCCGCCACCAGTCATCCTTCGAAATATTTTAGAGAACCCGGCTTGGTACACCCAATACACCCCCTATCAAGCAGAAATTGCTCAAGGACGATTAGAAGCCCTCCTTAACTTTCAGACAGTGATCACCGATCTCACGGGATTACCGTTAGCCAATGCCTCATTATTGGATGAAGGAACTGCTGCCGCAGAAGCCATGGCCATGTGCCTCGCCATTGGAAAATCTTCCCGAACTAAATTTTTTGCCTCCCAAGGGTGTCACCCCCAAACCCTGGCGGTGCTTAGCACGCGGGCTAGCTCACTGGGGATTTCGCTAGATATTGCCCCCGTTGATAGCATTGATTGGGAACAGAGCTCGTACTGTGGCCTTCTTCTCCAATACCCGACGACCGACGGGTATCTTCGCGATTATCAGGATTTGACCCAGCGCGCTCATGATGCTGGAACAAAAGTCGTTGTGGCCACGGACCTGTTAGCCCTTACGCTATTGAAACCACCAGGAGAATTTGGTGCGGACATTGCGGTGGGATCGAGTCAACGATTTGGGGTCCCTCTTGGCTTTGGGGGTCCCCACGCAGCCTTCCTGTCAACCAAAGAAGAGTATAAACGGCAAATACCGGGACGGATCGTCGGAGCATCCAAAGACGCCAACGGTAAGACCGCCTATCGCCTTGCCCTCCAAACGCGCGAACAACATATTCGCCGGGATCGGGCCACAAGTAACATCTGCACAGCTCAAGTGCTGTTGGCGAATATCGCCGGTTTCTACGCCGTGTACCATGGTCCCAATGGGCTCAAACGTATCGCGGAACGGGTGCACGGACTCACACAGGTTTTGGCTGAAGGCTTGACACGACTCGGATGGCAAGTCACCGACGAACTGTTTTTCGATACGATGCGCGTTTCATCCGGGCCGTTAAAGCTGGAGAAACTGATCAAGCAAGCCACACATCATCGCATCAACTTTCGACATTTTGATGATGGCACGTTCGGCATATCGCTAGACGAAGCCACGACGCTGGATGACCTCGATATTCTGTTTAAAACCTTCTCCAAAGATGGGCGCCTCTGGTTTTCTGCTAAAGAACTGGCTGAGCAGACAACCGTCTCTATTCCGGCGCCTTTTGCTCGAACCACGCCTTTTCTAACCCATGAAGTTTTTAATCGCTATCACTCGGAACACGAGCTGTTGCGATACATGCATCGACTCCAATCCCGAGATCTTTCCTTGGTGCATTCGATGATTCCATTAGGATCGTGCACGATGAAACTCAATGCGACGACTGAAATGATCCCCGTGACCTGGCCTGAATTCGGCCGAATTCATCCGTTTGCACCAAAAAACCAAACCACCGGGTATGATCAACTCTTTCAACAACTCGAGTCTTGGCTGGCGGAAATCTCGGGCTTTGCCGCAGTCTCGCTACAGCCGAATGCGGGATCTCAAGGGGAGTATGCCGGCCTAATGGTTATCAAGGCCTACCAAGTGGACCGAGGGGAGGGTCAACGGAATGTCTGTCTCATTCCTGTGTCCGCACATGGAACCAACCCAGCCAGTGCGGTGATTGCCGGACTCAAAATGGTCCCGGTGTCCTGTGACGAACAGGGCAACATTGATGTCGCCGATCTACAGGCGAAAGCCAGCCAACATAAAGAAAATCTTACGGCCCTGATGGTGACGTACCCTTCAACACACGGCGTGTTCGAGGAAACCATACGTGATGTATGTCGCATTGTTCATGAACATGGCGGGCAAGTCTATATGGACGGGGCCAACATGAATGCCATGGTCGGCCTCTGTCGGCCTGGGGACATGGGGGCCGATGTCTGTCATCTCAATTTGCATAAAACATTCTGCATTCCTCACGGCGGGGGCGGACCGGGCATGGGGCCTATTGCCGTTGCTGGGCATTTGGCGCCATTCTTACCAGGGCACCCGATTCACAACCCCAGCGGAGATCAAGCCATTGGCGCGGTGTCAGCAGCACCATATGGCAGTCCCAGCATCCTGCCCATTTCCTGGGCATTCATCGCTCTGATGGGGGGAGATGGGCTTACGTATTCCACACAAGTCGCCATTCTCAGCGCCAACTATATGGCGAAGCGCCTTGAGAAAGACTACACGGTGCTGTACAGGGGCAAGGGTGGATTGTCGGCGCATGAGTTTATTCTTGACCTACGCCCATTTAAAAAATCAGCGGACGTCGAGGTCGAAGACGTGGCCAAACGCCTCATGGATTTTGGCTTTCATGCGCCAACGATTTCTTGGCCGGTTCCCGGCACCATGATGATCGAACCCACGGAGAGCGAGTCAAAGACCGAGCTGGATCGGTATTGTGAAGCCCTGATTACGATTCGCAGAGAAATTGAGGCCATTGAAGAGGGCCGACTCCCTCGAGATGATAATCCCTTGAAGAACGCCCCCCACACCATCGAAGTGGTCAGCAGTTCCCAATGGACCCATCCATATACCCAGGAACAGGCTGCGTTTCCCGTGCCCTGGTTGCGTGAGTACAAGTTCTGGCCATCCGTCTCGCGGATAGATAATGCCTATGGCGATCGGAATCTGGTGTGTACCTGTCCACCAATGGAAAGTTTTCAGGACTCGTAGTCTCCACCCCCACCCCCCAGAAGCCTGTCAAAAGGCTATCGTTTAATGGGTAAGGAACATCATTGCCCAGGGGCACAACCCCGCTAGGGCACCTCTAAAAACCAGGCATTTTTTGTGAGGGCAAGGAAGCCGCGCGCGGAAAACCGGAGTGTATGGGCGAATACATGAGGATGTGAGCACGCGGCTGACGCCGCCATCACGGAAAAGGACGGTTTTTAGAGGTGCCCATTAGATAGAAAAACAAAAAAATCCCTAAGAGGTCTGTTGAATATTTCAGGTCAAGGACCCAAAGATGCTCCAGGAAAGACGGCTCACATCAGTGGGAGGGAATGTTCAAAAAAGCATGCCCTGAGTCTTTCCGAAGGGTCCGTCCAGCAAGGCCGCAACTCTTCCCGGCCTTCGTAGCTCACTTCGGCGGAGTAGGCTTGACGCGCGGAGCGTACTCTCAGTACGTGAGCACGACAAAAGGGCGACCTGCCTGCGCGAAGCCGCTCCGGCAGGCAAGGAACGCTCTGGCTTGTCAGCCGTAGCTTTACCGAAGGCTGGCGGCTTTTTTCAACATTCCCCTAAGGGTTCGCGCAAGAATAACTCCCCATGTTTGGGTGCTGAGACACCTGTCTGGCCAGGCGCGAGGACTGCGCATACTCCTCGTATGGAAAGGACGAGCAACGCCGCCAGACGGGATGGATCGACGCCCAAACATGGGGAGTTATTCTTGCGCGAACCCTAAGGGTTGGGCGCGGACCATTGCGGGATGCGAGAGGGTTGGTTTTCTAAATGACTGGTATCGTAAATCCGTTCTTCCCCGGTAATGCCATCTTCATGAGGATCGGACCACATTTCGCCTTTGGACGTTTCAAATTCCCCATTGCCATTGAGATCGACCCAATAAAACAAGGGGGACCCGACCGTCACTACCACGGGCGTTCCAAATTCATCGAGCCACACTTTGTAGGTTCGCCGGGCGGTCATGTAATCCACGTGGCCCGACCCGTTCATATCGAATTCACGGAAGAATAAATCGTTGCGCCAATCGTAATACGCTTTGACCTCTCGATCATCAAATTCATCGGGCTCTTGAGGGATGGGGGAATAATCTCGAAGGTGTTTGCCTCGGTTGACCTCCGGATGTGTTTCACTCTTCCCATCTATGGATGCAGAGGGTGAGGTCTCTTCACCCAACACAGGAGTAATGGGTAGACAAATGACAAGCAAAAGACTCGCCATTGAACATGCGACTAGTGATGCCACTTGTTTTTGATTCATGAATCAGGTTAGCGATTTCAGTTGAACATTTAATTGATACATTCGGGGAACCTGCTTGGGACTCATATAATCGCCTAGCCACCCTTGCTCTTTGAGTTCATCTTACCACAAAACCGGCAGTGTCCCGCAGTACCCGAATAGATGGTGGGCCATCTTTTCCTTGTCACATTGTGAGCTTATCCCCGGTCTGGCACAATGTGCATCCTTATGCCACCGATCTTTGCTGAAGTTATTTTCCCTCAACGCGTATCGCAATCTTTCACCTACCGGGTTCCAGCTTCTTGGCACGAATCCCTGAAGGTCGGCCATTGGGTTTTAGCTCCGTTTGGACACACCGCCCGTCCAGGCTTTGTGGTAGCTATGGCAGAACACCCATCCGACCCCACCCTGCCCGAAAACCGAATCCGCGAACTTGAAGAACATCTTTCTGCATCACCTGACTTTGATGTTGATCCCACACTAATTGCCCTCGCTGAATGGATGGCGGACTATTACATCGCGCCGTTGGGTGTATGCTTTCAACTCATTCAGTCACCTCGCCTTCCGTTTAAAACCTCATCGCGACTCCAGATCACACCCTTGGGACAACAGGCCATGGAAAGGGGTCGATTATCCGACTCTGCCAAAAACCTGTTGGAGGCATTAAACCGGAGAGCAAAAGGGTTGACCCTCGCCTCTCTTAAAAAGATCGTCACAACGGCTTCTACAACTGTCACTCAGCTCAAACGGAAGAAATGGCTCGAAGAGATTCACACCTACACCATCGCCTCAGGCTTTGAAGAACTAAGACCGGATGCCAAAACCTTTCGCCCTTCACAGAGCAAGAAGGTTTCCCCCCGAGAAAAAAAATTAACCGACGCACCATCTTGGTGGAAGGACTTTCAACAACACCTCACTCGGAAATCTTTCGGAGAGTATTTCACGAATGATACGGGTCGGCAATTCACCACCCTTCTCGACCGTATGATCCGAGAAACCCTTCACCAAAAACGAACGGCCCTAATCATTTTGCCTGATATTAACCAGGCCACATCATGGGCTCATATCTTGGGTACAGACTTGGGAATCCCAGTGGGAATCTTCCATAGCGGATTAACGGACACGGCTCGAATGAAAGAATGGCAGGCGATCAATCAACGACGCTACCAAGTGGTCGTCGGAACCAGGTCAGCGGTGTTTGTCCCGATTTCTTCCTTGGGCCTCATGTGTCTCAGTCATGAAGAAGACTTCTCCTTTAAAGATGAACAAAGCCCGTATTATCACACGCGCGAAGTGGCGAGGAAACGAGCACGACTGAGCCATGGCACCTTACTTCTGCACTCTCCTCACCCATCATTGGAAACGGTTCATCACTTCTCAACATCCACCAAACCGGACAATGAAGTTTCCTGCGAGGCCCGCAGTGAAGAGAACTCCATCCAAGTCGTGGATCACCATCACATTCCTTATGGTACGACGATTTCTCATGAGATGCGACAAGGAATCGAACACGCACTCTCGACTGGTGGTGGGATTGTGATCTTCCACAATCGAAAAGGATTTTCCTCCTCAATCGTGTGCCGGGATTGCGGAACGGCTGCGCAATGTGCAAGCTGCCAGATACCCTTTGGGCTCCTCGCGGCTCCACCGCAACTGCGGTGTCCATATTGTGGGATCACGGAATCGGTTCCGGTGGTGTGTCCGGCCTGTTCTGGCTCCCTCCTCGACCCCAGCGGCTTTGGCACGGAACGGCTCGAACAAGAATTACGGCGAGAATTTCCAGACGCCACGGTGGGACGATTGGACCGCAATAACGTTCGAACAGAATCTGCTGCCCGGAGCATCCGTGCCCAATTTTGCCAGGGAGCCATTCAGATACTCGTCGGCACGGAAATGTTGTTCCATGGAACGCCCCTATCGCCCGTACGATTTGTCGGCATCCCCTATGCTGACGCCGGACTTCATCTTCCCGATTTCCGTTCCGCTGAACGGGTCTATCACCACATGCAATCAGCGATCAATCTCATGACGGACTGGGGCAAGATTGGCCAAGTTGTCATTCAAACTCGCCTACCATCTCATCATGTGATGCAAGCCATTACCCGACAACTTCCGTCATTCTTTTATAACCACGAGCTGGCCTTCCGTGAAGCCGTCGGGTATCCACCCTTTGTCCACTTTATTCAGATGGCCGTGTCAGGAAACAATCAGGGCTTGGTACAAGAGGCAGCGGGGCAATGGGTTCAATCCTTGGCCAGTCAGGTCGCACACGGCTTGTCGAATCGACCATTCAATCTGGCTGTAGACACAAACATTTTAGGACCGATCGCCTCGCATACGTTTAAGCATCGACGGCTTCATCGTGAAACCATTCTATTCAAAGCAGTTGATGTTGATCAGGCTAGGACCGCCATTCGCCGCACGTATGCAACAATGGCCGCAAACAAGCTCTACAAGGGATTGCAGTTTGGCATCAACGTCGATCCGATGCAGATGTTGTAGGGGGGGAAGCGTAACGCGTGATGCGTGATGAGAAAAAACCAGTATTCTTTTCTTTACGCTTCACGGATCACGCGTTACGCATCACGAAGGTTTCCTACCGTTTCTTTCTCCGTTGTGCTTTGGCCTGGTTAGCCGATAGGGATTCAATCGATGAAGGATCTTCGACTTTGGGTCGAATGCGGCGAAAAATTCCATAGGCAAACGTTAACCAGAAGACACCGGAAAACACCCCAAACATGACGGCGGTAAAGACACGTTGCATGTCTTCGAGCGGAGGTTCCGGGCCAAATTGTTCCAGCTCTCCTACCATTTGAAATGGCCAGGACAAACTTTCCAACCCTAAAAGCATGGTTGACCACATCCATATATGCCCGGTAGTCGGGCACACCTTGGCATAGAGGATCGTCAATCCGACAATCATGACGACGGTAATCGATGAAGAAAGATCTCCTTGAAGAAACCATAGCCCCACAGTCACAGCTATGGCTCCAAGAACAGCGTTGATTAAAAAGACAGGGGTATTCGGCATGGAACGCACCTTATCACATTAATTCTTGCTTCCACACGGAGCCCATGCCTGTTCTGGGAAAGTTAAAACGGGCCGGTTGAACATTTCACTCCAACAGCCAATAAAAGCTCCAGATGAGCCACGCATTGTCAGTGGGAGGGAATGTTCAAAAAAGTTCGTCCAGCAAGGCCGCAGCCGTTTTGACGAGCGGAGCGTACTCATAGTACGTGAGCACGGCAAAAGGGGGAGAACGCCGCTGGCGGCTTTTTTCAACATTCCCAAAACGGAATCTGAAAAACGATGCAAAAAACCCAAGGACAGGTCAGACTCAAAGATACGGCTGTACAGAGAAGGAAGTTAGACAATATCCGAAGACAATGGTTCTTCTTCGGCAGAGGTATGAGAGGAAAGCCCAGTCGAAGGCAGTTCTTTGGGATGGATCAGGGTCAAGCAATCTTCCGCCACAGGGTCTTTGTGGAACAGGGCATAGATTGGAAATATTTTAGACGCATGGCCTCCCTGCTGAGAAGGCAATAACACTGGGACTTCTACCCACGGTGAGGGTGTATCCAAACTTGCCAAGCGAAGGCGAACGGCTAACAGCATATCTCGGATTCGGGTCTCTCCCTCAGGAGTCCCAACTTCCGATGAATCGGCGATACTCCGACTCCACAAAGACTTGGTGATGCCAACGGCCAAATTAAATCCTACACCTTTGGCCTTCTTGCTCACATCGATAAGCAGACCTGCATCAATCGCTTCCTGGCGAGACGTAATGTGACGAGAAGGCTCCTGTGCCTCGGATGCTGGGATCACCGTCTGTTCTTCCGATGATGCGCCAAGATTTAAGGTTTCTTCGAAAAGCCCCTCCGCCCCCACCGGGATCTCGATTGAATCAACATCCGTTTCAACTGGCTCGAAGGAATCAACGGTTAAGCCTCTCGCATGCAACACTCCGTCATACACGGCCCGGGCCGACTTGGACCAAGACGAATGAAAGGGCCTTCCTTGGTACGCCGCTTCCGCCGCTTTTTTCTCATCATGGCTCAAGGCACGTGGTAGTTTCATATCCATACTTCAAATTAATAAGGCTCAGAGATCCACAAGTCAAGGTCTGTGCATTTTTAAACTTGACAAATATTCATGTTTATTCACAGCCCCCAATTATACGATGTGGTTTTCGCAATGAAAAATAAGGAAATCCGCGTAAAAAATGGGGCATTGGGCAACAAACACATCTATTCAGACTTTACGGAATGAGGCCTGGGGAAGATTGGGCAAATTGTACTCCACCCACCTGGTTCACCAAATGCGTGACACTGGCATCCATCATTTCCATCAATGGACCAGGATACAGGCCAATCCACAGCACGAGGACGGCTAAGGGAATGACCGTTGCTAATTCACGATAGCTTAAGTCAGGGAGAAGCGAGGCGGCTTTTGTATTGGGCTCACCCAGGGCCACTCGTTGCAACATCCAAAGCATATAGGCCGCAGCCAAGACGATGCCCACCATCGCGAGTAACACCATCACAAAACTTTTGAAGGAGGTACCGATGAGTACCAAGAATTCACCGATAAAATTACACGTACCCGGCAGGCCAAATGACGCAATGGAGAAAAGACAAAACAACGTCACAAACCGAGGCATGGTTTTGTGAAGGCCGCCATAGGCACTGATGTCGCGATTGTGTGTCCGGTCATACAACTGACCGACTGCCAAAAATAGGGCTCCTGTTGTAATACCATGATTAAACATCTGAAGAATCGCGCCCTGAATGCCCTGGCTATTGAAGACAAAAATTCCAAGCGTCACAAATCCCATATGGGAAATCGAAGAATAGGCGACCAGCTTTTTAAGATCCGACTGTGCCAAGGCCATGTACCCGCCGTAGATGATAGCCGCGATCGACAACCATAAAATAAACGGCGCAAATTGTGCTGAAGCCTCTGGAAACATAGGCAGGCAAAATCGCAAAAACCCATACCCGCCCATTTTCAACAACACTCCAGCGAGAAGAACACTTCCCGCGGTTGGGGCTTCCGCATGGGCATCAGGCAACCACGTATGGAAAGGCAGCATGGGTATCTTGATGGCAAAGGCTAAAAAGAACGCTAAGAAAATCCAAAACTGTACATCCGATGAATAGGTGTGATTGGTGAGGGCCACAATATCAAAAGTGCGGCCCCCTTCGAGATACAGACCTAAAATCCCCACGAGTAACAACAAGCTACCCGTGAGGCTGTACAGAACAAACTTGATGCCTGCGGCAATCCGGTCGGGTCCTCCCCACAGGATAATCATGAAATACATGGGAATCATGGTGATTTCCCACAGCATGAAGAAGAGGAAAAGATCCAGTGCGGTAAAGACCACAATCATGGCGCCTTCAACTAGAAGGATCAGCATCATGAAGGCTCTGACCCTCGTGGTGATGGACGTCCAAGAGCAGAGGACACAAAGCGGACAGAGAAGAGCCGTTAACAAAACCAGCAGGATGCTAATTCCATCGACACCCACGGCATACTGAATGTTGAAGGTGGGCATCCACTGCATACGCTCAACGAACTGCATGCTATGCTGTCCGAAATCAAAACCAGACCAGAGCATGAGGGACAGCCCAAAATTTAGCAGGGTAGCAGCGAGCGCCGTTCGACGAATCCACTCTTGATTTTGAACGAATGCCAGAGCGGCAATTCCAAGAACAGGAATGGCAATCATCCAACTAAGAATGTGATCGGCAAAGATAAAGCTCATGGGATCCCCTTCTCCCTACACAAGTTCCAATAGGGTTCTCATTACACAAGCCAATAGAAAAGCCCTATAGCTGCCACTAACCAAAAAATCATGACCAATAAATGGTGCTGAAGCGTCCGTGGTTCGATTCTCTGCAAAAGATGACCTGTTGCATCGGCCTCCCGTCCCAACCGTTCGACATTCTTTTCAATCCCGCGAATATCGATAACCTGCCAGAGCCACTGAGCCAGGTTCACGGTTTGACCACCAATCCCAACTACCCTTCGATCAATGCCTTTGACATCCACTACTTGCCACAGCCAACGAGCGAGGCTCACGGTTTGACGCCCAATCCCAACCACCCCGCGATCTATTCCTCTGACATCTACAACCTGCCACAGCCATCTGGCCAACGTAACCGATACCCCAGCAATACCACTAATGAAGCGATCAATACCTCCAAGATCAACAGTCCGCCATAACCATGTGGACAATCGAAGTGTGGGTTGAATCACATAGACTTCGTAGATCTCATCAAAATACAATTTATTCAAAAAAAGTACATACAAAGTTTTTCCCCATTCCGACTGTGCCAGGAATGATGGTCGGGGTTTGATATGAAGGAAGTAGGCAAAACCCCATCCGCAAAATGCCACGACAAGCGGTAACATGATCCACAAAGAGATTCCCCCAAACGTGGTCTGTTCATTGAGGAGTGGAACAGGCTGCCCCAATGCCGGTGCCAGGAATTGAACAAACCACCCCCACAACACCATGAGAACGCTCACCAACATCACGCCCGCAACGAAAAGTCCTACGAGGTGTGAAGGCGAAAACAACTGGGGCTGGACGACAAACGATTTCCCACCTTCCACATCTCTGACTGAGGGTCCGCCCTGAAAGAATAAGAGGATTCCCCGAAAGAGATACATCGCCGTAAAAAAGACAGTGGCTAAGCCCATCACCCAAAAGACAGTTTTGGCTGAAGCAAAATTATGCACGGTCCACAAATATTCATAAGGCCCTGAAAAGATCACGAAAGGAGGAATGCAGGCTAACACCAGTGCGCCAACAGACAAAGACCATGCTGGCCTCGAGGTCGGCCCATGGCCAACATCAGACTGAGGATGGCCGTGGGCTTGAACCGACCGTAGGGCGTTCCCTGTAGACAGGAATAAAAATGCTTTCAAACATCCATGAGCTAACACATGAAACGTCGCGGCCACAAACGCCCCAATGCCGCAGGTCATGATCATGAACCCAATTTGACTGATCGTGGAGTAAGCGAGAATCTTTTTAATATCGGTCTGCGTCAGTGAGACAATCGCCGCGAACAGAGCCGTCACCGCACCGACAACCGCGATGACGGTCATAGCCAGTGGCGAGAAAACAATCAACGGACTTAAACGAATGAGAAGGAAGGGCCCCGCATTCACCATGGTTGCCGCATGGATCAGCGCTGAGACAGGGGTGGGCGCTTCCATGGCAAACGGCAACCATACATGGAAAGGAAGTTGCGCGGACTTTCCCATTGCACCCATCAACAATAAAAGGGAAATCACTGTCAGGGTGTGAACTGAGTATTCAAGCCCTATCCATCCCAACAGATTCATCGTATGCCCACGCATGCTGTCCGCCTGAATCAAAATTTGTTGAATGTCGAGAGTCCCAAATGTGGCAAAGGTCAGGATGATTCCGAACCCGAGTCCAACATCCGCAACGGCGTTGACTAAAAACGCTTTCGTGGCGGCCTGGCATGCTGATTGTCTTTGAGCATAATGGGAGATCAAGAGATAGGAACAGATCCCCATGATCTCCCAACAGATAAACAACATGAGCAGGTTGCTACTCATCACCAACATCACCATGGAAAAGGTAAACAACGCGATGACCGCGAAGAAACGATTGTAACGGGGATCCCCGATCATGTATCGGGAAGAGTAGATGTGAACGATGCTGCTGACCCCTGTGACCAACATCAACAAGAGGACGGTGAGTTGGTCGATATACAGACCAAGGTCGACGACGAGATTTCCGGACTGAATGAAGCGGTAGAGAGGAACTGATATGGCTCCGTTCCTTACAACCTCAATGAATGCGCCTACCGACAATCCGAAGGATACACCTATCGCAGGAATCGCAACTTTGTGGCTTTTCTCTCCCACCCACCGCCCGCCCAACGCGAGAGTAAGAAACGCCACCAAAGGAAGAAGCGGGATCAGAACGTAAACTGACATAGGCTATCTAAAGAATGAACGATTATGAAATTGTTGAACAATTCATTTTTCTGACATCAACTGTGCTATCTGATCGATTAAGATAGATTGCCAAGTAGGAATGGGGAATGTTCAAAAAGGTTGTCCAGCAAGGCCGCAGGGCCTTTGGCGCGCGCAGCGTACACGGAGTACGTGAGCACGACAAAGGCTCGAGAACGCAGCTGGCGGCCTTTTTCAACATTCCCCTTAAGATTACAGCCCCGCGGGCAGAGCTGAATCAAGCAAAAACCCTACAATGGGATCACTGAACAACCCTAAAAGGATGATCGCGGCTGACACAACACCTATACTCACTTTCATAGATAATGGCGCCTCAACAGAAATGATCCCTGAAGATGGTTGAGTATCACGAAAAATACGTTCAAAGAGCTTAATGAAATAGGCCAACGTCAAAACAGTAGAGATGATCACCGCCGCAACCGCGAGATAATTCTGGGCTTCAAGAGCGCCAAGGATGATATACCATTTGCCAAAAAATCCACCGGTTGGGGGAAATCCAACCATCGACATGGCCATGATGATGAGCGCACCCGTCATCCATGGCGCTTGTCCTCGCAAACGGCCCAAATCCTCGATGGTCCGAACGCCATACTGATACATCGCGGCACCTGCCAGGAAAAAGAGGGCGGCCTGCATAACCGCATCATTGATTAAATAAAACACCCCTCCTGCAAAACCCGTCGGATTTCCAATACCGACCCCGATGAGGATCAACCCAATATGAGAAATCCCACCATAGGCGAACATTCGTTTAACTTCATGTTGTGTCAATGCCAGAAATGCCCCAACCACTGCGGCAAGGGCCCCCAACTCCACCAGAAGGAACAGGACTGGAACATGTTCAATTTCCGCATTCGCACCCACCACCCAAAACATGATCCGGATCCAGGCGAGTAAGGCCACTTTGGTGACCAAAGAAGCGAGGAAAGGTGAAATGGCGTCCGGTGCATGAGTATAGGCATCAGGCAACCACCCATGAAGTGGCATGAGTGCCATCTTAATTCCGAGGCCGAGGAACATGAAAATCAACCCTCCAACGATGGCTTTGGAAGTTAATAATTCAGGCACTCGCTGAGCCAAGTCCGCCATGTTGAGCGTTCCCGTCGCCGCATAAAAGTAGCCCACCCCTAATAAATACAAGGAGGCCCCAAGCGTGCCCAAAATGAGATATCGAAAGGCGGAGACGAGAGCTTTCCCACCTGCAACTCCTACCAGGGCATACCCGGATAACGCGGCAACTTCCAGGAACACAAACACGTTAAATAAATCCCCAGCGAAGACGATCCCTGTAACCGCTGCAATCAACAAAAGGATCAAGGTGTAGTAGGGCACAATCCGTTGTCCAAGCGCAGAAGACGATGTCGGACCTGCATTGATCAAGGAAATCAATGCCAATAGGCTGAGGGTCACCATGATGACACTCGCCAGCCCATCATCGACCCATTCAATGCCAATGGGAGGCGCCCAGCCGCTGAAGGCATAACGAATTTCTCCTGAATCCATGACGACGACAATATTGGCAATCGATGCGACACTCATGGCAGAGACAGCCGCTATTGCCATCGGTTGACACCACTCACGATGTTTCAATCCGACCATGGGCAAAGAGATGGCTGTCAAGAAGGGAAGCAGGAAGAGGAGCGCGGGAAGGTGATGACTCATTCCAATCTCTTCAAAATTTCATCTTCATCCAAGGTGCCATATTTCCGATAAATCGCCGCGACCAAGGCCAAAGAGACGCCCAAGGTCGCGACCTGGACCACGATCGCCGTTAACGTCAAGACATGCGGTAATGGATTGGTATAGGTGGCAGCTTGGACTGGGCCTGTTCCGGACAACAGAATAGGAACCGTGGCTCCTGTTTTCGCACTGATTGCCACGAGAAAAAAAATCACGCTGGTCTGCACGATGTACATGCCAATGAGCTTTTTGACAAGGTTATGGTGGGTCACCATGATGTAGAAGCCCCAGAGAAACAGGATCACGAAGGCAATAAAGTTTGACCGGTGAAGCCACGTCTCAATGAGTTCAAGCATGTGAGTCCTCGTCGTTGTCGTTGGACGACAAACTAAACACAATAGAGATAACCGTCACGGCGACATCGACCGCTACACCAATTTGTGTCAGCATGATGCCCACATAACGGCGTGAAGCGACCTCGAGGCCGTAGATTTCGAGGGCGGCGTAATTCAAAAACTCCCCTCCCCCGATCAGACACAACCCACCGACCCCAGCAAATATCAGCAAACCAAGCCCATCACCATGCACCACCTTCTGCGCCACATTGCTATACGAAGCGTGAGGACCAAAAATGAGGATCGATAAAATCATACTCGTGCCAAAAATCACCCCACCCACAAATCCTCCCCCGGGGCCATACTGTCCAAAGAACAGCACATACAATCCATACAATTGCATTAAGGGAATCAAGAGTCGTCCTAACATGAGAACAATGACACTATCGTGCGCTTGGATCATGCCTTGTTTCTCCTGAGCAACAAGGCACAGGCAATCCCGGCTGTAAAAATCACAACGGTCTCAAGCAACGTATCGAAAGCGCGGTAGTCCATAAGAACCGAGGTCACGACATTGGGGGTAAGGGTATCGTGCATACTGTTTTCCAAGTACACGGGAGAAATATGAACGCTTGCAGGAGAGGCAGGATCTCCAAATTTGGGAAGATCCTCGGCCGCATACAAGAGGAGAAAGCCAAGCAGAGGCAATCCGATCAACGCGGCCCAGGGAGGGGGCGGACGATGAAGGCGAGTATCCTTTGGAGCTGTCTCAAATAGCGTCAAGAGAAAAAACACCGTCCCCAAGCCCGCGCCCACGACTGCTTCAACAAACGCCACATCTACAGCTCCAATCCATGCCCACACCAACGCTAAAAAGAAACTGTAGGACCCCAAAATAAACACCGCTGGCACCAAGTCTTTGACCAGAATGGCTCCACCCGCTGTCAGAATCAGGAGAATCAGTAGAGGAATTTCAAATGAAAACGTCATGGTTGTTCTCGCCCCCAAGGTTTGAGGCCAGAGCGAAGCGCCGCGCGAATGGTGGCATGTGAAACGACAGGATTCAATAGATACAGAAGAGCCAGAACCACGAGAATTTTGAGCAGGTTCAAGCTGAATCCTTGGTAAATGGCCAACCCTGCCAATACCAGAAACGCACCCAAGGAGTCAGTCAGTGAGAGGGCATGTGAGCGGGTAAACACATCTGGCAAACGCAGCATGCCAATGGCCGCGACGATCAGAAAAAACAATCCTGCGAGAATAAAAACGATGGCAATCAGAGACATTTACGCCCTTCCTCGCTGTTCAAGAAATTTGGCAATGGCCAAGGCACCCACGAGATTGAGCAAGGCATATCCCGTGGAGATATCCACGAACATGTCCACCCGCCCATATACGGTCCCGATCACCACCAGCAAAATAATGGCTTTCGTCGAGATGCCATTGAGGCCCAACACTTGGTCAAACACTGTGGGGCCTTGGACCACACGGTACAAATACGCCAAAATTAAGATCACAAGGACGATCAACACGAACAGAAAAAAGAATTTCATGCTGAACCCTCTTGCTGCCGAAACACCTTGGCAATTTTTTGTTCGAGCCGTTGACTGGTCAAATCATCGCCAGATGCATCATCCATCGCATGGACGATGAGTTCCTGAGCATTCACTTCAGCCGTGATCGTGCCAGGAGTCAGCGTAATGGAATTTCCTAGAAGAACGATGGCGGCTTGGCCCTGCAACTTGGTTCGGTAGTGAATAAGCTTCGGATCAATGGGAAGAGCAGGATGAAGAATGAGGGCAGTCAGATGAAGACTGCTGAGCACAATGCGCCCAAAGAGCCACGGGAAATACCCCAAAATTCGCAACAGGGGTAAGTTTCGGAAAGGAGAGTCTGCGTGGCCTGAATTCAGCCAAGCCACGCCAAAAGACACCACGAGCCCGAGGCCCATATGAAACGGGTTATATTTTCCTGACAAAATGAGCCAAATGACAAAAAAAACCAAACTCTTCAAGATGAGTGTTTTATAGAGGCTAGAGTTCATCATGTTTCTGGGTCTATGAAAATCCTACCCACCCGCGGTCAACGCCATGTGTTCCCAAGTTGCATCAGGGTTATATCGATGAATCTCAAAGGTGTTGGGGTCCAGTGCAATAAGATTAAGCCATTGGTTATGGAAAAGCTGCTGAAGGATCGCGTGTTTTTGAACGATGGACGAGATGACACTCGGCATCGCTTCAATGATAGCCAGCAGCCGAACCGGTTCGTGGTAATGAACATCACCGTTGTTGACGGTCTGTAGGGGAAAGCCCATTTGTAAATCGCTTTGGCTTCCCAACATCATCCCAACACCACCCACCACATTGTGCAGAACCTTACTCCCACTGCCATAGACCCATGGGTCAACCGCCGAGAAATAATAGCCCAGATTAATCCACTCTCCGACAATCAAGGGCGCTGTCATAATTTTTTCGAGGATGGCGCCTTGGGGATCGGCAATTGGATCATAGGAATGTAAAAAGACACGGCCGCCCAAATTCAAGCCTTTGGTCAGCTTTCGTCTTCCAATTAAAAAGGCGGCATTTCCTGCCAGTCCCCATTCCGGACGAGGGTTGGCCCAATCGCAGCTACGTTCCTCCACATGAGCAAAGGCCTTTTCTGGAGAAATCTCTGTCGGAGCGTTTGGGATGCGACGGCACCGTTCCAGAGCCTGATTGGCTCCGGCTTCTTCGAGATCCTTGCGCAACACCTGTAAATCCTCTCTATGAGTTTCGGGAAATACTTCCAGGTCGTAAAACGTGACCCGATCAGTGGTGGTATTGTGCTTGCCCGGAAGAAACCAGGTGTCATCAGGAATGGGTAATCCCTTCTCTTTGAGGATGCGACGAACTTCCGGCTCGTTGGCCATTGCGGCAAAGACGCGTGCGTTCGGATCCCCTGGAGCTCCACCGCACGCGCCACAATCCAATGCTCCAAAATAGGGATTGTTGTCGGTCTCACTGCCATGCCCACACAGGCAAACTAACCGACCATAATTTTGTGTGAGCCCCATCGCACGCAGTCCGTTTTCTATGAACGTGGCCCGTTCCGTCAGAGAGAAACCCTGTGAGAGCCCAACAGGAATCCCTTCAGCATTCACATCTCCTACTTTTGGGTGTTGAGGATCGGATGGTGCTGACACCGAAATCTGTGTCGGCACCGTATGGGTAAACCAACCCCCGATGGTCGATGTGATTGCGTGAAATGGTTTTTGGAGCAGCGTTTTGCCAACCAGACCTAAACTAAAAAAGACCCCCAGCACATCAATCACCATCATCGAGCCAATCGGGTTATGCTTTAGATCGTGGAACAGATGATGACCGAGCTGATGCCAGCGCGTGCCAGAAGAATATTTTTGCAATGCCCGTTCTTCTCCCAGCCGAGGCACTTCTGTGACCGCATGGTTGGGTGAAAGTAACACAGGGCATAAGGCTAAACGTTGGTCACTATCAAAGGCTTGATGACTGATTGGAATGCCAAAAAATCCGGCGAACCCTAAGGTTTCATAGGGGCCTTGGGCTTCAATATGGCGGCGAAATGATTCGGATCGCACATCAATACAAAACACGAGTTGCGCCCGCGGGCGCATTTCTAAGGCCGGAACAGTCCCTCGATGCGCAGAAATTTTTTGAAGGATCTCCCCGCGAAAACCCTCTTCATACGCCTCGAGCCACACTGGGCCATGGCGATCTGCGGGAAAACCTTCCAGCCAACTCAACAAGGTCTGGGCATCCGAGAAGGAGAGGTCGTGCAGCTCTATTGGAGACAGCTCAAGAAACTGTGCAAGGTGAAACAACCGCCAGGCATCCCGGCAAATAGCCTGTGTCCGGGGATCAACAGCATGAGCGCTTTCCCTCACTTGGTTCTCATATTCATCCGGTCGATCCTGCCAAAAGGCGATCAACGCGGAAGCGGTTCCATCAATCCCCCACTCTCGCTGACAGATGATTTGGGCCAGTTCCAGTTCATAGAACAGGCGAACGGCTAGATACTGTGTGGTGTCAATGGGGTGCTTGTGTTGCGCATGATACGCTGGATTTTCCCCAAGCCATCGAATGTACCGCGTCCAACCCGGCAATAATGATAACTGCCTTGACAGATAATCTTTCCATTGTTCTTGTGGGATTCCAAGACGATGCAAACTGGCTACGACTGCATCTTCAGGTTCGTTTGGAAGATCGTGGATTTTTTGTGAGAAATCTTTTATCCCAAGAAATGTTCCTGAATGATCTTGTTGAACCAATTCTCGCCAAGCCTGATAAAAGCCTTCGTGTCGTAAGGGCATTTCCCATCCGGCTAACCCTTCATCAAGAAAGGCCGCCACCCATTTGATGAGTTGACCGTTGATTGACTCGACCAATGTTGTTCCGGCCAACACATCCACCCAATCGCTGAGCGTTCGCTGAGCTGGAAGCGAAATATTCAATTGAGCGTGAGGGTCATCTGAAACGCCAGAGAGGGAACTCCTCGATGTTGGATCGCTGGAATGGGCATCAGATAGTTGCAGGACGGCCAAAGTGCTCTTCCACAAATTTGTGAGATAGGCCTCCTCAGGATAATCTCGACAATGCTCACATTCTCTGATCGTTCGTTCGATGATTCGTTGCCGAGATTCATCTGAAAGGTCTTGACGAAAACGCTTGGTGGCCCTACCCCCACTGAGTTCCCATTGCAGGAGGGTTGTCTCACAAGGTTCAAACCCATGGACGAGGTGCAATGCCCAAATATCAAGGGCCGTCACCCGGCGGCTTCCTATTTGGACAGAATCTTGTTTTTCTGGTCGAGGTCCAACTCTCGCGAAAGCACGCTTGAGGCTTTCGGGGGTAATGCGACCATCTCGATAGAACTGCCGATACTCTTCATTTGGCAGATACCCATTTCCGCCTACCAGGCGTTTGCCTTTTCGAACCGCCTGGTCAAACGGAAGATATTCCAATCCATGAATAGGATTCTGGGCGACCATCGTTCTCATAGGCCAAAACGGAGCAATCGGTTCGCTCGCCTGTTCAACAGTCTGTCGTACCTGATCGCGCTCTTCTTGGGAAATCGTATTTGTGGAAGTGATGCTCATGAATCGTCGTGTACGGAACAATGATTGAACATAAAAAAAGCCAACCGCTTTTACCTCCTGTTCAGAGGACCACGGTTGGCTTGCACTGTGGCTGACCGTATTCACCTAGCGAGTCAACCACCCCACAGCCTATGTTGAAAGGTTAGGCTCAATCCTAGAATTCCTGCCACCCTCAGCTGAAACCCGTGAAGGAAGCAGGGGCCTATCCTTGACCTCTCAAAAATCAATAGCTTATATCATCTTTTTTAGCAAGGACTCTTGGTCGGAACAAGAGATTTTTAGTCAGCAGGAGACTATTGCCCATGGGTTATGGACAAAGCAAAGGCGAGGCGGAGACAGCCATCCGCAATGCCATCATTAAATTCGAACAAGAATTTATGGGACGCGGGCCAACGGACGTCAAAGCCTTCATCCTTCGTGACATGGTCTTGGTGAGACTGAAAGGGGTGTTAACTCCAGCGGAACGCCAACTTGCCAAGAATCCCGAAGGTGTTGAAATGGTCAAACAGATGCGACAAAACTTGATCTCACAAGGGCGAGAAAAACTCTGTAGCCAAATTTCCGCTATTACCGGGACCGAGGTCACAGGATTATTTACCGATATCGAGACCCAAATCGGTGAACGCGTGATGGTCTTTACCCTCGAAAACGACCTTGACGCGACCTTCCGCGAGCCCTCAACTTTTTCAAAAACTTCACAGTAGTTTGGAAAGAATATAGACAATTCGGTCCCGTGATCCTTCGGAGGAGGATTGGGGAAAAATAGGATTGTAAACAATACCAGAGCGGTGACAAGAGGTTTGTCCCAGGGACGGGCGACCGGAAGCAGGCAAACGGCGAGAGGTGAGCGGAGAGAATCGATCTATTTAGAAAATCTTAGCAAGCAACGCGCGGATTGGATTCACAGGCGCTTCAGAATGTGAAGGACTTTTGTTTTCGGAGGATGAAGCGTCCTTTTCGACTTTCTTCGTGACCTTTTGATCACGATGAAGACTTCTGTACAAGAGATCAAAATCACTCATGATATTCCCTCCAGGTAATTATCAATTACCTATAACAAAGCAAAGATGATGCCAAATCCCACAAAGATAATTTTTCAGAAAATTGATAAAAAACAATAACTTATGAATGCAAAATGGCTTATTGAATAACAACAATTCATCAATGAGCAAAGACGCACAGGTTCGAATGAGCGAATTCGCACACAAATGTTGAAATCTGATCTAGAGAGGAGGGTGAAGAAGTACACTAGAAGGCCAGGCGTGGCGATGCGCCGTCAAGAGAAAGAAGAGTGGAAAAGTGTATAAACCTGCATTTCATCTTTCCGGCACTGTCAGGTAAAAGAAAGTCCTATGAAGAGAAATCCTCCTTTCGTCATCCTCGCAATTTTTAAGCGGGGATCCATCTGCTTTTTTTCCTGGCAGAAACAGCAAGATGGATTCCCGCTAACGACCGGCGGGAATGACGGGGCAAGAGTAAAGTTACCTCTTTCTTTATGAATCGTGAAGGTCCTTTTGCCAGAGTTTTGGCTTCTTATGAGCAGCGACGATAGAATCAGCAATGGGTTGATGCTCTGCTAACCCCCGAACCAATAATTCACAATCTTTTTCCTCGAATTCTATAATCCATTCATAGAGCTTGGACATCACGGTGTGATCGACTAATCGAGTGTCGGCGAAATTCAGCCTGACGTTTTTTCCTTCTTCCAGGTAGCGATGAAGATACTTGCGCAACGGGATCCAGGTGCTAAAAACAGCTGAATCTTTCACATAGATGGTCACGGTGTTGTCATCTGATTCGACAACCTCAACGTTCAATTTGAAAAACGAGGAAACCGGGGCTCCATTGATGAGATGAATAACCACTTTCACTCCGATCCCAATAGCAATGCCTTTCAGAAGATCAGTTGCGAGGACTCCCACGATCGTAGACATAAAAACAATGAACTGGTCTTTTCCCAAATGATACATGTGGACAAATTCTTGGGGTGACGCCAATCGAAAACCCGTAAAGACTAACAATGCGCCCAAAGCCGCCAACGGGATTTGATTGATCAGCCCGGGGATTAAAGCCACAAACACCAATAGAAAAAGCCCATGATACATATTGGCAAACCGCGTCCTCGCTCCATTGTCGATATTCGCCTTACTTCGAATAATCTCTGAAATCATCGGCAATCCACCAACCAAGGCCGCCAGCGTATTGCCGACACCCACCGCAAGCAAATCTTGATCCATATTTGTCTTTCGTCCCCAGGGATCAATACCATCAATCGCCTTCGCACTGAGCAACGACTCCAGGCTCCCGATTAACGCAAACATGATCACGTACTTTATGCCGATCGAAGTCGTGAGCCCCGAAAAATCGGGAAGGGTCAGAGCACTGAACATGTTTTTCGGAACATTCACCAAGAACTGTGTTCCTAAGACATATGTCTGATCATGAAAGGCATACGTTCCTTCCTGTCCTACACCCAAAAATAGCCCCAGAGGAACGGCGACGAACAACACGATCATCGGCGCCGGCACGATTTTCAATTTTTGATTTTTGATGAAGGTATACCCAAACATGATCAGTATGCTCACAATTCCAATTAAGCCAATTTTTGGATTCATCTCCATCACAAATGTTGGGAAGTTGGCTAAGAGGTCTAATGGTGTCCCTTCAGAACTAAGCCCCATCATGATCGGAAACTGCTTGGCGATAATGATGACCCCAATGGCTGCCAACAATCCATGAATCGCCGTCGTTGGGAAAAACTCTCCCAGGATCCCTGCCCGGAACACCCCAAGGAAAATTTGAAGAACACCAGCGGCGACCCCAACGCCCAGAGCCAACCGGTACGCTTGGTAATCCGCTGCCGGATCCTTTCCTCCTGTAAAACCAAATTCAGTGACGCAGCCAATCGCGATGACAATGAGCCCCGCAGCTGGGCCTTTAATCGTGAGTTCGGAATTACTGAAGAACGTGGCTAAGAGACCACCGATGATGGCAGTAAAAATTCCAGAAATGGCTGGATACCCACAGGCTAAAGAAATGCCGAGGCACAGGGGAAGGGCAATGAGAAACACCAGAAACCCAGACAGAAGATCTTCCGGGAAATGCGCTCGCAGCCCTGCGAGATTTCCTTTTGGTATGGATGCAGTGTTTGATTGCATTAAAATGGACTTTCTTAATCCCTCAACACACTGGCACAAAAAACCAGTCAGAATTCAGGGAGACCCTCCACGAATCCTCAACTGGCTTGCACTGTACCTGGGCTTAAACATCTGAAACCCAGCTACCCTACCTACCGATGTATAAAGTGGGACCACAACCATGACATCCCACCATTTGCCTGTCTTCTGTTCAAAAGAATTTTAGCTTGAGCACCCAAATGGAGCAACTAGTTTTTTTTGTTGGGGGATCGAGTAAAAGGCATCACAGAAAACTCGAAATCCGAATATCGAAATTCGAAACAAATCAGAAATCCTAAATTCGAACTTTTCAATTGGGATATTCCCATGTGTTTCGGATTTCGATATTCGTGCTTCGGATTTACGCTCTTATTCTTCCTCCATCAACAAAGAGAACGCAAATATTTTGAAAAAGCTATAAATAGCCGACAGCACAATTGAGGAAATCAGGGATGGCTTGCCTAAGTATATCGAACCATGCGCAATGAGGGGTTCACAAAAGGTCGGACGACGAATCACTCCAGCGGGACTTCAAGGACGAGTCCGCCCATCACATCATTCAATTTGAAATCACGTTTGGTAGATTCGGTATGCGCATTATGGCAAGAGACGCAGGCACGGCTGACAGCGCGATCTGGGTAGATCGCTTTAAAATACGGTTTGTTGTTGACCATAATCTCTTCCTCAACCACTTCCCCAAATTTCACGACCTGGTCTAACATCTCACGCTCATGGTCCGAGGCCGGAGTATTTCGTGAATTGAGGGGCCAAGGACTGATCAGGCGATAGCGAAAGGGCGCATCCCGGACATGAAGACTGCGAGAGGCCTCGCGCAAAAACTGAACGGGCAGAGGCAGGGTCTTTTCTTTCACCCAATTTTCAGAGGCCGTCACAATAAGCATGGCTTCCATCCGCTCAACAATATGTTGCGTATAAAATGTCCGATCCGCTTCAATAACGGCATGAAGATAATCTGCTGCCGTACGAGCAGGAATAAAGTTAGCTGGAGGGATCTGAGATCGGATGCCCCATCCTAAACCCATTCCCACTATTAGCATGAGAACCGAGAGGCCTATCAGTCGGACATTCATGCTTATTCCATCACCTTTCTTCTCATCTACTGGAATCATACGAAACGGATTTTACTAAAAGACTGAATCAAGGGCCTATCATACCTGAACACAATCTTCCCCACCAGAGGAAACGGGAGCGGTTGTGTTTGACACTCAGGGAGGGCAACCTTAGGATACGGTCCAGGCTAACCATGCGTATTTTTAAACGATTTAACAACCTTCCGATCGAGAAAAAACTTCTCCTTGTCTTGGTGATTCCCATTCTCGGTTTGGGAGTGCTCAGCTTCGTCACCTATAATAGCGTTCAAACCTTCTCCCAAGATGAAGACCGTCTAAACAGGGTGTACCACGTGCAAACCACCGCTGCCGAATACATGCGACTGATTGTCGATATAGAAACAGGTTTTCGTGGGTTTGTGGTGACCCTTCAGCCGAAGTTCTTGAAACCCTACCACGCCGCCAAGCAACGAGTGTTGCAGGTGGGGCAGGCTCTTGCGTACATGGTGGAGAGCAATCCGGAACAACATACTGAAATTCTCAAAACCCAATCGTTAGTTCAAACATTAATGAAAGACAAAGATCGATTGATTGCACGTGCCACGGAAGGCCATCCCGATGAAGCGCTCCACTACATTGAGTCGGGAGAAGGGTGGCAACTGATGTTAACCATTCGCGAGGAACTCTCCAAATTCAATCGTCGCGAGGGCGAAGTCCTCAGGGAAACCTTAGGGCGAACCGCACAAGATCGTTCATTTCTTTTGAGTGTGATTCTTGGCGGCGGTTCACTGGCACTCATCCCCATGGTGATTGCGTTACGGGTGTTAGCCCAGTCTATTACGGGCCCCTTAGTCACCCTGGCCAAGACAGTCGAAAACCGACCCGGTGGGATCGTCCCCGAGGTCACAGTCTTAGACCGAGGAGATGAAATCGGCGACTTAACACGCGTCATGCATGAGATGAGTCGACAAATTCATGAGTACATTACCCAAGTTCAAAAATCCGAAGCTGAACTCAGAACATTAAACCTTGACCTGTCGACTTCAGAGTCCAAATACCGAGGCATTGTTGACCATGCCCCCTTTGGAATTTTCACGGCGAAACAAGGACGAATTATTTTTAGCAACCGACACAATTGGATACTCGCCGGACGCAATCCCGAAGACGCGAGCAACCCCGAAGAAATCTGGGACGCGATCCACCCGGATGACCGAGAACGCGTGTCTCAAACATTTTCTGACGCATTGGACCAACATGTGCTCTTTGAGAGCGTCTTTCGATTTCTCCACCCAGACGGCACCATTCTCAAAATCTTAAGTCGGGCTATTCCCATTCAGGATGCAGAGGGTCAAGAAATTTTGTATCAAGGTTTCAATGTTGACATTACCACGTTAGAGCAAATGCGAGAACAACTCAATCGCACCGAACACCTGGCCACCTTGGGCCAGGTCGCGGCAGGCATTGCCCACGAAATCCGAAATCCCTTGGTCGGCATTGGCTCCACCACGTCATTATTAATGGAGGACTTTTCTCCAGGAGATGCCCAACACGAAGACCTGTTGACCATTCTTAAAGAAACCCGACGACTTGATCGCATTGTGAATCAAATCGTGGAATATGCCAGACCACAGAAATTGGTCCTGTCCTCCTTTCACATGAAATCGTTGATTGAAGAAACGTTGGAACTGGTCCAAACTCCTATTGCACAGAAGGGAATTCACGCCGCATTGGACTGTGCACCCGACCTTCCATTGATTCAGGCAGATCGTGACCAAATTAAACAGATTGTGCTCAATGCCCTTCATAATGCCATTGATGCCCTCAAACCCGAAGGAGAGCTCTCCATCGACATACAAGAAAAAACTCAAGATGGGGGACAAGGCGTGGTGGCGCATATCCAAGATAATGGCAAAGGCATTTCACCGGAAGACCTTTCAAAAATTTTCGATCCATTTTTTACCTCTGGAAAAGAACGAGGCACAGGCCTTGGACTGGCCATCTGTCGGAATATCATTGACGCCCATGGAGGAACCCTCAATGCCACCAGTCAAGTGGGAATCGGGACGGTATTCTCCGTGTGGTTACCCTTTACCTTACAAAACCAATCTGCCATGGTGACCTAACATGCGCGCAACCATTTTTGTTACAGATGATGATGATGCCGTTCGAGCAGCGATCACTCGACGATTATCGCGAGGAGGCGTTCACGAAGTACGCAATTTTGACTCAGGGGAAGCGCTCCTGGAAGCTCTGGATCATGATATTCCCGACATCGTCCTGCTCGACCTTAAAATGACCGGCATCAGCGGTCTGGAAACCCTCAAGCTCCTCCGCCCCAAAGCCCCACACACCTTAGTCATTCTTCTCACTGCCTTTGGCACAGTTGAGGATGCCGTCGAAGCCATGAAGCTCGGGGCCTATGATTTTTTGATCAAAAGCGTTGATCTCTCTGGAGTCAATCCGGTAGTCCAACGTGCCGTGGAATATCTAACCTTAAAGCGCCGCGTCTTGTTCGAATCAGAAGACGTCTCCAATCGTTATGCCTTCAACAATCTCATTGCCAACAGCGCCAGCATGCGAGAGCTCATGTCCCAAGTACAAGAGCTCACAAATAACACGAAAACGACGGTCTTGTTACAAGGTGACACTGGGACCGGAAAGGAATACATCGCCCGAATTCTTCATCACAACGGACCTCGCAAAGACGGCCCATTTGTCGGAGTCAACTGCACCGCCATTCCCCAAGAATTATTTGAAAGCGAGTTATTTGGCTATGAACGCGGGGCGTTTACTGGCGCGACTCACCGAAAACCTGGGTTATGCGAACAAGCGGAAGGGGGCACCCTGTTTCTTGATGAAATCGGCGACCTCAATCCGTCCTTGCAAGCCAAACTGTTACGTGTCCTCCAAGAACGATCGTTTCGCCGACTGGGTGGTCAAGAAGATATCGAAGTTGATTTCCGTCTAATCGCCGCGACGAATCGCGATTTGAAAAAAGAAGTCAGCCAGGGCCACTTTCGAGAAGATTTATTCTTTCGCCTCAATGTCGTGGCCTTGGAACTTCCACTTCTTCGCAATCGGGTTGAAGATATTTCACCATTAAGCCTTAGTTTTCTGTGTCAACACAGCAAAGACATTGGCAAAGACATCACGAACATCGAAGACGAAGCACGTGGCATGCTTGAACGCTACGACTACCCCGGCAATATTCGCGAATTGGAAAATATCATTGAACGCGCTGTGATTTTTTGTAAGGGCAAATCATTAATGTCCGGGGACTTGCCACGAGAACTCCATGAAAGCAGTTCAAGGAAGGTGGTTGAAGCCTCAACACAACACGACCAACAAATTTTGCGCATGGAAATGGTCTTAGGCGAACAATCACTCGCTGACGTTGAAGCGGCCATCATCGAAGAAGCCATGAGCCTATGCGGACACAACAAAAGCTTAGCCGCACAAAAACTCGGACTCACTCGGTTCGCACTCGATCGCCGTTTAAAGAAAACCTCTGAAGAAGGGGAAGAATAACCTGGAAGGTCGAAGCTAACTTGCTGCGTATTGTTCCCGCGCAGACCGACTCAGGACATTCTCAATTCTTGGTTCAGGGTGGTGATTAGACTCAACAAACTCTAACCCGGCTCGATGAGATTGAGCCCAAATAACCTTGGCCCGTAGAAAAAGAGGCAGTCCGTAATCAGAAGAGTAGAGGGTAAGATCAAGAAGACTGCCTTCTCCAATGGGTTGCTCGAGTTGCTCAAGTCCCATACCTCTAGGGCTCCAATCACTAATTTCCCCCCAAGACTGGGTTCCGAAGAGTTGAACGGCGGCGCGCCCTTGTCCAGGAACACGAGAAACCTGTCGATCATCTCTATCGATGACCGTATGAATGCGCATGAACCGTTCACGGCCCTTCACCCGGACTTCATCAAGATAGCGTGAGTGGCAGGAGAAGGCCATAGCTTGATGGGTCGATTCGCTCATAACAATCGGCACACGGTACACCTTCGAAAGCTCTTCAAGATTCGCGGCAAGATTCACCGTATCACCAACAGCCGTATAATCAGTCCGTTGGGCTGATCCCATTGTGCCGACTAAGACCTCACCAGTGTGAATGCCAATCCCACAGGCCAGGGCGCTGCCATACTGCTTCTGAAAATGTGCGGCAAGACGCCGAAGCCGCCGTTGACAATCCAAAGCCGTGTGCACAGCTCGACGTGCATGATCGGGCTGTGAATGTGAGGCATAAAACAAGGCCATGACTGCATCCCCCATGTACTTATCAATCGTCCCACCATGGAGGACAACCGCCTCTGTCATTTCTGTGTAATACTCACCTAAAAAATCACAGACTTCTTCAGGGGATAAGGTCTCAGCCATTCGTGAAAATCCACGAATATCCGCAAACAATACCGTGACTATTCGGCGTTGTTGAGAAACAGACCGCGGCGAATACTTTGAGGAGGGTAGGGCTGCATGAGGAGAGGAACACTCAGAAGTATAACCAGCAAACTTAGATGTCTCTTGAATCAGTCCCTTGGTGAAGAACGCGGCACACCCAAACACCAAAGCCAAAGGAACAGGGACAAGATCCACCCATAAAATTGTATGGGCGACCAACCCATAGGCCGTAGCCAAATACGCGACTCCTAGCAGTCCTACAACCCCGACACCAAGGACACTCCCCAAACGACTGGAAAGCCAAACAGCAACAAGACTCCCGACGAGAATCAAGAACAGCATGACGGGTTCGGATACTCGAGTGGGAAAGGGCGAAGGGGTTTTCCCAGCCTGGTTCCCAAGAGTCATGGCCTCATTTTTCAAAGCCATCTGAAGGGAATCAGGAACCGTATCCCCCGAAATAGTGTAGGCATTTGCCAACACCTTGCTCCACCTAAGAGTACAAGGAGGGGTACAGAATTCGTTCTTAAAAAAAATGGGATCAGTTTGTTGAAGAAAGTCCCTTGGAAATGTTAAAGGAACAAATTGTTTGTTCATAGGGAGGGAAGAAAATTCTATGGCATCCGGCTGAATAGATCCTTGAACTCGAAGTTGCGCATGGAGGCCCCATTGTTCAATGGGCTCAAATACCCCACCAATAAAGGCTACAGTAACCGTCATGGCCACCAACAGCCCCTGAAATATTAGAAGGAGCCTTGGTTTAAACGGACTCACGAAGGAGAGCGCATGCGACCACGTCATGGTCGTCAAACAACGCTTCCAATGCTCGGGCAAGAAAAAGAAAAACAGGACTAGAAAAATAAGAAAACTCGCAAGGTTAATGGGATCAATCCCAATTTTGGTGGAGTAAGGCGAAACCCTCTTACACTCCGCTCGTATCACCCCTCGTCCATTGTCATTTTGACCCTTGGGAGAACTCTCCCCCATTCCCGCCCGGGTCACGTTCTTTCGGGCCAAGCGATTTCTCCTTGCACTCGAAATGACAGAAGGAAGCCTTCTAGTTGTTCATCCAACCAGACTTGCTCCTTACCACTTCCGCCTCTTGTCATTTCGACCCTTGGGAGAAATCTCGCCATTCCTGCCACGCCTGAGCAGGCTGTTCACCCCTCAACACGGTCCCCATAACCTGCGGCGGGCCATGGAATAGGTCCCAATTCCACCAAAATTGCAACTGGTCCGGTTAATGGTGATCCCTAGGAGCCTGTCCGAGATTAGCGATCGTCACGAGAATGTGCTGGTTTGAGTCAGATGTTTCGATCATTTGAGGCGAATAGTGGGACTATTCAACGAAAGATCGGAAGATCTGGCCACATCCAGCAACCCCGCAGCAGATCAGTCTAATCTTGGACAGGCTCCTAGAACACGGCATTTGCTCTAACCTTTATGAGCAATTTTTATTCCTTGCGAATACATCGCTCTAATCCATTGAAAGTACTAGAGATTTGAAGTTGGTGAAAATTAAATGATTCTAGAGACATCCCAAAAATGGAAAAAGCGTATGAAAAAAGTGACACAGATGTAGGGCATAGCCTACGGTTGGTTTAACCTAGAAACGGCAGTTGGGCGCAAAAAAGACGTGTAAGATATTGGGGTGCATGGTGAAATAAAAAAAGTCGTGGTCACCTCGGTGAGTCAAGCCCAAAGTTAGTTGAAATTCTCCACGGCTCCAGGGGTCATGGTACGCGGCCTTCTTGGTCGTGGGCATCTTAAGTGTGAGTTCCCGTCGTAGGGCTTCCCGCAAGCGGTGCAAGTGCCGATAGCCTTTCACCTTGTTGAGCCGCGGCTCGATATCCAGCAACGCCGTGGCCAACCAGCGCTGCCGCTGGTTCGAGTTCGTCCACCGATCTACCTTGGCACATCGTTCTTCGACCAAAGCCTTGATCGACTCCAGACCGTGGGTCGTTTTCAAGGAGGTCCCCAAGAGGGCAACCACTCCTAATCGATGCCGCGTCAACGTTTCCTCCAGCCCTTCTGCGAGACTCTGCGTGGCCGATTGATTTCGAGTCTCCAGGTCCCGTTGCAGGCGGTGTAACGCCGTCCGGGCTTCCGCATACGTCGGGCGCTGATACGCCCGTTGCAGCCGGGTGCGCCAGGTAGCCTGTTCGCCTTTGGGGAAATGCTTCACCACATTTTCCCGTGTGTGCCACTGGAACCGTTGGCCTAGGGCTAAAGAGCCAAAGGCCTGCCGCACTGCCGCTCGCAAGCCCTTCCCGCCATCGATGATGACCAACAGGCCCTGAGCACTGTCGAGCCCGCGGTCACCCACCGACTGGAGGAACGAGGTCAGGACCTCCGCGTTTTCGGTGCCCGTCTCGACAAAGCCAAGAAGGTGTTTCTCGCCGGTGAGCGTGATGCCTACGGCGACCACCATCAGCATGTCGGCGAAGGCCTTCCCATCCAGAAACACCGCCACCAGATCCAGCTGGCTCAGGTCCCGTTCTTGGAGGGCCTTGAGCTGTTGGGCGCTGGCTTGCGTAAACGTGCGCGACACCGTGGAACTCGACAAGCCGATCGCCCCTGGCACCGCGGCGGCCGCTGTCTCATAATTGCGACACGAAATCCCCTACAGCACACGTTTGAGGAGCACGTCATCCAAGGCCCCGTGCGCCCGCAAGGGGGGGAGCACGGTTAACGGAATTTCGGTCTCCCCATCGGGTTGGCGCACCCGCGGAATCCGGAGCGGCACTTGTTGGCCGGCGAGTCGGACACTGCCGGGATTACTCCCATGCCGCCGCCCGGGAAGCGGCGAGGCTTTCCGGGCATAGCGGGGCCCGGCTACCGTACAGACCTCTGCTTCCAAGAGGGCCTGAACATGGAGGAGGCCCAAGGGGCTGAGGGCCCGAATACATTCGACTTTCGTCTCCACATCAAACGCCTCATACTGGTAGGGTCGGAGGACCTGGGCCGGCCCCAACCGTTTGGTCTTCTTGCTTCGCTTCGTGGTTTGCGCAATACTCTTCATGAAGTGGCTCCTTTCGGCTGCTGGGAAAGATGTCGGTTCTTGGTCGAACGCCATCTCACCACAGTTGAGGCAGCCACTTCAATTTTCAACTAACCTTTAGCACACACTCACCTCGGTGGCGATAAGACATTTTTTTATTGTGCGAGGAGCCTGTCCGAGATTAGGGATCGTGACGAGGGGACGCCGGTTTGATACTACACGCTTTAAGGAGTGGTTCAAGGCTTGGATCGAAACCGAATGGTGAGGTTGGGAATGGCTGTAACGGAGAAAATATATTAATCTCATTGCCGTAACGGAGAGAATATATTAATCTAATTAAGGGTCAGTGAAAGACCAACTACCTTTTTGTGTTATGCAACCGTGTACCCTGTTCAACAAACTTACCCCCCAATACCTCACGCATCCGGTGCAACGCATGGGTGAACGTCCGGACAAATATTGCAGGTGGCTGCCACCTGTCTGCATGCTAAGCCTTCTGTTGTTCCTGGTGGGGTGTACAATGCCATCCCTGAAGAAGGGGGGAGAGTATGCGGTTCTGGTAGAAGCCTACAAGACAAAAAATGCTCAGTTGCAAGCACAACGCCAACAAGCTCTGTCAAAGGGCATCAGGGAACTGCAAGTTATCAAGGGCGAACCGCCGGACCACTTTCGCGTCAGTGTTGATCTGACCAATGCTTTGCTGCCAGTGGTCGTCGGTCGGGTGCTGGACGCCACCGAAATCCCCTACCTGTTCAATGAGACCGTGTTGACCGGAAAAGTTACGGCCCGATTTCAGAACCTTCCACTACAACTTGCGCTCAATTTACTCCTGGACTCAAGGGGACTTTCGGTCGTGTGGAAGGATAACGTGTTAGTCTTCCGCAGGGGTGTGGCAGAAGGTCCGGTAATCGCCTCACCTGCACAACCTGATGACGTCGCAGGGAAATCTAATGGCGCCGCCGGAGAACCGCCCGGTCCAAATCCCAAAGCCACTAAGTACCTGGAAATCCCGATGCAATATATTGATATGGAGACAGTTAGCAATTTTTTAAGCGGTCTTTTTCCCAACAACGACGATGAGGGAGGTTTCCTCTCTTATGGACTACAACCCAATACCAACACCGTCTTTTTACTCGGGCCGGGTGACCAAGTGAACAGGGCTGCCGCGCTCCTGCGTAAGGCCGATCACGCTCCGGCACATGTCTTCATCGAGGCGTTGGTGGTCCAGTTCAGTTCCGAAGAGTTAGAAGCGCTGGGTATTGATATTACCAACATCTCAGCCGGACAGTTTAGCGACGTTGTCAGTAACTTTGGCAGTCTGGCCTCGCCTGCGGCTGTCGTTACCTTCATCAATAGCGATCGCAATATTACCAGTTTGACAGCCACAATTGAAGCGTTGGTCCAGGGCCATTTCATTCTTTTTATAAGCAAGGGATTCCATGAGGTTTTTTGTGCCCTCTTTTTCAGGGCAGGGCCATGCGGATGGCTAAATGGGGCTTGCCCCAGAGCAGTCTACACGCCTGCGCGATATTGGTGTAGCCTTTCAGGCGTAAGAGACTGATGGCATAGCGTCTCAGACAGGTCATGACCATTGGGCCATTGAGACTTCGTATCTGACTCCTGTCTTCATCAAAGGTGACGTCCAACACATAATGCTGCTTATTCTCCACACTCCAATGCTTTCGGTTTTGCGAGAGGATGGTCTTCGGCCCCGCCTTGTCTTTGGACTGACTCGTGACACCGCAGACCGCTTCGACGGTCGTGAGGCCCTGCTTGAGATGCGTCACTTCCCTCTCAATGCAGAAGACTTGCTGGACATGAGGAAAGTTGACATAGGCATTCAGGGAGTCATCGCACCAGATCCTGCGGGTCGTGATCTGCCCATGGCCTTTCTCGGTGGTGGCATAATCGCACCGGCGTGCTCGCAACGCTAAGGCCTCAATGTCGTGCTTCAAGGTGGGCTGGTTTCCCTTGACGGTGAAGACGAAGTCGGCGCCGCGTTCGTGCACCAGGTACTCGGCAATCTCTTTCTGGGTGAGGAGCGCATCCGCCGTGATCACCTTCCCTGCGATCTCGAGCGCATCTAACAGGGGCCGCACGCAGGGGATCTCATTGGTCTTGGAGTGAACTTTTTTTGGGTGAGGTGGCGCCCGGCTTGATGGGTGACGGCGCTGAGGACGTGGGGCTGTTCGCTTGGGACCTTCGACGTCCCCCGCATGGTCTTCCCATCAATGGCAATGCCCTGATCCTCCCCGCCGAAGGTGTCCAGCCACCGGCCGAGCAGGGTATCGACTTCACAGGGGTCGACGGCCGTGATAAAGCGGTAAAGAGTGCTGCGGCTCGGGACGAGGTAGCGCCCCCCTCGCTGAGTACAGCCTAGCCGCTTGCGCATCGGCTGCGATAACTGCTGGGCCCAGTCCGAGATCGCTTCATAGCCGCGCGCGCCGCACAAGGTGGCACAGAACATGATCGCCGTGAGGGCGCGTCGGGTGTGCCGTTGCCCTTGCAAATGGCGGGGATCGGTCAGCTGCACCACATACGTAAAGAGGGAGTCCGTCTGTTTTGTATTCAATCTCATCTGAGGCGCTTCTCCTTTCTGATAGGGCTGATCAAGCATCGGGCGTGCAAGGATCTCTCGGGCTTGGGGATGCAGCCGCACGACTAGGATGCGCTTCGGTCTCTCATGCTGAACATAACACGTGTTCGACTTGCGAAACCCTCGTGTCAGACCGAGCTCGTGCCACCCGGCGGCCCGATAGCAGGTCCCGGTGAAGCGGGCAGGATCGACGAAGGTCTCTAAGAGGAGCAAGGGGTAGCCGTGGTACAGTTGCCAATCGGCCGAGATCCGTTTCGCGCAGAGCGACAGGACTTTCGAGGCGAGGTTCTTTTGCGAACAGCCCGGCAGCATGAGAAACCGGGTGTTGTTGGCCAGTAAATGGAGTCGTTGCCATTGAAAACAGGGGGGCCAGCCGATCCAGTGGTCTCGCGGTCTCGATTTGAGGGCCGCCGCCGCAAACACCAGCAAGGCCAGCCAGCGATCCTGCACACAGGCGAGATATTGTATCGATTGGCCAATCAGCGGGGCATGACCGAGGTAGTGGTGTCTGTCGAGAAGGGTCTTGAAGGCGTCCTTTTCGTCTCGGACAATTGGGCGAACCACGACTTGCCTCAGATCAATGTCCGGCTGTCCGCTTGGCGATTCGTCTGGCATGCAAAAGAGTATGCCGTAAACGAAAAGAAAAAGCCAGCCTAAATCGATTATTCCTTATTATCTATAAAGTTACACTTTAATATGAAATAGCCCTGGCACCCATTGGGTGATGGGGTCCAATAAAGGAGAAATTTCACGAAGACTGGAAAACGGCTTCAATTTCTACGAGAAGATCGTTCCGACAAATATCCCCTTGCAGATAAAGAACTTCCAGAGAATTCCCAAGATGGTTGGTGACCATTTCCTCAATCTCGCAAAAGTGCTCACGATTTCTGATATACACTTTTGCTAGGGATTGCCTTGCTGCCAAACTACATGAAACTGGGAATATTTCTTGGGCATGACGAACGACAGCATCGATGTTACGAAGAGTTTCCTGTGTTTGTTTGGTCGGGTTGCCTGAGTGTTGTGTGGCATGGCCTACGATACTTGCTGTTCCGGCGAGGAACAGGTGGTGATGGTCCCCGGCTATAGCCATGGTGGCTCTAGCAAAAGATGGGCTTTTCGGTCCATAAAGGTCAGGGTATTCATAGGCGCTCAGTTGGCGAGGGTTTTCGACATGATTGCCAGGTTGTTTGCCGGCCAGGAAATAAATCTGCAAAGACCCGCTAGGAGTTCCCACGGCTGTGGCTGCAGGAAGAATGGCTTGGAATTCCTTTGTCCGGTAGGAAAAGGCTCGATGCCTCCCTTTACAAAACTGCTGATATCGCTCAAGACCATGATTTGTGAGGTTAATTTCTGGGAAGTAATTCCACACACGAAAAAGATGAGGATAGCCCAGTTCCGAGATCTGATCCAAGATTAATTGATAGGTTTCACAAGTGAGATCTTCTAGCGAGAGCGCTGACGATTCCCATACTTGCACTGATCCAAAAAGATAATGTGGGTTGCAGGCAACTTGAAGTCCCTTTTCTTGGACATACATAAAAGGATGCTCCCCCAACCACACTTCAACAATCGACTCCTTCTTGAATGGTCTCAGGGGTATGTTTGTTACCGGAATCTGATCCGTTTCTTGACCAATAAAGGAAAGAGGTTCACCAAAGCAAACAAGTCCGGCAATGCAGTTTTGAGGGGATTGCAAAATGTCGGCAACCTGGGACACCTCAAGATGTCGGACTTGAATGGGATAAAAAGCTGGCTTTCTTAATTCCCAGGCAAAGCGATTTGGCCTTGACTCGGAAGTAGCCTTCCCGGGACCATTGCCTGGAGATGGTTGCCTAGTCAAAATACACCCCTTATGACCACATTACTAAATTCCCTGCTTCCTTAGTTTGTAGGTTTCAAAGTTATCGATAGAATCATGAGGTCGTAGGCCAACTTAAAGAGGTCCAAAGGAAATCATGTTGGCGTGGTTCCAAAAATATCATCTGAAATCAAAAATGAAAAACCCAAAAAGTCGGGTTGGCAAAAAAGATTCTCTTTTCAATTCTAAAAACTGCGAATGTGTATACTGAGGAAAAGTAACCATTATTATCAAATTTTTCGGAAAAGGTGAAGGCTTGTTTGCCAAGATTTGACTCATTTGTTGTGCCTCCGTTTTTTGATAACCAACGGGCAGCTGAAACCAAGGCTTCCCTTTTATACGTGAAGGGCTCTAGCCTTCCTTCTCATAAATTTGCACTCCTCGGCAATAATCTTTCTTCCTCTGAGGAAGTCGATTCATTGTAAAATCTCAAAAGTATTTTCATCTTGTGCTCAATATAGACCCCCAAATATTTGATGTATGCCATTGCCTCTTTATGAAATTGGCGAGTGAGTGGCATAAAACTTCTTTTGGAGGGGACCGTGTAATCATGAGGGAATACTTTGGGCATCTCATGGGACCTCTTCCTAAATGAAAGAATTAGCCCTTGCCTTAATTTTTGAGTTATGAGGTAATGGCAGCCATAATTTTTGGGTTTTTCTTGGGGAACAGTAACTTCCCTGATATGTAGACACAGGGTATAGTGGCAACTTTTTTTACTTTCAAGGAAATCTTATGGACAAAAAATTTACTAGAAGTTCCCTATGTACTGGACAGTTTCCCCATCCATCCCGCCATTCCTGCTTGGTTTTGGCATTGATTCTTTCCTTCTTGTTCCTCCCGGGCTGTGTATTTGTTCGAGGAAATGTAGGGGAAGCTTTCAAAGATGAAGATATCGCACTTATCCATAAGGGGAGTTCAACCCGGGAACGTGTGGCAATTCTCCTTGGCGCCCCCATAGAAATTCTGGACGTAAGCGGATATGAAATTTTTCACTATCGTCGCTTTGATAGTAAATTAGGATACTTCCTGTTTTTATCACGGATGAATATCACGAGTGATCATGTGTATGTATTTTTTAATGAAAAAGGGATTGTGGAGGAACTGGTGTATGGGAAACGCAGTCCCAATCTCCAATTCCAAATATGGCCATTTGGGGAATAGGTTAGTCATGCACATGAATCGTCTCTCAGTAATTATTGGATGTCTTCTCCTGCCTTCACTTCTTATAGGTTGTGAATTTCGAAAAGTCGTTGTCAATGATCCCATCCGTCCAGAAGACGTGGCCTTTATCAAGTCTGGCAAGACTACAATGCAAGAAGTCGTGTCCCAATTGGGCGCCCCCGATGAAATTTTGGGGACCTCTGACCATCTTTGGTTTCAGTACCACTTTAAGACAACAAAGTTTTTAAGAATTGACTTTGGGGTGTTGCTTCGTCTTTGGAGCCCTGTGTCTCCTCCTCTGAGTATTGGCCAAAGTAATGCTGGTACGGATGTATTGTTGATTGCCTTTGACCCTAAGTGGGTCACCCAAGACCTGAACTTTCCTCCGTCCAATGAAACAGACAAAGTAGGTTTTTGGCCTTTTTAACGTTAAGAGTACATCAGAGCCAGGCAATCTTCTATTGGAGACCAATATAAGACCATGACTTTGAAGAAAAGATCTTTTAGCGAGGCATGAGTAGGAAGGAACGTCGGAAGTTCCCTATTTTGAATTTCAAGACAGTTGTATTGGTCACGTATTCTTGGGAACTGGGATAATAAGGTAGTTCCGAAATCGTGGCTGGAATTCGCATGAGATGAAGTCTCCCTCATACCCAATGAAGAGGCTAACCCCCTCATGCCTTCACTTTGTCCCGGGCACACAATAGGAAGGCAGGGCCATTTCATTCTTTTTATAAGCAAGGGATTCCATGAGTTTTTTTTGATCACTTTTTCAGGGCAGAGCCATGCGGATGGCTACATGGGGCTTGGCCCAGAGCCATCGAAACGCCTGCGCGATATTGGTTTGGCCTTTCACGCGTAAGAGACTGATGGCATAGCGTCGCAGACAGGTCATGACCATCGGGCCATTGAGCCGTCGGATCTGACTCCGGTCTTCATCAAAGGTGACATCCAACACATAATGCTGCTTATTCTCCACACTCCAATGCTTCCGGTTTTGCGAGAGGATTTTCTTCGGCGAGGCCTTCGCTGGTGACTGACTTGTGACTCCGCATACGGTATCTACCGTCGTGATGCCCTTCTTGAGATGCGCGACTTCCCTCTCAATGCAGAAGACTTGCTGCACATGGGGAAAGGTGACAGAGGCATTCAGGGAGTCGTCGCACCAGATCCTGCGGATCGTGATTCGCCCATGGCCCTTATCGGTCGTCTCATCATCACATCGTTGTGCGGTCAAATCCAAGGCCTCAATGTCGTGCTTCAAGGTCGGCTGGTTCCCCTTGACGGTGAAGACGAAGTCGGCCCCGCGTTCTTGCACAAGGTAATTTGCGATCTCTTTCTGGGTGAGGAGCGCATCCGCCGTGATGACCTTCCCTTCGATCTCCAGCTCATCTAATAAGGGACGCACGCAGGGGATCTCATTGGTCTTGGTGTCGACTTTTTTGGGGTGAGGTGGCGCCCCTCGTCATGGGTGACGGCGCTGAGGACATGGGTCTGTTCGCTCGGGACCTTCGAAGTCCCCCGCATGGTCTTGCCATCAATGGCGATGCCCTGATCCTCCCCCCCAAAGGTGTCCAGCCACCGGCCGAGCAGGGTGTCGACTTCCCAGGGGTCGACGGCCGAGATAAATCGGTAGAGTGTGCTGCGGCTCGGGACGAGGTAGCGGCCCCCTCGTTTGGTGCATCCCAGCCGCTTGCGCATCGTCTGAGATAACTGCTGGGCCCAGTCCGAGATCGCTTCATAGCCATCGGCGCCGCACAAGGTGGCACAGAACATGATCGCGGTGAGGGCGCGTCGGGTGTGTCGTTGCCCTTGCAAATTGCGTGGATCGGTCAATTGCACCACATAGGTAAACAGGGAGTTCGTCTGCTTGGCATTCAATCGCATCTGAGGTACCTCTCCTTTCTGATAGAGCGGCTCCAACATCGGGCGGGCCAGGATCGCTCGGGCTTGGGGATGCAGACTTCTGACCAGAATTCGTTTGGGGTGGTCATGCGGAACATACCGCGTATTGGCCTTGCGAAACCCTCGGGTCAGCCCGAGCTCCTGCCACCCGGCGGCTCGATAGCAGGTCCCGGTGAAGCGGGCAGGATCGACGAAGGTTTCTAAGAGGAGCACGGGGTAGCCGTGGCACATTTGCCAATCAGCCGTGATCCGTTTCGTGCAGAGCGACAGGACTTTCGAGGCAAGGTTCTTTTGCGAACAGCCCGGCAGGATGAGAAACCGGGTGTTGTTGGCTAGTAAATGGAGGCGTTGCCAGTGAAAACAGGGGGGCCAGCCGATCCAGTGGTCGCGCGGTTTCGATTTGAGGGCCGCCGCCGCAAACACCAGCAAGGCCAGCCAGCGATCCTGCACACAGGCGAGGTATTGGATCGATGGGCCAATCAGCGGGGCAGACCCGAGGTAGTGATGTCTGTCGAGCAGGGTCTTGAAGGTGTCCTTCTCGTCCCGGACAATTGGGCGAACCACCACTTGCCCCAGATCGATGTCCGGCTGTCCGCTTGGGGATTCGTCTGGCATGAAAAAGAGTATGCCTCAAACGAAAAGAAAAAGCCAGCCTAAATCGATTATTCCTTATTATTTATGAAGTTACACTCTAATATGAAATAGCCCTGGCGTTGGTCGCACAGGACTACGCCCACCTAGTGTCCAGGCCCTATGTCTCCACGTTGAGTGGCAAAGAGGCCACAATCACTATTACCCGCAGCAAGTTTGTCGTGGTGAGCAAGCCTGAGGAAGGCGCATCGGTAATAGCCCTGAATCCCGTCGAAGCCGGCCTGATCTTGAAAGTCACACCAACAATCATGGCGCAAGGCTCGATTCGTTTAGTCATTAGTATCGAGGACTCCCAGTTTGTACCCACGGCATCTGCGGATCCGGGCAGTGTCACGATAGAAGTGTTTAAGAACATGGGGACTACCGAGATGCAAGTGGTAAGTGGTGAAACGATCATCATTGGTGGTCTCACAAGGCATCAAGCAGCCAGGGCGAATTCCGGGATGCCCTGGTTACGGCATGTGCCACTTTTCAAGTTGCTCTTTGCAAAACGGACTGAATTCAAATCCAATGACGAGGTCGTCATCTATTTGACGCCCTATGTCTTGGAGCCTAGCATGGAGACCCCTCTAGTTGCCCCCGATGCGTATGCCGTTCCCGAGGATCAAGGGGGACTGAGTCGTTTTGAACGATTTGGTCGCCCACCATCAGTTGAAAAATAATTACCGGACATTTTCCGTCCTCCAATCCCGAAAACCCCAATGCCCCTTCAAAATGGTTCCGAAACTCTCACTATGCAACCTGGCCATACGCTTGACCCTCAAGCCTTGTAGCGCACTCGCCGGATAAAAAAGTCTTGCCCCCCGGAGGTCTTCGAAGAAGGGAAGACCGGATCATGCAGAATGTAGGGTTCTGGCAGCACAATACGATCAGGTGCACATAAATTTATGGCACTCCTCGTGGGGTATGTCGCCTCTCCTTTTGAGCGAATGGCGTCGTCTTGTATTGTTAGGTCGCTGCAGCATCTCATGCTGCCTCTTCCTGGCGTCATAGCCCCTTGGTCCGTGGGAAGAGGGCACGATACGATCGTGCAGCGACACAAGCAAGAACGCTCACAGGAAGCAACGCCATGGCCAAGAAACTCCATGTGGCCAGAATTGGATAGCGGTAGGATAGAACCATATATTCTGGTGCGACCAGGCAAGGCTGGTCTGATGGGAAAGGAGGCTGCGATGACTCTTTGAAAATCAGTTCATGGTCCAGTGGGTGCAAAACCCACCCAACCAAAGCGGAGCCCGGCAGGGTGGTAGCAAGCCTTGCGCCAGCGCGGGTAACCGTTATGGCGATGCGTAGGCATGCGAGCGTATGGGCCGCAGGAAATGCAGCCTCGAAAAGTGGAATATCCTGGATGTCTAGGGGCTCGGAATCTCTGAAGACCACGGCGTCGTCGCCGGTATGGGGCAAGGCGGCGGGGCATCCGGCGGGGTGAACGACTGGGGCACGTACGAAGAGGATGATCCAGGAACCTGGGAGGCCCTCATTTCTCCCTGGGAGATACCCGGTGCCACGGGGACCCGGTGACCACTCTCCGACGAACACGCGGACGCGGGTGCCTGCGTGACTCGGTGTAGAACAAGCACTCGCCTCAGGGTAGGCCGACGGCAAGGGGAACCGGAGCTGCGGCTGAGGGGGATGAGGGAGTCGGAGGGCGGCATAGGAGCGACAACGTCGGGGAACGGGGTGGTGCCTGGACCGGACCGAGCAAAGGCTGCCCGTGTTGATAGGAACGTCAGGAGGGAACCATGACCAAGGCATTGATGTGGGATTCCATGTCACCGGAACTTTTGACGGTAGCGGAACGAGCGAAACGGGAACCCGAAGGACGATTTCACGCCTTGGCCCATCTCATCGATGTGCCAGCTCTGACACGCGCCTACCGACGACTCCGCAGGAATGCCGCGGTAGGTGTGGATGGTATCACCAAGGAGCAGTATGGGCAGGAGCTGGAGCGGAATCTCCAGGATCTGCATCACCGGCTGAAGACGAAGCGGTATCGTCATCAACCGATTCTCCGGGGATATGTGCCAAAGGGGCAGGGTCGGCACAGGCCGATTGGGATATCGGCGACAGAGGACAAAGTGGTCCAAGGGGCGCTGCGGGACGTATGGGAGGCCATATACGAGACGGAGGTTACCGATAGCTCGTATGGGTTTCGACCGAAACGCGGTGCGCATGACGCGCTTCGGACTTTGAACCGAGCGGGGCATGGTGGGGAAATGAACTGGATCGTGGAGGCGGACATCGTCTCGTACTTTGACAGCTTGGATCGCACCAAGCTGAAGGAGATGATTCAGAAACGGGTCGCCGATGGGGCGCTCATGCGGCTCATTGGCAAATGCTTGAATGTGGGCGTGCTGGACGGCGAGGTGTATTCCGAGCCGGACGTGGGCACGGCCCAAGGATCGGTCCTCTCCCCGCTCCTCGGGAACAGCTACCTCCATTACGTGCTCGATCTCTGGGTAGAATCCGAAGTGAAGCCACACCTCCGGGGGAAGTGCATCTTCGTCCGGTATTGTGATGACTTCATCTTTGGTTTCGAATGCCAGGACGATGCGGAGTGGGTGATGCTGCTGCTGGGAAAGCGGATGGGAACATATGGACTGACCCTCCATCCGGACAAGACTCGCCTGTTGTACTTTGGGCGACCGTTCAAGGGGCAGCAGGCAGGCAAGGGGCCGGCCAGTTTCGATTTCCTCGGGTTCACGCTGTAGTGGAAGCGGTCCCGATATGGACGCTGGATCTTGGCATTCAAGACCCGAGGTGCACGCCTCACGCGGGCCATTCGGTCTGTGTACGACCGGTGCCGACGCCATCGGCACCGGTCGGTGAAGGAGCAGCACATGGCGCTCGGGAGGCACGTGCGCGGCCACATGAACTATTTTGGCGTGAACGGGAATATCCGTAGCCTGCATCTTCTTCTGGTGCAGGTTCAACGTGCCTGGTTCAAGTGGCTTCGGCGTCGCAGCCAACGGACGCGCCTCACGTGGGAGAGGTATCAGGACCTGTTACGGGACTTTCCTCTTCCCCGTCCACGGATCGTCGTCCAGATCTGGGGGCGGTAACCCGCGAGCCATATCAGCGGAGGAGCCGGATGGTCGAAATGTCCTTGTCCGGTTCTGGCGAGGGCCTCGGCTGGGTGACTGGCCGGGGCTACTCTACTATGATCCATCCTTACTCGCAGAGTCGGCCAGACCATCAGAATCGGAGACGACGTGTCCATTACCGTGCTCGGCGTTAAAGGCACTCAAGTAAAGGTCGGAATCAACGCACCAAAAACTCTTCCAGTACACCGCGAGGAAATCTACAGACGGATTCAGCGGGAGTTGAGCAGAAGCGGCAGAGTCAATCCCGCAAAAGCCATCAGGGGGTTGGTCAATATGGAAGAAGATGATTTCGATGAGTTCGTAGACACGGTTCAGGAAGTGACCAACAGGGGAATATCCATAGCTTGGACACCGGCTGGAAGCGACGACGTGTCGATCCAAACTCCTGTAGACGACGATGAAGCAAAATTGATCGAAGACATAGCCAGTCATATGGGCATCTCCATCATCAGTTGGGCATACTAGCCAAATCCGATTTGGAATGCTGCCGGGAGGTTGAGATAATTGTGGTGTGAAAGATGAGCGACAACATTCTTACGGAAGAGGCAATGACTGCGCTTGATCGAGCCAAACAGATCGTCGCGGATATGGAAGAAATCAGCATCCCACACTCTGTCCGGGAAGAGTGTTCTGAGTTCTGTAGTAGTCGCGACTTAATCTGACAGTTACCGGTTAGAGTCGAGTGACTGTCAGGTCAAGTTTAAGCGATCAACTTTTCCCTCCAGATTTGTTTGCCGTCTTCCAATGTTTCCATCGGTGTTCGACCACAACACATCTTACCCTGATGAGTTCGTTGCGTGTTGTATTTCACCAGCCACTTAACCAAGTCAACCTGAAGCAATTCTAGATCGCCGTAGAGCTTCCTGCGGAAAGTGACCTGGCAAAAGGTCTTTTTGACGCCTTCCGCCCCTATCGGGACGGCAAAGGAGCCACCAACTTCAACTCATGTTTTTAGCAATGAATGGGACATCCCCTTCGTCTCAACCCGTTCGAATCACCAGCTCACGGTGCCCCGCGACTTGCACCGGTTGTTGTTGAGGCTCGTGCCGCCCGAGCTGAATTTCGCACCCTTTTTAATTCCGTATTTGTAGTATAGCCGGCTACTCTTGCGGCAGCTCTTGGTGTCGCCTCCCTGTATCTCGATCACGAGCCAGACCTCGTCTCCTTCGTTGGGCCAATCATCGTATACATCAAGCTCGCAATATGCCTTCTGGCCACCGTTGTACCAGTTTTTCTCTCCATCGAAGAACGAGGAGCCGATCTCCTTTGTGCACTTGGCACCGTATGTCTTCACGTTGCCAGTGTCCTGGTCCTTTACTTTGATCTTGACATGCGCTCTATAGGAACCGTTGTTCTTCCATTGCAAAAGCGATACCTGGTCTGCTAGAGCGACGCTGGCGGGCACCAGCAGGATCATCGTCACAACCAGCATCAGGCACCAGTTGACCGACCCTGTCATGCGGTTCTTGTGTGTATTCATCACCTTCTCCTTAGTGAAAATGTGAGTGTGTGCTTAATGTTAGTTGGAATTTGAAGCGGCTCCCCCACCTGTGGTGAGATGGCGTTCGACAAAGAATCGGCATCTCGTCAACAGAACAAAGGAGCCACTTCATGAGCAGTATTGCGGAAATCAAGAGACGAAGCAAGAAGGAGTCTCTTCCAATATGAAATGATACTGAAGGGAGAGCATGATTCTACCATGAAATGATACTGAACAGGGTCCGGGTTCTGTTCATGATGAGGAATGCACATCATCATGAACGACACAACAATCAAGACCATCGAACACGTTCGTCAATTTCTCAACGGGGTCGGAGCCATTGAATGCAGTATTGAAGGTAAGGATGCCCGTTATGCCTGGATTCAGACCCTGTTGCTCCGTTTCCACTACCACCAGCTCGGCAAAGCCGAGAAGGGGCGCCTGCTGGACTTTCTCCAGAAGGTCAGCGACTATTCCCGGATCCAGGCCAAACGGTTGAGTCAGCAGGACCTCCAAACCGGCCAACTCCAACGGCGTCAGCGCACCGTCCAAGGGTTTCGCTGCACCTATACGCTAGCGGACATCCGGTTGGTGGCGCAGACCGATGAGCTGCACGGCACGCTCTCGGGGCCAGCCACCAAGAAGCTGTGTGAGCGTGCCTGGATGCGCTTTGGGCAGTCCGAGTACCACCGGTTGGCTGGCATCTCCGTGAGCTACCTGTATGTCCTACGGCACAGCTCCAGTTCCCCACATGTTTGCCAGCACTTCGACAAGACCCGCCACACGGGCTCCAGTCTCGGCGAGCGTCGGCAACCCCAGCCCAATGGCCAGCCAGGATATCTGCGAGTGGATACGGTCCACCAGGGCGATTTCGATGGCGTGAAGGGGGTCTCCCCTATTAACGCCGTCGATGAAGTGACGCCGTTCGAAATCGTCTGGTCGGTAGAGAACATCAGTGAACGGTACCTGATTCCCGTGTTGGCAGACCTCCTCGATCAATTTCCGTTTGTGATTCTCGCCTTCCATGCCGATAACGGCTCGGAGTATATCAACACGCACGTGGTCACAGTGCTCAACAAACTGCTGATCGAACTGACCAAATCCCGTGCTCGACACTGCAACGACAATGCCTTAGTGGAAAGTAAGAACGGGGCGATCATTCGGAAACAGCTGGGTTACGTCCACATTCCCCAACAGTGGGCGCCCCAGCTCAAGGCCTTCCATCGCGACCACCTCAATCCCTACATTACCTTTCACCGGCCCTGTTTTTTCCCGGTCGTACTCATTGACGCCAAGGGCAAAGCTCGGAAGCGGTATCCCTACGAGGCCATGATGACCCCCTATGACAAATTCACATCCTTGCCCAAGCCGGCGCAATACCTCAAACCAGGAAGGACCCTTCAACAACTCGACGCCTTGGCCACGGCGAGCAGCGATACTGAGGCCGCCAAACAATTGAACGCGGCCAAGCTGAAACTCTATCAACGCATCTTTGAACAGAAACATCGGACGGCCTGATGACTCAGATGCATGGCACGTCTCGACTCCCGGCTTTCAGTGTCATTTATGGATTAGAAAATGCTAGGATGCGCATGTTCAGGCTATTCTATCCGGCCACCAGGTGTGGGTAACCATGACGCCATGAAAAAATTAATTCATAGTTTGTTGACCATGCTTCTGATCTGTCTGAGTTATTTAGGAACCATGGGGGCCACGACAGCAGGGGAGGAAGGTTCCTTACGCGATCCGTTTGCCTATTGCGCAACGGTGGGAACCATCGATGCCCCCGGACCCCGGTACATCGGGCCGGCCATGCCGGAAGGGATTATTCGACAGCTCAAGGATGCGTTCGGCTTGGCTGCGGATGTCTCCCTTGCGCCCTTGCTCAAGGGTTGGGCCTGGCGGTGTATGGAGGGCAAGGTCTACGCGTGTATGGTGGGTGCAAATCTTCCCTGTACGACGAAGGCTGATAGCAGTCCCGAACCAGCCAAGCCCCTACGGGAGTTCTGCCGTACTCGATTCAACGCCGCCGCAATTCCCGCAGTCGTGACCGGACGGGCCACGATCTATGCTTGGCGTTGCTCGGGAGGCCAGCCGATCATCGATAGACAAATGAGTCAGGTCGACCACGCTGGCTTCCTTTCCGACATCTGGTACCAGATCAGTCCCGAATGACTGGCACGCCAGATTTGGTCCGGTCACGACCCTCCGGTTAGGGGTCAGGTTAGGGGTCAGGTCTCAATACTGTTCACTTAGATATCTTCGGTGGTTTGATGGATGGTGTCCAGTCAATTTGCGCAACGGGCGGTCTCGGACGTTTGTACGGTGCGTATGGAGAGTTTCGGCGTTTCACCATCCTCGGCTTGATTTTTCCACGACTGGATTCACACAACAGTTTCGCCGTCGCCTCAAACAGCAGCCGATACCATGTTTTTTGGCGCTCAGGGGGGAAGGGCCCCAGATTGGGGCAGGGTTCGACGCACTAACTGCACCGTGGCCGTAAAAGATACTGTGCGGTCCGGGATGTCTGCCTGGGTGGCCCCTTGATACATCAACCAGCGCACGGCGTAGTGGGCCATCACCCATCCGTAGAACTCTTGACGCACCAACTCTGGCGTTTTACTGCGCAGGACGCGACGACGTTGCCTCAGGTGCGTCTTCAGCTCATCAAACACCAATTCCACCTCCCAGCGCTCGTGATACAGTTGAGCCAGGTCCTGGGCGGGTGCGCCTTGGTCATCCAGCAGCGTGGTGACGAGACGGTACAGCGGTTCGCTATTGGGCCCCTGCGGTAAGACATACTCAATCACCCTGATGGCGATCCCATCAATTCGCTTTCTTCTGGCGCGTTCACTGGGATACAGATGGCTCAGGTACGAGCCATCGTCCAACAGCTTGTCAACTGGAAGGATCAAGCTCTTCGGCATGCGCCAGAGTAGTTGCGCTCCGGTCTGAAGGCCGGCCTGCCAATGGGCGTACCCGACAAAGCCGCGATCGGCCATGCAGAGCATGTCGGGCGTGAGGCGACGCACCAAGGGCGCGGCCACCTCCCATTCGGCCTGCTTATAGGCCCCTAGTTCGGCATCCAAAATGGCGTGACTGGCACATTCCGTCAAAATGGCGCACTGGGCTTGGGGGTAGCCGGCCTGCCCGGTTCGGCTGCCTGGGTACCCAAAGGCTTGCACATTGGCTTCCTCATCCGGGACCTCAAAGTTGGAGCCATCTATCGCGACGAGTCGGTAGCCTGCAAAAAAGGCGTGGGCATGCTCTGGACGAGCCAACGGGCGCAAGCAGCGCTGTCCAATGGCTTTCAGCGCCTGCCACGTCAGCCGTGAGCGGGCTTTGCTGGTGGCGGATTTGACAACGCTCACGGGAGCAACGGGTTTGTGGTCTTTCCATGCCAGCCCTTGGGCCACAGCGGCAAACACCGCTTCGTACGCGGCCTCGCTGTATAAGCTCAACGCCATGGTGTAGTACACCACGGCAGAAGCGGGAAAGGTGCGGACACGTTCACTGTTACAATGATGTGCGTCAAGTTCTTCGTTGATGATGGCCACCGGAAAGGCACGAGCCAGTAATCCCGTGCTCAAATAATCCGCCAATCGAGCCCCCGCCCCCAAGCCGACTTTCTTTCTTGCCATGTTGCCTCCTCCCAGATTACGTGTGGAGGCGAAGTATAACAGATTTTCATCTAAGTGAACAGTATTGGGTCAGGTCTTGCAATGCCATATCACTTCGGCTTCTCTTCCTCCGCTCACTTTACCACTCGACTGACGATACTGTCATGGACGCCAAAATACTCGGCAATGTCCTTTTTGGTGTATCCCCCAGAAGTAAACGCAAGGGTTATCGTACGATAAATGTTGCGGGTGGTCAGGGCACCCCGTATGTGGCACTGCAAGACCTGACCCAATACTGTTCACTTAGATGAAAATCTGTTATACTTCGCCTCCACACGTAATCTGGGAGGAGGCAACATGGCAAGAAAGAAAGTCGGCTTGGGGGCGGGGGCTCGATTGGCGGATTATTTGAGCACGGGATTACTGGCTCGTGCCTTTCCGGTGGCCATCATCAACGAAGAACTTGACGCACATCATTGTAACAGTGAACGTGTCCGCACCTTTCCCGCTTCTGCCGTGGTGTACTACACCATGGCGTTGAGCTTATACAGCGAGGCCGCGTACGAAGCGGTGTTTGCCGCTGTGGCCCAAGGGCTGGCATGGAAAGACCACAAACCCGTTGCTCCCGTGAGCGTTGTCAAATCCGCCATCAGCAAAGCCCGCTCACGGCTGACGTGGCAGGCGCTGAAAGCCATTGGACAGCGCTGCTTGCGCCCGTTGGCTCGTCCAGAGCATGCCCACGCCTTTTTTGCAGGCTACCGACTCGTCGCGATAGATGGCTCCAACTTTGAGGTCCCGGATGAGGAAGCCAATGTGCAAGCCTTTGGGTACCCAGGCAGCCGAACCGGGCAGGCCGGCTACCCCCAAGCCCAGTGCGCCATTTTGACGGAATGTGCCAGTCACGCCATTTTGGATGCCGAACTAGGGGCCTATAAGCAGGCCGAATGGGAGGTGGCCGCGCCCTTGGTGCGTCGCCTCACGCCCGACATGCTCTGCATGGCCGATCGCGGCTTTGTCGGGTACGCCCATTGGCAGGCCGGCCTTCAGACCGGAGCGCAACTACTCTGGCGCATGCCGAAGAGCTTGATCCTTCCAGTTGACAAGCTGTTGGACGATGGCTCGTACCTGAGCCATCTGTATCCCAGTGAACGCGCCAGAAGAAAGCGAATTGATGGGATCGCCATCAGGGTGATTGAGTATGTCTTACCGCAGGGGCCCAATAGCGAACCGCTGTACCGTCTCGTCACCACGCTGCTGGATGACCAAGGCGCACCCGCCCAGGACCTGGCTCAACTGTATCACGAGCGCTGGGAGGTGGAATTGGTGTTTGATGAGCTGAAGACGCACCTGAGGCAACGTCGTCGCGTCCTGCGCAGTAAAACGCCAGAGTTGGTGCGTCAAGAGTTCTACGGATGGGTGATGGCCCACTACGCCGTGCGCTGGTTGATGTATCAAGGGGCCACCCAGGCAGACATCCCTGACCGCACGGTATCTTTTACGGCCACGGTGCAGTTAGTGCGTCGAACCCTGCCCCAATCTGGGGCCCTTCCCCCCTGAGCGCCAAAAAACATGGTATCGGCTGCTGTTTGAGGCGACGGCGAAACTGTTGTGTGAATCCAGTCGTGGAAAAATCAAGCCGAGGATGGTGAAACGCCGAAACTCTCCATACGCACCGTACAAACGTCCGAGACCGCCCGTTGCGCAAATTGACTGGACACCATCCATCAAACCACCGAAGATATCTAAGTGAACAGTATTGAGACCTGACCCCCAACATGACCCCCAACATGACCCCCAACACAGCGTCGTCCCCTATAAATCAACGGATTGTCTCGAGGCGAATTGTGTGTTCAGGGTGGAGTTTCGTTAAGTTGACAATACCGACCATGTTATTTGGGTGCAGACCTCGTACAGTGGCGACAGAGGCTATTGATGATACCGTGGTAGAATGATACTACGTAAATATGCCTAGTATTCAGATTTTGAAAAAATTGCACGTATGCTACGAGGGGGCCGGTCTTTGAGCACCGAACGAAACAATTGTGGGATCGACTTTCTGCAGGAGCAAATTTCGGGGCTATTAAGCAGTTACCCTGGTCCCAGTTTTGCTCCCAGTTCACTCCCAGTTTTGCTCCCAGTTCGGGATCTATCGCGATCGCACTTAATCGTACCTTAAAGACGCGATTCCCTTTTATTGACGAGGGGATTGTCGCACTGTATCTTACGCAATCATTCTGAGTCTTCAATGGCCTTCCTAGGACTTCTTTGCTGATTCTCTACCCAGGGTTGCAGGAGCACAGAAGGTCCCCTATAATTTCTATCCGTAGGACCTTTCAGGAAGGATTGATCCCCATGAGTACGCTGCCTTTATCATTTCGGCTGAGAAATGCCGTGGTCGAGAGACATCAATTGGAAGGGATGGACCCGAGTGCGCGGTATTTCAATCGAACCATTTCCGTGAAACGGGTCGATCGCGGGTATTCCGGCAAAGTGATGTATGAAGCCTTAGAACGCGAAAGCGGCGTGTTCCCCACGGTCTCCGAGGCGCTGACCGAAGTTGTCAAGATGTTTCACGACTTGGGATTCATTGAAATGCGTACTCGGTTGAATTTTAAAGGCCAGAAATATTTGGCGGAAAAAGAATCATGGGTGGAATACTCAAACTGACCCTCACACGAACTCTTCTTTTCAATCCTCTCGTATTGTCACACCATTGCGGCTCAGGTATTTAGGCTGAAGACTGAAGGCTATCTCATAATGCCCGAAGTGTTGAATGCTCACGCCTGACTGGCCCCTATAGTCTTCAGCCTTCAGCCTTCAGCCTTCAGTCTTCGGCCTTCAGCCTTCGGCCTTGAGTCTGTCCACCTGAGTAAAGACGTGCCCCTTAATTTCCACTTCCAAATTCTTCGCCCACCAGGTCGTGTAGTTTGGGACGAAAGTCTTTGATCTGTTTATTCGCTCGCGTGGGATGGACTCGGTTCGATAACAGAATGACTTCCAATTCCCGGACAGGATCAATCCACAAGGACGTTCCGGCATAACCCAGATGCCCAAACGATTCTGGCGAAAAGTGGCGGCCGGATGAAGACGGCCGCGACGGCGTATCCCATCCCAACGCCCAACTCGAGGTGCCAGAGGAATCCTGGCGCCGGACAAACTGTTGAGCCAGATCAGGGGGAAGCCGCGAGGAACGCCCTAACACCGCCTGTAGCCACGCTCCAGAAACTTGGCTCACACTCAACGCCGTACCAAATAATCCTGCATGCCCTGCTATGCCGCCCAAGGCATAGGCGTTTTCATCATGCACATCCGCCTGCACAAGCCGACCTCGCCATGGATCGTGTTCAGTCGGCGCGACATGGGTAAGGTCGCCATCCCCGCCTGCGGGATGTCCTTCAGTATCGATAAAAAACAACGGATTGCTGTTGAGCGTTTCATAGATCCGATTGCGACAATACGCAGCCAGCGAAGATCCAACACATCGTTCGATCACGACACCCAACACGATGAATCCCAGATCGCTGTACACACTGTGATTGTCAGGCTCATACTCCAGTGCCTCCCCCGCAATGGTTCGCACAAGGCCTTGTATTCTTTCTTGTCGTTCGTTCCCATTTTTGGGGGACAACCCCGCCGGAGACAATGTCTTGTAATACGGTCGCCAAGCAGGGAGCCCTGAACTGTGATGAAGGAGTTGCCGAATGGTGGTGGCCTGATACGAAGTGGATTCCCACTCGCTGATCCATTCCTGAACCGGTTGGTCAAGATCCAGTTGCCCATCTTGCAGAAGACACAAGATGGCTGTGGTTGTCGCCAAAGGTTTGGTGAGGGAGGCTAGATCGTAAATGGTTTCAGTCAGAACCGGACAATCATACGGTGGATGTCCCATGTGCCCGACGGCGTGATGATACACGACCTCGCTATGGGAACGGACAAAGAGCACGGCTCCGGGGAACACCCCCTCGCGAACCGCTTCCTGAAGAAATGGGGTAATGGAATCAGCCCGACTCATTCGCGCAGAGCCATAACAAAGCATTCAACGAAGCAGGATGTTGAAAAAGGTCCATTGTCTGACCCACCCAACCCAGGCGCGCCAAGACGCGCCCTTCCACGGGCAAGGCCGCAGGCCATTTGGCGCGCGGAGCGTACTCATAGTACGTGAGCACGACAAAGGGCCGAGAACGCCGCTGGCGGCCTTTTGCAACATCCTGCCAGGTTAGTTCAATCGCATGCCAATATCCCGTATGGTCTCGACCACGGCATATTGTAGAAATATGATGAGGAGAATCGCCAGAATGGGTGAGACATCCATCCCTCCGATGATACCCACCCGTCGCCGTATCGTGTACAGCACAGGATCTGTGGCGCGTCCTAAAAATTGGATAATTGGATTATACGGATCCGGGTTCACCCAGGAAATAACTGCTCGAATAATGATCAACCACATGTACAGAAACAATACGGTATCTAAGACATACGCAACACCCTGCAAAATGTTTCCAATCGCAAACATAGGCTCCTCTAGTTCATTTCCGGTCAATCCACTCAGGTTAGTGAGAGCATTGGACAGCGTCTCTTGACGTTCCTCTGCTTATCGGCAGGTTTTGGCCCAATCTTTCGTCTTTTTTGGGGACTGTTGAAAAAAGCCGCCAGCTGCGTTTTCATTGCTCGAAGGGCTCAACGTACGCAGCGTACGCCTCGCCCTCCTCGCTGCTTGCGGCCTTGCTGGACGGCCTTTTTGAACAGTCCCGATTCCTATTGTCGTTATAGGTGGTATATCAAAACCAATGGTCAATCGAGGATCTTTCAATTATTCAACAGACCCTTTTTGGCCGAGCTTCCTTATTATGGCCGGGCTCCGAATAAGGCAGCGCCGACTCGAACAAGAGTTGCCCCTTCCTGAATGGCGATGGGGTAATCATTCGACATGCCCATCGACAATTCCTTCATATCAACGCCAGGAAGGTGAAGAGCGTCAATCTCTTCAGCTAGAATTTTGACCTTTCGGAAATACGGTCGCATGGCTTCTGGGTCTTCCTCCCTGGGAGGGATTGCCATCAGTCCATCAACCTTCACATGGCCAAACCTGGCAATTCCGGGTATGGCCTTGAGTAAGTCTGAGGCTGAAAACCCACCTTTCGTGGACTCATTCCCTATGTTCACTTGCAACAAGATAGACTGCTGGAGTTGGCGTTCTTCTGCCCGGCGATGGAGCTCTTCGATATGTTCCAGTGACTCAATTGAATGGATGACGGAAAATCGCCCAACCATCGATTTCAATTTTCTTCGCTGCACACGGCCAATGAAATGCCAGGTCAACCCCGGTGACGCTCCGATGGCCTCCATTTTGGCTTGCGCTTCTTGGAGACGATTTTCTCCGCAAATCGTGATGCCAGCGGCAATGGCCTGACGAACACGTTCGGCCTCAACGTACTTTGTCACTGCCACTAACTGCACGGTGTGAGGTTCACGTCCGGCTTGCACCATGGCAGCATGAATGCTCTTCAACACAGACTGGACGTTGGCGGCAATATCGGGCATGAGAAGATCGTGATCCGTCATGCGTGATGCGTGACGCGAAAATAGAACGGATTCTCGTTTTACGCTTCACGGATCACCCCTCACAAGTTTCGCCATTCAGCGAAGGGGCTGTTGAAAAAGGTTGTCCAGCAAGGCCGCAGGCGTTTTGGCGCACGGAGCGTACTCATAGTACGTGAGCACGGCAAAGGGCCGAGAACGCCGCTGGCGGCCTTTTGCAACAGCCCCGGCTAATTCAGCATGATCCCGCTGACCATCGTCCCATGCACCGTGCCTTCACGCCGATAGGAAAAGAATTGTTCCGGGCGACAGATCGTGCACAGATTGAGTGTTTGAATCTGTTCTCGTACGACGCCCGTTTCCAAAGCTTGTCGGCACAACAATTCTTTCAGATCAAATTTCCCAACATGTGCGCCCTGCATGGTCAACACGGACGCCCAATCAGAGAAGTGCGACTGAAGCGATTCAATCACCGGGCCATCCACTTCATAACAACACGGACCGGCTGATGGACCAATCGCCATCTGGATCGATTCAACTGCACACCCAAAGTGCTCAGCCATTCGCTGCAAGGTCTTGGGAACGATGCCATGCACCGCTCCGCGCCATCCTGCATGGACCATGCCGACAATGCGCTGCTTGGGATCAGCCAGCAACACCGGAACACAATCAGCGGTTCGCACCGTCACCAACAAGTTGGGTTGATTGGTGAGAATGGCATCCCACCCCTCCGTGAACTTTTCACCAACCTGCACGGGTCGATCCAGGATCAAGACGTCGGTACCGTGAACTTGTTTTACCGAGACGACCTCTGGAAAGTCCGGTTCCGCGGCCTTCACCGTCCCCAGTTCGCCACTGGATCCACCATAGTCAGGACCACGACGTGTTCCAAAAAAGTGTGTGATCGATCGGGTCTGTTCTCGAAACCGTGATAACGTGAGATGCGGGACCATCTTCAATTCAGGACCGTGTCGTTCAGCCAAGAGAACCATCCCTCGTTCCCTCCTTTTCTCATGGATTCCGCTCGAACATACGTTGAACGGATTTGTGGGTTTTTGTCTGCCCTCCATTTTAAATACGAATATCGAAATCCGAAACACATCCGAAATGTCAAACTCGAATGGTTTAAACGGATCATTCCGAACACATGCTCGCATACCACGGGCACATTCATTCTTCGAAGTTGTACTGACCGTTTCCAGGCATGTGTGTTATCTCCCATTTTGGCATTTGAATGTGTTTCGGATTTCGACATTCGTCTTTCGGATTTATTCCACGGACTTCTACCGGGAACCTTAATTTCCCCGTCGTCGTATGAACGTGGGCACATCCCAGTCTTCATCAACGAGCAAATTCCCTTGATTGGGGATATGGCGACTGGATTCCATTCGACGCATGAACGTTGGCCGATCCAGATCCGATTCATCGCCTGTCATGGTTGCCGATCGAACAGCAGCCAAGGCCGGTTGTGGTGTCGGCGGCACATACATCGTCGTACGCTCCTGCATGGCTGGACTGATGACCGGTTGCGGCTTAGCTTTGGGTTCTGGCTGTTCAAATCCCGTCGCGATGACCGTGACCACCACTTCTTCTTCCATGTCAGGATCAATGACTTGCCCCACAATAATATTGGCTTGGGGATCCGCGGCTTCTTTGGCGATCTGCGACGCTTCATCCACTTCGTGCAAAGACAAATTGAGGCCACCGGTGATGTTCAGCAGCATGCCCTTGGCCCCTTCAACACTACCATCCTCAAGCAACGGACTGGAAATGGCTTGTTTCGCAGCCTCCAACGCCCGATTCGTACCCTTGGCCACACCCATGCCCATTACGGCTCGACCGGAATATCCCATGATGGTTTGGACATCGGCAAAGTCCACATTGACGAGACCCGGCATGGTAATCACATCAGTGATTCCCTTGATAGCTTGGCGCAACACATCATCCGCGACTTTATACGCTTCGAGAAGCGGCATGCTTTTGTCCACCAAAGTCAGCAATTTCTGATTGGGGATGATCAGTAGCGAATCCACGTGACGTCTCAATTCGCGAAGCCCTTCTTCAGCATACCCCATTCGTCGATGTCCTTCATACTGAAACGGTTTCGTCACGACCCCGACGGTCAAAATTCCCAATTCCCGGGCAATGCCAGCAACCACCGGTGCACCACCTGTCCCAGTGCCTCCGCCCATGCCCGCCGTGACGAACACCATGTCTGCTCCATCCAGCGCTTCCCGAATTTGCGCTTCGCTTTCGATCGCGGCGTCTTTTCCGATTTCGGGTTTGGCCCCCGCGCCCAACCCTCTGGTTCGTTCCGGACCCAATTGGATTTTGAACGGAGCCGAGGATTGACCCAATGACTGCAGATCGGTATTGGCAATAATAAATTCGACCCTTGTCAATCCGGCTGACATCATCGAATTTACGGCATTGCAACCTGCGCCTCCCATGCCGATCACTTTGATTCGAATGGGAGAAAATTCTTGTTCCTGAAATGAAAACATCGGACGCCTCCTTTCCCTAAATTCTTGAAGTACAACCTTGCCGTTCTTGTATTCGTTCGATCATCTCTCGTTCGCTTGTCACTACTCCGGTGGAGAGACTGAAGGCCGAAGGCTTTTAGGGGGCCATCATGCGTGATCATAAAAAACGTCGGGCATTATGAGTAATAACCTTCAGCCTTCAGTCTTTAACCTTCAGCCTTTAACCTTCAGTCTTCAGTCTTTAACCTTCAGTCTTCAGTCTTTAACCTTCAGTCTTTAACCTTCAGTCTTTAGCCTTCAGCCTTCAGCCTTCAGCCTAAATACCTAAGTAGTTCCGTTCCTCTCAAAAAAAGTTCAACACCCACCCTTTCATGCGATCCACCACACTCCCGAATCCGGGGCTACCTTTTCTGCCGCCCGGTTTCCCAATTAATTCAAAATCTTGATCCATGCGATTCGCATGCAAAATGAGCCCGACCCCAGTCGAAAACATGGGGTTATTGACGATGTCACGCAAGCCTCCCACGCCGAAAGGAATGCCTCGCCGCCCGGGAAGATCCAACACACGTTCGGCCGCGTCAGGCATGCCTTGCAGTAACGAGGTGCCACCGGTAATGACCACGCCAGCAGCCAATTTGCCCTCATATCCGGAACGACGAATCTCTCGAAGGACCAATTCAAAAATCTCCTCGACACGCGGTTCAATGATTTCTGCCACCTCGCGTTTACAGAGATCCCGCGAAGGCCGTCCGCCCACACTGGGGACTTCCACCATTTCCGTATCCTTGACCATGCTGGCCAACGCCGAACCGTGGCGGACTTTGATCTTCTCTGCATCGGCCAATGATGTTCGTAATCCGATTTGTAAATCCCTGGTGAGGTGTTGCCCGCCAACCGGGAGCACCGCTGAATGGCTAATCGTTCCCTCCGAAAAAATAGCAACATCAGACGTGCCCCCACCGAGATCGACCATGGCGATGCCCAGCTCTTTTTCCTCCTCGGTCAACACCGCTTCACTCGATGCCAGAGGCTGCAACACGATATCGATCACATCCAGTCCGGCCCGATTGACGCACTTGACCAAATTCTGCGCCGAGGTCACTGCCCCAGTGACAATGTGCACATCGACTTCCAAACGCGACCCGGAAATGCCAACCGGCACACGAATGCCTTCTTGATCATCGACGATAAATTCCCGTGGCAGGACGTGGAGAATGCGACGGTCTGAGGGCACCACCGCCGCGGCACGAGCCGTTTCAATAGCACGCTGAACATCGGCTCGCATCACTTCATGCCGTTTGAGTGCCACCACGCCATTCGCGGTTTCACTCGCAATGTGCCCCCCGGCAATGCCAATGTACACGGAATTGATTTGCACGGCAGCCATCAACTCCGCTTCTTCCACGGCTTTTTTGATGGACTCCACCGTACTTTCAATATTCACCACTACACCCTTGCGTAACCCTCTGGAGAGACTGGACCCCACCCCAATTATGTTGATCCCTCGGTCATCCGTCACTTCGGCGACGATGGCACAGATCTTGGTGGTGCCGATATCCAATCCAACCACAATGTGTTCCTTTTTGGCCATGATGCTTGGTTACCCCCTCTGGACCTGAGAGAAAATACCTTGGACATCTCGCATCCAATCTTCGGGCCATCTTTGAACGGACCTCAACCGAAACACTCTCAACATAGCTGTGCTATGCCTCGGGTTTCCCCAATCGTTCCATCCAAATCTGACCCAAATCTTGGCGCGATATTGTCCAAGTTGTTTTCTCTCAGGTCCTTTGCCGAACAATTACTCGGTCTGAATATCGTAAATCGATTTCATACGGTTCCGTTAGTAACCCCGCCTGGATCGTTGACTCCAACGCCAGATACTGTGGCCATGCCTGTTGAATGTCTTGATTGACTCGAAACGTCACGTCCTCGGTCGCAGCCACGATTTCATTCGGATCACGAAGATCAATATGTAATGGCCCGAGAAATCGTTCCGCAATGAGCCTGGCTACCGTCACCCCCAATCGAGCCCGATCTCGCGTCGTCGGTTCCCCTTCCAACAATCGAATGGCGGAAAGGCCAGAGAACATCGGCAATCCTGAGATGCCATCATCAGGTGCAATCGACAAGACCACGCCATCCTGATCCACAAACAATTGGCCACCCGCATGCTGAAATGCAGCAGCAGGTTCCCGTTCATGGATCACCACCGCTAAGGTATGAGGAAGCGCCCGTCCCACTGATACCGAGGCAATCCGCGGATGGGCTACAAGGCGTTGTTGCAACGCGATTGGATCAATCGTCCACAGGCTGCTCTCCGGAGGAAGGGCTAAGAGCGAAAGAATTTCTCCGCGCTTCATAAACTTCACACCGGAAATAGACACATGCTGAATCGAGGTCCATCCTGCAATGGCTTGCGGCACCAGATGATAACTTGCAAGCCCCACCGACAGCATGACCCCAAACATAACCATGCGACGCCACCATGCTTTTCGATCCACCGCCGCGCGGCTGGATTGATTACTCTTGAGCGAATGACGTCGCCTCATTTCCTCTTTCCTTTTGACTGGGACTTCTTGGCAATCTGCGTTCTCGTTGACTGTCGCTTGAGCGCGGATTGGAGAATTCGCTCGGTCAATGATTCATAATTTATCCCGGCCTGAGCCGCGGCCATGGGCAACAGGCTGCGTGCTGTCATGCCGGGGATCGTATTGATTTCTAAAAAAAACGGCCGGCCTTTGGAATTGAGACGAAAATCAACACGGGCCGCGCCTTCACATCCCAAGACTTGGTAGGAACGTACGGCCAATTCCTTCACTTGATGATCCTGTGTTTTCGTCAATGGTGCGGGACACAGATACCGTGTTTCCGATTTTTCATATTTCGCCGCGTAGTCATAAAAACCTCCTGGAGCCACAATTTCCACGCTAGGCAAGGCCTTCCCATCTAACACGGACACCGCGATTTCTCGCCCATCAATAAACGTCTCCACGACAATGGCCGATCCTTGTCGCCAGGCACGCCGAAGGGCACTCTTCCACTGTGCCGGCGTATGAACGATAGAAACCCCGACCGTTGATCCCTGATCAACAGGTTTCACCACCAAAGGCCATTTCAATTTTTTGGGTGGCATGGCGCCTTGCCCTTTTCGAATGCACGTACCTGTGGCGACGGGCACACCTTCTCGTTCGACCAAAATTTTCGTCATCGACTTATCCATTCCAACAGCGCTGGCTCGAACACCAGATCCCGTGTAGGGAATTCCGAGTACGTCCAACAAGCCTTGAACTGTTCCATCCTCACCACCAGGACCATGCAGAGCGAGAAACGCAACATCGATCTTCTTATTTCTGAGCACCCAGGGTAGGGACGCGTCAACATCAATCATGGTGGCTCGATACCCGCGCTGCACCAGCGCCGCATAAATGGCCTTGCCGGTTTTGAGGGAAATCTCACGTTCAGCGGAAGCTCCACCCATGAGGACTCCAATGTGGGCGTTCGTTAATGGCATATCTTCTTCATTTCGTGATGCGTAATCCGTGATGCGTGATGCGTGATGCGTAAAAAAAGAAGTTTTCTTGTCCTACGCTTCACGCATCACGCATTACGCTTCACGTTTATCCTTCCCCCACAATTTTCCACTCGACCTCAAGCATGGTCCCTGTCCGATGAAACACATCCTGCTGAATCTTTTTAATGAGCAGAATGGCATCCGTGGCTCGGGCATTCCCGAGATTAATAATAAAATTTGCATGCTTGGACGAGATTTGCGCATCCCCAATCCGCAATCCCTTCAATCCCGCTTCTTCAATCAACTGGCCTGCCGAGGTCTTGGGAGGATTTTTAAACACCGACCCGGCATTTGGTTGTGACAAGGGTTGTGTATTTTTGCGGTATTGGAGATACGATTTCGTCGTCGATTCAACCTTGGCTTTTGCTGAACGAGTGAGTTGCAACCACCCGCCCACCACAATTCCTTCCGGCACGTTGGCATGCCGATAGGAAAACGCTAACGTGGAGGCTGGATACACCACCACACGACCTTCAGGACTCACGAGTTGAATCGCCTGCAGACAATCTTTCATTTCACCAAGATGCGTTCCGGCATTCATGACTACCGCCCCGCCAACCGTCCCTGGAATTCCAGCCGCCCATTCCAACCCGGTCAGGGATTGACTCCCGACATATCCAAGCAATGTCGGCATACGCACTCCCGCACCCGCGCGCACCACCGTGGTCTGATCTTCCTCGACTTCCATGGTCGCAAGCTTGGACAAACTCACCACGATCCCGCGAATCCCGCCATCTTGAATGAGCAGATTCGTTCCGCCTAACACAAACAACGGAACCTGAGCGATAGAGGCTTGCGCCACGAGTCGAGAGACATCCTCGATATCCTCGGGCACCACCAGCGCATCCGCCGGCCCACCAATCCGAAGAGTCGTCAGGTCACGGAGGGGAGCATCAAAGGTGACTGTCCCTCGAATTCCGTGCACTGCCACTATCAAGTCTTGATGTTTGGTCATACTCGGCTTCGCCTGCTGGTTGATCATATTCGGATTTGATGGGGATCCAGCATTCCTCAGTGGATAGGTCGCAAGAATGTTCACAGGTACTCCAATATTTCACTGCCCACTTTCCAAATATCTCCAGCCCCCAGTGTCAACACCACATCTCCAGAACCAAGCGTGGGTGGCACCTGCTTCACTAACTCGCTTTTCTTCTCAATCCAGGTGACTGATGGATGCCCGGCTGCCTGAATTCGCTGCGCCAACCAATCTCCTGAGACACCAGGGATCGGGGTTTCACCGGCAGCGTAAATATCGGTGACATAGACGACATCGGCTTGTTCAAACGCCTCGGAAAATTCCTGAGCCAGGTCTTTGGTTCGAGAATACCGATGCGGTTGAAACAACACGATAAGGCGACCCGGCCACGCGGTTTTTGCCGCAGCAATGGTACAGCGAATTTCTGTGGGGTGATGCCCATAATCGTCGACCACCACAATGCCGTTTTTTTCTCCCCGAATATGAAACCGTCGCTCCACCCCGGAAAACGAAGCCAAGCCCTTGCGAATCAGATCGACCGGCACATCCAATTCCAACGCAACCGCCACAGCCGCTAGCGCATTCGAGACGTTGTGAAGGCCAGGAAGATTCAACCGAAACGGTCCCAATTTTTTCCCACGGAAATGCCCTCGGAAATTGCTCACTCGGCCAGTGATTGACACTTCCGTGGCCATGACATCTGGGTGAACCCCATCGGCCAATTCATTCAGCCCATAGGTAAGATATCGCTTGACCATCTTGGGGACAAACGTGCGCAAGCATGGATCGTCGCTGCACAGAATGGCGACACCATAGAAAGGTACCTTATTGGCAAATTCCAAAAATGCTACCTCCAACTGTTCCATGGTGCCATAGTGATCCAGATGCTCCCGATCAATATTGGTCACGACCGCAATGGACGGCGACAGCCGAAGAAAGGACCCATCGCTTTCGTCGGCTTCGGCGATCAACAAATCACCTCGCCCCAATCGAGCATGCGTGCCCATGGCATTGACTTTCCCTCCCACCACAAACGTGGGATCAAGACCGGCGTACGCCAATATTGAAGCCACCATTGAGGTCGTCGTGGTTTTGCCATGAGCCCCGGCGATGGCCACCCCAAATTTCAATCGCATGAGCTCGGCCAACATTTCTGCCCGAGGGATGACCGTGATGACGCGGGCCCGAGCTGCCAGGACTTCAGGATTCGTGGATTGGACTGCGGAGGAGATGACCACCACTTGTGCCCCCTCGATATGAGACGCGTCATGGCCAATAAAGATTCGACCACCTAAGGTCTCCAAGCGACGTGTGGTGTCCGAATGAGCAAGGTCCGATCCGGTCACTTTATAGCCCAGCGTCAACAAGACTTCGGCAATCCCGCTCATGCCACTGCCTCCAATGCCGACCAGATGAATATGTTGAATTTTTCTAAACATAACTCTTCCGTTGCTCGTCTCGTCAGAATCCTTACATCCTCTTTTTTTCTAGCGACTCGCGATCAATTCCTCACATTCCAGAACCATGACCTCTGCTGCATCGGTCTTGCGTAGCCCCAAACTTCTCTCGGCCATGGACCGAACTTGCTGTTGATTGTTGGCTAAGGATTCAATAACCTGCGCTAATCGCGAGCCGGTTAAATCCGATTGCATCAACACCACACCAGCTCCGGCTTGTTCGATGACCCGTGCGTTGTGTTCTTGGTGTTGATGCGTTGCTGATGGCAGTGGGATCAACACAGTCGGTTTCCCACAAGCCGCGATTTCGGCCAAGGTCAAGGCTCCGCATCGAGAAATCACGAGGTCGGCCGCACGCAACACGTTGGCCATATCCTTCACAAATGGAACGACTTCAACCCGAACATCCATCTCGGCATAGGCTTGCTGAACTCGCTCAAGATCAGCCGTGCCGGTTTGGTGAATCAGTTTTAATTCCCTGCGAATACGATCGGATTCCTTCACCGCTTCAATCATGGCCGTATTAATGGCCTTGGCGCCTTGACTTCCACCACACACCAAAAGCGTCTTCACTTCACCCGAATGAACGACTTGCGGTGGATCGACAAACGCCTTTCGAATCGGAGCACCCACGACTGTGACTTTTGCCGGATTAAAATAGGACGTGGCCTGTTCAAATGAGACAAACACTCGATGCGCCAAAGGACCCAATACACGATTCGCCAGACCGGGTATCGCATTGGGCTCCAAGAGCACGCGCTTGATACCCAACCACCACGCGGCAATAACCACAGGTGGGCTGGTATAGCCGCCAGTGCCAATCACCAGATCTGCCCGAGTCGAGCGCAAGAGTTGTATGGCTTTCCACATGGCCCCCGGAACCAGCAACAGCGCTCCTAACGACGCCAATAGCCCTCGCCCAACCACGCCACGAACTTGAAGCGGCTCAATCTTGATGTCTGTTTCGGCAACCATCATGTGCTCCAAGGCTCGCCCCGTTCCGATCACTGTCACCGACGTGTGGGCATCTCGTCGGCGAAATTCTTCCGCCAACGCCATCGCCGGATAAAAATGTCCACCCGTCCCACCTGCTGCAATGACCACGTTCATTCCACCCGTGTCACTAGGTCACTTCCCTTTTGCCCCATGGCGGCGTTGCTCGAATCCTCACGTATGTCCACATACGCTCCGGTTCTGCGCTCCTCGCGCCTTGCCCTGGGTCAAAATTGAAGCAACCTGAGTAGTGACCCATCGATTATCGCGAGACAACCCGACTAACTGGGTCCTCGCGTGAAATACTCAGCAACATCCCAATGGCAATAAGGCTCACGATCAACGAGGAGCCTCCGTAACTGACCAATGGCAAGGTCAGGCCTTTCGTCGGCAGCAAACCCGAGACCACCCCAGCATTAATGAGCACCTGAATCCCGAGCAGGAGCGTCACCCCACTCGCTAAATGTCGGCCAAACGCATCAGGCGCTCGTCCCGCAATCTGAAATCCTTTGACGAGCAGAATCGCAAACAAGACCATCAGCAATCCCGTTCCGAGAAATCCGAGTTCTTCTCCCACCAACGCCAACACAAAATCCGCATGGGCTTCCGGCAGGAAAAAAAGTTTCTGCCGGCCTTCGCCTAGGCCCACCCCCGCAAAACCGCCATTGCCCAATGCCACGAAAGATTGCGTGAGCTGAAATCCTGCATCATGGGGGTCTTGCCAGGGATCCAGAAAACTCATGAGCCGCCGCCGCCGGTAATCCGATTCCATGACCAGAAGGTACCCCAAAGGCAACACACTCAACACGAGACCAGCCAAATGCGTGAGGCGAGCTCCGCCAAGAAAGAGAAGACCCAACAACACTGAAAACAAGACCACGGCGGTTCCCATATCGGGTTCGAGGAGTGCAAGTCCTGCCAGTGCCCCGACCACAATCACTGGGGCCAACACGCCTTTCTTAAAACTCGTAATATCCTCTTCTCTTCGCACAAGAAACGAGGCGAGGTACAAGACCGTAGTCAACTTGGCCAACTCACCAGGCTGAAAGGACAACCCCGCGATTCGAAACCACCGCCGAGCTCCATTCACCTGGGAACCCACCATGGGGAAAAGCACCAACACGAGACACCCAATGGTCAGACACAACACAATTGGCATCATCGATTTCCAAAGATCGTAGTCTTGTCGTGACACCCAATGCAGTGCCAAGAGGCCAATGACAATCCACACAGCCTGACGCTTCAAAAAAAACATAGAATCGCCATACCGCGTCTCCGCCATCACCCCACTCGCGCTAAATACCATTATGAGTCCGATCAGCAGCAACAGATACGTGGTCATCAATACCGTGCGATCGACAGGAGCCAACGACTCTCTTCCAGCCGAACTCGACTTCCACCCCAACGACAATTGCAATGCATTTTTCCGACCACGTCTCATGAGTTAATCGTTCCTTCATGGGGATATTCAAAAAGGTGCGCTCAGCAAGGCCGCAGGCCCTTTGACGCGCGGAGCGTACTCATAGTACGTGAGCACGACAAAGGGCCGAGAACGCCGCTGACGCCCTTTTTCAACATCCCCATTCATTCAGGCAAAGCATTCACAAGATCTCGAAATTGTTGCCCACGGTCGAGGTAATCCAGAAACATGTCGAAGCTCGCACAAGCTGGCGAAAGCAGCACGACATCACCGGAAACCGCCAGGCGCTCAGCCAATTCAACGGCTTGCGCCAGCGACCTGGCTTGATGAATATCTCCAAATCCAGCAATGGCGTTTGCAATAGATTTCGTGGCTTCCCCAATGAGGACGATAGATTTGGCGTGTTGTTTCAATGCTTCACCAAGCCGAGAGAAGTCACCGCCCTTATCTTTTCCACCAAGAATGATCACCACTGGCTGGGAAAAACTTTCTAGAGCCTTGATCGTGGCGTCGACATTGGTTCCTTTGGAATCATTCACGAACACCACGTCCCGCCGATGTCGCACGACTTCCAGCGCATGCTCCCGCCCTCGATACGACCCGACCGCCTGACGAATGTCTGCAATCGGGCACTCACACAACACACCCACGGCGACGGCTGCCAACACATTGGCCACATTGTGTGCCCCAAGCAATTGGATTTCCTCGATGGGCATGACCTCATACGTTTGCCCGCCAATCGAAGCCATGATCATCGGACCGTCAAGAAAGACTCCGTTATGCAACCGTTCTTTCATACTGAATCCAACGAGGAGACCACGGAGCGAGTCGTGCCACGGAATGAGCTGCCTATCATCCACATTCAAAACCGCAAAATCATCAGCGATTTGATTCTCAAAGATGCGACCTTTGGCCGCGACATAGTCGGCAAATGTCGCATGTCGATCCAAATGATCCGCCGTAATGTTGAGGATCACGGCGATAAACGGATGAAAGCGATCAATCGTTTCTAATTGAAAGCTTGACACTTCGACCACGGCGATATCATAAGGAGGATTTCCCTCGGGATCGTGCTGAGCACTGTTATACACGGCTAAGGCCGCCTCGCTCAGCGGTGTGCCCAAGTTTCCTCCGACAAACACGGAGCGGCTACTCTGCTCAAAGATTCGCCCCATAAGCGAGACGGCCGTACTTTTCCCATTTGTTCCGGTGACAGCTACAAGAGGCATCGGCAAAAACCACGATGCCAACTCCACTTCACCGATTACCGGCACGCCTTTTTTCCTGACTTCGTCGATCGCGTCGAGGGAAGGAGGAACGCCGGGACTGAGAACCACGAGCTCCGATCTGCTGACGCCTTCTGCAAAACGGTCTCCTCCAAACATCTCCACATCGGCGTGGTGAAAATGGTCTGAAAGGTTCGCAAGTTCCGATTCGGGCTTCTGATCCACTAACCGCAGGCGTGCGCCAACCGCTTCAAGGAGCTGTGCCGCGGCTAGACCACTCTTGCCAAGGCCAACGACTGCGACCACTTTCCCGCGGAGGCCGTCAATCAATGTGTGATGGCGATCAGGCTCTGCGACCATCGCGAAAGAGTCCTCCTGAGTTGGGTCGAACCGAATCGATGACAATGGCATACAATTAACGAAGCTTTAAGGTGCTGAGACTCAACAGGGTCAAGATAATTGCGACAATCCATAGACGCACCACGATCTTTGGCTCCTCCCAACCCTTCATTTCAAAGTGATGGTGCAAGGGAGCCATGAGAAAAATCCGCTTCCCCCGTGACTTAAACGATGCGACTTGAAAAATAACGGACACCGCTTCCATGACGAACACGCCGCCAACAAGAATTAACAGGAGCTCATGCTTGCTCACGACAGCCACCGTGCCCAACGCCGCTCCCAACGGCAACGATCCGACATCCCCCATAAAAACTGACGCCGGGTAGGTATTGAACCAGAGAAACCCCAAACTGGAGCCAAAGATCGCTGCCATAAGAACAGACAATTCCCCAGCCCCTTCGATGTAGGGTATGAGAAGATACTCGGAGACCACTCGATTACCCGCGGCATACGCGACGACCAAATACGCAACCGATGCCACAATCACCGGGCCCACTGCTAGCCCATCCAGCCCATCCGTTAAATTCACGGCATTCGAACATCCAACGATGACCAAAATGGCAAACGGAATATACAGCAGGCCTAAATCCGGCGTAAACGATTTGAAAAAGGGCACGCTTAGTTCCGTGGAATACCCAGGGGAGGAATAAAAGAACAGTCCAATCCCCAGTGCCACGCCAACTTGCGCAAGAAGTTTTTGCCAGGCCCTCAGGCCCATGGATCGGCCCCGTAGAATCTTAATGTAATCATCCACGAAACCCACCAAACCAAATCCCACAATGGAGAGCATCACGAGCCAGACGTACAAATTTGTCACATCCGCCCACAATAACGTTGAGAGGAGCACCGCGAAAATAATGAGCACGCCTCCCATCGTGGGCGTACCGGTTTTGATCAGATGACTACTCGGCCCTTCTTCCCGGATTTCCTGCCCCAATCCTAGCTCTTTCAGTTTTCGGATCATGAGTGGCGCCAACACAAATGCGATAATGAACGCCGTCACCGCCGCATAAATAATGCGAAAGCTGAGGTAGCGAAAGACATTAAAAATTGCGAACTCAGTGTGAAGCGGATATAGCCAAAGATAGAGCATGTGTGTTAACGGGACTGTTGAAAAAAGCCATCAGCTGCGTTCTCATTGCTCGAAGGGCTCAACGTACGCAGCGTACGCCTCGCCCTCCTCACTGCTTGCGGCCTTGCTGGACGGCATTTTTGAACAGTCCCTGTTCCTTTTTCCATTGTAGGTGACGGATCAAGACCAATTGTCAATCGGGGTTTTTTCAATTATTCAACAGGCCCTTAATAGTGTTTTCATAATTAAATATGTGCTGATCGATTTTCAACAATATGAATCGATTCCTCGTGATGCCTTTCACTCAGAGTTTAGCCGGTTATTCTTTTTCATGGAAAACCCATCGAGGACGGTTTCCAGCTGCATACTTCTGGAGGCTTTCAGCAAGACCACATCGCCTGGTTTGGCAACACCCTGCAAGAAACCCGTTGCCTCTTTTGGCGTGGCTGCTTGAAAAATAGATGAGGCAACCATGCCCCGATTCTTGGCACCCCAGGCGATTTCTTTTCCAAGATTTCCACAGACAATCAGGGACGAAACCGCATGGTCGGCAATATAGGCTCCCACATCCCGATGCATCGCCCGCGTGTTCTTTCCTAGCTCTAACATGTCACCAACCACGGCTATGGTCTGCTTGCCTTGCCCCAACTCTTTGAGCATGGTGACCGCCGCTTTCATGGAAGCAGGATTGGCGTTGTAGCAATCTTCAAGGATCGTCAGGCCTTCAATCGATTTGATTTGAGAACGCATCGCGACCGGACGAAACTTCGCCAGGCCTATGGTAATTTTCTGCATCGACATCCCAAACACCTGCCCAACGGCCACTGCTGCCAGCGCATTGGCCACATTGTGATGACCATGCACATTCAGGGCTACACGATACGACTGTTTCCGGCCACGAAGATGAAGATGAAAAACTGTACGCGCGCCTTGACGTTGTCTGTCACTGGCTCGAACATGACATCGCACGTTCACCCCAAACGACATTTCCCGACAGCGGGTCTGGCGTTTCAAAAATCCATAAAAGTGGTCATCGGCATTTAAGACAACCGTGCCTTCGCTGGGCAGACAGGCGAGCAGTTCGGTCTTGGCTCGCGCCGAGCCTTCCAGGCTCCCAAAGAACTCCAGGTGATCGGGGCCGATGTTGGTGATCACGCCAAGTGTGGGCTTAGCAATCTCGCACAGCCTCGTCGTTTGGCCTTCCGCATCCACTCCCATTTCCACAACCGCTACTTGATGACGTTTCGTCAAACGAAGGAGTGTATGGGGGACTCCCAATCGATTATTGAAATTTCCTTCGGTCTTCAACACCACCCACCGTTCTCGAAGAGTACTGGCGACCATTTCTTTCGTCGTGGTTTTCCCATTACTGCCGGTGATGGCCACGACGGGGATTTGAAATCGTTGCCTATGGAATGCCGCAATGTCTTGATAGGCCCGAGTGGTATCGTCCACGCCAATAATAAATGGACCGGCTCCTGATCGAGGTTGTGGCATTTTTTTTATAGCCGACAGCGCCTTCTGACTCATGGATTCCGCAACCACCACGCCGTGTACTCCCAAGCCCAACACATCCTTAACAAATTGATGACCATCGAAGGTTTCACCCTGTAACGCGATGAACAGATCGCCCTCACGTGCCATCCGGGAATCCGTACAGATTCGGCGCACTCGAGTTCGTAACGATCCGATTAACAACTCTCCCCCCGTGGCCACGATAATTTCTTCTCCGGAAAAAGAAGCCACGACTATTCGGCTGGCCTCTCTCCGGCCTTAGGGGCTGTTGAAAAAGGCCGCCAGCAGCGTTCTCGGCCCGTTGTCGTGCTCACGTACTTCATGTACGCTCCGTGCGCCAACGGGCCTGCGGCCTTGCTGGACGGACCTTTTTGAACAGCCCCTTTCGCTCTTGAATAGTCCATGGAATGAGTCAGATGGTTGTAGCCCTTGGAAATTTAGAATTATTCAACAGTCTCTCAATCGAACGACTAATGCGTCTCGGGCCACCTCACGATCATCAAAGTGAAGTCGCTCGGTCCCAATGATTTGATAGTCCTCATGTCCCTTGCCAGCGATGAGGACCATGTCCTGCGAATCTGCCTCTTGAATCGCCGCATAAATAGCCTCTCGCCGATCAGGAATCAGCCGGTATGATGTTCGCTCCGACTCCGAAAGGGCCAAAATGCCCTGTTCAATGTCATGTATGATGGCCGACGAATCTTCGGTTCGCGGATTGTCGGACGTCACAAAAACGAGGTCACTGTTTTGTACAGCGACTTGTCCCATCTTTGGACGCTTGCCTCGATCACGATCCCCGCCACAGCCAAACACGGTGATGATCCGTCCTTTCTTGAGTATATGCGCGGCTGCCAATAAGCGGGCCAAGGCATCCTCGGTGTGGGCATAGTCCACGACCACGGCAAAGTCTTGTCCTTCGTGTATGAGTTCAAATCGACCAGGCACAGCCCGAAAGGCACTGATGCCTCGTTGAATAATTTCCGGGGACAGCCCGCACTCCACGCCAATACCCATTGCCGCTAATAGATTGGACACATTATGCTCACCAACCAATGGACTGTTGATGGTCATCGGCCCGATTGGTGTCACCGCGGTAAAAGTTGTCCCATCGATTGATAAGGATAGGTCTGTCGCACAAAGATCGGCTGGGCCACGGGTCGAATAGCTCCACGCCGGAACCGCACATTGCTGGAGGATCCGCTTGCCCCACTCATCATCGATATTCACGATTGCCCGCTTCGGGGATGTTTTGCTTTTCGGTGCCACGTATTCCCGAAAGAGCCGCAATTTCGCCTGGAAGTAATCATCCATGTCCTGGTGGAAATCTAAATGGTCCTGCGTCAAATTGGTAAAGACCACGATGTCGAACTCGCACCCTGCGACACGGTCCAGTGCCAACGCATGTGAGGACACTTCGAGAATAGCGGAATCTGCTTCGGCGTTGACCATCTTGTGCAAGAACGTTTGCAGGGCCACGGAATCCGGGGTGGTATGGCTAGCGGCAAAGTGTTCGGATCCGACGAAATAGCCAATGGTGCCCAGCAGCCCGACCTTTCGACCCGACACTTCCAGAACCCCTTTGGCAAGGTGGGTGACCGTGGTTTTCCCATTCGTCCCAGTGACGCCAATCATGGTTAAGGAACGGGACGGCTCTTTCCAAAAATGCGAGGCGACCTGCCCCAATGCCGTTCGCGTATTTTTGACCTCGACAAGGGCCGGTGCTGACTGTGTAAAAGGAGGAAGCGATGTTCGTCGAAACGGCGCCTCGACCAAAATACCAGCCGCTCCCTGCTCGCAGGCTTGGCCTATGAAATCATGGCCATCAACCTGGGCTCCTTTGACCGCAACGAAAAATGTTCCGGATGTCACTTGACGGGAATCATCCGTAATATCACCCACCTCTACATTCAGATCGCCCGTTTGGTTGACAACGTCGAGTGCCATAATCAACTCAGCGATAGTCATTCCGAGGTTTTAGCCGCTCCGACCAGTTGACGTCCCATAATTCCAACCGCAGCCACTTGCACATCCCTGCCACGTTGGGGAGGAATTTTTAAATGACGAAGTACTTGTTCTCCAACTTCACGGAACACCGGAGCAGCAACCGTGGCACCCCATGCCGGCCCTTTTGGCTCGTCAATAACCACCAACATGACGAACCGAGGATCCTCGACTGGAGCAAACCCAACAAATGACCCAATGAATTTAGTCGATGAATAGGTTCCCGTTTCGGGATCGAACTTCTGCGCCGTTCCGGTTTTCCCGGCGACACGATATCCACGAATTGCCCCCTGCCTTCCCGTCCCACGCTCCACAACATTTTCTAGCAGAGCGGTCAGCGTTTGGGCCGTTCGATGACGAATGGGGTAACGACGAATCTCCGGGTCCCGATTCCACACCTGATCTCCTTGCATGGTATGAATCTGCTCAACGATGAATGGTTTCATCAGCGCCCCGCCATTCGCGATCGCCGAAACAGCCGTCACCAACTGGAGCGGCGTCACGGCAATTTCTTGCCCCATCGCGACAGACGGCAATGTCCGCGTACCCCATTTCGAAGGTTTCTTTAAAATCCCGACCGATTCACCAGGCAGATCGATTCCCGTCTTTTCTCCAAATCCAAACTTACGCAAATACCGGTACATGCGATCCTTCCCCAACCCTATGGCAGTCTTGGCTACAGCCACATTACTCGACTGCTGAATGGCTTCTCGAAACGTGAGCCAGCCAGCTTTTTCATGATCGTGAATCACCGTCCCGCTAATCGGCAATTCGCCATCCCCAGCGTAAATAAGCGTGTCAGGCTCGACATGCCCTTCTTCCAACGCCGCAGCAGCCAGAATAATTTTCATGGTGGATCCGGGTTCATAGGGATCGGTCACGGCTCGATTCCGCCACCGTTCAGGAGCAAACCCCATGGCATGATTAGGATCGAAGGTGGGACGGAGCGTCCAGGCCAAAATCCCTCCTGTCTGAGGATCCATGACAATGATCGACCCCCCTTTCGCATGGGTTCGCTCCACAACTGACTCCAGCGCATGCTCAGCCATATATTGAATCACTTCGTCAATCGTGAGACGAATGGTGTGCCCTGACAGAGTGTCTGCCTCCTGCTGGTTTTCGGGAAAGATCACACGGCCAAGGGCATCTCGATGCAACATCACCTTTCGTGTTTGACCTTGAAGATACCGCTCATATCTGACTTCCAGGCCTTCAAGCCCCTGGCTATCGATTCCCGCAAAACCCAACACATGTGCTAAGAGCGTGCCCTTGGGATAGAACCGTTGCTGTTCCTGCACCAGCGCAATGCCCGGAAGGGACAATGCTTCCACTTGCGTGGCATACTGAGCATTAATCTTTCGTTTGATCCACACGAACTCACGCTTGCCCCGAAGGCGTTGCTCCAATATTGAACGTGGCATCTCCAAGACTTTAGACAAACGCTTCGCGGCCATCCACGAGTTTTTCACCGACACGGGGGAGGCATACACCGAAGGCACATCCACATTGAGTGCCAAGGCTCGACCGTGACGATCGACAATCACCCCACGGTTCGAATCGAGAGTAATCATTTTATGATGTTGGCGCTGAGCCTTCTTGGTCATCGTCTCCGCTTGAAGAATGTGCAGGTCAAAGAGACGGAGTAAGACCACGAGAAATCCCAGGAGAAAGATCACGCACATCACCGCTCGTCTCCCAGAATGGGCCTGTTCATCCTGTTCCCGACGATCAAACATCATCAACGTGTCCTCACCGAAACATCTCGTTGAGCCACACGAAGCGGCTCAAAATTGTTGTGTTGTTTTTCTTTGTGTTGACCATCATCAGATACGAGAATTACCTGACCAGGGTTCGGAGGTCTCATGTTCAACTTGCCCGAAGCCTCGCGAGCAATTCTGTCCGGAGCCGTCAATTGTGAATAGGTCAGTTGAAGACGGTCATGTTTCTGCTCCAACGCAATTTTTCTCTGCGACAGTTGGTCCAGTTCATACCCCACTCGCACGACATCCATTTTCCCCCACACGTAAAAAATGAATGTCGAACCTAAGCCCATAATCAAGAGAACAGAGAGTACAATCTTCATCGCAACTAGCCTTTTACCTGCATGTCAGAAGTTTCTTGAGTTTTTTCTAAGACTCGTAATTTTGCGCTCCGGGCACGGGGATTCCGTTTCCGTTCTTCTACCGACGCCACGCAGGGTTTTTTCGTTAGAACAGTCACACGTTGGTCAGTCTGTTGTGAAAGCGCTCGAAACGTGTACTTCACGAGGCGATCTTCCAATGAATGAAATGAAATCACACACATTCGACCTCCTGGTGCCAATCGATCGACCGCATCCTGCAACGCTGGAGTGATCACCGCTAATTCGTTGTTCACCGCAATGCGTAACGCTTGAAAAGTGCGCGTGGCCGGATGCAACCGCCCGTACCGATACGCGGGTGGAACCGATTGCTGAACCACCGATGCCAATTCGGAGGTGGTACGAAGTGGGGACGATGTCCGCTGCCTGACAATCCCTCTGGCAATTCGCCGGGACAGTCGTTCTTCACCGAATTCGAAAATAACATTGGCCAATTCAGTTTCGGGCAAGGTATTCACGAGTTCTCCGGCTGTCATAGAGAGGGAAGGGTTCATCCGCATATCTAAAGGTCCATCCTGCTGGAAACTAAAACCCCGGTCCGCATCGGCTAATTGCACGGACGAAATACCCAGATCAAAAAGAATTCCGTCGACTTGGCCAACCCCTTCCGAATCCAGGATCGACCGGAGGTCTCGAAAGTTTCCACAATGAAACGAGACGTTGGAGATATATGGCTTGAGCGTTTTACGGGCCAATTCAAGCGCATCAGGATCTTGGTCAATGGCGATCAGTCGTCCATCTTTTCCGCAAGTCTGAAGGATTCTGGATGAAGTCCCTCCTGGACCGATAGTGCAATCCACATAACAACCATGAGGCTTCGGCCGTAACCAGAAGACAATTTCATCGACTAAAACCGGTACATGGCCCTTGTTTTCCTGCTCATTCCCGCCACTCATCCATTTCTTCCCACTTCTACCCACTTAGTAGGCAGTATAGCGCTATTCCTTCTCTTGTCAAGGAAAATCAATGACTTAGCGATGTCAAAATATGGCCGGATAGCCGCTAAAAACTACAACATGTGGTGGGTAACCAAAAGCAGAAAAAAAGGAATGAGAAAACTCCTAATCGCACATCTGGAACAGGCTTCAAACCTTGCAAATCCTCTCCTGTTGTCATGTCGCCTCTCCTCTGTTGTCATGTCGCCCCTTCTTTGTTGTCATTTCGACCCTTGGGAGAAATCTCGCCGGTCCTGCCACGCGTGGCCAGGCGTTCCACCCCCACAAAGAGATTTCTCCTTCCACTCGAAATGACAAGAGGAACTCCTAATCGCACATCTGGAACAGGCTTCAAACCTTGCCAATCCTCTCCTGTTGTCATGTCGCCCCTCCTCTGTTGTCATGTCGCCCCTTCTTTGTTGTCATTTCGACCCTTGGGAGAAATCTCGCCGGTCCTGCCACGCGTGGCCAGGCGTTCCACCCCCACAAAGAGATTTCTCCTTCCACTCGAAATGACAGAATGGGATTCCTGCTTGGTCAGCTCGAACAGGCTTGTAACCTTGAACCTCCCCTCCGTTGGTCATACTAGGCCCTTCAACCTAGAAACAGCAATTGGATCACAAAAGTCCGCGCAAGCTCTTGGCGCACCTGATAAAATACAAAAATGTCTTATCACCACCGAGGTGACTACGACTTTTTGTATTTCACCATGCACACCAATATCTTACACGGCTTTTTTGCGCCCAACTGCCGTTTCTAGGTTCAATCGACTCAGGACGCGAGCCCTTTGAGGAAGATAAAACTTTCGAGAGGAAAAACGAATCAGGGGTAAAGACGGGACAGCATTCTGGGGAATGGAATAGTTTCTCGGACATGATCGAGTCCACAGATCCACGCCACCGCTCGTTCAATGCCCATCCCAAACCCGGCATGTGGGACAGACCCATAACGGCGTAGGTCAAGATACCATCGGAAGGCATCCTCGGAGAGATCATGTTCCTGTAGACGAGAGAGGAGAGTCTGATAGTCATGAATCCGCTGCCCACCGCCAATAATTTCACCGTACCCCTCTGGCGCCAACACATCCATGCACATCGCAAGATCAGGCTGTTGTGGATCGGACTGCATGTAAAACGCTTTGATCGCCGCAGGATATCGATGCACGATCAAGGGTTTGTGATATTCGTGGGACAACAGCGTCTCGTCTTCGGCCCCAAAGTCATCACCAGATTGAATAGCGGATCCGCCCTTGTGTAAACAGTCAACAGCCTCTCGGTACGTAACCCGTGGAAACGGCGGGGTGATCGCTTCCAGCTTGGACACGTCGCGCCCTAACACTTTTAATTCTTCTTGCCGTTTCTCTAACACACGCTGAACGATCATCACCAAAAATGCCTCGGCCAATTCCATGACATCGGCTAATTCCGCAAAAGCGACTTCGGGTTCGACCATCCAAAATTCCATCAGGTGACGACGCGTTTTGGATTTTTCAGCTCGAAAAGTCGGACCGAAGCAATACACCTTGCCAAACGCCGCTGCCGCAGCTTCTCCATACAACTGTCCACTCTGCGCTAAATAGGCCGTCTCCTCAAAATATTGCGTCTGAAACAGGGTCGTCGTTCCTTCACAGGCATTGGGTGTGAATATGGGCGTATCCACCAACACAAAATCACGATCATCAAAAAAGTCTCGGCAGGCCTTCACGATTTCATGACGAATCTTCAGGATCGCATGCTGCCGACTAGACCGCAGCCACAGATGCCGGTGGTCCATCAAAAACCCGACACTATGCTCTTTGGGTTGAATAGGAAAAGGCTCAGCGAGGTGTAGGATGTGAATATGGGAAACATCCAATTCATACCCGCCAGGGGCACGGTCATCGGCTCGGATTCGCCCTGTCACTTCAATGGAAGATTCCTGAGTAAGATGAGAGGCAGCCTTAAACTGTTCCTCATCCATTGTTGCCTTACTCAAAATGGCTTGTAATTCTCCCGTGCCATCACGAATGGTAAGAAATTGGACTTTGCCTTTTGAACGGTGACGTCGCACCCAACCGCGAATTTGAACTTCTTTCTCGTTAAACTGTTCAATCTGTGATAGGGAAATTGGAGATAGCATGGTTGTAAATGAAATTAACGAATAAAAAAAACTCGGTCCTTTTACCTGGGAAAACCTACGCTACGAAACCTTTCATGAGAATGCAAGAGGACATGACCATGAAAAGCGTCGTTGGATAATGCCAAGCTTCCTCGATAGCTGGCTATTTCTGACATATCGTTAAAAGAGAAGATGAAGCACCAGGGACTGTTCAAAATGGCTGTCCAGCAAGGCCGCAAGCAGTGAGGAGGGCGAGGCGTACGCTGCGTACGTTGAGCCCTCCGAGCAATGAGAACGCCGCTGGCGGCCATTTTGAACAGTCCCTGAATTGACACGAAAGGAAGGGCACGACTATCATGAGCTCTTCACAAGGAGGATATCATTATGAGTTATGCGATTACGGTTCGCGATCTGAAGGATCGCTTGGATAAAGGTGATACGATTTTTTTATTGGATGTCCGGGAGCCTCACGAGTACTCCATGGCAAAGATTGAAGGATCGGTTCTGATTCCCCTTGGGGAATTACCCACGTCGCTGGACAAATTAAACTCCAACGACGAAATTGTCGCATTGTGCCATCGAGGCATGCGAAGTGCTGATGCCGTTGGCTTTCTCATGCAACAAGGCTTCAGTAACGTCAAAAATCTCATCGGAGGCATTGACGCCTGGTCCATAGAAGTTGACCCAGAAGTTCCACGATATCGATAGATACATGCCGATCATGTTGTCTCGCTTGCTGAGAAGATGAGGAAGTTATTTTTTTTGTTGAAAAAACTCCACCGTTTCGGCAAACCCTTCAGCTAGGGACACGATGGGCTCCCAACCAGTTTCCTCAGTGAGTTTTGAACAATCCAACACACTACGCAACTGCTCCCCCTTTTTCTCGGGACCATGCAGTTCCTTACATTCCACTTGGGTGAGGGTCTTTAATCGGGTGAAGATATTGTTCACTGTCGTTTCTTCACCCGTCCCCACATTATATATACCATTTACGTGCTGATCAGAGGCCGTCATGACCGCCTCCACCACATCTCGAACATACACATAATCACGAGTTTGCAACCCATTTCCATTGATCAGGATTTGCTGCCCTTTTAACAATTGTTGCGAAAATATCGCAATCACTCCGGCTTCCCCTTCCGGATTCTGCCGGGGACCATACACATTGCCAAACCGTAGTGCGGCATAGTGAAGTCCGGCCACATAACGATAGTATTCAAGATAATATTCACAGGATAACTTACTGATTCCATAGGGGGATAGGGGAGAAGTTGGGTGAGTTTCCGGGGCAGGAAATTGATTTTGCTCTCCATAGACCGCTCCTCCGGAGGAAGCAAACACGATTTTCCTGACTCCATATTTTACCGACAATTGCAACAGGTTAATCGTGCCAAGGATGTTGACATTGGCATCGAACATCGGATCTTCCGTTGACCGCCGAACGTTCATCTGCGCGGCCAAATGCACGATCACCACAGGGCGTTCACGTTTAAATATTCTATCTAAACGCGAACTGCGGATATTCGTTTTATATAACACGGCCTCTCGATTGACATTCTTGCGTTTCCCAGTCGATAAATTATCGATCACCGAAACTTGATGCCCTTCCTGAACAAACCGATCGACCACATGCGAACCAATAAAACCTGCACCGCCTGTCACTAATACATTCATGAACGTCCTTTCAACTGATCCCGCTCTGCGATCAGGATACACCAAGATGGGAAGATGGGTTCTAAAAAGAAGAGCGTCAAGAGCATATCAGTCACCCCAAGCCATCGACGGCCATCCTTACCTAGGTGACCACCGCAACCCCAACAACATCTCCCGATTCCCCCTTTTCCCCATCACAGGAGAATCGAGATGGCCGAGACATGCAAAGCCCAGATTTTTCGCAATTCCCTCTACCTTGTCAATCACGGCTGCACGAACCGCCTCATCACGAACGATGCCTCCACGGCCAACCTGTTTAATCCCGGCTTCGAATTGAGGCTTGACCAAGGCAATCACCCAAGCCTGCGCCGCCAAAAATTTTATGACACATGGCAGAACAAGTTTTAAGGATATAAACGACACGTCAATCACTCCGAGCGCAATGGGTTCGGGAATCGTCTCGGCATCGAGATGACGAATATTACATCGCTCCATGACCACGACTCTGGGGTCATTGCGAAGCCGCCAATCCAATTGCCCATATCCTACATCGATCGCATACACGCGCTCCGCGCCTCGTTGCAACAGACAATCGGTAAAGCCACCGGTTGAGGCACCGATATCCATAGCCGTCAATCCCTGACAGGAAAGGTGAAACGCATCCAATGCCGCCACCAGTTTATCACCGGCCCGACTGACATAGGCCGGGGCTAAGGGTGTTACTTCAATCGTGGCTGTTTCATCCACCAGCTTGGCACGTTTATCAACCACAATCCCGTTCACTTGAACTGACCCGGCCAATATGATACGTCCTGCTTGTTCACGACTGGGCACCAGTCCACGATCGACGAGAACGCCGTCGAGACGCTGTTTAGGAACATTCTTCTGACGAGTCATACATTACTGGAGTGAAATCGCGAGCGGATGTTCTTGGAAAGACGTACGCCGAGGCAGGTCATTCCCCGCCCCCGGACAAGGATTACATAGCTTCTTCTTTGTCAACGCTAAACGCTTGAAGTCGCTTTTTCCCGCCGGTGTCTTGAACCATGATTTCCACTTTTCGTTCGGCATCGTCAAGCATTTTCAAGCACGTCTTGGACAGTTTAATACCTTCTTCAAATATTTGCAGCGAGTTATTCAACGAAAGATCACCCTTCTCCAATTCGTTGACAATCGTTTCCAGCCTTGCCAAGGCATCTTCAAATTTTATGGCTGCCATATCTTCTCCCTATTCCTTTGGTATGCCCGACACCACACAATCCCGGCATGTGCACCATGGGCCAGGTGAATCGGTGTCTTTACATTTGTACTCGGCTACGGCCCTTTCTGCAATACGGAATTCAAGCGGCCCCATTATACGCTGCTCCATTCAGAGGTCAAGGATTGGCAGAGGTCAAGGATTGGCAGAGGTCAAGGATTGGCAGAGGTCAAGGATTGGCAGAGGTCAAGGATTGGCAGAGGTCAAGGATTGGCAGAGGTCAAGGATTGGCAGAGGTCAAGGATTGGCAGAGGTCAAGGATTGGCAGAGGTCAAGGATTGGCAGAGGTCAAGGATTGGCAGAGGTCAAGGATTGGCAGAGGTCAAGGATTGGCCAGCGGATCAACCCGTTCAATAAGACAGGACAACGATCCATCGGCAAGAAGCGCGCGAACCCGTTCTCCCGCTTGGACTTGAGTATGGCTTTTCACGATGTCCCCATTTGATTCTCGCTCGAGTACACTATACCCACGGGAGAGAATGGCGAGTGGGTTTAAGGTCTGCAGGGACATGGCAACAGTGCGAAACTGATGCCGTTTCGAACTCACCACCACCGGCATCGCCCTCTTCACTTGCGTGGAATATTGATGAACGAGCATCGATGCTCGTTTAATGGTCTGATGAGGACTCCGCAGCATTAAAGCAGATGACAGGGCCATCAGGATCGGACGACGTTCCAGCTGTACACTTTTCATGGCACGTGTGAGGCGATGATTCAAATCATCAATCCTCTGGACCTGCATCTGAAGAATATGCTGCGGATCAGGGAGCGCGCGATACGCCGCTCTGAACTGATGCCGAATCTTCACCAGTTGATTATGCATTCCCTGAAATACGCGCTCCCCATACACTTGTATTCCTCTGATTAACTCATCCAGGACTGGCGAGACTGCCTCCGCCGCCGCCGAGGGGGTCGGTGCACGATAGTCCGCCGCAAAATCAGCTAACGTCACGTCGATTTCATGACCAACGGCTGACACGACCGGGGTACGACAATCCGCGATAGCACGAACGACTACCTCTTCATTAAAGCACCACAAATCTTCCCATGACCCACCACCTCGACCCACGATCATGACATCCACGTCGCCTTGATGATCACACCGCCTGATAGCCTCCGCAATTTGCTCTGCAGCCCCATCGCCTTGAACCAACACGGGATACAGCAGCACGCTGATTATGGGGCACCGACGGTGAAGAACCGTCAGAATATCGCGTAGCGCAGCACCGGTTTGTGAGGTGATGACACCGATTTTCCCTGGCAAAAACGGCAGCGATTGCTTGCGTGATGATTCAAATAATCCTTCTTTTTCGAGTTTCTCTTTGAGCTGTTCATACGCAAGCTGCAAGGCTCCCACGCCCTGAGGGTCAATGGAATCCACCAGCACTTGGTAGTCGCCTCGCGGTTCATACACTGTCACTCTCCCGCGCACCACCACTTGGAGACCATTCTCCAAGGCAAATCTCAGCAGCACAGCGGTCCGACGAAACACCACCGCTCGAATTTGGCTCTTGTCGTCTTTCAGGGTGAAATACATGTGACCAGAGTTCGGCATGGCCAGATTCGACACTTCTCCTTGAACCCAAATACTGGAGAACGTGCGTTCGAGGGACATACGAATGTTGGTGGTAAGTTCAGTGACCGTAAGGGCAGTAGGTGTAGTCACGGGCAGCAGGGATGCGATTAGGGTTCGCGAAAGAATAACTTCCCCTGTTTGGGTGTTGAGGCGCCTGTCTGGCAAGGCGCGAGGACTGCGCATACTCCTCGTATGGAAAGGACGAGCAACGCCGCCAGACGGGATGGATCGACGCCCAAACAGGGGAAGTTATTCTTTCGCGAACCCTTAGTCAAACTCTCTCACGCGTTGAATGCCCACGGCCTTGCCGGTATTGGGATCACACTCAATCAGCGCGGCGCTAAGCACGGCGGGTCCGGTGGCGACTTCAAACCGGCGAGGCATCTGCGTGAGAAATTTTTCAATGACAAGATCTTTCTTGAATCCAATGATGGAATGGACCGGCCCAGTCATGCCGATATCAGTCAGATAGGCCGTCCCTTTGGGCAGGATCTGTTCATCAGCTGTTTGAACATGGGTATGGGTGCCAACCACCGCGGTCACTTGACCATCCAAAAAATGACCCATGGCCATTTTCTCTGATGTAGTTTCGGCATGCATATCGACGATGATCGTCTTGGTTCGTTCTCGAAGTTTGCCCACCTCCCGTCTTGCAACTTGGAACGGACAATCCAGTGCCGGCATGAAGGCTCGCCCCATCACTTGAAGAATGCCAACGGTCTCACCACTCGGCAAATCAAGGACCAAAGTTCCCTGCCCAGGCGCCCCTTCGGGATAATTGGCCGGGCGCAATAGGCGAGGCTCTTTTTTATAAAACCCCATCGTTTCTTTTTTGTCCCAGGCGTGATTCCCCGTGGTGATGACCGACAGGCCTAAATCAAAAAGATCACCGGCTATTTCGGGGGTAATGCCAAATCCTCCGGCGGCATTTTCCCCATTACCAAAAATCAAATCAACTCGATGGGTATCGACCACCTTGTGCAGTGTGCTGGTAATGACCCGGCGACCAGGCTCACCAACAATATCACCAATAAACAGAATAACCACGATAGTTTCCTTTGATGCGGTTTACCACTCTTATCACTTCGCAAACTCGACGTAACGGCTTTCCCGAATGACGGTGACCTTGATTTGTCCTGGATAGGTCATCTCCTGTTCAATTTTCTTGGATAACTCCCGTGACAATCGGAAGGATTCGCTATCAGAGAGTTCTCCTTGGCGAACAATCACGCGAACTTCGCGCCCCGCTTGGATGGCATACGCTTTGTCCACGCCTCCGAAACCCACGGCGAGGGCTTCCAGCTTCTGTAACCGCTTTACGTAGGCTTCCAGCGTCTCTCGTCGAGCGCCAGGCCGTGCAGCGGACAACGCCTCGGCCGCGGCCACGAGTACGGATTCAGGACAGATCGGCTCCACTTGTTCATGATGAGCCGCAATCGCATTGACGATCTTCTCGGACTCGCCATATTTTTGGGCCAACTCGGCTCCTAACATGGCATGCGTGCCTTCTTCCTCATGACTCACGACCTTACCAATGTCATGGAGCAAGGCGCCACGTTTGGCCAGTTTGATATCTAAACCAAGCTCCGCAGCCATAATCCCACAAATATAGGAGGCTTCACGCGCATGATAGAGGTTGTTCTGTCCATAACTGAGTCGAAATCGCAGCCGGCCTAACAATTTCACAATTTCCGGATGAAAGTCTGAAAGGCCCACTTCGAAGATGACCTTCTCGGCTTCCTCTCGCATGAGTTTATCCAGGTCGCTTTTAACCTTTTCTACGACTTCTTCAATACGGGTCGGATGAATCCGACCATCCTGCATCAGTCGTTCAAGAGCGACCTTCGCCACTTCACGACGAAGCGGGTCAAACCCCGACACAATCACGGCTTCGGGCGTCTCATCCACAATCAAATCGACGCCTGTGGCAGCTTCCAACGCACGAATGTTTCGGCCTTCCCGTCCGATAATCCGACCTTTCATGCCATCATTGGCCAACTGAACAACCGAAATCGTGGCCTCATTCAAATAATCCCGAGTAATACGCTGAATCGAATTGGTCACAATTTCGCGCGCTTCCCGATCAGCGGTTTCCCGCGCTTCCTCCAGAATGCGTTTGGTAAACCCCGTGGCTTCAAGCCTGACCTCACTTTCAATCTCAGTCAGCTGTTGCCGCTTGGCCTCCTCCATGGTCAGGCTGGCCACCCGCTCCAGGGCCTCACGATGTTCTCGAACGGTTTGCTCACACACCCGTTCACTTTTCTTCAGTGATTCTTCGCGTTGATCTACAGCACGTTCGCGTTTGCGATTCTCCTCTTCTTTTCGATCACTCGTGGCAACTTTACGGTCAAGACTTTCTTCGCGTTGGGTTATGCGTTTTTCCAATGAATTCAATTCGCCACGCTTGTCTTTTTCCTTTTTTCCAAGCTCAGCTTTGGCTTGAAACAGAAGATCCTTCGCTTCAATTTTAGCTTCCTTGGTGAGATTCTCTGCCTCCCGTGCAGCAGAGGCCTTGAGCTGTTTGTTCTGCTCTTCGGCATCACGACGTTGGGTTCCCAGTCGATTTCGCTGGACCACGGCATTCAGGACAAACCCCAACACCAACCCAAGGACACCCACAGCGATTGATATGGTTAATGTGGTTGTCATGGCAGTCACCCCCTTCCTGGGCACTTCCTATGCCGACCCGGTTGCCCATAGATCGATAGAACAAGGGCAAATAGGCCTTCGTACACTTCCATCAATTTTTTTAGGGGATGTAGAAAAAAAACCCGGAGGAAAGCGGAGGAGTGAAAACGAGGCTAGAACAGATTCGCTACATTAAGAGTGGGACTGAAGTGTGAAAAACTGGATAATTTATGGTGAGTAATTGCCCATTCTATTGATTATTATCCAATGCTTCTCAACTTCATTCGTGACCAGCATGTATTGACTTCACAGGTAGAGAGGTCAAAAACTGCTTCCTCTGTAGAAACAGCTCTCTCTTGGGCCATTTTGCTTGTAAGACGACACCTATCTCTCTCACTGTTCGACGATCTTGAACATCGAGTTTGCTCGATCACGCCCTCTTGTGTTTCAAAAATCCCACATTAACATTCCTCAAAAAATCCGTGCATACATTCCACATCCACTACAAAAACGTCATGTCCCTCTCAAATCGATAGAATTACTTTTTCTTCTCTCAAACGTTACCATGCCACCCTGCCTCTGGCAAGTAAGTAACCCTAAAGAGCAGGGCCATTTCATTCTTTTTATAAGCAAGGGATTCCATGAGGTTTTTTGTGCGCTCTTTTTCAGGGCAGGGCCATGCGGATGGCTAAATGGGGCTTGCCCCAGAGCAGTCTACACGCCTGCGCGATATTGGTGTAGCCTTTCAGGCGTAAGAGACTGATGGCATAGCGTCTCAGACAGGTCATGACCATTGGGCCATTGAGACTTCGTATCTGACTCCTGTCTTCATCAAAGGTGACGTCCAACACATAATGCTGCTTATTCTCCACACTCCAATGCTTTCGGTTTTGCGAGAGGATGGTCTTCGGCCCCGCCTTGTCTTTGGACTGACTCGTGACACCGCAGACCGCTTCGACGGTCGTGAGGCCCTGCTTGAGATGCGTCACTTCCCTCTCAATGCAGAAGACTTGCTGGACATGAGGAAAGTTGACATAGGCATTCAGGGAGTCATCGCACCAGATCCTGCGGGTCGTGATCTGCCCATGGCCTTTCTCGGTGGTGGCATAATCGCACCGGCGTGCTCGCAACGCTAAGGCCTCAATGTCGTGCTTCAAGGTGGGCTGGTTTCCCTTGACGGTGAAGACGAAGTCGGCGCCGCGTTCGTGCACCAGGTACTCGGCAATCTCTTTCTGGGTGAGGAGCGCATCCGCCGTGATCACCTTCCCTGCGATCTCGAGCGCATCTAACAGGGGCCGCACGCAGGGGATCTCATTGGTCTTGGAGTGAACTTTTTTTGGGTGAGGTGGCGCCCGGCTTGATGGGTGACGGCGCTGAGGACGTGGGTCTGTTCGCTTGGGACCTTCGACGTCCCCCGCATGGTCTTCCCATCAATGGCAATGCCCTGATCCTCCCCGCCGAAGGTGTCCAGCCACCGGCCGAGCAGGGTATCGACTTCACAGGGGTCGACGGCCGTGATAAAGCGGTAAAGAGTGCTGCGGCTCGGGACGAGGTAGCGCCCCCCTCGCTGAGTACAGCCTAGCCGCTTGCGCATCGGCTGCGATAACTGCTGGGCCCAGTCCGAGATCGCTTCATAGCCGCGCGCGCCGCACAAGGTGGCACAGAACATGATCGCCGTGAGGGCGCGTCGGGTGTGCCGTTGCCCTTGCAAATGGCGGGGATCGGTCAGCTGCACCACATACGTAAAGAGGGAGTCCGTCTGTTTTGTATTCAATCTCATCTGAGGCGCTTCTCCTTTCTGATAGGGCTGATCAAGCATCGGGCGTGCAAGGATCTCTCGGGCTTGGGGATGCAGCCGCACGACTAGGATGCGCTTCGGTCTCTCATGCTGAACATAACACGTGTTCGACTTGCGAAACCCTCGTGTCAGACCGAGCTCGTGCCACCCGGCGGCCCGATAGCAGGTCCCGGTGAAGCGGGCAGGATCGACGAAGGTCTCTAAGAGGAGCAAGGGGTAGCCGTGGTACAGTTGCCAATCGGCCGAGATCCGTTTCGCGCAGAGCGACAGGACTTTCGAGGCGAGGTTCTTTTGCGAACAGCCCGGCAGCATGAGAAACCGGGTGTTGTTGGCCAGTAAATGGAGTCGTTGCCATTGAAAACAGGGGGGCCAGCCGATCCAGTGGTCTCGCGGTCTCGATTTGAGGGCCGCCGCCGCAAACACCAGCAAGGCCAGCCAGCGATCCTGCACACAGGCGAGATATTGTATCGATTGGCCAATCAGCGGGGCATGACCGAGGTAGTGGTGTCTGTCGAGAAGGGTCTTGAAGGCGTCCTTTTCGTCTCGGACAATTGGGCGAACCACGACTTGCCTCAGATCAATGTCCGGCTGTCCGCTTGGCGATTCGTCTGGCATGCAAAAGAGTATGCCGTAAACGAAAAGAAAAAGCCAGCCTAAATCGATTATTCCTTATTATCTATAAAGTTACACTTTAATATGAAATAGCCCTGCCCTAAAGAGCAGAGTTACCGCCAATTTCGGCGTCAATACACCTTAAGAGCCCTGTCGCTCGCCGTTCAATTTCGGCCTCACCGGCCTGACGGCGACTTTCCTGCTGAAAGAGTTGGTCAGCAATGTTAATCGCCGCCAAAATCGCAACTTTGGTTGGGGTCGAGGTGGTCAAATTTTTGGCAATAGATTTCATCTGTCCCTCGACATACAACGCCAATTCATGCGCATAGTGCTCATCGCCATCGCCCTGAAGGGCTAACCGTTGACCAAAGACGTCCACCTCAACTGCGTTCGTCACAGGCTACCTCTGGCAGTTCATTGTCCTGAGTTTCTAGAAAGTGCAGGTCATCCAAGACTTTTTCAATTCTGGTCCGAATGTGCGCACGTTCTTCTTCCCAATCCTGAGAAAGCCCTTCCTGCTGATCAAGGTTTTGACGAGCTTGAGCTAATTCCTGTTGAAGCACACCATTGGCCTGTTTTAAATCTTGAACCATGTCAACCAGTCGTTTGACTCGAACCTCCAGAGCTTCCAATTTTTCCAAGTCCACAAGTATTACACCTTAGTTAATATACGCTTGTGAGACTATAGAAGCTTCAACAACCCTTGTCAAGAGAAGAACCACTACATCTAGTAGAATAGAGGTCTCGATACACATGATAGCTGGTCAATACACGCTTCACATACCTCCTCGTTTCTTTATAGGAAATGAGTTCCACAAATTCATCAGCTTCCCGGTGGCCATTCTTATTCACCCAACGCTTGACAGCATTCGGCCCGGCATTATAGGCCGCAATCACTCGAATCACTTTTCCATCATTTTCCCCGAGCAATTGTCTCACATACTGAACACCCAATTGAATGTTGATTTTGCCAGAAAATAAATCTTCTCGCTCGATGGACGATAGACCAATCCGATTCGCGACTCGCTGTGCGGTGGCCGGCATGAGTTGCATCAGGCCAATGGCACCCACCGGTGAAAGAGCTTGGGGATTATACAAACTTTCCTCGCGAATAATCCCGGCAATGAGATACGGATCAACCTGGGAGTCGGCATAATGTTGAATGGTGGGAAGGTACCCATTGGGATAGGCCATAGACCATAAGGCCGAAGTACGGGGTACACGGTGGCGTTCAACAGCGTCTCGAAAATGCCGCCTGGCAATCAGAAGCGCCTGGTCGTAGGCTTTGACCTCTCCTAATTGAACAGCAATTTTGAACAACACACCCTGTGTTGATCGAAACGTTTTGCTCACACGCAACAGTTCACCAGTCGCCTCCTCCATCAAGCCAAGAATGGCCAGTTCCTGGGCCTTCTGGTAGTGGCGATCGTGTTCCAAAAGAGTACGAGTGCTGGAAGACATATCAGGTTCTTGAAGGAACACCTGTCCTGTCCCCCGTGAATCAATCGGCCGGGAAACAAGCCGAGTTTGCGCGAGTTGCCCATAATAGGTCATGGGAAATTCTTGGAATACTCGCCGATAGTGTTCTTGCGCCTTCTCATGTAACCCAAGGTTCGCCAATGAACGGCCAGCCCAATATTGGGCTTGGGCTTCCCTACGCCAGCCTTTGGCCTGTTTGAGTATACGTGCGAATACCTGGTGAGCCTTCTGAAAATCCTCTTGTTGATAGTACAACCATCCCTGACGCCACATGGCATCGAAACGTGCTCGGGAAGACCCAGCAAGGTCAGCTGCCCGTTGATAGGCCTTTACGGCTTTTTGAAATGCGCCCTGATCTTCGTACCAAATCCCGCACATCCATTGGATCTGAGAACGTTCACTGGATTTCACCCCGGAAAGACGCGATTGACTCAGCCCAATTAACTGGGCACCTTGCCCTTGCCGAAGGTACACTCGAGCCAGCCATTCGGTGGCTTGCCCACGGTAAGACGTTCGTCCTTGCGACAACCTGAGAAAGAGTTGCTGTGCCTGAGGATATTGCTTGAGACGCACATGGGCCATGGCTAATTTAAATTGTCCCTTCTCAAGACTCGGACTGGCAGGACGCCCCTTCAAAAATCGTTTCAGATCGGCAATCGCCGATTCAAAATGCGCCTGATCATAATAGGCTTTGGCACGACGGAAATAATCTCCTAAGGAGGGCTTCCAGAAACCTTGGATCACGTGGCCTTTTTTAACATCCTCATGAACGGTCTTGGCTTCAGGGGAAAGGGGATACCGCCACCACAATTTACGCAAGGTATCGATGGCCAATTGGGGTTGATCCAGCACTCTGGCGCAATCAGCAATGACCTGCAACGCACCAGGGGCATCATCCGAATCAGGGTCGAGTGCCAGGGCTTTCTGAAGATGGTGAATCGCATGATGACATTGCCCCGCTTCGTGCCAAGCAAAACCTCCACCAAAATGTATCTCCTTCTTCAGGATTGATTGCGGTTCCTGCTCCAAAATCGACTCAAAGGTGGCAGCGGCCTGTTGACTCAAATCCGCATCACGCAACGCCTGCGCAATCCACACCCGAATATAATCCCGGAGAAGAGGAAAGTTTTTTTCTGCGTCTTGCAGATACGGTAAGGCTTGGGATGGTTGAGTCTCGAGCAGGATATGTCCCAATCGGAGGCCCGCACGGTTACCCCATTCCGATTCAGGATATTGCTTCTGGATTTCTTCCAAATGTGAAAGGCGTGTGTCGATGTCCTGGGAATGGCGTTCCGCGATGTCGAGGGCACGATAGAAACATTCCTTCGCGGTTTGACAACGCACGTCTGGAACGTCAGGTTCGGGCAAGGTTTGTGCCCCAGTGAAAAAGAAAATCAGCAGGACACCGCTCAGTCCCCCAAAGATCGGTAGCTGAAACCTGTGACGAAAGCTCTTCATTCCCTTACGAGGCTCCTACGGAATTGCGACACTCACGTATACACTATTGATCTTCGCCATTATTGGTGGACCATTCAAAAAGATCAACGCACATTTTTTTCGCAAAATCAATAACAGACTACCTGTTAGTCTTGTCTCCCCTCAATCATCTGTTGTCCAAGGAGAGCAAAATCGAAGGGCAGGAAAAGATCGATCCGTTATGTTCGGTTTCTGTTCAACTCTTAACAATATCGGTAAACGAGTGAGGTGTGTTAAGATTTTTCCCTCTGGGCACAGGATCATTCAACCTAGAAACGGCAGTTGGATCACAAAAGTCTGCGCAAGCTCTTGTTGGATCATACGGAATGGATGGTTCCAGATATAGGGGCTGTTGAATATATCGCGTCATATGCCTTCCCATTTAACTAAGGTTGCTTCAGTTTATTGAATCCCAAGGGTTTTGAGCTGCTGGTCAGGATTTTCAACAAACTCTGGAAGGTACTCATTGGAGTCTCACGGCGGTTATAGCGAAAGACAAACTCATCAAGATAGTGTTGCAGGTATTTTGAATCCACTCCATGGTGAATCCCGTTCAGCCAGGTCTGCAGATTGCCGAACGCTCTATGGATGTGTGGAGCGTGCTTCCCAGCACTTGCTGGGTCACCCTGGGTCCGTCTCAGGTGTTCGTATCCTGCCAAGGCTTTTGCCGAGTATCCCTTCCAACCATCGGACTTGATCTTACTGCCCTCAGCGACATGGCTATTGAGGAATGCTTTGATCTCGTTCTCTCCAGCGTCTTGAAGAATCGCTAATCGTAAACGCCCTGCTTTCTCTCGAAAGTGATCCCCTTGTGTGTACGTGACAATTTCTACGGCTCCGGCTATTAACGTCTTGGTTTTCGCTTTCGCGACGCCACGGCCCGTTTTGCCTTTTACCGGTCCACCGATATGGGTTTCATCGGCTTCAACTGTTCCTGCGAGCCGTTCACGGTTCTGTCGTACCATTCCTCGTCGCAATCTGTGGAGCAAATACCAGGCGCTATCCACCTTCTTGATACTGAGTTGACGCTGCAATTGCACAGCACTGATGCCAGGTGTGTGCGTGGAGACGAAATAGGCAGCCCAAAACCAAAGCCGTAGCGGCAAGTGCGATCTATGCATCACTGTGCCGCTTAGCGGTGATGTCTGTCTATGACACGACGAACACTCAAACCGGAAATATTTTTTGAGCCACCAACCACCGCGATGACCGCAAGCTGGACACATAAACCCGTCTGGCCACCGAATCGCCCGCAAGTACTCGAAGCACGCTTCTTCGGTGTGGAACCTAACAGAAAAATCCAAGATATCAGCAGCATACCCTGTGTCCATAGTCCAGCAGACTAGTCTAGGGACTAACCTTAGTCAAATGGGAAGGCATATCGCGTCATTTGCAAATAAATGCCCTAGAGGAGCCAAGCATTGTCAAGGGGAGGGAATGTTCAAAAAAGATCGTCCAGCAAGGCCGCAGCCGTTTTGACGCGCGGAGCGTACTCATAGTACGTGAGCACGGCAAAAGGGCGAGAACGCCGCTGGCGGCTTTTTTCAACATTCCCATATATGAATTGGTAGGGTGGGCATCGCCCACCAATAACCACGTACCAAAGATAGCGGAGCAGTCTGCGACCCCCAGACCCACATGAAGCGCTGTTGGCAACCCATCCGCGTTCTATTTGGTGGCTAGTGGATACCCTCTTTCTCTTGTGTCGCTGCACGATCTCATCGTGCAGCGACACAAGAAAGAATGCTCATACGAAGGAGAGGCAGGGGCAAAAAGTTCCCTGTATTCAGATTGAGATGGTGGTAGGGGTAGAACCATGAATTCTGTATGATCCCTTTTTTTGCGCACAACTGCCGTTTCTAGGATTATGAAATCCAACTTCGATATCACGGACCAGTTGCAAATTTGGTGGAATTGGGACCTATTCCATGGCCCGCCGGAGGTCATGGGGATCGTGTTGGGGGGGCACAGCCTGCTCAGGCGTGGCGGGAATGGCGAGATTTCTCCCATCCTCCTTCGCCAGAGCTTCGGCGGACAAGGGGGTCGAAATGACAAGAGGGGGAAGGGGTAAGAAGCAAGTCTGGTTGGAGGAACAACCTAGAAGGCTCCCTTCTGTCATTTCGAGTGCAAGGAGAAATCTCTTGGCCCGAAAGAACGTGACCCGGGCGGGCATGGGGGAGAGTTCCTCGAAGGGTCGAAATGACAACGGACGACGTGTGATACGGGCGAAGCGTAATAGAGTTTAGCCTACCTCCACCAAAATTGAGATTGATCCGATATCACTCAGCTCTCCAAAGAAGAAAAACTGGATCAATCGCAATTTTGGTGGAGGTAGGTGAAACCCTCGTTGATTAATCCCGTGAAGGGTCTGTCCCAAACCATAGCGCTATTCCAAACGTCCTGAGTCAACAAAACATTGAGGGCCTGTTGAATATCTCACACCAATAGCCCATAAAAGCTTCAGATGAGCCCGGCATTTTCAAGGGGAGGGAATGTTCAAAAAAGCATGCCCTGAGTCTTTCCGAAGGGTCTATCCAGTCCTGTCCTGAGCAGAGTCGAAGGAAAGGCCGCAGCCATTTTCACGCGCGGAGCGTACTCTCAGTACGTGAGCACGGCAAAAGGGCGACCTGCCTACGCGAAGCCGCTTCGGCAGGCATGGAACCGCTGGCTTGTCAGCCGTAGCTTTAGCGCTCGTCCGCCGAAGCTTTTTGCGAAGGCGGGAAGGCTGGCGGCTTTTTTCAACATTCCCAATATCTAAAGCGCAAACTCCAACGCCAACCGTCCTGCGGCTTGGGTTTCATCCCCACTCATCGCGGTATAGTCCATGCCAAGCAGCAGGTGCGTACGGTCATGTATCTCCAGGCGGAGGGACGCGCCAAGGCTGCCACCATAGACGCTGTCATCACTGGCTGAGGTAAAGCGAAAGTCACTGCCGGAGAGGGTGGCGTGGATGTCGTCGTCATAGGTGTGTCGGGCGAGTACGCCGGCCCGGAGTTCGAGATGGCTGGTGTCGAGGGTGTAGCGGGCGGCCAGTTGGAGACGGCTCTGCAGGGCGTGGACGGTGCGGTTGTCGATGCTGAGGTTGGAGCGGGTGGTGCCGGTTTCCCGGTAGGCGTCATACCAGGCGATGCTGTAGGCGAGGGTGGCTTGGGGGCAATGGCATTCGTTTAAGGAATGGGCGGCATTCGTTTAAGGATTTGGCTCATTCGTTTAAGAAACGGATTCCATGTGCTTAAGGGACTTTCAGATAGAGGCCATCGACCCTGTGGGGTTCTTGGACTGGCTGTTCTTTTTGGGTGGATGCCACGTGGACTCCGGTTTCATGGATGTTCGAGGATAGGATCGGCCCGGCCTCACCCGTTGGTAGTGACTCACAATGGACTCGAAGGCCCGTTGGACGGCGGTCTGCATCCGAGCATGGAGCACGAGCAGATCTTCGAAGCTTCGCGCAAACACGTGAAGGCAATGTTTGAAGTTGGTCTTGAATGTCCGCCTCGCCCCGGTGCCGGTTCCAACTATGGACGATCCGGGAGGGGCCATGGGCTCAGCTGCGGGGGCTTCGGGATTGAGTGCGTGGTCCGCCCGATTGGCGAACAGCCGGTTCATGGTGATCAGGACGAAATGCGCGAAGAGCTCTTGTTTGACGCCGCGCTCGGTTTTGGCATGAAACTCCTCGATGAGGAACAGGCGCTTGCTCACCTTGTAGAGTTCCTCGATGCCCCAACGGGCATGGTAGAGATCCATGAACTCCTGGAGCGGATACCGCTGCTGGGGGCCGACCAGGGTGGTGCCCAAGCAAAATCGGCTGCCGGCCATCTCATATTTCAGAAGCCGCAGGCTCAACGGGATGATGGCGAGATCAGGATAGACCGCCCGGATGTCTCGTTGCGTGCGTGCGGCGGGGAAGAGGGTGACCGTGGTGTCGGTGTCCGGGCCGGCAAAAAACTCTTGAATCTCCTTGAACCCGCTGTCTTGGAGACGAAACACGGCGTGGATCCCGGCGGTCCAGTGCTGATGCAGCAGGACGTAGGAGAAATAGCCTCGATCGTACACCACGACATCGTTGGGCTTCAGCACAGCCAGGTGCCGCAGGGCGCACCGTCGCTCGTTGCCATGCGCGACGAGGTCGAAATCCCAGGGCACTTGCGACGTGAGGTGGTAGAGGCAACTCAGCAACCCTTGAGGATAGTGTGCATTGTCAGAGGGCAAGGGGTAGCCACACGCCCGCAACGCGCGGGGCAGTGTAAGCTTGGAGCCATCGACGGCAAACACCCGATGGCCCAACCAGGTGTCGTTGGAGTCGTGTGGGGCATAGGCGTCCAGAATGTTCCGGTTGACGGACTGGAAAATGGCTTCGTCCAGTTTGCGACGTGCGACACAAAAGGACGCCGGCGCGATGCTGTGGGGTTGCGGGAGCGCGAGCGCCAGGTTGTCGCAACTGTCCCACAAGTCATCAATGGTGGTGCCGTAACTTTGGGAGTTGGTTGACGACACCAACCGAAAGATCAACAGCATCAGGATCAGGGAATCGATCACCCGTTTCCGGACGCGCCACTGGTCATCGTACTGGGCCGCCACGTCGTGGAGGATGTGGACCACCTGTTTCCACCAGGCGACAAACCCTTCCCCGACGGACCGTGTGCGACTGGCTCGCACGTCGTTGCGATAGCGTGTCTTCACCGTGACGGCTCGATGCCCGGCAGTCAGGCACGCGCGCCAGTCGGGTTGGAGCGGATAGAGAAAAATCTCTTTTGTCGTGGGTGGACGGTCCGACGTTGAGCCAAACCGCCCGCGCCCCTCGGTGTAGCCCACGAAGTGCCAATTGGCCGCTCGATAACAGGTCCCGGCAAACCGGGAGGGATCGATGAACGTTTCAATCAGCACCGGGCGATAACCGTAGACTTCAACCCAGTCGTCCCCGATCTGCTTGGTGGCCCGCGCCAGCACATGGCTGGCGAGATTCGGCACGTCAATCCACGGAAAGATCAAAAACCGATCATTGCGCAACACCAATGGCAGGAGCTTCCTCCGGTGCGTCACGTCCCAGCCAATCCAGTGATCTCTGGGGGCCAGCGCCCAGGCGGCCGAGGCCGAAAACAGCAGACAGCCCAGCGGGTACGGCTGGGCGGCCGATCTCACCAGATAGCCCAGCTGGGCCCCGATCGGGTGTTTATAGCCCAAATAATGATAGGTCTGCAGGTAGGCTTTCCAGCTCTCGCGTTCCTCTTTCGAGACCACCCGGTGCAGGGTAATTGGGGCCACGGCGGCGAGGGTGTCGGTGAGTGGCTCGGTGGGGGGCGGCTCGTGAAACGCAGGGATGGGGTGTCCCGGCGCGCGCTTGTGGCGCGTGGCCGGCAGAGTCACGATCCCGTGCGCTTCCAGCTCGGTCAGCAAGGTCAAACAGGAATGAATCTTGTTGTGGCCCGTCGGCGTGGTCCAGCTGAGATGCTCACAGACGGTGAGGGCCAATTCCTTCCGACTCAGGTGGGGGAACAGCTGGACGGTTTCTTGGACCTGCGCCAACTGCTTGCGGGTGAACCGCCGCCCGCTAAAGGTCGTCTTGGGTAAGGTGTCCACAGTCTTCATCGAGGATAGTCTCTCAGAAGACGGAAAAGAAGTCAAGCGAAAAAGGACACCAGGGCGACTTCGGTTCAGAAGCCCTGATCAATCAACCAGTTCCGCTGATAACAGAGAAGGCAGATTGTTCGTTCGAACCAAACCGAATGCCATTGGGCTTGGGGGTGGAGTGTCAGTCCTTGATCGAGGGTGTAGGCGGTGGTGAGGCTGAGCGCGGGGCTGAGGAAGCCGCTGTCAAAATCGGTGCGGGCTATTTCTATGCCGGCGAGGTTGTCGATGACCCGGCGGTGGTTGTCATGTTGTTCATAGCCGCCGAGTAGCGAGGCGGTGAGGGCTAAGGGGCCGAGGTGAATCTGCGCATAGCCACCGACAAAGAGGCTGTCGGTATCGGTGCTAATGGATTGCCGTTCGGTGTCGATGTCAGACTGGGCAGCCCCGCCAAAGACACCGAGACGGGTGTGTTGGACGTTGGTGTCGTAGCCGCCCATGAGGCCGGCGTAGTCGTGGTCGTAGGCGAGGGCCTGGCCTTCGGCGCCTCGATGGCGGTGGGCGCCGAAGAGTTGGCCCCATGCTTGCGAGGGGCGCGGCTGAACCAGGAGGCCGGGCGTGAGTCGGATCGTGGCAAGTTGTATCTTGGCGGGGGCCGGTTGGGTCAGGCGGTGTTGGATTTGTTCATGGAGGCCACCAGTGAAGGTCGCGAGGACGGCACTGTGAACGGATTGTCCTGTGGGGTCGACGAGGGTGGCGACGGTGCCGTTGTGTATCCCGGCAACGCCATTGAGGAGGTTGATGGTCTCGGCATTGTCCAAGGTCAGTGTGGCGGAGGGGTTGGCGCCGTAGATGTTGACGGTGTCGTTGCCACCAGCTAAATCTATACGGCCGATGATGTGCGAGCCGCGATAGAGATTGAGCGTTTCGGCACCGGTTCCCCCCAGGATAGCGGTGGTGGCGTTGCCGGTGGCTGAGATGAGGCCGTGGTTGTAGATGGTGGTGGTGTTTCCGGCCCCGTCGGCAGAAATCCCCACCGCATCGGGGCCGGTGACGTTAATGCTGCCGCTGTTCGTTATCGTGGCGTTGTCGCCTATTGACCGGATGCCGTGAGCACCCTCACCAATCGTCGAGATGGTCCCGCTGGTCGTTATCGTGGCGTTGTCGGCTTCTGACTGAATGCCGCTAGCATTGTTACCCGTCGTCGAGATGGTCCCGCTGGTCGTTATCGTGGCGTTGACGCGTTCTGACTGGATGCCGCTAGCATTGTTACCCGTCGTCGAGATGGTCCCGCTGGTCGTTATTGTGGCGTTGTCGCCGAATGACTGGATGCCGCTAGCATTGAAACCCGTCGTCGAGATGGTCCCGCTGGTCGTTATCGTGGCGTCGTCGCCTCCTGACTGGATGCCGTTAGCACCGTCACGCGTCGTCGAGATGGTCCCGCTGGTCGTTATCGTGGCGTCGTCGCCTTCTGACTGGATGCCGCTAGCATTGGTACCCGCCGTGGAGATGGTCCCGCTGGTCGTTATCGTGGCGTTGTCGCGGACTGACTGGATGCCGTGAGCCCCGGTACCCGCCGTGGAGATGGTCCCGCTGGTCGTTATCGTGGCGTCGTCGCCGAGTGACTGGATGCCGTGAGCATTGCCACCCGTCGTCGAGATGGTCCCGCTGGTCGTTATTGTGACGTTGTCGGCGGTTGACGCGATGCCGAAACCGCCTGCCACATTAAGCTGCCCCCCAGCCTCGATCACCCCGGTTTCATTGTCGTTGTCGAGCGTCTGCGTCGTGGTCTCCACCTGCCCCTCGCTAATCGTAAACGAATCTGCCTGGACACGGGCTGTAGCACCCCCTATCACGATTATCAGACAGACACTCAACGCGGCCTGTGTATATTTCATATTGGGACCTGGCCTCCACTATATCCATTTTATGGATGTTCATTGGACCTATGATGACAATCTACTCCATGTCAAATAAATATATATGAACCGAAATAATAAGGCAATCAATCATTGCTTATAACCATTTTTGCCACCACAATAGGTATTTTTACACTATGGTCGGTCTGCAGGAGTCGCTCATCGGGCTGAAACCAAAACGGTCCTTCTCAGCCCGCATCTTCATTGAAACTAGAAACGGCAGTTGGGCGCAAAAAAGACGTGGAAGCTATTGGCGTGCATGGTGAAATACAAAAAGTCGTGGTCACCTTAGGTCTGTCATTTCGAGTGCAAGGAGAAATCTCTTGGCCCGAAAGAACGTGACCCGGGCGGGAATGGGGGAGAGTTCCTCGAAGGGTCGAAATGACAACGGACGACGTGTGATACGGGCGAAGCGTAATAGAGTTTAGCCTACCTCCACCAAAATTGAGATTGATCCGGAATGTTCAAAAAGGCCGTCCAGTCCTGTCCTGAGCCATGTCGAAGGGAAGGCCGCAGGGCTTTTGGCGAGTGGAGTGTACACGGAGTACGTGAGCACGCCAAAAGCCCGACCTGCCTGCGCGAAGCCGCTTTCAGCCTTATATAATACTCTGGAGTTTTTGTGTTAGGGTTTTTCTTTTTATTCATTGTACCGGACTCCGGGAGCTTGCTGGGTCGAGGACCATTCCGGCCTGAGCCCTGATGAGGCTCATACGAAGACTGTCCCGCCCAGTCAAGGAACGGCGTGAGACGTTCCATAGGAAGTTGTCCCACTGAGGACCGATATAAGGCAAACGAGCCGTTCGCGCTTCTGGGAAGGGTCCAAGAAAGGAGAGACGGATGCCACGGTATTACATGGGAGTGGATTGGGGCGATGAGCAGCATGGGGTCTGTGTGCGAGAGGAGGCGGGCTCCATTGTGTGGGAGGACCTGGTACCCCACACGCCGAAGGGTTTGCAGGAGTGGGGACGGCGTTTGGATACCTGGCGTGCTGCGGGGATCGAGCTGTGGGCGGCCATTGAGCGACCCGAGGGGCGGGTGGTGGAGTTCTTGTTGGATCATGGGGTGGTGGTGTATCCGATGAATCCGAAAGCGCTGGATCGGGCTCGGGATCGCTTCCGTATGAGTCCGTCGAACAGCGATGGCTTTGATGGGCGGGTGCTGGCCGAGGTGCTGCGAACCGATCATGCCCATCTCCGGCCGCTGCAGCCCAGTTCGGAGGCCGCGCAAGAATTGAAACTCCTCACCCGGGATCATAAGCGCTTGCAGCAACAACAAACCCGGGGCCTGAACCAACTCACGAGCACGCTGAAGGACTACTATCCCCGGGTGCTGGACCTGTTTGGCGACCTGACCACGCAGGTGGCCCTGGATTTTCTGCAAACCTATCCGACCCCGGCCGCGTTGACGACAGTGCGGCAGAGTCAGTGGCAGCGTTTTGCGCGTGCGCATCGGCTGGGGCCGGCGCGCACGGCGGAGTTGTGGGACGAGCTCAAGGCGCCCCAGATGCCCGTCCCCGCACATGTGGTGCGGACCAAGGCCCGGCTGATGGGCGTGCTGGTCGGCCAGGTTTTGCTCGCTCACCGAGCCGTGCGGGAGTATCACACGGAGATCGAACGTTTTTTCGCGACCCTCCCGGCGGCTGAGTGGATGCAGAGTCTGCCGGGAGGGAAAAGTGGGACCACGATTCCCAGTGTGTGGGCCGAACTGGGCGATGCTCCGGGCCGCTGGACCTCGTGGGCTCACCTGCAGGCGGAAGCGGGGACCGTGCCCGTCACGCGGCAGAGTGGCAAAAGTTGCGTGGTGCGGTTCCGCTTTGCGTGTAACAAGTCCCTGCGGCAGGCCATCTGGTGGGTGGCCTTTCAGTCGCTGACCCAGAGTGAGTGGGCCAAGAGTGACTATCAGCAGTGTCGGGCTCGCGGGCACCGGCATAATCAGGCGATGCGCGCCTTGGGGGCGAAATGGCTGAAAATCATTTTTCGGATGTGGCAGCATCAGGTTCCCTATGATGAGCAATATCATGTAGCAAACATGACCAAGCAATACCTACGTGCAACTGCGTAAACAAAAAGAACTTGACAACCCCATAGGAAGTCTTCGTAGCTCACTTCGGCGAAGTAGGCTCGGCAGGCAAGGAACGCGCTGGCTGGCCTGCCGAAGCCTTGGCGAAGGCTGGCGGCCCTTTTGAACATTCCCCGAAAAGGATCGGAAGATCTGGCCAATTCCAGCGCACCCGCAGTAGATCCGTCTCATCTTGGACAGGCTCCTACGTGCGTCAAGAGCTTGCGCGGACTTTTGTGATCCCACTGCGGTTTCTAAGTTGAACATGTCCGTGGACGAATCGGAGGTACGCTGACAGGGGATTTATTGGTGGGCGATGCCCACCCTACCAATTCATATATGGGGAGGGCACGATAAGATCGTGCAGCGACACAAGAAAGAATGCTCATGCGAAGGAGAGGCAGGGGCAAGAAGTTCCCTGTATTCAGATTGAGATGGCGGTAGGGGTAGAACCATGAATTCTGTATGATCCCCTTTTTTGCGCCCACCTACCGTTTCTAGGTTCAACCTCATCCGCGCCGGCCAGAAGTCGCATCCTCCTATCGGAATAGGACAATACAGAAGCCTTAGACAGACCTTGCATGACAACGGGAAAGAATTGAAACGTTGCGGGGAAAGATTTGCGAGATCAGGTGCGGAAGATACGTGGGCGGAAAACGGTCAGTTTGAGGTAGAAGCAAATTTTGGGTCTTCTCCCAACCGAGTGGGTAGATTTGAGTGAGAAACTTTCTGAAAGGCTTGCCAAGGAAGAGGTTGGTGGGTTTTCTACCGGGAGAACAGTGGCCCAAATTTCTTGAAGCTTCACGCTGGTCCCTCCCCTTTGTAAGGGGAGGATAGGTGCTGGCGCGCCGAAGCGTTTTGGCGAAGGCGTGGGGTAGAGAGCCCGCGACAACGAGGGAGTCTAGGTATACTGAAAGCCCGGACCGGATTCCACAGCAGGCTGCTGACGTTATGCGGAATCAAGCTGCGGGCTCAAAGGCAACTGTCGCATCCCTCTACCTCCCCTACCCCTCCTTACAAAGGAGGGGAGTGAAAAACGGCAGAAGTTACCCACACGATTTGGAGAAGAGCCCAAATTTTTTTGTCATATCCCCAGCATAGTAATTGCCCATGTTACGAGGATTTAAATATTCCGCGGCCTCCCGGGGAACATCGCGTGGCCGAAGATTTTGGCAAATGGTGATATCCTCATCATTTTCAAGATCAAGAATCTCCGCCTGATCGTTAGGCCCTTCTTCGTTAAACAGAAGAACCAACGGTCGAAGACGATTTTTGAGATTGATGTTGACGACCATCCCAATTGATTCATTGCTCAGCAACACAAGCGATCCAGGGGGATAGACACCCAACACCCGAACTAATGCCACAACTGCCTCAGACCAAAACACAGCTTTTTGTTTGACAAACAAATGGGATAAGGCCTCGGACGGGGTGAGCCGCTTTTCGATATCGGGATCGTTGCATAAATCATCATACCGATCGACCACCATCACAATGCGTGAGAACACACTAATCGCCTCTTCCCCTTTGAGCCCCATGGGGTAACCCGAACCATCAAGACGCTCATGATGTTGGTAGATCACCGCTAAACCTTCTTTGGGAAAGCCCGAGAACTTTTGAACCGTGCCTTTTCCATATCGAGGATGTTGACGATACCTGTCACGCTCACCGGCCGTCAGGTTAGGACGTTTCAGAAGAATTTTTCCAGGGACATTGAGTTCGCCAATATCGTGAAGGACCGCCCCCAACGCCAACATGCGAAGCTCCTCTTCTGTCAGGGCAAACTCCTTTCCGACCATCAGGCAGAGAGTACAGACATTGAGGGCATGCATAAACATGCCCTCCCCCATCTCATTGGACCTCATCACATTCAGCATAGACGTGGGGGCATCGGGACTCTCTAATAATGAGCTGAGCGCACTCACCATATCCTTGGCCTTTTGAACGCCTTCGATGTTCCCGACACTCAGGTCATGCATGACCGCTTTACTTTGCTGATAGGACTCCTGATAGGCGCGATCAGCTTTTTTAAATCCCTCACAGTATTGGCCAAACACCTCGGTTGGCAATAGCTTAGCCGGCGGACCTTCGGGGATAATATCTTCCTCACCCCCAGTTTTCGCTGAGGACATAGCTACGACGGCTTCTTCTGGTGTTTCCTGAACCGTCCCTCCTGGTGTTCCTCTTCTCCTCCACTCTCCGGATCGGACTGCTCGGGATCAAAAAGAATTTCGACCTTCTTCAACTTTTGAAGGGCCGTTAATTCTTTGGTCGTACAAATCTTAGGCTCTTCAGGAAAATTTGTGGGTCGAGCACCTAACGAATCCTTTCCAAGGCACTGAAAAACCAACGAATTTTCCCACCGGGGACCGGTTTTATTTCGATGCTCATATTCAATTGACTCATGGGGAAGTTTCGGATCAGTTGCAATTTTGGTGGAGTCGAGGCCTATGGCGATGACGGACATACTATGCGAGGGGCTCCTGTTCTGACTTAGGCGTCCAATCCCGTTCCGTTCGTGGTGAGCTTGTCGAACCATGAATGGTACACATTGAAGTTTCTGACCCTTCGACAAGCTCAGGGCGAACGGATTCTGTCAAGGAAGGTCTGACTCAAGACGCGAGTCTCACTCCACCAAAATTGCGATTGATCCGAAGTTTCCCTCAGGGTCCACAAGCCGATTAAGCCTACGGTGCAGGGGCTATGGCATGTGGCTTTGTGGGAAACCTCCTGAGTAGCGCCCTTATGGGGCGCGGCCCACCCAGACGACGGAAAGTAACTTGTGAGGCAACTGAGGAGGCACAGGAGAGAAGAAAGGCCGAGGTCTGGTGAACCTGAATCCGTCATCCCCGACGTTGGTTATCGGGGATCTATCTTAAGAACGAACCTGGATTCCCGATAACAGACGTCGGGAATGACGCGGGGAGGTACCTAGCGCCCTTATGGCGCGCGGCGCACCCGGACGACGGAGGATAGCATGAAGTTACTTAGGAGTTACCTGAGAAGTACCCACAAATTCTTCGGAGGAGCCAAATCTTAAAGATATTCGTGGGAAACCGATGACTAAACCACGGTCCATTGAGCCTGACATACAGGCCTTTTCGCAGTGTATCGTGTTGAATAGGAAGGAATGCCATGGGTGCGTGAAGGTTGCCTACATGATGTTAGGGAAAACGAGCATCGGCTCCTTAGGGTTCGCGCAAGAATAACTTCCCCTGTTTGGGCGTCGATCCATCCCGTCTGGCGGCGTTGCTCGTCCTTTCCATACGAGGAGTATGCGCAGTCCTCGCGCCTTGCCAGACAGGTGTCTCAGCACCCAAACAGGTGAAGTTATTCTTGCGCGAACCCTTAGCTGAGTACGATGAGCAAAATTATCCAGACGAGCCGTCACGTATACTTATTGTTATCGTATTCACGGAGAGCCAACTTAAGGATTGCAAAAATGAAAGAACCCAACCTGCACAACTATTTCTGAACGGTAGAACCGAAGCCTGGGGGTGAGAAAACTGAACAGGACCGGTGGGAACAGACATGGCTCAAAACTTGCCGCGAGCTCTTGCGAGAACACGGCCCGTAAAGAAATAAGTAGTACATTTATCCATCTCATCTTCAGGCCATCTTTGGCCGATCTTCAATCGAGAAACCTTCAACCTAGAAACCGCAGTTGGATCACAAAAGTCCGCGCAAGCTCTTGGCGCACCTGATAAAATACAAAAATGTCTCATCACCACCGAGGTGACCACGACTTTTTGTATTTCACCAGGCACCCTAATATCTTACACGTCTTTTTTGCGCCCAACTGCCGTTTCTAGGTTCAAAATAGCACAACTATTCCTCCGGTTTCTCTCATTCAGATCGACCAAATCTGGCCTAAATCTAAGCGTCTAAATGTACCACTTATTTCTTTACGGACCCTTAATTCCGACAAGGACCCTGGATCGCGGCGCCCTGCAGGTCAACGCCATCCAGAATGGCATCTTTGAAATTGGCACGAGTAAAGTTGGCATCGCGAAGATCGGCCGCCCGAAGGTTCGCGTGAGAAAAATTGGCATCTTGCAAATCCGCCATGATCAGCAGCGCCTTCTCTAAACAAGCACCACTCAGATTCGTGCCTCGAAGGTCTGCCGCCACCAAGTCTGCCTCTGGCATATTCGCCCCTTGAAAATTGGCTCGTTGAACATTCGCGCTGAACAAGTGGATTTCCGTGGCTTCAATTCCGGAAAAATTGGCCTCCTGCACATTCGCTCCGGTCAAGTTCGCTTCCGTCAAACAGTATCCTGATAAATCCGCTCGAGCTAAATCCGGGCGAATACCAGGATTTTCCTCTCGCCAATCATTCCAAACTTGAACCCCTTGATCCAAAATTGCGAGATGTTCTGGGTTTGCCATACCGTCCTTCTTTTAACAATTCACGCTGTTCATGGGAGATGGAGTTTCTACGAAAACAATCGTTTCAGTTCGTGGGAATTTCGAAACCCTCTGTTTCGGGTCCCTCATGCTTATCGGCAAGAAATCCAGAAGCTAAAGGGGAGAGACCCCACCTTCTTTACATGGGGAACAGCCAGTCGACTCATTGAAAATGTGGGGAAAAACGAGCGCCGGCAATCAAGGCCATCATCAGGAAGACACAGGATGTGAAACAATCAGATCGTGATCCTGCCCCTTACTCTTTCAAAAGCGGCATAAGACCACCCATCCAGGCCAGGGATTCAAAATAACTTTTTTGCAGCGTGGAGTGATCAAGGCCAAGATGTTGAACCCCCTCCCAGTCTCCCTGTTCATAGGCCAAAACACATTGGAGGACCTCCCCCCGTTTTCCCTTTCGCTCAATCAAGGCCTCGTGAACGTATGAAGAAAGCTCGACCATACTCAACACTTCCGACATGGGCTTATCCAACAGCGCATCAAGGACAGAAAACAGACCCACGGTGAAATATTCTTCCACGTCACTTTCGTGTAACGCCGTGGCGACTTCTTCGCTCATCTTTGCCCGCACCAGAGCAATAAGCAGCAACTCCATGGGCTTGTCATCCATCCCAGCCATGCCCAATAAGGTGCCCCAGGTTTTGAGCTTGGCCAATCCCACTAAACACGCGGCTTGTCCAATAGAGTCGATTCTCTTGGGTCGGGAAAAAAAGGCGGAGTTCACAAACCGGAGCACTTTATAACTGAGCGAAACATCTTGCTTGATGATGGCTTCAACTTCTCCCATTTCCGTTTCCGGATTTTGCAACTTGGCTAACAAGGACAAGATAGCGATTTGATTTGGAGGAATGCATGTTCCTTCAATAATTTTGGGTTTGCAGAAAAAATAACCTTGAAAGTAGTCAAACCCTAACTTTTTACACCATTCAAAGATTTCCTGCGATTCAATCTTTTCAGCCAAGAGTGTCACGGGCAACTGTCTCAAAGTGGCCACATCCTCTGTAAGGCGTTTCGGTTCTAGCGCCATCACATCGAGCTTTACCATCTTCGCGCGCTCGACCATCGGTCGAAGCGCTTCGGTATATTCAAAGTCATCCAATGCCAGGGTATAGCCCTCCGCGGATAACCGTGTCATCGCTTGGATGACTTCATCATCCATGGGAATATTTTCCAATATCTCCAACACCACACGATCTTTCGGCAAATCGCTACAGAGATTATCGCGCAAAAATCTGGTCGTGAGATTAATAAAGGCCAAATGTGGACCCACAATTTGATCCAACCCGATTTCCAAAAACGTATTCAACATGACCCGAGCAGTCACGGCATCGCCATCGGAAAAGGTTGCCGCATTCATCTGGCCATCTCGATACAAGAGTTCATACCCCATGACCTGGAGATCACGATCGAAAATGGCCTGACGTCCGACCATTACCTGATTGGCAGTCTGATTGGGACCAACCGATGTGCTGGCACCTGACATGGAATTTCACCCCTTTGACATTGCCGAATAATGTGGATTCCTTGAGCTTTTTCGGATTGGGGAAACAAAAACTGGCTCTTCAGGAAAATTTGTGGGTCGAGCACCTAACGAATCCTTTCCGAGGCACTGAAAAACCAACGAATTTTCCCACCGGGGACCGGTTTTATTTCGATGCTCATATTCAATTGACTCATGGGGAAGTTTCGGATCAGTTGCAATTTTGGTGGAGTCGAGGCCTATGGCGATGACGGACATACTATGCGAGGGGCTCCTGTTCTGATTTAGGCGTCCAATCCCGTTCCGTTCGTGGTGAGCTTGTCGAACCATGAATGGTACACATTGAAGTTTCTGACCCTTCGACAAGCTCAGGGCGAACGGATTCTGTCAAGGAAGGTCTGACTCAAGACGCGAGTCTCACTCCACCAAAATTGCGATTGATCCGAAGTTTCCCTCAGGGTCCACAAGCCGATTAAGCCTACGGTGCAGGGGCTATGGCATGTGGCCTTGTGGGAAACCTCCTGAGTAGCGCCCTTATGGGGCGCGGCCCACCCAGACGACGGAAAGTAACTCGTGAGGCAACTGAGGAGGCACAGGAGAGAAGAAAGGCCGAGGTCTGGTGAACCTGAATCCGTCATCCCCGACGTTGGTTATCGGGGATCTATCTTAAGAACGAACCTGGATTCCCGATAACAGACGTCGGGAATGACGCGGGGAGGTACCTAGCGCCCTTATGGCGCGCGGCGCACCCGGACGACGGAGGATAGCATGAAGTTACTTAGGAGTTACCTGAGAAGTACCCACAAATTCTTCGGAGGAGCCCAAAAACTCAACCATCTCGACGCAAACTCAGGCAAATCAGCAGGGTCAAACTGAACCTACGAGTTCTGGTGATAGGAGAGAGAGGTTGGGAGAGAGAGGTTGGGAGAGAGAGGTTGGGAGAAAGAGGCGTTGGGGCCTGTGAAACAATAACTTGGACATCTCGCATCCCATCTTCGGGCCATCTTGGAACCTAGAAACAGCAGTCGGATCACAAAAGTCCGCGCAAGATCTTGGCGCACCTCGCAAAACAGAAAAATGTCTCATCACCACCAAGGTGACCACGACTTTTTCTGTTTCACGATGCACACCAATATTTTTCACGTCTTTTTTGCGCCCAACTGCCGTTTCTAGGTTGAACGCGCTTCAATCAAAACGCCTCTACATAGGCATGCTATGCCTCGGTGTTTTCTCAATCGTTACGTCCAAATCCGACCCAAACCTGGGCGCGATGTTGTCCAAGTTATTGTTTCACGGGCCCCTACGGCTTGGCGGCCGGAGATTTTCCGTCTTTCGCAGGCAGGGGTTTTTGTACAGCCTCGATCACTTGCTGAAACTTGGCGAAGGGTTGTGCGCCACGAACGATGGTCCCAGTGATCGTATCACCGGCGCCGCTCTTTCCAATAATAAACGATGGGGTACCACGCACCCCGGCCTTGGCTCCATCCTGGATGTTTTGTTGAATGGCTGCGGCATGCTGCCCGCGTTCCAAGCATGATTCAAACGTAGCCACATCCAACCCAATGGCCTCGGCATTTCGTGAGAGGGCCGGAAGAGAAAGATCTTTCTGATTCTGAAACAAGACGTCATGCATATCCCAATACCGATCCTGCTCCCCAGCACAATGCGCACTCTCGTGCGCTTTAGCCGCTTGAGGATGAATCTGCGTCAGGGGGAAATCGCGAAACACATAGCGGACCTTTCCTGTATCGATATAGTCGCGTTTCAGCTGCGGGAAAACTTGAAGAGTAAAACGTTTGCAATACGGACATTGATAATCAGAAAACTCGACAATCGTCACCGGCGCATCAGCCTGCCCTAACGTAGGGTAGCCTCCAAAGCCCACGGTCGCGCTGGTCTTTTCGGGAGGGGCCTCCTTGAACGCCCCTTGAAGGAGTTTTTTAATCTCTGCCACATCTTTCTTCATCTCCTGTAAGTCTTCGCGGAGCGTGCGGATTTCTTCTTCAACTCCCGCCAGGCTAACCCCAGGACCGGCCATCAAGCACACCACAAACAAGGACACCAACCCTATCGCCACTTGGCTGATTCGGTGACCAACAGTCGATCGAGATAATTTCTTCATGGATAAGGATCCCTTTCTTTAAAGCCTGGCTATTAAGGGTACAGGTCAAAGCTTCGACACCAATGACGTTCTCACTATCTCAACACAGGGTAGCCCGGAATGCAATACGTAGGTTGTGACTTGGGTTGAACGAAGCAAATCGAGTATCGTGTATTCACGAGACTTTGACAACCACTGATCACACTATGGGAATGTTGAAAAAAGCCGCCAGCGGCGTTCTCGCCCTTTTGCCGTGCTCACGTACTATGAGTACGCTCCGCGCGTCAAAATGGCTGCGGCCTTGCTGGATAGACCCTTCGGAAAGACTCAGGGCATGCTTTTTTGAACATTCCCTCCCCTTGACAATGCTTGGCTCATCCAGAGCTTTTATTGGCAATTGACGCGAAATATTCAACAGCCCCACTATTTCGCCTCGAAGCCATGCGATGGAGCTTCGAAAGTTCCAATGCAGGAGCCTTCGCTGTTCCCCTAGCGGGGGCCGTGCTGCCGCCTGAATGGGTGAGGGCCCGGCAGTCCTGCCGGAGTCGAAGGAGCATGGGGAAAAGGGGACATTCTGATTTTTTTGCAGGGGACCGAAACGCGGGCATTCTGAGGCGCTGTCGTGCGCGTGCTGCACCATCGCGGGGTGGGAATTTCCAACATTCGATTTGAGCGCGAAGAAAAGGGACATTCCTCAAAAAGCCTCGCGCCTCCGGGTGTGGGGCTTTTGTCCAAATGGTCAAACATGCAGGATAGCCCTCTCAACGAGAATTCGCTATAAACTGGTGTGAAGGGCGAACACTTAGGGTGCCAATGCCCTTATTCACTCTTTACGAACCTGTCCACAAAACCGGGGCTAGACCGGTCCACCTGGAAATATAGTAAAGAGTGATGAGTCATGATAAAATCGTGATCAGTAATGCGTGAAGCGTGATGCCTAAAATGGGGAAACGTCTTTTTGTCTACGGATCATGCATGACGGTTTTCGGATTATGACTTCTTCCCCATCGACCCATTACTTTTCTCCAATGCGCCTCACGTATTACGAGTTACGTCTTGTGAACGACGAACCTCGAACGACATCTTTGGTTCCGGGTCGTCCGGGTTAGGGCCTGTGAGTGAAGGTAGTGTCTGATCCTATGTATGCTGTGGTTTGGATGGATGGGAGGGCTGCTCCTTGGTACATCCCACTTCAATGATGGTCATCGGGACATTCGTGGCGACGGTGAGTTTTCTCGCGATCACCACGAATGCCGCCGCCTCAACCCCACTCAGTCCCGTCCCGGATGCTACGTTTCAGAAATTAGATGGAACGCCCATTACGTTGTCTGACTTGAAGGGAGCCGTGGTGCTCATTAATTTCTGGGGCACCTGGTGTGGGCCTTGTCTTCAAGAGATCCCGCACCTTGTGCGTCTATCACATCAGCTAAAAACCAAAGGGTTGGACGTGATAGGAATTGCCCTGGACTCTGGGGACCCCAAGGATATTCAAGCCTTCATGGCAGATCATGGAATGGACTATGTCGTTTGGATGGGTGACCTGGCTATGGTCAAAAAACGTTTCTATATAATGGGCTTTCCAACAAGTTTGCTGATTGACCGCAAAGGGTTGATACTCAAACGGTACTTTGGCCCACAAACGGAAGAGGTGTTCAAACAGGATGTGGAATTGCTACTGGAATAAACAGGATTGACTATATGAAAAGGTAGATTCCGTTGAGCGCTGATGTATAAGGTTGAACTTGCTATTCCCCGTAGCTTGCTACGGGGTTACCCCTTAGATTCCCCCTTTGGAAAAGGGGGTTAGGGGGATTTTCAAATCATTTTGTTCCTCTGAATACCCCGTCAGCTTGCTGCGGGGATCTTTATTGAGTAAATGATCATGAATCGACGTCGAAAGAGTCCGATTGCACAATTCTTGACGATAGCCGTGGGTATAAGCCTCTTGCTTGTGCCCATGAACACCGTTGCGACTGAACCCAGACACCTCACATCCCCGAACGTCACACCTGAATCAACGGGGAATCTGTTGGCTGGGGAGGCCAGCCCCTACTTAAGAGAAGCTTCACGGCAACCAGTACACTGGCGCCCCTGGAATCAAGCGGCTTTTCAACAGGCGCAAGAAGAAGATAAACCCATCCTCCTGGATATTGGTGCTGTCTGGTGTCATTGGTGTCACGTGATGGACATGGAGTCGTATGAAAATCAGGAGATTGCTAATCTCATCAACCAAAATTTTGTCGCGATCAAAGTGGATATGGATGAGCGACCGGATATTGACCGTAGATACCAGGAAGCTGTTCGGGCTTTGACAGGCCAAGGTGGCTGGCCATTGACCGCGTTTCTTACATCGGAAGGCCAGGTATTTTTTGGTGGCACGTATTTCCCGCCGACCACGCGTGGGAGACGAACAGGCCTGAAGCAGCTACTGCCTGAATTGGTGAGGGTGTACACAGTGGGCAAGGCTCAAGTGCAGGTCAGTGCAGCGCAACTGGCCAGGACCTTGGCCAGCTATGGCGCGCGCGCTAATCAGAAAGGTCCCCTCTTCGAGGGCCTCGTGCAGTCCGTGACCACGAGTATGGCCAAGGAGTTTGATCCCGTGAACGGTGGCTTTGGCACTGGCGCGAAATTTCCCTCGGGGAGTGCGATGGATTTGGCGTTGGCCACGTACTTTGTCAATCAGGATCCGAAGATGCTGGAGATTGCCACCAAGACGTTGGATGCCATGGCCCATGGCGGGGTATACGATCACATCGGTGGAGGGTTTTTCCGATATGCCACTGATCCGCAGTGGACCGTTCCCCATTTTGAAAAAATGAACTACGACAATGCAGAACTCTTAATGAATTATCTCCACGCTTACCAGGCCACAGGGAATGTGTTGTATCGGAAGATCGCCGAGGGTATCAGGATTTATGTCAATGGCGTGCTGTCGAATCAAGACACCGGCGGGTTTTATGCTCATCAGGATGCCGACATGACACGGGAAGACGATGGAGATTATTACACCTGGACGGTTCAAGACGTGCGGCAGGCCCTCCCCCAAGATGAAGAAGAGGTCATTCTCCGCTACTACGATATTCAAGCCCTGGGGGAGATGCGGGAGAATCCTGCCAAGAATGTCCCGTTGATTGCCACTACGTCAGAGGCCATTGCCCAAGAGCTAAAGGTACCGATAGACAAAGTCAGGGAGCTCATCCGCCATGGCACACAACATTTGTATCAGGCACGTCTGACACGCAAAGCCCCACTGGTCGATCAGACTATGTATGCTGACCGTAATGGGATGTTGATCTCCGCGTACCTGGAAGCTTTTCAGGTTCTCGGAGATGAACACGCGAAGGCCTTTGCGCTCAAGACGCTTGATCTCTTGCTTCGAGCAGCCTATCGAGAAGGGCAAGGAATGTACCACGCGTATTTTGAAGGGCAGGCACGTGTCCCAGGATTGCTCAATGATCAGGTGCAGATGGCCAACGCTTCACTGGATGCGTTCGAAGTCACTGGGGAAACGCGGTATCTGGCCGTGGCCAAGGATCTCATGGATTATGCCATCGTCACATTGTGGGACTCACAAGCCGGCGGGTTTTTCGATCGCGCCCCTCAAGCAGATGCCCTCGCGGTGTTAGGGCGACCGGTCAAGGATATCAGTGATAACCCCACGGCTTCCCCCAATGGTGTCGCCGCCGCCGTCCTCGATCGGCTGGCCTCGCTGACAAATCGCCAAGACTATGCACAGAAAGCCCGTGAAACGTTGGAGGCCTTCGCCGGCTCAGCGCAGCGGCGTGGGCGATTTATTGCCGCCTACGCCCTGGCCGTGTACCATCATTTCAATCGTCCAGCTCAGGCGGTGATCATCGGCAAGAAAAACGATCCCAAAACGCAGAGTCTCTGGAACGCCGCCCTGACTAGTTATCGTCCGGGGAAAATCGTCGCGGTGTATGATCCGACGGAAGTGAAACTAGACCATCTCCCGCCAGCCGTCGCCGGGGCCGTCAAAGTATTTGGTATCAAAGGAGAGCCTCGCGCGTATGTCTGTGCCGGCGTCACCTGCGCCCCACCCACCACGGACCCGAACGAAGTTGCGACTCTCGTGAAAACCTACGGTGTGATCAACCCTCACCCGAAAGAAGTCATTCCACATTCATAAGGGCACCTCTAAAAACCGTCCTTTTCTGTGATGGCGGCGTCAGCCGCGTGCTCACATCCTCATGTATTCGCCCATACATTCCGGTTTTCCGCGCGCGGTTTCCTTGCCCTCACATAAAATGCCTGGTTTGTAGAGGTGCTCATAACTCTCCAGTGCTGAAACTCAACCAAAATTCACTGGGGAAAATGAGAATAGTACCGTTACTCAACTTAGGGCTCGCGCAAAAATAACTTCCCCTGTTTGGGTGATGAGACACCTGTCTGGCAAGGCGCGAGGACTGCGCATACCCCTCGTATGGAAAGGACGAGCAACGCCGCCAGACGGGATGGATCGACGCTCAAACAGGGGAAGTTATTCTTGCGCGAGCCCTTAACCAAGTCTGACACCGTTTCAATCAGGAAGTATCCCCCGTCAGCCGTGGCGGGAAAGGGCATACCCAAGGGAATGTTGAAAAAAGCCGCCAGCGGCGTTCTCGCACTTTTGCCGTGCTCACGTACTATGAGTACGCTCCGCGCGTCAAAAGTGCTGCAGCCTTGCTGGACGGACTTTTTTGAACATTCCCTCCTACTGACGATATCGGGCTCATCTGGAGTGTGTATTGGCTATTGACGTGAATTATTCAACAGCCCCCCTATTAAAACAGGGAAGCCTGAAAGGCGCGGAAGCACTCCCATCGAACTACTAGTCCTCGATTCAGAGAACCCAAAAAATGGCAACTGAGGTCACGTATTCCCGCTCCTTCATTTTCTGCCACCCTTTTCTTTCTCTTTATCCTTTCGCTGTTCCCTTTTGTCATTTCGACCCCAAGGAGAAATCTCGTATTCTCTCACACCAGCCCCCGTGGCTTAAAAAAGTGGATGCTACCCTTTATAAGGGCACCAAGATTGATCGAACTGATGAACGGAAGGGGATGAGCAATCAGTCCCACTCTGTCATTTCGAGTGGAAGGAGAAATCTCTCTGTTGGGGTTGGACGGCCTGCCCATGCGTGGTGGGAGTGGCAAGATTTCTCCCCAGGGTCGACATGACAACAGGAGGGGAGTTGCAAGGTTAGAAGCCTATTCGAGATGAGCAATTAGGGGTTCTCCTTTGTCATTTCGAGTGGAAGGAGAAATCGGATCATGCAGAATTTAGGGTTCTGGCAGCACAATACGATCAGGTGCAAATAAATTTATGGCACTCCTCGTGGGTTATGTTGCCTCTCCTTTTGAGCGAATTGCGTCGTCTTTTATTTTTAGGTAGCTGCAGCATCTCATGCTGCCTCTTCCTGGCGTACGCCGGGCATGATCGAGTAATTGGAGGTGCCAGTGCAATGACATTGTAGTCCTCTGCGGGGCCTGCCGGAGGCAACCGCGAGTCGCAGGGCAACTGCGTCGCCGTGAGGCGAGGTGGGATGGAAGCCTGAGACGAACCGCAGCACCGAACGAACAGTCAAGCGCCTATAGGCACGTCGGTCCGGGTGAGTGTGCGCCATAACACGACGCCCAATATTCGGTCGGGACCGACGGGTAAAGGCGACGGAGGCGGCGGGACATGACTCGATCTTATCCCGGGAGATCTCCATGTGTCCCCAGATGGGATAGGGCTGGAGGAGGAAACGACGACAGCCCGATGCGCGTGGAGAAGTCGGATCATTCCATCGTAGCGATGAAACCCTCGAAAGAGGATGGAGCCAAGGGAGTGACAGAGATGAAAAGAGCCGAAAGACGACAACTGAACTTCGCGTTCGCAGACCAGCCCGAAGAGGGACGCGGACAGGCCAAGGCCCCGGGCGTCCCCGAGGTCAAAGCCTGGCTGCGGCAGATAGCGAAGAGCAAGGAGTCGAACCAATCGGCCGCCAGAGTAGATTCGCCGAAGGCGGGTTTACTCGAACAGGTAGCGTCCTCGCCGAATCTGGCGAAGGCGCTGTTGAACGTCGTAGGCAACAACGGTGCGGCAGGTGTGGACGGAAAGAGCGTGAAAGAAGTGCTTCAGAACGTTCGGGCCCTTCTCCCCAAGCTCCAACATGCGCTGCTGAAGGAGACCTATCGCCCCGGTGACATCCGGCGGGTTTGGTTACCTAAGCCCGGAGGAGGAGAGCGGGGGTTGGGGATACCCACCGTGATAGATCGATGGGTGCAAGAAGCGACCCGGCATGTGCTGGAACCGATGTTCGAGCTCCATTTCCACCCCAGTAGTCATGGATTCCGTCCGAAACGAGGCGCACAGACCGCCATCGCGGAAGCAAAACGGCATATCGAAGAAGGGCGCGAAGTGGTTGTAGCTTGGGACCTATCCACATTCTTCGATCGCGTAAACCATCAGAGGCTTCTGAACCGTTTGGCTCAGAAAGCCGAAGATGGACGCGTCTTGAAACTGATACACCGGAGGCTCAAAGCGAAAGTGGTCATGCCCGACGGAGCGGTCATCACGGTCAAAGAAGGCACACCTCAAGGCGGCCCACTAAGCCCGTTGCTATCCAGCGGCGTACTCGACGAACTGGATTGGGAACTGGAACGACGTGGGCTGAGCTGTGTGCGCTACGCCGACGAGGCGAACATCTACGTGCATAGCGAACGTGCTGGAGACCGGGTGATGGACTCAACTCGCCGCTTCATCGAAAAGCGTTTGCGTGTGAAGGTGAACGAAGAGAAGAGCTCGGTAACCAGCCCCGATAAAGTTCATTTCCTGGGGTTCTGCTTTCGCAGGAGTCGGGAAGGCACGCTGGAGGTGCATCTATCGGAGCGAAGCAACCGGCGCATAAGCGTCCGTATCCGGGAACTGACCCCGCGCAAGTGGGGCCAATCACTGGAGCGGTGCCTCTCCGAATTGAACACCTACCTGCGGGGTTGGGAAGCCTACTTCGGCGGGATAGGCACTCGTGGTGGAGCCTATCGCTTCCATACTTTTGATGGGCATATACGCAGGCGACTGCGAGCGCTCATCATTCGTCAGAAGCGCCGACCCCGACACCTGCATCGACATCTCAAAGCGCGTGGCGTTCGCGGGGAAGTAGCGGCGCGCGCCGCGTTCGCGCAACGCGGCACAAGAGCTGTACTTGGGCTCTGCATCAGGCGTATCCGAATGCATGGTTCGAGAAAAGGGTTTATACCCTGTGGAGCGAATGGCAACGCAAACACCCCGAAGTGTTCACGGCCTCGGACGGACAACTATTGCTGTTCGCCTAAGAGATGGCGCTCTGAGGAGCCGGATGTGTGGTCCACAAGTCCGGTTCTGTGAGAGCTGGGGGAGGGCAACCTCCCCTGGCTACTCGACAAGAATGGTTTTGGTCACTTTTGCCGAAACAAAAGTGACTCTTCGGCGGGGGCGAAACCCCGCAACCCACAAAAAAGCTAAAGCGGTTAGGCTACGGAAAGGTCTAACCGCTGCACGTTTTTTAAATTGACCTTCTTCTTGGCCTGCCACAAATTGTAATTGTCTTGCATGGCCAACCAACTCTCTGGGGAACGGCCCAAAGTTTTGGAGATTCGTAGTGCCATCTCTGGAGTCATGTGGCTTTCTCCGTTGAGTAGACGTCCAAAGGTGGAGGGAGAAACTTTCAGCTTTTCGGCAACGTTTCGAACGCTGATGTTGAAGGGTTTGATATAAATTTCCCTGATGAATTCCCCAGGATGTGGCGGGTTATGCATGCTCATGAGTGGTAATCCTCATAATTGATTACGTAAGCGTTTCCTTCCTCAAATCGGAAGGTCATTCTCCAGTTTCCACTGACGTCAATGGCCCAGTGATCTTTCTTTTTCCCCTTCAAGGGGTGAAGTCTCAATCCTGGGAGATCCATGTCCTCGATATTTTGGGCTGTCTCTAATGCTGTCAATTGTAAGCGTAATTTCTTTTTGTGCCCCGGTTGAATCCCAGCCACGCTCCCTGTCTCATAGAAATTCTGGAGTCCTTTGTGGCTAAAAGATTTAATCACCAGATAACCATAGCATATTGCGCACCACGCAACAATATTAATGTTCGCCTCTCCCGCGTTGGGCGCGGCGGAGCCGCCGTACTGAATCGACTTGATCTGCCCGCCTTCGGATGCGGCGGAGCCGGAGCCCCGAATCGACTTCTTGGCGAGGGCTGTTTGAGCGGAGCGAGTTCCCTCGCCCTCTTATTCGGGGCTCAGGCGGAGGGACCCCCTTGGGGCCGCATACGGGCGGAAATGGTTTTGGGCACTTTTGCCGAAACAAAAGTGCCTCGTCGCGCGGGGGGCAAGACCCCGCATAACTAATTTTCACTTAAAAGAAAAAGGTGGCGTGGGGATGGGGGAGATTTCTCTCAAGGGTCGAAATGACAAACAGGTGGGGGTTGATAAGACAACGAGTATTTTTTGGTTTGTTGCTTCCTCAGGTACTGGTTGAGGGATTGCAGTTGGAACCTCAACTATCCTGCCATGTAACTCTTAAACTTTTCTGCACATTCCTCACTGCAGAAATAATATTGTTGCCCACCAATTTTTTCCCCTAAAGCGGTGCCCGCCGGAATATATGTCTTGCAGACCGGGTCTTGCACCATGACATCTTTGGTGGGTAACAACGGATCAGGTTCCTTCTTCCCTAAAAACTCACGGATAGATGCTCGAATCATGAAATAGAAAATGATCAGGAGCACTAGAATGATAATAAGCTTCCACATATCAACCCTCTCGTCCGAAAAAGGCTGGACTTGGACCCGGGGGCCATATTCCGCAGGGTCCCTTTTGGTCTCGCTGCTACGTTAATACACCGTAATTCTGAGTCAGTATACTCGTTTGTCCTTTCAAGGGCCAATGATTAGCCAGGAGAGCACCTGAAATCCAGGACCTGACTAAGGACCTGAGAGAAAATAACTTGAACAATCTCGCATCCAATCTTCGAGCCATCTTTGAACGGGCCTCAATCGAAAATCCCTCAACATAGCTGTGCTATGCCTCGAGTTTTTCTCAATCGTTCCGTCCAAATCCTCCCCAAATCTTGGGGCGATATTGTCCAAGTTATTTTCTCTCAGGTCCTAATCTATTTCTGAAAGTCGGATTGCAGGAAATCGATGATTCGATTTTCTGCCCAATGTCTGTCTTCGTTTTCTCGCGATGTTTGAATAAACCCACAGTGGCCGCCATGAGCCGGGGTGATGAGTTGAATGCAGGGGTTGGCGCGGATGGCTGGAATATCAAACGAGGCAATGGGAATGAAGGGATCATCCTGTGAGATGATGATCAAGGTCGGGACACGAATGTGCGCTAACACATGACGGGCTCCAGCGTGGTCATAATAGTCGGCTGCGTCGCGGTAGCCGCCATCTGGGGCGGTGTAGGCATCGTCGAATTGGGACATCGTGCGAATGTGTTTGTACAGAGACAGGTCCCATTTCCCGGGATAGTGTTGGGCTTTGCGTCGCAAGCGGGCTTTGAGTTTTACCATAAAATGTTCGTGATAGACCCAATTGCGGCGCTGTTCTAGCGCCGCCACGCAGGCGGCTGGATGAATGTTCGGACAGACTGCCGCCACTCCTTGTAAGGCCGAGAACTCATCTTTGGCTTCTCCTGCCATTTTCAACACCAAGTTGCCACCCATCGAAAAGCCGGTCAACCAGATGGCCTGGATCCCGTCTTTGCCCACCAGTTCGTCGGCGACGGCCCGAATGTCGTGGCTCAATCCCGCGTTATACAGGGTGGGAGTGAGATGTTCGGTATCGGCACAGTTTCGTTGATTGAAGCGGACGACATTGAATCCTTCATGCCAGGCTTTGTGCGTCAGCCCTCGCATGTAGTGTGATTCGTGGCAACCCTCGAGGCCGTGGACCAAAATCAGCGCAGGGGCTTCGCCTCGAATGTGTTGCCAACTGCACATACTTTTGATCCGGGATTGGGGATCGACTTGGAACAGGCGTTCTTCCATGGGGACAGTGGCAAGGAGATGGCTGCGGCGTTGATACCAAGGCACCAGGGTCTGAACATGGGGATTGGCCAGCCAAGGATGTGGTAAAAACGGTGTGGAAGAAAAAAACGTATTCATAGAAAATGGCTTTCGATGAGATCGCCGTTCAGCCTACCAAAACAGGGATTAAAATTCTTCCCCTGTTGGTGGGGCCCCCAAGTTTGTGATAGAGATACCCTGCAAAAAGGCTTTTTCCAATTAGGCAAAAGGTAGAGTCCCGTGGCTACGAAAAAGAAACAATTTCAGTTGGATAAAGAAACCCTCATTATCATCGGGGTCTTGAGTTTGACTTTTCTCTGGACCGTCAACCGAATCTTGTCTTCCGATGATTCAAAGCAAGAATTCGTTGAGAAGCCGAAGGTTGAAACATCCGAGAACGCGACAAAGAAGAAAGAGGTAAACAAAGCTAACGTTCCGTTGGCAAGCGGCAAGGAGCCCATCGATAAAATTTTCATTCAATCCGGGTGCGCCGCCTGCCACACCATTCCGGGCATTCAGGTGGCCAAAGGGCGAGAAGGACCGAAACTGGAATTGGGCACCAATGCCCCCAAACGATTAGCCGATCCAAACTATCGAGGGACTGCCGAAACTGAATGGGAGTATGTACAAGAATCCATTTTGAATCCAGGCGCCTATATCGTGGAAGGCTATCGTGATCGCGTCATGCCCCGCTGGTACGGCCAAAAACTCAGCGCCCGCGCATTGGATAAGATCATTAAATATTTATTGAAGATTGAAGAGGTTTCTTGAAGTTTACAAGGGATTTTTTCGTGGGTTCTGAAGTACAAGAGAGCGCAAAAAATTAAGGTGTGTTAAAGTTATCAGCTAGAACGAAAGGGATTCCTGGCAGAAATGGTCGGGCAGCTTCACATGAAGATTCACTTGCAATGAGTCCAACCGTTTTTCGAAAAGATGGCTATCGATTCTTTTTCTTTTCAAGGGAGGAGGCTCGAAGACATGTGCATGTATATTCTGGGGAGGGCGAGGGAAAATTTTGGTTAGAGCCGAAGATCGAAATGTCCAGAAACCATGGATTGTCACCCGCCCAACTCAAGAAGATAGAACTCATTATTGAGGAGCATCTCGATGAACTCAAAACAGCTTGGGACTCACACTTCGCCAGTTGAAGTCACTCACGTATCAGGTCACGGCATTTGGCTCCTTGCCGGGGAGCAAGAACTGTTTCTGCCTTATGAAGATTTTCCTTGGTTCAAAGAAGCGGCCATTGGTAAGATTCTCAACGTTGAACAACCCTCTGCTGATCATTTCTACTGGCCTGATTTGGATGTGGATTTGGGGCTGGAAACCATTGAGCATCCGGAACGGTTTCCACTGAAATCGAAGGCCGGTCCATTCTGCGAGAATAGTTGACTGCCGCTAACTATTCCCCAATCCCCCCCGGCCTCGAAAACGACCATGTCATGCCCCGTTGGTACGGTCAAAAACTCAGCGCCCGCGCATTGGATAAGATCATTAAATACCTCCTGAAGATTGAAGAGGTAACTTAAACTTTATTCAACACATGGTCTTGTAACATCATAGATAATGAAGCGGGACTCTCTAAGGTGCAAGATCTCGAATCTTGGAAATTTTCTGCTCAATCTATTGGCACAAGTGCACCTGTTGAATTTTTGTTTAGGTTAACAGAATTTCTGATACGGATTTAAACATCACCTGACTGGGGGATCCCAACTTTGCCCAGACCTCGGGTGTTGACGCCGATGGGAAAATGAACTGGACGACGAACACATTTCGACCTCAAGGAGAAATCTCGTATTCTCTCACACCATCCCCCGTGGCGTAAAAAAGGGGACGCTACCCTTTATAAGGGCACCAAGATTGATCGAACTGGTTAACGGAAGGGGATGAGCAATCAGTCCCACTCTGTCATTTCGAGTGGAAGGAGAAATCTCTCGTTCGACAATGGGGGGAGATTTCTCGCTCCGCTCGAAATGACAGGACCGTTGTGATGTAAGGGGTTCTCTCAAGGGTCGAAATGACAAGGTGGGGGGCTCAGAATGACCACAAGTCCGCCTTGGTGCCTCGCCCTCGTGGGGGGGTGTCGGTTTTCTTTCCGCGGTGTGACACGCGAAGAGGGTTTCGGTAGGAAATGCCATATCCAGCATGAATAGTGGCCGTTGACTCTGTGGGTTGCACCACATCCTTCACCCTGAGAGTCGCCCTCCACCTGTCAAGAAACTTGACGATTCTCCTACCTCTCCGTTGCTAGTCATCAGGTCGTCAGTGGTGTGCTTTTGGTCCCGTTCCCTCTCCTTCCTGCGAAACGGGTGTCGGTAACCTTGACGATGTTGATGAACCCGCCCACGCCTTCGCCAAAGCGCTCCGGCGCGCCGGCAGGTCCGCTTACAAAGGGGAGGGATGATCAGCGTGACGCCTCAAGAACGCCTGGCCACTTTTCCCACGGTCACAAACCTCACCCACCTCTTCTCCGGCGAGCCTTTCAGGAAATGCCTCGCCAAAATTTACCTACTCGCTTGGGAGAAGAGCCAGAATTTCTTTTTAATATTCCAAATGCCTTGATTACTTTCTCCAATTGGTCGTTCGAATGTTCCGAGCTGACGGTCAGTCGAAGCCTACTGCTGTTTTTGGGAACGGTGGGTGGGCGGATGGCGGGGACGTAGATGCCGGCTTCATATAATGCCTGAGACATCTTCAATGCTTTGTCTGGCGATTTGACTATGATGGGAAGAATTGAGCTATTGGTATCTGTGAATTGAAAGCCCAGGCTTTTCAATTCTGAAAAGAGATAGTTTCGGTTTTCCCACAAACGTTGTCGGCGTTCGGGTTCATTTTGAATGATCTGGATGGCTGCTGAGGCTGCCGCGGCGATGGCTGGTGGTTGAGCGGTGGTGTAGATAAATGCTTTTGAAGTATTGATGAGATATTCTTTTAAGGAAGCTGTTCCCGCTACGTATCCTCCGCTTATTCCTATGGCTTTGCTCAACGTTCCCATCTGAATCAGGTCTTTGGGATTCAAGGCAAAGTGTTCAACCGTTCCTCGTCCGTTTTTTCCTATCACACCGGTTCCGTGTGCGTCATCAATTAACAGTGTGGCCTCGTGAGGTTGGCAGAGGTTCAGTAAGTCCGGAAGTGGGGCGAGATCGCCGTCCATACTAAAGACTCCTTCGGTGACCACTAGGGTTGGACAGATCTTCTCTCGTTTTTTAAGTAGTTTTTCTAGGTGCTCGACATCGTTATGATGAAACACGCGAAGCTTGGCTTTAGCCAGTCGGCATGCCTCGATTAAGCTGGCATGGCAGTAACGATCGGCAAGGATGAGTCCGCCCTGGTCGATGAGAGAAGGGATGAGCCCGATGTTTGCGGTGTACCCTGTTCCAAAGGTCAATGCGGCTTCGACTTGTTTGAAATGAGCCAGATCATTTTCTAGTTGCTGGTGGGGGCGCATGGTGCCGGAGATGAGGCGGGCTGCGCCAGCGCCGACTCCCCATTGCTCAATTGCCTCGATGGCTGCTTGTTTGATAGCAGGATGATTGGCTAACCCCAGGTAATTATTTGAGGCCATGGAAATGAGTTCACGGCCTTCGATCGTGATCGTGGTATCGGCTGGTGATTCCACAATCCGCAAATGACGACGCAGGTGTTGAGCTTCTAATTTTTTTAACTCTTGTTCGAAGTCAGGAAACATGGGAGGATGCTCAGGGCATTAGGTTTTCAGTCTTTTTTGGAGTTTGGGATATTGGGCTGCGAAACTTTTTGAAAAGTTTTGGTCGATCGTCGTCAGTATCTGGAATTGAGAATAGCCAAGTTGACTTGTGGATAACGCAGGTTTATCATGATTGGTTTCAGGGTACAACCCCTGGAAACAATTGGGTTTCTTGGCCATCAGTCTATTGTGGTTACTTAGGCCGGAAACATATATTTTTAACCGAACCACGAGTGGTTCAATCAAATGGGTGAGGGATACGTATGGCACAGCTTACAGGAGCCGAAATTTTTGTGGAAGCCTTGAAACGCGAAGGAGTGAAAACGATTTTTGCTCTTCCGGGAGGGGTGGTTCTAAAAATTTTCGATGTCCTGCATCAACAAAATGATGTTGAAGTCATTTTGACCCGGCATGAACAAGGCGCGGGACATATGGCGGAAGGCTATGCCAAGGCTACCGGCAAGCCGGGTGTGTGTTTGATTACCTCTGGTCCTGGGATGACGAATGTAGTCACCGCCCTAGCCGATGCCTATATGGATTCCGTTCCAATGGTGTGTTTTACGGGGCAAGTGCCTACCGCGCTGATCGGGAATGATGCCTTTCAGGAAGCGGATAATATCGGACTGAGCCGTCCGTGCACCAAGTACAACTTTCTTGTGAAAGATGTGAATGACTTGGCGCAATCCATAAAAGAAGCGTTTTACATCGCCACGACAGGTAGACCTGGCCCGGTGTTAGTCGACATTCCCAAAGATATTTCCATGGATAAGGCTGATTTCAAATATCCGGATTCGGTCTCGATTCGCGGCTATAACCCAACTTATGAAGGCAGCAAGTGGAAAATCAAACAAGCTGCTGATGCCATTATGAAATCGCGACGACCTATATTGTATATCGGGGGTGGAGTGCAATTGTCTGGTGCGTCGCAAGAGGTTCGGGAATTGGCTGAAATGACACAGATTCCCGTGGACTCGACCTTGATGGCGTTGGGGGCATTCCCAGGGAAACATCCGCTGTCCTTGGGCATGCTCGGCATGCATGGCACCTATGTGGCCAATATGGCGATACATTATTCAGATCTGGTTATTGCCGTGGGCGCACGGTTCGATGATCGCGTCACAGGTAAGGTCTCGGAATTTTGTCCGAATGCCAAGGTTATCCATATCGATATTGATCCAACATCGATTCGTAAAAATATTCATGTGGATATTCCGATCGTGGGTGATTGTAAATGTGTGGTGCGGGAATTGATCAACGTATTGCGAGCCACGGTGAATGGTGACCAGAAGGAAATGCGCAAACCGTGGTGGGATCAATTGAATGAGTGGAACACCGCCCATCCGCTGAGCTATGAACAAGATCCTGACAAATTGATTAAGCCGCAATATCTGATCGATCGCCTGTATCAATTGACGAAGGATCGTGATCCGGTGGTTTCCACTGATGTGGGACAGCATCAAATGTGGGCGGCGCAATTTTACCAATTGTCCAATCCGAATACCTGGCTCACATCAGGGGGGTTAGGGACCATGGGATTTGGTTTCCCCGCGGCATTAGGTGCACAGGCAGCGTTTCGTAACCGCCTGGTGCTGTGTATTGCCGGGGATGGCAGTATTCAAATGAACACCCAAGAGTTGGCGACAGCGGTAGTCGCAAAACTGCCGGTCAAAGTGTTTATCATTAATAATCGGTTCCATGGCATGGTGCGACAATGGCAAGACCTGTTTTATGAAGGCCGTTATGCCTCGAGTTATTTGGACGAAACTCCTGATTTCGTGAAACTCGCGGAAGCATATGGCGCGGCTGGTCTTCGGATTAATACCCCGAATGAAGTGGATGATGGTATCCGTGAAGCAATTTCCATCGACAAACCGGTCTTTATTGATGTGCCGGTTTATCAATTCGAAAATTGCTATCCCATGATTCCCGCTGGCGGGTGCAACCATGAAATGATTTTGGAAGATCCACCAGAATTGCAAAAACGACAGACTCCGGGAGCCAAAGGGAAGAAAGAAAGTACCGACACCATTTTAACTGCGTAGAAAAAGTTGTTGAAAAAGGCCGCCAGCGGTGTTCTCGGCCCTTTGTCGTGCTCACGTACTGCCTGTACGCTCCGCGCGCCAAAGGACCTGCGGCTTTGCTGGACAACCTTTTTCAACAACTTTAACAATGTAAAAGGATATTGTAGTTGTGGAACATATCATTTCAGTGACATTGGAAAATAAAGCTGGTTCTCTGTCCCGGGTGGCGGGGTTATTTAGTGGTCGTGGTTTTAATATCGAAAGCTTGTCCGTGGCTCCAACCTTGGACTCCACCGTGTCGATGATGACCATTGTCACAAGTGGTGATGAACGAATTATCGAACAGATTCTCAAGCAATTGAATAAAATCATTGATGTCATCAAGGTCATTGATCTGAACGAAAGTGATGCCGTCACTCGTGAAACGGCATTGATCAAAGTGCATACCCGAGCAGAAGATCGAGCTGAGGCGCTTCGCATTACTGATATTTTTCGAGCCAATGTCATTGATTCGTCCCCAACGTCTTATACGATTGAAGTGACCGGTGCCGTGCAAAAGATTCAAGCCATTATTCAGTTGCTCCAACCTCTTGGCATTAAAGAAATCGTCCGGACTGGACGGATTGCTATTGCGCGAGAACCCATTCGTGCGGTGGTGAGTCAACCGCGTCCGCTTGCCAAAGCCAACTAACGGATCTCATTGATTTGCCAACACCACTTCTTTGTGTTGGCCGTCTTAATTCCCTAAGGAGCCGGTTATGAAAATCTCTTATGACAAAGATGCGGATTTACAAAAAATTTTAAAAAAGAACGTGGCCATTATTGGATTTGGCAGCCAAGGCCATGCGCATGCGCTCAATTTGAGGGACAGTGGTGCCAACGTGGTCGTTGGTCTCCGAGAGGGTTCTTCGTGGAATAAGGCGGAAGCGACGGGGATTAAAGTGATGCCGGTGGCCGATGCAGTGAAGCAATCGGATGTGATTATGATTTTGGCGCCGGACGAAGTGCAGCCGGCCATCTATCAAAAGGACATTGGGCCCAATTTGAAAGATGGAAAGTACATTGCCTTTGGTCATGGGTTTAATATTCACTTTGGGCAAATCCAGCCACCTGCGACAGTGAATGTGTTTATGGTGGCTCCGAAAGGACCGGGCCATTTGGTGCGTTCGGAATATACCAAGGGAAGCGGTGTGCCATGTTTGCTGGCTGTGCATCAGGATCCCAGCGGGGATACTACTCACGTCGGGATGGCGTATGCCTCAGCCATTGGTGGTGGACGGGCGGGTATCATTGAAACGAATTTTCGCGAGGAAACAGAAACCGATCTCTTTGGGGAGCAAGTGGTCTTGTGTGGCGGGCTGACCTCTTTAATCCAAGCTGGGTATGAAACGCTGGTTGAAGCAGGGTATTCCCCGGAAATGGCCTATTTTGAATGCTTGCACGAAGTCAAACTTATTGTAGACTTAATCTATCAAGGCGGAATCGCCAATATGCGGTATTCCATAAGTACGACCGCCAAATTCGGTGATATCACCCGTGGGTCACGAATCATTACCAGTGAAACCAAGCGCACCATGAAAAAAATTCTTGAAGAAATCCAAAGTGGTGAGTTCGCTCGGGAATGGGTGTTGGAAAATCAGGCCAATCGCCCCGTGTACAACGCGTTGCTCAAGCGCGGTGAAGAGCATCCCATCGAAGAAGTCGGGAAAAATTTACGTGGGATGATGCCTTGGTTGCAAAACGATAAACTTGTTGATCAGAAGAAGAACTAGACAGGTGTTGGGAAGGATAGCTTGGTCACCGTCGAGGCGGCAACCCGCCCTGTTTCTTTTTTTCGTAATGCGTAATGAGTAAAGCGTAATGCGAAACTAAATTTTTTCGAGTCCCTACTCATAACGCATCACGGATTACGCATAACGAATTGGAACCGAATGTCTGATCGTGCCAAAGGGATCCCTATCGCAAAAGAAGGTGTCCCCTTTGTTATGGGAGCGGCAGCCCCCGCTGTGTTAGCGGGATTGTTGGGTTGCAAAAAAGTCTCCATCGCCCTAGGCGCGGTCGCCTGTTTTGCCGGGTGGTTTTTTCGCAATCCTCCCAGGACGATTCCTCGAGGTGACGGTTTGATTCTTGCTTCTGGCGATGGGAAGGTCATTGCCGTTCAAGAGGAATTCGAACCGAGGTATCTCAAAGATCAAAGCATTCGAATCAGCATTTTCTTGAATATTTTCGATGTCCATATCAATCGAATGCCGTGTGCCGGAACTGTTGTGGATCTGGCCTATCAACCAGGGCAGTTCATCAATGCAAGCGATCCCGATGCGACTATCCACAATGAACAAAATGCGCTGATGATCGAAACGCCATCGAAGAAAAAAGTGCTCTGCGTGCAAGTGGCAGGGCTTCTTGCTCGGCGTATAGTGTGTTGGGTGGAGCCAGGAGAGGTGGCCGTTCCTGGGGAACGATTTGGACTGATCCGTTTTGGCTCACGGATGGATACAATTTTTCCGGTCGATAGTCGAGTGCGTGTGAAGGTGGGAGATCATGTCAAGGGTGGAGAGTCCATACTCGCGGAGTTCGCATGAAAGGCCGAATTTTTAAAAATAAAGAAGGCAAGCGTCGTCGGGGGGTGCATCTCATCCCCAATATTTTGACCACGGGTAATCTGTTTAGTGGATTGGCCTCGGTACTTTTTGTGTTTCATGGCCGTTTTGAAGCGGCGGCGATTGCGATTTTGATTGCCATGGTGTTTGACGTGTTGGATGGTACTTCTGCGCGTTTGACCGATAGTACAAGCGAGTTTGGTGTTGAGTATGATTCGTTATCGGATCTCATTTCCTTTGGACTTGCCCCGGGAATTTTGATTTATGTCTGGGCATTGGAATCTCCTGGTATGTTAGGTGCGGCGATCATGTTTGCCTATGTGGCCTGCGGCGCGCTCCGGTTAGCCAGATTCAACGTTATTGGAAGTAGCGGGGACAGTCGATATTTTATGGGATTGCCCATTCCCGCTGCGGCTGGCTTCATCTCGACGTTCTATATTTTCGATAAGCATATCGGACACTTGTCGGAAGTTGTCCTCCCCTATGTGGTGATCGCGTTGAGCTTGCTCATGTCGTTTCTGATGGTCAGTACTGTGAAATATCGCAGTATGAAGCAGCTGAAGTTTCAGGGCCAACATCATTTCATGTATTTAGTCTGGGCTGTATTGATTCTGGTATCTGTCATGGCCTACCCTCAGCTCATGCTGTTTGTGATTTGTCTGGGGTATGCGACTTCCGGACTACTAGAAAAAGGTTGGGAGTTGATTAAATCTCCAGGAAGACGAGAAACCGCCTCGGGCAGCCCGCAGTCTCTGTTTAATTCAAAGGAATAAGGACCTGAGAGAAAATACCTTGGACCATATCGCGCCAAGATTTGGGTCGGATTTGGACGGAACGATTGAGAAACACCCGAGGCATAGCACAGCTATGTTGAGGGTTTGTCGATTGAGGCCCGTTCAAAGAGGGCCCGAAGATTGGATGCGAGATGTCCAAGGTATTTTCTCTCAGGTCCTAAATCTCATGGGTAAATGGCAAGGAAAAGGAAGGGCCACTCTCCTCTTATGTGATGAGCGCCTTACACTGCGCGGTTTCCTTGGACCGTCAGTATTGCTCTAATGACCCCGGGACCAGGTGGGTAGCCTTCACCTCAACGGGGTGAAGGCTTTTTTATTTTTGAGGGCATTGAAAATGGCCGCCAGCGGCGTTCTCGCCATTTTGCCGTGCTCACGTACTCCATGTACGCTCCGCGCGTCAAAATGGCTGCGGCCTTGCTGAACGGACCATTTTGAATCCCCTCTATTGGAGGACTTTCCTATGACACGCCACATCAGAATGTTTGATACCACCCTGCGAGACGGAGAACAGTCTCCCGGGGCCAGTATGAACGTTGAAGAAAAAGTTCTGGTCGCCAAACAATTGGGCCGGTTGAATGTCGATATTATTGAGGCCGGGTTTGCTTTTAGTTCGCCGGGCGATTTTGAGGCGGTGCAACGCATTGGGCAAGAAGTCGAAGGCCCAATCGTGTGTAGTTTAGCGCGGGCCAAACCGGAAGATATTGATGCCGCCTGGAAGGCGTTGAAAGATGCGCCCAAACCGCGCATTCACACCTTTTTATCGACTTCGGATATTCACCTGAAACATCAGTTTCGCATGACGCGAGAACAAGCGCTTAAACGAGCGGTGGAGATGGTCAAGCATGCGCGAAGCTATGTAGACGACGTTGAGTTTTCCCCGATGGATGCAACGCGGTCCGATATCTCCTATCTGTGTGAAGTGGTAGAAGCGGTAATCGACGCTGGGGCTGGCACGGTGAATATCCCCGACACCGTAGGCTACACGACCCCACAAGAATTTGGCGAAATTATTCGCACGATCCGGACTCGTGTTCGGGATTGTGATCGTGCGATCATTTCTGTCCATTGCCACAATGACTTGGGGTTAGCGGTGGCCAATTCCATGGCTGCCATCCATGTCGGTGCGGGCCAAGTGGAATGCACGATTAATGGAATTGGCGAGCGAGCGGGCAATGCGTCACTCGAAGAAATCGTAATGGGACTGCGGACGCGAAAAGATTTTTATAATGCGGAATCCCAAATTCACACCGAAGAAATTTCCAAGACGAGTCGGCTGGTCAGCAAAATCACAGGGATGGTGGTTCAGCCGAATAAAGCCATTGTCGGGGCTAATGCCTTCGCCCATACTTCAGGGATCCATCAGGATGGCCTACTCAAGGATAAGAGCACCTATGAAATCATGCAGCCGGATTCCATCGGGTTAACACAAAGCCGACTCGTGATGGGTAAGTTGTCAGGCCGTCATGCCTTTCGGGAAGAATTGAACAAGCTCGGCTATTCCCTGACAGATGAGGAAGTCAATTCCGCATTCGTACGATTCAAACGGTTAGCGGATCAGAAAAAGGAATTGTTCGAGGAAGACTTAGAAGCAATTGTTTCAGAAACGGCGACCAAAGTACCGGAGCGGTATTCGTTGAAAGCCCTCAGCACGCAAAGCGGCATGAATCAAGTGCCAACCGCCACGGTCGAGTTGGATATTGAGGGAGAGGTGTTAAAAGAAACCGGAACCGGCGATGGCCCTGTGGATGCCGTGTATCGGACGATTGCCCAGATCACACAAACCAAAAGTAAATTGTTGGCCTATGTCGTGAAAGCCATTACCGGTGGGACGGATGCGCAAGGTGAAGTATCGGTTCGTTTAGAGCAAGCCGATGAAATCGTCACCGGGAATGGGGCCGATACCGATATTATTGTGGCCTCGGCTCAAGCGTATCTGAATGCTCTCAATAAACTGTCTTTGCAATTAGAACGCCGGGCCAACACCGGAGATAAGATTGGCCTTTGTTAGGAATAGTTATGGAAGGGGTCGTATATTGTTATGGATAAGAAAATTGCAGTATTGGCAGGGGATGGTATAGGCCCGGAGATTGTTCCGGCGGCCATCAATGTGTTGGAAGCTGTAGGAAAACTATGTGGCCTTTCGTTTGAATTTATTTCTGCAGCTGTTGGTGGGAAAGCGATTGATGATACGGGATGGCCTTTACCTGATGAGACCTTGACCTTAGCGAAATCCAGCGATGCGGTGTTGTTGGGAGCGGTGGGGGGACCGAAATGGGAAGGCTTGGACTATGAACGAAGGCCTGAACGAGCGTTGTTGGGTCTGCGGGAAAAACTTGGTTTGTTTGCGAATCTGCGTCCGGCCAAACTGTATTCGGAATTAGCCGATGCTTCGACCCTCAAGCGTGAGGTCATCGAGGGTATTGATATTTTGGTGGTGCGTGAGCTCACCGGTGGAATTTATTTTGGAAAGCCCAAAGGTGTGGAAGTGACACCGACAGGCCATCGAGGCTTTAATACCGAAGTCTACACCACGGAAGAAATTACACGGATTGCCAAAGTCGCGTTTGAAATTGCCCGCACGCGACGGAAACTGGTCACGTCAATCGATAAGGCGAATGTGTTGGAATCCTCGGAGTTGTGGAGGAGAGTGGTCATCGAGGTCCACAAAGATTACCAAGATGTGGAGTTGCGACACATGTATGTTGACAACTGCGCCATGCAACTCATTCGAAATCCCAAACAATTTGATGTGATCGTCACGACCAATTTGTTTGGAGATATTTTAAGCGATGAAGCCGCCATGCTGACCGGATCGATTGGGATGTTGCCGTCGGCCAGTGTTGGTGCAGAGGTGGGCATGTATGAACCCATTCATGGCAGCGCGCCGGATATTGCGGGAAAAGATATGGCCAACCCCATTGGCATGATTGCCTCTGGCGCGATGATGCTTCGACATTCGTTTGATTTAGGGAAAGAAGCGGATCTCATTGAAAGTGCCATTCAAAAAGTGTTGGCCCAAGGCTATCGAACCAAAGATATTGAAGCTCCAGGCACCAAGCTCGTCGGTACCAAAGAAATGGGTTCTCTTATTCTCCAGAACATGGGGCAAGGGTAAGATGCTGAAATCCATTCAAGCTGGAACGATTGGTACCATAGCCGGGGCCGGTGAGTCAGGGTGCGCTGGGGATGCTGGTCCGGCAACGGCTGCGTTATTAAACGAGCCCAAAAATATTGCGGTCGATGCCACAGGGAATCTCTACATCGCCGATTCGGAAAATCACCTGATTCGTAAAGTCGATGCACAAACGGGAATCATCACGACGATCGCTGGAACTTTCATGGGCGAGGATTCGGCTTCCAAACCTGACGAGCCTCCTATGGCCACCTTTGAGGAAGAGGAAGATCCTCTGGCTGATCCGGTTTCCAAACCCGAAGATGCCTATGCGCAAAAATCCGACTTGAGTGGAATGGTTCGCTATTTTGGGGGAACAAAATCTACGGACCAGCGGTTTTCCGGGGATGGCGGTCCGGCGACAAAGGCTGCACTCAATTTTCCCTCGGCTGTGGCCGTGGCTGATGATGGCACCGTGTATATTGCCGATACGTGGAATCATCGGATTCGGCGCGTTGATCCTCAGACTGGGGTCATCTCCACAATTTCCGGTACAGGCCAGACGAAATTTTTCGGGGATAACGGGCCTGCCGAAAAAGCAGCCTTGAACGAGCCCGTGGCCTTGGCTCTCGATGGACACGGTCATTTGTATATCGCCGATCAAAGCAACAATCGAATCCGAAAGATTGATCTTTCCTCGGGAGTCATCACTACCGTTGCGGGCACTGGGGAATCGGGATATAACGGGGACGGGGCTCAGGGTCCCGACACCGCGTTAGCGGGTCCCAGTGGGCTGGCTGTTGATCAAGAGGGCAATCTATACATTGCCGATACCTTTAGTAGTCGGATTCGGAAGTTGGATTGTTCGACCGGGATTGTTGATGCGGTGGTAGGAGGAGTTGGGGCTTATCAATTTGCACCGGGTGAAAATGAATCCTCTCCTAGTCTGTCTCGACCGTACGCTATTGCTATTCATCCTGACGGTCGCCTGTTCATTACAGATAGCGATAATCACTTGATCCGAGTGTGGAATGTTCAGACCAAAGAAATGTTACTTTTGGCTGGTAATGGGAAGGCAGAGTTTTCAGGTGATGGCCAGAACCCTGTAGAAAGTAGTTTGAACTATCCCTTCGGCGTGGCCTTAGACTCTCAAGGGCATGTCTATATCGCAGACACGTTCAGTCATCGTATTCGAGTCGTTGTATATTAAAAGGATGTTCCAAACACATGAATAAAAAATCTGCCTATACCGTCGCCGTAGTCGGTGTCACCGGAGCGGTAGGAACAGAAATGCTCTCGATCTTAGAAGAGCGAAAGTTTCCCGTTGATCAGGTGCTTCCGTTAGCTTCCTCCAGATCGGCTGGTGGAGAAGTGACCTTCCGTGGTGACAATGTCAAAATAAAATTGCTCACGAAAGATTCGTTTCAAGGGGTCGATATCGCGTTGTTTTCAGCAGGAAGCAATGTCAGCAAAGAATACGCTCCCGTGGCAGCCAAAGCTGGTGCGGTTGTCATCGATAATAGTTCGGCCTGGCGCATGGACCCCAAAGTCCCGTTGGTCGTCCCGGAAGTGAATCCTCACGATATTGAAACACACCAAGGCATTATCGCCAACCCGAATTGTTCCACCATTCAAATGGTGGTCGCGCTCAAACCGTTGCATGACCATGCCAAGATCACTCGTATTGTGGTCTCGACGTATCAATCGGTTTCAGGAACGGGAAAAGATGCCATGGCCGAATTGGCCGAACAATGTCGCCAACTCTTGAGTTTCGGAGACATCAAACCCAAAGTGTATCCTCACCAAATCGCGTTTAATTGCTTGCCTCACATCGATGACTTTCTGCCTTCTGGCTACACCAAAGAAGAAATGAAAATGGTTAATGAAACGCGAAAGATCATGGGCGATGAATCCATTGGTATCGCCGCCACGACCGTGCGAGTGCCTGTGTTTGTGTGTCATGGGGAATCTATCAATATTGAAACCGAGAAAAAGTTGTCGGTCGAGGAAGCCCGCACGATTCTGTCTCAAGCTCCTGGGGTGCAATTGCAGGATGATCCTTCCCAGGGGGTGTATCCTCTTCAGATTGATGCAGCGGGAACCGATGCGGTGTTTGTTGGACGTATTCGCGAGGATGATTCCATTCCTAAAGGCCTCAGCCTGTGGGTGGTGGCTGATAATTTGCGAAAAGGCGCTGCCTTGAACGCCGTTCAGATCGCTGAGGAATTGGTGAAGTGAACCATGCCAGAGTTCGGTGTGCTTGGGAAAATGCTCATCTTCATGGGCTTGGGGATTGTAGCCATCGGCATTATTCTCTCGCTGATTGGCAAGTTGCCGAGTGAAGGCAGCGGGCTTGGCTGGTTAGGAAAACTTCCCGGAGATTTTTTCATTAAACGTGACAACTTCACGTTGTACTTTCCACTCAGCACCAGCATCATTATCAGCATCGTCGGCAGCTTACTGTTGTACCTCTTCATGAGACGTTGAACTCCTGATGCCCCTTTCTTTCCGAATCCATATTTTCATCCTGAGTATTGGCCTTCTTCTTTTGCCCTTGGAAGGCCAGGCTCGCGGTGTGCCGATAGTGCGGGTCGCACTGACTCTCAAAGCCAGTCAGGTCAAACTGTCCTCCTCACAGCCACTCAATCTATCTTTCCCGGGAGGTAAACAACTTCAGGTGGCCAAGTCTGCCTTTATTCGTTCAATGAGGGACGGGCTTCTGATCAATGGGAAGAAGACAAAGACTGACACGGTTGTGATTGAAACCCGAGGTCGCAATCTTCATCTCTCGATTGACAGCGGAGTTCGGAGGAAACCAAGCCGGCAATGGGTGGTTCGCGGTGCTATTGTTTTGACCGTGAAGGGTTCCCATTTACTCGTTGTCAATAATATCGATTTGGAAAACTATGTTGCCGGTGTGGTGAGTTCCGAAATTAGTCCAGACTGGCATGAAGAAGTTCTCAAAACCCAATCGGTCGCCGCACGCACCTATGTGCTGCACAAAAAACTTCTTCATGAGCATCCGTTGTATGATGTGGTGGCCAGCATTCAAGACCAAGTGTATACCGGGGCTAAACAAGTGAATGGCTCGGTGCGGGAAGCCGTAAAGGCTACACGCGGGCAAGTACTGACTTATGAGCAGCGGCCAATTTTTGCAGCCTATTCGTCAACCGCCGCTGGCCCAACGGAAGATGCGTTCAATGTATGGGAGAAAGACCTCCCATATCTGAAGGGGGTGGATTGTCCCTTTGACGAAGAGTCTCCACGGTATCAATGGGAAACGGCCATTTCCTTTCAGTTGTTTGAGCAAAGCTTGCGCGACGAAGGTCTGGTCGTCGGCGCCATGGCGACCCTTGTCCCGTACACCTTTACCCGTGCCGGGCGTGTCAATGAAATCCGGATCCTTCATTCCAAAGGAGAATTGATTGTTCGAGGACAAGACCTGCGCCGCATCATCGGATATTCCAAAATTCGCAGCACACAGTTTCATATTAAAAGCATTGGGCGAGAAGTGGTTTTTACCGGCAAGGGAGCCGGCCATGCCGTGGGATTGTGTCAGTGGGGCGCGAAAGAAATGGCGGAGTTAGGATATAGATATGAGTCTATCCTCCAATATTACTATCCCGGCACAAACCTCTTGCCCTTCAATCGTGTAGTCATGAGCCCACCCCCCATATCGTAAATCTTGTTATTCCCCCAGAACTCAACGAAGGTTGTCCCATCAAGATTCCCCCTTTGGAAAAGGGGGGTAGGGGGATTTTCTAATCCTTTTGTAACTACTCAGGTATTTAGGCTGAAGGCTAAAGACTGAAGGCTATTACACATAATGCCCAACGTTTAGTATGATCACACATGATTGCCCCCTAAAAGCCTTCGGCCTTCAGCCTATCCACCTGAGTTACCTTTACTCTTAAAAACCCTATGCTCCTCTCTGACTTCGATGTGCCCTTCGATGAAACGCTCATCGCCGAATATCCCGCGTCTCCCCGAGATCATGCCCGCCTGTTAGTTGTCCCGAAGGATGATGGCCCCTTTCGCCATCATCAAGTGCGAGATCTTCCTTCCCTGCTCAAACCAGGCGATGTGCTGGTGCTCAATGACACCAAAGTCATTCCCGCACGGCTGCGAGGTATCAAGTTGCCGGGAGGGGGCAAGGTGGAATTGTTGCTGGTCCGACCAGTGGAAGATACGGTTTGGGAGGTGTTGCTCAAAGGGCATGTGAAAGAAGGCCAGGTCCTGCAACTGTCGAAAGAAGCCACTGCCATTGTGAAGGAGCGTGGGGAACGGACGGTCGTACAATTCAACATGCCAGGTTCAATGCAGGATCTGCTTCAACAATCAGGAGAAATTCCTCTTCCGCCTTATATTAAACGAAAGGTAGAACAAGCCGATGCCCAAACCTACCAAACCGTCTATGCGCGCACAGAAGGTGCGGTGGCTGCGCCAACAGCCGGCCTGCATTTCACATCGGAACTCCTAGAGAGTTTAAAGAAGCAAGACATTCAGATGGTGAGCATCACCCTTCATGTCGGACCAGGAACCTTCAAACCGGTGACGGTAGAAAAAATCGAAGAACATCGAATGGATGCCGAGTGGTTCGAGATTTCCGAACAATCAGCCGAGTCTATCAATACCGCCAAAGCCGAAGGCCGACGCATCGTCGCAGTAGGAACCACCGCCGTCAGAACGTTAGAAGCCTCGGCAGTTCACGAAGGCCTTGTTCGAGCAGGAAGCGAAGAAACCCGCCTATTCATAACCCCCGGCTTCGAGTTTAAAGTTGTCGATGCCATGCTCACCAACTTCCACTTCCCAAGAACCACCCTCATCATGCTAGTCTCAGCCCTAGCCGGGAAAGAGCGCATCCGAGTCGCCTACGAAGAAGCCATCAAAGAACAATACCGTTTTTACAGCTATGGCGACGCTATGCTGATCCAATAGAGGCCCTGTCCCAAAATCCCGCCAGCAGCGTTCTCGGCCTGCTGTGGTGCTCACGTACTGGAGTACGCTCCGCTCCCCAACAGCCCTGCGGCCTTGCTGGGCCCAATTTCTGGGCGGTCCTCGTCATCTTCCCAACTTTTGTTACGCCTTTTGGTCATACATATCGCAGTTTTCATATTTTTGGAAATTTTACATAATTCCTCTAGGCTGCGATTAGTCGATCTGGGGGTTTAGCAGATGAAACTGATAAAGCCAAAAATTGAAAGCACTATTCATAGTCCGGATTTTAGGGAATGGTGTCCATCTTCCTTCGAGTCTTTTCTTGTCGAATTGAACCATATCGTTGATTCATGTGAGGGTGATGATCCTGCTCCCTTGTTTAGAGGTCAAGCAAATAAAGGATGGCATCTCGACTCGACATTTGTCAGAAATTGTATTCAGCACCTTTTTAATATTCCTGACTACCGCACAGTAAAAAAAGAAGTAAGGCAATCAGTTCCCTTTCATAAAGCTATGGCATCTTTATTTTTGTTAAAATATGGAACGCTTTGGAACCCAAGTCCGGAATCTTTTGAACGAGAAGAAGTTGATGGTATCGACCCATGGTTTGAGTTGTTAAAGAACTTGCAGCAGTACCCAGAAAATGACCGTTTTATAAATGGTACTTTTCTGGTGGATTGGAGTTGGTCCAAAGATATTGCCTTATACTTTGCAATTTTCCATGGGAAGGGACAGGAGAGGGAGGTGAGTTCTGGAGATGGATCCTTATGGATATATGATTCCGTTGCAACAGGAAACACTCTTCAGCAAAAAAAGCTTGGTGAAATACTTTCAATGATGAGGAGTGAGGAATTTTTGAACGGTAGCAAGACTTTCCCACTTTTATTTTATCCACCTAGCCAAACCTTGCAGCCTCGCCAGAAAAATCAAGCCCCTTTTTATATTGCCCAAATGGACTTTCGGTATGATTTGGCGGATCATTGGGCCTCTTATGAGGAGCAGAATAAAAAAAGAGTATTTATCAAATTGGTCATAGATGAAATTTTAAAGGAGGAAGCTGCTAAATATCTCGAGTCGAATAATATTAGTGAAAAATTTGTTTACCCTGCATGATCGATGGGAAAAGCTTTGTCCCCTCTCAACGCCTCGGGCGCGGCGGAGCCGCAGCCCCGAATCGACTTTTTGGCGAAGGTTGTTTGAGCAGAGCGAGTTCCTGAGCCATCTTATTCGGGGTGGAGGCGGAGGGACCCCCATGGCAATGGCATTCGTTTAAGGAATGGGCGGCATTCGTTTAAGGATTTGGCTCATTCGTTTAAGAAACGGATTCCATGTGCTTAAGGGACTTTCAGATAGAGGCCATCGACCCTGTGGGGTTCTTGGACTGGCTGTTCTTTTTGGGTGGATGCCACGTGGACTCCGGTTTCATGGATGTTCGAGGATAGGATCGGCCCGGCCTCACCCGTTGGTAGTGACTCACAATGGACTCGAAGGCCCGTTGGACGGCGGTCTGCATCCGAGCATGGAGCACGAGCAGATCTTCGAAGCTTCGCGCAAACACGTGAAGGCAATGTTTGAAGTTGGTCTTGAATGTCCGCCTCGCCCCGGTGCCGGTTCCAACTATGGACGATCCGGGAGGGGCCATGGGCTCAGCTGCGGGGGCTTCGGGATTGAGTGCGTGGTCCGCCCGATTGGCGAACAGCCGGTTCATGGTGATCAGGACGAAATGCGCGAAGAGCTCTTGTTTGACGCCGCGCTCGGTTTTGGCATGAAACTCCTCGATGAGGAACAGGCGCTTGCTCACCTTGTAGAGTTCCTCGATGCCCCAACGGGCATGGTAGAGATCCATGAACTCCTGGAGCGGATACCGCTGCTGGGGGCCGACCAGGGTGGTGCCCAAGCAAAATCGGCTGCCGGCCATCTCATATTTCAGAAGCCGCAGGCTCAACGGGATGATGGCGAGATCAGGATAGACCGCCCGGATGTCTCGTTGCGTGCGTGCGGCGGGGAAGAGGGTGACCGTGGTGTCGGTGTCCGGGCCGGCAAAAAACTCTTGAATCTCCTTGAACCCGCTGTCTTGGAGACGAAACACGGCGTGGATCCCGGCGGTCCAGTGCTGATGCAGCAGGACGTAGGAGAAATAGCCTCGATCGTACACCACGACATCGTTGGGCTTCAGCACAGCCAGGTGCCGCAGGGCGCACCGTCGCTCGTTGCCATGCGCGACGAGGTCGAAATCCCAGGGCACTTGCGACGTGAGGTGGTAGAGGCAACTCAGCAACCCTTGAGGATAGTGTGCATTGTCAGAGGGCAAGGGGTAGCCACACGCCCGCAACGCGCGGGGCAGTGTAAGCTTGGAGCCATCGACGGCAAACACCCGATGGCCCAACCAGGTGTCGTTGGAGTCGTGTGGGGCATAGGCGTCCAGAATGTTCCGGTTGACGGACTGGAAAATGGCTTCGTCCAGTTTGCGACGTGCGACACAAAAGGACGCCGGCGCGATGCTGTGGGGTTGCGGGAGCGCGAGCGCCAGGTTGTCGCAACTGTCCCACAAGTCATCAATGGTGGTGCCGTAACTTTGGGAGTTGGTTGACGACACCAACCGAAAGATCAACAGCATCAGGATCAGGGAATCGATCACCCGTTTCCGGACGCGCCACTGGTCATCGTACTGGGCCGCCACGTCGTGGAGGATGTGGACCACCTGTTTCCACCAGGCGACAAACCCTTCCCCGACGGACCGTGTGCGACTGGCTCGCACGTCGTTGCGATAGCGTGTCTTCACCGTGACGGCTCGATGCCCGGCAGTCAGGCACGCGCGCCAGTCGGGTTGGAGCGGATAGAGAAAAATCTCTTTTGTCGTGGGTGGACGGTCCGACGTTGAGCCAAACCGCCCGCGCCCCTCGGTGTAGCCCACGAAGTGCCAATTGGCCGCTCGATAACAGGTCCCGGCAAACCGGGAGGGATCGATGAACGTTTCAATCAGCACCGGGCGATAACCGTAGACTTCAACCCAGTCGTCCCCGATCTGCTTGGTGGCCCGCGCCAGCACATGGCTGGCGAGATTCGGCACGTCAATCCACGGAAAGATCAAAAACCGATCATTGCGCAACACCAATGGCAGGAGCTTCCTCCGGTGCGTCACGTCCCAGCCAATCCAGTGATCTCTGGGGGCCAGCGCCCAGGCGGCCGAGGCCGAAAACAGCAGACAGCCCAGCGGGTACGGCTGGGCGGCCGATCTCACCAGATAGCCCAGCTGGGCCCCGATCGGGTGTTTATAGCCCAAATAATGATAGGTCTGCAGGTAGACTTTCCAGCTCTCGCGTTCCTCTTTCGAGACCACCCGGTGCAGGGTAATTGGGGCCACGGCGGCGAGGGTGTCGGTGAGTGGCTCGGTGGGGGGCGGCTCGTGAAACGCAGGGATGGGGTGTCCCGGCGCGCGCTTGTGGCGCGTGGCCGGCAGAGTCACGATCCCGTGCGCTTCCAGCTCGGTCAGCAAGGTCAAACAGGAATGAATCTTGTTGTGGCCCGTCGGCGTGGTCCAGCTGAGATGCTCACAGACGGTGAGGGCCAATTCCTTCCGACTCAGGTGGGGGAACAGCTGGACGGTTTCTTGGACCTGCGCCAACTGCTTGCGGGTGAACCGCCGCCCGCTAAAGGTCGTCTTGGGTAAGGTGTCCACAGTCTTCATCGAGGATAGTCTCTCAGAAGACGGAAAAGAAGTCAAGCGAAAAAGGACACCAGGGCGACTTCGGTTCAGAAGCCCTGATCAATCAACCAGTTCCGCTGATAACAGAGAAGGCAGATTGTTCGTTCGAACCAAACCGAATGCCATTGACCCCCATGGGGCCGCGCACGGGCAAAAATGGTTTTGGGTCCTTTTGCCGAAACAAAAGGATCTCGTCGGCGGGGGCGAAACCCCGCAAAATAATCATTCATAATTTTTTAAAGGAGCCCCACCCCATGAGTCTAAAAGTTTCCGAAGTCGCCTTTGTTGGGTATCCCGTATCGGAGTATGAAGCGGGCCAAAGATTTTTATGAACGCGTTCTTGGCCTAAAGGTAGGGGAGATTGATGAAGAAATTCCTGTAATGCCCGGAAAGTATTGGGTGGAATATGAGGTCGGATCCCAAACATTTGCGATCTCGAATGCGTGGGAACCCTCAGGCCAAAGCGGTCCCTCAATTGCATTCGAAGTCGAAGACTTTGAAGAAGCAATGAATCACCTCAAAAAAGAAAGCGTAAAAATTGTGGCTGAATGCATAGAAACCCCAGTCTGCCGTATAGCCCTCATAGAAGACCCCGACGGCAACGGCATCACCATTCACAAAAGACATTAAAAGCTAAAGTGCGAGGCGGATGAATAAGAGGGAAAGGGCAATTTATGAAGAAGACTAAACCCGATGAACTTCGCTCGGAATATTCTCGAGAAGATCTTGGAAAAGGCGTACGGGGGAAATACTTAAATGCCTATCGAGCGGGACATAACCTGGTTCGGTTGAATCCAGAAGTTGCAGCAGCCTTTCCTTCTGACGAAGCCGTGAATGAGGCGTTGAGTTCACTCATCAAAGTCGCCCAGCACGCTGGCCTAACAAAGCGCTCAAATGGACGCAGCAAATCAAGTCGGTAAACAGGTCCCATGAAAAAAGTTTCGCTTTCGAGAAATGATTTATTGGGTTTTGCTGCTGATGACCTTGGATTCTACGGTCTTGACGTTAGCCGAATCAGTACAGTCTTTATTGCGCAAAATTTTCAGCTTCAAGCCAATCGAACCATAGACACCATGTCTTTAATGGATGAGGTCAAATACCTTGAAGGTCTGAGAAACAAGACTTCAACGGAAAAGGAGAAAGCTTTTAAAAAGCTGCCTCTGAAAGGACTTTTCAAGAAGCACTTTATGAGCGCGGGATTTATTGTGAAAAATATTGGTGCTCATTTCGGTTTTGAATGGGGCGGCAACATTAATCTTGACAATCTGATTGAAGAAGTCTTTTCAAATAACAAATCGGGGTACGTTAATGATGCTTTTGTTGGCCAACTTACATATGGCATGGTAACTCAAGCCATTGAGAAGAGAGCCCAAAAAGGATTGACAGGAGAATGGATTGTCTTTGGGAAGTTTAAGGGCAAGAACTATTATCTCACTATTGCTGCACATGATGAGGGCGATGAGAACATTTTTAATCGCGTGTGCGATGCGTACGATTTCGACTTTCCCTTCCTACGAAACTAATCTACCTATCCCCGCCTTGGGCGCGGCGGAGGCGGAGGAACCCGTAGGGCCGCGCACGGGCGAAAATGGTTTTGGGTCCTTTTGCCGAAACAAAAGAGCCTGTCCCGAGTCTGTCGAGAGGAACCTCGTCGCGCGGGGGCGAAACCCCGCAAACGTTATTTGTGCAGGATTGTGCGTATCTGTTTACAATGTCATCGAATTTGAGAAATACAGATTTTGTGAGGAGGGATCGTTATGAAATTTACCGTGACGCTCGATCGTGATGAAGACGGAATGTGGGTAGTGGAATGCCCTTCGATACCTGGTTGCGTGAGCCAGGGGAAGAATGAAGAAGAGGCCTTGGAAAATATCAAAGAAGCCATCCAACTTTGCCTTGAAGTGCGTGCAGAGCAGGGACTCCCTTTGACAGTAGAGACAAGGGAAGTTGAGGTGACTGCCTGAATGGCGACCCTACCCACGTTAAGTGGTCGCGAAATCGTTAAGGTATTCGAGAAGCTTGGCTGGAGAGTTGCCCGTCAGCGTGGTAGCCATATTATCCTGGTCAAGGACGGTCAGGTTGCCACACTTTCTATTCCTGATCATAAGGAAGTGGCGAAAGGAACCCTGCGGAGTTTGCTCCGTATGGCTCGACTCACAGCTCAGGATTTCGGGGATGTTCTTCGGGTTCTTTAAAGGTTTATTTGTTGAAATAATAAATAGAGGAATTTTGAAGGAATTGGGTTCAGACACAATTAATGGACCTTAGTGAGTCTAGCCAGCCTTTGAATTTTTTTACGCCTTGGGCGCGGCGGAGGCGGAGGGACCCGGAGGGCCGCGCACGGGCGGAAATGGTTTTGGGTCCTTTTGCCGAAACAAAAGGACCTCGTCGCGCGGGGACGAAACCCCGCAATATATTCATTCATAAATTTTTAAAAGGAGTTCTACCCCATGAGTCTAAAAGTTTCTGAAGTCGCATTTGTTGGATATCCCGTATCGGATATGAAGCGTGCAAAAGATTTTTATGAACGGATTCTCGGTCTTACAGTAGGAGAATATGATTACGAGATTCCCGAAATGCCAGGAAAATACTGGGTGGAGTATGAAATTGGATCGCAAACGTTTGCCATTTCGAACGCCTGGGAACCCTCTGGTCAAAGCGGTCCATCCATTGCTTTTGAAGTCGAAGACTTTGAGGAGGCAATGACTCACCTCAAAAACGAAGGCGTAAAAATTGTGACGGAGTGTATCGAAACCCACGTTTGCCGAATAGGGCTCATTGAAGATCCCGATGGCAACGGAATCACCATTCACAAGAAGCACTAAGTTTGGATAGTGCTTTCCTTATATTTCAAAAAGATTTAGGGAATCAGTCCTGATTGTTCGAGCCTTGGGCGCGGCGGAGCCGCAGCACCGAATCGGCCTCTCTGGGGAGCACTGTCTGAGTCCTTCGACAAGGCTCAGGACAGGCTCCGCGAGTTGCGCAGCCATCTTATTCGGGGCGGGGGCGGAGGGACCCGGAGGGCCGCGCACGGGCGGAAATGGTTTTGGGTCCTTTTGCCGAAACAAAAGTGCCTCGTCGCGCGGGGACGAAACCCCGCAAGATAATATTCTAGAAAACCAATTAGGTTAGGAGAGGAAAAGGATTCGGTATGTCGGACAAACTGCCAAGAACCTGAAAATCTACAGATACTCTTGCCGAATTTCCACATCGGAGACCATACGCTTGGCCGCTTGAAAGGCTTGCAACGCACGTTGTTTCTTTTGGAACAAAATTTGAAGACGAATCCGTTTGTGGATACGGTCTTTTTCCACCTCATCCTCCATGCCAGCCGTTTGACGCGTGGCTAACTCCTCCGCTTCCTGTACTTCCGATGGATTGAGCGTAGCGACATCTTGGACAATTATTTGCGCATGTTGCGTCTGGAGATCTCTGGTCAGTTGTTGTTCAAAGTCTTTTGGTGAAAACCGATTCGCGGAAAGGCGCCGATGGTAAAGTCCCGCATCAAACGTTCCGTCTGTTTGAAATTCTTTCCTCTTCCTAATTTCATAGCGGAGGGTATTGGGCGAAATGCCAATGTCCCATTCGTCTGCCGTCACCAGCCATACTTTTTTGTCGACCATACTTTGGATGACCTGTTGTTTTAATCCTTTCTCGTCCACCAATGCCTGTTTCAGCTCATCCTTATAAAATCGATACATACGAGTATAGGTCCGACGGAATTCATCAAGACTGACTGTATAGGGCCCGACAATGGCTACGGCATTGGGTTGCTGTGAGCTTTCAAACCCAAACCAGCCCATCCCAATCATAAAGGTAACGGCAATGAGGAGGATAATGATCTTGAGCAGCCAGGGGTATTTTGTTGAGCCTTCGCGAATGAGTTTAATCATGCCGTTCTCCTGTTGGGGCTGTTGCAAAAGGCTGCCAGCGGCGTTCTCGGGGCTTTGTCGTCCTCACGTACTCCATGTACGCTGCGGGCGCCAAATCCCCTGCGGCCTTGCTGGACAGCCTTTTTCAAAAGCCCCATTTCCATCAACCATCGGAGGATGGTGAAAAGGGGGTGACGAATGAGGAAAGTTTTTGAATTATTCAACGGTTCATTTGTTAAAAGCCTGTTTCGGTGAAGGCATTGTACGCAGGGGGTCGCCTTGAAGCAAGCGGCTTTATATAGGTAAGCTATAAGTAGCTGGTGGGGCTTTTATGGAGCGGGTGCCACAGGTGTTCAAGGCCGGAAAGCCAAGGGGAAGAATGGACCACAAGGCAGGTGGTTAATCTCGGAGGCGGCGTTTGAGCATATTCATGCCAAAATTGGAATCGACTGTACTGCTGCGAGAGATCTCAAACCACGCAAACCCCATAATGACTCCGAGTACGGTGCCTAATAGAACGTAGTTCAACAACATGGCAATTCCTTCACACACGTATTCATATTTCGCAATAATTCCTGTCTACAGATTCTGTCGGAATTTTATGCACAAACTTTAGGACCTGAGAGAAAATACCTTGGACACTATCGCGCCAAGATTTGGGTCAGATTTGGACGGAACGATTGAGAAAAACCCGAGGCATAGCACAGCTATGTGGAGGGTGTTTCGATTGAGGCCTGTTCAACCTAGAAACAGCAGTTGGATCACAAAAGTCCGCGCAAGCTCTTGGCGCACCTGGCAAAATACAAAAATGTCTTATCACCACCGAGGTGACCACGACTTTTTGTATTTCACCATGCACCCCAATACCTTACACGGCTTTTTTGCGCCCAACTGCTGTTTCTAGGTTCAAAGATGGCCCGAAGATTGGATGCGAGATGGCCAAGTTATTTTCTCTCAGGTCCTTAGGGCCGATTGTCCTTTTTGGTACAGAGGGGCCTGGCTACTCCTGTTGGGGCTTTTGGAGTGAGAAAAGGCGTATTGATCGTTGATTGGGGTCGTTCCAAGTTGATAGATAATATGAACATTGTGTTTAGAAAGACTCTCGTGAATCAAGTAGTCGTGCAGGTGCTGGTTTGTAGTGTGGTGGGGTTGATCGCGATTGGAGTGGCTCCCCCGGTTGCCTGGGCTTCGGCAACGTTCAAGGGAAATGAGGCTGTGGCAAGCAAAACCCAGCGTATCACCGTTCATATTGAGAATCGTCGGTTTATACCTCACCTAATCCGGCTTCGTGTAGGACAACCAATTCGGCTGGTGTTCAAGAATGACGATGTGGAGCTACATGCCTTTGTTCCCACGGACTTACTGAAGAAAACCAATGTTCAAGTCGAAGGGAATGGGGCGCCTCAATTCGATAGACAAGGGTTTCATCGTGTCCTGATTCCATCCCAGGGACAGGCGGAGTTGACATTTTCCCCAAAACACGCAGGCTCCTTCCCATTTTTCTGTGACCTCCCAGGCCACGTCATGAATGGGACTGTCGTGGTGGAGGAATAAACGGATATGGTACAGTGAGAGAAAGAACGCGTAGTTTATCTCAATAGTGAGAGGCCTGTTAAAAAAGAACTTGGACAAGATCGCGTCCAGATTTGGGTCGGATTTGGACGGAACGATTGAGAAAAAGCCGAGGCATAGCACGGCTATGTTGAGGTTTTTTTGATTGAGGCGCGTTCAAAGATGGCCCGAAGATGGGAGGCGAGATGTCCAAGTTTTTTTTAACAGGCCTTTAGTAGAGGAGAAGTGGCCATGAAGTTCAGTGTGAGAAATTCTGGTAATCAAAGTAGAGCTATTCCCTATAAAGAATCGCTTTCTTGGTGGTGGATGATCGGAGTGGGAATCGGGTTTTTTATCACCGCCCTGGTTGTTCTCGGTGTGCAAGGGCAGGCTCGGGCGGCTGAAGGTGTTTCCCCGGAGATAGCACAAGCCTCGGTGCAAGCGGTGCAGCGGTATAGTCAAGCCGTTGCCGCGAGTGATCAGATTGCGGTAGCGCAAAATGATTTTGTGTGTTTGCTCAAGATGATGGAGTCCGGATCAGTCGTGGCGGGTGGATTCCCGGAATCGTCGGATCCGGTGTATGCATGGTGTTGGGATCGATTAGCTCAAGCCCATGCCGAAGTCATTGACCAGCGAGACCGAGCCTTGGATGAATTGTGGCCCGGTGTGGGTAAGATCGTAAATTATGCCGATTTCAAGCGGTTTCTGATCGCCGAAACTCATACACGCCAACGTGCACCTTCGTTTTTTGTGATGCCACAGATTGGCGATATCGCAGGGTCTCCGGGTTTCTCCCTTGAGGTGGTGAGTACGGGCCCATTGCCTCATGCGTCATTCCAGGTTCAAGGACAGGATCATGTGGTGGCGGTGCCGACTGTGTTTGTGCGGACGCGGATTGCGTACCCGAATCCCATCACCTCACCGGCCGCGAATGGTGAAGGGCAAATGGACTGGGCGGTTCCCTATAAGAAGCCCATTCATCCGATCAAAGCCGTTACCGTCAAATGGGTCGTCCTGTCCGGTCTCAAACAGCATGGGTTTCCCACGGATACCGCAGTGTTGAATATTCCACTTGAGTCATCCATGGGCACTCTTATTCCCTTTGTGATGGAAGCGGGGGGATTTGAGCAAAAGACCACCGAGTATTGGGGCGCGCAAGAAGCGCAGCAGATGCTTGATGAAGGGGTTGAACGAGCCAAAGCGCTGGAATCACGGCGAGACCGCATTGCGATGCTGAATCGTATTCTTGTGGTGAATCCTTCCCATGTGCCTGCCCTCCAAGCCATCACGCATGAACTCTATGAGGGGCTCCTTGCCTATGCAGCAAGCAATCATGGTCTGGATGTCTCGGGTGATGTGCTCTATCAAGGTTTCAATGAATTATACTGGACCGTCCAGTCCCAGACGGATCGGATGGACATTTCGATGCACATGGAGATGGGGGGGAAAGCTGAACCGACACCGGCGGATTATTTGTACCGGATGATTCCAGCGATGGAGGCGTTGACCGATTTGCAACCTGGTGATTTTGAAACGCGGCTTAAGCTCAGCGCCGCCTATCGGTGGACCAATGATGAAGTAACCGCCATCTTGGCCCCTCAGCAATTACTGGCAGAAGTGCCTAATGATCGGACGGAGCTTCGGGCCAGGATTCTCATGGCCCTGGCTTGGTCTCGAATTAGCAAGGTGGCCTGGAGTCGGCATCTCAATGATCCGGATATTGTCCGAGGTTATGAAGAAGCCGATGAAGCATTCAATTTGGCCAGTGAGCCATTGGTGAAATTTTCCGCCAGCTATGCGAAGGCCTATAGCCTGGTTTTCCGACCCAAGCCGGATAATGAAGCGATGATCAAGCTATTAACCGAAGCTCGTCGGTGGTATCAAAAGATTCCAGGGGCTAGCAATCGGTCTTGGGCGTATATGCTGGAAAACGATACACTGAAGGGATATCTCGAAACTGACCCGGCTTTTCAGTCTCTGTTAGCCTCCAACTCATAAATTGGGAATGTTGAAAAAAGCCGCCAGCGGCGTTCTCGCCCTTTTGCCGTGCTCACGTACTGAGAGTACGCTCCGCGCGTCAAAAGGGCTGCGGCCTTGCTGGACGAACTTTTTTGAACATTCCCTCCAACTGATGCTGTCCGTCCTATCATGGGCCTTTATTGGCCATTGAAGTGAAATATTCAACATTCCCAAATTCCCATCGTTAATTGGTCCCAAGGATTGTGCTTGCATAAAGAGATCGACTCCTTGGGGCCACGTTTTTTCTGAAACTCCCCATTCGCAAAACGTTGTGATGTCCCGTGGGATGTCCGGCTAGGAAACTTACGAAGAAGTGGTCGCTGTGGGTTCGGATGTTGACGGCATGCAGCGAGCCCGAAGGCGAATGGTCCGAGGTTTGGCGGTGAATTCGTCTAACCGCTTTCGATCGGCATCTCGAATCGTGGTGAAACGAATTGACGTGATAAATTTGCGAGATGATGACTCGGTATGCGTGACCATGCCCTTGAGCGCAATAGCGGTCATGGGTGGGAGAAGCAGGCGAAGTTCTAAGGGTGTTCCAGGTTGAAGGTCTTGCTCGGTTTCAAATTGAAGCCCAAAAGGATGGATTTTCAGATTGGTGAGTTTGAGCCGATGCACGGCGGGTTCATGTTGTGGCCAAAAACTGAGCCACAGCCGCGCGGCTGAGCTTGCCTTCATCCAAATTGGCGTTTCGTGTCGTGAAGGCCGGTTTTTGGTTGAGGCCAAGGTGCAGGCTCTCTACAATGGTGAATGAAACAGTAGATACGAACTGATTGCTTTTTCGGGATTTGGGTTGGGGATCTTAAGGGTTCGCGCAAGAATAACTTCCCCTGTTTGGGCGTCGATTCATCCTGTCTGGCGGCGTTGTTCGTCCTTTCCATAGGAGGAGTATGCGCAGTCCTCGCGTCTTGCCAGACAGGTGTCTCAGCACCGAAACAGGGGAAGTTATTTTTGCGCGAACCCTAAGGTGACCACGACTTTTTGTATTTCACCATGCACGCCAATATCTTACACGTCTTTTTTGTGCCCAACTGCCGTTTCTAGGTTGAAATTGCTATCGCCATCCCAAGATCTAGTTAACGTGTTAACTTAAGGGCACCTCTAAAAACCGTCCTTTTCCGTGATGGCGGCGTCAGCCGCGTGCTCACATCCTCATGTATTCGCCCATACACTCCGGTTTTCCGCGCGCGGCTTCCTTGCCCTCACAAAAAATGCCTGGTTTTTTAGAGGTGCCCATAACATGTTAACGTCAAATGATTAACAGTATATTCCTCCCAAACCGTGAGTCCTACCTTTTAAATGTATAACTCACTGAGATACTGGCACTTTCAGGAACTATCAATTGAAGACAATTGTGGCACTCAATTTGCTTAATTAAGGTGTAGGAACCCTTTCATCACGGGAGGTGCCAGCATGATTCTCAAACAATACTATCTTGGTTGCCTGGCTCATGCGTCGTATTTGGTTGCGGATGAAGGCACAAAGATTGCCGCGGTTGTTGATCCTCAACGAGATATCCAGCAATACCTGAACGAAGCCGATACTCAAGGGTGGCAGATACGGTATGTGTTCCTCACGCATTTTCATGCAGATTTTTTAGCAGGGCATCTTGAATTGCGAGAACGAACGGGAGCGCAAATTTGTTTGGGAGCGAACGCTCAAGCAACCTATCCATTCATGGCGTTGGAACATGACAGTGTTGTAGAATTTGGTCATGTGCGAGTGAAGGTCTTGGAAACACCTGGCCACACTCCGGAAAGCATTTCTCTGGTCGTCTATGATCTTGCCAAAAGCGAAACGGACCCCTACGCCGTGTTCACGGGAGACACCCTCTTCATCGGGGACGTTGGGCGCCCGGACCTCATGGCCTCGATTGGAATCAGCGACACGGAGTTGGCCGAAATGCTCTACGATTCTCTCCACAACACACTCTTGAAACTGCCAGATGCGACCCTGGTCTATCCAGCTCATGGTGCCGGGTCTATGTGTGGACGAAATCTCAGTACCGATACCGTTTCCACCATAGGCACTCAGCGGTCGGAAAATTATGCCCTTCAACCCATGAACAAAAATACATTTGTCAGCATGATTACCAGAGGGCAACCCGAGGCGCCCGTGTACTTTGGCTATGATGCCAAGCTCAACAAGGAAGAGCATGCGACTCTCACAGATGTTGTGCGTCGAGGCCTCACACCGCTTTCTTTGGATGAACTGTTAGAGCTGCAAAGCCGCGGAGCTCAAGTGGTTGATGTGCGTGATCCCATGGACTATGCAGGTGGACATCTTTCCGGGAGTCTCAACGTTGGCGTGAATGGCAAGTTTGCCACCTGGGCGGGAATCATCCTTGATCCTGAAAAACCCATTGTCCTCATTGCCGAACCTGGTCGTGAGGAAGAGGCCATCATGAGGCTAGGACGAATTGGATATGATCATGTTGCCGGGTACCTCGAAACCGGAATGCACGCGTTGGGGACCCACCTCGAACTTGTGCGTGAGACTCAACGAATTACGGTAGCGTCGTTGGCGGCGGAACTCTGCACCAGTCATCCCCCTTTGGTATTGGATGTTCGAACAGAAAGGGAGTGGGAAGAGGGACATATTGATCACAGCCTCAACATCCCCCTTCCGCATTTAATGGAACGACAGAATGAAATCCCGTCTGGGCAGAAATTGGTCGTGCATTGTGCGAGCGGATATCGTTCCTCAATCGCCACAAGTTTATTGGAAAAAGAACATTGGCCCGAGACGATAGATCTTATCGGCGGCTACGAAGCGTGGGAGAAAACGTGGGGCAGCCATGGTGTGTCCCCTCAGGTGGCATGCACGACTCACCCCGGGTAGGAGGAGGAAATCATGGTAGAGACAACGGTGGAAGAAAGGGTATATCCGTGGGTACGAGCACAGGACATTTTGCAGGATGGAAAAGTCCGAACGGACTTCCAGCTTGTTGATGTTCGGACTCCCGCAGAATTTGGCGAGGTCCATGTCCCGGGGACCTTCAATGTTCCTTTGGCAGATGTGGCCAGCCGTCTCTCTGAGCTTAAAGCCAAGAGTGAACAGGGGCCCATTGTGTTGCTGTGTCGCACCAAAAATCGGATCAAATTGGCCTATGACCAATTGAATCAGTTCGGTGTCAACAATTGCCATCTTTTAGAAGGTGGCATTGTCGCATGGAAGGTAGCCGGGCATCCGGTCGTGCAAGGGGAACGAGCGATATCCCTCGAAGGTCAGGTGCGGATGGTGGCGGGAGCCATGATTGTTCTGGGAGTCATTCTCGGGGTGACAGTCAATCCATGGTTTTTGGCGATCTCTGCTGGTGTGGGCGCGGGCCTGTTCCAGGCCGGATATACGGATTCCTGCTTGATGGGAACCATCTTGGCGAAGCTCCCATTCAACAGGGCAAAGGGTCCTTTGATGCGGACTTAGTCTTGGGACGACTTCTAGGTTCAATTAACTTCCGTTCTCTCTGCTGATGGCGTAAATCCGAATCTCGAATTTCGAAACAAATCCGAAATCTGAAATTCGAATTATTCAATTTGGTCATTTTCATTAGTTTCGGATTTCGATATTCGCGCTTCGGATTTACCTCCCGAGTTTTTGCCTTGAGGGTCTGTTGAATATTTCGGGGCCATGACCCATAGATGCTCCAGGGAAGACGGCGCACATCAGTGGGAGGGAATGTTCAAAAAAGCATGCCCTGAGTCTTTCCGAAGGGTCTATCCAGCAAGGCCGCAGCCATTTTGACGCGCGGAGCGTACTCATAGTACGTGAGCACGGCAAAAGGGCGAGAACGCCGCTGGTGGCTTTTTTCAACATTCCCTTGAGCTAATTCCTTTTTCGTTTTATCGTGGTAGATATGAACTTCTCAATTTCTGTCACGGCATCCCTCTCTCTTCCGGAATCCGACCCCATCATTCATGGACTGTTGATCTTGGCGTTTCTCGTTCATGTGTTGTTTATAAATCTGGTTTTGGGGGGGACCATGATTACTGTGATGACGGACGCGATCGGAATCGTGACAGGTAGCGCGTATTACCGGCAGTTGGCGACCACCTTGGCCAATTGGTTGCCGGGGTTCCTGGGTGTGGCCGTGGTATTAGGCGTATTGCCGTTGGTGCTGGTTCAGATTCTCTATGGTTCGGTGTTCTCGACCGCTGCGAGTCTTCTCGGAGAAGTTTGGATTATAGCGGGCGCTGCTCTGGTGTTGGGGTATGGTGGTCTGTATGGATATAAACAGTGGCGTGGATCTCTGGCGCAACGCCCAGGGCTTCAACTGGCGGTCGGTGCCCTGAGTAGCATCATGTTTTTGGGCGTGGCCTTTGTCTTTGTCCTGGTGAGTGTGCTCATGCTCCATCCCGATCAATGGGCCGCCATAGAACACGCCAGCCTCTGGTCCGTGCTGACACTTCCCTCGCTCATTCCCCGGTTTGGGCATTTGGTGTTGGCGTCCGTGGCAGGGATGGGCATGTTTCTGGTGTGCTATGGACTCTTCTTGGCTTCGGGTGATCAAGCTCTGACAGACGATGAACCGAAAGAACGATATGCAATCTGGGTGACCCGTTATGGAGTGGCTTGGACGTTGGCTGGGACGTTGCCACAATTTGTGATTGGCCCGTGGTTATTCTTATCCCTTCCCGCAGTTGTACGGGTAGACTTGGTGAGTGGACAGAGTTTTGGCTCCTTGGCCTTTTTCGTCGGATTAACAGCGGCCTTGTTGAGCTTGGTGTTACTCAATGCGGCATTGATGGCCCCACATGTCCGTGGGTTAGCCATTGGCGGAACCCTGAGCTTAGTGGTCACGGTGTGTTTGATGGTGGTGGTGCGTCATGCCGTGCGTGTCTCTTGGCTGTCCCAGCATGATGACGCTGCCATGTTGGCGACTCAGGATCAATGGACTGTGATGTTCATGGTTGGCGCGATGCTTCTACTAGGCCTGGCAATCACCGTCTTTATCGTGAGCGCGTATAGGACAACACGGATTGTAAATTGATGCCATTCACTTTCACGTCAACGATGTTGGTCTCTTGATGGATCTTCAACTTGTCCTCGCGCTCCTGTGCGGTGGTGTGGTCGGTGTGATGCTTGGCGCGACTGGGGCTGGCGGGTCGATGCTCGCCATTCCTCTGTTAGTGTACCTTGTGGGTGTGCCGGTTCAGGAAGCCATAGTCATCTCGTTAATGGTCGTGGGGTATTCCGCCTTATTCGGCGCGTGGAGGAAAACTCGGGATCATCACGTCAAGGGAAGAGCGGCCTTGGTGTTTAGTAGTACCGGGTTGGTGGGTGCGTGGGTTGGCGCTCTCGGTCATACTCTGATCAACGAAAATACGATCCTCCTATTGTTTGGGCTTCTGATGGTGGGGGTAAGTGCCTGGTCGCTGGGCCGGAGGAGCCGTTCGATTCCAGATCAAACCGAAGGGTGCGCGCGTCAGTTTTCAATCACATGCGTGAGTCGGGCATTGAGTATTGGATTTGGCGTAGGAATTCTCACTGGGTTTTTTGGCATTGGCGGAGGCTTTCTCATTGTCCCGGCGTTGATGGGGGTGTTGGGATTTCCGGCATCCATGGCGGTGGGGACGTCGCTCATGATCATCGCGCTGACAACGATCGGAGGCATTTTTGGACACTTGGAAATGGTTTCCATCGAACTTGGGCTCACGGCCATCGTGGTGACGGGAAGTCTTCTCGGGATTCTTGCCGGAACCTCGTTGAGTCGCAAAATTGATCACCGACGGTTTACCACGGCGTTTGGCGTGATGACTGGCATCATCGGTACGTTGATGATCCTTGAAAATCTCAGCCACCTTGTGATGTGAGATCCGGTAGCGACGAGCAACAACCGACGTACTTCCTAGGCTGGTACGGCTGGTTGGTAGCGCGCGCGCAACGTTTCCGACTGTGCATGAAACAACTCCACGATGGCATTGGCGGGAACAGCGGGACTAAAGAAAAAGCCCTGGATCTCATCACAGCCCTGTTCTTCCAGATACTGAAATTGCCCTTCGGTTTCGACCCCTTCAGCAATGACACGAAGATCCAGACTATGGCCCAATGCGATGATCGCTTTGGTGATAGACGCATCCTGCGCGTTCGTCGTGAGATCTTTGATGAATGCGCGATCAATTTTGATTGTGTCGATGGGGAGGCGTTTGAGATAACTGAGCGAGGAGTAGCCTGTGCCAAAATCATCAATAGCGAGCCCGATTCCCAGTTTTTTCAAGTAATGCAGGGTTTTCATGGCTTCTTCCACGTCCCGCATGACCACGCCCTCGGTCAGTTCGAGCTCAAGGTAATTGGGTGCTAACGTGCCCTCCTTCAGGACGTTTTCAATGGTCACGACCCAATCCTGATCTCTAAATTGCATACTGGATAGATTCACGCCAATACGGATGGGCGGAAGGCCCTGTTCCCGCCATCGTTGATGTTGCCGGCAGGCTGTGTGCAAGGCCCATTCCCCAATCGTTTTAATGAGTCCGGATTCTTCCGCGAGGGGAATAAAGTCTGCAGGAGAAATGATGCCTCGTTCGGGATGTTGCCAACGAATCAGGGCTTCCACCCCAACGATGTGCTGTTGCCGGATATCGATTTGCGGTTGATAGTAGAGGACAAATTCTGACCGTTTGATGGCTTTGTGCAAATAACTTTCCATGGTGAGCTTGGCCGACGATGACGCATTCATGCTTGGAGAAAAATAGTGACTCGTATTTCGTCCGTTTTCCTTCGCATGCTGGAGTGCTACTTGTGCGTTTTGGAGTAGGGTTTCTCCGGTTTCCCCATCGTTGGGGGAAAGACTGATCCCAATACTAGCCGTGATAAAGATTTCCTGTTCTCCAATGTGAAAGGGTCGTGCGAGTTTGGCGAGTACACGTCTGGCGACAGTGGCGGCATTTTCGACTGATTTGAAGCTGGTCAAGAGGATCGTAAATTCATCGCCGCCAAATCGCGAAAGGGTCGTGGGTGATTCGGTTTCCTGATGGCGGGCCACGGTATCGCTGCGTCGAATCGAGCGAAGGATTCGTGTTCCGACTTCCTGGAGAAGGAGATCGCCGGTTCGATAGCCGAGCGTTTCATTGATGCGAGTAAACCGGTCAATATTTAGCAGCAAGACCGCCAATGGTTGATTCTGCCGCTGTCTGATGGCCAGGGATTGTTCCAGTAAGGTGTGAAACATGACGCGGTTAGGCAGATTGGTCAGCGGGTCATAATGGGCTAACGTGTGGATTTGGTACTCTTTAAACTTGCGTTCCGTGATGTCCTGAATGACTCCGGTGATTTGAATGGGCTTCCCGAGATCGTCCAATACCAGTTCGCCCACTTCGCACATGATCCGTTCCCGTCCCTCCTCGGCCACTAACCGATATTCCAGATTATAGCCCGTTCGGCTGTGGAGAGCCTGCTGGATGGTGTGGGAACGTTCTTCCCGATCGTTGGGGTGGATTGCCTCCTCAAAGGCTTCAGGGGTGCCGGGAAACGTGTCGAATGTTTGATCGAGCAGGTGACAGGTTTCTTTTGAAAGCTGGAATGTGCCTTTCCGTAGGTCCCATTGCCAGTATCCGAGTTGCGCCAGATGTTGTGCTTGGGCAAGTTGGCGCTGGCTTTCCCGGAGGGCCGTTTCCGCTTGTTTCCGTTCTAGGAGTTGACCAATTTGACTGCCAGCCGAATAAAATAAACTAAGCAAATCTTCATCAATTTTTTGTGGTGCCACGCTGTAGAATTCCATGACCGCTACGGTGTTGTTCCTGATCGTGATGGGAAATCCAAAGGCGCTGGTGAGTTGTCCGGAATGGCGCGCCTCCCATTCGAGAAACCCCTCGGAGGAATGAAGCTCTTCGATCCACTCGGGCTTGCCTGTGGCCCAGACGCGGCCAGCCAAGCCCATCCCCAGAGGCAGAGACGTATGTTTGCAGTGGTCGATGAACGAGACGAATTGGGAGGAAGAGGGAGCTTGGGAATCTTGGAAGGTTAACAGGGTGTGGTCTTGATCCGCTTCCCAGATGAGCCCAAGGTCCCAGTTCAAAATGAGACAAATGGATTCGACAATGCGAGCAAGGGCATCCTTGACCGTTTGGGTCTCTGCGAGAATTCTCGTGATGGCATAGTGGGCGCGTTCTCGTTGTTCCATGGCGGTTCGAGCGGTGACATCCCGAAAGACCACGACGGCTCCGGTGATGTGATCTCCGAGTTTGGTTGGGGTGCACACATACTCTGCAATAAAATTGGTCCCATCTTTTCTCCAAAATACTTCCTCCGAACTTTGCTGGACACAGTGGTCCAAAAGGGGCAGATAGATGGGAAAAGCCGAAAGATCCTGCGGCTCAGATGGCTCTGTGGTTTGGCATAAGATGGTGTGAAGGGGTTCGCCAATGAGCTCGGCTGAATCATAACAGAGAAGTTCTGCTCCCGAGTTGTTCATGAACGAGACTCGCCCAGATGCATCCAGGCCGCAGATGCCTTCTCCTGCGGAGGTCAAGAGCAATTGGGTTTGGAGGTTGAGTCGTAACACCTCATCTTGGGCTCGTATGCGTTCTTTCTCCTCTCGGCTCGCCCGAAGAAGGAAATGAATTCGATAGGGGAGCAATTCCCAATTAATCGGTTTCATGAGAAAATCCGAGGCGCCGACTTCAAAGGCTTTCGTGATGGAATCCACGTTATCATGACCGGTGGCTATCAGAACCGGTGTACATTCATAGCCAGAAATTTTCCGAAATTCCGCACAGACTTCAAACCCCGACTTTCCCGGCATGGTGATATCTAAGATGATCAAGTCTGCCTTCATGACCCGTAGCATGGCCAGGGCGTGGTCACCGTTTTCAGCCTCTTCGATTTGATATCCGGCTCTGCCCAACGATTGACGAAAGAGGAGACGAATCGTCGGGTCATCATCGGCAATCAGGATAACGGACTTGGCACGAAGGTGAGATTGGGATTTCATGGGTGTTCCTCGGTCATGTTTTGGACCATTGATTCCGCCCCCGCGGGATGGGAAGAAGGGATGGTGTGTGCCAATTTGAATTCATCCATATCGGGTAAGTTTTGTCTAATAACCATGGCATAAAGATGTGGGCCTAGGATGTCCTCTTGGTTGAGGGGGCTGAGTGTCTGTGGTGTGCTGATAATGGAAATGTTGAAAAAGGGCGTCAGCGGCGTTCTTTCTAAACGTGAAGCGTGAACCGTGATACGTGAAGCGGAAGAGTCGTTTTGTCTTTTACCTTCTTGCTTCCTTGACTCATCACGCATTACGCGTCACCCATTACGAATTAGGCCTTGCTGAACGCACCTTTTTGGACATCCCCTGTTGCTCTGGCGTTTCATAAGATGAGTCACATGTGAACGGCGTTATGAAAATTTTTTTAAGTAATCAACGTTCCCATAATAAATTTCCCACATGACAAATCATTCCTCTCATTCGTCTTTGGCAGGGGGAGGCACGAAGGTACACTTCCCCTTGAGCCATGCTTGGCACTGTGGATTCAAGAGGGCCAATAAGCTCAAAACGCTGACATACAGTTCTCTCGCCTGTTCGTCGGGATCTTGGCATCCTTTCTTAAACGATTTAGGCGGGCTTGAGAGCGAGAATCGGGTTGGCAGATGAAGATTTTTATCATTTATACCTATGGAAGTAAGGCGGATCGGGGAAGAATGGCCCTGGGAGGCTGTCCTGGATTAGCGATTGTCACGAGGATGTGCTGGTTTGAGTTAGATGTTTCAATCGTGTGAGACGAATAGTTGGGCTATTCAAGGAAAACGGGGAAGGTTGAAAAAGGCCGTCCAGCAAGGCCGCAGGGCTTTTGGCGCGCGGAGCGTACACGGAGTACGTGAGCACGCCAAAAGCCCGAGAACGCAGCTGGCGGCCTTTTTCAACCTTCCCCGAAAAGGATGGGAAGATCTGGCCGGATCCAGCACCCCCGCAGTAGATTTGTCTAATTTGGGAAAGGCTCCAAAAAAAAACTAATAAAAGGAGAAAACTATTAATATTTCTCAAAATTGAACCGAAATATATCGAAATATACCGAAATGCATGGATTAAATCGATGCAATCGGACAAGTCCTATAAGAAAAGGATGACAAAAGATGAAGATGAATAGGAGAATTGGTAAACACGATCAGGGTTTTACCCTGATCGAAATGATCGGGGTGTTGGCGGTGATCGCTGTATTGGTGGCCTTAGTTCTCCCCAAAGTGTTTGGTGTCATCGGTGATTCGAAGGTGAATAGTTTCGCGGCCGCCGTAAGGACCTATGAAACAGCCGTGGTAAATTATTACGCAGATATCGGATCGCTGCTTCCTTTAAATGCCTCGGGAGTGCCAACAGCGGAAACGGGAGGAAACAGCACGACGACGATCGGGTTGCCTGCGCGTTTAATGCTTGATGCCTCAGACGCTTTAAACGATGGCACTGGGAAATGGCCAAAGTTCCACGGGCCCTACCTGGCAAAAATCGATACCGTCTCCTCCCCGGGCCTTGGCGCGGCCATTACAATGCCTGCTACCTCCCCTGTGGCTTATGCGACGGCCACATCCAGCACCAATCTTGGGTGGGATTTAAACAATGATGGAAATAGTGATATGGCCACCTTATCGTCTGTCGTGTACGTGTCGGTCACAGACGTAAGTGATTCAGACTTCGAAAAAGTTGACGCTATTCTAGATCCAGGAATTGGGACAACAACAGCATTGAGGGTTCTTCGCGGGCGAGTCAAGTATGATGCGACTTCTGATGTGCTGCTTGTCTATCTGGCTCATGACTGATGAAAACGTTATCTTAGGTGATCTCTAAGGAGGAGTAACGGGGGATAAATCTTGCTCACGGTATCACCACTCCTACAGTCACCAAATTCCAGGAGGGCCTAATCCCTCCAGGTTTCCACCCTTTGGCTAAGAGTCAAATCGTTGAGACACGTTCATGCGAGCATGAAGGTTATTCATCCCAAATCCATCTCCACGGAGATGATGGGGGTGGTGACGATTCCCATCGCTTGATACCTCCCTAAAAAGTCTTTCTTTATGTCTGGCAATCCAGAAACGTCAGCTCTCTCCTCCCTTCCCCTTGGCCAGCGTCTTCTCTGCGCAGGGTTACTATCAGAAGAGCAATTAGATTTAGCTCTGCGGGAAGAAAAACGGCTGAGCGTGGATCTGGGGGAAGTATTGCAAACCCTGGGATTTGTCAGCCAGGAAGTCCTGACATTTTTTCTGGCTGGGGAAACGCAGGCGAAACTGGTTAATGTCTCTGACTATGAGATCGACCCTCACGTCCTCCAACTTCTCTCCTATGACATAGCCAAGAAGTTTCAAGTTCTGCCCATCACACGAGAGGGTATGCGGCTGACCATCGCCTTAAGTGATACGTACAATGTGATAGCCGTGGATACGATAGAGCGGATAACCGGCCTGATAACAGAGGTGGTGGCAGCCACACCCATGGCTCTGGCGGAAGCCATTGAAAAATATTATGCCAAGACCCGATCGATTAATGAAACGGTGGATGAAATTTTATCGGAGGGGGTGTCGACTCTGAGCCAAGCGAAGGGCACAGAAGCGCCGATGATCCGATTGTGTAATCAAATTGTGTTGCATGCGGTGGATCATCGGGTGACGGATATTCATGTCGAACCAGATGAAAAAGTTGTGCGAATTCGTATGCGAGTGGACGGGATCCTCCATCAGGAAGTACTCATGCCAAAGTCATTGCAACCTGCACTCACCGCACGATTCAAATTAATGGCAGGTCTCAACGTGACCGAAAAACGGGTCCCACAAGATGGACGCATTTCTTTTTCCCTAGGTTCTAGAGCACTGGATCTCCGTGTCTCGACACTACCGACCAATTTTGGTGAGAGTATTGTGCTCCGCGTGTTGGATAAATCCAATGTGAAGCTGCAATTCCCAGCGTTGGGACTGAGTCCCCCGGATGAGGAAACCGTGCGATCACTCATCACTCGCCCCCATGGCATCATTTTGGTCACCGGCCCCACAGGCAGTGGAAAAACGACTACCTTGTACACGGCCCTGTCGGCGATCGATGCCCAAGAAAAAAGCGTGTTTACCTTGGAGGATCCGATTGAGTATCAAATGCCACTGGTGCGGCAAACGCAAGTGAATCCTGAAGTCGGGATGACCTTTGCTGCTGGTCTGCGTGCACTGCTCCGGCAAGATCCTGATGTCATTTTAGTAGGAGAAATTCGTGATAAAGAGACAGCCGACCTAGCCTTTCGTGCGGCCATGACTGGGCATCTCGTGTTCTCCACGCTCCATACGATCGATGCGGTGGGGGCCATTCCTCGCCTGTTGGATATGGGAGTCGAACCCTTTTTGATCCCTTCAGCGTTACTGGCTGTCGTGGGCCAGCGTCTGGTTCGGTGTATTTGTCCGCATTGTAAAGTTCCGTTGGAAGACCCAACAGCCCTATTACGAAGTCACAACATTGACCCATTTCCAGAAGAGCCCACGCAGCTCTGGGAAGGGAAAGGGTGTGACGCCTGCCTGCAATCAGGGTATCTGGGCCGACGTGGGATCTATGAAATCCTTGTATTAAATGACCAGTTGCATGGTCCTATTCAACGTGGACCCAATATTCCAGAAATTCGTCTCCTCGCTCGAAAAGCAGGGATGAAGAGTATGTTTGAAGATGGACTTCTGAAAGCTGGTCAAGGCGTCACGACGATCCAGGAAGTCATGCGGGTGATTGGTGACTAAGTTTCAATACCGAGCCGTGTCCCGGCAAGGAGCAGTTGTCAAGGGGATACTGGGTGCGAATACTCTTCAAGACCTGGAGAGCAAACTGAGTCAAGACGGACTGTGGTTAGTCAAGGCACACGAAACGGCAAAATCCACAGGGTCCTCACAACGCGTGTCCGGAAAAGTCGACCGGGAACTCGCAGAGTTTGCCATCAGCATGAACGGCCTCATGACCGCAGGCGTTCCATTATTGGATGCCTTGGGCGGAGTGGTTGAACACACCGTACATCCTGGGTTGAAGGCGGTGTTGAGTGCCATGTGGAAAAAGGTGGAATCCGGTGACACCCTTCATGCGGCCATGGCCGAGCACCCCAACGTATTTCCAACGATGGTGGTGAACCTGGTGCAAGCCGGTGAAGAAAGTGGAACCTTACCGGAAATATTTTTTGAACTCCATCGGTATTTGGAGTGGATGGAACGGATGAAGGGTGATGTACGTCAGGCCACACTCTATCCTGCCATGGTGCTCCTGGCCGTCTGTGGGCTTCTTGTCCTGTTGTTTACGTTTGTGATTCCACAATTTATTCCGGTATTGGAGTCACTAGAGATTCAACTGCCCTGGTTGACGGATGTGATGTTCAGAGTCAGTGAAACCATGGTGGCTACGTGGTGGCTCTGGAGCCTGCTGGTGGTGGCAGGTCCGTTGACGTTCATGATCGTGCGATCAAGGGTGCCAAAGATGGCGTGGTGGATCGATAAGGGGAAACTGCAGCTGCCGGTATTTGGGGGATTACTGCAGATGTTAGCGCTGTCTCGATTTACCCACAATTTCGCCATGTTGACCCGATCAGGAATTTCGGTGTTGGACTGTTTGCATTTGTGTCAAGGAGTGGTGGGAAATCAGGTGATGGACCGCGCGCTGGGGGAAACGGAACAAGCGGTGAAAGAGGGGCGTACGCTCAGTGAGTCGCTGGGACGGCATGCGGTGTTTCCCCCACTCTTTATTCAAATGGTGTCGGTCGGTGAAAGATCAGGGAAGCTGGAACAAACCATGAGTAAAGTGGCCGCATTTTATAGTGAAGAAATTCCACGACGAGTCAAAAAAATGTTTGGCGTTCTCGAACCTCTTCTCACCTTGGCTTTGATCAGTATTGTCGGAACCGTGGCCCTAGCCATTTTTCTCCCCATCCTGACGCTGATGGGTGGAATCCGGTAAATCAGGGAAAAGATTACCCATCTCACCTCACCATGTGGCAATACTGAAAGGTATGTACCCACAACCTGCCTTAGGATCCCCTAACGGATACCGATAATGAGAAGATATGTGCTCTTGTCTCAACCGATCCCGGTCGATCAACGGATTTACCCTTCTCGACCTCATAGGCATTCTGGCTGCCATGGCTATTCTTGCAGCGGTACTGCTTCCCAACGCCATTAGTCATCTCTACCAACAGTCGCTGGATACGGAGCAGAAGCATCTCGAAACCATCGCCAAGGGCGTGGAAGTCTATTTCTACAAGAATTTGGCGTTTCCGCCGACACTGGCGTCTCTTACCCCCGACTATGTGCCGTACCCCACGGCGCAATTAACCGACAATGAGCGGGGGTATGAGCGGTATTACTCTGTACACCCGACCATGGATAGTTTTTCCAATCCCTCCGGGCTTTCGAGCAGTGATGTGGACGATGCGCGGTTTCTCCTCATTTCCAACCTGACACAGGATGAGGCCCCGGGGATAAACAATGCCGCTCAATTTGAGACCTGGTGGACGACCGATGAGTCAGCCACCCCGGGGCTGCATATCTATCGCGGCAATCTGGGAGACGGTTTTTATCAGCTGACCATCACAGGCGAGGGGGCTGGGGCCAGTTACCAGCTGAATGGGACCGCCACCAATTCCGGCGGGACGACGCTCACCACCCATACCAAACATCATTTGATTGGCACCCCGATCAAATTCGACGAAGCCGATACGTATGCCACCCCTGAAGTGCAGTTTGCCCTCACCACCAACACCGCGTATTGGTTTAATCCGACGTGCACGGTGGGGAAGCAGTGGAATCCGCTAGTTCCGGATTGTGGATCGGTTCTGTGGCTCTCCGCTACGGGACAGGTAGGTGGAACCCCTGGGCTTTCTTCCTGGAAGGACGCCCAGATTGTGGTGTTCGAGAGCCCGAATTTGACCTACCAAAATGGGCCTGCCAGCGCTACTGATGGCACATTTGCTTTGGTGTCGGACATGGAAGATTTTACTCAAACCACGGATGTGGATGGCATGCATTACGTGACCCAAAACCTCATGGTGGGGAGCTCCAGCACCATCGATTTATTCGTTGGCGATGTCTTGCTCTCCCTCGATTCCGACGAAACCTTGAACAGTACGAACTCATTGACCGTGGATAGCAACGATGTCTTTATTTTCCGCCCTGATACAGCAGGAGATTACTCCGCCGGCACGTTCATCATGCTGATCGACGAATCGGATATTGGCTATGGGAGTATAATTGGGCTGTCACTGGTTGAAACCACGACATCCGTGGGTGGCATTACTTTGAATGCCGGGGATTTCCTGTTGTCCGAATCCGGGAGTGCTGCGGTTATCGACCGGTTTGTGCCCGATAACATCGGCACGCCCACTAGCGGAACAGTCACGATGCTAGTCGAGGGGAGTGACATCAACATTTCCAGCAATGAGATCAATGGAATTCATCTTGTGACGAGCGATGTCCCAGTGGGGGATGTGAATCTGACAGCCGGTCAAATCTTGACCTCGTTATCTTCCGCCGACAGTTCTACTGGGGACAACAGCATTTCGACGGACGATTCGGACATTTTCATTCTGGACGTCACCACCGCCGGTTCCAATACCGCGGCGAACGCCACTTTGTTTTTGGATGGCAGTGACGTAAGCTTGAACGTTAATAACGAAGACGTTGATGGGATCACCTTGATGGGATCACCTTAAATGGAAATGGATCAGGTTCTTCGTCGAGCGTTGCCGTGACGATGACGACGAACGTTATAGAGAATCCGACGTTTACCTTCGCTACCGCTACACGGATGGCGGTGTCTGCAGTGGTGCTTAATCAGGCGGCTGCGACCCACCGTGACCGCGGGTGGCGGACTGGTGGTACGAGAGTTCTGGATTGCCGCCAGCTCCGATGATGCCGAGGAAAGGGCTTCCGGCAGTGTGAGACGCACCAGCAGCGACCGGGAGCTGGTGCTCGACCGAGAGGGCGATCCGACGGTCCGGTTTCATTTCGGGGGACAGTATACTTCATTCGATTCAGTGGCGGCGTAACGGCGCGGATCTGCCTGTTGGGCCAAGGAGCATTGAGTGACTGTTATGAGGCGAGAAGGGGAGACAGGTTCCAACCTTCCTGTCGGAGTCGATTAGGCCCAGGAAAATATCGGACAGTCCTGGAGCCCTGTGTGAGTGGATGTGGGGTAAGCCCCATAGACCTACTCCACTGAATCCTTTCGATTTAGTTATGGACACCTCAAAAAACCGTCCTTTTCCGTGATGGCGGCGTCAGCCGCGTGCTCACATCCTCATGTATTCGCCCATACACTCCGGTTTTCCGCGCGCGGCTTCCTTGCCCTCACAAAAAATACCTGGTTTGTAGAGGTGCCCTTATTAATCTTCCCTAACCATCAAGAATTGCCACTTTCCCTCCGAAACATGAGATGAAGTCTATCTCTAGGGGAGGGATGGCTATATCCGAACTATGCACTCAATCTGGAGCTCGGGCTTAAGGAAAATCAAGGGAGTATTAGAAAGAAGAAGCCAAGGGATAATGGAACGTGCTAAAAGGAGGGAATTACTTCAGGGGCCGTTTTTTGTTTGCCCCTTGCGGGGGAATAGTGCCTTTACCCTCATTGAACTGATTGGCGTCCTCGCCATTATTTCTATCTTGGCCGGAATGATTGCTCCTAATGTCATCGGACGCATTAAGGCAGCAACGCAGGATGCAGAGGTACAGAATTTGAAAGTCATTGCCCAAGGCATCGAATTATACTTGCGAAAGAATCGGGATTTTCCGGCTACCTTGTCTGCCTTGAGTCCTGAATACGTTCCCTTTCCACCGGCCCAATTAACGAGCAATACGAACGATTACCCCCGGTATTATTTTGTTCAACCGAATCTCAGCAGTTTCAGCAATGCCACAGGCCTCACGTCGAGCGAATTGGCCGATGCTCGGTTTTTAGTGATTTCTCAATTAAACCAAGATGCTGCACCTACTATAAACAACGATGCTCAATTTGAATCCTGGTGGAATACTGATGAAACCTCTACCCCGGACCTGAAAATTTATCGCGGGCATGTCGGACATCTCTTTTATCTCATCAGTCTGAGTGCAGATGGAGCCGGAGGAAGTTATTCGATTGATGGCACCGCGACCAACTCTGGTGGTTCCACCTTATCGCTCCACACGAACTATCATATCGCTGGTACGCGCGTGGCTTTAGATGAAGCCAATACCTACGCTACTTCCGAAGTGGAGTTCGCTTTGACGGTTCAGACCGGGTATCAATTTGACCCGGATTGCACTGCAGGGTCCCAATGGAGGGTGATTAGTAGTGGATGTTATAGCAGCTAGAGAAACTCAGGTGCTCGGGAGAAAAACATGAAGAGGAACAACACTCTTCAAACTGTTCTTGGCGTCAGTCTCATCCACGGCCAATTTTTGGCTTCTGCATTTGTCAAAGGGGAGATGACTGGGAGTTGGAGCGCCCCGAGTGTGGTTGAGGGAGTTGATCAAATCCAAATGGCTCTGGCCGAAGCCATTCGAGCAACCCACTTTCCTGGTCAAACTGTCAGTCTCCTTGTTGAGGATAGACGATTGGTTCATCAATACCATCTTGTCCCACCCATGAGCAAAAAAGATCTGGACGTGTATCTGGATCGTATGGCTGATCGGGAAAAATGGGGAGAAGGCCCCGCTGTGTGGAGATATCGAACAGCCATGGGTGGACGAGGCCAGCAGGGGGTGTTGCTTGATGTCTGGCCTCAATCATATGTGGATGAGGTGATCCAGGCGTGTCAAGCCGTGCAATTAACTCCAGTTCACCTCTTTCCCTTGTCAGCTGTCTTTGTCGATCAGGTGCGAACCTTGGGGGCAGAACCGGATGATGTCTTGCTGCTGGTGACTCGTGCAGTGGGGAAAATCGTGTTGGTCATTGCGACGGGAGAAGGAAAGCCACTTTTTGATCGATTCCTGAGTGGAAATGTTGAGGAAGCGCAGAGTCCTGCCCGGATAGGACAGGAAATCACCCGGACCTTGTTATTTGTCAATCAGCAATTTGAAAAACAGGTTGGCCAGGTATGGGTGATGGGGGAGTCCGAAGGGTTTTCTGCTGAGGCCATCCAACCTCATGTTGACATGCCTATTTTGGGGTCTCCGATTGTTCCCGATCCTGCCTATTGGATTTTTATTGGAACGAACCTTCCCCCCACTCATGACACGAACTTTATCCCCAAAGAGATTCGTCAGGGACCGAGGCGGAGAGCCATGGCGAAAATTTCAGTAGCACTCCTTGTTGGGCTCGTCTGTTTTTCTGTGAGTATGACCAGTCTTATTGAGGCACTGTTAGCTCGAGGTCAATCCATGGCAGCGATGATTCACGATCAAGTCCAAGACAGGCAACGAGAGAAAGGTGAATGGGTGGGACGGGTTGAGGCCTATCAATCTCAACAGGCGTGGGCTCAAACGATCCTGACGAATCGTGTCCCTCCATTGGCGGGGTGGTTTCTTGGCTACCTCGGGGAAATTCTTCCTGATGAATTGGTCTTAGACCGCGTTTCTGTTGTCAGGGATGGTGCTGGTTGGGATGTGGCCCTGAGTGGGACAGGTCCTCAACAGCCTTCGGTCGGTGTTGACAGGCTTAAGCTCTTTGAAGAGCGTTTGGTTCAAGGCCCCTATCATGTGGTCATGACCAAACGGTGGCAAGATGGGTGGCTGAAAGGGTTTGGGAGTGGGAGCAGTCATTCAACTGATCGGTCTCGTCATCGATTTGAGATGGAAGGGCGAATTCAATGAAACCGGCACTCCCTCAATGGGCAGGCGATATCTTGTCATATGCCGGAAAACGCGCTCTTGTTGGAATGGTGCTTGTGGGGTCTTTGATCGTAGTCGGGTGGTCTCTCACTGCACGGGTTTCGCTGATTACAGAAGCTCATTCCTCCATTCAGTCGGCGTTTCTTCTCGATCGGGAGTTAACGACTCTTCGTACGAAATGGTCGGGACCCGTTCAGGAGGAGATCGATCAAGAAGTGCGGCAAGCTGATGCGCAACTCATTCAAGGGTTTGAACACACCGTGCGATGGTTGGAAAACGTGCGTGCGCAGTCGTTGAAACTTGGTTTTTCTTGTGAACATTCGCTTGGTCAAACACTTCCTGCCCCAGAACATCTGGTGGGGGTTCAACTCTTGCCGGTCAAATTTGTCTTGGGGGGTGAGACCCCCCAGGGATCGTACGAAGCTATGATCGAACTTCTTCGGGCCTTGGACGAGGGGCAGGTCAGGGTAGATCTTCAGGAAATGATAATAACCGGTGATGGCAATGGGGTTCAGCGTATCGTGATTCAGGTATATGTCTGGATGAAACATATAGGATGAAAAATGTTCTGAATAACCCTTGGGTTGTTGGCGGGTTGTGTGTCGCAGCCTTGGTGAGTGTCTTCGTGAGAGTGGTGTTTCCGTTGTGGGGAAATTCGGTCCAAGCCAGGCCCGCGTCCAGCCAAACGGCTTCCAATATGGAGCAGGTGATTGCCATGCTAGAAGCGACCACTGAAACCAAAAAGGGGAAGAGGGCGGCGGAGCAAGCCGGGACGCACTTGACTCAAGAACTGGTGGGTTGGGTTGATTCCTTTCCACGGGATCCTTTTCGACCACCACCCGCAAAACCAACCAAGAAAGAAATACTGACGCAGGTTTCAAAATTTAACCCTCCCCCTAAACCTTTAAGTTCAAGGTTGCAGCTTCAGGCTGTGTCCATGCAGGGGAGTCAGAGAATAGCCATGATTAATCGAGAGGTGGTCCTTGAAGGGGATCGTGTTGAAGAATTTTTCGTCCTTCAAATCCAAGCAGATGGTGTCTGGGTAAAAGGGCCACGCGGGAAAGAACTCTTAGGGTTTGAAGCAATTGAGAACGATGCAGACGAACTCGATATTTCCTAAAGCCCTCATGGGTGGCAATGTCGGGGAAGGATTTTTCTGATAGGAGGAGGAGAGCCTTGGACTTTTTGGCGGAATCCTTAAACCTAGAAACGGCAGTTGGATCACAAAAGTCCGCGCAAGCCCTTGGCGCACCTGGCAAAATACAAAAAGGTCTCATCACCAGAGAGGTGACACGACTTTTTGTATTTCACCATGCACACCAATATCTTACACGTCTTTTTTGCGCCCAACTGCCGTTTCTAGGTTAAAGAAATCATGAAAACGATAACCATTCATTCATCAGTGTATCAGGCTCGATTCCTGGCCAGGGTTCAAACGGATTGGGTAAAGGATTGGTCGGTCCTTTCCTGGGTCGGACGGGGGACGGAGTTGCGGCTGGATTCTTGCAGGCGAGTTCTCTTTGTGTCGCTTTTCTGGGGCATGGTTCTCATGGCCTGTGTCTTTTCTGTTGGATGTGCCACGGTGCAAGAATCAGAGACCCCCGTTGATGAATCACAAAATCCTATCAAATCTTTGTCGGCACCGAGCTCTACTCTTCCTTCTTCCTTAGAGCCTGAACCTCCTGTTCCTCCCCAGCCATCTCCTTTTACCCTTGAAGAACGGATGTCGTTTGGCAATTCTTTGGAAGAGAATGATGCAGAAAAAGAACCAGAGCAACGCTATAGTTTTCGGGCGCAAGAGATGTTGTTGGCTGATGCCCTTCGGCTGTTTGCTCGAGCGAATTCCCTCAATATCGTAGTGGGGCCTGAAATTAAAGGATCGGTGACCGTCGACTTTCAAGGCCTGTCGCTCAGAAAAGCTATGGTCGCGCTGCTGGATGTACATGGTTTCTACTGGGTAAAGGAAGGCGAACTGATGATCGTTCGTCGGTTGGAAACCCGAACATTCACTATTGATTATATCCGTTTGGTGCGTAGTGGAATTGGTCGAAGCGTAGCGAAATCGACATCTGGATCATCCTCGGGTAGTTCCTCGGGGGGCGGCGAAGGGACTGTACAAGTTGGCCAAGAGGACAGCGTCAAATTTTGGGAAGAATTGGAACAACAATTGAAAACCATGATTTCTGAGGAAGGCCGCTTCGTGGTGAATCGCCTGTCAGGCACAATTCAGGTGACGGATCTTCACCGGCGGGTTGAAGAGATTGCGGAATTCTTAAGTCTCCTTCGTCGGTCTTTATACAGGCAAGTTGAGATCGAAGCTCGAATTTATGAGGTGGCATTAAATGATGATTACAGCCTTGGCATTGATTGGAGTCGGATCGATCTCGGTACAGTGGATGGCACAACTGGCAGCCTGGCGTTAGAAAATATTATTGGCATCCCGGCTGGGGGTTTTACCGCTAAGGCGGTGTCTACCACGCTCAGTTTCGTCGGAGGAAGTTTTGAGGCAATGCTCACAGCGTTGCATGAACAAGGGGAGGTCAGGGTTATTTCCCAACCTCGTTTATTAACAATGAATAATCAGCCGGCTCTCATCAAGGTGACTACGGATGAATCGTTCTTTACTCAAACTGTTTCACAGGGATCTGGTGGAACAGGCAACGTGATCTCTGAGCAGGTTCAGAGTGTGTCGGTTGGGCTGATATTGTCCATTACACCACAAATCTCGGAAGACGGCTGGATCATGTTGGATGTGACGCCGATTATTACCCGGCTGAGTGAAATCGTCGAATCACCACTGAAGACAGCCACAGCACCCGTTGTTGAGGTCAAACAAATCTCTGCATTGGTGAGGCTTCGGGATAGGGAAATGGTGGTGCTTGGCGGATTGATACAGGACCGCGTCTCCCACACAGAGAGAAAAGTGCCTATACTGGGTGATCTTCCGTGGTTGGGTCGGATATTTAAAGGGACGTATGATGTGAAGGAAAAAACCGAGTTGGTGATTTTTCTGTCGCCCCGTATCGTTGGCGTGGACTCATAATGGTCACTGACCTTCAGGAATGTTACCAACCATTGGGTTTTACGGAGCCTCCTTTTCGGATTACTCCAGATACGGATTTCTTTTTCCCAGGAGACCGTCACCTTCAAGCCTTAGACCATTTGCGATTTGGGGTGGCGAGCGGTGGATTAACACTCCTGACTGGTGAGGTCGGGACTGGCAAAACGTTACTCTGTCGCTATTTCCTTCGGCACCCTCCGAAGGGCATTCGGTTCGCCTATCTCCTGAATCCTGATCAATCCTATGTTGACCTACTGACCTCTATTTATGAAGATCTGACGGGTCTCATGCCAGAGGATCGAACGATTGGGGCTCTCCAACGTACGTTACACAAGTTGCTCCTTCAGTTGGCGGATGAGGGAGAGCGGGTCGCCGTGGTGGTTGATGAAGCACATCGGTTGAGTGGAAAGGTGTTGGAAGGCCTGAGACTCTTATCAAATTTGGATACAGAAAAAGAGAAACTCATGTGTTTGTTGTTCGTAGGCCAGCCTGAATTAGAGCAGACTCTTTCCAGTCGTGCCCTTCGTCCGCTGTCTCAACGAATTAGCAACCGATTTCGGTTGACACCCTTTAATTGCCGAGAAACCACGAGGTATATTCAACACCGTCTTCGGATTGCAGGGCGTCATTCCAGGTTTCAATTTCCCAAACGTGTCATGGTGTTAGTCCATTTTATGAGTGGAGGGGTGCCTCGGCGTATCAATCAAATATGTGAACGTGGCCTTCTTGCGGCGTATTCCCAAAAGAAGACTAAACTGGGTGTTCGGATGATATTGCGGGCCAGGCGTGAAATTCTTGGGCTGGCGTAAGCCGGAATCCGTGGCTCGTCGCTCGTGAAAAAACGAAATTGGAGCAACGTGCAACAAGCGACGAGCGACCGTTTTTCTTCACGAAATACGAACTATGAGCATTGTCACTGATACGCTTAATCGTCTTCAGATTGAGCGGTCAAGGCTAACCAGTCAACCAGAGTCTGCGTCCTCCTTACCTGAGGAATTGTCAGAGTCTGCACCCCCTTCCCCTGAGGAACCTTCACTATTTTCTCCTCCAAAGGAAAACCATCTTGCCCCGCAGGCATCCTCTTCAATGTTGAGAAAAGGCATTCGTCTTGTAGCGATTCTCGCCGTACTTGGGGGGATAGGTCTGGGCGCCTATGTCTGGGGCCTCAGTCTCGTTCCAGAAGTCGTACCGTTCAGCTCGCCCTCAGAGCCAATTGTCGAATCAACTGAATTAGGTTTTCAGCCCGCTGAATTGGCGAGTGTCGTTCCCGCGGAGGCGACGACCTCAAAGGAAGATCTTGTTGAGGAGCTAGCGACTCAGAGCGTGACGGCTCCGACTTTGGCTGAATCAGGACAGCCTGCTATTGAAGCCACCCCATCGGTATCAAAGAAAGAAAAACCTAAGTTGGAGCCCCTCTCCACGGCGAAGCCAGTTCCTTCTTCATCAGACAGTCGACAGGCTCGTTTGAGTTCTCCCTCAGAGAATGGCGTGGCCCCGACCATATCTCAGCCTCCCCCCTCGAGGCGAAGTGCGGGAACAGATGGGAGCCTAGAGACAGACAAAGGATCAAAGAGAGCCCAATCCCCAGTCACGGTGCCTCCATCGGCCACCTCGTCGGCAGCCAAGTTAGTACGTGCCCAATACTTGATTAAAAAGCGGCAATATGGCCAAGCGGTCACGATGCTCCAACCTCTGTTTGTGAAGCCCCCTGATCGTTGGGAACCCTGGTTTTGGCTTGGAACCGCACAGTTAGGATTAGGACAGTTGGAGGAAGCCGAGGAGTCTTTTGTAGAAGGATTAGCGCGAGATGCCACGGTGCCTCAGTTGTGGGTGCAACGCGCACTTGTAAGTCAACAACAAGGAAAATTTGGAGAAGCCCTGGAGGCACTTCGTCAGGCCGAACTGATTGCTCCTCAACTGCCGGAAGTCCAACTGAATCTCGCCTACTCCCTCGAAGTTCAAGGCCACATCGAACCTGCCGTGGACCATTATCACACCTTCTTAGCCCTGACCGAAGGAAACCCTGCCTACTACCCCGCCAGAAGAAAAGTCCTGGAACGAGTCATTCGGCTGGAAAAAACCTAGCCCGTCGCTGATGACAAGACCGTCGTTGGTATCTCGCATCTCGTATTTCGTGAAGAAAAAACATTCGCCTTTCGTTCTTGGACGAAATACGAACGACGGTCTTGTCTACGAGCGACGGATCAAATCTCCAACTCCACATTCGTGATTACAGACGTGGTGTGTTCCACCATTCCCTGATCCATCCTACAAGCTGTGTGAAGGGATTCTCTGGTTCGGGGTCAGAGTGTTCTTTCCAGAGTTCTTGAGTGCCGAGATACGTGTCACCACGAAAATGGAGGCGGCTTCGAAGTTGGGTGTAGCCTTTTTTGTGAAGTTGAGCTATGAGATTGAGCAAGGCCTCGGCTTCAGTTACTTGAGAGTCGGCAGACAGGAGGAGTTTTTCGTACCGAAAAGTAGCTTGATAATGACCTTCGAGGTGGTTCATCTCAACCTGTCGATTGAATCCACGTTCTCGATCATCCAGGCCAGCTATTTCGTATGTGTTTGTTGAAGGCGGAAGACTCATGAGGTTGGTGTTACTCTTCAGATTGAAAGATGTGATCTTAACATGAGGCAAAGCATCCTTTCGAATTTGTGATAAACTGAGTGAACCAATAAATACCTTAGGAAAGTTTTTGAACCTTCTGCTTCATTCCAATTAAACAATGTCACTCATTCACGGCCTTCATTTCAACAACATTCGTGGAGATATCTACGGCGGTGTGGTCGCGGCCGTCGTGGCCTTGCCACTGGCCTTGGCCTTTGGGGTTGCTTCTGGAGCTGGCGCCATTGCTGGGCTGTATGGAGCCATCTTTTTAGGGTTTTTTGCTGCTGTATTCGGAGGAACTCCTGCGCAAGCCTCAGGGCCTACCGGCCCCATGGTCGTTGTGGTGGCAGGGCTCTTCTCGCAATTCAGTGAAGAGCCGGCATTGGTGTTTACGATTGTCATGTTGGGCGGGGGACTTCAGGTTCTGTTGGGTGTGTCGGGAGTGGGGCGGTTTATCGCGTTGGTTCCTTACCCGGTGATTTCAGGATTCATGAGTGGGATTGGCGGGATTATTCTTATCCTACAGGTAGGACCCCTTGTGGGGCATGCTGCCATGACCGGTGGAGTGTTGGCGAATTTGACTGCGATTCCTGAATTCTTCAGCGCTCCCAATGTTCAAGCCCTGATGGCCGGATTGATCACCCTCGCCATCGTGTATTTCACCCCGCCTGTCATTGGAAAAATTGTGCCCCCTTCATTATTAGCGCTCATTGTTGGTTCTCTTGCGACCTTTTATGTGTTCCCCACTGCACCACTGATTGGAGAGGTGCCTGGAGGATTTCCTATTCCTATTGTCCCCACACTCCATATGGATGGCCTGGTATTGGTGATTGAGAGTGCGATGGTGTTGGCGCTACTCGGAAGCATCGATAGCCTCCTCACTTCCATGGTCGCGGACAATATGACCCGGACCCATCATGATTCTAATCGAGAATTAATCGGTCAAGGGATTGGCAATATGGTGGCCGGCCTGTTCGGTGGGTTGCCGGGAGCAGGGGCCACGATGAGGACCGTGGCCAATATTCGAACCGGAGGCCGAACACCAATTTCCGGTGTGTGTATGGCCATGGTGTTATTGGGTGTGTTGTTGGGACTTGGTCCCCTGGCTGAACAGATTCCTTTAGCGGTATTGGCAGCACTGTTGTTCAAAGTTGGGATTGACATCATCGATTGGCGATTCTTGCGTCATGTGTTTCAGGCTCCGCGGGCGGATGTCGTGATTATGACTGTGGTGTTTCTCATGACGGTGTTGGTGGATCTAATCACGGCGGTGGGTGTGGGTGTTGTGATGGCGAGTCTGTTATTTGTGAAAGAAATGGCTGATTTGGAATTGGCCAACTTGCGAGTGATTTCTGGAACGTCCGAAGAGGTTCCACTGTCGAGTGCCGAACAATCGGTCCTGGATCGAAACAAGGGAAAGATTGTGCTCATTCATGTGGATGGCCCCATGAGTTTTGGATCGGCAAAAAATATGGTGCGGCGATTGGAACGGATTCCAGAACTACGCACGTTTAAAAGCGTGGTCTTGGATTTGTCCGATGTCCCGGTGATTGATGGCACAGCCGCTTTGGCGATTGAAGATATGTTGCGAATGATCAAGTTCAACAAGCAGCACTTGTTCTTTTCCGGCATGCAGCCGAAAGTCGCCAAGATTCTAGAGGGACTTGGCGTACTCAAAATAATTCGGCCCGGGCATCGATATGCGTTACGACTTGATGCGTTACAACATGCGGCCTATGAAGCCGGTTCGACCCATCCTGATGATCTATCCAGGGATAGGAACAGGTGATCAGGTTCCTCTGGGTCTGTGCTTGTGGGTTTTGCCAAATTGCGCACACCGATGACGAAACCCCCTTTCCCATTGCTTTTGGTCATTTCCTTGTACACGGACGCATGGTTGTGTTGAGGAGTCATTTTGGTCTTTGCTATGGTCTGGACCGCAATACTTAATTGGGAGGCGGCATTGATTAATTCTAGGTTTTACAACATATTTTCTCTGGGAACAGTGGCCCTTCTTTTGGGCTGGCCCGACCTGCTGTGGGCTTCCGAAAGTTCTGCCCCCCAACTTGATCTCACCAATTCCGCTGTCGGGTATTTTGCTTTAGCCATATTTGTGGCGGCCTATGCGTTGGTGATGGCCGAAGAATTTACCCACCTACGCAAATCCAAACCCGTAGTTTTAGCAGCGGGGATTATTTGGGTGCTCGTGAGTCTGGCTTATCCCGGAAGCGACCCACATGCGGTCGAACAAGCCATCCGCCATAATATTCTGGACTACGCCGAGTTGATGCTCTTCCTCCTGGTGGCAATGACGTACATCAATGCCATGGAGGAGAGGCTGGTGTTTGAGAGTCTGCGATCCTGGTTGGTGCGGAAAGGCTTTACCTATCGGCAGCTGTTTTGGATTACCGGCATTCTGGCCTTCTTTATTTCGCCAGTGGCAGACAATCTGACGACGGCCTTACTCATGTGTGCGGTGGTCCTCGCGGTCGGGTCAGACAATCCTCGGTTCGTCAGTTTGGCCTGTATTAATATTGTAGTGGCAGCCAATGCCGGAGGGGCGTTTAGTCCGTTTGGCGACATTACGACCTTGATGGTCTGGCAAAAAGGAATCGTGGAATTTTCCACGTTTTTCTTGTTGTTTGTGCCCTCGGTCGTCAATTTCCTGGTCCCCGCGGGGATTATGCACTTTGCCGTGCCCCAGGTATCGCCTGCGCCTTCGGATGAAGTGGTGGAAATGAAACGTGGAGCGCATGTCATCATGTTGCTGTTTCTCTGCACCATTTGTACGGCCGTGAGCTTTCATAACTTTCTGCATCTCCCGCCGATGGTCGGCATGATGACTGGCTTATCCTATCTTCAATTTTTCGGGTATTACCTCAAGAAGACGCATAACCAGTATGCCGAACCTGGAACGTGGAGTGAGGAAAAAGCCCAAGAACGAATCGGCGATGTGGTCCCGTTCAATATTTTTCACAATATTTCCCGAGCGGAATGGGACACCTTACTCTTTTTCTATGGCGTGGTTCTTTGTGTTGGGGGGCTTGGGTTTTTAGGATATCTGGCGGTCGCGTCTCAAGTCATGTACATCCAATGGGGCCCCACCTTGGCGAATACGATGGTTGGGATTCTTTCCGCGATTGTGGATAACATACCCGTGATGTTTGCGGTGCTGACCATGAATCCGGATATGTCTTTGGGTCAATGGTTGTTGGTGACGTTAACCGCGGGTGTGGGGGGGAGCATGTTGTCAATCGGATCTGCCGCAGGAGTGGCACTCATGGGACAAGCCCGAGGCATGTACACCTTCTTCAGTCATCTCAAATGGACTCCAGTCATAGCCCTGGGCTACGTCGCCAGCATCCTAGTCCATTTGTGGATCAACGCCAGTTACTTTTGATCCACCGCCCCAGCCCTAACATGGTCATTTCTAAAAGGGTCCTTTACTTTAATGGGGGTCAGACTCGATTTAATAATGAAGCGTGACTGGTCGAGCGTGTGGGGGTATTAAATCGAGTCTGACCGTTCGCAGTAACAGCAGTATGTCTAGCGGGTTAAAGTCCCGTCCAAGGAATTGTCCGTACACCTTGGTAGCATGAGGAAGCGGCGTCGTGGTAACGCGGGGTCGTCAGTTTCCCCACAGCAAAAGAGCAGGCCGTAACGCAAGTGAACCGATGAGTAGCCTCGTAAACGAAGTGGAGACGCCGACCCTGTGGTCAGAAGGGGAAGGCCGGTGGAAGGGTGCTGGAATAACGGAAGTGGCATCCCTCGACTCCCGGGGTAGCAAGGATGGCATGTTCTGGAAGACATATAGCCCAGTGCTGGAGACCCGTTGTGGGGGTGGGGAGGCCACCGACCAATGTGTATAAGGCAACGAAATCACAGCGGCCCGGAACGGGAGTCGGAGGGGTTCATAGTACCGCGTGAGGCCGAGGGACAACACAACCCCGGTCGAGGGAAGGAACCCTACTTTGTTCAGGCAACCGAAGAGCGGAGGATCAGGGGATTGCCATGGCGCTAACCACCCCGGAGACGATCAGGACGCTACAGAGGAAGCTGTATGCCAAGGCCAAGCAAGAACCGGCCTATCGCTTTTACGCCCTCTACGACAAGATCAGCCAGGAGGATATCCTCAATCATGCCTGGCGGCTTGTTCGAGCCAATCGAGGCAGCCCCGGGAGTGATGGGCTCAGCTTCGAGGCCATAGAGAGTGGAATCGGGGTAGACACGTTTCTGCGGGAATTGCCCCGTGATCTGCAAGCCAAGACCTACCGAGCCCAACCGGTGCGACGCGTCATGAGACTTAAAGCGGACGGCAGTTTCCGTCCGTTGGGGATCCCGACGATCCGAGACCGGGTGACGCAAATGGCCGTGAAACTCATCATCGAGCCGATCTTTGAAGCCGACTTCTGTACGAATTCGTACGGATTCCGGCCCAAGCGATCGGCCCATGATGCGGTGGACGACATTGCCAAGACGCTCTGGGCCGGCTACACCCAAGTCATCGACGCCGACCTGTCGAAGTACTTTGACAGTATCCCGCATGCCAAACTCCTGGCCGTGGTTGCCGAGCGCATTGTGGATGGGGGCATCCTGCGCCTCATCAAGCAATGGCTCAAAGCCCCGGTTATTGGCGACGACGCGGACGGCACCCGGAAAAGTGTAGGCGGCGGGAAAGCCAACCGCACGGGGACTCCGCAAGGCGGAGTGATTTCCCCGCTGCTGGCTAACTGCTACCTGCACATTCTGGATCGAACCTGGCAACGGCGACACTGCAAAGATAAATTGCACGCGCACTTGGTGCGCTACGCAGATGACTTTGTCGTGATGTGTCGAAAAGATGTAGAGGAACCGCTGAAGGTGGTGCGCCACGTACTGGACCGACTGGGCCTGAGTCTCAACGAGGCCAAGACCCACATTGTGGATACGACCAAAGCGAGTTTCACCTTCCTGGGTTTTACGCTGCAGATGAGTCGAGGGGCAAAGACTGGAAAGCCGTACCCGAATGTTCGACCGGCAGACACCTCGCTGAAGCAGATCAAAGCGAGACTGACCGACCTGACACAGCGGGACCTGACCGCCATTGCCTTGAGCGACCTCGTGGGAACGGTCAACCGCAGCCTCCGCGGCTGGGTGAACTACTTCCACTATCGGAACTCAAGTCTGGCAATGAGCAAGGTCAGAAACCATGCGGAGGACCGGTTACGAACCCATTTGATGAAACGCCACAAGATCAAGGACAGAGGCACCGGCTTACGCCGGTTCCCGCAGGCCGATCTGTATGAGCGTTACGGGCTATACAAGGTTCCTACAGTAGCGGGCTGGCGCTCGGCGCATGCCTTGGCATGAAGAACATCGGAAAGCCGTGTGCGGGAAAACCGCATGCACGGTTTGATGAGGGGGCGCTGGTAATTGCTGACTGCTATGGTCCGTGGTAGACGCGTGCGTCGAAGCGTTCGAGAGCAGCTCCATGTATGCACCAGTGCTCTACTCTACCCTTTTTAAATGCCTCTTTTAGACTGTTAGATCCCTTTTAGAGGCTGGGGTGGCCGTGTAAGTTTTCTGTTCCTGCGTTGGTTTGTCTGCTTGCGCGAAGCCAGTGTTCAATCCTGTTGCTTTGATGCAGAATTTTTCTCCTGTTGACTTACCCACTTCCCATCCTTAGGCTTGAGCTGATGGACAAACAAAGACCAGCATCAGATGTGATGAATGCGCGGTTTTCGGTGGCCGGCGTGATTCCTCTGAACATCCCCAATGCGCTGACGATTTTGCGGATTTTGTTGATTCCGGTAATCGTCGGGTTTTTGGTATATGGGCATTATGACTATGCGTTGATTACGCTGATTGTCGCGATGATTACCGATGCGCTGGATGGGACTATTGCCCGACTGGCCAATCAAAAGACGCAGTTTGGCGCGTACCTCGATCCACTTGCGGACAAGCTGCTGCTCATGACCACGTTCATTACCTTTTCGCTGTTAAGCCTTGTGCCCGTCTGGAGTGTTATTGTAGTGGTCAGCCGCGATGCTATTTTGCTCACGGGTACGTTGCTTTCTCACGTGACGGACACGAAAATTGATGCTTCTCCCTCCGTGTTGGGCAAAGCGACGACCTTGTTTCAGTCAGCCTACATTATCTTGGTACTTATCTTTTCGTCCCGCCAGTTTGATCCCGAGCTCTTGACCCCGCTGTTGTATACGATGTGCATTTTGACTGTCGCATCTGGGCTTCATTATATTATGCGAGGCGTGAGTAAAATGAATTCCCCGGACGGTAATCCGTAATTCTATGGTCAATGACGTATGGTTCGCGAGCGGATGGGCAAGTTGTTACTCGAAGCCGGTTGTATTTCCGAGGCCCAACTGCATGCTGCGCTTCAAGTCCAACAAGACACCAAGGCCCGGCTTGGCGCCATTCTTGTCGAGCAAGGCGCGATTTCTGAACACACCCTTCTGACTTTCCTTGGACAACAGTACGGGTTGCCCGTGCTGCATGATCCTCCCGATTCACCTGATCCTGGTTTAACCCAATTCGTGTCATTCGAATGGGCCCAACAGCAAGGCATCGTTCCTATCAAAAAAATTGGAAACCGGCTGACGGTGGCTATGGTGAATCCAGCGGATGTGCGTCTGCTCGATGAACTGCGGTTTCGGACGAACTGTTCGATTATTCCCATGGTAGCGCGTGAAGCCGATGTGTGTAATCGGATTCAGCTCCTGTACGGGAAATCATCTAAAAAATCTCTGCCTTCCGATTCACCAGTGGTGTCGCGATCAGGAGATAGATTTTCCCATCCAGGCAATGGGGCTGGCGATAACCGACTTCATGACGAAACATCTGAAAATGATTCCCTGTTGAATCAGGCGAATATGACTGCCTTACTGGAACGAGCCTCGTCCAGTTTGCTGGATACCCAGCCGACATTACATGGCGAGGTGTTCGTAAAAGATGATTCTCCAATTGTTGATTTGGTCACTACCATCGTGGCGAATGCGGCACAGGTCGGGGCGAGTGATATTCACTTTGAGCCATTCGAAACGTCGGTTCGAGTTCGGTTTCGGTTGGATGGGGTGTTGCAGACACAGATGACCTACCCGCTTCGTCTTCGGAACGCGGTGATTTCACGCCTGAAGATTTTGGCGAAGCTGGATATTACTGAACGCCGGCTTCCACAAGATGGACGGTTGAGTGTGGATGTGGATCAACAGCGGTCGCTAGATGTGCGGCTGTCTATTTTACCGAGTTTCCATGGTGAAAAAGCCGTGTTGCGTTTATTAAACCGGTCAGGACTGACCTTGGATCTTTCAGCCTTGGGATTGGCTGATGCCGAACTTGCGAACTTCCTTGCCGCGTTAGAGCAACCCGACGGGATGGTTCTGGTTACCGGCCCAACAGGTAGTGGCAAGACCACGACATTGTATTCGGCCTTGCAGGTGTTGAATACTCCTGATGTCAACATTGTGACCGCTGAAGATCCGATTGAATATCACTTTGCGGGCATTACTCAGGTTCCCATCAAAGAAGAAATTGGCTTGACCTTTGCCACGGTCCTGCGGGCATTTCTCCGACAAGATCCAGACATCATGATGGTGGGGGAAATCCGTGATTGGGAAACCGCTCAGATTGCGGTGAGGGCCGCGTTGACCGGGCATCGAGTCCTGTCAACGCTTCATACTGGCGATGCGGTTCGAACGGTCACGCGACTGTTGGACATGGGGGTTGAACCGTTTATGGTGGCATCCTCGCTTCGTTTGATTGTTGCGCAACGGCTGGTGCGGAAGGTGTGTGCATTGTGCCAGAAGCCTGATCCCATTCCATCTGATCAACTGATGAAGATAGGATTCACCGAAGAAGAAGCGCACGAGGTGGTGCCGGTACGTGGGCAAGGGTGCCCAGCCTGTCATTCTACCGGGTATCGCGGACGTATCGGGTTGTTCGAAGTCTTGCCTGTTTCTGAAGCTCTTCAGTCCCTCATCTTGCAGCGGTCTTCGTCGGACCTTCTCCGTCAGCAAGCCCGACAGGAAGGTCTCAAGTCTTTGCGTCAGAACGGGTTGAACAAGATTAGGGCTGGGTTGACGACGATTGAGGAAGTAATGAGTGCTTCAACACTGACTTGACCTCTTTTATCGCTATTTCACTTAGTGTTCGTTCTCTCCACTGATGGTAAGAAAATAATAGGGTACATCCGAAGCTCGAATATCGAAATCCGAAACAAAGGAGAATGACCAAATTAAAAATTCGAATTGCGGATTTATTTCGCATTTCGAGTTTATGGAACGTATTGGGAATCTATGAAAACGATAAAGGAAATTATTCTGGCATGAGCAATCTCGAAACGTACCTCTCGGTTTTGGTGCACCGGGGAGGTTCCGATTTGCATCTGGTGGCGAATCGCGTTCCACGGGTTCGGGTGGATGGGCGTCTGTTGGCTCTCAATGAACCGGCGTTGTCTGTTGAGGATCTGGAAGGTTTGATGAACGAATCCATGTTGTGTCCACAAGGTTCCTCAACAGGTAGATCTGCGCTGACTCAACAGTCTGGAGATGTTACCCTTCACCTTGAATCACTCGGTAGATTTCGACTCCATTGTTATTCGCAAGGTGGATTGCCTGCGCTGGCGATTCGATTTATCCCTCTCCATATTCCCTTGCTCAAGAACTTAGGGCTGCCCCAAGTTCTCGGTGATCTGACGAAAAAATTTCAAGGTCTCCTGATTGTCGCGGGTCCCGCCGGGAGCGGAAAAAGCACAACCCTGGCGGCGTTTATCGATAAACTCAATTCTGAACGTCGAGCGCATATCTTGACTCTGGAACAACCCATCGAGTTTCTTCATTCAGATAAAAATGGTTTCGTGTCACAGCGTGAAATTGCTGGGGATGTTCCCAATATTTCATCGGCCCTTGCGTCTGTCTCACGGGAAGATGCTGATGTGGTCATGATTGGGGACAGTGGGAATCGTGAGTCAGTCGAGGCCGCGCTTACCCTCGCAGAATCCAGGAATCTTGTTTTGCTGACGATGCAAACGTCATCATGTCTGTTGGCTTTACAATGTCTGGTGCAATATTTTCCCGGTGAGGAACAACCATTCATTCGGCATCGCCTCGCCATGGTCCTCGAAGGCATGATTGCGCAAACCTTGATTCCTCGAATGAAGGCTGCAGGTCGTGTCTTGGGTCTTGAAATTCTCATGCCGACCGCAGTAATTCGTGGTTTGATTCGAGAAGACAAAATTCGGCAAATTTACTCCATCATGCAAACCGGACAAGCCAAACACGGCATGCAGACGATGAATCAAGCCCTTGTGGATCTCTATCGGCGTCGCTTAATTTCTGTTTCGGCGGCACTCGCGCATTCGAATGTGCCCGATGAATTACAGCAAATGATTCATCGAACGGATGCGAGATTGCGGGGATAAAAAAACCGTATCTCGTGATTCGTATCTCGCATCTCGTTTTTTCTCCACGAAATACGAGATATGAGATACGAACGACCTTCTTTTCTTTAAGAAATATGCCAGTCTTCGTCTATCATGGCCAGTCCCGGCAAGGTCGGCGGCGGCGTGGAGAAATTTTCGCGACCGACCGTCAGGATGCTGCTCGTGTATTGCGAAAACAGGATATTGTTACCACTTCTATCCGTGAGAAACCTGCACCAGTTTCGTTCACCCTATTTTCTTTAAGGACCCGGCGGGTGAAGCCTCGTGAGTTGGTGGTGTTCACCCTGCAATTGGCCACATTGGTGAAAGCCGGCGTTCCGCTTCTGCAAGGTTTGACCACGTTGGCTCGGCATAGTTCTGATTCAACCTTGCGAGATATTCTCTACGATGTGGGGCAATGCGTGAAATCCGGTAATCCCTTGGGAGCGTCGTTGCGAGCGCATCCTGAAGTGTTTTCTCCCTGGTATGTGGGGATGGTTGAAGCGGGGGAGGCGATTGGGGCGCTCGATGTGACACTGCAGCGCCTCGCCGATTCTTTAGAAAAGCGCTTGAATCTTATGCACCAAGTTCGGGCGGCACTCGTGTATCCCTTGGTGGTGTTTGTGGTGGCGCTTTCCGTGCTCACCGTCCTTGTGATGTGGGTGATCCCCATGTTTGGGCCGCTGTTCACTGATTTCGGTGATGCCTTACCATGGCCAACGGCGGTGGTGCTTCAGGCCAGTGCCTTCATAAATTCACATATCCTCTTGCTGCTGGGTCTTGGGGTGGGTGTTGGGTTGTTGCTGAAGAAAATCCTGCGTACGGATTCGGGGCAAGTCTATCGAGAATATCTGTTGCTGAAAGTGCCGTTGATGGGAACCGTGCTGTTTAAAACAGCCTTGGTGCATTTCACCCGTACGTTAAGCGGACTGTTAAGAAGCGGCGTGCCCATCTTGGAGAGTCTCTCTCTTGCAGGTCGCACCTCTGGGTTGCGTCGGCTGGAGCACGCGCTTCGTGATGCCCAGCGCAGCGTGGGCGAAGGCCATTCCCTGGCCGATCCTTTACTAGCCAGCGGCGTGTTCCCTCCGTTTGTGACGGAAATGGTGCGAGTCGGTGAATCAACCGGAGCATTGGATACAACACTGGAGAAAGTGGCGGATCTGTATGAGCAAGAAGTGAATCGGGATATTCTGTCCTTAACAGCTCTGATTGAACCGCTCATCATTGTGGTGTTAGGCATCGGCATTGGTTTTATTGTGGTGGCCATGTATCTTCCGATCTTTAACATGGCGTCGGTCGTTGGATAGGGGGAATGTTGAAAAAGCATGCCCCCGCGGAGGCGGGGGGGCGTCAGCGGCGTTCTCGGCCCTTTGTCGTGCTCACGTACTGTGAGTACGCTCCACGCGTCAAAGTGCCTGCGGCCTTGCTGAGCGCACCTTTTTGAACATCCCCTGTTGCTTTTGGCGTTTCATAAGGGTTCGCGGAAGAATAACTTCATCTGGTTGGGTGCTGAGACACCTGTCTGGCAAGGCGCGAGGACTGCGCATACTCCCCGTATGGAAAGGACGAGCAACGCCGCCAGGCGGGATGGATCGACGCCCAAACAGGGGAAGGTATTCTTCCGCGCGCCCTAAGATGAGTTGCATGTGAACGGCATTATGAAAATTTTTCAATTATTCCACGGTTCCATAGTCTCAAACTGGATTTATTGGGTGGTCTGTGACTAATAACGAACAACAGATTCGTCTATACCCTCCGGCCAAGGTGAATCTTATTTTGCGTGTTGGAGAGCGTTTGTCCAATGGCTATCATGCTTTGTGGTCGCTCATGCAGACGGTGGGGTTGACGGATGAATTGACCATTAGAATTGATTCGTCGTTCACGGGGATTCGGTTTGAATGTGCGGGTCTCGAATTGTCACAAGCAACTGACAACCTCGTGTATCAAGCCGCTGACCTTGTATTGCAAGAAACCGGGTCTACTGTAGGGGTGGAAATTTCTTTGCGAAAACACATTCCTGTTGCTGCCGGTTTGGGAGGCGGAAGTAGTGATGCCGCTGCCACGATTATGGGATTAAATCGTGTGTTAGGATGTGGCTGGTCTTTGTCGGAAATGATTTCTCTCGGTCAGCGGCTCGGGAGTGATGTGCCATTTTTTTTCGCCGCTCCGACCGCGGTGATTCAGGGCGTGGGTGAACGAATTTCACCAGTCACTCTTGCCGGCGATCGTTGGATTCTCTTGGTCAATCCTGGCTTTCCGATCCACACGAAGTTAGCCTATCAACGGTTGGATGAAGGCAGAGGTGCCGGCTTTCAATCTGACAATCACTTCCCTGATTTGAATGGAACAGCTCCTTTGTCTTGGGATGATGTGTTACCCCTCATCAAAAATGATTTCGAGGATGTGCTGTTGGACGATTATCCAGAGCTGGCTCATATCAAAACAGCTTTATTGACAGCTGGAGCAGAGGCCGCGCTCGTGTCCGGGAGTGGGGCGACCATATTTGGAATATTTTCTGATGAATCGAAGGCTCAGCACGCGAGAAGGCAGTTGGCCGATTTACCTCAATGGCGCGTGTTTGTGGTGCCGGTAAAGAGAGTCGGTCTTTTGGAGTCAGGTGAGGAGTCGGGAGTAAAGAGTGAGGAGTAGAAAGGGACTTCGTGCTTTTCCCTCTGGCTCCTCACTTTGTACTTCTGACTATTTTCTCAGGAAAAGTCATTCAGTTGACAAAATCCGAAGGATGACCTAAATACGGGGCTCAACCGAAAAGTTTTCTTTCTTTTGTGCTTGCCATTTCAACCAATTTCTCACCCACGCTATGAATCCTGAATTAAAGATTTTTTCTGGGAATGCCAATCTGGCGCTGGCTCAAGAGATTTGCGCCTACCTGGAAGTTCCATTGGCAAAGGCCACGGTGTCTACCTTTAGCGACGGGGAGACTCGGGTCAAAATCGAAGAAAATGTGCGGGGTTGCGACGTGTTTGTGATGCAATCCTGTTGTAATCCAGTGAATACCTCGGTCATGGAATTATTGATCATGCTCGATGCGCTGAAACGGTCATCAGCCTTTCGCATTACGGCAGTGATCCCGTATTTTGGCTATGGCCGGCAAGACCGGAAAGATCAACCTCGTGTGCCGATTAGTGCCAAACTGATGGCGGATTTGATTACCATTGCCGGTGCCCATCGTGTCCTGACGATGGATCTGCACGCCGGCCCCATTCAAGGATTTTTCAATATTCCAGTTGATCATTTGTATGCGCGACCGGTCCTGCTGGATTATGTCAAGAAAAGTGAATTCGGAGATTTGGTCGTGGTGTCGCCCGATGCCGGTGGTGTGGAACGAGCGCGTGGGTTCGCCAAGCGATTGGAAGCGAATTTAGCCATCATCGATAAGCGGCGCGAAGGGCCTAATCAAGCCAAGGTCATGAACATCATTGGGGATGTGAAAGATCGTCATGTTTTGCTCCTGGATGACATGATTGACACCGCGGGGACTATTGTCGAAACCGGCAAAGCATGCGCCGACAATGGGGCATCGAGTGTGTGGGCGGTGTGCACGCACCCGGTCCTTTCCGGTCCAGCCATTGAACGAATTGAAGAGTCCTGTCTTACGCAGGTGGTGGCTACCAATTCCATTCCCCTTCGAGGACAAGCCCAGCAATGTCCGAAAATTCGGATCCTCTCCGTTGCGCCCCTGTTAGGGGAAGCTATTCAACGTATCCATCAAGAGCAATCCGTCACATCCTTATTTGAATAACCCCCTTTTTATTCAGTGCCCAATTCTGTAGAATACACGGGTCATGTGTCGAACCTACTGAGTTGAAACCAAATGAGGCCTTGGGTCGTCATCCATACATTTTATGGATGAGTTCATATTTTAGCGTGAGGGGATCATATGAAGTTTGTCGCTGAAGCTACAGCACGGAAAGAAACAGGAAAAGGTGTCGCCCGCCAAATTCGCCGGGCCGGGAGAATTCCCGCCGTCATATATGGCCAAGGGGAATCACACCTGCTGGAATTGGATCCCGCCGCTGTTCGAAAAATCCTGATTACCCAAGCGGGGAGTACGGGATTAATTTCGCTCCGTATCATGGGTGGTTCGGAGGAAATCCAGAGGACGGCAATCATTCATGATTATCAGGTCGATCCTATTACCAGTTCTTTGTTGCATGTTGATTTTCTCGAAGTTGCGATGGATAAAGTGGTTCGCGTTCAAGTCCAAGTCCATGTGACAGGCAGCGTCCCTGTTGGAGTCAAGATCGATAAAGGTGTGCTGCATCAGTCCATACGCGAATTGCACATCGAATGTCTTCCCAACGCCATCCCCGACCAGATCGATGTTGATGCCTCGGAATTAGGCCTTGGTCAGGGGATTCACGTGCGGGAGGTGCATGCGGGTGAGGGCATAAAAATTCTCGACGATCCCAATGGTATGGTGGTGAACGTGGCTGCGCCAATTTCAGAAGAAAAATTGGCAGCGATGTTGACTGGTGAAGCCGGAGAAGCTGTTGTTGCGCAGCCAGAAGTTGTCGTGGCAGATACAGTCAAGACTGAAGCGGCTCCTGCCGATACCAAAGCCCCTGAAACGAAAAAATAACCCTTGCATCTCATCGTTGGTCTCGGGAACCCCGGTTCCAAGTACGCCGCTACGAGGCATAACATCGGGTGGAATGTTGTTGCCCGAGCCGCTTCGCAATGGTCCATTGGTATTTCTCCCTCCTCTACAGGTTATGCGGGACAAGGTCAGTTAGACAAAACTCCTGTTGTCTTGGCCTTGCCGTTGACATGGATGAATCTCAGCGGCGAGGTGGTAGAATCGTTGGTGAGGGAATATGGGATTGCCAGCGATCATTTGATCGTGGTCCATGATGATGTTGATTTGCCCGTTGGCCGATTGCGAATAAAGTTTGGTGGTGGTACTGGTGGTCATAATGGATTGCTCTCCATCATCTTGGCTTTGGATGTCGAAGGGTTTTACCGTCTGAAATTTGGGATTGGTCGACCGGAACCTAGTCAAGAAACCGCTGATTTTGTGCTGGCTCCATTTGGGGAGTCGGAACTATCGGCTATTGATACCATGATCGATCAATCGGTTGAGGCGCTTAAATGTTTGGTCGTTGATGGGGCCACAGAGGCCATGAATCGATTTAATCCACGAGCACAGGAGTAAGTGGGGACATAAAGCTCGAAATTCTAAGGACCTGCGAGAAAATAACTTGATCAATATCGCGCCAAGATGTGGGTCGGATTTGGACGGAACGATTGAGAAACACCCGAGGCATAGCACAGCTATGGTGAGGGTGTTTCGATTGAGGCCCGTTCAAAGATGGCCCGAAGATTGGATGCGAGATTGATCAAGTTATTTTCTCGCAGGTCCTAAGCACCAATCTCAAACAAATTCCAAATTCGAATAACAAATTTTCCAAGCCATCCAGTCAAATTTTTGAGATTGGAATTTTGATCATTGGGATTTTATTCGAATGTCGAATGTCGTGCTTCGGATTGTTCTTACCCTGATTGACATACCATCTTGTTTGACAGTTATTTCTGGCCTATGATAGGGTCGTTTCCCTTGTGGGAAAGCCGTTCGGTGAAGGTAGAAGTCTGGGACTTTGCTGGGAAATGAGGGTGATACATGGCGTTTTATGAGTCGATTTTCATTCTACGATCGTCGCTGTCTGATGAAGAAACTGCTGCGGTCCAGGAAAAAATGAAGGGGGCCTTGGAGAAGCATGGGGCTTCAATCATCAAAGTAGAAAATTGGGGTAAGAAGAAGTTGGCCTATGAGGTTGCTCATGATCGACGAGGAACCTATACCCTTCTTCAATTTGAAGCTGGTGGAAATGTCATCAGTGAGTTAGAGCGGATGTATCGGTTAGAAGACTCCGTGTTAAAATTTTTGACCGTCCGTGTTAAAAAAGTAGACCTCCAAGAAGCAGCCGTTGAAACTGTGGAGTCTGACAGTGGTGGGGTTTAACAAAGTTATTCTGATCGGGAATCTGACCAGAAACCCTGAACTTCGATACACTCCGAGCGGCACGCCTGTTGCGAATTTTGGATTAGCGGTGAATCGTCGTTTTAAGCAGGCAGATGATCAAAAAGAAGAAGTGTGTTACATCGATATCGTGGTGTTTGGGAAACAAGCCGAACTTTGCGGGCAATATCTCAGTAAAGGAGACGGCGCGATTATTGATGGTCGACTTCAGCAGCGGCGATGGGAAACAGATGATGGACAACGTCGCAGTAAGCATGAGGTCGTGGCTCAATCTGTGACGTTTCTTCCCAAACGACAGGGACAGAGTTCCGACATGGGTGGTGCAGAGGAAGAATACCATCCCGATCCCTCCAATGAGGGCGGAGAGGATGCGTAACAGGCTGTGAATGTTGAAAAATGGCGTCAGCCTTCGCCAAGGCTACGGCGGGCTTTTTCAACACCCCTAAAGATGGTAGGAGATTGAAACGTGGAAAGAGGTAGTAGGCTTTTTCAGCGGCATCGAGTGTGTCGGTTTTGTCATGAGCAAACCCCTTTGGATTTTAAAGATGTGCCGTTATTACGAAATTTCTTGACAGAACGTGGTCGGATTATTCCAAGGCGGACCTCGGGAAATTGTATGCGGCATCAACGGAAACTTACCCTTGCAATAAAACGCGCCAGAAGTATTGCTCTGTTGGCCTTTGCCGAGGAGCGATAAACGCTTCTGAAGGTCCGTGATGGCAGCGAGAGGGGTGCCCCTCGCTGTTCACTTCTTTAGATTGCGTGTTGGGTTGAATACGTTAAAATGGAAGTCACTACTCAGGTTGCTTCCCTTTTGGCTCAGGACAAGCCGTGAGGAGCGCAGAACCGACCCCTATTGAGCCTGTCCTGAGGTCCGTGAAGGATGAGGATTCGAGTACCACAGCAACGCCGTCATGAGCCAAAAGGGAAGTGACCTGGGTGGGTACAAATGGAATAGCGAGGATACCGGCACCATGGCCTCGCTGGACATCAGTCTTAATGATATTCCCTCCGATGGTCTTGACTATGCCAGTCAAGTCACTCGTATGGATTTGGATCTGAGGGAAGGCGACCCTGAGTTTCAAGGGGAACTGGAATTCACAGCCACAATTCATGCCGCAGAGCATGAAGCTTGGGTGGCGGGGGATCTTCGAGGTGTCCTGCTTCAAGAATGCGTTCGGTGCTTAGGTGTCTTTAAGAATGTCGCGAATATTCCGGTGGCGGCCTACTATCAGAGCCATGATGCCTCTGCAACAAAAGAGAAACCTAAAGGGCGAAAAGGAAAAGAGATTGAACAACAGGGTGAGGAGACTGACAGCTACCCCATTCTGAATGATCGATTCAATGTGGCTGAGATGCTTCGGGAGCTGTTGATTTTGTCCATTCCGATTCAGCCATTGTGTCAGGAGCACTGTCAGGGGCTGTGTCAAGTGTGTGGTCAGAATCTCAACCAGCGACAATGTGGATGTGACTCCCTGATGCCTGAATCACCGTTTGCGGTTTTGCGGGACAAACTGAAATCTCCCCAAAAATCACAACGGTAGTCGTCGAGGTGATTATAAAGAGTTCAGCGAAAATATAGGTGCACGACCATTTGAGGAAATTTTATGGCGAATCCAAAACACAGACATTCAAAGGCGAGGCGGGATAAACGACGGACTCATATTAAACTCGTGGCCCCGAGTTTTTCAATTTGTCCTCAGTGTCATGAGCGGATGTTGCCCCATCGCACCTGCCTTTCTTGTGGTTACTACAAGAAAGTAGCCATCATTGCCGTTGCTGAGGGCTGAGACCTTCCTTCTTCAACCCTTATAGGGTCATCCCTTACCATTCATGGTCACGACTCAGGTCACTTCCCTTTTGTCTCATGATGGCGCTGCTGTGGTGCTCGAATCGGATCATGCAGAATGTAGGGTTCTGGCAGCACAATACGATCAGGTGCCAATAAAGTTATGGCACTCCTCGTGGGTTATGTCGCCTCTCCTTTTGAGCGAATTGCGTCGTCTTTTATTGTTAGGTAGCTGCAGCATCTCATGCTGCCTCTTCCTGGCGTCATAGCCCCTTGGTCCGTGGGAAGAGGGCACGATACGATCGTGCAACTACACAAGAAAGAACGCTCACAGGAAGCAACGCCATGGCCAAGAAACTCCATGGGGCCAGAATTGGATGGCGGTAGGATAGAACCATATATTCTGTATGATCCCTCGAATCCTCATCATTCGCGGACCTCGGGACCAGGCTCAATAGGGGTCGGTTCTGCACGCCTCGCGCCTTGTCCTGAGCCAAAATTGAAGCAACCTGAGTCGTGACCATGAAAATTGCAATCGATGCGATGGGCGGGGATCATGGCCTGACTCCCGTCGTCGAAGGTGCGATTCAAGCGATCAAAGAGCTCGACATCGAGTTGGTCTTGGTGGGTCAAGAAGCCCAGATTCGAACCGAGTTAGATCGCATGAAATGGACTGACTCTCGCCTCACCGTTCAACATGCCTCCCAAACAGTGGATATGCATGAGTCGCCCGCCCAGGTCGCGAGGAAAAAACGCGATTCGTCCATTTGGGTGGCCACCAAACTGGTCAAAACGGGGCAAGCCGATGCTGTGGTCAGTGCAGGAAACACTGGAGCGACCATGGTCTCGGCCTTTTTTTTGCTTGGGGTGATCAAGGGAGTTGAGCGACCTGCCATTTGCGCTACGTTACCAACTTTGCAAGGAACAGCCGTCATGTTGGATGTGGGGGCAACCGTTGATTGCACGGCCCAGCAACTCTATCAGTTTGGAATCATGGGCCATGAATATGGCAAGCATCTGCTCGGGAAATCCACCCCTCGTGTTGGGCTGTTGAGTATTGGTGAGGAAGATACCAAGGGCAATGATATGACTAAAGGGGCCTTTCGTTTGCTTCGAGATAGCCCGCTGAACTTCATCGGAAATATTGAAGGTCGTGATGTGTATAGCGGGAATGCCGATGTCATTGTCTGTGATGGATTTCTCGGCAATGTCGCCTTGAAAATTTCTGAAGGCCTGGCTGAGGCCATGAAAAAAATGCTCATGCGAGAAATTATGGCCTCTTGGTTGGGCCGGCTTTCGTTTCTCTTTCTCACGGGACCCCTCATGCGTTTTAAGCGCCGAACCGATTACGCGGAATTCGGTGGTGCACCGTTGTTGGGCGTCAACGGCATTAGTATGATTTGCCATGGACGATCTTCGGCTAAGGCGATCAAAAATGCGATTGTTCGCGCAGAAGCCTTAGCCAAAGGCCGACTCATTGAACTCATTCAGCAGGATATTGCGGAGAATTTGACTGGTTCCGGTCCCAAGATGGCTGCCGAATGAGAAGCCACATTCTTGGGACAGGTTCCTATGTTCCGAAACAGGTGCTGACGAATGTTGACCTTGAACAACTGGTGGATACGTCAGATGCGTGGATTGTCGAGCGAACCGGAATCCGGGAGCGCCGAAGAGCTGCTCCAGGAGAAGCCTGCTCTGATTTGGGAGTCCAAGCCGCTCAGCAAGCGTTAAGTGCTGCACACATTCAGGCTGCCGACCTTGATCTCATCATCGTTGCCACGTGTACAGGGGATTCTCCCCTTCCCTCCACTGCATCCCTTATTCAATATCGACTTGGTGCGGCACGTGCCGCGGCTTTCGATATTTCTGCGGCCTGTTGCGGGTTTGTCTATGCCTTGTCGGTGGCCGATGCCTTCGTGCGATCCGGGCAATATCGTTATGTCTTGGTCATCGGCGCTGAAGTGATGACTTCTATTACCGACTGGACAGACCGAAACACCTGTGTGATTTTTGGCGATGGGGCGGGCGCAGCAGTGGTGGGGCCGACTGAGGAAGACCGGGGGCTGTTATCGATCCACTTGCATGCCGATGGCCGGCTCTCTGATCTCATTTGCGTTCCGGGAGGAGGTTCGTCCGTTCCGGCTTCGGAATCCATGCTGGCCGAGCGATTGCAATTTGTCAAAATGCGTGGAAATGAAACCTTTAAAATCGCCGTTAAAACCATGGAGGCGGCGGTTCGTGAGGCCATGGCTGCCCAGGATTTGACCGTGGCCGATATTGATTTTCTGGTTCCCCATCAGGCGAATATTCGTATCCTCAAAGCCGTTGGTGAACGGCTGGGCTTGTCGATGGACCAGGTCATTATTAATTTGGATCGTGTTGGCAATACCTCTGCAGCCTCAATTCCCCTTGCGTTAGATGAAGCGGTCAGGGCTGGACAAATTCAACCGGGAAGTTTAATAGTTCTTGCGGCCTTCGGGGCAGGGCTCACATGGGCCTCCGGAGTCATTCGTTGGTAAAGGCCTGAATCAAAAATATCAATAATCGGTGACCTGCGATAGAAAAAAATTGTGAAGCAACCTGAGTGACTAGTGGGCATGTTGAATATTTCAAGCCCATGGCCTCGAGATGTTAAAAATACGGTAAACAGTGTCAGTTGGAGGGAATGTTCAAAAAAGCATGCCCTGAGTCTTTCCGAAGGGTCCGTCTAGCAAGGCCGCAGCCATTTTGACGCGCGGAGCGTACTCATAGTACGTGAGCACGGCAAAATGGCGAGAACGCCGCTGGCGGCTTTTTTCAACATTCCCTAGGGAGAAAGGGAAACGATGGCAAATGATCGACCACTAGAAGGTGAATGGGCCCTAATCTTGGGAGTCTCGAGCGGATTTGGCGAGGCCGTGGCCTTAGAATTAACGGCCCTGGGAATGAATATTTTTGGCGTGCATTTAGATAGAAAATCCACGCTTCCGAATTCGGAACGGATTGCCCGAGACATTAAAGCACTTGGGCGTGAAGCCGTTTTTTGGAATGTGAATGCTGCCGATGCGGAAAAACGAAAAGAGGTGATTGAAGGAATACAGGCAAAGTTAAAAGAGGGAAAGGTCAAGACCATCCGTGTTCTCCTTCATTCCCTAGCGTTTGGTACCCTGAAGCCATTTATTACCAAATCAATTGCCGACATGGTGAACAAAGCTCAGGTAGACATGACGCTGGATGTCATGGCGAATAGTTTGGTGTATTGGACGCAAGATCTCGTCGCAGCCGACCTTCTAGGCCAGGGTGGTCGAATTTTTGCCATGACGAGTGCGGGAGGAGCCCGTGTCTGGAGGACCTATGGAGCGGTATCTGCAGCCAAAGCGGCGTTAGAATCCCATATTCGGCAACTGACACTTGAACTGGCTCCTCTAGGTATTACAGCCAATGCGATTATGGCTGGAGTCACCGATACCCCGGCATTGCGGAAAATTCCAGGTTCCGATCAAATGTTGACTTGGGCAAAGCGAAAAAATCCCTCTGGACGATTGACTTTGCCAAAGGATGTTGCCGAAGCCATTGGACTACTCAGCCATCCAAAAGCCCAGTGGATTACCGGCAATGTGTTGTGTGTGGATGGTGGAGAATTTATCGTCGATTAACAGGTGCTCACAAAGCTTGCCAGCGGCGTTCTCGGCCTGTTGCCGTGCTCACGTACAAGAGTACGCTCCGCGCGTCAACAGGCCTGCGGCCTTGCTGGACAAGCATTGTGAGCACCTGTTAGCAAAGAGGACGATTTTCTGGTTATGAAAATTTTCCCGTTGACATTGGCGACAATTTCACTCATATCTAAACCCCATGTCTGAGAAGATTGGTTTCCTATTTCCTGGTCAGGGGTCACAATCCCTTGGGATGGGACAAGCACTGGTAGAGAGTCGTCCAGATCTTCGGAAGTTGTATGAGGATGCGAGTACGATTCTGGGATATGACTTAGCGGCCCTGTGTTTTGAAGGGCCGGCCGAGCAACTGAATAAAACGGAATTCACGCAACCCGCATTGCTGGTGACCAGTGTCGTGGCTTTGCGAGCATTGGGGTCTGGACTCGAGCCTGTTGCCGTGGCTGGACATAGTTTGGGGGAGTATTCCGCAATTGTCGCGGCGGGGGGACTTGGGTTTCAGGAAGCGGTCCAGCTGGTTCAAAAACGAGCAAAATTTATGGCGGAAGCGGTTCCTCCAGGTAGCGGACTCGTTGCTGCGGTTCTAGGATTAGCCCCAGAAGTGGTCCAAGAGGCTTGTCAGGAAGCGCAATCTGAAGGTGTCGTTTCGGCGGCAAACTTTAATGCCCCTGGGCAGGTTGTCATAGCGGGAGAGAAAGGTGCGGTAGAGCGGGCGATCGAATTAGTGAAGGCCAAAGGGTGTCGGCGGGTCATGCCCTTACCCGTGAGTGTGCCGGTCCATACCGCTCTGATGAAACCAGCCGCCGATCGTTTGCTTCCTTTTGTTGAGACGGCGTCTCTATCTGACTTACACGTACCGTTGATCAACAATGCCGATGCGAAGCCTTTAACCACGGTGGCTGAAATTCGAGAATCCCTGATTCGCCAATTACCTTCGTCCGTTCTCTGGGAACAATCGATTCGGATCATGGGTAAGATGGGCGTCACGACTTTCGTGGAGATTGGCCCTGGAACTGTATTAACCGGTTTGGTTAAACGTATTTTGCCTGAGGCTACATTGTGCCATGTCCACAATCCAGAATCGCTTGAGGCTACGTTGTCGACACTTGGAAAAGCCGCGTAGGATCATTTATTGATGTGAACAACTATGGTGCTTGAAGGAAAAAAAGCGGTGGTGACTGGAGCGGCCCAAGGTATAGGGCAAGCAATTGCCGAATCTTTAGCCCAAGCAGGAGCTGATGTGGTGGTGGCAGATCTTGATGTCACACGTTGTCAGGATACTGTCGATCGGGTCAAGAAGCATAAACGGAAAGCCTTGGCGGTCTCGACTAATGTCGCGCAATGGGATGAGGTGAAGGCCATGGTTGATCAAGTGGTCAAGGATTGGGGCCGTATTGATATTTTCGTCAACAATGCCGGCATCACTCGTGATGGGCTCGTGGTCCGCATGAAAGAAGAGGATTGGAATGCCGTCATTCAAGTCAATTTGACTGGGACGTTTTATTGCACCAAGGCGACCTTAGGGCCAATGTCCAAGCAGCGGTATGGCCGGATTATTAATATGGCTTCCGTCGTCGGAGTCATGGGGAATGCGGGACAGGCCAATTACGCTGCGTCGAAAGCCGCGGTGATTGGGTTGACCAAGACGATTGCCCGTGAGTATGCGAGTCGGAATATTACGGTGAATGCGGTGGCTCCTGGATTTATCAACACGGCGATGACTCAAGGGTTGGGTGAGGATGTGAGAGAGATGCTTTCGAAACAAATTCCGCTTGGACGCTTGGGCGAGCCAGGTGATATTGCGGAAGCCGTGCGATTTCTGGCATCAGATGCAGCCAGTTACATCACGGGCCAGGTGTTGCATGTGAATGGTGGGATGCATATGGCGTGAGCCGTAATGCGTGATGTGTGATGCGAAAAACATCAAGACGCGTTCACGCTTTACGCGTTACGGCTCATGCATCACGGATTACGGATCTACAAAATAGGAGGTGGTAACTTCGATGGCCGTTGAAGAGAAGATTAAAAAAATCATTGCAGAGCAGTTGGGCGTGGAAGAGGATGAAGTCGTGCCTGAAGCCTCATTCGTCGAGGATCTGGGCGCGGATTCCTTAGACACGGTAGAGCTCGTCATGGCGCTTGAGGAAGAATTTGATGTCGAAATTCCGGATGAAGATGCGGAAAAGCTTCAAAAAGTCTCTCAAGCCGTTGAATATATCAAAGAAAAAACCTGATCTCGCGGGGTTGAGTGATGGTTGAGTCAAACCGACGCCGAGTGGTGATCACGGGTTTGGGCGTGGTGACGCCATTAGGGATTGGTGTGGAAAAAACCTGGCAAGCCTTAATTGCCGGGGAATCCGGGATCGCGACGATTACACGGTTTGATGCCTCCGAGTATGTCTGCCAAATTGCTGGTGAAGTGAAAGACTTTAATCCTGGCGACTACATCGACAAAAAAGAAATCAAAAAAATGGATAGGTTCATCCACTTTGCTGTGGCGGCCAGCCAGGAGGCTGTGGATGATGCCGGATTAAAAATTACTCCTGACAATGCGGATCGTGTGGGCGTGTACATCGGTGCCGGAATGGGTGGACTCCCGGCCATCGAGCATTATCACGATGTGCTGAAGGAAAAGGGGCCTGGCCGAGTATCACCATTTTTTATCCCGATGGTCATCATCAATCTGGCTTCGGGGCAAGTCGCTATTCGGTTTGGCGCACGAGGACCAAATTCTTGCGCGGTGACGGCATGTGCAACGGGCAATCATTGTCTTGGCGATGCCCTTCGGATTATTCAACGCGGCGAGGCGGATGTCATGTTGGCCGGGGGAGCGGAATCCGTAATCAGTCCGTTAGCAGTGGCTGGGTTTGCTGCAGCCAAGGCGTTGTCACGTCGAAACGATAATCCCGAAGGTGCGAGTCGGCCGTTCGATCGAGATCGCGACGGGTTTGTCATTGGTGAGGGAGCGGGTGTCGTGGTATTAGAAGAGCTGGAACATGCTCAGCGGCGGGGGGTTCGGATTTATGGTGAATTGGCCGGATATGCCATGACCAGTGATGCATTTCATATCACGGCTCCGCCGGATGAGGGGGCGGGTGCGGTCATGTGCATGGAAAAGGCCATTCACGATGCCGGGGTAGACAAGTCGGACATCGGGTATGTTAATGCCCATGCGACATCCACCTTTGCGGATAAAATTGAAACCACGGTGATTAAAACAGTATTTGGTCAGCAAGCCTATCAGCTTCCTGTTAGTTCCACGAAGTCGATGACGGGGCATCTTCTGGGTGCGGCTGGAGGGATTGAATCGGTCTTTACGACATTGGCCTTGTACCATGGATTGCTTCCGCCGACCATTAATTTGGAAAATGCGGATCCTGATTGTGATTTGGATTATGTTGTTGGACGGGCTCGTTCTACGCCAATCAATGTTGCGATCTCCAACGCCTTCGGTTTTGGAGGTGTCAATGCCTGCCTGGTGATGAAAAAACTTCAAACCAGCCATCCCAATTATAGTGATTCCAAATAAGTTCCATGCACTAAACTCGAAATCAGAATATCGAAATCCGAAACAAACCATAAATCCTAAATTCGAAATCTTCCATTTGGTTATTTTAATGTGTTTCGCATTTGGAAATTCGAGATTCGGATTTTCGCCATCAGCAGAGAGAACGGAAGTTAATTGAAATAACTATAGTTTCAACGCCAATATGTGCCTGATGTTTCCCGCTCCGTTTCATACTTGCCTGGATCATCATTATTAACTTTTAGGTTTTTCCCAATTATGTCCGTCCTTGAAGAAGCTCAAAAGACCATTCAGTATGTATTTACCCACCCGACGTTATTGGAAGAAGCCCTGACCCACAAATCCCATCTTCAGGGAAAGCAAGGCGAGTCCCTGAAGGATAACGAACGGCTCGAATTTTTGGGGGATGCGGTTCTGGGCTTGATCATCAGTGAATATTTGGCCAGAACCTATCCAGATGTGACCGAAGGCGATCTTTCGCAGACGCGGGCACAGTTGGTCTGTCAATCGTCACTGGCGCAAGCTTCGCGTCGGCTGGAACTTGGGTTTTTGTTGCGTTTGGGAAGAGGTGAGGAACTGACGCGTGGGAGGGAAAAAAGCTCACTCCTGGCTAACACCCTCGAGGCAGTCATTGCGGCCATCTTTTTGGATGGAGGGCTGGCCCCTGCTCGGGTCTTTGTCCTGAAGGCGTTGGAGGACAACCTAATGGCCTTAGATCAATCAAACCTCTTGGCCAACCGGCAGGATTATAAGAGTCAGCTTCAAGAATGGTGTCAGCAACAACGTTCCACTATTCCGGAATATCATCTAGTGAGTGAGTCGGGTCCTGATCATGAAAAAGTCTTTGAAGTTGAAGTGAGTATTCAGGGTGCGATACAAGGGCGAGGCGTTGGGTGTAATAAGAAATCGGCCGAGCAAGAGGCTGCAAAACATGCCTATTCACGGGTTGGCGATGATGATTCTGAAGAGATGGCCTCTCCCATGGTATAATACAACTTAGAAATTGCAGTTGGATTACAAAAGTCCGCGTGCACCTGGCAAAATAAAAAACTGTCTTATCACCACTAAGGGTTCGCGCAACAATAACTTCCCCTGTTTGGGTGCTGAGACACCTGTCTGGCAAGGCGCGAGGACTGCGCATACTCCTCGTATGGAAAGGACGAGCAACGCCGTCAGACGGGATGGATCGACGCCCAAACAGGGGAAGTTATTGTTGCGCGAGCCCTTAGGTGACCACGACTTTTTGTATTTCCTCATGCACACCAATATCTTATACGTCTGTTTTGCGCCCAACTACCGTTTCTAGGTTAAAAAATTTGAAAGGTGATCAGAAAATCAAAAGGTGGACACAGGTAAACAGGTAAGGAGGTTTCAATGAGGAAGTACCGATTTGTGATTCTATCGATGCTGGTATTAAGCGTTTTCATTTATAGTGGAAATGGCCAAGTATGGGCGAAGGATCCCCAGATCGTTCTCGCAGCGGATGGGGCGGGGAAGGCTCCCCGTGCAGTGTTGAAAACCAAGTTTGGAGAGATGGAAATCGTGTTCTTTCCCGAGTTGGCCCCGAAACATGTGGAAAGTTTTTTGACGTTGGCGAAAAAGGGATATTTTAATGGCACAATTTTTCATCGGGTGATTCCGGGTTTTATGATTCAAGGCGGTGATCCGAATACCAAAGATCCCACAAAAAAGAATGCCTATGGAACGGGAGGCCCCGGATATACCGTGCCCGCGGAATTCAATAAAATTCCACATGAAAAGGGAATTTTGTCTGCGGCCCGAACGGCTGATCCCAATAGCGCGGGCTCACAATTTTTCATCATGGTGGCCAGATCCAAGAGTTTAGATGGGCAGTACACGGTTTTTGGAGAGGTGGTCAAAGGGATCGAAGTCGCGGATAAGATCGTCGGTCAGCCTCGGGATCGACGGGATATGCCGTTGGAGCGGATTGAAATGACCATTGAGGTGATGGAGTAGAAAGAGAAAAAACGTAATCCGTGAAGCGTAATGCGTGATCCGTAGGAGGGAGTTTTTACGCATTACGCTTTACGTATCACGGCATTGAAGGGTCTTCCATCTTCGCGCCGCTGGGTATAATGATGCGGTCGTTTGTTTCGCTTAACTGTTTGAGCTGTTCGGCGACATCCGGATGATGACTCTTGAGAAATCCGGTCAGGCCATCCAAAAAGCGAGTGGAACGGAGGCCGGTGCCGGAAAACTCGGTAATAAAAATCAATCCTCGATCTAATACCTCTCCGGCCATGTCGGTGTCGATTTTTTCGCCTTCCATAAAGGCTTTGTATTCTTTTTTTAAGGTTTCCGTAAATGCTGGGGCCATGCCTTCGGGAACGTGGATCGGGCTAAACGAACGCCGCAAACCCTGAATCGCGGCGATCACTTCGCCATCTTGTCCATCTCGTCGGGAATGGAAATGTTTGAAGGTAACCGCCTCCAGGAAATAAAACACCTCCGCCGCTTTATCGCCCCATTTCTCCAGTAATTCCCGATACAGCGCGCGACGGCCCTGATCAAATTGATCCCCAACACGTTTTTGTTGATACTCGACATTGGCATCGAGGTATACGCAATCCGTATGGCAGGCGATGTCGACGACTCGGTGGGTTCCACAGCATTGGCTGCAAATAGACCCGCTGAGGGCCGGGCAAGGCCGTTTCCCTTTTCGGGCATGGCAGTAGATGCATTGACTCATTGTTTGCGGGTGTCTCCTCCCATCATCCCTAGCCCATAATCCGAAAGCGTTCGTTGTTTCTTTTTCCCCTTATTTTTGGCGTTGGCTGGTCGCTCTAACCCATTCATCTCCGCCCCTTTGGCGTAGAGATAGGGAACGAGAATCATATGCTTGGCTCGATCAATCTTCACAGTGGATGGAGATATGAGAAACTCAGCAATCACCCGCATTTTTTTATTCGGCTGAACCCGCCAAATTTTTCCTGCGGTCAAGTCCGAGAGGTACATGTTGCCGTATTGGTCGAAGTCCACCCCACTTAAATTCCGAAATCTACCGGTAAAAAAAGAATTGGAAATGATTTCGTTGATCGAACGGTTTTGATCAATTTCGAGTACGGTTCCTTTCTCAAGGCTGACTACGACGAGTCGCCCGGATTTTGGATGAACGGCTAATCCGCGAGGCGAGGCCAAGTCGTCATTGTGCAAATAGAGCGAAACGATATGGTCCTGAGTGGTATCGATCTGATAAATGGCATTGCCTTCCGTGTCCAACACAAACAGTTGCCCGCTGCCGTCCGCGATAAGGTCGGTGAGTTCCGTGACATGGAATTGGCTGAAAGACAACGTAACGGTCGATTGCCCTGTGTTGATATCGAATCCGCGCACGGAATCGAGGTCGGCGACGTAGAGGGTCTTCCCGACAATAGCCATCCCATTTGGAGAATGAAGAAGGGTGCCCCTTGTGCCGCCATGAATGAAATGCAGGTCAATGAGCTCTCCGTCGGTGTTTAGTTTCGAGATAAACCCATTGTTATCCCGTTTGCCCGGATCGCCATTGGCATTGGCAATGAAGTAGTGTTGCCCTGAGGGAGAAACAATAAAGCATTGGGGCGTCTTCAAATCGCCAATTGGTTGCCCATTGATGATTGCTGGCCAACCAGACAGGCAGATGAGGAGAACAAGAAAAGAAAGAAGGGGAGGAACTGATGGAGAAAAGTGGTATCGTGACACCCTCGCATCGTACGAGACCATTTTTTGCACTGTCAAGGAAATGGCCGGGTTCGGCTCTTAGGGTCCGTCACGAAATAACCCGTACAATTGGGAGGCCCATCTTTGGCCCAGGGCGTCGTTGCTCATCGGTCACATAGTACCTCTATGCTCCCTCGTCGCGCCTTGCCCTGATCACTAATTTGGACCTCTCAATGGCACCGGTTATTTCGTGACGGAACTTTACATTGACTTGAATTTCTCACCCTTGTTATCGTCGCTCCTTGCGGGTTGCTCGTCGCTAGTATTTGGGGATATTTCATACCCTCTTTTTTCCGAGCAACTAGCGACCAGCAACAAGTAACAAGTAAGGAGGTTCCTGTGCCCGCTCAGTTGATTGATGGAAAAGCGCTAGCCCAAGACATTCGTCAGTGTATTGCTCAGGATATCGAGGCGTTAGTGGGGCAGACTGGAGTTCGTCCCGGCCTCGCAGTGGTGCTGGTGGGTGAGGATCCGGCCTCGGCAGTCTATGTTCGGAATAAAAAGAAAGCGTGTGATACGGCGGGATTGTATGTGGATGACCACACCCTTCCCGCTACGACAACGCAAGAAGAACTGCTTAAGCTGATTGATCAATTGAATGCCGATCCAAAGATTCATGGTATTTTGGTCCAGCTTCCGCTTCCCTCTCAAATCGATAGCCAAACAGTGTTGAACGCCGTGTCGCCGGATAAGGATGCCGATGGGTTTCACCCCTATAACATTGGCAGGTTGGTGGCGGGTGACCCGTTGTTTGTACCGTGTACCCCTAAGGGCGTGATTCGGATGATCGAATCCACCGGACAAACCCTTGAGGGGAAACGAGCGGTAGTGTTGGGGCGCAGCAACATCGTCGGAAAGCCAGTCGCGATTTTATTGATGCACCGTCATGCCACGGTGACAATCTGTCATTCGCGAACACAAGATTTGCCAGGGATGTGTCGGGAAGCGGATATTCTCGTGGCGGCTATTGGAAAAGCGCAATTTGTCAAAGCTGATATGGTGAAGCCCGGGGCCGTGGTGATTGATGTGGGTATCAATCGGTTGGGTGATGGCCGGTTAGTCGGCGATGTGGATTTTGAACCCGTCAAGGAACGGGCCGGCTGGCTTTCACCGGTTCCGGGCGGGGTGGGGCCCATGACGATTGCCATGTTGCTGGCCAACACGTTGGAAGCCGCCAGACGTGTTGTAAGGCCTGTGATAAAATAACTTGGACATCTCGCATCCCATCTTCGGGCCATCATTGAACCTAGAAGCAGCAGTTGGATCACAAAAGTCCGCGCAAGCTCTCAGGGTCCGTCACGAAATAACCGGGACAATTGGCCGAGACGATTTTGGAGCGAGCCAAGGAGCGAAGAGCGCGCATACCGGGAGTATGGAAGCGATGAGCGACGCCGGCGGAGCCCAAAAGCGTCCGGCCCTCCGGGGAGGCCCATCTTTGGCCCGGGGCGGCGTTGCTCCTCGGTCACAGAGCCCCGCTCTGCTCCCTCGTCGCGCCTTGCCCCGATCACAAATCTGGGCCTCCCAATTGTCCCGGTTATTTCGTGACGGACCCTTAGCGCACCTGGCACAATACAAAAAGGTCTCATCACCACGGAGGGTTCGCGCAAGAATACCTTCCCCGGTTTGGGTGCTGAGACACCTGTCTGGCAAGGCGCGAGGACTGCGCATACTCTCGGTATGGAAAGGACGAGCAACGCCGCCAGGCGGGATGGATCGACGCCCAAACCGGGGAAGGTATTCTTGCGCGAACCCTAAGGTGACCACGACTTTTTGTATTGCACCATGCACACCAATTTCTTACACGTCTTTTTTGTGCCCAACTGCCGTTTCTAGGTTGAACGGGTCTCAATCGAAAAAGCCTCAACATAGCTGGGCTATGCGTCGGTTTTTTCTCAGTCGTTCCGTCCAAATCCGACCCAAATCTGGGCGCGATTTTGCCAAAGTTATTTTGTCACAGGCCCTAAAATGATGAAAGCCATGAAGCCGAAATGAATGATGGACGACACACATTGCGGCGAACCTTGGAACAGGGAGAGTTCGCCATCACCGTTGAAATGAATCCTCCCAAGGGCACAAATGTTTCGGCCTTACTCGAGACCGCCAAGGCCTTGGTCGGCCATGTGCATGGCATCAATGTCACGGATAACACCGCTGCGGTGATGCGCGCGAGTTCCGTCGCTGTGTCGCGGCTGTTGTTTGAGCAGGGGCACGACCCGGTTTTGCAAGTGACCTGTCGGGACCGAAACCGAATGGGGATTCAGTCGGACTTACTGGGCGCACATCTTCTAGGCATTGGCAATGTTCTGTGCTTGACAGGGGATAGCCCACAAGTCGGGGATCACAAAGAGGCTAAACCCGTGTATGATATAGATTCCGTTCAGGTCATGCGGACCATCGGTTTATTGAATCAAGGGCGAGACATGGCTGACAAACCGTTAGATGGCGCCACGGATTTTTTTATAGGTGCTGCGGTGGCTCCTGGCGCCGACTCTGCTGACCTCATGCATCAGAAATTGAGCGCAAAGGTCCAAGCCGGTGCACAATTTTTCCAAACTCAAGCCCTATATTGTTCCGATTTGTTCCAGGGATTTATGTCGGAAGTGCGGAAATACCCCTGTAAGGTCTTGGCCGGGGTGTTGGTTCTCCGCTCGGCGAAAATGGCGGAATATTTGAACGCGAATATCCCGGGGATTGATGTGCCCAAAGAACTCGTATCTGAAATGAAGGATGCCGGAGAGTCTTGTGAAGCGGATGTTGGCGTGGATATTGCGGTACGCCTTATTAAAGCGGTTCGTCCGTACTGCGATGGCGTTCATATTATGCCTGGTCGTTTGGGCGATCGAGTGCTCGAGATTATTCGAAAGGCGGAATTGAACTGATGACGGTCCCGGAGTTCCAACGTCAAAAAGAAAAAGGAAAGAAACTGGTCGTGGTCACAGCCTACGATGCGTTGTTTACGCGAATTGTAGAACAATCCGGCATCGAAGCGATTCTGGTTGGGGATTCCCTTGGCGTGGTGGTTCAGGGAAAACAGGACACACTGTCCGTGACCATGGAGGATATGATCTATCATACCCGACTCGTCGCTGGTGCACGGGAACAGGCTCTGGTCATTGCCGATATGCCGTTTATGTCATACCAAATCAGTATCGAAGAGGCCCTCCGGAATGCCGGACGTCTGATTCAGGCTGGAGCTGGAGCGGTGAAGCTGGAAGGTGGAATCCCCATGATCGATCGTGTGCAAGCACTCACGCGAGTGGGCATTCCCGTGATGGGGCATATTGGGATGACGCCTCAGTCCGTCAATCAGTACGGTGGATACAAAGTGCAGGGCCGGGACGAAAATCATGCGGAGGCTTTGCTCGCCGATGCTCGGGCGTTAGAAGCCGCGGGAGCCTTTTCACTCGTACTCGAAGCCATGCCGGCTGATCTTGCGAAAGCCATCACCCAAGCGGTCTCCATCCCAACGATTGGGATCGGCGCGGGTCCTGATTGTGATGGGCAAGTGTTGGTGCTCTATGACCTTCTTGGACTCTTCGATGATTTTACCCCGAAGTTCGTGAAGCCGTATGCCCACTTAAAAGCCGATGCCCTACAAGCCCTCCGCCGATTCAAAGAAGAGGTGGAATGCCAAAAATTTCCCTCTGATCTCGAAAGTTATCACTAAGGACTCGCGCAAAAATAACTTCCCCTGTTTGGGCGTCGATCCATCCCGTCTGGGCGGCGTTGCTCGTCCTTTCCATACCGAGGAGTATGCGCAGTCCTCGCGCCTTGCCAGACAGGTGTCTCAGCACCCAAACAGGGGAAGTTATTCTTGCGCGAACCCTAAACCCTGGGTCTGTTTTTTTTGATTATTCTGCCGGCGAGAATGCATGATTTCGACCATTCCACTTTGGCGGCTTTAAGTTGTCGTTCTATTGACAATTCACCAAACGGAGCCTAACATTCATCTCCGGTTGGCTCTGACTTTGTGTGAGTCGGGGCTTTTTTTATGACATTTTCGAGTGGGTGTCTTCACAGGATTCTTTAGGAATATAGAGAGTTGAAATGGCAAATTTAATCGTCATTGGATCGCAGTGGGGGGATGAGGGGAAAGGGAAAATTGTCGATATTCTTTCCCGTGATGCTGATGTGGTCGTTCGTTTTCAGGGTGGGTCCAATGCCGGTCATACGGTGGTGACCAGAAAAGGAACCTATATTTTCCATTTGATTCCGTCCGGCATATTATCGAAGGGGAAATTGTGTATTTTGGGAAGCGGAGTCGTGATTGATCCTGGTGCACTAATTGGGGAATTGGATCAACTGCAAGCTCAAGGGATCAAAATTGGGCGGAATTTTTTGATTAGTCAGCGGGCTCATGTGATCATGCCGTATCACAAGGCCATTGATAAGGCGGCGGAAAAAGCGAAAGGGTCTCGTCGCATTGGCACCACGGGGAAGGGTATTGGTCCGGCCTATGTGGATAAAATGGCTCGTATTGGCATTCGAATGGGTGATCTTCTCAACCCTGATGTTTTTCGGGGCAAAGTGGAAGACAATCTGGTCGAGATCAATAATTTCCTTCGGCACGTGTATAAAGCTCGAGGGTTTACTCCAGATCGTATTGTCGAGGAATATATGAAGTATGCCGACCGGTTGCGTTCTCATGTCGCTGATGACTCCTTGCTACTGCATAAGGCCACAGAAAATGGGCGCCATGTCTTATTTGAAGGGGCGCAAGGTACGCATTTGGATGTTGACCTTGGGACCTATCCGTTTGTGACGTCGTCAAGCTCTTGTGCCGGGGGCGCCTGTACTGGAACGGGGATTGGCCCAACAAAAATCGATGCGGTGCTTGGCGTCACGAAAGCCTATTCCACACGCGTTGGGAGTGGGCCGTTTCCCACGGAATTGTCCGATGCCGTTGGGGAGGGTTTGCAAGAACGCGGTCAGGAAATTGGTGCGACTACGGGACGCGCCCGCCGGTGTGGTTGGTTGGATGCTGTGGTGTTGCGGTATGCCGTGCGCGTGAACGGATGTACGTCATTGGCCGTTACTAAATTGGATGTGCTGGATGGCTTGCGCCAAATAAAAATTGCCGTTGGGTATCGGCATAAAGGGAAACTCTATCGGGACATGCCCGCTGACCTTCAGGTTCTTTCAGAATGCGAACCGGTGTATGAAGTGATGCCTGCGTGGACGGGAACGACTACAGCGGTTACGTCCTATAAAGATCTTCCCCGAGAGGCCAAACGCTATTTAAGTCGGATTGAAGAATTAACCGCTTGCCCCATTGATATTGTGTCAACGGGCTCCCATCGGGAACATACCATCATGCTGAAAAACCCGATGACCGCTATCCGTCCGCGCACCAGAATTCCCAAAGTCAGCGCGTAACGGAACCCTACTCTTGTTTGACAAGCCGGAGGGCGGTTGCTAGCATCGCGCCTCGGTGAGCCGCTAGCTCAGTTGGTAGAGCATCGCCCTTTTAAGGCGAGGGCCGAGCGTTCGAGTCGCTCGCGGCTCACCATATTTCAATAACTTACGAGCCTCTTCATCTCGTTCAACTAAACCATAGGACAAACCATAGGACAAAAAAGTCTTTTCCAGACTTGTGACTGCCTGTCTTAGTTTCCTTTCCCATTTTGGCCATTCATGAGAATAGTAAGCGGTCATCCCTGGCATTTTGTGACCTAAGAGGGTCTGTCTGACCTCGTAATCAACCCCAAGTTCTGTTATTGTCAATTTAAGTTGCACTTGGCAGACTGGGCTGCATGAAAAATAAACCACCCAGTTACCAACGCCATCGCTTTCCTTCTGAAATTATTAGCCACGCCGTCTGGTTGTACCATCGTTTCTACCTCAGTTTCCGTGAAGTCGAAGAATTGCTGGCCGAACGTGACCTCACCGTCACCTATGAAACCGTTCGTCAATGGTGCCGAAAGTTTGGGCCAGCCTATGCGCGGAAATTGAAGAAACGACAAGGTCGTCTCGGTGCTACGTGGCAGCTTGATGAAGTGTTTGTGTCCATCCAAGGCGAACAGCAGTATCTCTGGCGAGCCGTGGATCAAGGCGCCGACACCATTGATATGTTGGTGCAACGCCGCCGTAATACACAAGCAGCGGTGCGCTTCTTCCGCCGCTTACTGAAAGGCCAAGGCCGTGAGCCGCGCTGGATGTTCACCGACACACTCAAAAGCTACGGCGCCGCACACCGGGCCGTCATGCCTACCGTCGAGCCTATCAATGCGGTCTACGCCAATAACCGAGTTGCAGTGTCACACCAACCCACGCGGCAACAAGAATATCATATGCGAGGGTTCTCTTCAGCAACTCACGCTCAACGGTTTTTGACGTTCCACGGACTTACACAGAATCTCTTTCGTCTCGGCCGCCACCTCATGCAGGCGGTCCATTATCGACTGTTGCGCCCCAGGCCTTTCAGGTCTGGGAGGAAGCGGTGTACGCATAAGCAGCTTGGCTTAGCTGGTTCAATGTGCCCATCAATCGTTAAGTTGACAATACCCATCAATGCCGTAGTCGGCAAACCAGACAACCCACCGTACAAATGGTCTAGAAAAGGGAGGCCCTACTCGCAGGGTGAATTCCCACATGTCAGACGGCGGAGTTCCGCGGATTGACCTTCAACGGGTTCCTTGGTACTTTGCTGTCCAGTCAAACAGGCCTTTTAAAATTCCTATTCTCAATTGATGACAGGGAGATTCATGAGGACTGACCTACTTAATTATATAGATAGTGTCTGAGAGAAAACACCGGTTTTATCGGGCATGGTCCGGGATATTTTTTCCACACCTCTCTTCGGCCTCCTCTGTCGTGCTCACGAACGGCTTTTCTCGTCCACCATTCGTGCCATGTCCTGGATGGGAGCCCTCCCCAGGACGTCGCAGTCGATTCGCGACAGAGGTCTCCCTCGGGTGCAGGATTCCTTTCGGCCGCTTGCCGCGCTAGGCCGCTTGCTTGAGTTGCGGCTTACGGCGTCGGTGGTGTTCCAGCAACCGATGGCCAATCTTGTGGAGATTGTACGCCAAGATCCCAAACCCGACGTAGCGCTGAAACCCCGCCCCTCCTTTGTCAGGACACCGATTCAACCCATGGTGTTCCAAGGCAGTGATGTCCGATTCAATCGCACGGTGCTGCTGCCGTAAGCGGCGAAAGGTCGGCTGCGTTTCCCGGGCCTGATCGGCTTGGGAGCGCCGCCCTTTTTTGGGCATGATGACTTCGGGAATAAACAGTTCGAGGAGTTCGCGATCCTGTTGTGCGCTGAACCCCTTATCCACACTCCAACGCTGGATCTGTCCATCCCCAAATCGGGCCACCAGCCGATCGGCGAGAGGCAGGGTTTCCTTCACATCACTGCCCTGGGTCATGATCTTATAGTCCAGGATCAAACGATGTTGATCCGTGGTGATGAGTAATTTATGGCCGAGTTCCACCGCCGGGGCGACTTTCCCCTTGTTGATCCATTCGGTATGCGGTTCAAACAGGGACAAGAGTGTGTCGGCATGGGGAATCGTTTCCCCCTGCAAGACCCGTCGGTCGATAAGATCCAGATGCTTGATGAGCATCTCGTGATAGTATTCCACCTCGGCCAGGATGTTTTGCTCCAGTAGGGAGCAGGTCTGGGGCCGACGCACCAGTAGGCTGGCAAAGACTTTCTGCTCCAACGCGTAGGCTTTCTGCAGATAGGCCGTGACCGCCGCGTCGAGCCGCTCGCGCTTCTTGGCGCCCCCGCCATGGGAGATTGTCCCACAGGTTCGAAGCAAGGTCTTCAGTTGCTTCCGCCACGTGGAGGCCTTGCGCCACCCCGAGGGCTCCAGGTGCTGCGCCAGCCGCGAGAGCAAAACCAAACATTTCCGACAGGCATCCCACAGCAGATTCAAATCCGTGGGGAAATGGACGGTGGTCTCCAGCACGTAGGTGTCACTTTTGGCGTGAATGGGCTCGGCGGCTTTTTTTTTAAACACCGCCCGTCCCGCCGCCACCACGATGGCATTGATCTCGGCCAAGAAGGCTTCGTCCACGTGACACACATTCTCACTGATCGTCTTGTGATGAAACCCGTGGCCAAATTCCCCCCGGAAGGAGGACTCCAAGCCCATGATCTGCCGCAGTAACTTGTCATAGTGGACCAGGTATTCCAGCCGATCATAGTCACAATCCAACGCTAAGCGAACGACCCCCAGGACCAGGACATGCCACAGATCCATCCCGGGTCGTCCGGTCGCCTGCTTGGCCCCCGTGACCTTCTGTTCCAGCACGGCAAAGATTTGCTCATTGACGTCGGGAGTCTGAAAAATCCACTGGAGCCCCCGCAACACCGGCGGCAATTCATCCCGACTCTTGGGGGGAATGGGTACTTCCTCAATCGGGGTCTGGCCTCACTCCACCTGCCGTTCAAATCGTTGCCGCATCGTCTCGATCCTCCCTCACCAACCCGGTGCACTGTGAATGTTGAGGCAGTTTACACGAAAAACACGCTGTTTTCAGGAATTTCGTTCACATACCGTGAAAGATTCGCATCCCGAAAACCGAGAAAACCCGCGTCACGCTTGGCCAATCTAGCTTTATCTCAGACACTAGATAAGGAAATTGAGATTGGGGATGGTCTATCGATTAGAAGCATTTTACCAACCAGTATTACATCCGAAGATATCACCAGGCTTGTAGAGCATCATTTCGATGTATACCGTTCCAAAGAATCATTTGAACTTGTAAAGGCACATTACTCGTGTAGATTTTTGAATAATCCCGCCGGCGGGGCTATTATTTCCGTTGTCCAGAACGATGAAGGAAAGATCGTGGGTGCTTACGGAGGAATACCGCTTCGACTGAAATTAGGTGAGAATTCAGAGATTTCTTACCTCATCTGCTGCGACAGTGTTTCACCGCAATTTACTGGCAGCAATCTTATTAGGCTCTTCCCCTGATCGAGTGGGTCCGTTACCCTATGGGGTATGAGAGACAAAGATCTATACAAGGAGATTCTCGGGATTCAGATGCCGTGGACGGTCACCAAGGTGGAGCTCTCCATGGCTGCCGGCGAAGTGACGGTCCATGTCAAACAATAAGCCGGAGAGCCACAACCCTGTCCCCATTGCGGGACACCTTGTCCTGGCTATGACCAGCGCTCCCGGACATGGCGGCATCTGGATACCTGTCAGTTCAAAACGCTCATCGTGGCTAAGGTGCCGCGAGTGACCTGTCCCACCCACGGGGTGGTGACGGTGAAGGTGCCTTGGGCGGAATCGGGGGCAGGGTTCACCGCCCTGTATGAAGCGCTCGTCCTGGACTGGCTCAAAGAGGCGTCGATTCAAGCCGTGGCCCGTCAATTGTCCTTCAGCTGGAATGCCATTGCGGGCATTATGCAGCGAGCGGTCACGCGGGGGGTGGCGCGCCGAACCCAAGAAAGCCCGACCCGCATCGGTGTTGATGAGACCTCCTTCCGCAAGGGGCACGACTCTGTCACGGTGGTGACGGATCAGAAGAAGGGCCAGGTGCTGCATGTGGCGGAGGAGCGCAAGACCAGCAGCTTGACCAGCTATTATGACACCCTCACCGCGGCGCAGAAAGCGGAGATAGAAAGCATTGCGATGGATATGTGGCCCGCCTACATCACGGCCACCCTGGAGCAGATTCCCGCGGCGACGCAGAAGATCGCCTTTGATAAATTTCATGTGGCCAAGTACCTGGGAGGGGCCGTCGACCAAGTGCGGAAGCAGGAGCATAAAGCCTTGATGGGAGAAGGCTGCGACGATCTCAAAGGCACCCAATATGATTGGTTAACCAACCTGAGCAACTTATCCCGCCCCCGGCAGTGTACATTCAAGGTGTTGCGAGCCAGCACGCTGAAAACGGCTCGGGCGTGGGCGATCAAAACGCTGGGCATGCAGCTCTGGCACTATGTCAGTCGCACCTGGGCGGAGAAAGGCTGGAAGCAATGGTATGCCTGGGCCATTCGCAGTCGCCTGGGCCCGATCAAAAAGGTGGCACGAACCATCAAAAAACATCTGTGGGGCATTCTCACTGCCGTACTCTTGCAGGCCAGCAATGGGGCGTCGGAGAGTATGAATAGCCGCATTCAAGGCATCAAAATCCGGAGTCGTGGCTTTCGCAATAAAGCGCGATACATCCAAGCCATCTACTTCCATTTCGGGGGTCTGGACCTCTATCCGGAAGGAGTTCGTCGATAGAATCGACCCACTCGACTTGATGAAGCTCCATATTTCTTACCCCTGTGTGCTGGGTGTATTTTCTAAAGAAGGTGTGCAACTTTGTGGATATGAGGGACCACGACCTCGTGGCTTGCCACTGATGGCGTGGAGTTGTCATCAGGCTGCCACCGTATCACCAACGCGCGTTGGGCCTCTGTTTCGAGTACCATCTCTTGCAACATTCGATTCACGACCACATCACGCTGGGCCCGACTCAGATCAGGGGAAGCCACCTGTCGAGGTTGGTTGGCTGTGGGTTCCTGAACATCATGGATTGTGATATCTATCGACATGGCGATTTCTATGGGCTTGTCAACATCCAACTTGACCCTTGGTTCGCAAGCCGAAAACACCATTGGCAGAAGGACTAGAAACCCCATCAACGCTATTGCCAGTAAGAGCCCTTCCCTAGGTCGAAAATTTTTCAAAAAATTAGAGCAAACAATAGAAACTTTGGGTAGACAAGATTTGGGAATCAGGTCTAACCAAAAGATATACAGTCAGAGAAGCGAAAGTGCAGCCGCCCTAGCCGGACCACCCTTTTCCCCTCCCTTTTTTCCTAACGCCACCACATGTGGATTCTTTTTCTTCATGGGTGGAATCTACCTGGGCGGTGAAAAAGATCCAAGCCTACCCAACTAGGGGTTGACCAATACTTGATCGTTCAAGACTCAAATTTTTTTGTTTCTCCTGAAAAACAATAGGGAAATTCGTTTGCCAACAGGGTCATGGGTGTTCGGATTTGATTTCGACATAATGCTTCACCGATTCAACCCCTTTGGTAGCTTTGATAATGTCTAAGACCTTTGCCAGTTCCGCCGAACTATTTGCCCGGCCGATGAGAGAAACATTATTTCGCACTGATCGCCAACGGTAATTTACCGAGGTGACACCCTTCTGCGCAATCAGTTGGGCTTCAATTTTGGTGTTTATCCAGATGTCATCCACGGTCTGGCCTATTCCCTCTTTGGAATTCTTGTTACCCCCTTCAGCTTTTTTCCGGCGGGCTTCTTTTTCGGCCTTGGTCACGATTTGAATGTCGTTGGAGATCTTCGTGATACGGGAATCGCTGTTCACCAATTCGGCAACAGCTTGTTTTTCTTGTGGATTATCAAGGGTCCCCGTCAACAAGGCGCGTTGTTCCCAGACATCGACATTCACGTCGAGGAGAAGGCTTTTATCGCGATCCGATAACCGGGACAAAACTCCAGTGGCAATTTTGGTATCGGTGATTTGGTCTTCGGTGTTCCGATCCTCAAAGGCTTTCTTGCCTGTTTCTATCATCACGGTGGCACACCCGGAGAATAGAATCCCGACCATGAGTACCGCATACATTGAATGATTGAATTTAATTTTCCACATGTCGTTCATCACGCCTCCTTGTGTCTTGTGTTGTCATTCTTGTGTGGACCAATTCGAGCACACATTTATGAGTCAAAGCAATCCCCCAAATTAAAAAGGTATTGGAAGTCTGATGCTTTTTTCCCCGCCGACGGAGTGTTGTCGTATCGTCAGTTGGTTTGAAAACGGGTGGTAAGGTTACCCATGGTCTTCATGCGGATTCCCTGCTGGGACGTGGTAATCGGCGAAATCTTCGGTCAATGGAAATCCAAGGTGGCCTTGGCCTTCAGGGTTCCATCGACCATGGAAATTATTTCCCCATGAAGTTTGCTTCCATCTTTTAAATGAATGTGCCCTGGAGTCGAAGCACCGTGGCCCGCCCCAGACAAAACCACGACCAATGTGGCGAAAGAGACCAAAATCTTTGGGCACATGAAATTCCGTATCTTCGTTGAAAGTACTAAGGGGCGTTGTAAGGGTGCAAACATAAGAGCTCGTTCATGATGTGACATGGGAATAGGAATTTAAAGGGCCTTTTTGACTAGACAGGAAATTATCAAAGAAGTCACTGGGGGGTCATTCGCACCAATCAGGGAATGAATACCGCATCTGTCAGGTGAGCCATTGAAGCCCCCCCGATTCGCCTGACAAGTGGACACATTATTTTGTGACAAGTCCTTAATAGGGTGGCCGGCTGTTGCTGAGGCACAGGTCTACCAAGTCGTCGAGGCGCGCGGTCCCGGCACACATCACGGTGTCTGCGCCACCCCAGTAAATCTTTACGCCGCCCTCGTCATCCGCGACCGCACCGCAGGTAAAGACGACGTTGTGGACGTAGCCAGTGATTTCCCAGGGATCCTCTGGGGCCAGCACCCATTCGTCTGAGACGCCGATAATTTTCGCGGGGTTGGTGAGATCATGCAACGCTACGCCGAGGCGATAGACCGCCCCGTCCATGGTCTCGAATACTCCGTGGTAGATGCTGAGCCAGCCGCGCTCAGTGCGGATCGGGGGCGCACCGGGACCGATTTTCGACTCATCCCAGTGGTATGGCACCGGTTTCATGACCACTTCGGAATCGCCCCAGTGCACCAGGTCCGGTGACCATGACAGCCATACGGACCAAGGACTGATCTCAGAATGGGGACGATCCAGACGGGCGTAACGGCCATTGAACCGCTCTGGGAAGATGACGACATTACGCATGTCTGCCTGAGTGATCAGCGCAACCCGCTCGACGGATCGAAAGTCCATGGTTTTTGCCAGCCCGATACGCACACCGTGGCGTGAATAGGCGCTGTAGGTAATCAGGTATTCCCCGTCTATATACGAGATTCTGGGGTCCTCCACCCCGAAGGCCTCGTATTCTGCAAATGCGCCTTCTGTCGATGGAATCATGAATGGTTCCGTTCCGGCTGTGAACTTGAACCCATCCTCACTCTCGGCGATCCCGATGATAGATCGACCACTGCGCAAATGGGATCGAAATAGCATGATGTAGCGCCCGTTGTGCCGTGCGATGCCGGCGTTGTGCACGGTTTCCACCGGATAGGGGATATCGTGTCTGGTGAGGATCGGGTTGGTCGGGCAGCGTTCGATCACCGGCTGAATGTTACACCTGCTACGGGGAGCGGCCATAGTCGTCCTCCAATCGAATAATGTCGTCTTCTCCGAAATAGTCCCCCATCTGAACTTCTACGAAGACCAGTGGGATGTTGCCAGGGTTCATAACTCTGTGGACTGCACCCTTGGGTATGTCAACAGACTGCCCTGGCTTGAGCAGGGTTTCCTGTTCCCCGACCGTGACCAGTGCCACCCCGCTGACCACAGTCCAGTGCTCTGCCCGGTGCTGGTGCTTCTGGAGACTCAGCCGCTTGCCTGGCTTGACGATGATCTCCTTGACTTTGTGATCGTCCCGTTCGAGGAGGTTTTCGTAGTGTCCCCACGGTCGGTGATTCTCCCGGTCATCGAGAATCCTCTGGTAGACGTCCAGGTATCGACGCGCCATGTGCTGGCAAGTGAAGCGTTCCTCTACCTCGTCCCGGCAGACGCGTCGGTCGAGTGAGTCAATTTTGCCCACGGCATGAATGGCTGCATTCACATCTGCGACAAGAAATCCCGTGCTGCCGTCGCGAATGAGTTCCGACATTGATCCACGTCCATATGCGATCACCGGCGTGCCACAGGCCATGGACTCGACCACGCTCAGTCCAAAGGGCTCGTCGAATTGGATCAGGTGCAACAACGCCAGGGCACCGCCCAGAATCTCTTGTCTTTTTTCCGGCCCGACGGAGCCGATGTATTTCACCCCGGATCCATCAATGTGCGGCTCGACGTGTTTCTTGAAGTACACCTCGTCCTGCACGATTCCCGCGATCACGAGCGGGATGCCAGTCCTGTGCGCCACCTCAATGGCTTCGTGGACACCCTTGTCGGGGTGGATGCGTCCGAAGAACAACAGGTAGTTTCCTGGATTTTCCTGATAGGGAAATTGTGCGAGATCGATGCCATGATAGATGGTTGCGATATAATCGAGTTCACGACACTTGTCGGCCTCGCTGATAGCCACGTAGTACGTCCGCATGTTGTACTTCCGATACACCGGCCAAATTGACGACGAAGAGAATCCATGTATGGTCGTGACGATCGGTGTATCGGCAAAACCACTGTAACTGAGCGGTAAAAAATCGAACTGGTTGTGAATCAGATCGAATTCATCCGCTCGCCTGAATACCTCCGCTATATGCAGGCATTCCCATACCTTTGGGTTGATCGAGAGGTCTTCTGAGTAGGGTCGTTCGCATACCCAGGAGAGTGTGCCACGGGTGAGGGAATCTCCGGTCGCAAACAGTGTTACGTCTATACCCATTGCCACCAGCTCCTCCGTAAGGAGGCTGACCACGTTTTCCCAAGGTCCGTAATGACGCGGTGGTGTACGCCAGGACAGGGGACTTAACATCGCAATTTTCATGTAGGACCTGCCTGCAAGGCTTCTAAACGCGGTGGGGTGGTGTTGTTAATAATGATGGGCACCTCTAAAAACCGTCCTTTTCCGTGATGGCGGCGTCAGCCGCGTGCTCACATCCTCATGTATTCGCCCATACACTCCGGTTTTCCGCGCGCGGCTTCCTTGCCCGCACAAAAAATGCCTGGTTTTTAAAGGTGCCCTGATGCTGTTAATAATCAGGAACAATTGTCCGACATAGTAACACGATTTGCCGGACGGTCGACGGGAATAGAAAAAACATGCCGGGTATCGGATGGGACCAACTACGCGTTCCTCACTATTGGATTTTTCAAGCATGTCATTGGTGATGCCATTGAAGGCCAACATACCGTGCAAATAAAATATTCCACTATTATACTGTGTGGATTGCAATGCAAACTGCCTCAGACGAAAAAGCCTTGTTCCGGGTTGACACAGGAATGATGGAAACCAAACCTATTCTCTCTACTCTCCTTGCACGGCGTAAGTCGATTGTGATGAATGTGAAGATGGCCCGCGTCATTACCCGGCCGTATCTGCCTGCCGGTGAAAAACGTATCCGAAACGTTATCCACCGGGTGCTGAATCTGGACGAGGACCAGGCCTGTTCGATACTGGAAACCATCTTGAATGACTTCTCTCACCGTCACCGGGGCTTCAGGGTGGCGCTAGAGCGAAATTTCGAAAGAGTAATCCCCTTTATACCGAACGTCGATAACCTGTCGAAACAACGGCGGCTTCTGATCGGCGCGTACTTTACCGCGGAATACTCTGTGGAAGCGGCGGCGTTGTTCAATCCCTCCATCGTGCAATTTCCGTCTCAAGACACGGATCCTGAAGGATCCTGCCGTTTCATTATGAGCTTTCGTGCCACCGGTGAAGGACACATCTCATCCATCGAGTTTCGCAGCGGAATTATTGATATGAACAACGATATCTATTTCGATCCCCTGAGCGATTACGTCGAAACTCCAGAAATTCATCACAATCCAAGCTATGACCGGGACCAGTTTCGGCTGAAACTTCAGGAAATGGGGGCGAGCAACCTGGTGACACAATGGCTCCTCAGCCAATTGGCGGACACATTTACCTTCCACGACCTTCAGGGAAAGATCGTCGAACTCCAGGGCGTCGACCATTTCACACCACGAGAGAAAGCGGATGGCATCGAAATGTCGATGTGGCTGGCGCAATCCAATTACCAAATTTTCTTTCAAAAAGATCACCCGATTTCCGAGCGGGTCATCTTTCCGGTCTCGGAATCCGAGCGTAAGGGGATTGAGGATGCCCGTTTCGTGCGTTTCGTTGATGAGGATGGCACCGCGACCTACTACGCCACCTATACCGCGTACAACGGAGAGACGATCCTGCCGCACCTCATTGAGACTGGAGACTTTCTCTCATTTAAGATTACGACCTTGAATGGAACACAGGCGCAGGACAAAGGAATGGCTCTGTTCCCGAGAAAGATTCGTGGAAAGTACGCCATGCTGTCACGTCAGGGTGGAGAGAACAACATGATCATGTTCTCGGACAATCTGTACTTCTGGGAGAAGGCCCAAATTTTGCAAAAGCCTATGTTTCCATACGAATTCATACAAATGGGGAACTGCGGCTCTCCCATTGAGACACCTGAAGGTTGGCTTGTTTTGACCCACGGGGTTGGCCCGATGCGGACCTACAGTATCGGACTCGAGTTGCTGGACCTGGAAGATCCAACCCGGATAATCAGACGGATCGACGAGCCGATTTTGGTGCCGAATGAACATGATCGTGAGGGATACGTCCCCAACGTGGTGTACAGTTGCGGTGCAATAATCTACCAGGACGAATTAATCATCCCGTACGCCTCGGCCGACCAGCGCTGTGGCATAGCGACTCTGCCAGTACCGCCAGTGATGGCCAGGCTGGCACAGAGTTCCACCGATAGATAGCCCAGCCCCGTTAGGCAGTTGGGGTCACATCGCTTCCTACGACGCCTCGCGAGCCTTCAATTGGGTAAGTTCTCCTTCCTGTGTGACATGCTCCAAACCGCGGTGGTTGTAGACGGCGAGCAGCGCCATGAGCCAGCAAAGAGAGGACTCTGCGCCCTGATTTTCATTCGCGCCATGCGTTTCCAGTCCATCCCGGCATCCCCCAGTGGAGTGGTCGTAGAGCGGAATCCTCAGGTCGTTCTCCCCCTGGTACCAGTTGAGACACCGGTACGCTTCAGCGATCCATTCCTCGTCCCGCGTGCAGTTGAATGCCTCAATGCAGGCGTCCACCATCGCTGCTGCCTCGAGGGGCTGTTGATCGAATCGCGACTTTTCTCCGTCTCTGGCGAACCACCCCTGGTTGCCGATAGCGGCGAAATGGCAGCCTATCTCATCGGTCTGAACTTTCTTTAGCCAATCGAGCGCACGCAGTCCCATCTCTAGCATCTCCTGGTCTGGAAGCCATTGCCCTGAAAGCAGTAAAGCCTGTGGCAGTCTGGCGTTGTCGTAGGTCAGGACATCCTCACACCAGGGCCAGTCTTCGGTGGCGGAATCCCTGAACTGTTTCATGAGCTTGTTGGAAAGTATCTTGCGCATCTTTCTCGCCCGACTGTCCCCACTGTAGCGGGATAGGTACGCATGAATACCGATGATGACGAAGGCGATCGCCCGTGGGTGTGTGAAATGCTCGGTGGTTCCCAGCGCACGATGGAACAGGTCTGCCGCAAAATCCACCTGTCCCTTATCCCGACCCAACGCCACTGCGACGCCCAGGTCCCCCACCGCGCGACCGTGGGAATCCTCCGAGCCTGTTTCCTCGAGCCAGCGGTGATCATAGGACATGAAGTTCCGGAACCGGTTGGTCTGACCATTGAAGGCATGGCCCAGAAAACTCAGGTACACGGTGATAAGGTCGCTCGGTGAGGAATCCAGAGGCTGGAGATCCTGTGCCGTGACGGCGACAATCAACGCACGGGCATTGTCGTCCACGCAATAGCCGTGCGTCCGGTCTGGAACCGTGTACTGGGAGTGCTGAAGCATGCCCGTTTTATCGGTCATCCGGCGCACATGGTCCAGCTTGATCTCTGGTAGCTGTTGCTGGCGTAGTCCGAGGGTCTCCAATCTCCGCACGGGTACGATCTTTCGCAATCGTTGGCGTTTGGCCTCCACGAAGGTCTCGATATAGCGTCTGCCTACGTTGCTCCAGACCATTCTTCGACCGTAGTCATAGGCTCTCTTCTGCATGGCGCGGAGCTCGTCGGGATGGTCCAGGAGGTTGATGATCTTCCGTGCGAGTTGAATGTGATCCCGGAACGGAACCAATCTGCCTCGACCGTCGGCGAGCAGCTCCTGAGCGTGCCAATACGGTGTGGAGACCACCGCTTTGCCCATCCCAAACGCATAGGCAAGCGAACCGGATATAATCTGCGCCTCGTTCAGGTATGGGGTGACATAAATATCTGCCGCCCCAATAAAGTCCCGCAAGTCCTCGTCGGCCATGAAACGGTCGTGGAAGACAATGTGGTCCGCGACACCGAGCTTTTTCGCGCGCAGATGAAGGCTGATTCTGTAGTTCTCCCCCTGTTCTGCCTTGAGGTGCGGATGGGTGGCGCCTACCACCAAGTAAATGACCTGTGGTTGGGCCTTCAGAATCTCCGGCAGGGCATCGATCACCACCTCAATGCCCTTTCCCGGCGAAAGCAGCCCGGAGGTCAGAATGACGCTCCTCCCCAATATGCTGAACTTTTCCTTGTAGGCGTCGGATTCAACGAACGGGACGTCAGGAATGCCATGGTGAATCAGGATAATTTTCTCCTCCGGAACCTTGTAGATATCGCGCAGAAATTCGATTGACCGTTCGCTCATGACAACCAGCCGATCGGAGAATTCAGAGAGTTGCATCATAATATGCCGGTCCTGGAGGGTCGGATCTTTCAAGATCGTGTGCAAAGTCGTCACGACCGGAATCTTGATGTCACGCAACAGCTCGATAATGAAACTGCCCCGCTGGCCACCGAATATGCCGTATTCATGCTGGAGACAGATCACGTCCACCTGGTTGAGGTTGAGCAGATCGGCGGTTAGGCTATATTCGTTCAGGAGGTTCTGGTTGATCTCGAACCGCACCTGAGACGGATAGGGATAGCCTTCGGGCCGATCGTTCATCGCGACCGCCCAACAAGCTTTGTCCGGTGCATTCAGAGCGATTGATTCAAGAAGGTGCGAAGTGAATGTAGCCATGCCACACTGCCTGGGAAGGTAGTTCCCGATGAGGACAATGGCCTTTAGTGTTTCCCACTCCGGCCGTGAGCCTGTCTGGCTGTGGGTTTTCATTGGGGAAGAGGAAAAACAAACTCCATTTTTTGACTAGCACGAAAGTAGCAAAGGGACCGAGTGGTGTCAATGACACCAATCAGCGGTTTAAAAATGTTCTTGGATTCAGCAGGCGCTTCAACCTAGAAACAGCAATTGGATCACAAAAGTCCGCGCAAGCTCTTAGGACCTGCGAGAAAATAACTTGAACAATCTCGCATCCAATCTTCGGGCCATCTTTGAACGGGCCTCAATCGAAAAACCCTCACCATAGCTGTGCTATGCCTCGAGTGTTTCTCAATCGTTTCGTCCAAATCCGACCCAAATCTTGGCGCGATATTGATCAAGTTATTTTCTCGCAGGTCCTTAGGGTCCGTCACGAAATAACCGGGACAATTGGCCGAGACGATTTTGGAGCGAGCCAAGGAGCGAAGAGCGCGCATACCGGGAGTATGGAAGCGATGAGCGACGCCGGCGGAGCCCAAAAGCGTCCGGCCCTCCGGGGAGGCCCATCTTTGGCCCGGGGCGGCGTTGCTCCTCGGTCACAGAGCCCCGCTCTGCTCCCTCGTCGCGCCTTGCCCCGATCACAAATCTGGGCCTCCCAATTGTCCCGGTTATTTCGTGACGGACCCTTAGCGCACCTGATAAAATACAAAAATGCCTTATCACCACCGAGGTGACTACGACTTTTTGTATTTCATCATGCACACCAATATCTTACACGGCTTTTTTTGCGCCCAACTGCCGTGTCTAGGTTCAAAGAAAAAACTTAGATGGGGGAAAAAGGCTACTTCTCTCGTTCCGTGGTGATCTGCTATCTGGTTCTTAGAGATCCGGGAAGGGGAGCGTAACGGGAGGAAATCTGAAAGAGCTGTCGGGAGTCTAAGGAGAAGATTAAGGGCACCTCTACAAACCAGGCATTTTTTGTGAGGGCAAGGAAGCCGCGCGCGGAAAACCGGAGTGTATGGGCGAATACATGAGGATGTGAGCACGCGGCTGACGCCGCCATCACGGAAAAGGACGGTTTGTAGAGGTGCCCTTAAGTGAATGACCGAATGTAGCGGTGACCGTCTTGGGCAGGTTCTTTATGAAATGCCCACAGGGACAGTAGACGGAGCAGGGCGCCAAGTCGAGGTTGTGAATCGTATGAATACAACCGTTTGGGAGTATCTTCATCAGGGTACATGCCCATGTACCGTTCCCTAATCAAGTCCTTGCCGCAGGCCACACACTCAACGATTCCCGGAAAGTTCCCTTCTTCGCTCATTCAGGTGCTTTCCGTTTTGTGAATCAGAACAATGTGGGCCTGACCCAACAGGACAACTATTCCTTGCACCAATTTGGTTTCCCTGCTTTATCGGTTGCTGGCAAGGCAAATTTTTTGTCCAGAAGCAGTTTGGATACATTTTTTCCATTCGCCATAATCCGGGCGGTGAGGTAGAAGTGCTCACCCCGCTCCAAGTCGAATAACTCAATCTCCCTGGCGTTTTCCAACACGGTATTCACAAAATTTCTGGCTTTGAGGGCAAGCTGTTTTTCCTTAACACATTGTCCGAGGATTTCGGGAGTGTCGATTCCGGCAATGCGGATTAAAAGCACGTCGCCAAAAATATTGGGAACATTGGGGATCGAGACGAAACAGGAGTGGGCGTGGTAACACCGATGAAATGTGACATTATGAAAATGGGGGTCAATGGCTGAGACGGATGAGGGAGTAACCCCCCAGAATATACCAAGAAGAAGAATAAGACGGAAGAATTTCATCTCTAAACTGATTTTCCCTGACTGTGACGAATGTCTCTCATGAACCTAGAAGCAGCAGTGTGGATCACAAAGGTCCGGGCAAGCTCTTGGCCACCTGGTAAAATACATCACAACGAAGTGACCACGAATTTTTTTATTTCACCATGCGCACCAATATCTCACACGGCTTTTTTGCGTCCAACTGGTGTTTCGAAGCCTATCCGAGATTAGCGATCGTCACGAGGATGTGCTGGTTTGAGTCAGATATTTCGATCGTTTGAGGCGAATAGTTGGGCTATTCAACGAGAAGGATCGGAATATCTGGCCAAATCCCGTGCATCCGGAGTAGATCCGTCTAATCTTTGACAGGCTCCTGGGATGAAGGGGGAGAGTGTACCACAAAGAAAGGAGGACACAAAACGGAAAGCCAGTTGTTTCTCTTAAGAATTTGGCGACTCTCGTCCTTGAAGTCGGCCAGGGATTCTTAATTTTGGGGGTCAAGTTTCCATAAATTTTTGCCGAACAGAGGGAAGCTCTTGACCTTATTCAGGTTGTCAGAAAACCTGAGTCATGTCATGAGGTTTAGGTCAGTCGGAGGTCCAGAGGTTTATCTCGTCGTTACCCACTTTTTGCCATAAGAGGGGCTTATGCGAAACCGGATTTCTTGTTCTGCTCAACAGTTAAGTCAACTTGAACCGGATATGGTGAAATCGGTGGTTGGTGGTCATGTGTATAAGCTAGGGAGTCAATATCTTTCCGAGAGTCGTGTACGAATTATTGATGCGCATGAAGGACACATTAATTCCGAGGTGGATGGAACCTATGGTGTGTATTCCCAAACGATCCGGTTAAAGAGTGGCACTCTCTCCACCAAGTGTTCGTGTCCGGCTAGTGAACAACCGTTTTGCCGACATTGTGTTGCCGTATTGTTGCACTATTTCCATTCTCGGTCTCTGGAGGAAGTTGTGGTGGAACCTGTGCAAGAACCTGTAAAAGAACCTGTGCAAGAACCTGTAAAAGAACCTTCTAAGAGAACTGCAAAAGAGTCCGCAAAAGAAATAGCCAGCGATCAGCCAGCCAGTGAGCCCCAGGCCGGGTCGCGCAATGTGGATTTCAAATTTCATGAAATTGGAGCGTTTGTTGATTGGATACACGGGGCCATGGATGCGTTGGCCAAGGATGAGCCTCTTCCCAGTATTCCGGATTTACCACCAGGAGCAGTTCGGAGTTGGACCGAGGCGATTCAGGACCTTCGAGTCCGATACCAGGCCAGTGAAGAAGAACGAACCCAAGCCCAGACAGAATTACGCGATTGTCAGAATCAGATCGCTACCCTCACACAGGATTTGGACAAATCCACGAGCGAAGCCAAAAATTATAAAGTGAAGTACGCCGAAATGCGAAATGAGTTAGACCGTTGTCAAGAAATGCTTGAAGACCATGCGGTCGTTGTAAAAGAACGTGATAAGTACGTCGATCAAATGAATGGGTTGCGAGGCGAGCTTTTGCGGAAAGGGGCTGAGCTTGATAGTTTGGCCGATTCTCTCAAGCAAGTCTCAAGTGCCTTGCAAGCCGCGACTCCCCCGCCGCGATAGGTTATAGTCCAGCGCAAGGCGAAGCTCCTCTTCTCACCACCTCACGCCTCCCCGTTCACGAAGGTCAGGGGAATTTTCTACTTTTCCAAAAAAAATCCGCGCGAGCAAGTAGACCCAAGATTGTCTACCATTCCTCCACTGAACCTAGAAACAGCAGTTGGGCGCAAAAAAGACGTGTAAGATATTGGTGTGCATCGTGAAAGAGAAAAAGTCGTGGTCACCTTTGTGGTGATGAGACATTTTTCTCTTTTGCGAGGTGCGCCAAGAGCTTGCGCGGACTTTTGTGATCCAACTGCTGTTTCTAGGTTGAAGACAGATTCGATTCCATCCACAGCTCGAGACGATCCCTAATATCGGATAGCCTCCTAGCACATGCAACTCGGTTCCAATGTATGGTTGGACCATTTGTTGTAATATGGAGGGTGTTGACCTTTGAAGCCCTTCCCATGCGATTGAGAATCAGGCAAGGCTTAGGGTTCGCGCAAGAATAACTTCCCCTATTTGGGCGTCGATCCATCCCGTCTGGCGGCGTTGCTCGTCCTTTCCATACGAGGAGTATGCGCAGTCCTCGCGCCTTGCCAGACAGGTGTCTCAGCACCCAAATAGGGGAAGTTATTCTTGCGCGAACCCTTAAAGAATCTCAAGGCGGCCTGCGCGATTGCTGTACCTGCTTCATTTGTATGACCGATGGCAGTCAACACTTCCTGAATGCTTTGAAACTTTCGATTAGAGAGTGCGGTGGCAATCGGGTCACGGGCCAAAAATGCTGATAAGACTCTCCGAATCGCGGCCAATTTAATAAATCGATACAGATCAAGGACGGAAGTCGGATCGGGTGTGGCAACGGTGAGGTGACCATTCGCAAATAAAAAGAAATCCAAGGTATGAAAATGGGTGCCGGCCCCGACATCGACCAAGACGATATCCCCTTCCAATTTCCCTATGTGATTGAGGAGCCGTTTTTTTTCTGGTGGGGAAGGTTTGACGTGAGGAGGGTTTCTCCAGTACCCGAACTGAGGGACAAATTCGGGTGAAGGGATAAGGGCACCTCTAAAAACCGTCCTTTTCTGTGATGGCGGCGTCAGCCGCGTGCTCACATCCTCATGTATTCGCCCATACACTCCGGTTTTCCGCGCGTGGCTTCCTTGCCCTCACAAAAAATGCCTGGTTTTTAAAGGCGCCCATAAGGGTTGAACCATACCTTGCAGGGTTTTGATTTTTCGATCGAGAAAGTCCGTGAGGGTTACTGTGGGGTGAAAGTGTCCGAATAGCACATGGAGATTAGCTCCCCCTGTGTCTCAATCAACTAGGGTGGTCCGAAATCCGCGTTTGACCAGCATAAGCCCTAGATTGCTAGCCACCATGTTTTTTCCGGCTCCCACTTTTCCGGAGGCTACCGATAGGAGTGTGGGCATCGATGTGTTGGGTGGACCTATTGATAAAAACGTCAAATGTGTGGTTGTAGTTCTGGGTGCAAGTATCAACGAGAACCAAATAGTTCGGTAAACAGTTTCTGGAGTATCTCGATGAGGCAGGGCTATTTCATATTAGAGTGTAACTTCATAAATAATAAGGAATAATCGATTTAGGCTGGCTTTTTCTTTTCGTTTGAGGCATACTCTTTTTCATGCCAGACGAATCCCCAAGCGGACAGCCGGACATCGATCTGGGGCAAGTGGTGGTTCGCCCAATTGTCCGGGACGAGAAGGACACCTTCAAGACCCTGCTCGACAGACATCACTACCTCGGGTCTGCCCCGCTGATTGGCCCATCGATCCAATACCTCGCCTGTGTGCAGGATCGCTGGCTGGCCTTGCTGGTGTTTGCGGCGGCGGCCCTCAAATCGAAACCGCGCGACCACTGGATCGGCTGGCCCCCCTGTTTTCACTGGCAACGCCTCCATTTACTAGCCAACAACACCCGGTTTCTCATCCTGCCGGGCTGTTCGCAAAAGAACCTTGCCTCGAAAGTCCTGTCGCTCTGCACGAAACGGATCACGGCTGATTGGCAAATGTGCCACGGCTACCCCGTGCTCCTCTTAGAAACCTTCGTCGATCCTGCCCGCTTCACCGGGACCTGCTATCGAGCCGCCGGGTGGCAGGAGCTCGGGCTGACCCGAGGGTTTCGCAAGGCCAATACGCGGTATGTTCCGCATGACCGCCCCAAACGAATTCTGGTCAGAAGTCTGCATCCCCAAGCCCGAGCGATCCTGGCCCGCCCGATGTTGGAGCCGCTCTATCAGAAAGGAGAGGTACCTCAGATGCGATTGAATGCCAAGCAGACGAACTCCCTGTTTACCTATGTGGTGCAATTGACCGATCCACGCAATTTGCAAGGGCAACGACACACCCGACGCGCCCTCACCGCGATCATGTTCTGTGCCACCTTGTGCGGCGCCGATGGCTATGAAGCGATCTCGGACTGGGCCCAGCAGTTATCTCAGACGATGCGCAAGCGGCTGGGATGCACCAAACGAGGGGGCCGCTACCTCGTCCCGAGCCGCAGCACACTCTACCGATTTATCTCGGCCGTCGACCCCTGGGAAGTCGACACCCTGCTCGGCCGGTGGCTGGACACCTTTGGGGGGGAGGATCAGGGCATCGCCATTGATGGCAAGACCATGCGGGGGACTTCGAAGGTCCCGAGCGAACAGACCCATGTCCTCAGCGCCGTCACCCATGACGAGGGGCGCCACCTCACCCCAAAAAAGTCGACACCAAGACCAATGAGATCCCCTGCGTGCGTCCCTTATTAGATGAGCTGGAGATCGAAGGGAAGGTCATCACGGCGGATGCGCTCCTCACCCAGAAAGAGATCGCAAATTACCTTGTGCAAGAACGCGGGGCCGACTTCGTCTTCACCGTCAAGGGGAACCAGCCGACCTTGAAGCACGACATTGAGGCCTTGGATTTGACCGCACAACGATGTGATGATGAGACGACCGATAAGGGCCATGGGCGAATCACGATCCGCAGGATCTGGTGCGACGACTCCCTGAATGCCTCTGTCACCTTTCCCCATGTGCAGCAAGTCTTCTGCATTGAGAGGGAAGTCGCGCATCTCAAGAAGGGCATCACGACGGTAGATACCGTATGCGGAGTCACAAGTCAGTCACCAGCGAAGGCCTCGCCGAAGAAAATCCTCTCGCAAAACCGGAAGCATTGGAGTGTGGAGAATAAGCAGCATTATGTGTTGGATGTCACCTTTGATGAAGACCGGAGTCAGATCCGACGGCTCAATGGCCCGATGGTCATGACCTGTCTGCGACGCTTGCCCTGAATGCCTCTGTCACCTTTCCCCATGTGCAGCAAGTCTTCTGCATTGAGAGGGAAGTCGCGCATCTCAAGAAGGGCATCACGACGGTAGATACCGTATGCGGAGTCACAAGTCAGTCACCAGCGAAGGCCTCGCCGAAGAAAATCCTCTCGCAAAACCGGAAGCATTGGAGTGTGGAGAATAAGCAGCATTATGTGTTGGATGTCACCTTTGATGAAGACCGGAGTCAGATCCGACGGCTCAATGGCCCGATGGTCATGACCTGTCTGCGACGCTATGCCATCAGTCTCTTACGCGTGAAAGGCCAAACCAATATCGCGCAGGCGTTTCGATGGCTCTGGGCCAAGCCCCATGTAGCCATCCGCATGGCTCTGCCCTGAAAAAGTGATCAAAAAAAACTCATGGAATCCCTTGCTTATAAAAAGAATGATATGCCTTCCCATTTAACTAAGGTTGCTTCAGTTTATTGAATCCCAAGGGTTTTGAGCTGCTGGTCAGGATTTTCAACAAACTCTGGAAGGTACTCATTGGAGTCTCACGGCGGTTATAGCGAAAGACAAACTCATCAAGATAGTGTTGCAGGTATTTTGAATCCACTCCATGGTGAATCCCGTTCAGCCAGGTCTGCAGATTGCCGAACGCTCTATGGATGTGTGGAGCGTGCTTCCCAGCACTTGCTGGGTCACCCTGGGTCCGTCTCAGGTGTTCGTATCCTGCCAAGGCTTTTGCCGAGTATCCCTTCCAACCATCGGACTTGATCTTACTGCCCTCAGCGACATGGCTATTGAGGAATGCTTTGATCTCGTTCTCTCCAGCGTCTTGAAGAATCGCTAATCGTAAACGCCCTGCTTTCTCTCGAAAGTGATCCCCTTGTGTGTACGTGACAATTTCTACGGCTCCGGCTATTAACGTCTTGGTTTTCGCTTTCGCGACGCCACGGCCCGTTTTGCCTTTTACCGGTCCACCGATATGGGTTTCATCGGCTTCAACTGTTCCTGCGAGCCGTTCACGGTTCTGTCGTACCATTCCTCGTCGCAATCTGTGGAGCAAATACCAGGCGCTATCCACCTTCTTGATACTGAGTTGACGCTGCAATTGCACAGCACTGATGCCAGGTGTGTGCGTGGAGACGAAATAGGCAGCCCAAAACCAAAGCCGTAGCGGCAAGTGCGATCTATGCATCACTGTGCCGCTTAGCGGTGATGTCTGTCTATGACACGACGAACACTCAAACCGGAAATATTTTTTGAGCCACCAACCACCGCGATGACCGCAAGCTGGACACATAAACCCGTCTGGCCACCGAATCGCCCGCAAGTACTCGAAGCACGCTTCTTCGGTGTGGAACCTAACAGAAAAATCCAAGATATCAGCAGCATACCCTGTGTCCATAGTCCAGCAGACTAGTCTAGGGACTAACCTTAGTCAAATGGGAAGGCATAACGAATGAAATGGCCCTGCTCGATGAGGCGAAACACTTGCCTTTGGATGGGGGAAATGGTACTGTTCGACTTCTAGGAAGTGGGCGAGAGCCCACTTTTTTTTGCTTTGTCGCCCCACCGCGGCTCCATTCGTTAGGTCTAGGATTGGATACCAAATATTTGGGGAAACAGGTTCAGCTCATGGCTGAGCCCATTGCACGGGCTCTGGACCTTGACTTGCTTGAAATCACTTGTCAAGGCAAGGGAGCTGGTTCGGTCGTTCGAATCACCCTTGATAAGAATGGAGGCGTGGGCATTCGAGACTGTGAGCAATTTCATCAGTCCCTGCGCCGAGCAATTGAGGTGGCTGACCCCGCGCCTTTTGCCTATAGGCTAGAGGTTTCATCCCCAGGTGTTGATCGCCTACTAAAGAATCTTAAGGATTACCAGCGGGTGGTGGGAAAAGTCCTCCAAGTGAAGATTCAGGACCCGGATGGTGGGCAACAACAGGTGATCGGGCGGTTATCGACTCTCACGGAAACAGGTGTCACATTGTCGGTGCGAACGGGTAAGCAGCAAAAAACACATGAAGTTGAACTCCTTTGGGATTCCATCACAGAGGCCAAACAACTGGTGGAGTTTTAGCGTGCGCATATTAGGGGTTCGTTAGAGAGACAGGGCTGTGAGTAAGGGTTCGTGCTAGAATAACTTCCCCTGTTTGAGTGCTGAGACGCCTGTCTGGCAAGGTGCGAGGACTGCGCATACTCCTCGTATGGAAAGGACGAGCAACGCCGCCAGACGGGATGGATCGACGCCCAAAACATGGGAAGTTATTCTTGCGCGAGCCCGAAGAAGGGGAATCGTTATGAAGCATGAAATTATGGCCGTGATTGAGCAGGTTGGCCGTGAAAAAGGAATTGATAAGGAGCGAGTCCTGGCTGCCGTTGAATCTGCCCTTCTGACCGCAGCAAAAAAGCGATATGGAAGTAACGAAAATATACAAGTGCAAATTGACCATGAAACCGGGGAAATCTCGATAGTGTCGTTGAAAACGATTTCGGACCCCGTGACCGATGTCAAATCTCAAATTTCCCTGGAAGAAGCCCGGGAAATTGATTCGGAAGCGGAGGTAGGGGATGAAATCGGGTCTCTTTTGGAAATGGCAGAATTTGGGCGTATTGCGGCCCAGGCTGCCAAACAGGTGATCTGCCAGAAAGTCAGAGAAGCCGAATGGGAAGCTGTTGAACGAGAATATTCGAAAAAGGAAGGCGATCTGGTCCATGGGGTAATCCTGGGGCAGGAGCGTCGAAACTATTTGGTTGAAATTGGCAAAACGGAAGCCCTTCTCCCCATCAATGAACAAATTCCTCGTGAGGCCCATCGACGAGGAGATCGCGTGCGTGCCATGCTCTTGGAAGTTCGACGGACGCCTAAAGATGTCCAAGTGATCTTGACGCGAGCGCATCCGCAATTTGTGGTCAAGCTATTCCATTTGGAAGTGCCAGAAGTCATGGAAAAAATTGTGGAAATTAAGGGTGTGGTTCGTGAGCCTGGCGATCGGACCAAGATTGCCGTGTCTTCACGAGATAAGGCAGTTGATCCGGTGGGTGCCTGTGTTGGGATCAAAGGATCCCGGGTCCAAGCGATAGTCCGTGAGCTTAAAGGGGAAAAAATCGATATCATTCCTTGGACCACCGATCCACGTGTGTTCATTGGCGAAGCCTTGAACCCTGCCTCTATTGAAAAAGTTGGGATTGACGAACAGAAAAAAGCGGCGCTGGTTGTTGTCGCGGACTCCCAGCTTTCATTGGCCATTGGGAAAAACGGACAAAATGTTCGCCTTGCCGCGAAACTCACTGGGTGGAAAATTGATATTATTAGTGGCAGTGAATATGAAAAGGAAAAGGTTGAACGGGAAAAGGAGATCAAGGCGGCTTTGGCTGAAGAAGCTGAAGCTCTGCGAGAGCAAGCCGGAGGAGAAAACTCAACTCCTTCAGAGGAGCCTGATTCTCCAGTAGAACCCGAAGTGGCTCAGGTTACGGCCGAAGCTTCGGAGGCGGTCTCGACTCCAGATTCCATTGAGGAAACTGGAGAATCGAAGGAAACCTTATCCTAAAGATCGTGGGTGCTATGAGAGTTTATGAATTAGCCAAAGAATTGGGAATGGAAAGTAAGGTTCTGATTCCGGAGCTCGGTCGGCTCGAGATCACGGTATCTTCCCATAGTAATACTTTGACGGAAGATGATGTCCAGAAAGCCTTAGCGGCATTCGGTAAAACGCAAGTGAGCAGTCCTATTACCGCAAAGGGAAAGTCCGGAAGTGGGACCAAACTTCTGAAAAAGTCTGCTCGTACAGGAAAAGGACGTGAGGCGACGGTGGAACCAGAGCCTCCTCCCAAACCTGAGAAAAAGCATATTCTTATTAAACGGAAGCGCGAGGAAGTCGAAGCGCCTCCTCCGGAAATTGAAACTCTCGAAGGTATCACTCAGGAAAGTCTGCCACCTGTTGTGGGGACTGAAACGGACAAGGACATTCCGCTCTCTCCTGAAGTGGCCGCGGTCGCAGAAGCTTTACAATCGCCCTATCCAACTCCAGAGGAAGCTCTAGCAGAATTCAAAGATACGGTGGCTCCTCCTTCAGGGGAGGGCATGGCTCCCCTGAAACAAGAAGAGCCCGAAAAAGAGCAGGTCGCCTCGGAGGAAAAGCCCAAGAAGACCAAAAAAACAGGAAAACATCGTGATGAGGCCCTGTTTGCGCAAAAGTATGAAGATGCGGCTCGGTGGCAAGACCTTCGTCCTCTCCCCACCCTGAGGCGGGAAGAACGAACACGCCATATCCCGTCTGCCACGTCTACCGAGGTCACCAAGCCACGGAGAAAAACGGTGAAGTTGAATTCCGGTCTGACCGTGAAGGAATTTGCCGAACACCTTGGCCAGCGATCCGGGGACATCATGAAAAGGTTGATGGAGATGGGCGTGATGTTGACGATCAACCAACCCATGGATCTTGATGCCGGCTTGTTGATTGCTGAAGGCTTGGGTATTCAAGTCGAAGTGGCGGTGGAGAAAGAAGGTGAGGCCCTTCTTGAAGAAGCCCTTGAATCAACTGAGGACATGGAACTTGTGGGGCGTCCTCCGGTGGTCACCATTATGGGGCATGTTGATCATGGGAAAACGTCCCTCTTGGATGCGATCCGGCAGACCAACGTAGCCGCCCAAGAGTCCGGGGGCATCACTCAGCATATTGGCGCCTACACGGTTTCGGTGGGTGAGAAGCAGGTCACGTTTCTTGATACTCCTGGGCATGAAGCGTTTACGGCTATGAGGGCACGAGGGGCTCAGGCCACGGATATTGTCGTGTTGGTGGTGGCTGCGGATGACGGGGTGATGCCGCAAACGGTGGAAGCCGCTCATCACGCTCAAGCTGCCAATGTTCCGATCATTGTGGCCATCAATAAAATAGACAAACCGGGAGCCAATCCCGACCGAGCCAAGCAGGGTCTGTCTGATCATGGACTCATTCCCGAAGCGTGGGGCGGGCAGACGATCTTTGTTGACGTGTCAGCCAAAGAAAAGCAGGGCCTCGACACGCTACTCGAGATGATTCTGTTGCAAGCCGAGGTCATGGAATTGAAGGCTGATATTGCCCAACTGCCGAAGGGTATCGTGCTTGAGTCCAAATTAGATCGAGGGCGTGGCCCCGTCGCGACGGTGTTGATCCAGAGTGGCATCTTGAAAGTTGGGGTTCCCTATGTCGTGGGTACGACCAGTGGCCGGGTTCGGGCGATGTTGTCCCATGACGGGAAAAAAATGAAGGAAGCCAGGCCTTCCACGCCAGTGGAAGTCATCGGGTTGCTAGGATTACCCGCAGCCGGCGATAAGTTTGTGGTGGTGAAGGATGAACGAATGGCCCGTGAAGTGGCCGAAGACCGGCTCCATAAGCAGCGGACAGCCGAGCTTGGGACAGGTGTGACCCGAATGACCTTGGATGATTTGTATGTGCAAGGGAAGGATTTGGATAAAAAAGAGCTATCCATCTTGTTGAAAGCTGATACGAATGGTTCGGTGTGTGCGTTGCGTGAAGCCGTGCTGAAAATTCAATCTGACTTAGTGAATCTTCAGGTGATTCATAACGGAGTCGGGACCATCACAGAATCTGATGTCCTTTTAGCTTCGGCTTCAAAAGCCGTTGTCATCGGGTTTCATGTGAGGCCTGAACCGAAAGTGTCTGCTTTGGCTGAACGTGAAGGGGTGGAGATCCGGTTGCATACCGTCATCTACAATGCGATCGCTGATGTTCGGGCCGCTGCTGAAGGCATGCTTGAACCAACCCTTGTGGAACGTGTGTTGGGTCGGGCTGAAGTGCGGGAGGTGTTTACTATTCCCAAAATCGGAACCATCGCCGGGTGCTATGTGAATGACGGACACATCGCTCGTTCGAGTGAAGGGGTTCGGGTCCTTCGAGATCAGGTCACGATCTATGAAGGCAAGTTGGGGTCTCTGCGTCGATTTAAAGACGATGTGCGGGATGTGCAGCAGGGGTATGAGTGCGGAATCGGGGTCGAAAACTTTAATGATATCAAATTAGGCGATATCATTGAGGCCTATGTGTTCGACAAAGAAACCGCGAAGTTGTAACTTGCTTGGCATTCTGCCAAGCCCGTATCAGCGCATATGATTGTCGGAGTGTGTCAGGTTCGCTTACACTTGCCGGATGGTCATTCACTCAAGGCCAAGCGTCAAGTCCTCTCGAGCTTTAAAACGCGATTATGTCAAGCTTTCAATGTTTCTGTCGCCGAGGTTGGCGATCACGATCTTTGGCAGCAAGCGACATTGGGGATTGCCTGTGTGGCGAATGAAACACGCCATGTCAATGCGGTATTGGATCAGGTCCTGAATGTCATTCGATCCAACCCTCACCTGGAGTTATTGGAGTCGCACATCGAACTGTTGTAGGGAATGTTGAAAAAGGGCGTCAGCCATCGCCAAGGCTACGGCAGACAAGCCAGCAGCGTTCTCGGCCCTTGGTTGTGCTCACGTACTCACCCGTACGCTCAGGGCGCCAAGCCTACTCCGCCGAAGTGGCTACGAAGGCCGGGAGCACCTGCGGCCTTGCTGAGCGCACCTCCCGCCTCCGCGAGGGCATGCTTTTTGAACATCCCCTGCTGCCCTTGGTGTGTGATAATAATGATGAGGCGCAGGTGAACGGCATGAGGAAAATATTTCAATTCATCAACAGGCTCTTGTAAGTAATGGGCACCTCTACCAACCAGGCATTTTTTGTGAGGGCAAGGAAGCCGCGCGCGGAAAACCGGAGTGTATGGGCGAATACATGAGGATTTGGGCACGCGACTGACGCCGCCATCACGGAAAAGGACGGTTTTTAGAGGTGCCCTCTAATGATTATGCAAGTGGATCCGGTTGTTATGTCTAAACCAACGTTTAAAAGAGCTGAGCGGGTGGCGGACCAACTTCGCATTGAGGTGGCTGATATTCTTGCCAAAAAATCAAAAGATCCTCGACTTCATTCAGTGACAGTAACTGATGTGGAAGTCACCAAAGATCTTCGAATTGCGCGTGTGTATGTGTCCATATTGGGTCCTCAGGATGGCAAACCAAATATCTTAAAAGCCTTAGCCAGTGCTTCAGGGTTTGTTCGGTCGGAATTGGGACGGCGCCTGGAGTTGCGCTACACGCCTGAAGTGAAGTTCTGGGCTGACTCGAATGGGCCTCGTGCGGAACGAATCTTGGAAATCCTTGATACGTTGCCTCCCGCAGGCTCAGAAAGTGCCGCTGACTTAGGTGCTGATTACACGCCTCATTTGCCTGAGGGTCGATAGAAATGACGAACGAATCGGCGAGTGTTGTGATGTCTCCAGTCCTTGATGGGGTTGTGAATGTATCCAAACCGGTAGGGTGGACATCTCATGATGTTGTAGAAAAGTTGCGGCGGTCGCTTGGTATCCGCAAAGTGGGACATGCTGGAACCTTGGATCCCATGGCAACGGGCGTGCTTCCCATTTTGATAGGAAAGGGCACGAGGTTATCGGAATATTTAGTCGAGTGGGATAAAGAATATGAAGCGGTCATGCGCTTGGGGCAGGATACAGATACTCAAGACGCGACCGGCGCGGTCATTCAGGAACGGTCTTATGCCGGGATGACCGAAGAATCGATCCGAACTGCAGCAGCGCAGTTTTTGGGAGCGCTGCAACAGGTGCCCCCGATGTATTCTGCGCTGAAGGTCGAGGGCCAGCCCCTGTACAAATTGGCTAGGGCTGGGAAAACGGTGGAGCGTGCGCCTCGGCCTATTACAATTTATCAGTTGGAAGTGTTGAAGGTTGAGATTCCAGACGTGTCTTTTCGGGTGACCTGTTCAAAGGGGACCTATATACGCACCCTGTGTACTGATATTGGGCAGACTCTGGGTGTGGGAGGGCATTTGCGTCAATTGTGTCGAACGCGAGTTGGGCCGTTTCATATCGAAGATGCCATGTCTCCCTTGGAAATCGACCAAGAATTTCTGTCGCATGGACATAATCAAGTCGTGCGGGGGCTTAATGCCGTGCTCAGCCACTTGCCGGAGGTCGTGATTGATTCCTCCATGGTAACGCGAGCCTTACATGGAGCGCCGATCCCTCAATCGGCAGTCTCTCGAACGTTTGGGGAACCTTGCAAAGCCGGTCCTGCCCAAGAAATTCTGCGGGTCAAAGACCCTGCGGGGCAGTTGCTGGGGTTGGGAAAGTTTGCAAAGGATGCTTCCGATCCGTCAGAAATAGGCCTGCCATTGGTATTTGTCAAAGTGTTTGGGCAATCAAGCTAATTTGTGATTTGCCTATATAGGCATTCGAATAATTTTCAGTAGGGAGGGGTGAAATATGGGGCTCGGAGTTGCAGTGAAAACCGATATCGTCAAGCAGCATCAACATCATGATAAGGATACGGGTTCTTCAGAGGTGCAGATTGCCTTGTTGACCAACCGCATCAATTATTTAACTGAACATTTTCGGACTCATAAAAAGGACCATCATTCACGGCATGGATTGTTGCGAATGGTGAGTCGGCGGCGACGGCTATTGAGTTACCTGCATCGTGTGGATGCGGCAAGCTATCGATCGCTGTTAGGCACGTTAGGACTGAGAAAATAAAAGACTATTTGGAAAAGCCTGGGACCTGAGAGAAAATACCTTGGACAATATCGCGCCAAGATTTGGGTTGGATTTGGACGGAACGATTGAGAAACACCCGAGGCATAGCACAGCTATGTTGAGGGTGTTTCGATTGAGGCCCGTTCAAAGATGGCCCGAAGATTGGATGCGAGATGTCCAAGTTATTTTCTCTCAGGTCCCTGGTGGGTGAGGAAGGAGAGAATTTCATGGTGCATTCTGTTGAATTGGAAGTCGCCGGTCGTACGTTGAGGCTCGAAACAGGCCATATGGCCAAGCAAGCGGATGGATCCATCCTTGCCACCTATGGTGACACGGTGGTGTTAGCTACCGCGGTAGCCTCAAGGAAGGTAAAACCCGACTCGGATTTTCTCCCCTTAACCGTCAATTATCAGGAAAAAGCCTATTCCGCTGGAAAAATTCCAGGAGGATTTTTTAAGCGAGAGGGCGCACCGTCGGAAAAAGAAACTCTGACGAGTCGATTAATTGATCGTCCGATCCGTCCTCTGTTTCCTAAGGGATATTTTTATGAAACTCAGGTTGTGGTGTCCGTCTTATCCGTGGATCAAACAATGATATCGGATACCATGGGCATTACCGCTGGATCTGCGGCGTTGGCGATTTCCGACATTCCATTTAACGGTCCACTTGCTGGAATACGAATTGGCCGGGTTGACGGGAACTTTGTAGTCAATCCCGACATACACATGCTGGCCAAGAGTGAATTGGACTTGGTCGTGGCTGGCACGGCGGAGGCCATCATGATGGTCGAGGCGGGAGCGGGTGGATTGTCCGAGGCCGTGATGCTTGAAGCCCTGGAACTCGCGCATGGGGAAATTAAAAAAATTGTCGCGAAGGTCAATGAACTGAGAGAAAAAGTGGGGCGTCAGAAACGAGTACTTGAAGTGGAAACGGTGAGTGAAGAACTTCGAGCCCAAGTGAAACAACTGGCCTCCGCTCCCATTCGAGAAGCCGTATTCATTCCGAACAAAGCCGAACGCCAAGAACGATTAGATGAGATTTTGCAAGAAGCGATCGAAAAGCTCGGTGGGGAAGATTCTACATGCCATCGGCACATTAAAGACATGTACCATGACCTAGAATATGATGAAGTCCGGGATTTAATCTTGGAGAAAAAAGTCCGAGCCGATGGACGAGGGCCTACGGATATTCGCCCGATCACTTGTGAAACGGGGCTATTGCCACGCACCCATGGTTCTGCCCTGTTTACCCGAGGTGAGACCCAAGCTCTTGCGGTCGTGACCTTAGGCACCTCTGATGATGAGCAGCGTATTGATGCCCTCGAAGGGGAATATTTTCGAACATTTTTACTCCACTACAATTTTCCGCCTTTTTGTGTTGGGGAGGCCAGACCCATGCGAGGGCCAGGCCGTCGAGAAATCGGGCATGGAAAACTAGCCCTACGTGCACTCACATCCGTCATGCCAACCCGTGATGAGTTTCCGTATACCATCAGGCTGGTGTCGGATATTTTGGAATCGAATGGTTCATCATCGATGGCCACGGTGTGTGGGGGGTCCTTGGCCCTGATGGATGCCGGGGTGCCGATTAAAGAACCGGTTGCTGGAATTGCGATGGGTCTCATTAAAGAAGGAGACCGAGTCATCATTCTCTCGGATATCTTGGGGCTAGAAGACCATCTTGGCGATATGGACTTTAAGGTCACTGGCACCAAAAATGGCGTGACGGCTTTGCAAATGGATATTAAAATTGGAGGCATCAACACGGAGTTGATGCGGCAAGCACTAGAGCAGGCGCGTGCTGGACGGTTGCACATTCTAGAGCGAATGAATGAAGCCTTGGCAGCTCCACGGCCTGATCTTGCGGCCTATGCCCCAAGAATTTTCACCATTCAAATTAAGCAGGATAAGATCAGAGACATCATTGGCCCGGGTGGCAAGATCATCAGAGGAATCATCGCTGAATGTGGCGTGAAAATGAATGTCGATGATTCTGGACTGGTGACTATTGCCGCTGTGGACGGAGATTCTGCCAATAAGGCCATCCAAATGGTGGAACAGTTAACGGAGGAGGTTGAGATTGGGAAGCTCTACCTCGGGACCGTCAGAAAAATTGTCGATTTTGGTGCGTTTGTCGAAATTCTTCCCAATGTCGATGGCCTCGTGCATATTTCCCAGCTGGCCCACCATCGTGTGAATGCGGTGTCTGATGAGCTTTCCGAAGGAGAGAAAATCATGGTTAAGGTGATGGAAATTGACAGGCAAGGGAAGATTCGGTTGAGTCGGAAAGAGGCCTTAGCCGAATCCGAAGTCCCAACGGGCGAATCGTAAACTTTTTTTGAGTCGCTAGTAGCTCAAAACGGGTAGCTTTTTCTTTAGGGCACCTCTACAAACCAGGCATTTTGGTGAGGGCCCAGGCATTTTTTGTGAGGGCAAGGAAGCCGCGCGCGGAAAACCGGAGTGTATGGGCGAATACATGAAGATTTGAGCACGCGGCTGACGCCGCCATCACGGAAAAGGACGGTTTTTAAAGGTGCCCTTGAGTGTATTTTAAGCACCTGCCGCTCTTGAACAGGTTGTATTTCTTGCCCAATGGTTTTCCATCATCATGGAAAGCTGAGTTCAGAACAAACCAGTTGGTCATGATCACGGCAAATCGTTCAGGTTCAATCCTTAGGGCTCGCGCAGGAATAACTTCCCCTGTTTGGCCGTCGATCCATCCCGTCTGGCGGCGTTGCTCGTCCTTTCCATACGAGGAGTATGCGCAGTCCTCGCGCCTTGCCAGACAGGTGTCTCAACACCCAAACAGGGGAAGTTATTCCTGCGCGAACCCTTAACAGCGAAGAGTTCATCTTCGTCCATGCGGGTAAAGATAGTGAGCCATTTTCGTAAAGGCAATAAGCGTCATGCGTAAAGTAGTGCTGGATAATGGTGTTCGGGTGGTTATGGAGCGGATGTCGTCGTTGAAGTCCGTGGCCATCGGGATATGGATTAACGTTGGCACTCGTGATGAAAGCAAGGGGCAGGAGGGTCTGTCTCACTTTTTAGAGCACATGATGTTTAAAGGAACTAGGCGAAGGTCGGCATCCAAAATTTCCCAAGAGATTGATAACCTGGGCGGGGAGATGAATGCGTTTACCACGCATGAGTCCACCGTGTTTTATGTCAAAGTTTTAGATCAGCAGATTGATCAGGCCGTCGATTTGTTAGCGGACTTGTTTCATCACTCCCGTTTTGCCCCACCCGAAATTGAACGAGAAAAACAAGTCGTGCTTGAGGAAATCCGGACGGTGCGCGATGACCCTGAGGATTTTGTTCAAGAACTTCATGCCCACCACGTCATGCGAAGCCATCCCCTGGGCCGCTCCATTTTGGGTAATTCTTCCACGATGGAAGGCATAGGACGAAGGGACATCCTTGATTATGTGGATGAGCAATATCATCCCGAGAAGCTAGTCGTTTCCGTCGCAGGGAATTTCAACGAAAAAACGTTGCTGCCTCTCTTAAATCGCTCATTTGGAAAGTGGAGACCTTCTCGATCAAAACATTGCAGCCTTGATTCTCGAAAACCGCCCAAGCTGTACATCGGGACTTTTGTGCATCCTAAACGATTGGAACAAGTCCATGTCTGTTTAGGTTTGCCTGGTATTCCCGTGAACCATCCGACCCGGTATGCCGCTCATATTCTGAATGCGTTGTTTGGAGGGGGCGTGAGCTCTCGGCTCTTCCAGGAGGTCAGGGAAAAACGGGGGCTGGCCTATACCATTTATTCGCAACTTTCTAGTTATTCTGATGCGGGGACGCTGACTATCTATGCCGCAACCGGCTCGAAAGAAGCATCCAAATTGGTTGATGTCGTGCGACGGGAAGTCCGAAAGCTTCGAAATCGAGGACCGGCAGTGCAGGAATTAATCCGCACAAAAAATCAGTTAAAAGGGACACTCATGCTTGGCCTGGAAGGCACGTACGGTCGAATGAATAAATTAGCCAAGGATGAAATTTGTCAAGGCCGCTACGTGTCTTTAAATGAAATGCTTTCCGAGATTGACAAAATCTCAAAAGATCAGGTCCAGATTGTGGCTCAAGATCTCTTAAATATTGAGAAAATGACGGTGACAGCCTTGGGCCCCGTGCCCAAGACCGCGTTTTCCGCTTAATCGGCCTCCCTGGGCCAAAAATATGGTGTAATTTGACAAAAAAGGCTCTTGACAACCTTGAGCCAGATGAGTAGCATGTGCCACTTGAAATTAAGTGTTAAAAAGAACGCCTCATACTGATGTTTTGAAGTTGTAGGGTGCCGTGAGTGGAAAGGAGGTGGGCTCCCTTAATTTTCAAAAAAGGAAAACAGACGTTGCAATTGGAACCGGTGTTAGTTACAAAGTTAACTGTTGGTCTTTTCATTTTCATTATGTCATTCTAAGAAAAGGGGGGGGAAATGAAGAAGTCATTATTCCGTGGAGGAGTTGTTGCGCTCTTTGCCATCGGTCTGATTTTTGGGTTCCTTGGCACGGTGGAGGCCAAAAAAAAGAGCATCTTTGGTCCCTGCTCGACCAGTAAGAAATGCCAGGAGAAACCAATCGCCCTAGCTACCATTGGGGGCATGACCCTTGGCGGGAAAATAGCGACTAGTTTAAAGGGACGAGTGTACAGTCATTGGGCCGACAATCCCAATGGGGAAATCCTCTTTGGTATTCAATATTGGAATACCAGTGAACCCGCTGAAACTGGTGATCCTCTTGGTCGCGCCTCTGACGATCGCAATGTGGCCATTCCTGATCCGTTGTTTGTGTGTTGCGCATGGGGCTTCCAGGGTGGTGAAGAAAAAAATGGTCCGTATGCTGGATGGTACAACCCGCAAACGACTGTTCGTCTTCGCGTTAAGGATTCAGGATTGATGAAACAATTGACCGCTGCTTCACAAAAACTTGTGGCCATGGAAGTTCAACTGTCTGGTGGAAATACCATCACAAGTTTTAAGATTCTGGGTGATTAAGTTAGAAAACTAAAATTTATTAAGAAAAACACAAGTCTTTATCATTTACAGAGGAGGAGGGGATTATGAAAGTTCGTACAACCGGGTTGGCAGTTTTAGCTGCCATTGCCTTGGTAAGCGGAATGGCCTCCAGTGCTTTTGCCATTGAAGCATTCCAAGAAAGGTTTGAATGGGGCGATCTCAGCAAGCCAACCACGCTTCATGCTCGAGTTGCGGTCACCGATCCTTACGACAAAGCAGCCTGGGTGAATGTGGCTGTGTTCGGCGGAAATGCGGAAAGTGGGTATTACTGGCAAAAGTATTTCCCTGGCAAAAACCTTAAAGTGTATGCTGGAAACGATGCCGTTTGGAGTAAATTACAAGCGCTCGGAAAAAGTTCTCACAGCCAAGCAGTGATGAGCGGGACCCAAGCGTCAAAGTACACACTCGTGGAATTGACAATACAAGAGACTGAACAAAATTATCGTGTGGTATCGGCTATTAAAGAAATCTCGGAAGTTGCCGGTACGCCATCAAACCCACGAAGCATTCATAGCCTTCGTGGCGTTAACGAAGCCCAGACAATTGAGAATGAGGGTTGGTCAGGCAACAGACGGATGAGGTATGATGTGATGATTCCTGGGGTAGGCGGGGTTATAGGGGTCATTCCCAATTCCGACCAGAGCGCGCACATGTCCAAGCGCACCAAGAACGACGATGGGTTTGGTCACGAATACCTGAAATAGATATAATAAGTAAGATAAACCTCAAAGGTTTGTGATTATTCAAAAGGCGGGGCTCGAATCACCGAGCCCCGCCTTTTTTTTATTCAGAATCCAGGCGACGTTGAAGGTCGGCTAAACGATTGAGGGCTTCCAGCGGGGTCATGGAAAACAGATCCATCTGTTTCATTTCTTCAATTATTGGGTGCGGGGATGGCAAGCTATCCTCTAATTCATTGTCGTTTTTTTTGGTATTGTGGTGAGATCCATCGGACTGTTCTAACTGAGATAACACTTCTTCCGCGCGTTTGAGAATTTGCAAGGGGATTCCTGCAAGCTGTGCTACGTGAATCCCGTAACTTCGATCAGCCCTCCCTGGTATAATCTTTCTTAAGAAAACAATAGTATCCTTTAATTCCTTCACGGCCATAGTGTAGTTTTTTATTCCACTGCGGTGATTCTCCAGATCTGTCATCTCGTGATAATGGGTCGCAAACAATGTCCGTGCTCCCAAGACCCCACGATCCTGAATGTATTCGGCTATTGACCAGGCGAGACTCAGGCCATCATATGTACTAGTACCACGTCCAATTTCATCCAGAAGAATTAAACTACGGTTTGTTGAGGCACCAAGGATTCTCGCGGTTTCAGCCATTTCCACCATAAAGGTGCTTTGGCCGCCAGCAAGATTATCTGATGCACCGACTCTTGTAAAAATACGATCTACAAGCCCTATTTTTGCCTCTGAAGCAGGAACGAAACATCCGATGTGGGCGAGTAACACAATGAGTCCCGTTTGGCGAAGAAAAGTACTTTTCCCAGCCATATTGGGTCCGGTTATGAGCAAGAGCCGGTTTTCCTCAAGGTCCAATAACGCGTCATTTGCAATAAAGCCATCGGGCAGGAGAAGTTGTTCGAGAACCGGGTGGCGTCCATCCTGTATATGAATCACCCCTCCCTCGTGAAGTTCCGGTCGGGAGTAACGTTGTTTAGATGAAATTTCAGCAAAGTTTACTATAACATCGAGAATGCCCAACCGTCTGGCGATTCGCTGTATTCTTATAGTTTCCTGCCCGATTTTCTGACGAATTGTTTGAAACAATTCCTGTTCCAAATTCCGTAATTGGAGACTGGCTCCGGTCATGTGTTCTTCCAGGTTTCGTAATGCATCGCTCGTGAACCGTTCAGCATTGGCCAAGGTTTGCTTTCGGGTGAAGTGGGCCGGTACACGAGGAAGATTTGGTTTGGTCACTTCAAAATAGTAACCAAAGACCTGGTTATATTTTATCTTGAGGGAATCAATTCCTGACTGGCGGCGCTCCTGCTGTTCAAGATCCGTTATCCATCGGCTTCCATCTCTGGTGATCCGTCGAAGTTCATCAATCTGTTCGTTGTAGGAATCTTGAATAATACCACCCTCTTTGATGGATAGGGGAGCATCGGGCGAGATTGCTTGTTCGATAAAAACACCCATGTCTTCGAGATTGTCCCAGTCCTGAAGTAACCCTTTTAATAAGTGGCACTGAAAGGGAGTCAGAAGTTGGGAGATTTGAGCCAGCATTGAGAGTGCTTCTTGTAAATGAAGAAGATCTCGCGGGGTTGCCGATTCCATGGCTATCCGACTACTGATTCGTTCAAGATCGGGAATATTTTTTAAGGTGTGCCGTAACTCCAATCGAAGTTTGACTTCTTTTGTGATTTCCGTGACAGCATCCAGCCGTTCATTTATGGCGTGAACTTCTACGAGAGGGCGCACCAGCCATTGTCGCAGTAAGCGGCTTCCCATAGCCGTGACCGTGTGATCCAAAACCGAAAGAACGGTGGCATTTTTTTGATCGGGAGAAAGGGGGGTGAGAATTTCTAAATTTCGAAGGGTCATGGCATCCATGTGCATTTCGCGTGTTGCATGCCGGATTTGCGGTCGTTGAATGTGATGGTGCTGCAATAGTGGTTGGGTTCGATGCACATAGCGCAGAACCATGGCGGCTGCCTGGACAGACCCTATCGAACGATCGAGGCCTAAATCCTGTAGTCCTGAAACCTGAAATTGCTTGAGAAGAAGGTGTTGGGCTTCGTCGAAATCAGATCCCGTTTGGTCATCCGCTTTGACACAAGGAATTTTCAGGGCGGCAATGGCTGTTTGAAGTTTTGGTAAAGAACCTTGGGACTGGGAAGAGCTGGATGGAAGAATTAATTCTTGTGGGGCCGTACGAATTAATTCATCAAGCAGGTCATCTTGGGCATGGGGACCACAAAACTCCGCAAGAAAAAATTCCCCAGTAGAAAGATCAACCGAGGCCAGACCAAAGTGAAGAGCGGCCCCTTCCCCAGACATCTCGCAAGCTATGGCGGTCAAAAAGTTTGATTCTTTGGCATCGAGCAGGTCTGCATCAAATAAGGTTCCAGGTGTATAGACTCTGACCACTTCCCGTCGAACTAACCCCTTGGCCATTTTCGGATCTTCGACTTGTTCGCAAAGCGCGACGGTTTTCCCGGATTTCAGAAGTTTTGAAATGTAATTGGAAGAAGCATGGTGGGGAATCCCGCACAGGGGTACAGGATTCGGATTATTTTTATCTCGTGAAGTGAGGGCAATATTGAGAATGCTGGAAGCCTCTTCCGCATCTTCAAAGAACATTTCATAGAAATCCCCCACGCGAAAAAATACGATGGCCTCCTGATGGGCATTTTTAATTTCTCGATATTGCCGCATCAAGGGTGTGAGTTCAGGATCGCTCATTGTGAGAACGCGCTCTTTTCGTGATCAAAAGATTGTGGTATCAAAAAACTGAATTCCCGCTTCAGCTAGGAGCCTGTCCGAGATGAGCGATCGTTACGAGGATGTGCTGGTTTGAGTCAGATGTTTCGATCGTTTGAGGCGAATAGTGGGACTATTCAACGAAAAGGATCGGAAGATCTGGCCAAATCCAGCACATTCGTAGTAGATCAGTCTAATCTTGGACAGGCTCCTAGTTTTCCTGACTCACAAGGGCGTTCAATAATTTCTGGCTTCTGGTGCCAAAGCCTTGGAGCATAACATGCCGTGAATAGCGGCTCCCGAATGTCAGATGAAGGGCGAGCCGGTCATCCGGAAGCTGAGCTTGGGAAAGCCGATCGGCCCATTCGATGACCACGACATGTTCGGTATCGAAATATGCAGAGAGTCCGATCTCGTCAATTTCAATTGACCCTTCCAGGCGATACAGATCGACATGGGCAATCGGAGGTTGGTTCTCATATTCTTGGATAATCGTAAACGTGGGGCTGGTGACTTCCTCTGTCGAAAGCCCCATGCCTTTGGCCAGGCCACGAACAACACAGGTTTTCCCAGCGCCTAATTCACCGGTCAGGGTGATGACCTCACCACCACGCAATTCGTGTCCAATGGCCATGCCCAGTCGCTCGGTGTCTAATCGTGACCGCAAAAGGCATTTCCATTGATGTTTTCCCTTGTGAGAAAATCGAAGTTTTTGAAGTCGGAAATCTCCCACGCCCGTCTCTTGATTTGAAAATTCCTTGAAGGGCCTGTTGAATATTGCACTCCAACAGCCAATAAAAGCTCCAAATGAGCCACGCATCGTCAGTGGGAGGGAATGTTCAAAAAAGCATGCCCTGAGTCTTTCCGAAGGGTCTATCCAGCAAGGCCGCAGCCATTTTGACGAGCGGAGCGTACTCATAGTACGTGAGCACGGCAAAATGGCGAGAACGCCGCTGGCGGCTTTTTTCAACATTCCCTTGAAAGAAACCGTGGGTCCTGAGCCCTTCGGCAGGCTCAGGACAGACTTCCTATGAGGTTGTCAAGTCCTTTTAATTACGCAGTTGCTCTTAGGTATTGTTTGGTCATATTCGCCAAATGATATTGCTCGTCGTATGGCATCTGGTGTTCCCACATGCGGAAAATGATTTTCAACCATTTGGCCCCTAAGGCCCGCAGGGCCTGGTTGTGCCGATGGCCGCGGGTGCGACACTGTTGATAATAATGCTTCGCCCACTCACTGTGTCTCAACGACTGAAAGGCCAACTGCCAAATTGCCTGCCGAAGGTGCTTGTTGCACGCAACACGAAATCGCACGACACAACTTTTCCCACTCTGCCGTGTCAGCGGCACGGTGCCGGCCTGGGCTTGCAGATGGCTCCAGGATGCCCAGCGGCCTGGGGCATCGCCCAATTCCGCCCACAAGCGGGGAATCATCGTGCCACTAAGGCCTCCCGGCAGCGTCCGCATCCACTCAGCTGCCGGGAGGGTTCCGAAAAAACGTTCAATCTCCGTCTTGTATTCCGTCACCGCGCGGTGGGTCACCAACACCTGCGCGATCAGCACGTCCACCAATCGGGCCTTGGCCCGCACGACATGCTCGGGCACCGGTATTTGGGGCGCTTTCAGTTGCGTCCACAACTCGGTTGTCCGTGCCGGGCCCAGCCGATGCTGGCGCGCAAACCGCTGCCACTGGCTCAGCCGTAGCGTGGTCAGGGTGGCCGGGGTCGGATAGGTTTGCAGAAAATCCAACGCCAGCTGCGTAGTCAGGTCCCCAAAGAGATCCAGCACACGGGGGTAATATTCCTTCAGCATGCTCGTGAGCTGATTGAGCATCCGCGTCTGTTGGCGCCCGAGTCGCGCATGATCGCGGGTCAGGAGTTTTAATTCTTGGGCCGCGACCGAGCTGGGCGGCAGGGGCAGGAGGTGCCCGTGATCGGTGCGCAGAAACTCCGCCAAGACCCGCGCATCAAAGGGGTCACTTTTCGAGCCACTCATCCGAAACCGATCGCGGGCGCGATCTAAGGCTTTGGGATTCACAGGATACACGACCACGCCATGATCCAACAGATAATCCACCACGCGCCCGTCGGGTTTTTCAATGGCCGCCCACAGCTCAATGCCGGCGGCACGCCATTCATCAAGTTGTCGCCCCCAGACGCTCAGCCCCGTTGGCGTATGGGCCACCATCCCTTCCCAGACGATCGCGCCCGTCTCCTCTCGCACACACACGCCATGCTGCTCCTCGCCCCAATCCACGCCCAGGTAATACCGTGCCATGAATTTCTCCTTTCTCGACGCTTCCCGTAGCGCGGTGAACGACTCGTTGGCCTTATATCGGTCCTCAGGGGGACGACTTCCTATTGAACGTTGCTCGCCGTTCCTTGCCTGGGGGGGACTGTCTGTCCTGGCTCCTTGAGAGGGAGTAGGCCTTTTGGGTCCTCGCCCCAGCAAGCGCCAGGGATGCATGATCATGAATAAAGAACAGAACGTTACCACAAATAACTCCAGAGGATTATATAAGGCCTGTCGAAGGGCCTATTCTGAGTGAAGAGAATACATCTCTGCTAGGTCCCGTCATTATGTTGAGCCTTCAGGATGGCCTGAGGAATACAGGCGAGCAGATCTCGCGCAATAAGGCCGGCTTGTCCTATTTTCTGTGCGGCAATGTCTCCAGCAAGCCCATGAAGAAACACTCCCGCTCTAGCTGCTTGCCAGGGTGACAGTCCTTGGGCCAACAAGCCGGTGATCATACCCGTCAACACATCACCCATTCCTGCCGTGGCCATGCCAGGATTTCCCGTAGGACAAATCGCCGCTTTCCCGTCTGGCCCTGCCACGATGGTTCGAGCACCTTTGAGCACGAGAACACAGGAGTGGGATTGGGCAAAGTCTCGCGCAATGGTCAAACGATCAGCATTGATATCCCGCGTACTCCTGTGCCCCATGAGGCGCGCCATTTCTCCAGGATGTGGGGTAAGCACGGGCGTCGAACGACAAGTGTTGAGAAGGTCAGCATCTCCAGCGAGGGCATTGAGTGCGTCGGCATCGATGACGCAAGGACGGTCTATCTCAGCGATCAATGCCTGAATCAATTCAACCGTTTCCGGTTGAGTGGTCAAACCGGGCCCAATGCCAATGGCATCTCGCGTTTGGGCAAATTCGTGGAGCAACGGTAAAGATTTCAAAGATAAGGTGTGCTCGTGTGTCTCAGGCATCGGCGCGGTCATGGCTTCTAAGGTCTTGGCTTCGAGACAGACATTGGCACTTTCGGGTGTGGCGACGGTTACCAGACCAGTGCCAACGCGAAGCGCAGCTAGAGTCGCTAAGGCCGCGGCTCCGGTTTTTCCCGGTGAGCCGGCAATGATCCCGGCGTGGCCGAATGTCCCTTTGTGAGAAGAAGCCTTTCGGCAAGGCAGTACCTCTTGAACGGAAAGCTGAGTGATGAGAGTTGTAGACAGGTTCATGTCGTCGATGTAATTCGTGGGGATGCCGATATCGACGTAGTGAATATCGCCAACATGGTCAATCGCAGGCCCTAAAAACAACCCGAGTTTCGGGTAGCCGAACGTGGCAGTGAGCCGCGCCTGTACGGCAGTGCCCAAGATGGCTCCCGAGTCCGTGTGAATACCGGAGGGAATATCCACCGCGATGGCCGGAAGGCCGGAGTCAGAAATGGCCTCAATGGCTGTCCGATACTCGTCTTGAACGGGCGATGAAATACCAGTGCCCAGCAAGGCATCAACAACGAAGTCGCTGTGGCCAAGCAATTGATGGATTTTGGCTTCTGAAGGGTTGCCCCATACTTTTGAGGTGCCGGCTAATTTGGCAAACCGTTGGTACATGGTCTTGGCGTCGCCCTTGAGGTCTCGAGGGTTGGCCAAAAGGCAGACGTGAACCTTGCATTTTTTACCACGAAGTAGCCGGGCTACCACAAAGCCATCCCCACCGTTATTCCCCTTCCCGCAAAAGATGGTCACCGTTTTCCCGCGGGGCGAGCCGAAGGTCTGTTCCAAAGCCGCAACGACACCAATCCCCGCACGTTCCATCAAAACTTTACCGGGCACACCGGCCTCGTGGATCGTCCGTCGATCGAGTTCCTGCATTTGGCTGGCGGTCACGATGTTCATGGTTTCCTAAAATCCGAAATACGAATCTCGAAATCCGAAACACATCCGAAATTCGAATGGGGCCATTTTTTATCTGGGACCTCGTGTCTTCAATTCGAAATACCAAGGCTATCCTGGCAGTTTTCCCCTGTTTGGGATATGTGTAATTTGATCATTGGGATGTGTTTCGGATTTCGATATTCGAGTTTCGAAATGGTTCAGCCGGTGGGTTGTAACTTCGTCGAATTAAATTAGAGATGACGCCCCCAATATCAATGCTTTCATTTCTCGGACGGCCCGCTCCAGACCTACCAGGACGGCTCGGGAAATGATGCTGTGGCCGATATTAAATTCAACAATTTCTCGGATCGCGGTGAGCGCCTGAATATTTTGGTAGGTCAGTCCATGTCCGGCGTTCACTTCCAACCCGAGTCTATGCGCCAATTGTGTTCCTTCAAGAATGGCATCAAATTCTTTATTGATGTCCTGGGGTTGCCGACTATTGGCATAGCGTCCGGTATGCAATTCAATGGCATCAGCCCCAACTTTTTGGGCAGCTCGTATTTGACGAGGATCGGGGTCAATGAACAGACTGACCGGAATTTGAGCATCATGAAAGGTATGGATTAAGGCCTTGATACGCTCGCGATGCTCGGTCACCGCTAGTCCGCCTTCCGTCGTGAGTTCTTGGCGTCGTTCCGGGACCAGCGTGACTTTATCGGGCCGGACTTGAAGTGCGATTTTGGTTACAGATTCCTCCACAGCCATTTCCAAATTTAACGAGTTGGGGACGGTCTCTCGAAGAAGTTTGAGATCGCGATCTTGAATATGGCGGCGGTCCTCACGAAGATGGATCACAATGCCATCTGCCCCACCAAGATCTACCAAGACAGCAGCAGCAACGGGATCGGGTTCATGACCGCCCCGTGCCTGTCGCAGCGTCGCCACATGATCGACGTTGACGCCTAGCCTAACCATGCCAATCCTCTTTCCAGGGAATGCTTAATTTTCCTTGTTTCGACGAGGGTGGCATTATGGCAAATTGCCCAGGGGGTCGCAATCAATCAACCCCTTGCTGTAACCCAAAATACGTATATGATAAAGAGTGGTGGGATATTCGAAAACCGTTGGGAAAACACAGACTTTGATTGACTGGTTTTGAACCCTCTACTACAATAGTCGGATTCTCTACAAATAGAGAGCCTAATTAGGCAAATACCCTAAGAACCAGTCCGAGATTAGGGATCGTTGCGAGGGGGTACTGGGTTGAGTCAGATATTTCGATCGTTTGAGGCGAATAGTGAGGCTATTTAACGAAAACGGGGATTGTTCAAAAAGGCTGTCCAGCAAGGCCGCAGGGCTTTTGGCGCGCGGAGCGTACACGGAGTACGTGAGCACGCCAAAAGCCCGAGAACGCGGCTGGCGGCCTTTTTCAACATTCCCCGAAAAAGATCGGAAGATCTGGCCAAGTCCAGCGCATTCGCAGTAGATCCCTCATCTCGGACGGGCTCACAGATTTTCAAGGAAGGTCATACGCGTACGTATGGAAAATTTCTTTCGCATTCAGCGGCTCCCGCCTTATGTGTTTGGTCAAGTTCAAGCACTGAAAATGGAAGCGCGTCAACAGGGCGAGGACATCATTGATCTGGGGATGGGAAATCCTGATCAAGCGACCCCGCCGCATATTGTCGAGAAATTGATTGAAGCCGCTCGAAAAGGTAAAAATCATCGCTATTCCGCGTCTCGTGGAATCACCAAGTTACGCCATGCGATTTGTGATTGGTACGGTCGGCAGTACGATGTGGACTTAGATCCCGAAACCGAAACCATTGTCACGCTTGGCGTGAAAGAAGGTCTATCGCATTTGTTGTTGGCGATGGTGGGACCAGGTGATGTGGTGTTGACGCCAACCCCGACGTATCCGATTCACATGTATGGAGTCATTATTGCCGGCGGTGAAGTCCGTGGAGTGGCCCTTGGCCCACAAGAAAATTTTTTCGAAAACCTCACACGTGCCTATCGACAGAGTCAACCACGTCCGCGCGTTTTGATTATGAGTTTTCCGCATAATCCCACGACCAGTGTGGTGGATCTTGAGTTTTTCAAAAAGGTCGTGGACTTTGCTCGCGAGCATCATGTCTACGTGATTCATGATTTAGCCTACGCTGATATCGTGTTTGACGGGTATCGGGCTCCCAGTTTATTGCAGGTGCCAGAGGCCAAAGAAATTGGTGTTGAGTTTTTTTCCTTGTCCAAGAGTTACAACATGCCCGGGTGGCGAGTGGGTTTTTGTGTGGGCAATAAAGACATCATTGGCATCCTGACAAAGATCAAAAGCTACCTTGATTACGGCATGTTCCAACCCGTACAAATTGCGAGCATCATTGCGCTGAACGGACCGCAGGATTGCGTGAAGTCCATCGTTGGCAGATATGAACGCCGACGCAATGTCTTGGTCTCGGGCCTGAATCGCGTGGGTTGGGCCGTGGATTATCCACGAGCCACCATGTTCGTGTGGGCACGAATCCCTCCGGCCTATGCGGGAATGGGCTCAATAGAGTTTTCAAAGTTTTTACTCCGTGAAGGAAAAGTGGCCGTCTCTCCAGGCATTGGCTTTGGAGATGGCGGGGATGATTACGTGCGGTTTGCCCTCGTGGAAAATGAACATCGCATTCAACAAGCCGTTCGGGGAATCAAAGCGGCGCTCAAAATTCAAACACCGTCATGAAATCATGTATCGACATTGGCTTGGTCGGATTAGGAACCGTGGGGACGGGGACGGCCAAAATTTTGCTCGAAAACCGAGACCTGATTGCTCGTCGGGTTGGCGTTCCACTTGAACTCAAACGGATCGTGGATTTGGATGTGACCACGGATCGGGGCATTGCGCTTCCCGATGGCCTGCTCACTGCCGATCTCCCAGGCCTGCTCAATGATCCCACGATTGATATTATCATTGAACTCATCGGCGGGTATGACACGGCGAAACGCATCATGCTCGATGCGATGGCCCAAGGCAAGCATGTCGTGACCGCGAACAAAGCGCTCCTTGCGGTTCATGGAGAAGATGTGTTTACCGCAGCGGCTCGCGCTGGTTTGGATGTTGGGTTTGAGGCGAGCGTGGGTGGCGGCATTCCCATCATCCGTGCACTGAATGAAGGGTTGGCCGCTAATCGATTGGCGTCCATCGTGGGTATTCTCAATGGTACCGCGAATTATATCCTCACGAAAATGCTCAGGGAACAGCAGGAATTCGAAGAAGCTCTGGCTCAAGCGCAAGCCGCGGGATATGCAGAGGCAGATCCCACGTTCGATATTCAAGGCATTGATTCTCTCCACAAATTAGCCATCATGGTGAATTTGGCTTATGGGACACCCGTGAATGTGAAGGACGTGTTTACGGAGGGCATTCAGCATGTCACGGCGTTGGACATTCAGTATGCGTCAGAACTGGGAATGGTCGTGAAATTATTGGGGATTGCCAAGCTTCATGACGGAGAAGTGGAGGCGCGTGTTCATCCAGCTCTTATTGACAAAGATTCGCCATTGGCTCAAGTCCATGGTGTGTATAACGCGATTCATATCGTCGGGGACGCGGTTGGGGACGTCATGTTGTATGGACAGGGAGCTGGAGCCCTGCCGACAGGGAGTGCCGTGGTCAGTGATGTGATTAGTATCGCACGGAACATTCAACGGCAGGCCTGTGGGCGTGTGCCGCCGACATCGTTTCCGCTAGACCAGCGAGTTCCGATTCGAATTCGACCGATGGAAGAATTGACCACGCGATATTATTTACGCTGCATGGTTCTGGATCGTCCTGGTGTGCTTTCGCAAATTGCGGGTGTGTTGGGCAATCATGGCATCAGCATTATGTCGGTGCTCCAGCAGGGTCGTCATGAAGCTCAAGCTGTTCCCTTAGTCATTATGACGCATCGGGCCTCTGAGCGATCCGTTCAGACTGCGCTAAAGGAGATCAATACGATGTCCTCCGTCGTGTCTCAATCCACCACACTCATTCGCGTTGAAGATGAAGAACGATGAGGTGGTGTGACCATATGAACCGGAGTCGAGTGCTGGTCCTGATGAAGACATTTCAATTCTTTCTCAGTCATGGAGTGTGGCGATGATCCCGTGGCGCGGCGTCATTGAAGAATTTCGTAAATTTCTTCCTGTGTCGGAGCACACGCCTATCATCAGTTTGTGCGAAGGTAATACGCCATTGATTCGAGCGGATCGTTTGGCCAAGAAGGTGTGTCCACAGGTGGAGTTGTATTTGAAGATCGAGGGTGCGAATCCGACCGGATCGTTTAAAGATCGTGGAATGACCCTTGCCGTTTCCAAGGCCATGGAAAAACAGGTGCGGGCGATCATGTGCGCCTCGACAGGGAATACGTCTGCCGCTGCCGCAGCGTACGGAGGCAAAGCCGGGTTGCCGGTTTATGTACTCGTTCCTGCGGGAAACATTGCTCTCGGGAAGTTAGCCCAGGCCATGGTGCATGGAGCCATTGTGTTTCAAATTGAAGGAAATTTCGACCAAGCGCTGACGATTGTTCGTGAACTCTGTGCCGACGATGAGTTCGAACTCGTGAACTCCCTGAATCCGTTTCGATTGGAAGGCCAAAAGACTGCGGCAATGGAAGTGTGCCATCAACTTGGGAGAGCCCCGACGTTTCATTTTCTCCCGGTCGGCAATGCCGGAAATATTTCCGCCTATTGGAAAGGATACCGTGAATACCACAGGGCTGGACAAATTCATCAGCTGCCTAAGATGATGGGTTTTCAGGCTGAAGGCGCCGCCCCTATCGTTCGCGGTCATGTGATTGAAGATCCACAAACGGTGGCCACGGCGATTCGGATAGGAAACCCTGCGAGTTGGAAGCTTGCCCTCCAAGCGGTGGCTGAATCTTCAGGAAAGATTGATATTGTCACCGATGAGGACATATTGACTGCCTATCGTATTCTGGCAAAGGAAGAAGGGGTGTTTTGTGAACCTGCTTCAGCTGCTTCCGTGGCTGGGGTTACCAAGTATAGCCAAGCCGGGCTGTTGCCCGAAGGCACTACTGTGGTGTGTACATTAACCGGACATGGATTAAAGGATCCGGATATTGCCGTCGAAATCTCGCCCCGCCCCCGTACGGTCAAAGCAACACGGGAAGACGTGTTAGCATTGTTACGAGCTTAAAGGATCCAACCTTCGTTAACGATTCCGTTCCCCATAGCCCAACATCTGAGAACCCAACATGAAAACAATCATTCTTCAAGGCGATGGCATCGCCGATCTTCCCACCTCCGAGCTTGGTAATCGAACTCCATTGCAAGTTGCGTCCACCCCCTCACTTGATTTCTTGGCTTCACACGGTGAATTTGGGTCGTTGACGTTGCCGGGCACAGCACGGTCGCTCACCGGAGATGTGACGCACTTGGCCCTGTTGGGCTATGATCCAAAAAAGTATTATTCCGGTCCCGGTCCCTTGGCCGGTGCTGGTCTCGAAGTCGTGTTGGGCCAACAGGATGTCGCGTTTATCTGTAATATTGTCACCCTGGGAACGGCTCCTGGCCATGTGGAGGGGAATAAACTGGATGCCCACGTCGTGTTGGAAGATGATACAGCGGAAGACATTCGTACGGAGGATGCGCGTGAACTGATTGATATGGCCAATGAGCAACTTGGCTCGGAATCCATCCAATTTTATGCGGGCACAGGGTGCCGGCATTTGATGGTGTGGGTGGGGGGAGTCTCGAGGATGACCTGTCATGATCCGCATTTTGCCGTTGGTCAAGGCGTCAGCACGTTCCTCCCTCAAGGGGATCAGGCTAATGTGCTCAAGGAATTAATGGAAGCGTCGCGGGTCATTCTGCGGAACCATCCTGTCAATCAGGGCCGAGTTGAAGCGGGCCTCAAACCAGGAAATGGTTTGTGGTTGTGGGGGCCGGGTAAGCCCATTGAATTGCCCTCATTCAAAGATCGATTTGGGATCTTAGGCGTGACGCTGTCGAATTCCGATTTACATCTTGGCATCAGCCGTTGTGCGGGAATGAAAGGCCTCAATGTGGATACGGAAGGCGATTCCTCCCGCAGTGTCTTTGAAGCGTATGCTGACGTCGTGGTGAAGCTGATCGATCAAGTTCCATTGGTTTACATTCATGTTCAAGAACAACCGGATATTAGGGAAGGATATCCTAGGGAAAAGGTCACTCGGTTGGAGCAGTTCGATCAGGAATTAGTGGGACCACTGATGAAGCATGCGCAGCAAGCTGGAGATTGTCGAGTCTTGGTGGTCTGTAATCGGTGGGGAGGCGGTCGTGACGAACAGGCTGGAACGCCCTCGACCCCCTTTGTGTTGTATGAGAGTGGTACATCTCAAGAGAAAAATACCCAGAGGCAATTCAATGAAGTGGAGGCTCAGAAATCGCCTGTTGGGACGAAAGATGCCACACGATTCATGAATGGGTTCTTTGCAAAGCCTCCACGATAATGGCGCTATTTGTCCAAAAATTTGGTGGGACCTCAGTTGGTGATCTCGAACGTATTCATCGGGTCGCCCAACGGATTGAAGAAACCATACGAGCCGGTCATCAAGTCGTGGTTGTGCTTTCCGCGATGAGTGGAGAAACCGACCGATTGATGCGACTGGCTCACGAAGTCACCTCGCATCCAGATGATCGTGAACTGGACGTCTTGCTCTCTTCTGGAGAGAGGGTCACGATTGCCCTCTTGGCCATGGCGCTTTGTGGTCGAGGGATCAATGCGCGTTCTTTTACCGGGCGTCAGGTGGGGATCGTCACGAACAGTTCTCATACCCGTGCCCGCATCGAGAAAATCATGGCGTCTCCGGTTCGCCAAGCTCTAGCGGAAGGCGTGGTCCCAGTCGTCGCAGGGTTTCAGGGAGTGAATGAGCGTTCCGAGGTGACCACCTTAGGTCGCGGAGGATCTGACCTTACAGCGGTTGCCCTGGCGGCCTCGTTGAAAGCCGATCGATGTATGATTTTTACGGATGTGGATGGTGTGTATACGGCTGACCCTAAGGTTGTGCCGTCAGCCAGAAAAATTCACAAGTTATCGTATGAAGAGATGCTGGAGTTAGCCAGTCTGGGGGCCAATGTTCTTCAATCCCGATCAGTTGAATTTGCGGCGAAATACGGTGTTCCAGTAGAAGTAAAATCAAGCTTCCAGGAGGGGGAAGGTACACTCGTGACACATGAAGATGCAGATATGGAACGGGCCGTTGTTTCAGGCGTGGCCGGTGATCGTAACCAAGCCAAAATCACCGTTGTTGGAGTGCCTGACCGGCCTGGGATTGCCGCGGATCTCTTTAGCGCCGTGGCAGGTGCATCAATTTCCGTGGATATGATTATTCAGAACGTGAGTCAGGGGTCCTTAGCCGATATTTCGTTTACCGTGCCTCGTACGGATTTACCTCGGGCGTTGCCGATGATGGAGAAGGCCAAAATCGAACTTGGTGCGCAGACCATTGAAGTCAAGGATGAAATTGCCAAAGTGTCGATTGTCGGTGTGGGGATGCGATCGCATTCGGGCGTGGCCTCTCGTATGTTTCAGGCCCTCTCCAGAGAAGGGATCAATATCCTGATGATTAGCACCTCCGAAATAAAAATTTCCTGTGTGCTGGATGAACGAGATCTTGATTCTGCAATTAATGCCTTGCATCAAGAATTTGCTCTTGATGTTGACGAATCACCTGGAACTTCGAAACAATAGAGGGCTGGACAGAGTGCATTCGTCCAAAGAGGGATACCATCGTGAGTAAGGAATCGGTTCAATTAGAAATCTACGATACGACGCTTCGGGACGGCGCACAGGCAGAGGATGTGAGCTTTTCCGTGGAAGATAAAATTCGCATCGCGCAAAAATTGGATGAATTGGGGATTCATTTCATCGAAGGGGGTTGGCCTGGTGCCAATCCGCGGGATATTGAATTTTTCCAGAAGATCAAGGCCATCCCGCTGCAGCATGCCAAGATTGTGGCCTTTGGGTCCACACGAAAGGCGGGAAATGCGGTGGATGACGACCCAACCCTCAAGGCTCTCCTCGATGCCGACACGCGGCTTATTACCATTTTTGGCAAGAGTTGGACGTTGCATGTGACGGATGCCTTGGGCACCACGTTGGAGAGTAATTTAGAATTAATCCAAGACTCCATTGTCTATCTTCGTTCACACGGAAAATCGGTGTTTTACGATGCCGAGCACTTTTTCGATGGGTTTAAGGCAGATCCAGAATATGCGCTGGAGACCGTGCTGCGTGCTGTCGAGGGAGGAGCCGAACGCATTATTTTGTGCGATTCTAATGGCGGGACCATGCCCTGGGAAATTGAAGACATCTGGTCGAAAGTCCAAGACATCTGCCAAGTTCCACTGGGTATCCATGCCCATAACGATGCGGACATGGCCGTGGCGAATACACTTGTTGCCGTCAAAATGGGCGCGCGGCAAGTCCAAGGTACGATGAACGGCATTGGGGAGCGGTGCGGGAATGTTAATTTGTGTTCGGTTGTAGCCAATCTTGAATTAAAGATGAATAAGCCGGTCTTGGGTGAAGGCAGGTTACAGCACCTTCGCAATGTCTCTCTCTATGTGTCGGAGATTGCGAATTTGTTGCCGAATAAGCGTCAGGCGTATATTGGGGATGCGGCCTTTGCTCATAAGGGCGGGGTCCATATCCACGCTGTTCAAAAAAACCCGCTGACGTATGAGCATGTCCGACCAGAATTGGTTGGAAATCGGCAACGCATATTGGTATCCGATAGCACGGGACGAAGTGGCGTGGCCCATAAGCTTGAGGAATATGGGGTGACTCTGTCTAGGGATCATCCCCGTGTGCAACAATTGTTGGCCCAACTCAAGGATCGTGAGCGGGATGGGTACCAATTCGAGGGCGCGGAGGGTTCCTTTGAACTCATGGTACGGGAAGCGTTGGGCACGCATCGGCCCGCCTTTGAATTACTCGGGCTGCGAGTCATTGTCGAAAAACGTGATGCCAATGAAGACCCGACCACGGAAGCCACTATTAAGGTCAAAGTGGGTCATGTCGTTGAGCATACGGCTGCCGTGGGGGATGGTCCGGTTAATGCCATTGACAACGCCCTCCGTAAAGCCTTGGAGAAGTTTTACCCAGAATTGCGAGAAGTTGAATTGCTCGATTATAAAGTCCGTGTCTTAGCGGGGAATCACGGGACGGAATCGAAAGTTCGAGTGCTCATTGAATCGGGCGATCATAAGTCGAAATGGGGAACCGTCGGAGTCTCGGAAAATATCATTGAAGCTAGTTGGCAGGCTTTGGCTGACAGCATTGAGTATAAACTCCTCAATCGAGATCAGAAGCCCGAGGATTCCCATGGTGCTTGATTTTACACGTATTTTCCTTGACAATCCGGCTCTCTCTCGATACCGTGCTGGGAAAATTCTGGCGTTTTACGCCAGAAGTGTCATCCCTAAGGATACGAACCCTTCGTGAGGAGTCCCGATGCGAAAAGCCGATATTGCCAACGAGATTTGCGAAAAGGTTGGGGCGTCGAAAGCCGAGTCCATGGAACTTGTTGAATATGTCCTGGATGCGATTAAGTCCGTGCTAAAGAATGGTGAACCTGTCAAGATCGCTGGTTTTGGGAACTTCATGGTTCGAAGCAAGGGCGAGCGCAAGGGACGAAATCCTCGGACCGGTGAGGAAATTGCCATTAGTCCCAGGCGAGTGGTGACATTTCGGGCTAGCCAAATTTTTAAAAAATACGTGAATTCCTAGTCACTCCTTAGGTTTGCTTCAATTTTGGCTCAGGACAAGGCGCAAGAAGCGCAGAACCGGAGCGTATTGGGAATACGTGAGGGCGCACGGTGCGAAGAGCACCACGTTTGTGCGCGCCGAAGGCTTGCGAGCACCACAGTAATGCCGTCATGAGACAAAAGGGAAGTGACCTGAGGAGTGACGATTCCTAACGGAAACTCCTGCTGTGTCCGGGATTGACATGGAGGTCTTTGGGAATGAAAATTGAGCTCAAGTACGACGACAAGTCGTTTTTTAAAATTGGCGAGGTGAGTGCGCTCACGAAGTTGCCTGCCTCCGTCCTCAGGTTTTGGGAATCAGAGTTTAGTTTTCTGCGCCCTCGAAAAAGCCAGGGACGTCATCGTGTCTATGATCGCCAATCGATAGAAACGGTGTTGGAAATTAAGCGAATGCTCTACGAAGAGGGGTATACCATTATGGGGCTCAAACGGTTTTGGCGACGGCGTCGAAGCCAGCCCCAAACAGAGGTTCCCGCAGACAAGGTCGAGCAGGTTCGACACGAACTTCAGGACATTTTAGGGATTTTAAATTCATATAGTGTGAAGTCGGGCGAAGTGAGCGTTTCCTAGTAGGGACCTGTTGAAAAAGCCCGCCAGCGGCGTTCTTTGTAGACGTGAACCGTGATACGTGAAGCGGAAGAGTCCTTTTGACTTTTACCTTCTTGTTTCCTTACTCATCACGCGTCACCCATTACGAATTAGGCCTTGCTGGGCGGCCATTGTGAACCGGTCCCTGGTAGTGCAGATCTGGAGTCCTGATCGAGACACGAGTTGCTGGGCAGGCTGTTCAAAAAGGTCCGAGAACGCCGCTGGTGGCCCTTATCAACAGCCTGCTATGGTGTCGGGGCGTAGCGCAACCCGGTAGCGCACTCGCTTGGGGTGCGAGAGGTCGGCCGTTCAAATCGGCTCGCCCCGACCACATATTTCCCCACTGTTCGACCAAGATTCAGCTGCTGAATGCGTGAGTGGCGATTTCTCCTTCTTTACATGATTCAGGTATCTCGTCGTTTGTATTTCGTATCTCGTGAAAAAATGAAGTGGGAGATGTGAGCGAGGCCTTTCGCGGTTTTACGAAATATAGTGTTTTACCCTTCAATGAAGACATCTTAAAAATCCCTCGCCCCCATGGAATGGGGGAATGGGGGAGAGGGCAAGGGTGAGGGGGTCTTAACGAATGGTTAACACACTATACGAACGACGAGATACGTATTACGCTTGCAGGTCATCCTCTTCTTCTATGAAATCTTCGCTTTCCGGCATGCCGTAGGCCACAAATTTGGCATAGGAAAGATAAATGCCACTGCTATCAGCCATGGCCTTGGTTCCAGCCGTCATGCGCTCCAGTTTCTTGACATCGCTCCCTTCGCCCGATTGCAGAGAAACCAAGTACTCGTGTAAGACATCATTGTAGCGTTGCATCGATTGCTCGACTTCCAAATAGGCCTGCATTATCTGTTCTTTCATTGGTAACACTCCTTATCAAAATCAGAAAGTCACCATACACAAGGCTCTGAGGTCGGTCAACTGAATGCGTTGATATCCAAAATGGGGATGTTGAAAAAGGGCGTCAGTCTTCGCCAAGGCTACGGCAGACAAGCCAGCGGCGTTCTCGGCCCTTTGTCGTGCTCACGTACTTTCGTACGCTCCGCGCGCCAAAGTGCCTGCGGCCTTGCTGAGCGCATCTTTTTGAACATCCCCTGTTGGTCTTGAGGTTTCATTGAACGGTCACATGCGAACGGCAATATAGTAATTTTTAATTATTGAATAGCCCAAAAATTTATTGTGGTCTGCCATACAGAAAAACTGGGACGACTGGTGTAGGGTAGGTCGTCTAAGGACCTGAGAGAACATAACTTGGACATCTCGCATCCAATCTTTGGGCCATCTTTGAACGGGCCTCAATCGAAAAACCCTCAACATAGCTGTGCTATGCCTCGGGATTTTCTCAATCGTTCCGTCCAAATCCGACCCAAATCTTGGCGCGATAGTGTCCAAGTTATGTTCTCTAAGGTCCTAATTGGGTGTGCAGCTGAATGAGGTGTTAATTCAATGGACTGGGCGCTTTTTCTTTGGGCATGGTTGGTGACAACACCCATAATGGTGGGGCTATGGTTGGCATATCGCTGGTACCACCGGAATGCGGCTTTGGCCGATGTAGGATTTTGTATGGGGTTTGGCCTTGTTGCCATTGGCTTAGGTCTGGTGACTGTGGGAGATGTGACGCATCGTATAGTGGTGGCGGTCATGGGCGCGGGGTATGCCTTTCGCCTCGGTGGGTATATTTTTCGTGTTCGTATTGTGAAAGCGACCGAAGACCCTCGCTATCAATCGCTTCGTGAAAAAATTGGAGGTCGAGCTGAATGGTGGTTGTTTGTGTATTTTATCGGCCAAGGGTTGGCTATCGCGGTACTGTCCGTACCTTTGCTGGTGCTCATGGCGAACCCCGAGGCCACCTGGAGTTTTTGGGAAATGGGAGGCATTCTTATTTGGGCAATTGGTGTTGGTGGTGAAACGATAGCGGATGGTCAATTGAATCGCTTCCGACGACAATCTTCCAATCGAGGCAAAACCTGTAGGGAAGGTCTCTGGCGGTATTCCCGACACCCCAATTATTTTTTTGAGGGCGTCCATTGGTGCGCGTATGTGGTCATGAGTGTTGGAATTTCTGATGGATGGCTGACCCTCGTTGGTCCCGTCCTCATGATCTGGGCTTTGCTCAAAGTGAGCGGGATTCCATTTGCCGAAGCGCAAGCCCTGGCCAGTCGCGGTGATGACTATCGTGACTATCAACGAACCACCAATGCGTTTATCCCGTGGTTTCCCAAAGAGGCCAATCGTTGAGCGGTGAAGAAAAAGAGGACGCTACCCTTTACATGTCACTAAGAATGATTGACCTGGTTAGCGGAAGGGAATGAACGATCAGTCCCTCTCTGTCATTTCGAGTGGAAGGAGAAATCTCTGTGTTGAGGGTGGACCGCCTGTCCCAGCGTGGCGGGAACGGCGAGATTTCTCCCAAGGGTGGAAATGACAAACGGGGGGCCTCAGAGTGACAACAAGCTGGATCGTGCAGAAAAGTTAGGTATAACTCTATTCGCTTGACTGTTCAGGCAAAAGGTGAGATCCAACATCCATGCTGGCGTGAGGGATGCCGATGATTTCTATGATAGTGTCCGTGACTCTGTAGAAAATTATATGCTTTCCTTCGGGAAGGCTTCTGTAATCTTTCAGTATGTCAGGTCTTGATCGTCCCAGATAGGGAGTTTTCACCAAATCATGGAATGTTTTTTCAAACTGGAAAACATATTTCTCGGCCTGCTGCTCGCCCCATCTTTCGAATGTGTACCGCCATATTTCTTGTAAATCATTCTTGGCAGCGGGCGTCAGCTTATAGTCATTGGGCATTATGCTCTTGTTTGGCTTCTTCTATAATCTTCGAGATGGACTGATCAACGAATTCACCACGGTCGGCCTGCTCTGCCCCAACAGCTAGTTTCGTGCGAAGTTTCTCCAGCTTCATCTGATAGATCAACTCTTCGTGAGTTTCCATGAAGCGCAATGCTTCACGAATCACCTCACTCGCGTTGTTATAGAGACCGGTTTGAACTTTTGATTTGACGATTTTTTCAAGCTCCGGTGTGAGTGATATATGCATGATGCAACCCTCCTATGTTTCATAGTGTGAGCAATGATACAATGATTGTCAAAGTTTGTATTATTTAAAGAGTCACAGATGGGTGGAGACAGACTCGTTGCACCACTCCTGTTTCAGGATAGTTGTCGTGTCGGTTATGTTAAAAGTAGAACCACGGGGGTTTCTAGTTTTCACTGCTGTTTTAAGGTTCCGGCAAGTGTAAGACAACTTCCCTTAGGGTTCGCGCAAGAATTACTTCCCATGGTAGGCGTCGATCCATCCCGTCTGGCGGCGTTGCTCGTCCTTTCCATACGAGGAGTATGCGCAATCCTCGCGCCATACCAGACAGGTGTCTCAGCACCCAAACATCTGAAGTAATTCTTGCGCGAACCCTAAGGAGATTTATCTACGCGCGGGCCGGATTCAAAGAGACGAAATTCCATCGGAAATTCAAACATACATAATATGGGGTGGATGAATGGCTTTGGTTTTAATGAAGGGACAGGAAGTCTGGTTTTTGAATCGCTGGAAGAAACGGAACCATGTTGGGTCCGGCCGTGGGCGTATTGCTGCGATTACGGTCGCCATCCTAGTCTCTCTCGGGCCGATATTGGCACAGGCGCAGGATAAAATTTCTGACGAGGTGGCTGTTGCGGTCTCTCGTGGCCGAGTATTGGGTATTACTAGTGGAGGCGGGTTTGTCAGAGCGCGTCTGAGCGCTGGAGAAACCGTGCTCTTGACCGAATCAAAAGGCATCAACGCTTTGGTGCAAACGTCTGACCGATTGCTGGGGTTTTCCGGCCCAGTGCAGAGATGGAGAGAGCAACGATTGGATATCTCCGAGAGCGTGCAGAAAACCCAAGTCACCTCACGGTTGATTTTTGTCCGGACTGATAAGCGGCTGTATGGCTTTCAAGGCCCCATCGGTCGGTGGAAGGTGCAGGATCTCGGTGTTCAAGAAGAGCATCTCCAGACAGTCGTACAAAATCACATTGCCGTGGTCGTGACCGACCGACGGGTGTTAGGTTTCTCTACGTTTACCGGCGGGTTTTTCGCTGAAGATTTATCCAATGATGAAACGATCGAACATGTCGAGGCTAATGATAACATCATTGTGTTGTTCACCTCGTCCCGAAAACTCATCTTTCGTTCGCGCTTAGCCGTGTGGGCGGAAACTCGATAAAGGGCTGGACGTCCTTTTTTAATTGCCCCTAAAATTTGAGTACTTTTTCCCTTCTGTCATCCCCGACATCCCTAATCGGGGATACAGGTTTTTCCTTGTGTCATTTCGACCCCTTCTACCAATCATAGGTAGCTAATGCAACCGCTCCAGTTCTGGCTCCCTCATGCCCGATATCCTTTATCGGGAATCCAGATTTCCTCTGGCAATGAATAGTCTTGGCAAGTTCAGAGCTGTGCGGGGTGTGGTTTTGGTAGGAATTATCTTGCAATGACAAGAGAGGTCTCAGGCATACATATACACGGGAGCGTGTTTGTGTGGCTTCATGGGTTGCTCTATCAATTCTTCCAAATGCCGGATAGTGTTGGGTGCGAGGAGGGTGTCGGAACAGACGTCACAGACTTCTGCGGGAACTCGTTCAAAAACAAGGACGTCCTCTCCGCGTTTCAGAGTGTGAACGATGAGGCGTTCCTCATAGTTTCCTGGGCATCCTTGAACACTGCATTGCATGTTTATTTTCCTCTTTGGAAAGGCGTCACCCATTTAGGCGCGCGTGGTTCATAAACCGTGATGATTATCGCATGTTCAAGCGTTGTTGTACACACGACATGTACGTATCTTCCATGTGACGTTTGCTTGCAAATCAAACAGCAGGGACCCCGACGGTGTTCCGCATAATTTTCCACGAACGTGGCATCAAGAAGGACCTCCAGGATCTCCTCAAGGGAAATATCTTCCTCCACCATCTCCTGATGTCCGTGAAGAGTGATCCGAAGCTTGTCAGTTTCGGCTTGCCGTCGCAACTGCGCCAATATCGCGTCGGGATCCTGGGTATCAATGTCGGTCATGGTTACAAAAAGACGCGGAGAATTTAATGGTCTTCACACATGGAGCCAAGGAAATCAAATTTTGTCAGCGAGTCTACCACAAGTTGGATGAATAAGCCGTGATTCCTAATTTTGCAGCAGGGCTATTTCATATTAAAGTGTAACTTTATAGATAATAAGGAATAATCGATTTAGGCTGGCTTTTTCTTTTCGTTTACGGCATACTCTTTTGCATGCCAGACGAATCGCCAAGCGGACAGCCGGACATTGATCTGAGGCAAGTCGTGGTTCGCCCAATTGTCCGAGACGAAAAGGACGCCTTCAAGACCCTTCTCGACAGACACCACTACCTCGGTCATGCCCCGCTGATTGGCCAATCGATACAATATCTCGCCTGTGTGCAGGATCGCTGGCTGGCCTTGCTGGTGTTTGCGGCGGCGGCCCTCAAATCGAGACCGCGAGACCACTGGATCGGCTGGCCCCCCTGTTTTCAATGGCAACGACTCCATTTACTGGCCAACAACACCCGGTTTCTCATGCTGCCGGGCTGTTCGCAAAAGAACCTCGCCTCGAAAGTCCTGTCGCTCTGCGCGAAACGGATCTCGGCCGATTGGCAACTGTACCACGGCTACCCCTTGCTCCTCTTAGAGACCTTCGTCGATCCTGCCCGCTTCACCGGGACCTGCTATCGGGCCGCCGGGTGGCACGAGCTCGGTCTGACACGAGGGTTTCGCAAGTCGAACACGTGTTATGTTCAGCATGAGAGACCGAAGCGCATCCTAGTCGTGCGGCTGCATCCCCAAGCCCGAGAGATCCTTGCACGCCCGATGCTTGATCAGCCCTATCAGAAAGGAGAAGCGCCTCAGATGAGATTGAATACAAAACAGACGGACTCCCTCTTTACGTATGTGGTGCAGCTGACCGATCCCCGCCATTTGCAAGGGCAACGGCACACCCGACGCGCCCTCACGGCGATCATGTTCTGTGCCACCTTGTGCGGCGCGCGCGGCTATGAAGCGATCTCGGACTGGGCCCAGCAGTTATCGCAGCCGATGCGCAAGCGGCTAGGCTGTACTCAGCGAGGGGGGCGCTACCTCGTCCCGAGCCGCAGCACTCTTTACCGCTTTATCACGGCCGTCGACCCCTGTGAAGTCGATACCCTGCTCGGCCGGTGGCTGGACACCTTCGGCGGGGAGGATCAGGGCATTGCCATTGATGGGAAGACCATGCGGGGGACGTCGAAGGTCCCAAGCGAACAGACCCACGTCCTCAGCGCCGTCACCCATCAAGCCGGGCGCCACCTCACCCAAAAAAAGTTCACTCCAAGACCAATGAGATCCCCTGCGTGCGGCCCCTGTTAGATGCGCTCGAGATCGCAGGGAAGGTGATCACGGCGGATGCGCTCCTCACCCAGAAAGAGATTGCCGAGTACCTGGTGCACGAACGCGGCGCCGACTTCGTCTTCACCGTCAAGGGAAACCAGCCCACCTTGAAGCACGACATTGAGGCCTTAGCGTTGCGAGCACGCCGGTGCGATTATGCCACCACCGAGAAAGGCCATGGGCAGATCACGACCCGCAGGATCTGGTGCGATGACTCCCTGAATGCCTATGTCAACTTTCCTCATGTCCAGCAAGTCTTCTGCATTGAGAGGGAAGTGACGCATCTCAAGCAGGGCCTCACGACCGTCGAAGCGGTCTGCGGTGTCACGAGTCAGTCCAAAGACAAGGCGGGGCCGAAGACCATCCTCTCGCAAAACCGAAAGCATTGGAGTGTGGAGAATAAGCAGCATTATGTGTTGGACGTCACCTTTGATGAAGACAGGAGTCAGATACGAAGTCTCAATGGCCCAATGGTCATGACCTGTCTGAGACGCTATGCCATCAGTCTCTTACGCCTGAAAGGCTACACCAATATCGCGCAGGCGTGTAGACTGCTCTGGGGCAAGCCCCATTTAGCCATCCGCATGGCCCTGCCCTGAAAAAGAGGGCACAAAAAACCTCATGGAATCCCTTGCTTATAAAAAGAATGAAATGGCCCTGAATTTTGCAGGGTGGGAATTGCTCACCTTTTAATTTTATGCGGGGGCGACACCCCACATTTAAACCTAGAAACAGCAGTTGGATCACAAAAGTCCGCGTAAGCTCTTGACGCAACCTAGGAGCCTGTCCAAGATTAGACTGATCAACTGTGGGTGTGCTGGAGGTGGCCAGATCTTCCGATCCTTTTCGGGGAATGTTGAAAAAGACCGCCAGCTGCGTTCTCGGGCTTTTGGTGTGCTCACGTACTCCGTGTACGCTCCGCGCGCCAAAACCCCTGCGGCCTTGCTGGATGGCCTTTTTGAACATTCCCCGTTTTCGTTAAATAGTCACCACTATTCGCCTCAAACGATCGAAACATCTGACTCAAACCAGCACCCCCTCGTCACGATCGCAAATCTTGGACAGGCACCTCGCAAAATAAAAAAAGTCTCATCACCACCAGAGATTACCCCCCCACTCTTGTCATTTCGACCCTTGGGAGAAATCTGTGGTTCGGCAGAAGGGAGATTTCTCCCAAGGGTCGAAATGACAGCCCCGAGGTGACTACGACTTTTTTTATTTCACCATGCACGCCAATATCTTACACGTCTTTTTTGCGCCCAACTGCCGTTTCTAGGTTAAATCGTTGAAGAGGGCACAATGAGATTTTGCAGCTACGAGAGGCATAGGGATGGCTCAACAGGCCCTGAAGGAATAACACACGAGAGTGTTGCTTCACTCTACGCATGGTGCAGCACGAAACTATCCTTGTTTTCTCTTTTTTTCTCAACGTGTTAGATTTGCAGAGCTTGTTCAAACCTAATCCATAAATTTTCAATGAGCCCTTGCTTGCCAGTGGCATGACTGCTTCAGACCCCGACACTAACCCGCCCCCAACGCCGAAACCATCGGGAATAAGACGAGTCTTGAAATGGCTGGGGGTTTTCGCCGGCCTTGTTTTGATCCTTGTGTTGTGCGTCGTCTTGCTGTTGACCTATTGGTTCCCCTCTGAATTGGTGCGTGAGGAGTTAGAAGTGCGATTGTCTGACATGCTGGATGGGACGGTGCGCATTCGGGGTCTGTCCTTTAACCTTTTGCATGGACTGAGCTTACAGCACGTCGAATTTCAGAAAGGCCCACAGCCCATGCTTGAACTCGATCGTTTGGTTTTAGATTACAGCCTGTTCGGTCTTCTCCAGCAGAAGTTGAAAATCAATGAGGTTCGCATCGACGGAGCTGATCTTTCTCTCAACTTGGCAGAGTTACAGGGGGCTTCGGACGAACACGAGCCAGCTCCGCCTTCGACGGACCCTGGAGCGTTGCCTCCAATCCCTTTGAGCTTGGATCTCGAATCTTTGATCATCAGTCGGACCAATATTCAATTAGATGTGTCACCGGACCTTGCGGTGACGGTGCGTGATCTCAACCTTGAACTGTCTGGTGGAGTCGAACACGATCTTGTTCAACTCAAGGGTGTGGTGGTGGTGGCGCAAGTGGGGGTTGATCTTGAGGAGAAGGAACTCCGTTTTCCCCTTGGTCTGAGCTTCGATGTCAAAGCGGATTTGCCCTCACAACATCTGACCCTTGACCACGTGACGGTCACCTCAGAGCCGACGCTAGATTTGACGCTATCGGGAACAATCGAGGAGTTTCTCGGCAATCCGTCTGTTGATCTTTCGCTAGATGATACTCGGTTTGATATCCAGCGGATCTTGGCCTTAGTCCATGACTTTGTGCCAGCGGAATTTCATGATGTAAATGTCTCCGGAATCCTATCGCCCACATTGTTCGTCAAGGGAGGGCTTGGGGAGAGTGGGTTTTCCGGAGCGGTGAGCACGGGCCTTGCGATTCAGGGTTTACAGACAGATCTTACCCAGTTTGAGATAAAACTCCATCCCACGAATGTGGAAGTGAATCTGACGGATGTGGTGATTAAAGACAATATGCCTGATGCCGGAACCATTGAGATTCACGTTCAGTCAGACAAGGCGGCGTTCCAGATTTATGAGGTCGAGGGCTTGGACTTTCAGTTTTCAGGAGATTACTTTGCCTTGGGGCCTGTGTCTGTGAAAATGAATGTTTCGGGCACAGCCAATTTACCGCCTCAAGAGCCGCTTGCGGCACTGACGCTTCCATTCGCCGTACGACTCGACGCGCTTGGAAACTATCGTACGCAGGATGCCAAGATCAAACAGTTGGTGGTGGAATTGGGCAACCTACTGACGGTTCAACTCGACGGGACTGTGAAACCCAATCCGGGTTCGCCCCAGACCATGAGTGTCGATCTGAAAACGCGGCTTGAACCTCACCTTGAGCATATTTTTCCCCTCGTTCCTCAAAATCTGTTACAGGATTTTTCTATTGAAAAACTCACTGCGCCGGATTTTCTCACCGTCCACGTTCAAGCGAGACTCGATACAGAGTATCGGCCGCTTGATGCAGACGTCTCAGCCAGAGGGAATGTGGGCAACATGACCATCAGGCAGAAAGCATTCTCTGCTGGAGGCACCCTCGACACCATGAATGTTGTTCTTGCGACCCGGTATAATGCTCAGAGGGAGGATGTCAGGGGATCCGTAACCGGGAACCTGACTCTCGTAGGTCTTGACTATGGGGAGATGGCTGCGGTTGGGCAAGTTGGTTTGGCGTTGGACACCTCCTTTAGCGGACGGCTCTCTTCCACCTTTGAGCTCAGCGAGTTGTTGTCTGAGCAAGCGTTAACCCTGTTGGTAAAGAACCTGCAGTATACCTCTCCGGAATTAGGGGTGGGCTTGGAGGAATTGACGTTATCCGCCACACTCCATGAAGACTTTGATGAACAACATTTTACGGTCGATGAACTTCGTGTGACCAGTGAGTCGCTCATGGATGTGATGCTCGCCGCTGACTTTCACCAGGAGTCGAAGAGCTTTGATGTTTCGCTCGATATTCCCTACGTGAATGTCGGGGAGTTGCAAAGCAAGTTGTCTGGTGAGGCAGTACAGAGTCTGAATGAATTGAATCCCGGGGGTACGATGTCACTTTCCATGAAGGCTTCGGGCCGAGTGCCTGAGGAACAGGACATCCAAGCATTGGACATTCCCGTTGCCCTGACCACCAAGCTTTCTTTGGACAACGTGCATGGAGCCTTTGCCGACTATCTGGTGAATGGCGCTGAAGGCACGGTCTCTTTTTCTTTTGTGCCGGGCGATCGTCCTGTGGTGCAGGTGGAAACCGATCTTACGTTTGCCGAGGTGTTGTTGGAACCGGGGTTACCGCTTGAGCGTCTGTCCGGGACATTTGCCAAGTTTAATATCATGACGACAAATTTTGATGAAGTTGCGGTAAATACGTTGCATGTCGGAATGGACGGCGCGGATGTTTCCCTGGAAGGTACGATTGGCGGCATTCGAGAGATCATTGAAGGTAAGGGCAATGTGATGTCGAACTTGCCGGATATGTTTGCCCAAGTGAACACCACTGTTCAGGTAAGCCTCGATGAATTTCAAACGGTGTTGCAGCCGATGGGGCTCATTGGCACAGGACAAGTTCAGGTTGGTGTGTCTCTCTTAAAGAAGGAGCGTGGCCCCCTGGCTCTGAAGCTGAATCTGGGAAGCCGAGGTATCCAATTCAGTCAGGAGGGAACACGAATAGAAAATATGGATGGGCAGATCACCATCCGAAAGCGACTGAACTGGATTGAAAACGCCGGTGCCAAATCCCAGACACGAATGTTTCGTCCAACTGATGTGCTGTCTCAGTTGCGTTCGATTAAAGGAAAAGAAAAGAGTTTGGCCGTTGAACGTCTCGATCTTGGATTGATCTCGGTGTCGAACTTTTCCGCGAATATTCTGTTTGATCAAGATGCCTTCAAGGTTCAAAATTTAGCCATGAATCTGCTGAATGGGGGGGTGGGCGGAAACATTATCGTGACCGGTGGTAAGGCGTTTGGTGTGGCAGGGCGATTTGAAGCGGCGCATCTCGACCTCAATCAATTGCTTGATGACACGCAACGAATATCCGGAGATAACCTGCTGGATGCGACCATTGGCCTGTCGGTCTTTTTTGACAAAGAGACCGGAGCGCTGGATCTGAGTCGAACTGAGGTGAAGCTGTTTATCACGCATATTGGCCAGGAAGCCGTTGATCGGTTGTTGGTATTGCTGGATCCCGAAGGCAGTAATCCCACCTTGGTTTCCGCGCGGTCGCAAATCACACTCGCCAATCCGTCCAAGGTGTCCCTGCAATTGACAAGAGGAATGCTGGGTTTGGAGATTCTGTTTAGTGAAGGCTTCCTCCAGCCGTTTCGGCTCAATCGAATTCCGATCGGGAAGATCAAACAATTTAAGGCTGTCACGGAAGGCATTCCCGGTTGGGACAATGTGAGAGAGATCATGGCCTTTGTTGGCGCTCAGTCTTATGGTCTGGATGAACAGGGAAAACTGGTGCTGCAGTAATGCGTAAAGCGTAATGCGTTATGAGTAAATGGCAAAGGAAAATACAGAGATGAGTTTAGGTCTCTTCACCCATGACGCATCACGTTTTACGCATCACGATTTTTCAGGAGGAGCCCAATGATGCCTCATCAAGGAGGAACACATACCATGAAGCACATGAGTCAAACCATCCTTTGGCTCGTCCTAGTCTTTGTCGCTGGATGTGGTGGACCCTTGGTGGGTGTCACGGTAGTCGATGAGCGAACAGCCTTGGAAAATCAGGTGTTGGGAACCTATGAAGAGTTAAACCAGGAAGTGCTCTTAGTCGCGTCGGTTCGCTACATCGATCCCAAAGGAAAATTGAAAAAGTCTGCGGAAATTCCTTCCGGGAAGAAAAAGGTGATTCGGGCTCTCCAGCGTGCGTCATTCAATAAAGATGATATTGATCAGTACAAAGAACATGGGGTGCTCGGAGAGAACAATCAAGGTGGGATTACGCTCCTAGCCTCTGACAAGGTTCCCCCTGACCAATTGCCCTTTGTGGAACATCTGGTTCAGGAAGAAAACGCCGATCGTGAGATGGTCATGCGTCGGGTCATCGAGACGAATGAGAAACTCTCCAAGAAGGATTTTCCAAGGGTGAAAAAAATGTTTGCTTCATTAAATCGTGACAAAGCTTTGGCCGGGCACTTGATCCAATCCGAGGATGGCAAATGGACGAAAAAGGAAAAGAAATGACAATAATCTGTTCGTCCCGCATCACGAGATTTCCAAAATCTTTAAAGAAGCTGATGTGGAGTCTTCTGTTCCTCGTGATGAGTGTTTTCTCTAGTCCCTGGCTCGGACAGGCTGCTGATGTTCATCAGGTCACCACGCATCCTGCACTGGAATATTTTCCTGCACCATCTCAAGACGGACGATTTCTGGCCTTTGTGTCCGAACGATCGGGAAATGCGGACATTTGGTTGAAATCCTTGAGCCTTGGCGTAGTGTCCTTGCCCCGTCAACTAACGACGCATCCAGCCGTCGATAGAGATCCGTCCTTGAATGCTGAAGGCAGTCAATTGCTGTATGTCTCTCATAAGTCTGATCCTCGGGGAGACGTGTATCTGATGAATCTGACGACCGGCGAAGAGGAGCGACTCACCGGTTTAGGTACGGCAGATTCATTGCCGCAATGGGGAGAGGACGGAAATTCAATATTGTATCTCTCCCAGGATGTGGTTTCTGGTGTTCAAACATTGAAACGACGAGCCGTAGCCAGTCATCAATCAACCACTCTGCTTTCAAATGTGTCCGCGTATACGATTGGGCCGGATGGCTGGATCGTGGTTTCGCAAAATGGAACATTGTTCCTTTTCAATGAGCAGACACCAGATCACGTGAAAAGCTTGGACGTGTCTTCGGGGTTGAACATGTGGTCGGCGATAAGTGGCGATCACTCTGTGGCCTGGACCCATTACGCGCAAGACAGCAATAAGGATGGGGTGTTGGATGCGAACGACGAATCTTCCATCTGGTTTGGTCAATGGGATTTCCAAGGCGGCACACAGCTCAGTCAGTATCACATGACGTCCTTAGGCCAATTCCATCTCTACCCGGCAGCGGCCCAAGGGTTTGTCTATTTTACGGATTTGGAAAAAGGGGACATCTTTCGAATCCGAATACAGGAATTTCTCGACGACTATTCCTCATTTGATCAGGCCAAAACACTGGCCGACCGGCTATTGGATCGAGGCGAGATCAACAAGGGATTGGTCGTCCTCGCCAATATCTCGCGAAATTTGACGCAATCTCTTGATGAGGAAACCCGTGCCGAATTTGATTTTGCCTACGCGGAACAGTTGATCGAGGCTGGTGAGTTTGTGCGAGCGCAACACGTGATCGAACCGTATGCAGAATCTTCAGGCGGGATTGGTGCGTTAGCAAACATTCACAAGGTCGTTCTGCCTCTGTACCAGCAAGCCCCTTCTATGAGTGAGGATGAACTCAAACGTGAGGTGAAAGCAGGCGCTGATGAGGTCATGGAAATCGGAGAAGTGTATGGAGAAAACGAAATCGTTTATGGCCAGGCTCTGATTGAAGCCGGTCGATTATATATGTTGATTGAAGATTCCCTTTCGGCTTTGGAATATTTAGTTCGCGTCGATGAGTTGGCGAACAAAGAGATTCGTGCCAAAGCCCTGTTTATCCGGGGAACGGTCTATCGGGGATTGGGAGATCAAACCAGTGTACTCACGGTCTTCATTGATGTGATTACGATGTTTGGAGAAGACAGCTCGTGGGGAAAACGTGCGATCGCTCAAGCGATTGCCGTGTCGGAACAAGGGCAAGATGTGCATGAACACGTTGCCTCGCTTCGGGAACTCATTGCCCAGCAGGACACATTGAAGCTTTTGGTTGGGGCCACGCGGTTACGCATCGCGGATTTGCTCGATGAGGCAGGCGAGCAGATCAAAGCTGTTCAAGCGCTTGACCGGTTGTTAGGCGAGCCTCCTCCCGACGTTCTGGCTTCCGACGCTCTGGTCACACAAGCCTATCGACGGAAAGCCGAGATTTTGGCTGCGGCCGAACGGTATGAGGAAGCGGCAGACATATATGGCATTCTCGTAGAACGAACCGGAGAAGATCCGACGATGTTAGAGCAAGCCAAAGAACTCTTGGTCCTGCAACTGGTGAGAGAAGCAAGAAAGGATCGAACCATTGGCGAAGTCCGTATTGCCGCCAAGGCCTTTCGAAACATTACCGAAGATTACCCGGATTCGGTTGAAGCGCATCGCGGCTATATCAACACGAAGGTGATGCTGGAGGAGCTGCCTGAGGTGCAGGCGAGGTATCAAAATCTGGTTGCCCAGAAGCCTGATTCCTCGGTGTATCAATATAGTCAAGCCTTGGCGCTGTCCTATGCTCAGCCTCTTGACGTGCCCAAAGTGGTGGAAATGCTTGAGGCGGCCATTCGTGTAGATCCGGGGGTTTCGTATTATCATCAGACCTTAGGGTGGGGCTATGAGCAGGAGGAGCAAATTGGTGGCAAACAAGGCTTTCTGGAAAAGGCGGAACACGAGTATCGGATTGCCCTTGAACTGAATGATGAATTCCGATTTCCTGATGTGGAGTCGAATCTCCTCCTGAATCTTGGCAACACCTACCGGACGTTGGGTAATTTTCATGAGGCGTATCGGGCCTATCAACAGCGAGAGTCTGGCTATACACCAGCTGGGGATTCCGTGACTGAATTGCTGTACCGAAAAAACTATGGCGAGGCGTGCTTTAAGAGTGGGCGAACGGATGAAGCCTTGGTGCAGTATCAGTTAGCGTTTCATCGTGTTCCGGAAGACCAGAAAACTCTCAAAGCCGAATTGCTTGAACGGATTGCCCTCTCCTATCAAGACCTGGGAGACCATGCCAAAGCCGTCGATGCCTTTTCACAGGCATTGGAAATTAATCTCGAACTTGGCAACACAAAAAATCTTGCGCTGTTGCAACGGAACATTGGGGTGAGTCTGTACAACTTGAGCGTATCCAGTTCAGGTGGGAGACGGGAGGCATTGAAGCGGGCGCTGAAAAACTATTTCACGAGCCTCGATACCCTCAAGCAATTTGGCGGAAAACAACAAAAGGAAAGCGCTGGTTTATTCAACGTCGATGTGGCGCTGGATGAGGGTGGCTCACAGGCTGCCACTGGATTTGACCAGAAGGGCGAACAGAAATTGATGTTTAGTTATATTGCGGGCACCTATGAGCGACTGGCTGAACCTGGCCCGGCGCGTGACTACTATCTGAAAAAACTTGAACTCATCTCTGAGACTGGTTTAACCGCGGGCAATGTGGGGCTCCTCACGGAAAAAGCCGTCGTACTGAACCGTGTTGGGTTGCTGTCTCATCAATTGGGTGAGGATGCCCAAGCCTTGGACTATATCCGGCAGTCCCTTGGCTACACCAAGACGTTAAGGTTGCCTTTTGGGACGGGAGTCAACCTGTATAATCTGTCGCGGTTGGCTGCTGAGGGTGTGCTTGGGGGACAGCCTGTTGATTGGACGATAATGACAACTCTCGTCGATGGTCTTGACCAGCACCTCGCAGAAGACCATGACGATGCTGCAACGTTTTATGCCCTGACCAACACCGCTTTTTTGTTGTATCACTTGACCGAACCCCCACTCTTGGTTTCTCAAGATAGCGAAGGGACCATACAGGCCATGCATGCCTTTTATGACATGAAAAGTAAGGTATGGTCCTATTATACCAAGGCCGAAGAACTCTTGGTGCAGGGCTCAGTGCTTCCTGAAGGTCAGGTGTTGCCTACACAAGTTATTCTTAAGCTGAACAGGATGGAACTCGCGCAAGAGGCTGGAGAGCAGGAATCGTACCTGAAGATACAAGATGAATTATTGGCCCTGGTCGAACACCAAAATATTTCGAATGGTTGGTTGGGGTATGTTGCGCAAGCCGAGCAAGCTACTGATCAAGCCGAGCGGCAAGCCTTGCTCGCGCAAGCCTTTGATGCAGTGATGGCGCTGCCTTCACAGGTCTCCAATCCACAACAGGGAACAACCGCGGTTCTTGCTGGTTTGCAGACCTTATCTCGAATGTATGTGGATCAATTGGTAGAAGCTGAATCCTATGCTCAGGCATTCGAAGTGGCCGAACGGCTGGACATGCGGGCTATGGTTATCCAATTGCAAGCGTCACTTGGTGAAGAGTTTTTCTTCAAAGGAGTGGGCGAATACGAAAGTGACCTTCGGGGTTTGTTGGCTGAGATCCGAAACAGTTTGGCCACGGCAAGGACTGAAGAAAGCGAAGCCTTGCTCATGGAACTCGAAGAGCTGTTATTTGGGCTGTATGAAGAATACCCGGCTGCCACGAGTTATTTCTGGCAATATCCGCCGCCAGAAGAAACGATGTCTCTCGTCTTGAACCCTGATCGAGTCTATCTCAAGGTCGTTGAAGGGATGAATCAGTTTCATGGGTTTATCCATGATGGGGCTGCAGTCCACTATGTTCCACTTGAAATGAGTGAAGGACGAGTTTCGGTGAAGGAGGTTCTGGGAGATTGGCTTTCAGGTGAAAGCCCCATGTATCTTTCAGTTCCGGATAATCATAGGCGAATGGTTACTCTGGCCCTGGCACCTACGAAGCCCGTGACGCGAGTATTCGGTTTTTATGACTTTGTGAGCGGGTATCACCAGCGAAGTGTTTTTTATTCCAATGTCGGGATTATCGGTGAGTTGGCATTGGACCCCGGGCTCACAGCCGGTGATGTGCCGCTCTTGTCGCAACCATTGACTGGGGTCCCCAAGCACGATCATCCGATTGTGGATCAATTGGACGTGTTAATTGCAACCCAACCACCTCAGGCGTTCAACTTTGTCTTGGCCGAAGAGTTGAAAGTACGAGAGCTCTTGCCGGTGGCGCGGTTGGCTGGGCGACCACACCATACGGCGGTTCTTTTTCATTCTCAGTCCTCCCGGGCTTCCTCAAATCCAGTCTTGATCTCGGCGCTCCTCCGAGCCGGGTTCCCGCATGTGGTGGTGGTTCGCGGCAATGACAATGAAAAAGCCGCGAGCCAGTTTGCCTCGCTGTACTTGGCCTACTTGAATGATGTGCCTCCCGACGAAGCCGTGTTCATGGCCAGAAGTGATGTGTGGGGGGCACAAGTGGGTTCCGCGCACGTCGAACTGTTTGGCTATGCGGGCATGAATGAGGAAGAGCGTGCCGAGTTTGCCGCATCCATTTACGATGAAGAGTTGGCAGCAGCCGTCAGCCTCTTTCAGGAAGACCAATTCGAACCGGCGTTGCAAAAAATGGAACATGCGCTTTCGGTGATTCATTATGCGGATAAATCCTCAGATTTTGCGGATTTGACCAAGCTGGCCGTGGATGCGTCTTTCAAGATTGGGAATTATCACAATGCCGTGTTTCATCAGAAGCGACTCCTGGAATCGCTTGATGAATCCACGCAACCCGAGGAACGCTCGGAAGCCTTGTATCGCTTGGGCATTCTCTATTCGCGGTCGGAACAGTTCGATGAATCCATTCGGTATTTAGACGAAGCCATTCAATGGTGGACCAAAGCCGAGGAACTGGATCGTTTGGCTGAAGGCATCGCGCAATTGGGCGTGGTGCGGGAAAATATGGGGGCCTATTCCGATGCGTTGACGGAATTCGGCCGGTCGTTTGAGCTCTATGAGGAGATTGGCGAGATTGGCGATGTGGCCACGCAGCATCGTCGCATTGGCCGGATTTATTACTTGCGATTAGGCCGATATGAAAAAGCCAGAGAACAGTTTCACGCGGCTCTCGACCTGTACCGCGAACTTGAAGATTCCAATGGGGAAGCCGAGACCTTGTTTGAGATTGGTCTGACCTACGAAAAGATGGGATTGTTTGATGAGGCCGATGAACAGTATCAGGCAGGCAATCACATCGGCCAAGCGATTGAGTCGCCCTATCTGTTAGCGACAGGCAATTTGTATTTGGCCAATACGGCCTGGTTTCGAGGCGATTACCAAGAGGCGTTTCAGAATCTCACGCAGGCTGGCAAACAAGCCGATGCGGCTCAAGATGCGCAGCTCACCATTATGGTGAAAAATACGCGAGGCCTGATGTATTGGACCTTGAACGATTTGGATAAGGGGCTGACGCATTTAAAGCAAGCCGTGGTCTTGGCGGAAAAAACGGATATCAAAACCGAGCTGGCTTCGTCACTCAATAACTTGGGGCTGGTTTATCGGCAACAGGGGGATTACGTGACGTCACTGGAATACTTTGAACAAGCCAAAGCCATCGATGAAAGCCTGAACAGCCGCTGGGGGCTTGGCTACGATTATCGCAACATTGGCATGGCGTTGCTGAAGCTCGACCGATTGCAAGAGGCGTTGACACACTTTGTCCAAGCGGCTCAAACCAGTGCCGAAATCAAAAATGCCATCAATTGGGTTAAGGCGTTGCTGGAGCTGGGGAACGTGCACCGGAAGCTACAACATCCGGACCAGGCCGTGGAGTACTATGAACAGGCCTATGATCTCTCCCAAAAATACGGCCTCAAAGAAGTGCTCTGGCGGGCGGCTGCAGGACAAGCCGGTGTTCTACAAGAACGTGGCCAAGCCGAAGATGCTTTTGGCTGGTACGCTACTGCCATTGATGTGGTGGAAGGCATGCGTGCCGCGCTGAAGATCGATGAGCTTCGCAATAGTTTTCAAGCCAATAAACAGGATCTCTATCGGGACACGATCACCTTGTTAGTAGAGATGGGTCGAACGGATGAAGCCTTTAATTATCTGGAACGGTCGCGTTCGAGAAGTTTTATTGACCTCCTGGGCAATCAGAAACTGACATTAAAAAACGAGGCTGATCAGGAAGCGCTTGAGCATATTGGCCAACTGGCTTTGCGAGTTGACGCCCTGACTCAAGAGCTTGGGAGCTATGACGAAGCGCCTCTTGAGTTTCAAGATACACTCAGGGATGCCAAAGTCGCGCATGAGGAAGCGCTTCTCGAACTCAAGCAGGACAATCCGGGCCTGAGCAGTTTCGTGTCCGTTGATCCCCTCAATCTCCCTCAGGTTCAAGAGATGCTGGATTCAGGCATTGCGCTGGTGTCTTACCTGATGGGGAAAGACACCACCTATGTGTGGTTGATCCAAAAGAAAGAAACCAAATTTTTTCAGACGGCCGGGGGGGAAGCCGCGATTCTTCCACTGGTGAAACAGTATCGTGGCTTGGTTCAGAATACCGAACCTGTTGATAAAGAGCTGCGGGAGCTGTATGCACGCCTCATCAAGCCCTTTGAGCAAAACCTGAAGGGTGTTGAATATCTCGGAATAATCCCCGATGGGGCGCTCCACTTTCTGTCATTTTCAGCGTTGAAGAATGATCAGGGATATCTCATTGATCGGTATCCGCTCTTTTATGCTCCGTCTGCGTCTGTCTTGGAATACACGTTTGCCAAACGGAAAGATGAAAAACTGACCAGAGTATTGGCCATCGGGAATCCGGACTTGGGCAATTACAATTATGATCTTCCGTTGGCCGAGTTGGAGGCACAGAGCATCAAATGGAATTACCCCGACATGGATATTCTCACCGGGGCCAAGGCCACCAAGGAATGGTTGGTGAGCAACATTTCCAAATACGGCATTATTCATTTGGCCACTCATGGCGAATTTGATGAAGTGAATCCGCTGTCCTCTTCATTGTGGCTTTCGTCGCAGCAACCGGATAATCGAAAGCTCACGGTCAAGGAAATTTTTGGTTTGGATATTCATGCGGACCTGGTGACTCTGAGTGCCTGCCAAACAGGGTTAGGGAAGCTCAATGCCGGTGAATTAATCGGCCTCAATCGAGCCTTTTTTTACGCAGGCACGCATGCGTTGGTCTCTGCTCTGTGGCGTGTGGATGACTTATCCACCTCGGTCCTCATGAAGCATTTCTACCGGAATTATGTCACAATGAATAAAGCGAAGAGTTTGCGGCAGGCTCAGCTCATCGTCAAAAGGGACTTCCCGCATCCCTCATATTGGGCCGGATTTAATTTGGTTGGAGATTATTTGTAACAACTTGCCAGATGGTCAATTACAGAAATCAACAATGAGGCATGTATGAAGAAAATCATTGCGACTGTATCTTTCCTTGTTTTGGCGCTCTTATTTATTCCTGGGCTATCACAGGCGGAAACCATGTACGCCAAGAAAAATGGCGTAAAGGTCACGGCTGAAAAATCGCCTACATCCAAAGTTGTGGGAAAGCTCAATACTGGAGATCAAGTCCAAGTGATCAAGAAAGTGGGCCGGAAGTATCAGGTGAAGCTTCCGAATGGAAAGTCCGGTTGGGTGTTTAAATTCAAATTGTCGAGCAAGAAACCTGCAGGAAAGTCCGGTGGCAGTTCGCTCTCAGCCCTCACCGGGAAAACGACTATCGCGGCTCGTGAGTCTCGATCGGGAGGGAGTATTCGCGGGTTAAAAGAGACGACAGAAAATTATGCCCAAGGAAAAAACATTGACCCTTCGCATCGTCGGTCGGTCGATGCCATGGAAGCATTTCGTGTTTCCGATTCCGAGTTAGCCCAATTCCAACAGGCTGGCAGCGTCGGCGATTATTCAGGAGGTGGCTAATGAAACAGGTAACAATCGCAATGGTGATGATCATCGGCCTCACCTTCTTTGCTTCCGAAGGCTTTGGCTTTTTCGATCAAATTTTTAAGCCGGAGCCCAAGAAGCAGAAAAGTCAAGAAGGTCAGGCCCAAGGAGGGCAACAAGAACAGCCTGGCTTGCTCGATGCCTTAGGAGCGTTTGGGGTCAAAAAGAAAGATATTGACCTTTTAAAGAAGGGCGTAGGCGTTGTCCAAGCGCTTCAACCCATTGGCGAAGAAGAAGAAATTACGTTGGGCCAAGCCGTGGCCGTCGAAGCGTTTAGCCGATTTGGAGGGGAATATCGTGATGAACGTCTCACGCGTTACGTGAATCTGGTTGGGAAAACCATTGCGGATGTCTCGGATCGACCGAATCTCAATTTTCACTTCGCCATCTTGAATACCCAAGAACAAAATGCCTTCGCCGCTCCCGGCGGCTATATCTTTGTGACCATTGGCCTATTGAAAACCTTAAAGAATGAAGCCGAGTTGGCAGGAGTCTTGGCGCATGAAGTCGCGCACATCACCCAAAAACACATCCTCGAAACCATTCGACGAGGCGCGCTCTTATCCAATGTCTCGGAATTGACCTTGTCTGCGATGAACAAAGACCCAAAGATGTTTTCCAACGTCATTGACGAAATCACCGACAAACTCTTCACCAAAGGCATGGACAAAGACAAAGAGTTTGAGGCGGATGTCTATGGTGTCGAGTTTGCTTATCGTGCAGGCTATCATCCCAGCGGCCTGCGGGATTACTTGAAAACGCTCAAGAGCCAAGAAGGTCATGCCCAATCCCGTTTCTTTACCACGCACCCTTCAACCAGCACTCGGATTAGCAAAATCGAAGGGCTGTTGGGGCAATATGCCGATGGCATGAAGTTCCCAGTTTTGACTAAGCGGTTTCAGAGTTATCTGGGGGCGTGAGTTAGTGATGAAGCGATCAGTTTTTTTGAAAAAACATTTTGAATGTTAGGTTGGGAAACACCTACCCTGCATTTTTTGGAATTGAGAATTTAGTGATCAGGAATGCCTACGGTCCTCCGAGATGGTCCCTACCGGTTCTTCTTCTATGCGGGAGATCGTTACGAACCACCTCATATCCATGTTGAAAGAGAAAGTTGGATTGCAAAAATATGGATTGATCCAGTTCGGCTTCAACGTTCTGGAGGCTTTACAAGAATCGAACTCAAGCGTATTCTAAGAGTTGTTGAACCTAGAAACGGCAGTTGGGCACAAAAAAGACGTGTAAGATATTGGTGTGCATGGTGAAATAAAAAAAGTCGTGGTCACCTTTGTGGTGATGAGACATTTTTTTATTTTGCCAGGTGCGCCAAGAGCTTGCGCGGACTTTTGTGATCCAACTGCTGTTTCTAGGTTGAACAACACCAAGAACAATTAATGAAGAGTTGGCATGAGTACTTCAAAGATTGAAGCTTCCGAGCTTAAAGCCCAACAGGTTGTGGTGTCTGATGAGGCCTTAACAGTTGATCTCATCGATGGCAGAACATTATCTGTGCCTCTAGGCTGGTACCCTCGCTTGACTCATGCGTCACCACAGGAACGTGATAATTGGCGGTTCATTGGTGGGGGCGAGGGAATTCATTGGCCAGACCTGGATGAAGATATTAGCATTGAGAATCTGTGGTCTGGCAAACCTTCCGGCGAGAGTCAAGAATCGTTCAAACACTGGCTGAGCACTCGCCAATCTTCCAGCAAGTCGCCATCTTAGTTTTCCAGTGCACGCCAAAGGGGGCCGATTCGGGACTGCGGCTCCGCCGCACCCAACGCAAAAGAAATGTTCTATTAGGTATCGAATGAAATAGCTGTGTCGGGCAATGTCCATATTGTCATTCCCGACATTTTTAATCGGGAATCCAGGTTTGTTTTTCTTTGCTATAGGTAGGTTGGAGGAATGGGTTTCTCTGCGGAATTATTAGATGCCGGGTTTCGCCACGGCGCGACGAGGCACTTTTGTTTCGGCAAACGTGCCCAACACCAGTGTGCCGCGCATGTTCAACAGCTTGAGGGTGCAAGTCCCTTTGACAACCTGATGGAGGTGAAGTCATAGCGAAGCGCAAGGGCGTCGTCGTGAGGCGGGGTCTGAAGGAAGCGTAGAGCAACGGCGCGGGCCGATGAACAAGAACCAGATACGAGGCAGTCAGTGTCGGACGAGTGAGCTGGTTTTCACGAAGTCCATATCCATCAAGGGCATTGGGTGTAAATCTGGCGGTCGTGCGCTGAAGGCGGTTGAGCTTACCTCGGGAGACCTCTCGTCTGTCTTGGCACCAAGACTGAGGATGGAGTGATCCATCTTGACCGGGTGAGAGGAGTCAGCAGAGGGCATAGTAGTCCCGGCAGGGACGAAGGCCTGAACGGTCCTGCGCAAGCAGGGTAAGAGGAGAGGCGAGGAGGCAGCGGCACTCATGAGCGACAAGCGGCTGAATAACCAGTTAACCCTGGCCTTCCCGACAGAGGATAGGGGTGAAGCCCTAAGGGCTGTCGAGGGAAGTGTCGAATCGCTTGCGGCGAACCGCCCAGTCGAACGCCCGGGTATGGGTGAGCAGTTGAGAGAAGTCTGTACTGGTGGCCAATCGCTTAACCCACCGAACCGCCGTATACGGACCCGTACGTACAGTGGTGTGACAGGGAAAGCGGGCGACCGCCTACCTATGTCGATTTTCCGCCCGTGCGCGGCCTTAAAGAGAATGATCAAAACGTTCGTCAGCAAGGCCGCAGGCGCTTTGGCGCGCGCAGCGTACGCGTTAGTACGTGAGCACGGCAAAGGGCCGAGAACGCCGCTGACGGACGTTTTGGTCATTCTCTTCCGGGTCCCTCCGCCTCCGCCCCGAATAAGAAGGCTCAGGAACTCGCGGAGTCTATCCTGAGTCTTGTCGAAGGACTCAAACAGCCCTCGCCGAAAAGTCGATTCGGGGCTGCGGCTCCGCCGCATCCGAAGGCGAGAAGACATTCAAGAAACAAACCAAGTTTTCAAACTGAGGCGTGGGGATAGCAAATCTCATCAAAACTCAATACTCATGCCTAACACCAAATCCATATCGTCATTCCCGACATTTTTAATCGGGAATCCAGGTTGGTTGTTTCTTTGCCAAAGGTAGGTTGGAGGAATTGGTCTCTCTGCGGAATTATTAGATGCCGGGTTTCGCCCCGGCGCGACGAGGCACTTTTGTTTCGGCAAAAGTGCCCAAAACCAATGTCGAATGTTCGCCCGTGTGCGGCCCTGCGGGTCCCTCCGCCTCCGCCCCGAATAAGATGGCGAGGGAAACTCGCCCTGCTCAAACAGCCCTCGCCGAGAGGTCGATTCGGGGGTGCGGCTCCGCCGCACCCGAAAGCGGGATGACACTTAAGAAACCAAAAAAATCATTCTCCTCCATTTTTCTGCTTTGCCTTATCGCATCAAATCGTGTTCTTATTTATGAGCTTCGTAGTAGGAGCGAAGCACTGCATTCATGCGGGTCTGATACCCACGTCCCTGGGCTTTGAACCATTGTAAAATATCAGCGTCAAACCGAATGGTGGTCGCTTCTTTAGGACGATCAGGATAGACTACTTTCGCGTGCTTCCAAAAATCATCCGGCAATGGCGGCCCCGGCGGTGCGTCTTTCCGCGTTTTGCCCTTCTTCGTCATCGCCTCTTCAAGGGTGATGGTGGTGATATTTTTCTTCTTCATCTCGTCCTGCCTTCCACGCTGAAATTATCCGGCGCTTCTCCCCGCGCCAAGTCCATACCACAACAAAATACTCTTCCTTATCAAAGCCAATGGATATCGTCCGGCTTTCACCGTAATCTTGTCTGGTATCCACCCATTCCAACACCGGATTGGAAAAAATCCGCACCACATCCAGAAAATCTATACCATGCTTTTCAAAGTTGCTTTGCTGTTTGTCATTATCCCATTCAAAGGTCACAATTTAAATATACTAACAATTGTACATATAAACAAGAAGTTTGCCCAGAACTTCTTTGTCCGAGGTAAGTCGCTTGAGTAGCGGAACGCTACCATTCTTAATTATTTGTCATGTCAGTCTTTGCACTTTACTCCGCTGGGCGCGGCGGAGCCTCTGTCCCGAATCGACCCCTTCAGGGAGGGCCGTTTGAGTCCTTCGACAAGGCTCAGGATAGACTCCGTGAGTTCCTGAGCCATCTTGACCTGTCCTGAGTCATGTCGAAGGATTCGGGACGGAGGCGGAGGACCCGTAGGCCTGTCCTGAGCTGAGTCGAAGGAGCTGCGCACCGGCAGAAATGGTTTTGGTCCCTTTTGCCGAAACAAAAGGGACTCGTCGTGCCGGGGCGAAACCCGGCTATAAAGAAATCACTACAAAAAACCCTGAACTCACGAGCCCCAAGCGATACCATTTTTCCTTGTGAATCAGAATGGCAAGTGCTTGTTGTGTGAAGGAGTCCATGGTGTGATTCGGCGGGTTATATCCGACACAGGTTTAAGTATAAGTTTTAGTCAGCGAAGGGGGTGTACGATAAAAAACGGAATGCTGGCTTGATGTCGTTATTTCTAGAAGGACAGGCACGAAGGGTAGAAGGTTTGTATCCCCCCTACCCTTCGCCATCAAAGTTGGTTATTGATACAGCTTCGTACTTTCTTCTTCCAGCACTGGGCTCGTGAGTTGATCCGCATTCATCTCAACTCGGAACCGTAAGTCACCAGGCTGAACCCCTTTTACCGTGATGGTAAATGTCAGACTGTCTTTCGGCTTCAGAATGGGAACCGGGTCAAAATCAACCATTTTCCCAACGAGCACGAGCCTGGCCGTCGAACCCGTGGAGGAGACATATTCCATGCCGTCCGGGATTGTGGCTGATATTTTGATGTTGGTGGCATTGGCCGTTCCCTGGTTCGTCACGACAATGGAAAAGGTTGTCTGGGTTCCGATTTCCACGGGATCCGGGTTGTCCATGACTTCAAGGAGCAAGGCAGCTATGCCTTTTACGGTGGTGCAGGCTTCGGCACGGTCTTGCAGGCCTCGTGCTGTTTGGACAGTGGCGATATTGCACTGCTGACCTTGGGAAACAGCCCGGCCTGTCACGCGCAATGTTTTCGATTCTCCTGGTGCAATTGTGCCAAGATTCCACGAGACGTCGTTCGTTTTGGGTGTGTGATTGCCAGGAGGATTCGCGCTTTCAAACGTGAAGCCACTAGGAAGCGTATCTTGAACGATCACCCCAGTGGTTGGAGCACTTCCCGGGTTACTGATTTCAATCGTATAGGTTGCGGTCGTTCCCAGGAATCGATTGTTCGGGCCAGTTTTCTTTATGGCAATACCGGGTTTCTCTATTACCAGATCACAGCTCGTTTGTTCACGTAAATTTCTTCCGCCGGTGACCCGGGCCACGTTGGTCACATTGCCAGGTTGGTTGGCCGTGAAGGTAAAGACTTCGGTGGCGGTGGATCCTGCCGGCAAGACGCCAACTTGCCGCGTCACCTCCGGCTGTCCGGAGACATGACTCATGCCGCTCGGGACAATATCGGTAATCTGAACATTCCTGGCTTCTCCGGTACCGGTGTTCGCAACGGTGACAGAGAATTCTGACGTATCTCCCACAATGACGGTTGAGGGACATGTTTGTGAAAGAGACAGAACCGGTTCGCCGACTGCCACGGAACACATTGATTGACTGCGCACCCCGTCATTGGCTTGAACGAGGACTTCGTTCACCGGCGTGCCGCTGGTTTTTGCTTTCATGCGAATAATGACTTGCCTGCTGGTTTGGGCTGGCAAATCGGTCAAATTCCAGATTAAAGTATTTCCGGACATCTGAGCTTGTGGATTCGCACCAATGAATTCCATCCCGTCAGGAATAGTGTTGCGCAGGATCACATTGCTGGCATCCACTTGCGAGGAATTGGTGATCGTGATCGGGAATTCGACGACATCGCCCACTACCAGGGCTGATGGACATTGTTGGTCTAAGGTGAGGGATGGAGCCATCCAAGTGGTGGATGTAACGCCTTTGGCAATGACTCCACTGACCGCCGGGCAACACGCGCGGTCGGATTCTTCCGGTTTGACTACGTTGATATGAACCGCATTGCCACCCGGTCCTGGGGTTTGTTGGGACAACGTGACTTGGGCTACCCCATTTTCATCGGTTTCGGTTATGGCTTCAGCTTGCCCACTTTCCTCAAAAAAAGCTTCAGGTCCGGACGTGACATTCCATTCCACTTGGTAGCCGACAAGAGGCGCACCGGTTGAGGCTTTTCTCACTGAAGTGGTCAATGTTCGAGACGTTCCCACTTTCTGTGTGCCATCAGCAGGGAATTCCCATTGCGCATCTAACCAGTGCATGACCGCAAAGGCTTTATGATCGCTTTTGTCCTTAATGTCCGGGACGACCGCGATGAGATGTGTGGTGCCTTCTTGAACAGAGGTCAAGGTTACGGTGGATTCCCCTCGGCGATTGGCTCCACCGATGGCGTAGGTGTTGTCGATCTTCAATGCCCGCTTCAAGGGATCTTGTCCGACTTCGATAATATCCCCGACAGCACCGTTGGCCCGTGCGAGAATCCATTCTACCACGGCGCTATAGACGCGTTTCCCTTTGGCATCTTTGACCACCGCGGTGAACGTTTGTTGGGTGTTGATAGGGCTGGTGTGTTGAGCAGGTTCGATGGTCACGGTGGCCGGAGGAGAGGTAGGATCAGACAAGGGTCTGCCATATTTGGTCACATGCTCACTGTACTGAATTCAGTTACAGCCTTGAGCCACGACCACGACAACAACGAGCCAATTCCGTAAAATGCGAGTTTCTAGCCAGCGATCCCGATTCATAATGTCCTCCTGCAAAACACGTGATCGTTAAGGACCTGAGAGAAAATAACTTGGACACTATCGCGCCAAGTTTTGGGTTGGATTTGGACGGAACGATTGAGAAAACCCCGAGGCATAGCACAGCTATGTCGAGGGTTTTTCGATTGAGGCCCGTTCAAAGATGGCCCGAAGATAGGATGCGAGATGTCCAAGTTATTTTCTCTCAGGTCCTAAGGGGGATGAACGCTTTATTTCTCGACAAAAGCAGTGGATGACAATATCCGGCTTGTAGGGAATAAAAGCAAGACCAAATCATACCCGAGAGTAGCATGTCCATAGAGACGAGAATCTTTGTTCTCATAAATTCCTGGATTTCGATTTCCCCATGCCAAACTCGTTGGATTCTTGTGGATTTTGCAGAACCTACCAAGAGTGCGTAGAAGGGTGCAAAGATACTCAGAACCTCACTTCCATGATGTGACATACGTCACTCTTGATATTTGCAAAATGTGATGGGGTGCGGTTCAATATAGAAACAGATGCAGGCTGCGTGAACCCTAAAAACGGCAGAAACATGCCCACTCTCCCGTTCATGCTTCGACCCTTCGAACGAGCTCAGGATTTAGTATAACCGGGGTGCTGAGCCCATCATCTGTTGAGTGAGAGGCCGTTCGCCTTGAGCGCCGCAGCAGTCGAAGGGTTCCGAGTTTTCCAACGGCCGTTACGCGAAGGGGTCTGTTGAATATTTCAGGTCCATGACCCATAGATGCTCCAGGTAAGCCTGCTCGCATCAGTGGGAGGGAATGTTCAAAAAAGCATGCCCTGAGTCTTTCCGAAGGGTCTATCCAGCAAGGCCGCAGCCCTTTTGACGCGCGGAGCGTACTCTCAGTACGTGAGCACGGCAAAAGGGCGAGAACGTCGCTGGCGGCTTTTTTCAACATTCCCCGAAGAGAAAAAATAACTGGGAGCGTGCGATGCTAATGCGGTTACGACATTCAAGGCGAATCAAGGGTTTGCTCTGGGCCGTGATTCTGGTCGCGGGCATGATGGCGCTGAGTGTACTGGTGGCCACGGCTGGTGAAGAGCAAAAGCCTCAACTTATAACGATCCTCCTGACAGCGCTCGATATCCCGGAAGCGGTTGCTACGGTGTCCGTGCTCGAAGATCCGGATTCCCCGGTGGCCTCACTTATGGGGATCTGTGACTCAGAGTTTGTCAAAAAACTACAGGTCGAGGGCGAAGATATTCAGGGAGCCATTCAAAAATTATGCGGCATGATGAAGGGGTTGGCCAAGGAAATCACGCCGTTGCCCAAGGGGGTCACCTCGAATTCCTATTTTCTAAGTGTTCCCTTGAAGCAACCGCAAGGTCACATTCGCGCGATTACGTGGAAAGCGGAGTCGTTAGATGATGCACTGACTTTTGTGGAGTTGCTGAAAAATGGCCATTTGAAAGCCGTTAAAGTATTGTCCTCAATTCCCTGGTCTTCCAATCCCACCCAACCCTGTGCAGAATGTCCGGTCAAAAACCTCGTCTTTCGGGTTGACGCGATAAAAGACAAGCGTCATCTCTTGAAGTAGATGATACGGCTACAAACACGCATCACGCCTGATGGGCTCACGTCTGCTTAATCGGCCTCGGGTTCAGAGCTGCCGTGTTTGTGGGTGACCTTATCCTCATCGAAGAGTTCCGCCATTTCCGCGGCAATCATGTCATCGTCGTGAGGAATAGACACCAGAGGGATTTCTTTTTTGGCCTTCGGCTTGTTCGCGGCTTCCGGATTTTCTGAAGGATCTGTTTCTGGTTGAGTGGGAGGATTGTCCATAGAAAGGTTCCAATCTAGTTGGTGGCGCCTACTCGAAAGATTCGAGTGACGATTGTTCAGGAAATTGATGCTGGCACGACTGGCAGGTGAGAAAATAAATGGATTCGCGTACCGACATGATAATCCGAAAATTTAAGCTGTGATCCCTTTTCATGCAATTGGGGCAGGCGATTTCCCGCAATCGATACTTCACATCCGGTTGCGTTTGCAAATAAAATTCCATATCCGTATACACCGGAAATATGTAGTGGCAATCTATGCAGATCCCTTTCCAGTCCCCGTCTTCTTTCACGCTGCGACTATCAATTCCAAACCGGCTTTTCTTGCAAATAGCACATTTGGCCTGAGTTAAACGTGCTTCCACTTCTTTGACAGCTATACTCGACATGCATTAACTCCTTTGAGAACACCCAACTATTCAGTATAGAAGCTTAACCGGATGGGCTGCAACTTGTTGTGGTGCCCCCCCCGTCTAATAATCGAAAAAGTGGTTGATTGGCCATGCCTGAACTTCCTGAAGTCGAAGTCGTTCGACGACAGCTCGAATCACACATAGTTGGGGCCACCATCCAGAACATTTGGATCGGTCGTGACGATATCGTTCGTCAGGGGTTAGGAAGCCTTCCCTGGTACACAGGGGCCCGGCTGATTGATGTCCAACGACAGGGAAAAAGTCTGTCGATGGTGTGCCAACAAGGCGGAGAACGTCGCTACCTGGTGGCTGAGCTGGGGATGACCGGGCTGCTGCTCTTTGATCGTCGGTTAGTGCCAAGTGAGAAGCACCTGCATATGACTATCCACTTATCGAATAGCCAACAGGGCGCGCTTCATTATTGGAACGCACGACGGTTTGGAAGGCTGTATTTGTTTGATGAGACGGAATGGGAAGCCTATCGTCAGCGACGTTTTGGAGTCGATCCGTTGACCGTTTCAGCAGAGGTTTTTTTGAGGTTAATACAAGGGTGTCGTGGTCGCGTGAAAGCGTTGTTGCTGAATCAGCAACGTATCGCGGGGATCGGAAATATCTATGCCAACGAAATGCTCTTTCGTGCCGGCATTCATCCGGATGCCCAGGGGAATCGTTTGTCCAAAAAGAGAATTCAATTGTTGTTTGAGGAGATGCAGAAGGTGCTTGCCGATGCGATCCACGGAGGTGGCTCTTCCATTCGAGACTACTTGTCTCCAGACGGCAGGCGAGGACAATTTCAAAATTATCATCAGGTGTATCAAAAAAAGGGGCAGCCTTGTCCCCGTTGCTCCACCCCTATTCGTCGGCTGGTTAGTGAACGTAGTTCGTTTTTTTGTTCTACTTGTCAGAAGCGATAATTTTATGCGGGGTGTCGTCCCCGCACGACGAGGTCCTTTTGTTTTGGCAAAAGTACCTCGTCTGCAGGGGCGAAACCCTGCATTTAATAACTCCCTAAGAGACCCATTCCTCAACCCTACCTTCCGCAAAGAAGAACCCAACCTGGATTCCCGATAAAAAATGTCGGGAATGACTGATCAAATAGTTGCAGGCAAATTTTTTTCATCTCATATTTCTTGGTCTTATAGATTCCAAACGCCTTTCACCCCGCGTTGGGTGCGGCGGAGCCGCAGCCCCGAATCGACTTTTCGGCGAGGGCTGTTTGAGCGGAGCGAGTTCCCTCGCCATCTTATTCGGGGCGGAGGCGGAGGGACCCGTAGGGCCGCGCACGGGCGAAAATGGTTTTGGCTCCTTTTGCCGAAACAAAAGGACCTCGTCTGCAGGGGCGAAACCCTGCATAAGATAATTTCCAGCGAAGCAAATCACATTTTATTAGCCCTGTACCGGGGGTCGATGTTTTTGTTGAGGGCCTGAGCCCCCTTTGCTAGAATGCTGCTGCGGTGTTTTCTAATCCAGGAGGTTTCCAAAGTCTCACGTGCGTAAAGTCAAACTTCGTGAAGGGGTGGACCTCGCTAATCTCTTTGGACCGCGGGATATGCATCTCCGGTTGATTGAGGATGGCTTGCAGGTCCGGGTATCTGCGAGGGGTGATGAAGTCACTCTCGAAGGTCAGCCGGAGGCGGTTGGGCGTGCCGAACACCTTCTCTGCGAGTTGGCTGAACGGACGATCGGGCGGCGTCAATTAAAATCCGAAGACGTGACCCGGGCACTGAAAGCCACGGAAATTGACGCTCCTCCCAAGGCCGAATTTCTCGATCCTGCTCCTATCTTTACTCCCAAAGGGTCAGTTGTTCCGAAGACCCCCACTCAGCATTTGTACATCGAAGCGATTCAAAAACATGATTTGGTCATTGGTATTGGTCCGGCGGGGACGGGCAAGACCTATTTGGCCATGGCCATGGCCTTGGGCGCGTTGATGAGAAAAGAGGTGAGTCGGATTGTGTTGGCGCGGCCTGCGGTCGAAGCCGGTGAGCGCTTGGGGTTTTTACCGGGGGACATGTACGCAAAAGTCCATCCGTATTTACGACCGTTGTATGACGCGTTGTATGGCATGATGGATATGGATCGGGCGAATCGGTTGATAGAGCGTGGAGACATTGAGTTGGCCCCGCTAGCCTTTATGCGTGGGCGTACCTTGAACGATGCGTTTGTGATTTTGGATGAAGCCCAAAACGCCACGGCGGAACAGATGAAAATGTTTCTCACGCGGCTTGGGTCTAACTCTAAAGCCGTGGTTACGGGTGATATCACGCAAGTGGACTTGCCCCCGGATCGTACGTCGGGGTTGATCCAAGTGACTGAAATTCTTCGGGCGGTTGAGGGAATTAAATTTATTTATTTTCACGAACGAGATATTGTGCGACATCGGTTGGTGCAAGATATTATTTTGGCCTATAACCAGCATGGGAATGAGGCTGGTCACGATCAGACGAGATCCGACGGAACGAAATAATTGATTTTCCCTTCCTGAACGTTCGGAACCGTTTTCTCAAAACCATTTAAACTTGCTATTCCCCGTAGCTTGCTACGGGGTAACCTAATGAGGTCCCCCCTTTGGAAAAGGGGGTTAGGGGGATTTTCAAATCATTGTTTCCTCTGAATACCCCGTCAGCTTGCTGCGGGGATCTTTATTCCCTGGTTTGCAGGATGGTGTGGACCATGCCAGTCTTCGTTCGTAGTCGTGTGCATCGTGTGCTGGTTCGAGAGGCTGCGGTCCGGCGTATTGTTCAAAAGCTTCTAGCATGTGTGGGAGAGGCCGCCTCCGAGATCAGCATCGAATTCGTGGGTGGTGCGCGCATGCGTCGTTTGAATCGTGACTACCGACAGAAAGACCGAACCACCGATGTGTTAGCCTTTGCCTGTCGTGAGGCCGGCGGTCCGGCATCGCCGATGCTTGGCGATGTGGTGGTTTCAGTCCCTACGGCCATGCGGCAGGCGGTTTCTTTGAAACATTCGTTGGACGAAGAACTCGTTCGATTATTGATTCATGGCCTGTTGCATGTAGTAGGGTATGATCACGAATGTGGTGAAAAAGAAGCTCGACGGATGCGCCGCAAAGAAGAGAAGCTTTTTGAAGCACTCAAACCCTTACCGAAATTGGTTGCCAGGTCGTGATGCGTAATGCGTGAAGCGTGATGAGTAAGGAAAAAAGAGTGACGAATGGGTTGAAAACGCATAAAGATCTGGATGCATGGAATAAAGCAATGGAACTTGTTGAATGGGGCTGTTGAATAATTCACGTCAATAGCCAATAAACGCTCCATATGAGCCCCACACCGAGTGGGAGGGAATGTTGAAAAAAGTCCGTCCAGCAAGGCCGCAGCCCTTTTGACGCGCGGAGCGTACACTTTGTACGTGAGCACGGCAAAAGGGCGAGAACGCCGCTGGCGGCTTTTTTCAACATTCCCTGAATCTATTTACAGGCTAACGACTCAATACCCCAAGGAAGAGACGTATGGATTAACGTTGCAGACAAGACGGTCGGCCATTTCGATCCCGAGCAATATTGCTGAGGGTGCGGCGAGAAAATCTAAAAAAGAATTTATTCAATTTTTGCATATAGCCCTCGGGTCGCTTGCGGAACTAGAAACACAACTTATATTAGCGGCCAGGTTGAAATTTATTAGAAACCAACATGAGTTGAACCAAGTTAATCAGTTAAGGCAAATTCTCTTAGGCCTCTTGCGTTATTTGAAGCGAAGATCGGCTGCCAGTGAATAGGCGGTTGCTCAGTAACGCTTTACGCATCACGCATTACGGATAACGAATCTATGAGTTGGATTGAACGGCTTAAGGAAGGTTTAAATAAAACCCGCAAAGGCGTGCAACGCTCGCTGCTGCAGTTAGTCGGACAGGGGCATGATCCCGCGGTGTTAGAAGAAGTCGAGGCCTCGCTGTTGGGGGCTGATGTTGGTGTTCGCGCGGTGGATCGTTTGATGGAGCGCCTTCGCGATGAGGTGGGTGGGGATTCGATCCAGACGTTGAAGGACACCCTTGTCGAGATTTTGGCGCCGGCTCAATCTGACTCGATAGAAACGGTGATTCGCTCGGGACCCAAGCCTTTTGTTATTTTGGGGGTGGGGGTAAACGGAGTCGGGAAAACCACCAGCATGGCGAAACTTGCCAGTCGGTTGAAACGTCAAGGATTGACGCCCTTACTCATTGCCGCGGACACCTTTCGTGCCGCGGCGATCGAACAATTGGAGATTTGGGGAAACCGGATTGGGGTTGATGTGATTAAGCACCGACAAGGCGCCGATCCCTCCGCGGTGGTTTTTGACGGCTTGGCCGCAGCGAAGGCGCGTGGGGTCGATGTGGTTCTCATTGACACCGCTGGTCGATTGCACACCAAAGTCAATTTGATGGATGAGTTAAAAAAGATGAAACGTATCCTCGATCGGGAACTGCCTGGCGCGCCGCATGAAGTGTTACTCACCCTCGATGGAACCATTGGACAAAATTCGTTGGCTCAGGTGAAGCAATTCCATGAGGCAATCGGAGTTACGGGATTGGCTTTGGCGAAGCTTGATGGTACGTCAAAGGGTGGAGTGGTGGTGGCTATTGCCCAAGAATTCGCGATTCCCGTGCGCCTCATTGGAGTGGGCGAACAGGAAGAAGATTTACAAGATTTTCAGGCGCGGGAATTTGCTGATGCCCTGCTCGAGGTTCAGGAATAAATGAGGGGATGTTGAAAAATGGCGTCAGCCTACGCCGGAGCTTCGGCAGACAAGCCAGCGGCGTTCTCGGCTCTTTGTCGTGCTCACGTACTCACCCGTACGCTCCGCGCGCCAAAGCGCCTGGGGCCTTGCTGAGCGCACCTTTTTGAACATCCCCCTACAAGCTTGGCGTTTTATAAGATGAACTACGCGATAACGGCATTATTAAAATTTAAGTACTATTCAATAGGCCCAATGAAACAATGTATCGTGGCGATGGGGTGTGGTGTGCTGGCTTGGGCTGGTGGTGGCCTTTTTTGTTATGCCGCCGAATTGAAAATTCAGCATCATGAGTTGGTGGTGGAGCTTTACCCATCAAGCCATACGATTGTGGCACACGACACGATACAATTGGTTGGATTGCCTGAGAGTGAACCGATTATTCGTGTGAGTTTAAATCCCTATCTTGACATTGAAGAGGTGTTGGTTGGAGGTGGACCCTTAAATTTTTGGGAAGAGGCGCTGTTCTCTTCACCGGGCCGTGATGACTCCTCTGATTCTCAACTCACCCGAACTGTCGAAATTCGCTTGCCCTCCATGCCGGTTGATCGAGAGTCCTTGATTCTGCGGATTTTCTATCGTGGACACATCAATGATCCGCCGCGAGCGGCGCCCGGTTTGCGTTTTGTGCGACCCGATAAGACCAACGGACATATCGGTGAAGATGGCGTGTATTTAACCTCGGAAACCTTGTGGTATCCTGACGTCCTAGGATCTTTGGCGACGTTTCATGTCACGGTCACACTCCCGAGTGATTGGCGCGCGGTCACCCATGGCCAGGAAGTGTCGTATGTGTCCCAAAGGAATACCTCAACGGCGGAATGGGTCGTCCGGTCCAATACGGAAGCGTTGACCTTGGCGGCCAATCGGTTCATGAAACAAGATCGACAATGGCATGGCATTGAAATTGCCACATATTTGTTTCCCGAGGATGACCATTTGGCTACGCAGTATTTGGACGCCATCGTGCATTACCTGGAATTGTACACGGAGATCTTGGGGCCGTATCCGTTTCCGAAGTTTGCGGTCGTCGAAAATTTTTTCCCGAGTGGGCTGGGCCTGCCGTCGTTTACGTTATTAGGAAGTCGCGTGATTAAGCGAAGGTACACGCAACCATATTCACTTGGTCATGAAGTGGTGCATTCGTGGATGGGCAATTCCGTGTTGAACCATTTTGAAACCGGCAATTGGGTTGAAGGTCTGACAACGTATCTGGCCAATTATTATTATGAAGAACGGTTCGAGGGGCATGAGAAAGCCGTGGCCCATCGCCGGCGAATGATGGTGGAGTATAGCTTGTACAGCCATCCAAAAAATGATTACGCGGTGGTGAACTTTCATCATAAGGAAAATCGTGTGGATAACGCCATCGGGTATCAAAAGACCGCGATGATTTTTCACATGCTGCGACGGCAGATTGGGGATGACGTATTTTTCCGAGGTGTTCGCCAGTTGGTGGCCGAGTACACTGGTCGTTATGCCGGATGGAGTGAGTTGCAGCGTGTGTTTGAGCAGACGTCAGGAGCGGATTTATCCTGGTTTTTTATTCAATGGGTGGAACGGCCAGGAGCTCCGATGCTGGCTATTCAGGAAGCACGTGTTCAACCTGCTGCAGGCGAGGGTTTTTGGATTCGCCTTCGGGTGTCTCAGACTGGGGATTCTTACCGATTGCAGGTACCCGTTGTCATTCAATTGGATCAAGAAAATGTCTATCGTGCGATTTTCGATCTGCGGGGACACGATCAATTGGTGTCACTGTGGGTTCCAACGAAGCCCATTCGTCTCACGCTTGATCCGGAATATCAGACATTTAGACGACTGAAGCGCAGCCAAATTCCGCCTATGTTGAATCTTTGGGTGACGGATCGGCATCGAGCCGTGTCTGTGCCGCCAGCAGAATCGGGACAAGCGTTGTTTCGTCCGGCGTTGGATCGAATTCGATCTCAACAGGATGATGTTGTCTGGTTGGAGGGCATGGGTTATTCATCAGATGCCCAATCCGTGTTGGCGTTTGGGCGGCCCAATCAGAACGCTGTAACAGCGGAGCTCCTTCGTTGGTGTGGCCCACGCATCACCGTGAATGAACGTGCAGTGACGATAGACGGCACAACCTTTTCAGGTGAAAATGTGGCTGTCCTTGTCAGCTGCGCGAATCCGAATCATCCCGACCATGTTGGCACGGCCTTTTTTGGTTTGGGCCCGGACGCGGTTTCTCGCGTGGCACGGCTCTTATTTTTTTATGGTTGGGATAGTTATCTTGTGTACAAAAATGGAAAAGTGATTGGACGCGGTTCCTTTGCTCCCAAGGCGCAAGACCTAACCGTCGAATTGCAAGCAGCATGAGGAGATTTACGAACATGGTTCAGGCGAAAACAGTGGTAGGGTTGTTTGTGTTGTGTGTCGTGGTCATGACTACGTGGACTCAAGAGACCTTGGCATTGGAGCCACAGGTTGGTGGAGAATCATCCCAAGCTCAGGACGTTGAACGCCATTTGGCGAATATTCGGCAATTGACCGCTGGTGGAAAAAACGCAGAGGCCTATTTTTCGTTTGATGGGGATCGCCTGATCTTCCAATCGACAAAAGACCCCGTAAGCCAAACCTTACAAGACTGTCACCAGATGTACGTTATGGATTTGAAAGGTGAAAACATCTATCGAGTGAGTACGGGATACGGGGGAACGACCTGCGGCTATTTCTTCCCCGGAGGACGACGAGTGCTGTTCTCGTCTACTCATATGACGGGGTTTCAATGCCCACCCAAACCTCAACGAGGTGCACGATATCGTTGGGCGTTAGATGATTATGATATTTTTTCCGTGAAAATCGATGGCCGAGATTTGCAACGGCTTACCAGCTCACGCGGATATGATGCTGAGGCGACCATTTCTCCTAATGGACGAACCATGGTCTTCACCTCTGTCCGAGATGGGGATATTGATCTCTATACCATGAATATTGATGGCTCTGGCGTGAAGAGATTAACGAACGAAGTGGGGTATGAGGGAGGCGCGTTTTTCTCACCTGATAGCAAACGGATTGTGTATCGCGCTCAACACCCCAAGACCCCTGAAGAATTGAAGGCCTACAAAGATCTGTTAGCCCAAAACCTGATTGAGCCAGGCAATCTCGAACTCTTTGTCATGAATGCCGACGGATCCGAGAAACGGCAAGTGACATTCAATGGAGCCTCAAACTTTGCGCCCTATTTTCATGTTGATGGACGACAAATTATTTTTTCTTCGAATGTGTCCGATCCTCCAGGTGGCAAGGGCCGGCCGGCGTTTCAGTTACATCTCATCAATGATGATGGAACGGGCATGGAACAGATCACGTTCAAGGGGCACTTCAATAGCTTCCCGATGTTTTCTCCCGATGGAAAACTGTTGGTGTGGGTGTCGGACCGAAACACCACGACCCGCGGCGAATTTAACGTGTTCCTTGCCGATTGGGTTCCGTGAGATTAGGCCCCCCTTTGAAAAAGGGGGGTTGGGGGGATTTTTCTCGGGGGGATTTCCATTGATCAAATACAACCGACATTACAAGCCGGAGGCACGAATGCTTCGAAAAACCATGACCGATGCTGAGCAAATGTTATGGAGTCGGTTGCGACGGAAACAAATTCAGAACGTGCAATTCTACAGGCAAAAATGCATGGGGGATTTTATCGTAGACTTTTACGCTCCGAAGGCCAAGCTTGTCATTGAGGTCGATGGATCGCAACACTTCGAAAAACCTAATCAAATGAAAGACCAGCAGCGTGACGCTTGTCTCAAACGCGAGGGGTTGCGAGTCATTCGATTCCACAACGGCCAGGTGTTACAAGAAATTGAAAGTGTCAGGGAAGCCGTTTATCAAACGGTGACATCGCGATTAGCTTAAACCTCTTGATGAATAACACGTGTTCAATCCCCCTCAATCCCCCTTTGAAAAAGGGGGAGGTCAACACGCCTTTGTTCCTGTTGGGGGGAAAGCCGTGAGTCGATTGAAACCCTTGGCCATTATTTTTCTCTCCTGCGTCATTTTTTCCCTCTCCCTATTTTCTCTATCCCAACTGGACTACCAGGCGATCTTGTTTGTGCGTTCCCTTCATAACCCGATCATAGCACAGCTCGGGAATATCGGGAGTCGTCTTGGGCATGGAGGGACGTTAATCCTGGTCAGTATCGCCTTGTTCCTCGTCGGATACGTGTGGAAAAAAGATATATTTCGGCAGGTCGGAATCGATACCTTTGTCGCACATATGGCTGCGGGCATTGCCGTGCAAATTCCCAAGCACGTGATCGGTCGTCCACGGCCTCGATGGACGCATCAAAATGCCTTTGAATATGGCCCCACGTTTCAAAGCGGCCTTGATACGTTTCCCTCCGGCCATACCACGGCCTCCTTTGCCGTGGCCGCTGTGCTTGCCCGCTCTTTTCCGGGGATGTCTTGGCTGTGGTATGGGGCCGCGTCATTCATCGCGCTCAGCCGTTTTTTGGGTGGTTCGCACTTTCCTACCGACGTACTTGTCGGAGCCGTGCTGGGGTACCTCGTGGGATATGTGTGTGCTCGACCATATAAGGAATGGCGGCAATCTTTGTATCAGGCTCTTCCGCTTGGATTACCTCTGCTGATCGGAGGACTTACCTTATTCTGGATCACGTTTCGCCAGCCTTTTTCCGGGGGGCTTGCGATTGGGATGGATTGGGTTGGGCTGTTCTTGCTGTTTGGAGGATTGGCCATGCGTTGGAATCTCATTCGGAATAATCTCTATGTTCCAGCCCGCGCACATGGCGTGATGTTTGAGGGGTCTTTGTTGATTGGGTTTGGACTTGCGCTGACAACCCATTCCCCCCTAGTGGTCATGTTGGCGAGTTTGGCTGGTCTGGTATGGTGGATACGGTTTGTTGGTGAGAAGGAAAATATGGATCAATACTTCCTTGCACGGGAAATTCTTCTGTGTTTTTTTCTGGTCGTGGTAACCGTGACGTTCCGGGGATTAAATGGGCTCATTCCACTGCAGTAAGGGCTTCGTAATCCGTGAACCGTGAAGAGACCTTATGACTGCCCTTTGTAGAAAGCCACGACTGTCAAGCTGTGGCCTCCACTCATTACTCTTCACGGTTCACGGTTCACGGTTCACGGTTGTTAGTGAACGAGGGCTTCACTTGAAAGTAGGACCCATCCGTATCGCTGTAATACTGGGGTAAATTGAAAGACTGGTTGTGGGAGTCGGGAGTGAAGATGGGATTGGAGAATGACCATGATCCGGCCATTTTGCTTCACATGAGGGTGGAAGAGGTGGTCTTCGCCAGGGTTGATAGAGTACACCCTGCGTTTGGCATAAAATGCTAACGAGGGGAGTTTTCGGCCAAATTGAATTAGCCGATCGTCTGGTCCAAGGTTGAGCCCGGCGATGGTCGCCAGTTGTTGTGGAGGGTTGACGAAATATTTTCCATAGTGCGGTAAGGTGAAGACGAGCACGATAAGTAACAATGCCCCCATTGCGCCGGAGATGATCCAAAATGCCTGAGATCGTTTGGTATCATGCCACACAAAATGACGAAATAGCACCACGCTGAGAAAGACTCCTAGCCCCAACACCAATGGGGAATACCCTACGCCAATTTTTGCAGCGGCTGGAAACTCCAAGGCAATTTTGGTCTTAAAGGCTTCAAAAATGGCTGGGGCTGAGACGAGGGCAATACTGAGAATATACCCGGTGATCAGGATAATTCGAACCGATATTGTGAGTCCGGAGGGAGAAGGTTCACGTAAGAAACGAGACCACAACACTGCCACGAGCAGTGAGGCTGCGGGAAACAACGGCAGAATGTAGTGCGGAAGTCGTGTGGCGGAGATCGTAAAAAACACTAAAATTCCAATGATCCACAGCGAACAAAATACTAAGAGTCCGTCCTCTCCCTTAGCCTCTTTTTCTCCGGATCGGTATAACTTCCATTCTTTCAGCGATTGATAGATCCCCACCGGAAGAAAACCGCTCCACGGGAAAAATCCTACGAGAAGGATAGGAAAATAAAACAGCAAGGTTCCGCCATGGCCTTCCATGGGATTCGCAAAGCGCCCGGTGGTATTAGCTTGGGCCGCTGCCATATAATCCGCACCATGGATAGCAAACATGGCGAGGTACCAGGGGGCGGCGATCAACATGAACACCGCCCAACCAAGAACAGGCTTTCCTCCTGCGAAATACTTCTTCCACTGACGGGTGAGCGTGAGATATGGAATGACAGCCAGCAGGGGAATGATTATGCCCACTGGACCTTTGGCGAGCATGGCGAAAGCCATGCCAATATAAAACAACCATAAAAACTGTCGCTCCCGACCCTCGCCGTGGAAACCTATCCAAAAGCTGTATGTGGCTAGTGTAGTAAAGAAGACCAACTCGGGGTCGGTTAAGACCATCCGATGAATGCCGATGAATTCCGCATTGAGCAGGAGGATAAGTGAACCACCAAACGCGATGGCCGGTCCAAGGAAACGATTCAGAAAAAAGTATTGAAGGAAGAGCAACCCGAGTCCGAAAAGCGCCGATGGTAATCGGGCCGTAAATTCATTCACGCCAAACAGAGCATAGGTGCTGCCGATGATCCAATACACAAATGCAGGCTTAGCGTATCGCGGTTCATAGTTCAGCGTGGGAGAGATCCAGTCCCCGGTTTCGAGCATTTCACGTGCGGCTTCGGCGTTGCTGCCTTCGTCGCGATCGGTGAGACCCATGTCGCCAAGCCCGATGAGGAGCAGGAAGGACCCAACAATCAGCAGAAAAATAAGGTGGAGGGTTTGTGTGGAAAAGGGCTGTCCGAGTGACTTGGCTGGTGTGGACTGGTTAACCACTCGCAGTTCGCTTTCCTGTTTTATGGATCAGCATTAAATTTCGTAGGTATACAAATGCGCCGATTCCTTGTCCGGCAATAAACACTGGGTCTCGGCGATGGATGGCATAGGCCAACACGATCAGGCCGCCACCCAAACTCATGTACCAAAATGCCATGGGCATTTGACTCTCAGCTTTCCGTTCAGAGGCGATCCACTGAATAATCCACCGAGAAAAAAACAGACTTTGGCCGAAAAATCCGATACCGAGCCAGACGCTTTCCATGAAGGTTAACGCGGCAAAGTAGGCGTTGATATCCGAAAGAAATTCGCTCATCAAGAATTACGAGGCGGGAAGGTTGAAAAAGGGCGTCAGCCTACGCCGGAGCTTCGGCAGACAAGCCAGCAGCGTTCTCGGCCCTTTGTCGTGTTCACGTACTATGAGTACGCTCCGCGCGTCAAAGTGCCTGCCGCCTTGCTGAGCGAACCTTTTTGAACATCCCCAGTTGCTCTTGGCGTTTTATAAAATGAGTTACATGCGAACGGCAATATAGAAATTTTAATTATTCATCAGCCCCAAGACGTAAAGAATGGGAGGATGAAGAATTAGGTGTACCTTACCTTTCAGTGTTTTGTCGAGGGGATGGGATTATTGAGGCAAGGAAGGTCATGCGCGAACCCTAAGACTGTGAGTCGGATGAATCGCTTGGGGTGTTGACGATTTCATATCGAAAACAGCGTTTCTGCATCCACCGGACGGCGATCAGGTCGTACAGGCCGGCAAAGAGGCGATTGCCAATTCCATATTTGGACTGTCCATGGGCGCGTGGGAAATGTTGAACAGGCACTTCTGTGACCGAAAACCCGTACATCTTGGCGAGGGCCGGAAAAAAACGATGCATGTTGTGAAAGAGGGCCATTCGCTCAATGACGCTCCGCCGGAAAATTTTGAGGGAACAGCCCGTATCGTGAATGCCGTCATGAATGACCGCGTTCCGAATCAGGTAGGCTATGCGTGATGAGAGTTGCCGAATGATATTGTCGAGTCGTTTCTGTCGGCGTCCACATACCAGATCGTAGTCCTTGGTGAACGGTAACAGCTTGGTAATGTCGGCGGGATCGTATTGAAGATCGCCATCAAGGGTCGCAATGAGTTCGCCGTGGGCCGAGCGAAACCCTGCATCAAATGCTGCGGTTTGCCCATGGTTCCGATCGAAGTGGACCACCCGTACTTCTGGCGTGTGAAGGCTGATCTCGTCTAGCACGGTGGCACTGCCATCGGTACTGCCATCATCCACGTACACAATTTCGAAGGGAGCCGTTTGCGATTGCTCCAACGCGCCGAGTACCTTGATGAGTTGATTGGTCAAAGGCTGAAGGTTGTCCCGCTCATCTTTAATCGGCACAACAACGGAGAGCCAAGGTATGTGGGTGACAGTCATGAGTGCTTGGGATGGCTCGTGAACACGTTGAGTGTCATTCGTTAGATTGAAACACTCGGATGGGTGGTGGTGTAGGAAAACTTTTCACAAGACTGACTCAGGCATTCTACTCAATCCTTAAAAGAAGGGTCAAACGATCGAAGGCCGAGATTGGATAAGCAGCGATTTTGGTGCAGTCGGAGCCTCTTGTGTGATCAACCTGTCGTAGTGTTCACCCAGGGGCAAAGCCCGGACATCCCTAGATAGAATGCAATATTTCTAGCAGCTATAACTAAACAGTATCAATGCTTCTCATGATGGGGGCGCCCAACAGAACGCGATTCGCAACTGTTGCCTATCTAACTTAGCTCTCTCTATTCACATATTTCATTGTGACCGCCTTCTATAGACCTCCCGTCGATGGCCTATGCGTAACACGACAATGTCTGACTCGACCAGATCAAAAATAATACGGTAATCCCCAACTCGAAATCGGTAGGATCCAAGTTGAGAATCCGTCAATTTTTCTGAATGTTTTAGGGGATCAGATTGAAATCGAAGGAGAGCGTTGCGAAGGCGGGTTTTCGTCGAGCCATCAAATTTTTCTAAATCTTTAAGTGCCCGAAGGGTAAAAAGATAGTGAAACGCCACTACCCAAAAACCTCTTTTAACGTCTTCACTTTCCCCTTTTTATATTGAGCCCTTGCCTCCCGGATGCTGGCTAAATAGTCCGGTGAAGTCGAAGCTAAGAGGTCTTCTAAAAAAGCATCACGTTGTTTTTTTTTCATTTGTTTGACAGCTCGAATAATGATCTCAGGCTGCACTTGCATGATGACAGATGTGGACAAAACCAACCTCCTCAGGTGAAAGGTGAGTAACATTTGAATCGTATGTAACAAGACAGTGAAAGTCAACGAACCGGAAATCCGGTTCCGAATCATGTATTTGGACACGGTGGCCTGCGAGATATGAATGTCGAATTTGAGCAGTTCCCCGTGAATCCGCAGTGCTCCCCACAAAGGGTTGGTCTGACTCAAGTTATTGTAATGTGCAATTCACAGAGTGACGACTGTTTTCAAGAGCTATTTTCAAGAACATCATGAAATCGTGCCCTCTTCCTGTGCAGCAATGGTCAATGGTGCCGGGAAGAGGCAGCATTAGATGCTACGGCTACAGGAAACACGATGTGGTCGAAAAGTGAGAAGCAGTTTGCCTCACTCCACCAACATTGCGATTGATCCATTAAAATGGGGATAGGCCGGAAGGCTACGAGTTGGTGATCACGCGAAACCGCAGGGTGCCCATTCTTGACATCTCATTGGCTTCATATCCGACGAAGATATCAATATGATAGTGGCCGGGTTTCCATCCTTGTTCCGAAGGGGGAAAGAATTTGAGATATCCACTTTCGTCTTCCAATGTGAGATACGCCATATCTTCATCGATCATGCTCTCAGTTGCCCCCCCCTCGACGAAATCATGGTACACCTGTCCAATCACCTGATAGGCCTGATAATGTTTAAACACCTGGAATACGACGTATATCGCTGAAGCGTCTACAGTGAATTGGTCCGTCGGTCGTACGGGGTAATACAAGTTTCCACGCCGAAAATCCAAGTCTTCGTCAAAGTCTTCTGCCAGGGTGATATTTAAAAAGAGCCCTTCTGGTTTGTGGTCAAGTGGTGGCTGGCTATTTAGGTCGAGTTCCCGACGATTATCATAGTAGGGAAGGGGATTCGGAGACGCTTCTGAAGGATTAAAGGGGATCGTATCAAGCTCAGAAAAACCGTGCTTCGTTTCAGCTGGATCAAATGGTGCGGGTGATGGCGAGGGGCCCCCTGGTTCTTCACCCTTCGCCAGGTTTGGGTGGGCCATCATGAGGGTCAGACCAAGAGTGAGGAGTAAGGTGTAAGGAGTGAGAGGGAAAAATGAAGAGTCAAGGGTGAAGGGTGAAGAAAGTCTGGACGTATAACCCATTACGCATCACCCATCACGTGTTTCCAAGTTATTTTCTCTCAGGTCCCAAAGCCCCTGTCTCTTCCATCCCCAACTGGGCCCAATCACATCTCTCTCGCCTTCGTGCGCGGCGGAGCCGGAGTCCCGAATCGAGCCCTTCGGCGAGGGCTGTTTGAGCGCAGCGAGTTCCCGAGCCATCTTGATTTGGGACGGAGGCGGAGGCACCCCGGAGAGCCTGCTTCTGAGCAGGGTCGTAGGGGCCGCGTGCGGGCGAACATGGTTTTGGGCACTTTTGCCGAAACACAAGTGCCTCGTCGCGCGCGGGGGGGGCCGCATACAATTAAGGGCACCTCTAAAAACCGTCCTTTTCCGTGATGGCGGCGTCAGCCGCGTGCTCACATCCTCATGTATTCGCCCATACACTCCGGTTTTCCGCGCGCGGCTTCCTTGCCCTCACAAAAAATGCCTGGTTTGTAGAGGTGCCCTTAATTTGTTCGTTGAACCACTGAACCCGGACGAGCTGAAACCAAAGACGTCGTTCCTCACTACTTCCTAACGGCCATGTCCCTTTTCTGTCAAGAAAGCCCACTTCCTTGCGGCCCCAAAAATCTGTTTGTTAGAATTCTGACTCTTTAGGTAGTAAATTTTACACCATAGGGCAGTTTGAGGTTTAATTCATGGCCGCACAAACGGCAACATCCGAAGATTCACTTCCTCAGCTTCTAGGCGATTTTTTGCCCATTGATGTCTGGCAGATCCACATGAACCACGTGTTCTATGGGCTTCGTGGCGGGCAACTCCGTGACCTCTATCAAACCTTTGCCGCCGCGGATTACCGACTAGGGTTTGCCCTAGCCGCTGACTATATGGATCGAGTGCAGCAACGCGAAAAAACCAATCCCTCCGCGTCCTCCACGCCTCTGACAATTATGGAGTGGGGATGTGGCAATGGAAACTTAGCCGCGTGTTTCCTGGATCGAGTGCAGGCGTTGGATTCGGCTGGAACGGTGTATCCACGCATCGAATACATTCTGATCGATTCATCCGAGGTGGTGCTGGACAGCGCCAAAGCCAACGCGGATTTGGCCAAGCATCAAGGTCGAATCAAGTTCGAGCACGCTCAAGTCCCTGAGCTGCAAGGCTTTGCTGACGGTTCGGTCGATCGTATCATTTGCAACGAATTTTGGAATGAATCTTCTACCAAGCTCTTGCTCCGAAAAGCCGGGGACATCATGGAGGAACATGTTCGTCCCAATCTCAAGGAAACTCGCCTGCAGGGTTTCCCGGATTGGACCGCGTTTATTCAGGCATTCGAACACCTCGATGTTCCGACCCTCAAAGGGCTGCCGAGTTTCTTGGAAGATATTGTGTGGGAGAGAACGTATAATAAAATCGAAGCCAAAGACGTTCCGTTTCGACGGCTCATCACGGATTTTTTAAAGTTCATTGATGAGGAAGTGTTGGTGCCCTATAATGTCGGGGCGGCCTCTTCGCTCAAAGAAGCCACTCGGCTGTTGGCCCCCGATGCCATTGGCCTCAGTGCCTTTGATGCGGGAACGGCGGACCTTTCAGTGCTTAATGATCCGGACAAGCCCTGTTATAACCTGCTTGGCGGTCAATTTAGTTTTATGGTAAATTTTGCCTTGCTTGAAGAGGTGGCCAAGCACTTGGGTAGTCGAGAGGTGCACATCGAACCTCAAAAAGAATTCGTCGGACGGAATCTTGGGACTAATGTGATGAGTCTCATGGATGTCCTGGCCTCTCACCCTCGTTTGCCGGAAGGTGACCAATGGGAAGTCGATCGATTCATTCTCAAAACGATCGGAGCCATTAATAATGCGTATCAAAGCCCGTACCACCGGACCATCGAATTTCCGGTTCCGCCAAATATACCAAATGATCAACGAGAAGAATTAGAGCGCCTTCAGGGTAGTCTGAAGTCTGCGGGCGTGCCTGATACGATTGCGTATTTAACAGAGGAAGAAGTGTTGGGCGTGGCGGGCACATTGGAAGAGCTGGGATACGACCGAGAAATACTTCGTACGGTATTGCAAGCACCGGCGCAACCGGTCGATTATTTTCATTTCCTTTTTGTTCCGGTGGGGGAGAAAAATAGTAAGGAGTGAAAAATTAGGAGTGGAGAGGCACAGAAGAAGAGGGTTCTTTCCAACAGATATTACGCATTTGAAGTAGGCGGACTTGGGTAGATCAAACTATTCTTGGACGTAGGTTCCAAGGTCGATCATCGCAGGAATTTCACATATTAATGTGAAGTGTAGATGAAAACCGGTAGGCACACGATAGAGACTAAAGGGCTCATCAGTAAAATTTTCCTACGATTAAGTGAATTTTGGGTAGATTTCTTGTTAATGACATTGTATACTGCGCCCGGTTGGGATAGTGCCAGATTGGTGCAGGAGCATAGTATTATCACCGAGAGGTTGTGAATGATTGGATCGTTTGGATGGATGGAGCTCCTTCTTATTTTATTTATCGTCCTCATAATTTTTGGTGCTGGGAAGATTCCGCAACTTGGAGAAGGTTTGGGAAAAGCCATCAAAGGATTCAAAAAATCCATTCATGAACCTGATGCCATGGACGTCACTCCGCCACCGGATCAAGAAGGATTTCAACAAGGGGCCCCAATGCCAGCGCAACAGGTACCGGATCACACCATGGAACAAGCCAGCGTGCCACAATCTAGCGTACCACCCCTGGAACAGGTCAGCGTACCCTCCCCGCAAGAACAGCCCGTGCAGCAAGTCCCGGTGGAGCAACCTCAAGAAACGAAACAAGGATGATGGAGAAAAGCATGAGGCGTGAGGAGTTATGAAGGATGAAAGAACATCTTTTCGTTTCACGCTTCACAGGAGTAAACAATGTTCGGTTTAGGCGCAATGGAAGTTTTGATTATTTTGGTCATTGCGTTTTTGTTGTTCGGGCCAAAAGAGCTTCCTGAAATCGGGAAGCAAGTTGGAAAAGCCATAAAGGGATTCAAAGAGACGGCTGATGATCTTCGCCAAACAGTTGAACCAGAGATCAACATGATTCAGCAGGAAGTGAAGATGGTCGAACAGGATCTTGAATCATCCATGAAAGAAGCTGAGGAAACCATCAAAAGTGTTGGCGATTCGGCATCGTCCAGTATCAAGGAAGAAACAAAAATAGGATAACCATGGTTTGTAGCCGCAGCATTTAATGCTGCTTTTGGATAAGAGAAATCCAAAAAGGAAGCTTTAATTCCATAAACCGTAATTTGTATGCATGTTGTATTTTTAAGACACTTTTGGAGGACGTGTCTAAATTAAAAATAAAAATAATAATACAATCAACATGTTGCAATGGGAAGTAAAATGGCATAGTTTTGGCATTAAAATAATTCACTAATGGGCATTATCTAATAGTTTTCACCCGAGTGCCCTGAGGCAACTCATTTAAAACAAAGGAGGGGGGCCACGAAAAAATTAGAAAGGCATTGCAGGAAAATGGATGTTTTCCTAAAGATTTCAGCGTCCCGCGCCAAACGTGAAGGGACACAAACGGGAAAGAAAGAATGTTTCAAATCGTTAAGGTTAAGGTAGTCAAAGTTGAAACGACACATTGGGGTAGTAAGGTTGAAAACCAGCGAATATTTAACGAGGAACTATCCCGCGGGGGAACCAACTTACAGGAGGAGTGCCATGAAAGTATTTAGCAATGGTCTCAAGTGGGCAACGGCTGCAGTCTTATTCGTCACGATGACAGCCGCGCCAGCTTTTGCCGCAAAAACAACACCGGCCACGGATAAGAACTCTGCCGTGCCTGCCGTGCCACGTGCCATTCCGAACTTGATTCCGTATCACAAGTTTGATCCACCCACAAGCAAACTGTTTGACATCAACAAACTCAATATCACCGGAGATCTCCGGGTTCGGCCAGAATTCCGAAATAGCAATAAATTTGGTATTGGTAAAAGGCAAGCCTATAAAAGGGTTCTTTAGCGGTAGGTGCCATGCCATCAACCACTGAAAGAACAATGATTTCTTTGTCCAACAGTGGGTGCGGATTGGTTTCCACTACACCATTTCACCCGACGTAGTATTTTTCTTCCAACCCCAATACTCAAAAAACTGGGGGAGAAATATAGGAGGGGCCGGAGATCCTAATAGTTCCGCGTCCAACCTATATGCCCGTCAAGCATTTATGTTGATTCGAAATGTGGGCGTGAAGAATTTAACCGCCAAAATTGGTCGACAATTAGTGGTCTGGGGCAACCACCGTATGTTTGGCCATTTTGATTGGAACAATATTGGTTGGGCATTAGATGGTGCCTCGCTGAATTATAAGGTCAGCAAAACTATAACGCTGCAGGCTGCTTGGTTAAGAATAGCCGAAGGCGATTGTGGTGGTGCAGCCAGTGGAGGGTGTGGAGGTAGTGGTCAGCCAGCCGGGTCCAGCCGGGATGGTAATATTATTTTTCTTCGTGCGCCGATTAAAATTGCTGGCGTGACGGTGGAACCAGCCTGGATTTGGCATGATGGTGGAACGAATCGAGGCAAAGGCTTAGCACATAATCGACCAGCTAACCAATCTCGTCATACGATCGGTGGTCGCGCCACGACGAAACAAACACTTTCAAAACTCCGTGTTGATATAACCGTTGAAGGGTACTACCAGTTTGGGGAAATTGGAAATATAGGGCCTACTGCTGGATGGTTCTAGAAGTTTTGACATTGAGGCCTATGCCTTTCATGTTGATGGAGGCGTGACTCTTCCTGTGCCAATGCAACCTCGTATTGGTCTTGAATTTAATATTGCCTCCGGAGATTCAAAGGCCAACACTTGCAAGACCGATAACGCATGCCCCTGGAACCTGTAATGCTAAATGGGGCGGGTTCGACCAATTATTCCCGACGAACCATATTCACTTCGGGTATATGGATCGGATGGCATGGAAGAATATGATTCATTTTGGTGCGACGTTGAATCTGCGGCCGACCAAGAATAGCCACTTGGATATCGGTGGCCATAAGTTCTTGCTGAATGAAGAGGGAGACAATTGGTACGGTGCCAGCCAAAATGTATTTATTAAGTCACCGACTGGTAACAAAGAAGATGACCTTGGAAGCGAAATCGATGTAGTCTATACCGTGTTCTTCACGCCGGGTAACCATGTTGCCTGGCAAGTCGGTGGTGGGGTCTTCTTCCCTGGTGACTTTATTGACAGTAATCCCGCATCTGGCTATAATGGAGTAAGTGTTCCCAATGAAACCTGGGGTTATACCCAACTCTGGATCAATTGGTAATGTGATGTAAGGGGATCGATCCTCCCCGTTATCCTGAATCCCCGCTGAGGTTCATCCCTCAGCGGGGATTTTTTTTGGCACAATCATGTATCCAAAATTATCGGCCCACTTTTCATAATGCCGAATTAAACTGAAATTAAAATTCTTCGTAGGTGCAACGTCTTATGCTGCCATAAAATACCAAACAAAAATTGGCGCCATTAGATGGCGCAGCAACAAAAGAAGGAGTATTGTAGCTGCAGCGTCTCACGCTGCCTCTTCCTGACGTCACTGGACATTGCTGCGTGGGAAGAGGGCACGATGATATCGTGCAGCTAAAAACAAATTTCTGGAGCAGCATCATCTTATGCTGCCTTCTTGTTCATCGGCGCCCGGGCTTTCGCTTAAGCGATTGAACCTAGAAACGGCAGTTGGGCGCAAAAAAGCCGTGTAAGATATTGGTGTGCATGATGAAATACAAAAAGTCGTAGTCACCTCGGTGGTGATAAGACATTTTTGTATTTTATCAGGTGCGCCAAGAGCTTGCGCGGACTTTTGTGATCCAATTGCTGTTTCTAGGTTGAAGGCCAAATATGTCAAAAAGACCCAACCCCCCACGATATCGCAAACACCTTTGATTGCGTGGCTATGATTATCGTGAGAACGGATACTACTTTGTGACGGTCTGTACCAAAGATCGAAAACCTTACTTTGTTTCAGAAAGGGCCAAATCCATTTTACAAGAAAAAATAGATCAAATTCCTCGATTTTTTCCTGGTGTTACAATTGATCAGGCTGTTGTGATGCCGAATCACGTCCATGTCATTCTTCTCTTTCAATCATCTTCAAAATCTCTGGGTCAAGTCATTCAGGCCTTTAAATCTTGGGTGACACGGGGGGGGTAGGCCAATCCGTTTGGCAGCCTAATTATTATGAACACGTCATTCGAAATGAAATGGCCCTCCATAAAATTCGTGAGTACATTGTCAATAATCCCCTTATCGACCAGGTTGATTGCGACCAGTTTTATGAATTGTAGTGGGAACGGGTTGATAGTGCTTTGAAGAGGGTGCCATGAACCGGCGCAGCTACAAAAGAGTGGCATTGTAGCTGCAGCGTCTCACGCTGCCTCTTCTTGGCGATTGTTGCGGGGAAAAGATGGCACGATGAGATCGTGCAGCTACACAAGAAAGAATCCCAGGAAGGATAGACTGAAGGCCGAAGGCTTTTAGAGGCCAATAATGCGGATCATCCTTCAGCCCACAGCCTTTAGCCTTAATACCCGAGCAGTTCCTCTGTCCGTGTCATTTTTTGAATCGAGAAAGAAAGGCCTCACATCGTTCTTTGATCTGCCTCATCACCTGATAAGCGACTTTGTGGTCGATCTCAATATCCGGCAATTGGGTGAGGATTTTATGGGCCAGTTCCGGAACATGCTGGACCACCATTGGCTTGGCCAGTCCGGCTTCTTGAGCCAGTGTCTCAAAATGTCGTGGGTAGAGTTGGCCGGAAACGGATTCTCCGCCAATCTTCATTGCTAAATGTTGGGAAAGCTCTGGGTAATACACCGTGCTGACCACATCATACAAGGGTGCCAACCGAACGGAATGATCTTTCTGATAGAGGAGTGAAAAGTTTTTGGCATGGGCATCATGGTTTCCAATAAGCGCATGAAAAATTACGGCATCCAATAAATGTTGGAGGTCAATGACGGGAGCTGCTGAGACATTTCGGACCAAGTCAAAGCATTGTTTCAATGTTGGCCCACCCTCGCTTTGATATTTCCTTTCTGGAACCACCCCCAGTGCTTGGCAGAAATCTTCCTGATGCAATCGCCGCGTGTTTCCTTTTGAATCTCCCGTGCGGTCATAGCGTTCAATCAAAAGATAGTCGATCCTTTCAATGGTACCGATAGCCACGCTGGCCGTGGGCAGGCCGATCTTGCTCGCCAGGTTCATGCACACGGCTTCGTTAAGAACCACTCCTTCGAATCGCTCGATGGCCGGTTTGAGAATGTGGGTGCTTGGAGCACCTCTGAGTGGTACAGAAAAAATGTCAGTCCCGCTCACATGGACAGCAATTTTATCTTGAGCTCCAGCCAAAGAAAGACGGACTCCTTCCTCACCGGCCATTAAGGGACGACGGGGTAATTCCCGCAAAATCTTGGCCAGCTCCTTATCCCTCAAATGGCGATACGTCTCCTGACCTTCTCGTAGAAGCTCTCCCGTGGGAGTAAAGGTGATCGCGCCTGCACATTCCCCACCTATCCTTTCCAGCATAGCGAAATCATTTCTGGCACTGATACCAAGATTCCGTGCAATGATGTCCCGTTTGTTTCCTTCTGGAAGAATGCCTGCAAAAAAACCCCGGCATTCGGTACGGGTGAAAATGTTCTTTCGCAGTGGAAGCGATTGAGAAAGGGGTACAGCCTCGGATGTCTCAATCCAGCTTTGGGCATATTGGAAGAGCATTTGCCCATCATCATCCTGAGTCAGAAAGCCAACAAGTGTGTTGTGCAGATAGACATCAAGGGTTTTGGTCATGACTTAGGCCATCCCACCAGGTCTTGGAGGAGTCAGTTTTAGTTTGATTCCCAAGGTGTGAAGAACCGTCAGGACTTTACCAAACTGACAGGTGGGTTTGCCCTTTTCCAATTCGATAATGAACCGTAGCCCTGTCCCGGATGTGAGCGCCAGGTCTTTTTGGGTCACCTTCATCTTCTTACGTGTATTCCTAACAAGGGTGCCAATGGTTTCTGGTGTGTATCTTACATGCATTATTTTGTATTCCCGTTCGGGAATATTACTTGTTTTTAAAGTGTGAATCAATAAAAATGTTACCCTTCGGGAATAAAATAGACAATTACCAAAGGAAACAATAAAAAAATTCCCGATCGGGAAACTTTACGGTTTGTTTCATAGATCTAATTCATGAGCACACAAACATCTGTTATGTAATTCTGCTCTGTCATTTCGAGTGGAAGGAGAAATCTCTTTGTCCACCATTGGACGGTCTTGGCAGAAGCGGCAAGATTTCTTTCAAGGGCGAAATGACAAAAAGAAAACCTGAATCCTCGATAAAGGGTCTGTTGAATATTTCAGATCCATACCCATAGATGCTCCAGGAAAGACGGCCCGCATCAGTGGGAGGGAATGTTCAAAAAAGTCCGTCCAGCCCTGTCCTGAGCAGAGTCGAAGGAAAGGCCGCAGCCCTTTACGGCCTTCGTAGCTCACTTCGGCGGAGTAGGCATGACGCGCGGAGCGTACTCTCAGGCGTGAGCACGGCAAAAGGGCGACCGTGTCTGTGCGAAGCCCGAGAACGCTGCTGGCGGCTTTTTTCAACATTCCCATAAAGGATGTCGGGGATGATAAACAAGGAATGGATGGACAGGTTCCAATCAATCCACCTCCCTCATTTGATACGTCGATTCTTCCCTTAGGTTCCTGCGTGGGGCGCGGCGGAGCCTCCGTCCAGAATCGACCCCTCTGGCGAGGCTGTTTGAGTCCTTCGGCAAGGCTCAGGATAGACTCCGCGAGTTCCCGAGCCATCTTGATCTGTCCTGAGCCAGGTCGAAGGATTCGGGATGGAGGTGGAGGAACCCGAAGGGCCGCGCACGGGCAAACATGGTGTTGGGCACTTTTGCCGAAACAACAGTGCCTCGTCGCGCGGGGGCGAAACCCCGAATTTAATATTCGGACAAACCAAAAGGGAAAGGGCCAAGGAAGAAGAAAAGAGGGATGGGGGAATGAGAAGCTGTTTTTTAGAAAACCAGTTGGGAATAAATTACTGCGCCAGAGGGATTAATGCTTCAGGTGATTCCCTTGGGGGTGCGGAGGTGATTTCAGCTCTAGGCTTCACGTCTTCAAGAAACTCTTTAACGGTAATGGTTCCATTGCCGTTGGCATCGGCTCTTCCCAAAAGCCCAGCGAGAAGCTCGGCTGGCCCCTCATTCCTTTGACGAAATTTTTGACGAACTTGAATAACTTTCGTTCCTCCCTGTAGGGAAAGAGCAAGGCCGCTCGTCCATTTGATGGGAATCGACCCGTTGGCGCCGATGGACCCGGTCTGACGAAGCAGTGGGGTGGCCGGCGTATCAAGGATGAGCAAGGTCAATCGATTTCCCATTTTTCCCAACACCCGTTGAAGGGTGCGAAGGGAAATAAGCCGTTTAGCGGAGGCGGTAGGGGATCCTTCGAAGGGCACAAGATAGACTTCGCCAGTGGTCGGGTGGCTCAGAGCTTGCCCGGAAAAATGAAAAATCAGAATTGAGTCTTTTCCCAAACGTTGCCGGCCCCAGGAAAGCAGGGCTTCTTCAATATCAGTTTTGGTGGCATGAGACCCTCGGAGAACCCGAATGTTTTTTTCAGAAAACACTCCGGTTGTTTGCAAGGTATTCTTGAGTGCTTGGAGTTGACCCTTTGGGATTCGATAGACCTTTTTCCATTTGTCCCGATACTGATCCAACCCAATGAGAATCGCGACATATGTATTCACCGAGGGATCGATTTTTTGTTGAGGAGCCTTTGAGGTAAATTGCGTTGAATTTCTTTGCCCTGTTGTTGGGGTGGCGGACTGAAGGGCGGCTAAGATTCGATGCGACCCGACAATGGAACCATCACGCGGCTTTAAAGTCACAACCAATTCGCCCTTATTCTCCGGGACTTGAAAGGGTATCCGCCCGCGTATTTCAATGGTTTTTGTTTCTCCAGGCTGAAAATCACCAAAGGAAATGGGAAGGGGCGTCATTTCTGAAAACGCCTGAAGAAGCGTTTGGCTTCCCTTCAACTCTATATTCACTTCCAATAATGGCTGGGCCCCGGAGTTGGTCGCTTCAATTTGTAAGACCAACACCTCGCCACCTTCCAGAATCAGATTGTTGTTGCCATCTTTGAGCATGGTTCGAAATTTCAAGGCCGGCAGTGATGGTGTGCGAACTTGGTTTTGCGGGATTTGGGCGGTTAACGGTTGTTGAGGATCTTGTCCGGTGAGTTGGGGAACGATGCTGACAAGTTGTCTGGCCAATTCAGCTGCAGCTCTACTCATTTCGTCGTCAAATGTTCCTGTGACACAGGAAACGGAATTACCTGTGAGGGAAGGTGTCCAAATCGAAGCTTGGGCACTATAATTTAGAGGTGTCTGAGCGAGTTGTTTTCCCGTGGCGTCCATGAAAACCGCGAGCATCTGCAAATTGACAAAGGCGATGTACGTATCTTCCTGAGCTATTTTGGTGGCTGGTTGAAACGATTGATGAACGAGCCGTAAATGAACCGTCAAGTCACTCTGTTGAGATGCCTGCACTGCTTGTCCCGATCCTGAATAGGCCGCGACGGACGCAAATCGTTCTTGGCCGACTGCTAAAAAGGCCTGCGGAATAATCTCCCCGGTATTGATCGTATAGGGCAACCCACAGGCATCAACTTCCAATGTCGCTTGCGTCACACTCGGATCAAAGGCATAAGAAACCGAGATGGGAAGTCTCGGCTCGGATTTCTTTCCAAACCCCAATTCTGGCATGTTCAATTCTGGTATAGCGATTTCGGGCATGCTTACGCTGTTACAACCATTTAGGGCGAATATTGCTGCCAGTGCCAGGATCGCTCTGAGTGCTACGAGGGGCCTATCCATGGTGGTAACCTACCTGATGGCCTTCTTCGATGCAACATCGGGAATAATAATTTTTCTGACCCAAGTTCTTGACCTTTTGGTAGGCCGCCGGCGAGAATAATTCTAACGGATCTCTTAAATCGCAACGGCGATTTGCATACCAAAAGGAGGCTCCCATGGGCACGTATCGCGTGATGTTGGTATCGGGTCTTATGTGTATTTCGTTTGTGGGATGTTCGGCTGGATGGCCGCAGGCTCGTTTGGCAACCTACCTTGGTCCGACCCCTTCTCCGCCAGCCCCAACAGAGATACTAAAGCGCGGAGAGGTCAGGGCCGGACTCTTGGTGATTAACGACACGTCCGCTCATGATTCGGCGCCTCAACTGTCGGCAGAGTCCTTTGATGCCACCAAGGAACATATCCAATTTCAGTTGACCAAAGAAGTTCCCATGGTGCTCGTAGGACTGGACACCCCCATCCCGTCAACCCTACCTACGGAGCTCGTCTCGTTGCTTCAGATGGCCAAAGACCAGCAGGTGGATTACGTGGTCCTCGCCGTGGTTTCGAGTACCGAAATCGAAGTCCCGGATCGTCTCCCATTACAAGGGTCATTTTCTGGGGGTGGCATGCGAGGATTGTTGGTGGGCTATCGAGCTGAAAACTTTGCCCTTGCCGAGCTGGCGTTGGTGGATGTTCAGACTGGCCAGACTCTTATCCAGGCGGATGGCCAAGCGTGGGCCTCTTTGGAGCGATTGGACGTCCCTCTCGAATCGAATATTTATCCCGTGGTGCGCCGGGGCCTGGAAATTCCTCCGATCTACCCTACCAGAGAGGACCGAGCTCATGACGTGATGCGAGCCGTGGCGAGTAGCGATGCTATCAATCAAGCCGTCATGCATTTTAAAGAATCGTGGGGCTAGGAGCCTGTCCGAGATTGACTTGAGAGGAAATTGAGATGAATCCCAAAATAATATTTTCGGGGGTTCTTATGCTGCTCGTGTGCACGTTTCTGATCGCTGGATGCCAAACGCAGGCTCCAAGATTACCTGCCTATTTAGGACAGGTCGAAGGTCTTCATGACGTTCAGAATCCTCATCCGCAATCATTGCCGAGCGCCATCAACCAAATGGGTGTTCTGGTCATGACTGATACCTCCTTTCCAAATTCCGCCCTGCCTTTAAGTCCAGACATGCTGGCGATTTTAGAAAACCGCCTTGTCAAAAAAATGGACGAGTTCTTTGGTCTACAGGTCATAAACATTCGACCTGAGCAGCCGCTTCAACCCACTGGGAATGTGGGCCCGTTTACCCTTCTCACCAAAGCTCACAAGCTCGATTTCATGCTACTCGTCGTGCTGTCGAGCACGGAGGAGGAAAGTCATATTGAAATAGGTGAGGAGACCATGATGACACGGATGTCCGGAGTATCAATTGACAATGAGGCGCTGGCTGAGCTTGCCGTGCTCAATGCTGATTCTGGAAAAATCGCACTTCATGCCACAGGCCATGGGGCGAGCAGCATGGAACAATTGGCTGCCCCGATTGGGGAAGATTATCCGAGAAAAGAAGACGCGCGAGATATTTTGCGGGCCAATGCCGCTCAACAGGCACTTGATCAAGCGTTACTCGCGTTGCAGCGTCAATGGGGGAGAAGCCTGGTTACAGGAAGTTGAGGGAATGGGTGTTACGCTAAGGATCTGCTTTATGGGTTTTTCGTGTCTTAAACTCGAATATCGAAATCCGAAACAAATCCGAAATTCGAAACTCAAATGTTTCAAACGGATTCTGTCGACTGATGCCACATGTCGTTGAAATGGCGTTTTAGGTATTTGGTCATTTGAATTTGTTTCGGATTTCGATATTCGAGTTTCGGATTTATGGAACGTATTTCTGCGCAAAACCTTAGCTAAACACCTATGAAGTTGAGAGGCGCCTTCACGCCTACCGAAAATTGATGAATTGAAGGTCGATCCCAAAGTCCTGTTGTTTCAGAAAAGCGATGACGGACTGGAGCTCGTCTTTGCTTTTACTTTGAACCCTGACCTGATCGCCTTGAATTTGGCCTTGGGCTTTGAACTTTTTTTCCTTTATACTTTTCACGATCGCTTTGGTTTTCTCATCCACGATGCCACTTTGAATCGTGATGTGTTGTCGAACGGTTCCGCCGAGTGCTTGCTCGACCTTTCCATAATCCAGCGCTTTGAGGGAAATGTTTCGTTTGACCCATTTGGCTTTTAAAATGTCCAACACGGCCTTTAATTTGTAATCGTCATCTGATACGACTTCCAAAATCTTTTCTTTTTCCTTCAAAGTCAGTTCAGACTTTGATCCTTTAAAATCGAATCGTTGTCCAAGCTCCTTTAAGGTCTGGTCCACCGCATTCTTCACTTCCTGCATATCGACCGTCGACACCACATCAAACGAAGAATTATCAGCCATTTCGCTCACTCCTTTGTATGTGCTCTAAAGAAAATTTTCCACTAGTAACCTGGTCAGGCTGGAATACGAATGCCTTCTCCGTCAACAATCTCGGTACTCGTATACGGACGTTTCAGAATTAAATATCCATACCATTTGATTGAGCTTTCCGCCAGGACAATCAAGGCGAGGATGGCGATGAGTCCCACGAGGCCAGCGTTCAAATACATCGTCATGTATTGGACGGATTCCGTCGCGGTGGCAGCTCGGTCGAGAAATAGCCACCACAGTTGGTAGCATCCTGTCAGTGTCATTACACCGACAAACACCATGGGAATAGCTGTGACCCAGATGTATCGGGCTTTTCCCATCTTGATCAATAGCGTTGTGCCAATACAGAGGGCCAGTGTTCCCAGGAGCTGATTGGCTGCGCCAAACATTGGCCAGATTGTGGCGATGTTTCCCGTCGCGATCAAATATCCCCAGGCTCCGACCACAATCGCGCTGCACAAGAATACCCCTGGCCACCAGTTGATTTGACGAAGTGGTTGGTACAAATACCCACCCAATTCTTGAACGAGGTACCGGGCAACCCGTGTGCCGGCATCGATTGTGGTTAAAATAAACAATGCTTCGAAGAGTAAGGCAAATTGATACCAATAGGCCATCAACCCGGCCATGCCTGGCAAGGCGGAAAAGATCCAGGCCATTCCGACCGCAAGTGACACCGCGCCTCCGGGACGACCTGAGACATCGACTTCGACAAGTTGCGAGAGTTCGTGAATTTTACCAATCGGATATCCCAACGCAGCTAACGCGTCAGCAGAGAGGTGGGTGTTAATGGCCAAATAATCACCGGGGATGAGAAGGCCGGCGGAAATGAGGGCGATGACTCCCACGAAACTTTCCAACAGCATGGCACCGTACCCGATCATGGCTTGGGATTCGCGAGCAATCATTTTGGGTGTGGTGCCGGATGCTATAAGCGAGTGAAATCCGGATATCGCGCCGCAGGCAATCGTGATGAACAAGAAGGGAAAAATCGGCCCGGGAATAATGGGTCCGCCTCCGTGGATGAATTGTGTGATTCGCGGTATTTGCATGTCGGGAGCCAAGATGATGATGCCTACCGCCAGCAGGGCAACCACCCCGAGCTTCATGAATGTGGAAAGGTAATCTCTTGGGACGAGGAGCATCCAGACCGGCAGCACGGACGCGAGAAATCCGTAGCCTGCGAGCAGGCAGACTAAGGTGGCCCGTTCCAAACTGAACCACTCACCGAGCTCTGATTGAGCCACGACTCTTCCCACCGCCACCGCAATGAATAGCAAGACAATCCCGATGATTGACATTTCACCAACCCAACCCGGGCGAATCTTGTGGTGATATAATCCCATCAACAACGCAATGGGAATGGTCATGCCAATCGTGAATGTTCCCCACGGATTGAGAAAGAGTGCATTCACCACCGCCAGCCCCAGTCCGGCTAAGGCCACAATGATAATGAAGAACACAGCTATGGCGGTGGCCATGCCCGTGACCCATCCGATTTCTGCTCTGGCAATTTCGGGTAAGGATTGACCATTCCGGCGAAGAGAGCCAACGAGGATCACGAAATCCTGAACCGCTCCCGCGACCACCGCTCCAATGACAATCCAGAGGAAGCCTGGTAAAAATCCGAACTGCACCGCGAGCACGGGACCGAGAAGGGGCCCGGCACCAGCAATGGCGGCGAAATGGTGGCCAAAGAGCACGTATTTATTGGCGGGATAATAATTGGTGCCATCTTCCAATCGGTAGGCTGGTGTGCCCCGTTGGTCATCGAGGTTCATGACCTGGTGCCCGAGAAATCGGCCGTAAAATCGGTAGGCAAGCACGTAAAAGCATCCTGCTGCCGTGACCAACCACAGGCCGTTGACTTTTTCGTCGGGGTTGAGAATTCCAGTGACGAACGCAAACGATATCGCACAGAGTATTGAGATCGTGGTCCACCCAATTGGCGCAAGCTTGATCATAGGGGACCTATGCTAATGAGGTGTAAGACCTGATGTAAAGGGCTTTGTCCCAGGTGTGGTTGGGGGATCAAACGGTGGTTTGCTGCATTTGGCCCGAATCGCGTTCATGGCTTGGAACACCATCGGTTGGGTGAGCAGTTTATGCTCCAGCTTCCGTTTTCCTGGGAAGTCAAGCAGAGACATTCCAATGACCATTGTCAAAATCCCTTGGCCAGGAAGAACCAGCATGGCAATGCCAGCCAAAAGAAAAATTAGTCCTACCGTGTTTTTGCAGATCACTCCCATCTTCCTCAACACCGGATGATAGTTCTCCATCCAAACATGTTCCAGATCATGTTGGAAATAATTTGCAGGCAGTCGGCTTAAGATAATGGGAATCGCGACGAGGGTTCCCACAAACATGACAGCGGATAATACGCCGATTGTGATGAGGGCTTCTTCCGAAATAACGTCTGTCAGGCTGGTATACCAACGTTGGAATGTGTGCATCAACGAATCCTAAAATATTGGAGGAGAGATACCATGTTCGCCTAATGGGGCACAAATATTCCTAATGGAACAGGGGTCCGGTAGCTCAGGTATTTGGGCTGAAGGCTAAAGGCTGAAGGTTCCTACTCATAATGTCTGATTTTTGTATGATCACCCTAATAACCTCCGGCCTTCAGTCTATCCACCTGAGTTACCTGGCATGCATTGAAGGCTGCAGGAAAGAAACGGTAGGATCAGGCCGTTCATTCGCAAATACGTGTGGAGGTGTGCGTCGTATGTCTTCCTATTGGCTCTTAAAGTCGGAACCCTCGGTGTTTTCGATTGATGATCTGGCCCACTCTCCTGGACAGACTACATGTTGGGAAGGCGTGCGTAACTATCAGGCGCGAAATTTTTTGCGAGCCATGGCTGTAGGTGATCAGGCGTTTTTTTATCATAGTAATGCTGATCCCCCTTCAATCGTTGGGATTGTCAATATTGTCAAGGCGGCCTACCCGGATCGTTTTGCATGGGATTCTCGAAGCAAATACTTTGACCAGAAAAGTTCGCGTGACAATCCGGCCTGGTTTATGGTCGATGTCCAATTTGCGAAAAAATTTACCTTACCCTTACCCCTTGATACATTACGTGTTGTCAAAGGTTTGGAAAACATGGAGTTATTACGAAAGGGATCACGATTGTCGGTGCAGCCAGTGCGTGAGCCAGAATGGAACGTCATTCTAACATTAGCCTAAACGGAGGGTAGCTACTCAGGTGGATAGGCTGAAGGCCGAAGGTTTTTAGGGTCCAATCATGCGTGATCATCCAACACTTCGGATATTATGGGGCTGTTGAATAATTCGCGTTAATAGCCAATACACGCTCCAGATGAGCCACCCATCGTCAGTGGGAGGGAATGTTCAAAAAAGCATGCCCTGAGTCTTTCCGAAGGGTCTATCCAGCAAGGCCGCAGCCCTTTTGACGCGCGGAGCGTACTCATAGTACGTGAGCACGGCAAAAGGGCGAGAACGCCGCTGGCGGCTTTTTTCAACATTCCCATTATGAGTGATAGCCTTCAGTCTTCAGCCTACATACCTGAGTAGTGACAACGGAGGGAAAAAACACGGTGAGGGAGAAGAGGGAAGTCTTAAGGGCACCTCTAAAAACCGTCCTTGCCCTCACAAAAAATGCCTGGTTTTTAGAGGTGCCCTTAATATTTAGGAAGAGCTCTCTTCGGGAAAAACTTGTGTGAATGGATGAACCTCGACCCGTTCAAAAATTCCATCTACAACATAGGGGTCTCCCTGGGCAAACGCTTCAGCTTCAGACAACGACTCGGCTTCGATAATAATGAGACTGCCAGCTTTGTCCGTGAAGGGGCCCGCGCATATGAGTCGCCCCTGGTCTTGGAGTTTCTTCAGACGTTCGAGGTGTGCTGGTCGGTGCGTGGGTCGTTTGGTCTGCCCTTCAGGGCCGTCCCAGCCGATGATGACAAATTTCATTGGGTTTCAGGTTCTCTATGTTGCACGAAATCGGTAGCCCTTTTTGGGCAATACATCTAAGAAGAGAAATCAAGGTAAAAAAGACTCTCGGTTATTGGGTCCCTTCTGGAATAGCTTGTCGTTCCGAAAAACCTGTGGTGATTTCGTGCCACCATTCAATTTTGTCTTCACCCAATTTCCAGCACAAATAGACAATTCGCCCGTCTAGCAAATAGGGAAAATCACAAAGTCCTAATTCCAGGTCTTTGACAATGACACCCATTTCTTGAATGTTTCCAATATTTTCGTGCATGTTTTCGAGAGCCGTTACGTAGCGCGGTCCGACAACACTGCCTCCGCCATATTCCGCTTTGGCACAGGCCTTTGTAATTTCGTCTTTGGTGTGAATGAGGATCGATCGACCATCTTTGGCTTTGGAGAGAAAGCTTTCGAGTTTGGGAATGAGAGCTGTCGCCTCGGCCAGTGTGAACAGGCGATCATCCGATGTATCTTCGTCGTGTTGTGCCATGGGGAATTCTACAATTTATCAAAAGGCCTTTTTGGACAGGGCGTCAATCTTTCTTTTCTTTATCATAACTGATTCTGCCTCGCAAATAGCGTTTTGTAGATGGCTGAATGCCCAAAAGTCCTTTGAAACAATAGCTTGGGCTTACCAAGGCTCTCATGATTCCCATGAAAGCTAGGCGTGTAGTGTGGAATTGGGGCAGATGAGAGCGTTTGGCAAGAACTGACAGAATCTCTACTAAAGTTCCATGAACGAATGTCCGAAAGAAACTATTGACAATATGGAGAGTCATGGTATACAAAATAATTGTACCTTCCACTTACTCACAAGGAATTCACCTTCTTCCTACATGACTTTCCGTTTCTGCTAAAGCCCATTCTCGTTCTAAACGTTTATAGCCACTAAACATTTCGTTACTTATGATTATTGCTTTACATTTTCATTCGCATACTCGTCTATGATGAAGGAATTGAGGAGCTCAAGGTATTATGTTGACTGACTCAACACTACATGCGTGTTCTTTGCCTGCTGGGATTGTCTGACTTCATACCTTAAAAGACTCCATATTCAATGTATCTGTCATCCATCAGGGACAAAATGTTCATTGTCCCCCCCAAAAAATTATCGCGAATTGAGATCGTAAATATCCATTCACCACAGATGGACCTTTCTGTGGATGTGAGAAGAAATGGATAGAGAGAACCCATCGTAGGATCCAAACCAGGACAGCATTGACAATACCATCCTACCCATTAAATACCCACCCTAGGAGAAGCACATGCACCTCGCCGAATTAAAACAGAAAAACATTGGTGATCTCGCCGAACTCGCTCGCACCTTGAAGGTTGATGGAGCAGCGAATTTGCGCAAACAGGAACTTATTTTTGCCATACTCCAAGGCCAGTCAGAGAAGAATGGAGTGATTTTTGGAGAAGGAGTGCTAGAATCCTTGTCAGATGGGTTTGGGTTTCTTCGTGCGCCGGATTCAAATTATTTGCCGGGGCCTGACGATATTTATATCTCCCCTTCGCAAATCCGTCGATTTAGTCTTCGGACCGGCGACATTGTGTCGGGCCAAATTCGGCCACCAAAAGACGGGGAGCGCTACTTCGCGTTACTCAAGGTTGAGAAAATCAATTTTGACGAACCGGAAATGCAGCGGGACAAGATTCTCTTTGATAACCTGACCCCACTCTATCCTGAGCAACGGATTGAGCTAGAGTTTGATCCGGAAGAGTACTGTACGCGAATAATGGACCTCACGACGCCAATCGGGATGGGGCAACGCGGACTGATTGTCGCCGCACCGCGAACAGGAAAGACCATGCTGCTTCAAGCCATTGCCCGCGCGATATTGACCAATCATCCGGAAACGGTGCTGATTGTCCTGTTGATTGATGAGCGGCCAGAAGAAGTCACGGATTGGCAACGGCAGGTGAAAAAAGCCGAAGTCATCAGCTCGACGTTTGATGAGCCGGCCCAACGTCATGCGCAAGTGGCAGAAATTGTCATGGAAAAAGCCAAACGATTGGTGGAGCACAAACGGGATGTGGTCATTCTTCTGGATAGCATTACACGCTTGGCCCGAGCCTATAACTCGATTGCTCCGCCGAGTGGGAAGGTGTTGTCCGGAGGTCTTGATTCAAACGCCTTGCAACGCCCCAAACGATTCTTCGGCGCCGCTCGGAATATTGAATTTGGCGGGAGTCTCACCATTATGGCCACGGCCTTGGTGGACACCGGGAGCCGGATGGATGATGTGATTTTTGAGGAGTTTAAAGGTACGGGTAATATGGAAGTCCACCTCGATCGTCGGTTGGCCGACAAGCGAATCTTCCCGGCCATTGACATTAGTCAATCCGGCACCAGAAAAGAAGAACTTCTTGTTGATCGTGATCGATTAAACAAGATGTGGATTTTGCGAAAGGTTCTGAGCCCGCTTGGGACCATGGAGGCCATGGAGTTTCTCATGGATAAAATGGCAGGCACCAAGACCAATCAGGAATTTTTGCAGTCGATGAATCGCTAATAATTTTTGACAGGCTCCTAGCAACATCCTGCCAGTTTTGCCAACCACCCGTCATTCATGGTACACATACTGGGTACACTTCAAAGTGTGACGTTTGCGAAGGACTCGCGCGAGAATACCTTTCCCTGTTTGGGTGCTGAGGCACCTGTCTGGCAAGGCGCGAGGACTGCGCATACTCTTCGTATGGAAAGGACGAGCAACGCCGCCAGACGAGATGGATCGACGCACAAACAGGGGAAGTTATTTTTGCGCGAGCCCTAAAGGAGACTTTTTGTAATGAAAGCAGGGATTCATCCAGATTACCGCGAGGCGACCGTGAGTTGTGCATGTGGTGCGAAATTTCAAACTCGTTCCACAGTCGGAAACCTCAAGCTCGATATTTGTTCCAGTTGCCACCCCTTCTTTACCGGAACCCAAAAAATTGTAGATGCGGAAGGGCGTGTGGAACGGTTCAGGAAAAGATACGCGAAAAAAGCCAAGGCTTAAGAGCCTGTCCCAGATTAGCCGAATCTACTGCGGATGTGCTGGAGGTGGCCAGATGTTCCGATCCTTTTCGGGGAATGTTGAAAAAGACCGCCAGCTGCGTTCTCGGGCTTTTGGCGTGCTCACGTACTCCGTGTACGCTCCGCGCGCTAAAAGCCCTGCGGCCTTGCTGGACGGCCTTTTTGAACATTACCCGTTTTCGTTGAATAGTCCCACTATTCGCCTCAAACGATCGAAACATCTGACTCAAACCAGCACATCCTCGTGACGATCGATAATCTCGGACAGGCTCCTAGCCCCCTCAGCATTATTCGAGACCTCAGTAATTCGTCAGGTTTTCGCGAAACCTCATCTGCTTCCCAGCTGTCACTATGTCCGGAGATCAGAAGGATAATGCTCAAGTTGAGGGATGGCTTTCTCAATGGGAAGCTGTGGCCAATCGGTATGAGAATTTAACCCACCAATTGGCCGATCCGGCTGTTTTGAATCAAACCTCATTGTTGGTTTCCATCAATAAAGAACGAGCCGAGCTCGAAGACACGAGCCAACTCTTTTATCGTCATCAGGCTCTGTTGACAGATATTCAGAACACCACACGTATGCTGGGCGATGCGCAGCTTGAGCCCGAGTTGCGGGAGTTGGGTGAAGAGGAACTTGAGTCCTTACGCGCGCAACGCCAGGATATTGAACGGCAGGCGCTGGAATTGTTGCATCCCAAAAATGCCGAAGACGATAAAAACTCATTTATCGAAATTCGAGCCGGAACCGGGGGGGAGGAAGCCGCATTGTTTGCGGCAGCCCTTCTGCGTATGTATGTTCGCTATGCCGAGAAAAAAGGGTTGCGCGTGGAAATGGTCGATTCGAGTGAAACGGGAATCGGTGGAATCAAGGAAGCGGTGTTTCTTGTTGAGGGGAAAGGAGCCTACGGGTGCTTCCGCTACGAAAGTGGCGTGCATCGTGTTCAGCGTGTGCCAACCACCGAGGCCAGTGGCCGCATTCATACGTCCACCGCGACAGTGGCGGTGATGCCTGAAGTCGAAGAGGTCGATGTGCACATCGACCCGAAGGACTTGCGAATCGATACATTCTGCTCGTCGGGTGCCGGTGGCCAAAGTGTAAATACCACATACTCGGCTGTGCGTATTACTCATATCCCCACAGGCGTGGTGGTGTCCTGTCAAGATGAACGGTCGCAATTAAAAAATCGCGAAAAAGCCATGCGAACCTTGCGATCAAGAATTGGTGATGCTGAACGGGCCAAGCAGGAAGCCTCAATCGCCGAGCATCGACGCTCTCAGGTGGGAACGGGAGAGCGAAGTGAAAAAGTTCGCACCTATAATTATCCGCAAAATCGGATTACCGACCATCGGATTGGCTTGAGTCTTCATAAACTGGAAGCGATTCTCGATGGCGATCTTGATGAACTCGTTGAAACATTACAAGCGGCGAGTGAAGTGGAGTCGCTTCGCCAAGACGGCATGAACAAAGCTTAAAATTATGGTTTCTTTAGACGTGATTTCCGATTCGATTCACAGATCTCTTTACCAGGAGACCCCCGTGACCTATGCTGTGGGTTATCGAGAAGGTGTATCCCTGTTATCGAACGCTGGTGTGTCCAATGCAAAGAATGAAGCCTTGTGGTTACTGGAAACAGCTTGGGGGATTTCGAGTGTAGACCTTCATACCGAACCCCAAACGATTGTGGCTGAATCGTCTTGGTCTGGAGCCAAAGAGTTATTTCTTAGACGTGCCGCGGGAGAGCCTCTTCAGTATATTCTCGGTACTCAGGCATTTCGCGGTTTGAACATTGCTGTGCGGCCAGGCGTCCTCATCCCGCGGCCTGAAACGGAACTTATCATTGAAGAGGTGCATTCCGTTCGGCTTTCTCACAATAGTCTTCCCATGGCGGATGTGGGAACGGGGTCTGGCTGTCTTTCCATCGCCTTGGCGGCAGAGTTTCCTGAATCGACGATTTTTGCAACGGATTGTTCTGACGTCGCCATTGAAGTGGCCAAGTCCAATGCGAGTCGGCACAGGGTTCAAGAGCGGATCAGGTTTCTGTGTGGCGACTTGCTGGAGCCTTTGACATCGTGCCCGGAACTCAAAGCCGGCCTTTCGGTCATTGTGGCGAACCCTCCGTATATCCCGACTCGTGAACTTGACACTCTTCCACGTGAAGTTCGAGACTTCGAACCCCAACTTGCGTTTGATGGCGGAGCCGATGGCCTTTTCTTCTATCGAAGGCTGCTTCGTGAAGCCCTGTTGTTTTTACAGCCAGGCGGGAGCCTGGTGATGGAAATGGGAGAAGGTCAGGCTCTTCATATCCGTGAAGAAGCTGAACGTCTGTCTGGATGGCATATTCAAAACATTCGACAAGATGATGCGGGCATTGATCGTATCATTTCCCTGAAGCGGAAGGGCTAGAAACAGGTGACGCGAATTACGATTACAGGAAGACGACAATTAACAGGTCAGGTGCAGGCTGCCGGGGCAAAAAACGCGGCATTGCCGATTCTTGCGTCCACGCTGCTGGGGGGTGGGGACTGTCAGATTACCAATCTTCCGCAGGTTCGTGACGTTGCCACGATGAATACGTTGCTGAGTCTTATCGGTGCCTCCGTGAAACAAGATGGAAATCAGGTAGTGATCAATACCGACACGGTCCAATCGTTCGAAGCCCCTTATGATCTCGTGAAAACCATGCGCGCGTCCGTGCTGGTTTTGGGCCCATTGTTGGCCCGGTTTGGTGAAGCGATCGTGTCCCTTCCCGGAGGTTGCGCGATTGGCTCAAGGCCGGTGAATCTTCATCTTGATGGTTTCAAAAAACTCGGGGCGACGATTGAGCTGGAACACGGGTATATTCGTGCTCATACCACCGGGCTGAAGGGCCAACGGATTGATTTGGAAACGCCAACAGTCACGGGAACGGAAAATCTGATAATGGCCGCATGTTTGGCAAAGGGGACGACAATTATTAATAATGCGGCGATGGAGCCGGAGATTGAAGATCTCGCCAATTTTCTCAACACGCGAGGGGCAGACATTATGGGAGCGGCGACTGGCCGTATCCTGATCGAGGGCGTCTCGCAACTTCACGGAGCCGAGTATACCGTTATGCCAGACCGAATCGAAACCGGGACCTATTTGATCGCCGGCATGGTGACGGGCGGAGACGTTGAAGTGCATCATTGCATTCCTAGGCATCTTGATTCCCTGATTTCCAAGCTTCGGGAATGTGGCGCGGAGGTTCATGAGACAACTGATTCGATCAGAGTCAAAGCTCCCAAACGGATTCAAGCTTTGGACGTACAAACCTTTCCGTATCCCAGGTTCCCAACGGATCTCCAGGCTCAGATGATGGCGATGATGTCCGTGGCCGATGGCACCAGTGTCATTACCGAGAATGTATTCGAAGGTCGGTATCTTCATGTGCCTGAACTGCAACGAATGGGAGCGTCAATTACGGTGGATGGATCGCGAGCGGTGGTCAAAGGAGTCCCGCAGCTCACGGGAGCCCAGGTGATGGCCTCTGACCTTCGAGCCAGTGCCGGGCTAGTATTGGCAGCCTTGGCCGCTGAGGGCGAAACCCAGATTACCAGGGTGTACCATCTTGAACGTGGCTATGAGCGAATGGAAGATAAACTTCAGGGATTAGGAGCCATGGTGCATCGGGAGCCTGCATCCCCATGAGTGAAACCGTGATTGTGGCCCTATCAAAGGGGAAGCTGCTTGATCCGACGATCGAACTCTTTCGCCAAGCCGGGTATGCTGGGCCAGACCTGTCTTCTGACCCAAGACGGCTAATTTTTGAGGTTCCGCAGTCCGGATTGACGTTTCTCATTGTGCGGCCCACTGATGTGCCAACCTATGTTGAGCATGGAGCTGCAGATGTCGGGATCGCCGGGAAGGATTTGCTTCTGGAACAACAGAGCGATGTGCATGAACCGTTAGACTTACGCATTGGCGGGTGTCGTATTGCTGTTGCCGGATTGCAAGGCTGTGATATGCCGACGCGATTATCTTCAAAATTGCGGGTGGCCACCAAATATCCCAACATCACTGAATGGTATTTCAATCAACAGGGGATTCCGGTAGAAATCATTAAACTGTACGGGTCCATGGAACTTGCGCCGGTGGTGGGGTTGGCTGATCGCATTGTGGACTTGGTATCAAGCGGACAAACGTTGAAGGCCAATAACCTGAAAGAAACGGAGGTGATTGCGTGGTCAACGGCCCGGTTGATTGTGAATCGTGCCAGCCTCAAAATGAAGCATCAGGTGATTTCCCAAATGATTGAGAGGCTACGCAAATGCCGACCCAAGACGATGCCACGTTAATTTTTTTCGTGAAGCGTGAAGCGGAAGAGACAGTTAAGGGTGCTATTTCCCTTTTTTTCTCATTACGCATGACGCATCACGCATTACTCATTACGAAATAAGCCTTGCTACGCAGTCCCTTAAGGCGATTATGAAAATCATTTCACATAACGATCGAGAGTTTAAAAAAACCCTGGATCAGGTGTGCCGTCGCGGGTCTCAACAAAATGCTAAGATTGAGGCTCGGGTCAAACGAATTCTTCGATCCGTGGAAAGAGCCGGAGATGCTGCCGTTTGTCGATATGTGAAGCAATTTGACGGTCTTCGTCTACGTCCGAACGAATTTCAGGTGAAGAAAGACGAGATCGAGCAAGCCTATCAACACATTGGCAAACAGGAGCGCAATGCCCTTCGAATGGCCGCGAAACGCATTCGGTCATTTCATGAGCGTCAACGTGTTTCGACTTGGATGCATACGGAAAAAGGCGTGAAGCTTGGTCAACTCATTTCGCCTTTGGACGTGGTAGGTCTCTATGTGCCTGGGGGCAAAGCGTTGTATCCTTCGACCGTGTTGATGAACGCGGTCCCTGCGAAGGTGGCTGGGGTGAAGCGGGTGATCATGTGTACGCCGACGGCCAGTGGTGAAATTCACCCATATTTACTCGTTGCCGCGGATGTGGCTGGTGTCGATGAAATTTATCGTATCGGTGGTGTGCAGGCTATCGGGGCGATGGCGTATGGGACCCAGCACATTCCCAAGACGGATAAAATTGTTGGGCCAGGCAATATGTATGTGGCCGCGGCCAAACGTGTGGTGTATGGGACCGTCGGGATCGATATGATCGCTGGTCCCAGTGAGTTATTGGTGATCGCGGATGACACGGCAAACCCCGTGCATTGTGCTGCCGACTTGTTGTGTGAAGCCGAACATGATGAAGAAGCGCGCGTGTATCTCGTGACTCCTTCTGCTAGCATAGCCAAAGCGGTGGTCAAGGAGGTTGCCAAGCAGTTAGCCAGATTAAGTCGAAAGCAGATTGCGACGCATTCCGTGGGGCAGTATGCTATAGCCTTTGTGACGTCAACGATGGAACAGGCGTTTGATGTCGCGAATGCCATTGCAGCGGAGCATCTCGAATTATTGGTGACACGTCCCTTTCAGGCATTAAAAAAAGTGCGGCATGCCGGAGCGGTCTTCGTGGGGGCGTATACGCCCCCCGCAGTCGCGGATTATGTGGCCGGTCCCAATCATGTTCTCCCGACAGGAGGGTCCGCTCGCTTCTTTTCCGCGTTGTCTCTGGATGATTATGTGAAGAAAACCAATATTGTGGCGTATAACAAAAAACAGCTCAAAGCGGTTCAACCGTACGTGACCTGTTTGGCAGGGATGGAAGGGTTTCAAGCCCATGCACGTTCTATAGAAAGTCGGAATTTATGAACATGTCGAAAAACTCTCGTTGGGGCAAGATCGAACGAACCACTTCTGAAACATCAGTGTGCGCGGAATGGGGTTTGGATGGGACGGGTACTGGAAAGATCGACACGACGATTCCATTCGTTGACCACATGCTGAACTTGTTGGCTAAGCATGGCTTATTTGATTTGACCGTGGAGGCCAAGGGCGATACGGAAATTGATCATCACCACACCGTGGAAGATGTTGGCCTTGTCCTTGGATTGGCCCTGAAGGAAGCGTTGGGTGAGAAGTCTCAAATACGTCGGTTTGGGTGGGCCATCGTTCCCCTCGATGAGACCTTAGCAGAAGTCGTGGTCGATCTGAGTGGCCGCCCATTCCTCGTGTATAACGTCGAGTTTCCTCATCGTCAGATAAAGGATTTTGACCTTGGTTTGTTTGAAGACTTTTTTCAGGCCTTGGTGACCCAGGGTGCATTGAATCTTCACATCAATCTGAAGTATGGGCGAAACCCGCATCATATTATTGAGGCGGTGTTTAAAGCTTTCGCCAAGGCCCTGGATCAAGCGACCACCATAGATGATAGAGTTTCAGGTGTTCTATCCACGAAAGGTTCTTTGTAATAGAAGCGTGATGCGTGAAGCGTAAACCGTGATGCGAATAAGATTAAAATATAAATCAATCCTTCTACACGCATTACGCATCACGCATCACGCATCACGGGTCCCGAAATGATTGCTATCATTGACTATGAAATGGGAAATCTTCGGAGCGTTCAAAAAGGCTTCGAAACCGTTGGGTATGATGCCATAGTCACGCGGGACCCAGCAGTCATTGACCGAGCCTCTCATGTGGTATTGCCAGGGGTCGGCGCGTTTGGCGATTGTGTGGCAAATCTCAATCGGTTCGAGTTAGTGGAACCCCTCCGTCGTTCCATCTCTCAAGGAAAGCCGTTTTTAGGAATTTGTTTAGGCCTGCAAGTGTTGTTTACGGAAAGCGAGGAGTTTGGCTCCCATCAGGGGTTGGATATTTTTAAAGGCAAGGTCAAACGTTTTTCTTTTGCCGAGCACCACGGGAAGGGCTTAAAGGTTCCTCATATGGGATGGAATGCCATTCGTATCCAGACTCCGAGTCCGCTTCTGAAGGGAATCGAACCTGAGTCGTATGTCTATTTTGTGCATTCGTATTATGTCGAACCGGCGGAGTCAGAGGTGATCTGTACGGAAACGACCTATGGGATTCCGTTTGTCTCGAGTATCGCACATGACAATATTTTTGCCTGCCAATTCCATCCGGAAAAAAGCCAACGCATCGGTCTTCAACTTCTTCGCAACTTTGGAGCATGGAATTGATTAGGCCGCTGTCTGTCAGAACGAGGGGTCGCTGGTGTTTCCAGACTGTTGGAGTCTTAGCTTTGGGGATTATGGGATGTGCTCCAGATACCGTGACCGTGAAGACGCATCCAACATTCGTGCCCCTGTCGATTAAGACGGTTGCGGTCATTCCGTTTACCGCCATCAAAGGGTCGCCTGGTGTATACCAATCGCTCGGTAACCCTCCTCCTCCTGATGTGGGTTCGTCAGAGATTCGACCCTCTTTTGCCGGGTTGGCATCGCCCGTGCCTCATCGGTCCTATTCGACACAGGCCTCTGTGCCTTCAATCGCGGCAGAAAAAGTGACGGAGATGGTATATGCCAACTTGAAACTTCGCCCTGGTTTGAAGACGCTATCTGCGTATGAGGTCACGCACGCCTTGAAACGGACGGGCCTGAAATATTCGAAGTTGCTGGGCCCACGACTCGCGCAGGAGTTGGGCAAAGCCTTATCACTGGATGCGGTGATTGTTGGTCAGGTGCGGGTCTATCGTGAGCGGGATGGGCAAAAGTTTGCAGCCATTCCCGCGGCAGTCGGGTTTGATGTGCAACTGATCAATGCGAAAAACGGAACCGTGATGTGGATGGGAGATTACTTTGAAGAACAAAAACCCCTCACGGAAGATTTGAAGGGATTTTTGGAACGAGGCGGGAAATGGGTAACCGCTGAAGAATTAGCGCGATCGGGTGCCAAGCGAGTCATGCAACGTTTACCATTAGGAAATTAATCAGAGCTGGGCAAAACATATGATTGTCATTCCTGCTATTGATTTAAAAGATGGATGCTGTGTTCGACTTCGACAAGGCGATATGAATCAGGAGACCTCCTATTCTCAAGACCCTCCGGCCATGGCGAAACATTGGGAATCCTTAGGTGCGCAACGGCTCCATGTCGTCGATCTCAATGGCGCCGTTGATGGGAAACCGAAAAATTTCGACAATGTCTTGGCCATTACTCGAGCCATTTCCATCCCTGTTCAAGTGGGAGGCGGCATTCGTAATCTTGACACGATTCGGGACTACCTTTCTCGGGGAGTGAGTCAAGTCGTTCTCGGGACTGCCGTGTTGGAGAACCCGTCGTTACTGGAAGAGGCAAGTCGAGAATTTCCCGGCCGTATTTTGATCGGGGTTGATGTGAAACATGGGAAGGTGGCTATGCATGGTTGGACCAATGTGTCTGAGTCCACCCCCGAGGAAGTCTTTCAGACTCTCAAATCCTATACCCTGGCCGGCGTCATCTTTACGGAAATCAGTCGAGACGGGATGCTTGAGGGTCCGAATTTGCCTGCGTTGAAACAGGCCGCACAATCCTCGCCATTTCCCGTGATCGCCTCAGGGGGAGTCACGAGAGTCGAAGACATTCAAGCCGTGAAACAGTTGGGAAACAAGATCACCGGCGTCATCGTTGGAAAAGCTCTGTACGAGGGAACGTTGAGTTTTCCTGCCGCGCTTGAAGCCGCGGCTTCCCCTGAATCCGATGGCCCCGTTCGTGAATCATGCTGACCAAGCGTATTATTCCCTGCTTGGATGTGAAGGATGGCCGGGTTGTCAAAGGTGTGTCATTTGTCAATCTTCGTGATGCGGGCGATCCAGTAGAAGTGGCCAAACTGTATGATCAAGCCGGGGCCGATGAGCTGTGCTTCTTGGACATTACCGCTTCTCATGAAAATCGAGGAATTCTGCTCGATGTTGTTTCGCGAACCGCTGAACAGGTATTCATGCCCCTCACGGTGGGTGGCGGTGTTCGAACCTTAGATGACATTCGGCACCTGCTGAAGGCTGGTGCTGACAAAGTCAGCATCAATACGGCAGCGGTTCAAAATCCTGAGTTTGTTACCGAGGCCGCTAATCGATTCGGGACGCAATGTATTGTCGTGGCGGTTGATGCCAAGCAAGTCTCTACGGCTTCTGAGAATCAAGGTCGGTGGGAAATTTTTACGCATGGCGGACGAAACCCCACAGGCCTTGATGCCATCGAATGGGCCAGGCATATGGAGGCCAAGGGTGCAGGAGAGATCCTGCTGACGAGTATGGATCAGGATGGGCAACAGGACGGGTATGATCTTCCACTGACCGCAGCTGTATCAGATGCGGTGTCGATTCCGGTCATTGCATCGGGTGGTGCGGGAACCCTGGATCATCTGTATGACGCGCTAGCAGTTGGAAAAGCCGATGCGGTGTTGGCTGCGTCAATTTTTCACTACCGAACGTATAGTGTGGCGGAGGCCAAAACGTATTTATTCAACCGCGGGCTTCCCATTCGACAGGTGAATGGTTATGAATCGTAATTCCAAATTAGCAAAGCGACACATTGCCGAAACCCTCCAATTTGATGAACATGGGCTCATCCCTGCGGTGGTTCAGGATTGGAGAAATGGCACGGTCCTCATGCTCGGATTTATGAATCAGGATGCACTTGATCAGACCATGCACACGGGGAATGTGCATTTTTGGAGTCGCAAACGACAACGATTGTGGGAAAAAGGAGAAGTGTCGGGGAATTATCTCCAAGTGAAACGTCTGTTCGTCGATTGCGATGGGGATACATTGCTTATCAAGGCGGAACCAATGGGACCGACCTGTCATACGGGAAGCCGGTCCTGTTTTTTTTCTGAAATATCAGACGAGGGAATCTCAATAGAACCCGAAAGCGAAAAGGCGAATGGAACCATACTCGATCGTTTGTACGAAATGGTGTTGAACAGAAAACAGGATCCTCAAAAAGATTCCTATGTGGCGTCCCTGTTACAAGGTGGAGACGATCGGGTCCTGAAAAAAGTGACGGAAGAGGCCGGGGAAGTCTTGCTGGCCGTGAAGAACCACAACAAAGAAGAAATTGTGTGTGAAGTGGCCGACCTCTTGTTTCATACGATTGTGACGCTTGGGCATTGTGGTATTCCGGTGACGGATATTCAGGAAGAACTGGGCCGACGGTTTGGGGTGTCCGGGCTTAAGACCAAGCCTGAAACACGAGCGGGTGAGTAAACCTTGAAACGGCAGTTGGGCGCAAAACAGCGGTGTACGATATTGGTGTGCATGGTGCAATACAAAAAGTCGTGGTCACCTGGCTTAGTTTTTGATCAAGTTTCCATTAGACACCTGAGGCCATGATCAAAAAATGTCCTACGGTGTTGTCGTCAGTTGACTTGTTTGTTCCCCCTTGTTATAGTCCAGTAAATTGTTCTTATTTTACAATAGCTTACAAAGAATTTGCCCTTCAAACACCAGGTTAGCAGAAAGGCCTTAGGGAAGAGCCTTGGCAACCGATCGGGGTGGGATCCCACCTACCACTCTTCAACACATTCGTGACACGGTCGATATCGTGGATGTCGTATCCCGGTACGTCACCTTGTCCAAAACCGGCCAAAACTATCGTGGCCTCTGCCCTTTTCATAATGAGAAAACGCCGTCCTTTACTGTGACTCCCACACGACAGATGTTTTACTGCTTTGGTTGTGGCACGGGCGGAGATGTCTTTTCCTTTTTGATGAGTCGGGAACGATTCGGTTTCGTTGAAGCGGTGACGGAGCTTGCTCAGCAAGTTGGCATCGAAATTCCTGCATCCTCTTTCCCACGTTCCTCGCAGCCAGATCGTGATCAACGCAAAACGCTTGAACAGCTTCATGCCTTAGCGAGCGATTGGTTTCAACAGTACCTGCATGATTCGACGCAGGGTGGGGGAGCGTTGACCTATCTCCTCAATCGTGGCCTGACGTTGGATACTCTTAAAGAGTTTGGTGTGGGCTACGCGTTACCGTCTTGGGATTCATTGACCCAACATCTTCTACGCAAAGGGGCAAAGTTGGCGGATCTGGTTCAGTCAGGTTTGGTGGTGCCCAAACAATCGAGCCAGCCCGAAGATGCGAAGCGGGACGGGTGTTATGATCGATTTCGTGCTCGGGTGATGGTGCCGATAATGGATTTGCGTGGCCACGTCATTGCTTTTGGAGGGCGGGTCTTGGATGACGGAACGCCGAAGTATTTGAATTCACCGGAAACTCCTCTCTTTAACAAGCGGCGATTTCTTTTTGGATTGGATCGAGCCCGCGATTCTGCTAGCCAACGCAATGCCTTGCTGGTTGTCGAAGGATACTTTGATGTGCTGGTGTTGCACCAGTTTGGCCTCCACCATGCGGTGGCTCCACTTGGTACAGCGTTGACCGCCGAGCATGTGTCGCTGATCCGGCGATTCGTCAAAAACGTGGTTTTGATGTTTGATGGCGATGCCGCCGGAGTCAAGGCGACATTGCGGACGATGGATGTCTTCCTCAATAGCGGCGTGACGGTCAATGTTGTCCGACTGCCATCGGGGGAAGATCCGGATTCCTATGTGAGGGCGCATGGGGCCGAACAACTATTGGAATTGGAACAGCAAGCCTGTCCCTTAGTCGAGTTTGCCGTGGAGCAATGCCTCGCCGGAGTGACGCAAGCCTCAGTGGAAGAACGGATGCGTCGAGTCGATGAGGTGCTGAGCATTCTGGCTAAGGTTTCTAACCCGATTGAAAAAGAGGAATATCTCAAGCAAGTCGCGGAGCGATTGGGAATTCGGCAATCATTACTGATGGAACGTTCTCCTGTACTGGCGGCGCGAGAACGGTCGCATATCTCCCGTCAACAATCTCAATCCATTCCACCGCGGCCCCGGACTCCAAAAAGAAAGGGAAGCCGTGAGGAACGTGATATTGTTACGCTCTTGGTGCAGGGCCTGCTTGAGCCAGCACAGGTGTCGATGTTACGGGCAGAGGATTTTTGGGCGCCGGAATATCGCCGGCTCGTGGAAATAAGCCTGGGTCAAGTTGGTGAAGATGGGCAATTGAACGTCGACGCGTTCCTGGCCGAGGCGGGAGTTGATCCTGACAGTGCTTCTGTCGCAGCAGAGTTAGCCGTGTCAGAACAACATTTTGATGATTGTCATGATTATTTTAAGGGATGTATGGAGGCCTTAGCACGCAGACGTCTCAAAACCACTTTGGATGGGCTCATTGCTCGGCTTCGAGTGGCTGAACATGAACAACGAGTTGAAGAAGTTGATGCAATCAATGCGGAGATAGAATCCTTGCGCGAGCAGAAGGCTGGGCTCGTCGTCTGACCTCAAGTCTAACAGGATGTTGAAAAAGGCCCGTCCAGCAAGGCCGCAGGTGCTCCCGGCCTTCGTAGCCACTTCGGCGGAGTAGGCTTGGCACGCGGAGTGTACAAGAGGTACGTGAGCATGACCAAGCACCGACCTGCCTGCGCGAAGCCGATCAGGCGAAGGCAGGAAATGCCGCTGGCGGACCCTTGGGCAAGACTCAGGGCATGCTTTTGCAACATCCTGCTTATCTAAGGAGAGGACGTTCTATGGCGAAAACCGTACTGTCGAGAAAATCGAAAGTGGTTCTAGCTTTTGAGAAAAAGAAAAAACGGACTCTGGCGAAGCCTATGAATTCTGCTGTCCAGACTGTTGTCTCAACCGCTACGCATGTTGCAAATCTCGTCCAGGCCATCGAAAAAACGGAAGGACAAGGGCGGGCTGCTGTGGAATCGGGGAATTCATTATCCCAAGCCTCAACTCCGCCTGAGCGTGTGTCGTCGGGCTCTGATACTCGTGAGGAGGGCAAAGCCCTGCCGGAGGACAGTGAGCGTGAGATTGATCTCACGCCTGGAGAACTTAGTAAAACCGATGATCCGGTGCGGCTGTATCTCCGGGAAATGGGCAGTGTGTCATTGCTCAGCCGCGAAGGCGAGATTGAGTTAGCGAAACGGATTGAAGATGGCAAACATGAATTAGCTTTTGCCATTGCCGGCATGCCCATGACGTTGCTCTATTTGGATGCCCTGCGTCTCGCGATAAAAAAAGGGGACTTACGGGTTCGAGATTTCGTGCTGGTTCATGTGCCCACCGAAGAGGAGGAGCTCGAGGAAGAAGACGTCGAAGACGAACAAGATGAAGAAGAACTCCTGCAGCGCACCCTGGCGGAACTCGAGAAAATGCGCCGGGTGGGCAAGAGCCTACTCACCATCTATGACAAGCGGCGCAAGGCCTCGTCAGCGCAGCAGGCCCGGATTGGGAAGCAACTCCATGGAGTGCAGCAACAGATTGTCGAGCGGCTTGATGCCATGAATGTGCAACAGGCAGTACGGGATGAGCTGTTGCGGCGGATTAAAGAGAAAGGGGTCGCGTTACGGGGAGCCGAGCGTGTGGTGGAGGATTGTTGCCGGCGGCTTGGGAAGCCACGGACAGAAGCCGCCAAAGTGATTCGGCAGATGGGGCGGAAGCGGACGGTCTACACGGCGGTGCGGCGGAGGACGGGCTATAGCGATGAGGCCTTAGAAAAGCTGATGCGGGCGTTTCAGGACGGGCAGGGGACGGTGCGGCGGATCGAACAGGAAGAGGTGCTGCTGCCGGCGGCCGAATTCAAGAGGGCGTTCCTGACGTTAGAGTGGGCCGAGGAGAAGATGAAGCGGGGAAAGGCGGAGTTGATTGAAGCGAACCTGCGGTTGGTTGTGAGTATTGCGAAGAAGTATACGAACCGGGGACTGCAGTTTTTAGACTTGATCCAAGAGGGCAATGTTGGGTTGATGAAGGCGGTGGATAAGTTTGAATATCAGCGGGGATATAAATTTAGTACGTATGCGACGTGGTGGATTCGGCAGGCGATCACGCGAGCGATTGCGGACCAGGCGCGAACTATCCGCATCCCCGTGCATATGATCGAAACGATCAACAAGCTGGTGCGGACGTCGCGGCATTTGGTACAGCAATTGGGGCGGGAGCCGACGCCGGAGGAGATTGGGGAGCGGATGGAGGTGCCGCTGGAGAAAGTGCGGAAGATCTTGAAGATTGCGAAGGAGCCCATCTCGTTAGAGACCCCGATCGGAGAGGAAGAGGACAGTCATTTAGGGGACTTTATCGAGGATAAGAAAGCGGTGTCGCCAATAGAAGCTGCCGTGCGCTATGATTTACACCGTCAAATTTCTACGTCGTTGAGCACGTTAACCCCCCGAGAGGAAAAGGTTCTTCGCAAGCGGTTTGGGATTGGGGAGGCGACGGACCATACGTTGGAGGAAGTGGGACAGGATTTTGCTGTGACGCGGGAGCGGATTCGGCAAATTGAAGCCAAGGCGTTGCGGAAACTGCGGCATCCCACGCGGAGCAAGAAGTTACGGAGTTTTGCCGAAGGATTTTAAATCGTGATTCGATACGCGTGAGGCGTGATCTGAAACGTGTTTTCCCTCTTGCGTTTTCACGCTTCACGGCCTGTTGAGTATATCACTCCAACAGCCAATAAAAGCTCCAGATGAGCCACGCATCGTCAGTGGGAGGGAATGTTCAAAAAAGCATGCCCTGAGTCTTTCCGAATGGTCTATCCAGCAAGGCCGCAGCCATGTTGACGCGCGGAGCGGACTCATAGTACGTGAGCACGGCAAAAGGGCGAGAACGCCGCTGGCGGCTTTTTTCAACATTCCCCTTCACGGATGACGCTTCACGAATTCCGGGCCCATAGCTCAGTTGGTTAGAGCGGCGGACTCATAATCCGCTGGTCCCAGGTTCAAGTCCTGGTGGGCCCACCAGCCTTCGCCAAGGCTTCGGCTGGCATGCCTGAAGAAAAGGCTGTCCGCCAGAGGTGGCTTTAGCATCGAGGGCGAAGGCGGATTGAATTGAACTTTCTCGTAGACTTTCTGCCATCTTTGATCTTTTATGATGAGATTCGGTAATGTAAGCTTTCGTTGACACAGACTTCTCCTTTCTAACATAGAGGTGTTCTTGAACGCACAACTGTCCCTCCTGGTTCAGCTTCAACAGTTCGATCTCAACATTCATAAACTGGATGATCAACGACACAAGATTCCTGCCCGTATCGATGAAGCCCGTTTTGCCTTCGATCAGGCCAATTCGCGCCTGGAAGATATCAAGACGGCACTAGAAAAGGCCACGACTGACCGGCGCAGTGGTGAGCAAGATCTCGATGAACAAGAAAGCCATGTGCAAAAACTTCGTACGCGGCTCATGGAACTCAAAACGAATAAGGAATATCAGGCGCATTTATTTGAAATCGATTTAGCCAACAAAAAAAAGGATTCGTTAGAGGAGCGAGTTTTGCTGGCCATGGAACGTGGCGAGGAAAAGCAGAAGGAACTTGAAGAGGTTCAGGGTCTTGTTAATGATGCGATTCAATCTTTTACGCAAGAGAAAACTCAATTAGAGTCCAAGGCCATTGACCTTGACCGGGAACTCGGGGAAATGAAGGTCCAGAAAGACGACGTGCTAAAGTTGTTGGACAAATCCGTGTACGCGCGGTACACGAAACTCAGGTCTACCCTGAAAGTTCTCGTGGTCGCGCAAGTGAGTGGTGGTACCTGCCAGGGCTGTCGATTACAAGTTCCCCCTCAGTTAGTTGCTGATGTCAAACGCGCGGATCAATTACTGACATGTCCGTACTGTTTTCGAATTTTGTACGCCGAAGATTTGCCTGGTACGGCGCCTGAGTTTTCCAATGCTCAGGAAGTCGCTGATGTTTAGGAGCCTGTCAAAAATTAGATGGATCAACGTCGGGTGTCCTTGATTTGGCCATATTTCCGATCCTTTTCGGGGAATGTTGAAAAAGACCGCCAGCTGCGTTCTCGGGCTTTTGGCGTGCTCACGTACTCCGTGTACGCTCCGCGCGCTAAAAGCCCTGCGGCCTTGCTGGACGGCCTTTTTGAACATTCCCCGTTTTCGTTGAATAGTCCCACTATTCGCCTCAAACGATCGAAACATCTGGCTCAAACCAGCACCCTCTCATGACGATCGCTAATCTCGGACAGGCTCCTAGCGGTATCCTTCACACCGATAGAAACAGCCAAGATTGCTTGTTTCCTCTAAAACAGCCTATTATTATTCATGGAATCATGGAGTGGGTGAGGTGATCGCTCGTTCTCGTTTGGGCCAGGGAATGAGAGGAAAGTCCGGACTCCAGAGGGCAGGGTGCTGGGTAACGCCCAGGCGGAGCAATCCGACATGAGCGCCACAGAAAACATACCGCCGAAGGCCTGGATCTTTCGAGATCCTTGGCCAGGTAAGGGTGAAATGGTGGGGTAAGAGCCCACCGCATTCATGGTGACATGAATGGCAGGGCAAGCATCACCCGGAGCAAGACCAAATAGGGGGACGAGCCGAACGGGTTTCTCTTCATTCCATATCTAGGCCCATCGGGATGAAGAGTGAAATCGTGATGTTCGGGGGAGGTCGGCCCGGCCGAAGTTCTCGGGTAGGTTGCTAGAAGCTCACGGTAACGTGGGTTCCAGAGACATGATCACCCCCGTGGTCTTTTGGACTACGGGACAGAATCCGGCTTATCAACCCACTCCATGTATTTCCTTTTTTGTCATTGCCAAACGGGAAATAATTCGTCATAGAGAGTGTCTCTAGGCGAATTTCACTTTTCATTTGTTTGACGAGGGTAGACCCCTTTGTTACCATGCCCCTACCTTTTTTCAGCATTCGAGTATAGTCCCCATCGTCTAGCCTGGCCTAGGACGCCGGCCTTTCAAGCCGGCAACACGGGTTCAAATCCCGTTGGGGACGCCACGATAACCAAGGCCGCTGAACCTCGTTTCAGCGGCTCTTTTTTTATCTGGTATGCGAGGTTGAATCAGGTACCACAGGGGCTCTCATAACAGTGGGGTTTTCTCGGTTGTGATCACTGAACCCACTTTGTACAATGGGGAAGCAGTATCGAATGAGTGTGCCAGGAATAATTGGCCACGACATACGAACAGAATTACACCCTGTTTTTACTTTGAGCTGGTATTGGAGGATGGGTCATGCTTTGGGAAACACTTAAAAAAACTGGAGTATGCTTGACGTATATCGTTGGAGTTGTGGGAGTCGTACTTGGAGGGCATCCAGCGGAGGCTGAATGGAAATATGATTCATCCGGACCGTCGATCGAATCACACTTTGAAATGACAACAGGAAAAGATGGCGCTCCCATGATTAAAATCCCCGAAGGGGAATTTCTGATGGGAGCGAACGATGGCCCCAGAAATGAACGTCCTGAGCATACGGTATATTTGGATGCCTATTATATCGATCAGTTTGAAGTGACGATGGAGCGATATCAGGTCTTTTTAGATGAAACCTATCATGATTTTCCTCCTCTCTGGAATGATGGTGCTGCGGTAGAAGAAGCCAAGGATCGGCCAGCCGTTGGCATGGCGTGGGCCAGTGCCAAAGTCTATTGCGAGTGGGCGGGCAAGCGCTTACCGACCGAAGCCGAGTGGGAAAAGGCAGCTCGGGGAACCGATGGGCGTCGTTATCCCTGGGGGCACATGCAGCCCTTTGTGGATATCGCTCGATATAATCTTGGTACTACCGGGTGGGTCAGTTATGATACTACGCTTGCTTCGGTGACGAGTGGAACATCAGGGATGAGTATTCGCCACGGCTTGAAACAAGGCACAAAAAGTCCCTTTGGGCTTTATCACATGGCGGGGAATGCTTCGGAGTGGGTGGCTGACTGGTATGACCGATCCTATTATGAAGAGAGTCCTGTAAAAAACCCCACCGGTCCTGCCGAAGGGGAACGAAAAATCTACCGCGGTGGATCCTGGGAAGACCCGCCTAAACGCCTTCGGGTGACCGCTCGTGCCGGTGCGGAATCGGACTTTCCGATTGAAGCCAACGATCTCACTATTGGGTTTCGTTGTGTGCAGGACGGGAAAAATGAAAGTAGTACAGTTACACAAGTGTCGCCAGAAACAGATAACGGAGAGTTAAAGAAGGACTAGGAGCCTGTCCAAGATTAGCGATCGTCACGAGGATGTGCTGGATTGAGTCAGATGTTTCGATCGTTTGAGGCGAATAGTGGGACTATTCAACGAAAACGGGGAAGGTTGAAAAAAGGCGTCCAGCAAGGCCGCAGGGCTTTGGGCGCGCGGAGCGTACACGCAGTACGTGAGCACGCCAAAAGCCCGAGAACGCAGCTGGCGGTCTTTTTCAACCTTCCCCGAAAAGGATCGGAAGATCTGGCCACATCCAGCGCATCAACCGTAGATCTGTCTAATCTTGAACAGGTTGCAAGTCTGGGGTTTTGAGCCCGTAGAGCCAGCGGGCGGTTTTCTTCCCAACGTTCTTCACGGTATGTGGAACGCGGGCCGGGATGAGGACTTCTTCTCCGATTTTTGGGCGAATGCATCGTCCACCCATTTCAATTTCCAGTTCTCCGGCGATGGCCATGAACAATTCATCGGTGTCATGCCAATCGTCTTGCCAGGTTCGACGGGCGTGATCAATCCACATTCCACAACTGAACCCTCGGGCATGCCATTGTTTTTCAATGTCTGTTTTTTCAACTTGTGCGATGTTCACTGTTCAGTCCTTTCCAGTCTTAGCTGAAATGGCGTGTATTTATGAGCACCCCGTGGTTTCGCCACAATTTCGGCAGACCAAGCACATGCCGTTCCGCACCAATTTAAACTGTTTGCAATTCTGGCAGGGGTCCCCTTCAAATCCAGTCTGATGGGCCGTATCGATCTCTGCGGTGTGGGTGACGGATTCCCGTGTCAATTCAAGTTTGTGTGAGACTTTTCCGTTTCCTCGCCCATTCCCGTGTTGTCCATTTTTATTGCCTCGCCGTGAAGGAAACAGCTCCGAGCTGATGGTGGCAGAGGTAATGGTTCTTGGGTCAGCGGGTTCATCGTCGGTGCATTCAGGGTCTTGTTTGACGGAATCTCCCCGAAGGTCTTCCTGTACAACCTGTTGCAGGTCAGTCCGGTCTAGATACGTGATGGCGAGTTCACGGAAGATGTAGTCGATGATTGAAGTCGACATTTTGATATGGTCATTCAGTTTGACGGGGCCATTGGGTTCGAACCGGGTGAAGAGGAAGGCTTCTACGAACTCTTCGAGTGGGACGCCATGTTGGAGCCCCAAAGAAATGGCGATGGCGAAGCAGTTGATCAAACTGCGGAAGGCGGCCCCTTCTTTGTGCATATCGAGGAAAATTTCTCCCAACGTGCCATCTTCATATTCTCCGGTTCGAAGATAAATTTTGTGACCGCCGACATTCGCCTTTTGGGTATAGCCCACTCGTCGAGTGGGAAGTGGACGACGTTTAGCTAAATACCGAACCATGATGCGTTCCGTGATCTGCTGAGCCTTGACCATGATCTCATCAGATGCTTCTGTGGTCTGGATAATGTCACTGGAGGCGCTCAGTGGTTGGCTGAGTTTCGAGCCATCACGATAGAGGGCCACGGCTTTGAGCATGTTTTTCCACCCCAAATAATAGGCATCCTTGACATGGCCGACGGTGGATTCTGCTGGCATGTTGATGGTTTTGCTAATAGCTCCGCTGATAAACGGTTGGGCTGCGGCCATGGTGCGAATATGGGCATCAGTGGAAATATATCGTTTTCCAATTCGGCCACAGCGGTTGGCGCAATCAAAGACGGGCAAATGCTCAGTTTGGAGATGAGGCGCTCCTTCAACTGTCATCGTTCCGCAACAAAAATCATTTGCTGCTAAAATTTCTTCCTGTGCAAATCCTAGTTCCTTGAGCATATTGAACTTTGGGTCATTGAGTTGGGTATCCGTGAATCTTAAGCGATCTCGACAGAAGTCTTCGCCCAAGGTCCATTTATTAAACGCAAATTGAATTTCGAATACCCCATCGAGCGTGGCTTCGATTCGTTCCATGGCCTCAGGGTTAAAGTCTTTCGCCATCAGCGATTCATGGTTGATGAACGGTGCATGTTTCAATGTCCGTGTGCCGGTGGCATAGGTAATAATGTCGTGAATCTGCTCTTGGGTGTACCCGAGTTTCTTCAACGCGGGTGGCAGACTTTGGTTGATGATTTTAAAGTACCCACCACCAGCCAATTTTTTGAATTTGACCAGGGCAAAGTCTGGTTCAATGCCCGTCGTGTCACAATCCATGACCAATCCAATGGTACCGGTTGGCGCAATGACGGTGGCTTGGGCATTGCGGTACCCATGCGCTTCGCCTAATTTAACAGCTCGATCCCATGTTTCTCGTGCTGCGGCAAGGAGGTTGCTGGGCGCCTCACGTTCATCGATACACTGGGGAGGGATGGTCAAGCCTTCGTACGCGCCATAAGACGTCCCATATGTCGCGCGTCGATGATTTCGCATGACACGCAACATGGATTCACGGTTCTTTGCATAGCCGGGGAACGGTCCGAGTTCCGCAGCCATTTCCGCGGATGTGGCATAGGATTCTCCAGTCAGAATAGCGGTGAGCGTTCCAGTGATGGCTAAGGCCTTAGGAGAGCCGTAGGGTATGCCTTGCCGCATGAGCAGGGAGCCCAGGTTGGCATATCCCAGTCCCAAGGTTCGAAACTTATAACTTTTCTCGGCAATAGACTTGCTGGGGAATCCAGCCATGAGCACGCTAATTTCCAATACGATCGTCCATAGTCGAATCGCATGCTGGTAGGCGGGAACATCAAATTCCCCTTCTGGGGTCATAAAGGTCCCCAGATTTAACGAGGCTAAATTGCAGGCCGTGTCATCTAAGAACATGTATTCACTGCAAGGGTTCGAGGCATTAATGCGTCCATCCTCTGGACAGGTATGCCATTCATTGATGGTGGTGTCATATTGAATGCCGGGGTCCGCACATATCCACGCGGCCCAGGAAATCCGGTCCCACAATTCCCTGGCTTTGAATGTTTTCGTGGGTTTCCCATCGGTCCGTCGCGTCAAGATCCAGTCTGCATCCTGATTTAAGGCGTCAAAAAACGCATTCGGCACACGAATGCTGTTATTGGAATTTTGCCCGGAAACGGTTTGGTAGGCTTTGCTATCCCAATTGGTGTCGTATTCATGAAACACAAAATGGGTAAACCCTTCTTGTGCGTAGGCATACATCCGTTGAATGTAGGGCTCAGGAACGGCGGAGTCACGAGCAGCCTTCAGGGCCTGTTTGAGCGAAGGATTCCGTTGTGGGTCGATTTCTACAGATGTCTGATCGCCGGATTTGAGCTGGCACGCCTGAAGAACCGCATTTAACCGTTGGGCACAGACTTTTGATCCTGTGACCATGGCCGCGACTTTTTGTTCTTCGATAACCTTCCAGTCGATGAATTGTTCAATGTCGGGATGATCGAGATCCAAACACACCATCTTGGCGGCCCGACGAGTGGTGCCCCCAGATTTGATCGCGCCTGCCGCGCGATCGCCAATCCGTAGAAATGACATCAGGCCGGAGGATTTTCCACCTCCGGATAGGGGCTCATCGTCACCTCGTAGTTTGGAAAAGTTCGTTCCGGTTCCAGACCCATATTTGAAGAGCCGGGCTTCACGAACCCACAGATCCATGATGCCACCTTCGTTCACGAGGTCATCGGAAACGGATTGGATGAAACAGGCATGGACTTGAGGGCGTTCATAGGCGTTCTTCGATCGGTTGAGTCGTTTGGTGCTGGGATCGACGTAATAATGTCCTTGCGAAGGGCCAACAAGCCCATAGGCACTATGGAGGCCTGTATTAAACCATTGTGGCGAATTCGGGGCCGCCATTTGTTTAGCCAACATAAAACACAATTCATCATAAAACGTGTGTCCGTCCTCATCCGTATCAAAATATCCATGGGTTTGGCCCCAGCGGGACCAGCACCCTGCGAGCCGATGAAAGACGTGTCGAGCATCCCGCTCACACCCCGTGAGTGGGTTTCCGTCGGCATCTTGGAGGGAGGCTCCCTGCTCATCCAATTGTGGGATCCCGGCTTTTCGGAAGTACTTTTGGGCTAGGATATCCACGGCCAACTGGGACCACTGTTCTGGCGCCTGAATATCCTCATGCTGAAACACTACCGAACCATCAGGATTCCGAATTTCAGATGATCGGGTCGAAAAGGGAATCGTTTCATAAGGACTTTGGCCCGGTTGAGTAAAACGACGCTCGATTTTCAAGCCAATTCTCCTTTGCCTTTGAGTAAAGAAAGGTCAGGTCGTAATGGATCGACTGTAAACATATTCCATGGCATTTTAGTGTACCATTTGCGTAAATCAGGAAGGAGATGTTCAATCGAGGAGGCACAATCTATAGCGGTTAGGGTAAATTGTCAATACTAAATATTGTGTTTTTAGATGAAATGATGGGGATAAAAGTGAATAGCCTGTGAACAAAGAAAAGCCATAAAATGTCAATGTGTTGCAAGGAAATATATTGAGTTATGCACAGGTTGCTTAGGGTTTGACTTTCATATCCACAGGCCTTCCTTCATTCTGTCTAATTTTTTTTAAAGATGTCTTTCCGTAAGGGGAAACTGGCTTGGAAATACCAAAAGATGATGTTGAAAAATGGCTTCAGCGGCGTACTCATGGTTTGTCTCTGGTCGCTTGTTTTTGTCGCTAGGTTGTGATCTTTCGTGCCCTCATTTTTTTTGAGCGATTAGCGACAAGTTCCCTGTTTTCCATTGATCCGGCCTTTCCTTGGGACCAAGCTTGTTTCTTGTCTTGAGTAAGGCCGAAGGGCCTCTTCCGGCCTGGATTTTTTCACTCTGGTCGTACTATGCTAAGGGGTGAATGGTGAGGAACGCTGGCATGGGACCGAACTTCAGCGAAGGTCTCAATTAAAAATTGTGAGGTGATGGCATGTATGTGTGGAGTAAGCGAATCGTCCTGACGTTATTGGTGTTGTTCGGAATTCTGGAGGTAGTCTTTTGGCTGACGTCAACTGGTGAAGAAGCCAGTGCACTCGTGACGCGAACCACCCATTGGATGGCCTTGAACTATGTACTGTTGCTGGTATGGGTGTTTGTGTGGATGTACGATCAAGCGCGAGTACGGGGGAAGAACATCTGGATTTGGATGCTCCCGTTTTTTATCGCCCCCTTGCCGACCTTAATGGCGTTTGTGTTGGTGCTGCAACGCCGTGCAAAGTAACGGGAGGCTGTTGAAAAAGTCCGCCAGCGGCGTTCTCGGTCCGTTGTCGTGCTCACGTACTATGAGTACGCTCCGCGCGCCAACGGCCCTGCGGCCTTGCTGGACGGGCCTTTTTGAACAGCTCCCAGATACAACTGGGCTCGGAAGACTCGCTATCCAATAAGGACCCGAGACTCGGGATAGCGGTATCGAGCCGGAATGGTGGTTTGGACCGCGAACAGCCCAATCAGCAATGGGCCAAATCGGCCTAGGAGCATGGAGACGATAATGACCAGTTTTCCGAAATCCGTGAGTAAGGCAGAGAAACTGCGGCCGTCCCCATCACCTAGCGACATGCCGACAATGCCCATGGCAGATGTGACCTCAAACATGATGCTCAAAAACGGCCGTTCTTCCGTAAAGGCTAAGGCTAGCGTGAACAGAGTAATGGTGGTAAAGGCAAGAATGCACAACACAAATGCCCTGACAATAAGATCTTTAGGAATGCGCCGGTGAAACACTTCCACATCAGCTTTTCTCCAGAGTACGGCCCAAATTGTGAGCCAAATAATGGCAAACGTGGTGGTTTTAATACCGCCAGACATGCTCCCGGGAGAGCCGCCAATCGTCATCAGTAACAACAGAAAATACAGCGTCGCATCCTTCATGTCTCCGATATCCATGGTGGTAAATCCCGCGGTGCGAGAGACGGTGTGGAAATGAGCAACTGCGATACGCTCTCCCAGGCTCAAGGGGCCAAACGTACGAGGATTGTTCCACTCCAGGATCGTGATCCCCAGGGTTCCTGAAATCAACATGACCAAGGTGACGACGACCACCAATTTGGTATGAGTCTGAAAGCGAAACCGTTTGCCGGTGACGTTGTCCCAGGCATCATGAAAGAGAAAAAACCCAAGGCTGCCGAAGACGATTAAAATCGTCACGATAAGATTAATGGGAATGTCGGATTGATAGGCAATGAGGCTATCGGAGAATAAGGCAAACCCCGCATTGTTAAAGGCGGAAATCGAATGGAAGATGCCGGCGTACAGCGCTTGCCCCCATGGCATATCCTGGGCAAATCGCAGTGTAAGGAACATGGCTCCGAGACCTTCGAAGATCACGGTGGCGACTGCCACGATTTTGACATAGCGAACCGTCTCCCCCATGTCTGAGACACTGAGCGATTCCACGAGCATCATCCGGTCGCGCAACCCAATGCGATGTCCCAGCGCGAGCAAGATGAGTGTGGCCATGAGCGCATACCCGAGTCCGCCGATTTGGACTAGCATGAGAATGACGAGTTGGCCAAAGAGGGTAAATTCCGTTGGTGTGTCCATGACAATGAGGCCAGTCACGCATACGGCGGAGGTTGAGGTAAACAGCGCATCAAGAAATCCAAGCTCCACGCTCTCTGGCGTGGAAAACGGCAACATCAAAAGAACCGTTCCAATTAAAATAAGCCCTGCGGCGGCCAAAGCGACGATTTGGCCGGGCAGCAACCTGATGGATGACAGGCGCCTCAGAAAAGATTCGTGTCGAGTCTTCGTGTGTTCAGTGAAGGCCATAATGGTGTGATGTAGGTAAGGGCTGTAGGAGTGGTGGAAGAAAAGAATTTTGAGGTTATTAAACACGGATTGGAATCGAAAGTCACCTTTCCAATTGATGCTTCAGGTTTATTGCAACACATGTCGTGTGAGGCGGGTCTTATTTTTCAGGAGGTGGACCTATCCAAGCGAGAGTGACACAAGAGGTGAATGCTAAGGTTGTAACCGTACGTAGGGGTTCAGGTCCTCCTAACAACGTTGTCCGTTGAAGAGGCATGGTTTGTAACGGCTGGGGTCGAAATCAACTTCTTCTTGATACACCAATTCATTGCCATTGACCCCGTCCTGTTCAGGATCGTTATACATGGTATGATTCCACCAATAAAACAAGGGATAGGCTTCGTGGTAATATACCGGATTCCCGTACACGCTACGCTGATGCTCCAGCACTTTCCGTCCGACGACATAATCGACATCATCAGTGCCTGTGAGTGAATACAGAAAGATGATCATTTGTGCTTCATGATCATAGATTTCCTCCAGGCGGGTCTCTTCATCGGGTTCCGTGGGGAGATTGGGTTGGGACCAACCGAGGGAGGAACACATAAGTGAAGACGCAAGTAACACCACGGGAATACTCCAAGCCTTCTTCATGATCGTTCTTCCTTCTCACGTTGGAGTCACGAGTCAGTTTGTCGGAATGTCAACGACATTTTACCCTATCGGCGTCCTATCGGCAATTTGTTTCCGATTCCTCAAGGGTCACGGTTGTTCTCTTCAGTAGGGGTTTTCTATAATGTCTTTCTCTTTTGTCCTCTTGGGAGATATATGAAGAAAGTTGCGTTTCATACCATCGGGTGTCGCCTGAATCAATCGGAAACCGCGGTGCTGGCTGATCGCTTAAAAACGATTGGCTATGAGCGGGTTGAGTTTGGAGCACCCACGGATTTGTTAGTTCTGAATACGTGCTCTGTCACTGAAGGTGCCGAGATTGATTGCCGCCGTGCGATCCGGCGTACGTTGCGACAATCTCCCCAAGCATTTGTGGCGGTGACCGGGTGTTATGCCCAAACCGGGTTACAAGCCTTACAGACAATACCAGGGGTGGATTTGGTATTAGGGAATCGGTTTAAGATGAACTTGCCGGACTATGTCCGGCCGGAAGTTATTACCGAAAAATTCTCTTTGCCGAAAATGCTGCATACCCGGACCATTGACCGGGAAGATTTTCTCCAAGAGGGCGTGGGGGACTATGCGACCACACGGGCCAATCTCAAGATACAGGATGGCTGTAATTTCATGTGTTCGTTTTGCCTCATTCCGTTTGCTCGAGGGCGAGAACGCAGTCGGCAGCTCGATGATGCCGTTCGGGAAGCCGAGCAACTCGTGGACCGAGGCCACAAGGAACTTGTGCTGACGGGTGTGAATATTGGTCAATTTGCGAGTGGTGGCTTGGGGATTATTGATCTTATTCAACGTTTGGAATCGATCCCAGAGTTGGCTCGGATCCGCATTTCGTCTATCGAGCCCACGACGATTCCTGAGGCCCTATTGGACTATATGGCTTCCTCCTCCAAGCTGTGTCGCTTTTTACACGTTCCGTTGCAAAGTGGAGACGATGAGATTTTGCACGGGATGAACCGGCGGTATACCGTGAAAGAATACGCCGACTGGGTGTGTCATGCCGCTCGAAAGATTCCGGATGTGTGCATCGGCACGGATCTCATGGTAGGATTTCCGGGGGAGAGTGAACAACAATTTGACAATACTCGCTCAGTGGTCGCGGATCTTCCCCTGGCGTATTTTCATGTCTTCAGTTATTCGACGCGTCCGGGAACGGCTGCGACTCGCATGGACAATCATGTGCCCGCCAAGACGATGAAAGCTCGAAGTAAAAACCTTTCTGAACTTTCACGGGGCAAGCGAGCTGAATTTTACCGGAAGTTTGTCGATCGTCGCGTGTCGGTCTTGTTCGAATCGTCCGAGTCTGCAGGTTGGTGGAGTGGGTTGACCGACAACTATATTCGGGTCCGAGTGCCTAGCACGACGGTGTCGTCGAACGAAATCCATACGGTTCAAATAACCGGCGCCATGGGGGAGGCGGCCCTTGGGCACGTCATTAATGCTGAGGATCAGCTTGTACACCACAGAGAAGTTCTGAATCTCGTGGTATCATCGTAGGACTCACAACCATGCCCTATCAGGTTTTTATTGAAACATTCGGGTGTCAAATGAATGAGTATGACACGGAACTTGTGCGGTCGTTGCTGCTGAAAAACGGGTTCACGTTTACCGAGGATCACGCCCAGGCTGACGTGTGGCTCATGAACACCTGTGCCATTCGAGAAAATGCGCACAATCGGGTGTATGGTCATCTGGGCGATTGCCGAGTGATCAATCGGGAACGCAAGGTTGTGGTGGGTGTGTTGGGGTGTATGGCTCAGAATTTAAAAAAAGAATTAATGGAGAGCAATCCGGTGATCGATGTCATCGTGGGACCGGATGCCTATCGGCAATTGCCGGACCTCTTGACTCGGGCTCTTGAACAACAAGAAAAAACCCTGGCCGTGGACCTCTCGGAATATGAAACGTATGAATACATTTTGCCGGATCGTGGTCCTGGGCTGAATGGCTGGATTGCCGTCATGCGGGGATGCGATAACTTTTGCACGTTTTGTGTGGTGCCCTACACCCGTGGACGAGAACGGTCACGCACTCCTGAAGGGATTCTCGAAGAAGCCCAAGGGTTAGTCTCCCAAGGGTATAAACAAATCACGCTCCTTGGCCAGAATGTCAACTCTTACTCCTGTAATGACTGGGATTTTTCCCGACTGCTCATTGCGGTCGCTGATATTCCTGGCATTGAACGTGTCCGGTTTACCTCGCCCCACCCGAAAGATTTCCCGCCATCCTTGCTGGAGGCTGTGGCCCATCATCCTCGGGTGTGTCGACAGATCCATTTACCTCTGCAATCCGGAAACGATCGGATTCTTGAATTGATGGGGCGGTCCTACACTCGGAAAGGCTTTCTGTCTTTGGTCGAAGACATTCGACGCCGGGGGGATATTTCGCTTAGCACCGATATCCTTTGCGGCTTTTGTTCGGAAACGAATGCAGAGTACCGTGAGACCGTTGAGTTGGTCCAAGAGGTTGAATTTCAGTCAGCCTTTATTTTTACGTATTCCGAACGAAAGCATACCATTGCCAGTCGAAAATATCCGGATGATGTGCCGGCCCAGGTGAAGTCTGAACGAGCCACGCAATTATTCGAATTGCAACGGGCCATCTCCTCCAACCTGAATCATCGCCTGATTGGGAAGACTGTTGACGTGCTCATCGAAGGGCATGCCAAAAAGTCCCAGGAACAATGGATGGGTCATACGGAAAGTAATGTGACGGTGGTATGGAAAAAACAGGAGCCTTGGCTCCAGCTTGGGGACCTTATGTCCGTCACGGTCATGGATGCCTCAGCCTCTACACTCTTTGGAGTGGATGTGACGTCTCCATCGTCCCGCGTCTGTACTGACTGAAGGGCACCTCTAAAAACCCGGCATTTTTTGTGAGGGCAAGGAAGCCGCGCGCGGAAAACCGGAGTGTATGGGCGAATACATGAGGATGTGAGCACGCGGCTGACGCCGCCATCACGGAAAAGGACGGTTTTTAGAGGTGCCCTGAAGGTCAGGCAGTTCAAACTTCTCCATTTGGCTATATCAAAATCAATCTAAAAACAGCAGTTACATGGCAGCTCTCCTGTTCATGATTCGACTCTTCGACATGCTCAGGACTCAGCACAAACGTGGACCATGGCCGTCACCCGTTCGGTGAGAGTCCATTCGCCCTGAGCGCCGCGGTCACCGCGGCAGTCGAAGGGATCCGAGATTTCCAACTGCCGTTTTTAGGTTCAATGCTTTTGGGGTGTTGTCTACCCGTTAAGGGGGGGGATCTCTTGGTGAAAATTGCCTGGGTGCGTTCTGGGTCTCGGATGTTTTATTGGCCCAACCTCACGGTCTGTCCACATTTTTGGTGGTGGTGAGGGAAAATGAGGCTCGTTTCAAACCAGGTTTGCCCAATAACCGTCTGTGTTCATTATGCTTAAGTCGTATTCGATTTGGCCGATAATTGTTAGGGAGAATCAAGACAGTCATGATGAGGTGACTGTGCAATATCACGTGTCCGATACCAGTCTGCACCCTTGCAGAAGATAAGGTGCCTAGTGGATGACTCCTGAACTTATCCAACGACTCAAAAATTGCAAAACACTCCCGGCGATTCCTGCCTTGCCCTTGCAAGTCCTTCAGATGTGTCGTAGTGAAGATGCAGATATTAAGAAGATGGGGGATGTCATCAGTAAGGATCCCACCTTTGTCGCGAAAGTGCTCAATGTGGCGAATTCAAGCTTTTACGGAGGCTCACGGCATACAGTGACCACCGTAACTCAGGCCATCACGTTGTTGGGAATGAATTCCATTGCCACCGTAGCCTTTTGCTTTTCGTTATACCGAGACCTCCGACGGCATGGGGCTAAGGGGTTTGATCATAAGCAATATTGGCGGCGATCACTTCTGGCGAGCGTGTCAGGTCGTGTCATCGGGACATGGGCTAAGGTCATCGATTGTGAAGAAATTTTCCTAGCAGCCCTACTCCAGGATATTGGCGTGTTGATCTTGAGTGAAACGCATATGGATGTGTACGGCACAATCATGAAACAGGCCGACCGGAACCATACGCGATTACAGGAACTCGAGAGGGAGAAGATTGGGACGGATCACAGCGAAGTGGGAGCGTGGTTAGCTGAAACCTGGCAGTTGCCAGAATTGTTACAAGCCGCCATTCGCTGCAGTCATGATCCATGGGAAATGGATGTGCCTGAAGAATTCTTGCCAGTCGTGAAGACCGTAGCCTTCTCGGGCAAGTTAGCGGACATTTGGTGTGATCCACAAACCGAACAGGCCACACAGGAAGCAGCTCTTGCGGCGCAATCTATGCTCGGCATGGAATTCAACGAATTAGAAACATGTCTCGATCGTATCGCCAATGGATTTTTAGAAATGTCGGGGATCTTCCAAATTGATTTAGGCAATCCCCAAGAAATTACGAATATACTCGAAACAGCCAAGAAGACCATTCGAAGCCTTTCGGCAGGGGCCCCACAGCCAGCCGCAGTCTCCTAATCAGCGCATTCATGGCCATTCCCTTGGGACGTGACCGTCATGTGTGAAGCGTGATGAGTTTCCCGTTCCTACCCATCATGGATCACGGAACCCCTGTCTGTCCTTCGACAGGCCCTATCCTGAGTCTGTCGAAGGATCAGGACAGGCCTTCATTTTGGCAAAGCTCAGGACAGGTTTGGAAGAGCCGTTTCGTCAAACAATATGCCGTGATCAGCAGGTGCTGGAACATGAAATCTTCCTGCATACCGGCTTGACTCCAGTTGCCCCACTATGTAGTGTTTTGCGACATGGTGAGTTACCCCAAGGACATGGCCGATCTGATGACCCGTTTTTTTACTGAGGAGGCCTGTCGCACCCATATTGAGAAGCTTCGATGGCCAGACGGGTATACCTGTGTGAAATGTGGGAATCAAAAGAGGTGGAAAACCAAGCGAGGGTTGTCGATGTGCTCCAGCTGTCAATATCAGCAGTCACCCTTGGCCGGAACGATTTTTCAAGATTCTCGTATCCCGTTGCGCATTTGGTTTCAGGCAATCTGGTGGTTTACAAGCCAGAAAAATGGAGCGAGCGCTCAAACGTTGCAAAGGGTGTTGGGGATGAGCGGTCACGAGCCTGCGTGGCTCATGCTTCATAAATTACGGGTTGCGATGGGTCGCCCCTCCCGCAACCGTCTTGCCGGGCAAGTTGAAGTGGATGAAGCCTAGTTGGGTGGAGAAGGAAACAAGCAACTTGTTGGCGTTGCCGTGGAAATCAAAGACAAAGGAAGTGGGCGAATGCGAAGGCAAACGCTTAAGGGCCGGACGAGCGCGGATGTCAAGAATTTCGTTCAGCAGCATGTTGAGCCTGGCAGTACGATTATAACCGACGGACTCACAAGTTATTGCTGTCTGGCAGACGAAGGGTATGCGCACAAACCAATGCGAAAGCCCGATGTTGGGGGAAATCACGACCCAGACGCGGACAACCTGTTGCCACGAGTCCACCGTGCCATTTCACTGGTGAAACGTTGGCTACTGGGCACATACCAGGGACGCCTTGATCATAAGTACCTCGACGCCTACCTGAATGAATTTAGATGGTTCTACGGTTGACTCCGGTTAACCAGATCGCCAAGCGTTAGCGGCGCTTTATTCACTGAGATCCCGAGGAGGGTTTGAAACGCAGCCATCGGCGTCTTGCGCCGGTTGAAGCGGAAAACAAACTCGTCCAGATAGCTCTGGAGATACTTCGGCTCAACCCCGTGATGCGTGCCATTGAGCCACGCCTTGAGGTTGCTGAAGACCCGGTGGATAGGGGGCGCAACTTTGTGCGCTCGCCCCGGTGTCCGAACAATTCGCACACGATGCTTGTATCCCACCAGCGCCGCATCGGAATACCCGCGCCAACCATCGGTTCGGAGTGTGGAGCCGGCCTGAATATTTTCTATCAAAAACCCACGAATGCTGCTCTCGCCTGCATCCTTTAGGAGCGAGAGACGCAACCGCCCTGCCCGTTCACATTGTTTTCCCTTCTTATCAGTATAGGGGAGAACCTCAACGGCACCGATCAGCAAACTCTTGTGCTTGGCTGCAGGTGAGCCTCGACCTTGCTTGCCTGTTGCTGGTCCGCCGATGATCGCCTCATCGGCCTCAATCAAGCCAGAGAGCTGGCTTCGGTTCTTGTTGACCATTCCTTGACGCAGCCGATGCAGCATATGCCAGGCTGTGGTGGCGCTCGATAGGCCAAGCTGTCGTGAGAGCTGGACGGCACTGATTCCTGGCGTATGGGTCGTAACGAGATAAGCAGCCCAGAACCACTCCTGGACGGGCACGTGGGAACGGTGCATGAGCGTGCCTGCCATAGGCGAAGTCTGACGACCACACGTCCTACACTCGAAAACGTAACGCTTGGAGTTTAGCCAGGCCGACTTACCCGTGCACGTTGGACAAACAAACTCATCTGGCCAGCGACTCTGCACCAAATATTCAAGGCAAGCCTGGCGTGAAGTGAAGCGTTGGCGGAATTCCCGCATGTCCTTCGGATACTGCGGACGACCCATACCTGCATAGTCGCAACTGTCTCAACCGGAGTCAACCGTAGAACCATCTAAATTTATAAAAAGAGGCTTAGGATTCCTAATCACCCCCATTATTAATAAAAAGGAAGTGGGCGAATGCGAATGCAAACGCTTAAGGGCCGGACGAGCGCGGATGTCAAGAATTTCGTTCAGCAGCATGTTGAGCCTGGCAGTACGATTATAACCGACGGACTCACAAGTTATTGCTGTCTGGCAGACGAAGGGTATGCGCACAAACCAATGCGAAAGCCCGATGTTGGGGGAAATCACGACCCAGACGCGGACAACCTGTTGCCACGAGTCCACCGTGCCATTTCACTGGTGAAACGTTGGCTACTGGGCACATACCAGGGACGCCTTGATCATAAGTACCTCGACGCCTACCTGAATGAATTTAGATGGTTCTACGGTTGACTCCGGTTAACCAGATCGCCAAGCGTTAGCGGCGCTTTATTCACTGAGATCCCGAGGAGGGTTTGAAACGCAGCCATCGGCGTCTTGCGCCGGTTGAAGCGGAAAACAAACTCGTCCAGATAGCTCTGGAGATACTTCGGCTCAACCCCGTGATGCGTGCCATTGAGCCACGCCTTGAGGTTGCTGAAGACCCGGTGGATAGGGGGCGCAACTTTGTGCGCTCGCCCCGGTGTCCGAACAATTCGCACACGATGCTTGTATCCCACCAGCGCCGCATCGGAATACCCGCGCCAACCATCGGTTCGGAGTGTGGAGCCGGCCTGAATATTTTCTATCAAAAACCCACGAATGCTGCTCTCGCCTGCATCCTTTAGGAGCGAGAGACGCAACCGCCCTGCCCGTTCACATTGTTTTCCCTTCTTATCAGTATAGGGGAGAACCTCAACGGCACCGATCAGCAAACTCTTGTGCTTGGCTGCAGGTGAGCCTCGACCTTGCTTGCCTGTTGCTGGTCCGCCGATGATCGCCTCATCGGCCTCAATCAAGCCAGAGAGCTGGCTTCGGTTCTTGTTGACCATTCCTTGACGCAGCCGATGCAGCATATGCCAGGCTGTGGTGGCGCTCGATAGGCCAAGCTGTCGTGAGAGCTGGACGGCACTGATTCCTGGCGTATGGGTCGTAACGAGATAAGCAGCCCAGAACCACTCCTGGACGGGCACGTGGGAACGGTGCATGAGCGTGCCTGCCATAGGCGAAGTCTGACGACCACACGTCCTACACTCGAAAACGTAACGCTTGGAGTTTAGCCAGGCCGACTTACCCGTGCACGTTGGACAAACAAACTCATCTGGCCAGCGACTCTGCACCAAATATTCAAGGCAAGCCTGGCGTGAAGTGAAGCGTTGGCGGAATTCCCGCATGTCCTTCGGATACTGCGGACGACCCATACCTGCATAGTCGCAACTGTCTCAACCGGAGTCAACCGTAGAACCATCTAAATTTATCTTTCGATTCAATCGTTGGACCTCGCGCTCTCGGGGCCTCTTGTTTCATCGACTCCTGGAAAATGCTATCGCAGTCGACCCGGCTCCGCTCCAAAAAATTCAGAGGACCCACAAAATCTAGTAGCAACTGGAGTTAAGCCGGTATGCAGGTGGAGCCGGGGACCGGCGGCACCCTGGAGACGGACACGACGCTGCTGATGGGGGCCTTCGGCGGCCGGGGCATCCTGCTCTCGGCGCCGGACAACGCGGGCTTCCAACTGGCCACGCGCACGGACGCCATGCTCACGCGCATGACGTCGGGGGCCGTCGCAGGCCTCGCCGCGACGGACGCGGAGGCGCACCGGCTGCGGCTGGTCCTGGAAGGCACCCACGAAGTCACGTGGCCGGAAGGCCAGCGCGTGACCCCGACCGTGGAGTTGGGCGTCCGGCATGACTGGGGCGACGCCGAGACCGGGTTCGGCCTCGAACTGGGCGGCCGGGTGCAGTATGCGGACCCCGGCCATGGCCTGACCATTGAAGTGGCGGTGCGGGGCCTGCTCGCCCACGAAGACAGCGACTATAAGGAATGGGGCGCCTCGGGCACGATTCGGATCGATCCCGGCCCCACGGGCCAGGGCCTCTCCCTGACGCTCGCCCCAACCTGGGGCGCCGCGTCGAGCGGGATAGAAAGCCTCTGGGCCCGGCAGACCACCGCGGGCCTGGCTCCCCAAGGCACCCGATCGGCCCCAACCGGCCGTCTGAACGCCGAAGTCAGCTATGGTGTCGCCGCGCCCTTCGGCACCGGCCTCCTGACCCCCTATGTGGGCACGGTGCTCACGGATGGCGCCGCCCGCACCTACCGGGTGGGCACGCGGCTGGAACTGACCGGGGGCTGGACCACGGGCGTGACGCTGAGCCTGGAAGGGCAGCGGCAGGAGCCGGTCGGCCCACAGCCAATCTACCAAGGCCTGCAATTCCAAGCCGCCTGGGGGTTCTGAGTCTTTCCTCTCCTGACCGTATCTTCTCTTGTTGGAGGGGCCGCCTCTCATGCGGCCCCTCTTTGCTTTTGCCGGTGTCCCCGCGCCCTCTCATCCCGCTATCTTCTAAATGGTCATTCCTGTCTGTGTTCAGGCATTCGTTGACCAGATTCGTTGATCTGTTTCGGAGTGTGCCCCTGCAACCCCTGATGGGGGCGCACCTCATGGTCATAGAGTACATATTGCTCCAAGTCGTCCCGGAACTCCGCGAAAGACGCAAACGTGGTCCCATCGATGGCAGTCGAGATGCCCTCGTTCCCCGGCTTTCTGCTTCACAATGCGTCGTTTCTCCTCTCGCAGCTTGGGCGTCAAGCGGTTCAGCCCGTAGCGCTGGGTCATCCGATACACGGTACTCGGCGCGGGCGTCAGGAACTGGCAAATCTCATAGCGGTTGACGCCCTGCCGCCGGTGCAGGAGCACTTGCTGCTCACGAGACCCGTAGACCCCCGGCGGCTTTTCCACTTCGGACCGCGTTTCTGGGGCACCAGGGTCTCCTCCGCCCCACTCTGGCGAACCCGGTGATCAGAGTTCAAGAAGGTCTGCCGGTGGGTCTGATGAAACCGGTAGAAATCGGCCACACACCGGAACGTGGGGTGGCGTTTCTGTGTGACCAACTCGTACTCCTGAATCAGGAATTTCCACTTGCGGACATAATTGCGGTAGAGGGTTTTGTCGTGGGTATTGTGTCGCATGGCTTCGCCTCCAGGTGAAAGGTGGATCGTCCCTTCATTCTGTCAACGAATGACTGAACCTTTACAATCTCCGACCTAAGTGGGGGGCCAGTGTCGTTGCTTTTGGTCGTCGTACCCGCGCGATCGTATCGCACCGTGTCCCCAGGCGGGGGCCGGGGTGCGCGCCGCTGTCATGCCGCGCAACACGCGGAGTAGAGCAGGCCAACAGGGCGGCCACTCGGCGTGGCCTCGTCAGGAGGCGGGGGCACGGGGAATCTGGTCGTCCCTCCTCCAGGCAACGCGTGCGACGCGCCGCGTGCATGGAGCCGTCCGGTATCCGCGTCCGACGTTCAGGTCAGTGCGGTGGGTCGATTGCCGGGGGCACGCCTAGGTCGAGCGCGTGGTGCGTCGCGTGGTGCGGGCTGGGGCCTCGACGCGCTCCTGCGCAGCCGTCTGCAGGAGCCATCGCCGGAACGCCTGGACATGCGGCTCGCGGCTCGCCGCTTCGGTGGTGATCAGGCAGCAACGCGTGCGCAGGTGGTCGGCCTGGTTAAACACAGGCACCAGCACTCCCTGTTGCAATTCGGGTGCAATGAGCGTGGGGCGTCCGAGGGCCACCCCCAAGCCCGCCGTGGCCGCGTGAATCAGCAGGCTGCAGAGACGGAAGCCCGAGGCGTTCGACAGGTCCGGCGGAAGGGAGCCTTGGGCCGTGAACCAGGACGACCAATCGGCTGGCCAGCCCAGATGGTAGAGCAGGGGCCAGGAACGCAGGGCTGTCGAGTGGGGGGGCTGGCCGCGCGTCTTGAGAAGCTGCGGACTACAGACGGGGAACAACGGCTCCTCGAACAACTTCTCCCGGCGAAGGATTTTCACGTTCGGCGTCCCGGCCTCGCCGTCATAGGTGATCCAAAGGTCGAAGTCAGCCCGGTTGGGGGCGCCGCGCACGTGGTCGGTCTCCAACGTGATGGCGAGGTCGGGCCGGACGGCGGTAAAGGCCGCGACTTTCGGCATGAGCCACCGCTCGGCAAGGGATTCGATCGCGACGACGCGCAGGCGCCGCTTCGTCGGCATGTTTCGGTGGCGGTCCATGACTGCGGTGATCTCTGTGAGGAGACATTGAACGTCCCCAAGACAGGCCTGGCCGCGCAGGTTCAGCTTGAGCCCGCGGCGACTGCGGTCAAACAAGGGATGGCCGATGTGATTTTCGAGTACCTTGACGCGGTAGGCGACGGCCGGGGGGGTGACCTGGAGTTCCTCGGCGGCGCGGACGAAGCTCTCATGCCGGGCGGCGGCCTCGAAGAAGCGGAGACACTCAAGGGGCGGCAGGGGGGGCATCATCTCGATAGTGTTGCTAGCAAGTTTGGCATAAGTGAATTATGTCATAACAAAAAACGTAGGCGGGCGCAAGTCGGGCGCGGCCGGTCAGGCGCGGCCGCGGCGTCGGCGCTGGGTGGCGTCGGAGAGGTCGGTCAGGATGCGCTGGATGTCGGCGTGGTACTGACGGCCACACTGGTTGAGGTGCACCCCACGCTGGCGGCGGACGAACAGCGGGGCACGGAGATGGCCTTCGAGCTTGCGGATGCGGTAGGCGACCGCGGCGGCGGTGACCCGGAGTTCCTCGGCGGCGCGGACGAAGCTCTCATGCCGGGCGGCGGCCTCGAAGAAGCGGAGACACTCAAGTGGCGGCAGGGGTTGCATGGCGTGGCTGACGGGTGAAAACAGTAACAAGGATTGTACAATAAATAATTTATATTTTAAAGAAAGATTATTTTTGCAACCGGAATCGATGGTGGGGGTGGCTGCGGCCCGTGGCTCGTCGCGCGAGGTGGACGGGGCTGGGCAGGGCTGTCAATAGGCCAGTTATGACAAAATACAATTATGTCTAATCATAAAAAACTCTTTGCTTGCGTATAGTTATCTCCTTTGTTATAAGCGAGCCCGCGTCGGGGGCCGTGGCGGCCGGCGGACGGAAAGGGGAAGCCGAACTGGCCTGATGGGCCCTCTCATGAGCGTGCCGCAGACTTTCCAAAAGGCCGGAAAACAGGAGTGAGGAAGAGAGCATGGTCAATGGCGAATGCCTGGGCGATCTGGGTGCGCCGCATGTGAAAGGATCGGTGAGCTTGATGATGAACGAGGGCACGAGGATTGACACGATTTGTGAAGAGAGAGACGCTTTTCCGCTAACCGGCGCCCCTGATCCCGCCGGTGCAACTGGAAGGCGTGGTGCCCCGCGCCCCGCGCCCCACCTCACTCACCGACCCCGTCCCGAGTCCCGCCCGGCCCCCCGCAGGCATCGTGGTGTGGCCCTCGCCTGCGCCGCCCTGGCCCTGCTCGGCCTCCTGGCCCACCCGTCGCCGGCCGCCGCGCAGGCGGTCACGACCTTCATCAGCAACACCGGGCAGACACCGACCTTCACCTCACCCTTGGTTCAGGCCGTAGCGTTCACCACGGGCACCGGCACCTACACGCTGTCCAGCGTCGGGATATATCTTGATACTCAGATGGGGCCGGACTCCCCCATCCCGTCGGTCAATATTCACAGGGACGACGAGGGCAATCCGGCCACCGCCCTACTGATCTCCCTGACCAATCCGGGCACGATCCAGAACAACGCCGTCAACAGCTTCACGCCCCCGGCAACACCACGCTGAGTGCCAGCACGACCTACTGGGTGGTCACGACCAATGCCGCCAGGGTCGATGGCACGGGGTTAAATGTCGGCCTGACCACACAGGACCCTGGACACCGGCACGGCAGTGGGATGGAGCCTCGGCGACGCGCGTCTTAAGATCGACTTGCAAAGGCCCGACTGGACTGTCAGCGCTCGCCCCCTCCGCCTCGAGATCCGGGGGACAAGCGGGACCCCCGCGACGGGCGCGCCGACGATCACGGGCACGGCGCAGGTCGGGCAGACGCTGACGGCGGGCACCACCTCATCAGGGATGCCGACGGGCTGACTAGCGTCAGCTACACGTACCAGTGGATCCGGACCGAGGCGCCCATCTCCGAGGCGACGGCGAGCACCTACACGCTGGTGCCGGCCGACCTGGGCATGACGATCAAGGTAAAGGTGAGCTTCACCGACGCTGCCGGCTACGACGAGACGCTGACCAGCGCGGCGACGGCGACCGTCGCGGCGGCGAACACCCCTCCCTCGGCGTCTGACGGGACGGTCACGACGAACGAGGACACGGCCCGCACGTTCGCCGCGGCAGACTTCAATTTCTTGGACACCGACTCCGGCGACACGTTATCAAACGTAAGGATTGTACGCTTCCGGCTTCGGGCACGGGGACCCTGGCGCTCTCGGGCACGCCTGTGACCGCAGGGCAGGAGTTCGGCGAGCAAACATAGGCACTCTGACCTACACCCCGCCCGCCAACGCGAACGGGACGGGCTACGCGAGTTTCACCTTCAAGGTCAGCGATGGCACGGACGAGAGCGCGGCGGACTACACGATGACCATCAACGTGACGGCGGTGAACGACGCCCCGACGGTGGCGACCGCGATTCCGGACCAGCCGGCGACGGTGGGGACGGCGTTCAGCTATGCGTTCCCGGGACACCACGTTCACCGACGCGGACACCGGCGCCACGCTGACCTACACGGCGACGCAAGCCGACGGCGCGGCGCTGCCCACGTGGCTGGGCTTCGCCGCCGGCACGCGCACCTTCTCGGGCACGCCGCAGACGGCGGACGTGGGGACGGTGTCGGTGAAGGTGACCGCCAGCGACAGCAACGGCGGGTCGGTCAGCGACGAATTCGACATCACGGTGAGCGCGGCGGCGAACACCCCCGCGACGGGCGCGCCGACGATCACGGGCACGGCGCAGGTCGGGCAGACGCTGACGGCGGACACCACCGACATCATGGATGCCGACGGGCTGACCAGCGTCCGCTACACGTACCAGTGGATCCGGGTGGCCACGACAACGACGGCGACGAGACGGACATCTCCGGGGCGACGGCGAGCACCTACACGCTGGTGACGGCCGACCAGGGCACGACGATCAAGGTGAGGGTGAGCTTCACCGACGACGCCGGCAACCCCGAGACGCTGACCAGCGCGGCGACGACGGCCGTCGCGGCGGCGGCCAACACCCTTCCGACGGCGCTGACGGGACGGTCACGACGAACGAGGACACGGGCACGTTCGCTGACGGCGACTTCAATTTCCGGACACCGATGGCGACGGGCTGAAAGCGTAGAGACATTACGCTTCCGGCTTCGGGACGGGGACCCTGGCGCTCTCGGGCACGCTGTGACTGCAAACCAGGTGGTTGCGGCGACAAACATAGGCACTCTGACCTACACCCCGCCCGCCAACGCGAACGGGACGGGCTACGCGAGTTTCACCTTCAAGGTCAGCGATGGCACGGCCGAGAGCGCGGCGGCCTACACGATGACCATCACCGTGACGGCGGTGAACGACGCCCCGACGGTGGCGAACACGATTGACGCGGACCAGCCGGCGACCGCGGGTCACGGCGTTCAGCTATGCGTTCCCGGCGCGCCACGTTCAGCGACGCGGACACCGGCGACGCTGACGGCTACACGGCCACGGAAGCCGACGGCGCGGCGCTGCCCACGTGGCTGGGCTTCGCCGCCACCACGCGCACCTTCTCGGGCACGCCGCAGACGGCGGACGTGGGGACGGTGTCGGTGAAGGTGACCGCCAGCGACGGCAACGGCGGGTCGGTCAGCGGCGATTCGACATCACGGTGAGCGCGGCGGCCAACACCCTTGCGACGGGCGCGCCGACGATCACGGGCACGGCGCAGGTCGGGCAGACGCTGACGGCGGACACCACCGGCATCATGGATGCCGACGGGCTGACCAGCGTCAGCTACACGTACCAGTGGATCCGGGTGGACGACGGCACCGAGACGAACATCTCCGGGGCGACGGCGAGCACCTACACGCTGGTGACGGCCGACCAGGGCACGACGATCAAGGTGAGGGTGAGCTTCACCGACGACGCCAGCAACGCCGAGACGCTGACCAGCGCGGCGACGCGGCCGTCGCGGCGGCGGCCAACACCCTCCCTCGGCGTCTGACGGGACGGTCACGACGAACGAGGACACGGCCCGCACGTTCGCCGCGGCAGACTTCAATTTCTTGGACACCGACCCCGGCGACACGCTCGAAAGCGTAGGATCATTACGCTTCCGGCTTCGGGCACGGGGACCCTGGCGCTCTCGGGCACGGCTGTGACTGCAAACCAGGTGGTTGCGGCGACAAACATAGGCACTCTACCTACACCCCGCCCGCCAACGCCAACGGGACGGGAGCTACGCGAGTTTCACCTTCAAGGTCAGCGATGGCACGGCCGAGAGCGCGGCGGCCTACACGATGACCATCACCGTGACGGCGGTGAACGACGCCCCGACGGTGGCGACACGATGACGGACCAGCCGGCGACCGTGGGGACGGCGTTCAGCTATGCGTTCCCGGCGGAACACGTTCAGCGACGCGGACACCGGCGACACGCTGACCTACACGGCGACGAAAGCCGACGGCGCGGCGCTGCCCACGTGGCTGGGCTTCGCCGCCGGCACGCGCACCTTCTCGGGCACGCCGCAGACGGCGGACGTGGGGACGGTGTCGGTGAAGGTGACCGCCAGCGACGGCAACGCCGGCGGGTCGGTCAGCGGCGATTCGACATCACGGTGAGCGCGGCGGCCAACACCCTTGCGACGGGCGCGCCGACGATCACGGGCACGGCGCAGGTCGGGCAGACGCTGACGGCGGGCACCACCGGCATCATGGATGCCGACGGGCTGACCAGCGTCACCTACACGTACCAGTGGATCCGGGTGGCCACCGACAACACCGAGACGAACATCTCCGGGGCGACGGCGAGCACCTACACGCTGGTGACGGCCGACCAGGGCACGACGATCAAGGTGACGGTGAGCTTCACCGACGACGCCAGCAACGCCGAGACGCTGACCAGCGCGGCGACGGCGACCGTCACGGCGGCGGACAACACCCCCGCGACGGGCGCGCCGACGATCACGGGCACGGCGCAGGTCGGGCAGACGCTGACGGCGGCCACCACCGCCATCATGGATGACGACGGGCTGACCAGCGTCCGCTACACGTACCAGTGGATCCGGGTGGCCACCGACAACACCGAGACGGACATCTCCGAGGCGACGGCAAGCACCTACACGCTGGTGACGGCGGACCAGGGCATGACGATCAAGGTGAGGGTGAGCTTCACCGACGACGCCAGCAACGCCGAGACGCTGACAGCGCGGCGACGACGGCCGTCACGGCGACGACCAACAACTTTGCGACGGGCGCGCCGACGATCACGGGCACGGCGCAGGTCGGGCAGACGCTGACGGCGGGCACCACCGCCATCATGGATGCCGACGGGCTGACCAGCGTCCGCTACACGTACCAGTGGATCCGGGTGGACGACACCACCGAGACGAACATCTCCGGGGCGACGGCGAGCACCTACACGCTGGTGGCGGCGGACGAGGGCAAGACGATCAAGGTGACGGTGAGCTTCACCGACGATGCCGGCTACGCCGAGACGCTGACCAGCGCGGCGACGGCGGCCGCGAGGGTGGTCATGGTCGCCCCGTCGACGCTTCGGGCGTGGACGTCGCGGTTCGGCCGGACCGTGGCGACCCACGTGACGGATGCGGTGGGCGAGCGGCTGCGCCAGTCGCCTGGGGAGGACTCCCAGGTGACGGTGGGCGGCTACCGGCTGCCGCTGGGGCGGCACGCCGCGGGCGGCGCCGACCCTGACGCCACGGAGCCGGAGACCACCACGGACCGGCTGGCCTCCCTGCTGACGGGGCTGGTGGGCCGGGTCTTGGGGCTGGCCGCACCGCAGGGCGGCGACCCGCGTGTGGACGAGCCGGACCCGCGCCTAGGGCAATCCCAACCCCTGCAACCCCCCACCATCCGCTTGCGCGACGTCTTGCTGGGCAGTTCCTTCCGGCTCGCCCTCGGGGATGACGACGCCGCACCCGGGGACCTGCGCCTGACGGCCTGGGGTCGGGTGGCCGGCACCCAATTCAGCGGCCGCGACGGGGCGTTGACCCTGGACGGGAACGTGCTCACGGGCACCGTGGGCGTGGATAGCGCGTGGGACCGCTGGCTGACCGGCGTGGCGGTCTCCCACAGCCTGGGGGGCGGCTCGTTCACCGGGGACAGGGCTGGCGACTTCGACAGCAGTACCCTGACGAGCCTCCATCCCTACCTGCGCTATGCGTTCAACGAGCGGGTGGACGTGTGGAGTGTGCTGGGCTACGGGTGGGGCGACATGACCTTGGAGCCGGGGACCGGCGGCACCCTGGAGACGGACACGACGCTGCTGATGGGGGCCTTCGGCGGCCGGGGCATCCTGCTCTCGGCGCCGGACAACGCGGGCTTCCAACTGGCCACGCGCACGGACGCCATGCTCACGCGCATGACGTCGGGGGCCGTCGCGGGCCTCGCCGCGACGGACGCGGAGGCGCACCGGCTGCGGCTGGTCCTGGAAGGCACCCGTGAAGTCACGTGGCCGGAAGGCCAGCGCGTGACCCCGACCGTGGAGTTGGGCGTCCGGCATGACTGGGGCGACGCCGAGACCGGGTTCGGCCTCGAACTGGGCGGCCGGGTGCAGTATGCGGACCCCGGCCATGGCCTGACCATTGAAGTGGCGGTGCGGGGCCTGCTCGCCCACGAAGACAGCGACTATAAGGAATGGGGCGCCTCGGGCACGATTCGGATCGATCCCGGCCCCACGGGCCAGGGCCTCTCCCTGACGCTCGCCCCAACCTGGGGCGCCGCGTCGAGCGGGATAGAAAGCCTCTGGGCCCGGCAGACCACCGCGGGCCTGGCTCCCCAAGGCACCCGGTCGGCCCCAACCGGCCGTCTGAACGCCGAAGTCAGCTATGGTGTCGCCGCGCCCTTCGGCACCGGCCTCCTGACCCCCTATGTGGGCACGGTGCTTACGGATGGCGCCGCCCGGACCTACCGGGTGGGCACGCGGCTGGAACTGACCGGGGGCTGGACCACGGGCGTGACGCTGAGCCTGGAAGGGCAGCGGCAGGAGCCGGTCGGCCCACAGCCAATCTACCAAGGCCTGCAATTCCAAGCCGCCTGGGGGTTCTGAGCGTTCCCCTCGCCCCGGCGGCTATAATGTCACCAATTCCTTAAGGAGAAGTGGCTTCGCATATTGAGACAGTCCGATAAGTGGTAGTCTTGCTCAACCCATGCCGTGGGGAACACGACCAATAAAGGAGCAAGTACATAAGAAGGACGAGAAGAAATCACGCAGCGGGCTTCAAGGCCAAGGTGGCGGTGGCGGCCATCAAGGGGGACAAAACGCTGGCGGAGCTGGCTGAACATTTTGACGTACATCCGAATCAGATTTCGGAGTGGAAACAGCAATTACTGGAGTCTGTGGCCGAGGTGTTTGGCGGGACACGCCACGCCAAGGCAGAACCAGACTTGAGGGTCTTACACGCTAAGATCGGGCAACTGACACTGGAAAATGATTTTTTAGAAGGGGCGCTCACCAAGGCGGGATTGTTGAGCGCAAGACGATGATCGACCGAACCCACAAACTGCCCGTTGTTCGACAATGCCAAATCTTGGCGCTGTCTCATTCCACGGCCTACTATCAGCCTCAGCCGGTTTCCGAAATGGACCTGGCGCTCATGCGCCGAATTGACACGTTACACCTGGAATGGGGTCAGGAATGGGGTCAGGCATGAGTATGGAGTTTTATTGTGGCCCGTCCCTACCCTCCAGTGAAGAGCGTGTGCCAATGGAACACCGACAATTTGGTCAGGACCGGCACGCATCACCAATTGAGTGCGTTCACCAGGTACGCGTGGGAGCCATTCTCGGAAGGGGATGTGGAATAAGGTGGAACCGGATCATACAGAATATATGGTTCTAGCCTACCGCCATCCAATTCTGGCCACATGGAGTTTCTTGGCCATGGCGTTGCTTCCTGTGAGCGTTCTTGCTTGTGTCGCTGCACAATCTTATCGTGCCCTCTTCCCACGGACCAAGGGGCTATGACGCCAGGAAGAGGCAGCATGAGATGCTGCAGCGACCTAACAAGACGACGCAATTCGCTCAAAAGGAGAGGCGCCATAACCCACGAGGAGTGCCATACATTTATGTGCACCTGATCGTATTGTGCTGCCAGAACCCTACATTCTGCATGATCCCAAAAACCTCACCTTAACAATCCCCCCTTATTTATCCAACAGGTGCTGAAACGAAACAATTGGGGCAAATTCTTTCATGGTACATAACGCCAGTCGTAACCGGCGCATTTGTAGTGAGCGCAGTGGGCGAAAAATGCGTCCGAGTTTACGGCCTTGTTAGATGCAGCCAGTTTTATAGAAACGATTGACCGCAGGATGGACACGATCTTGGATTTATTGATCGCCCAAGGGCTTCACCACATGAAGGACACCTCCAATTTTTGGAGGTTAGAAATATAACAGGGAGAATAAATAGGATGGAAAATACTATCGTTACAGCATATCCAATTGGTGTAGGGGTTAATCCCACATCCTCCTTAATTTGTATCCCTGACAAATTGACGAAGCTACAAAGAACCACAAACCATATTAGCCCGAAAATTGTGATCAGCCATTGTCTTTTCTTCCTTGTTTTGAACTCTTGTAAAAGGGGATTCATCTTTCGATCACTTTTTCATTGTCTGTAACACTTCTCTTAGGGAACTGTTACAGGGTTTAATGAACAGTCCCAATCCTCGCTTCCTCCTGCTCTAAATCAATCGCTTCCCCGACTCGATCAAGAACCTCTCTTGCTTGACTGGAAGATAGCCCGGCTTCAAGGATCAACTCCAATATCTTTTCAACTAAGACGTTCCCAAACCTGCTTTGGATGTTGCTTGGAATTCTCAGGAATGTCTTCCAATTCTAAAGGAGTCCTCGCTTTCGGATTCTTCTGCCGTCACTCACGTATAGCATCCAGAATATCCTGCTTCTTCATCACACCTTTCTTCTCCAACACTTCAATCAATGCGGCCACTTCCCACATGTTGGAAATGGTGAGTTCTTCAAGGGTGACGATTTCTTTGGGGTCGAGGGGTTGAGCTATAATGGAGGAAGGATACTGTATTTAGGTGTGCTGGCAAAAGAAAAAGCCCCACCGCCGAAACGATGAGGCTCTCTGTTTGTGCAATGCTGTTATCGACTATTCGATTACGCTTGTGCTTTCCTCATTTGGCTCGCTTGCCTGAAGTCCTACGTGGAGAATTTCAACTAACTTTGGGCTTGACTCTTCGGTTTCTATTTCAGGACAGGAATAGAAAGCCTATGAAGTGCGACCACTATGTCGCACCGAGAAGGCCTTCATTATTGTTAGGTTATTTTAGGAATTCCTTGTAATTTTGTAAGATGGTGCGACCAACTTTCCGCAGTTTTTTTGGTATTGCGAATGCTAAATATGCAAAATTCAAAGGAATTTTTAATCATCATTTTGGCACAGACCTTACTTTATCTTGGTTTAGAAGATTTTTTTAACAATAAATTCCCTAGGGAGGTATTACCATGTCGTTTTCCATCATCAACCCAGAGAATCAGCCCGTCGTCGTCGTCGTGGTCTTCGTGCTCGCGTTACTGGCTCTAGGCCTCACCGTCCACAACAACCAGCAAATCGAGCGGGTGGCTGCATTCTATGGTGTTGCCTCGGTTAAAACCTTCGAGACATTGCAAGATCAGGTTGGTGATACGTCGGCCAATTTCGCGACGCTCGAAGCACGGGTCGCCAGGCTGGAAAGTCAAGGCGTGACTGCGCCTGAAGTCGGAGTCAATTAAACCCCTTAACCGGGGTCCATAGCGGTTCTGACCCACGACATTTTTCTAGTGAAGGAGGGGGTCGAGAAGAATGGGCTTCTACCCGAAAGAAAGATAATCATGGGGTAACCCGACTCATTCACCATTCTCTTTGGATCATGCAGAATTTAGGGTTCTGGCAGCACAATACGATCAGGTGCAAATAAATTTGGCATTGTTAATTTAAGATATATCCCAGTTCGCCGTTCCATTTAGCCATCAAGAGCATGACGGAATGCCTCAGCATGGCTTCGCTTTTGCTGTAGCATTTCGTTTTCCGCCGGAAGCGGGCCAGAAAGTGGCGGAATAAGCTAGTGTAGCCTTCGACCGTGAAGGTTTCCGCTTTCGACTGACGGTGTTTCTCCGGGGGCACAAAGTGCTCATACGGTTCCCAATAGTCCGTCATGACTTGGGTAATCAGCGGACTTTTAATCGCGGCCCACAATTGCTTCCCAGTCACGATCCCTCGGGTGCCAGTGACAGCATGGAGAAAGCGTTTCCCAAGTCGATCAACAGCAAGCCAGACCCAGCAATAGTTTTTTTATGCCTCACGTAGCTATGCAGTTCATCGAGTTCGACGATCTGAGCGGCTGGCCGCTTGATCTGCTCCAGGTTTTCCCCGAAAGTTTTCACCCATTGATAGACCGCCACATGACTAAACCCCAAGATTCGACCAATGGATCGAAAGCCCAAACCTTCCAAGTACAGGGTCAACGCCAAGCGGCGCTGGGCTGGAGTCGCCGTATCGGATTTATGGGAAACGGTAAAAAAGTACTGACACGCTTTACACTTGTAGCGTTGGCGTCCTTTGTTGCATCCAGCTTTGACTTTGTCCGCACTGGCACACCGAGGGCAATTCAGCATCTTCGCCTCCATGATAAAAGTTAGGAGGCGAGTTTAGTGTATATATCTTAATTGGGTCTACGCGGAAACGTGTGGGGTGATATTGGCATTTCGGGGTAGTGCTGGAAGAAATGCGGCAATGATTTTCAGCTTGAGATATTCCTCATCCCGATAGCCATAGGCCCGCCGTTGGAGCACCCGGATTTTGGTATTGATCCCTTCGCCCAATCCAAGACTGACTTTGTGCTCTGGGCGACAATAGGACACAATGCCCTCCCAGTGGGAGTCAATCAACGCCGCAAACTTTCGATACGGCTCCAAGCGTTGCCACCTCAGACTGTCCTGCTAGCGTTCGAAAAAGATCCGGGCACCCCGTTCGGTGCGGTAGTCCCAACGCTGGCCGAAGGTTTCCTTGAGGAGGTAGGCCGTATTCAGCCGCCGGTTAGCCTGCAGCAGTTTTTTCAACGCCCGCCTGCCATTCAGACTGAGGTTCTCGCGTCGTGAGAGTAAGGTATACCGCTGGCCCTTGATGTACCGCCTGTCTTGCCCACTGAGGCGCGCGTACTCCGAGCGCCGGACGGCATCGAGCGCCTGGGAGAGATGGCGCAGAATATGAAACTTGTCAAAAATGATGTGGGCCGTCGGGGCGTTGGTCATGACCGAGTTCCGGAATGGCTTCCACATGTCCATTACCGCCAGTTCGATCCGGGCACTCTTGTTCGCGCCCAAGGCCTGGAAAAACAGATCGATGTCCGCTTCCTTGCGCCCTGCCCCACCCACCCAGATGGGCCGCGCCCGCTCCAGGTCACTGACGATCACCCGGTCATGATGGCCTTTGCGAATCGAAAGCTCGTCAATGCCGATGGCTCGAGGCGCGGGCTGTCCCGTCAGGGCACCCTGCTTGTGCATGTAGAGTGTATCCAGATCTTTCACCGTGCTGTGGTGCAGCCGTTCGAGCTCGGCCACGGTTTTGTTCGGCATACTCTGGCACAGCCTGCCCACCTGTAGGGCAAAACGTTGCGTCTAGCGAGGATTCGTGGCCAGCCAGGCTAGGTGTTCTACATGCACCCCGTCACACCTTGGACAACGGACCCGCCAGCGTTCGAATTCCAGGTACAGGCGCCAGCCCGCAACCGAGAGGTCTCGGACTCGCAGGACCTTCTTGTCGTACCGCCCTTGGCCCCGGGCCCCATAGTGCGAACAGATACCTGTTTTTTTCGCCGCTGGAGGTGGATCACCCGGGCATGCCGATCCCCAGATCCCCCCCCCTCAATTTCGATGAGGCGGTGAACCCAGGGAAGGAAAATAACTCGCGAATCGATTTGGGATTTTTCATGGCGTGAGTTTACCCGTAAAGTGAACCAATTTTCACCCCCCACCGAATCTCTCAATACCTACATGAATGCTATGGTTTTCACTTTGTGGAACGCAGGATTCCGCCACACGTTTCCGCGTAGACCCTCTTAATTTAACAATGCCAAAAATAAATACCGTGTTTGGTTGTTGTTTACACAAGAGTCAGTTGGTTGTTACCTTATCTTCTCTTGAGGAGACTCAATCCGCAATGCGCTAAAGTGAGTAGTGGAATATATGGAAACATAAATGCTATCATACCCCCATGAAAAACCTAAGGAGTTACCGTGAAAAGTTGGGCTTCTCAGTCCGTGGCTTAGCAGGAGAAGCAGGGATTCACTATGTCTCGTTAGTGAGGTTAGAAAATGGGAAGTTTGATCCCCGTCTGTCTACACTACGGAAGCTCGCCAAAGCATTGGGGGTCACTGCGTGTGACCTAATTGATGATCAACCACCAACCAAAAGGAGGTCCCATGGGACTGACAAAACGAAAAGACGGTTGGTACGTTAAGTTTCCCGTCTTGGATTGATGGGAAGGTCTTAACATTGGCCAGAGGCACACCTGGATCGAAAATTAAACGGTGGAAAGTGAGGGCGAACAACAAAACGGTCGCCAAACACAAGAGGCTATAATGAAGACGGATTTGATGAAAGGGGTGATAAAAAGTGATCGGGCATCGGGACCAGTTTCATTCAAAGCTTTGGCCGATGCGTATTTGTCACTTCCATCTATCAAAAAGCAACTTCATATGATAACAAAGTGACGGTAGGAAAGAACCATTGCCTTCCGTGTTTTGGTGGGAAACGGGTAACGATGATCACGCCCACCATGATTGAAATCTATCGGGAAAAGCGATGGGAAAAAGGGACTTGGTTTGGTACAACCCCCAAACCGGCAACGCTGAATAGAGAAAGATCCTTGCTCAAACACATGTTCGGTTATGCGATTCGGGAAGGATGGCTTCAGAAGAATCCGGTGAGTTACGTCAAACTAGAGAAGGAAAACAATGTGCGCGTGATCGGGTAGTAGACCCAGAGGAGTTTGAACGACTTCAAGCCCACTCAGCGCCACATCTTCAGGCCATTCACCTCATGGCGTATCAACCCGGCATGCGGTCGGGAGAGCTTTTGGGTTTGACGTGGGACAGAGTGGGCATGAAAGCTGGATTGATTTGCTTGAGGCCGGAAGATACCAAAACCGAGGACGCGCGACTCGTTCCCCTGACGGCAGAGTTGACGCATCTTCTCAGGGACTTGTATAAATTGCGCTACCTTCTTAATGAAGATCATGTTTTCCTTTTGAAGGGACAGTGGGTGAATTCCATCAAGACAGCATTGAAAGCGGCATGCCGGCGGGCTAACGTAGAGAGTTTCCGGTTTCATGATTTTCGGCATGCGGCGGTCACGAACATGCGTCGAGCGAGGATTGATCATTTAACGATTATGCGAATCACTGGACACAAGACATTGGAAGTGTTTAAACGAAACAATAGCTTCCTGGAGGGTGATTTGAGGGAAGCAGCTTCCTGTTTTAACACCTATTTAACACTAGCCCATTCCAGCCAAAAGACCGACACGCCTAAGTCGTTGATAAATCAAGTATAGCGCCCGTAGCTCAATGGATAGAGCACTTGACTACGGATCAAGAGGTTACAGGTTCGACTCCTGTCGGGCGCGCCATATGCCATTTTTAGAACCTTTTCGAACTTACACTAGGAGGTTGCCTCAACATTCCACCATCTTCCAACCATGACCTTCGTCGCCTAATTCTTCTTTAGGGCACCTCTAAAAACCGTCCTTTTCCGTGATGGCGGCGTCAGCCGCGTGCTCAAATCCTCATGTATTCGCCCATACACTCCGGTTTTCCGCGCGCAGCTTCCTTGCCCTCACAAAAAATGCCGGGTTTTTAGAGGTGCCCTTTACTCTTTTCCCCAATACTGCCCGTTGCTCAATTTCTTGCCCTGCTGGTCTTCGGTGTATTCCCTGTCGGAAATTTTTCCACCTACCACAGGTCCTCCTTCAGCAGTCTTCCTGCCCGTTGTTGATCGATTCAGAGTGATGTTTCGTGTTTGCCCGTTACCCCTGTTGGATTTTTTTACATAAACGGAAAATTGGGCAAGGGTTTAAATCGCCAGGAATAATAAAATTTCATTTCAAATCAGAAGGTTAGGACTTAGCAATTTTTTGGCACGGTAGTTGTAAAGGATACAGGTGACAGCGAACAAAAGTTGGTTACCTAAACCCGGGAGGATGCCATGCTGAAACTATTTTGGGGAATGATTATTGGATCGGTGATAACAATCTATGCGGCGGGTGGCCCGCCTGTTGCCGACCTTATTATCCACAACGTGCTGACTCTGGCCCAAGATTCTGCGAGTAATCCCCAATCGTTGATGGTGTGGATGAGTGTCTGGGGCGCGACGGTCTTCTCCATGGCATGGATGAAAAGACGACAGCAACGCCCAACAAAGACTTCTCAGTACGCATTTTTGCTGAGATAACACATTGAAGAAATGGATCCCCCTCGATAGAGGAATTTACTTTTGTCCTCGTGAACGTTTACGGTGGACCACGGTGGAATGATCCTTGGAGAGAGAAACGTGTTGAGCGAGAATCGAACACACACGAGAGGGTATGGCCTCAATCAATGGCCCGTATTAGGGGTCATAGTGTTGGTGTGTGTGTGGTTCGGAATGAGCCCGCCGGGGGCTCATAGTCGTGTGCCTCCGTCATCCCATAGTTTGATGACCCAGGAAGACCGGCTCTCATCGCCAGAACCGAATCGATCATGGTCGGCGTTTCGGAGCGATGACGCGAAAAATGTGTGTGTAACCGTGGTGAATGATGGTGCGAGTGAGGTATTTGTCCATTTATTTCGGAACCGGTCATTAGCTGGGGCCTTTACTGTTCTTCCTCAACGGGTATCGGCGATATGTACGGAAGTGACCGTGATCGAATTAGAGTGCGGGAGTGGATCCTGCCAACCACAGTGGTACATTTCGGACTCCAATTAATTGTTCCATTGGATGTATCTTTCCCCTTTTACCTGCCTTCTCAGTCGCTTGATCAAATTTCCTTCCTAAGGGTTCGCGGAAAAATAACTTCCCATGTTTGGGCGTCGAGCCATCCCGTCTGGCGGTGTTGCTCGTCCTTTTCATACCGAGGAATATGCACAGTCCTCGCGCCTTGCCAGATAGGTATCTCAGCACCCAAACAGGGGAAGTTATTTTTGCGCGAACCCTAAGAAATAACCCAGCCGGTTGGTCTCTGGAATGCTGATCTGGGGAATTCGTTCGGGTGAGCCTTGGTGATTCCTGAAGTATTTATGGTATTCTTCGCTTTGTGGTGCGTGAGCCCCTTTGTCAAAACGCCCATGGTTGCAGGAGGTACGAGGAGCCTGTCCAAGATTAGACAGATCTACTGGGGATGCGCTGGGTTTGGCCAGATTTTCCGATCCTTTTCGTTGAATAGTCCCACTATTCGCCCCAAACGATCGAAACATCTGACTCAAGCAAGCACCCCCTTGTCATGATCGCTAATCCTGGACGGGCTCCTAGGGATGATTTCGAAGGAGTCTCTGGACGAGGTCGTTTGATGATAAGAACGGTCAAGGTAAATGAGGGAGTGGGAGTGAGGTGGGTTTTGCCTGTCTTCCTGGTCGTGGGGCTGTTGACCGGATGCGAATCAACCGACCTGATCGTCAGTAGTTCGACTTCCGAAGAGGCAGATTCTGAGACAATCATTCCTCCCATTGTTGCGGAGGAAGAAGTCTTCGAACCGATGGTCGAGGAACTTGAGGTCGGCTCCACAGTAGCTGAACCTGTTGAACAAGCAGTCGAATCGGAAGAGGACATACCTCAAGAGTCGATAGAACCTGTCTTGGAAGAGCTTGCACCTGAAATGGCTCAGGCTGCTCCCGCTCAACCGTCTGTCCCTCAAGCGCGGCCGTCATCGCCAACTCCCCAAGTTCCTGCCTTTCTTGGACCTCAACAAGCTGCTCTCGTGGAACCTGTTCGACCGAAAACGCTGCAGGATATCTTTTTTGCTTTTGATCAGGCGACGATCCTGAGTCCAGCCAAGCCCATCCTAGAAGCGAATGCCACGCTCCTCCAAACCCGATACAAACATCTGACTGTACTTCTTGAGGGCCATTGTGATGAGCGAGGATCAGTAGAATATAATCTGGTTCTGGGGGTGAGGCGGGCTCAGGTTGTGAAAGCGTATCTGGTTGATTTAGGCATTTCCCAACTACGGATTCGTATCGTGAGTTACGGGAAAGAACGTCCGGTGTGTTCGCAGCAACATGAGCGATGTTGGCAGAAAAATCGCCGTACGCATTTTCTTCTTCAATAGCATTATTCCTGCTACCGTGCCTTTTCAATTATTGCTGGTGGGTTCTTTGACAAAGGGTGGATCAGAGGGTTCACGCAAGAATGACTTCCCATGTTTGGGCGTCGATTCATCCCGCCTGGCGGTGTGGCCCGTCCTTTCCATACGAGGAGTATGCGCAGTCCTCGCGTCTTGCCAGACAGGCATCTCAACACCCAAACATGGGAAGTTATTCTTGCGTGAACCCTAGGGTTCTATGCTGAAATACGCGGAACAAATCCGAAACTCGAGTGCCGAAATTCGAAACACATTCAACCTAGAAACAGCTGTTGGGCGCAAAGAAGACCCGTAAGATATTGGTGTGCATCGTGAAAGAGAAAAAGTCGTGGTCACCTTGGTGGTGATGAGACATTTTTTTGTGTTGCTAGGAGCCTGTCCGAGATTAGCGATTGTCACGAGGGTGGTCTGGTTTGAGTCAGATATTTCGATCGTTTGAGGCGAATAGTGGTGCTATTCAACGAAAACGGAGAATGTTCAAAAAGGCCGCCAACTGCGCCAAGAGCTTGCGGGGGACTTGGTGATCCAACAGCTGTTTCTAGGTTCCCATGGCCACATTGCACATAACAAAGACGCCGGGATACTGGTTGCGATTATTGGACGCGCAAGATAATCCGGTACTCCCGACGCAGAACGCGACAAATCCGTTCGGCGTATTTTGGGCGGTTTTTAGAGCATCCAAGCCAAAGAAACCAATTTGGTGCTGGGATTCATAGCGATGAGCCAAAATACGAACCCTAGCGTGACCACGCTGCCTAGAATCAGCCCAATGAACCTCCACGCCGCATTTCGGTGTTGGTAGGTGATGTCCCGTTCAGATCCAAAGTGTCCACGTGGTTTTTGGGCTGCTGAAACGGGATTCCCATTGCCGGAATGATGGCGATGAGACGGAGAATGGGTGCTTCCCATCATCTGGGCTTTTCGTAGTTCTCGGCGTTCCTCGAGGAGACAGGCTGTCTGATACCAGTACTGTTCTTCAAGTTTTAGGAGTGCATCACGATTCTCAAACGCAAGGGCTTTATCGAGAAGCGGTTGATAGGTTCGGTCAAGTTGTTTGAATTTCCACCAGATGGATAATCGTTTGGTCATTATTTTAAGCACAGTCGTACCTCCACTTATGATGGCGTATTGTGTGCTTTGGTTATGACAGATTGGTGAGGATTTCAAAATACGACAATTGCCGCATCAGGGGAATGGGGAGATGTCAAAACAGTAGGGAGTTAGGACAGAGAACCTCACGTCCCGTGGGGAAGAACGTGAGCCTTTTGATGGTCAGAGAGAAACGAATGCCTCTGCGTCAGGAAGAGTTTTTTGGTAAGAGTATGGAACCACGTTGCTGGCTGTTGAGTATTTATGATTCATGCGAGAGCGGAATGGGCATATGCATATGGTGATCTTCCCTCGCCGTCCGGACTTCACGTGTGTGTTGAATCAATTCCAGAAACTGAACCACCGCCGCTGTACGGGATTCGACACCGAGTTTGGTGTAAATGTGTTCTAAGTGTTTTGACGCAGTTCGTGGACTAATGGCCAGGATGAGGCCAATTTCATTGTTCGTCTTTCCACGAGCCACCCATTCAAGTACCTCGACCTCTCGGGGAGTTAGTCCCTTTTCCTCTAGGGCGACAAGGGTATCCGTTTCAAGCGATGGACTAGTGTCCTGTATCATTTCCATGATAATAACCTTTCCTCTCCCTGGGCCTTACCCAGGTACTTGTTGAACTCTCATATGTTTGCGTCTTTGAATAAGGTATATGGCAACTTACGGGCCAACTTGGCATGGGAGGAAATTTTGTCGGAAAAAATGTCATAACCTGTTGAATCTAAATAATAAAATTTGTATAAAGTTTGATGGTCGTGTTGCCGATTGGGCCAAACTCCTATCCAAAATCGTAAAAAAACTTTACGATTTTACAGTCGAGTCAGCAGAATCTTGTGAAAAAATTAATCAATTCAATGTGTTGCGAGGGAATGGGGAATTGTAAAAATTTTCGACATTCGTTAGATGACGAATGAGTATTTTGAGGGAGGATGGTGAAAAATATGCGTTAAAACAACGAGTTGATTGTCCAAATCAACCAAGTTTCTGCCATGATCAATTTTCTGACATAACCCCAAAGAGGGATGAGGTTTAGCTGGAAGGCAGACGGAATTACCACACTTACGAGGGGCTATTAAGTGTAGAAACGTAGACTTTATTTTTCAGACACAGTCAGCTATTGGGGATCAACTTGCGGTCCTTATGGGGCTGTTGAATAATTCGCGTCAATAGCCAATACACGCTCCAGATGAGCCCCACATCGTCAGTGGGAGGGAATGTTCAAAAAAGCATGCCCTGAGTCTTTCCGAAGGGTCTATCCAGCAAGGCCGCAGCCCTTTTGACGCGCGGAGCGTACTCATAGTACGTGAGCACGGCAAAAGGGCGAGAACGCCGCTGGCGGCTTTTTTCAACATTCCCCTTATATAACAAGACAACAAACAAAGGGCATGGGGATTCGGGTCCAGGGGGTTCATTGTCTGTAAATAGCTCTTGAAGCGTAATAATATTGTCTTCCATACCAGTGATTTCCTGACCACTTACCAACTTCCAGGTCCCACGAAGAGGCGGTTTTGCTGCAGAATGAGTTCAATCGCAGAACCAATATAATGCCGCATGGCCTTCGTCGAAATTTCCAGGCCGGACATCGCCACCAGGGTTTCAATTCTCATCAATGTATCTCGAGGAGAATTGGCATGAATGATTGTCAGAGACCTATCATGGCCAGTAGTCATCGCTTGCAGCATATCCAGGGTTTTAGCCCCACGAACCTCACCGAGAACAATTCGGTCCGGCCTCATCCGCCAGGTATTTGATCAGTTCCCGCTGCGTCGCTTCTCCCCGTCCCTCAACATTGAGGGGGGGGCCATTCCCACAACATACTCTTGTCGAAGTTGAAGCTAGCCAGCACCTTCAATGGTAATAATTCGCTCGTCACCCGGGATAAAGCTCGACAAAATATACAACAGGGTCGTCTTCTCAGACCCTGTTCCTCCTGAAATCACAATGGTGAGACGAGACCGGACTGCTGCTTCCAACACCTGCCCAATTTCGGGAGTCATCGATGTATTGGAAAGGAGGTATTCACTTCGCTCCATCTGATGGGATGTTCAGGGCATGGGAGACCCAATATTCTTTCGGTTCGTGGGTGGCATCGATTATTTTTGGATATTTGGGTAAATTCATTGCGGGTTTTTGGGGCGAAGGGGCTTCCAATATTACCTGGAGCAGTTACGTTGGCCTGAACAATTTTTTCCCCTTGGTTGGGGGAATGCATCAAGGCGTCTTGGTGTCCTAACAGGTAAAGGTGGAGCGAAGTGAATACCCCGTATTGATCATCAGATGAGTCATGTGGAGTGTATCAGGACTGAACTTTCTGATAGAAAGCGCGGTCGTCCCATCGAGGGCTCAAGGAGGAAGGACCGCAGTGACACGTGATCAATCAGGAAGACGCGCATCAACTATTGGAGACGATTCGTCAATCCTTCGCCCGACCTGCTTCTGGTGATGCGTATGTACTACGAGGAGGCCTTGTTACTTAAGGGCACCTCTAAAAACCGTCCTTTTCCGTGATGGCGGCGTCAGCCGCGTGCTCACATCCTCATGTATTCGCCCATACACTCCGGTTTTCCGCGCGCGGCTTCCTTGCCCTCACAAAAAATGCCGGGTTTTTAGAGGTGCCCTTAAGTACGCCGCCTACACGAATGATGCGAACCGAATCCGTTGGCGCTTGATCCCATCCATCTGGTAAGCAATTTCCGAGAGATATTCTGCAACCAGCCGTGTCATTGAGTCTGTAGGCAAGAATCGTTGACGCTCCCCCCGTAATTTCGCATTTGCGACAGCATGCCCTGAAAACTCAAAGCGATATCCTGGATCCATTATCTGCGTTGCAAACGGCAGCGCTCGCTCGGAATGTCCAGCCACTGTGAGTGGTGAATGTAATCGGTGTGGAAGTCACTACGGAGAGGATGGATGACCTTCCCTCTTTTGAGTTAAGACGATTGTCGTATGGTTCAAAAGCATGACGTTGAATTATTCTTGAAAAAACAAAATGATAAAAGAGCTTGAGGAAACAAAATGATCAAAGAGAATGAACAACTGAAGAACCAGGCAATTTTTATGAGAGCAACTATCTTGAAATTCCTATTCCCTATTGGAGTGCTGTTGGTGATAAGTTTTTTCACGAACCACACCCTTGGTTGGGCGGCTGACCTTACGTTCCAAGTACTTAAAACCCAAAAACCCCAAAAGGTGGAATTGGTTGCGGGAACTTCAGTGGTCATAGAGGTTCCAATAGCCATCAAGCGAGCCTCTATTGCCAATACGGAAGTAGCAGACACCCGAGTCCTTTCTAATAAACATGTTTATGTTATCGGAAAAACCATCGGGGTGACGAATCTTACCTTGTGGGATAAAAAGAATGGGAGGGTTTTTGCAGTCCTTGATTTGAATGTCCGACCGGATGTGAGTCGGCTAAAGGCTCACCTCCATAAAGTTTTGCCAGGAGAAAAAAATGTCCACGTATCCGCTGCTCATGACAGCCTCACCATTTGGGGAACGGTCTCGGATCCTGTCATCGTTAAGCAAGTCTTAGATATGGCTGAGCCGTATGCTCCTAAAAAAATTGTGAACCTTCTGACGGTGGGTGGAGTACAGCAAGTCATGCTGGAGGTCCGAGTCGCTGAGATGAGCCGTGATTTGTCAAAAAGATTGGGCTTTAACTGGACCTCTGTGAATTCAGTGGGAGATGGAATATTCGTGAATAAGTTGAACAATCTGGCTCAGATAGTTCCATCTAATGATGCTGTAATAAGTCCCCTTGCACCGGGGAATAGTTCTCCATTCGGCTTGGCTTTGAATCAGGCAGTCAACGTGGTGTTACGATTTCAGACAGGGAGCATCACCACGACCGGCTTTATCGATGCCCTGAAACAGTCTGGACTGGTGAAGATTCTGGCTGAACCGACCCTCGTAGCATTAAATGGCCAGGAAGCGAGTTTTTTGGCAGGTGGAGAATTCCCATTTCCGGTGCCGCAGAACTTTAATACCACCACCATCAAATTTAAGAAATTTGGCGTAGGTCTCAGTTTTCGGCCGACGGTATTGGGAAATCACAAAATTAGTATAGAAGTAGCGCCAGAGGTCTCTGAACTAGATTTTCAAAATGCTATTACAATCCAAGGTTTTACTATCCCATCGATTACAACCCGACGAGTCAAGACAGTGGTAGAACTAAAAGATGGACAGAGTTTTGCTATTGGAGGGCTGATTCGAGAGAACGTCAAAGAGCAAATATCTAAATTTCCCTTGTTGGGCGATATTCCTATATTGGGTGTTTTGTTTCGGAGCAGCTCCTTTCAAAAAAGTGAGACGGAATTAGTCATCATCGTAACGGTTCATATTATCAAACCGCTCGATGTCGTCAAGCAGACAGTTCCCACAGATTTTTTCGTGGAACCTAATGATTACGAATTTTTCATTGAGGGGAAAATGGAGGGGCCGAGGCAATCCAAAGACGGAAAAGCCTCAGTCACATCTTTACGGAAATCCTCAAAGCAGCGAACAACAACAGTAGGATTGGATGGAGAGTTCGGTCATATATGGCCATAAGAAGAAGGTAAACCTATGAAAACAACTTTAGTGATGGTGGGTGCTATCGTTTGTGCGTTAAGCGTGCTGGCTTGTCAAGGAAGACCGACGAGATTGAGCCCAGACTTCGGTTCATCGGCAAGATTGGTTGTCGAAAATCAAATATTGAACCCAAATGCTCCAACAAGTCTTGACCCCGTGGAAGGCATGGATGGCAAGGCATCCCTCAAAATTTTAGAGCAATATCATAAGTCTTTCGAGGGGAAAAGGAAGCAAACCGAGAGGGCTGGTTTCGTTATCAATGCAGGCTCGTCTAAAAAATGAGTTGGGTTCGAAACTCAAGGAGATTTTTGAAATGTGAAGAAAGAGGATCTCGTTGAAATTCAATCATTATGAAAGATGACGCCATCGGGAAATTATGATTTCAGTGAGAAGGAGGCAAAGTCATGTTTCGAGAATTGGTCCGGCTTAAACCTGTGAAACGGAAACACGTAATCTGGAGGGACAACCGTGGTGCTGCGGCCATCGAAATGGCCCTTGTGCTTCCGATCCTGGTGGTTTTAGTTCTGGGGATTATGGAATTTGGAATACTCATGTTTTCCCAACAAGTGATCGTCAATGCAAGTCGTGAAGGAGCGAGACAAGGTATCGTGCTGGCCACCCCACGACCTACGGAGGGAGACGTGGAGAATGTTGTGGCTAATTACCTTACTACGTCCACCTTAGATAGTGGTCTTGCTGATGTGACCGTAGAAGGTGCTGGTGGTGCAGGGGGAACGAACCTAACGGTTTCAGTCAATTATCCTTACCAGTTTATAGCGCTTAGCAATTTTGTGCCAGGATTGCCTGATCCGTTTCCTTTAACTGCTTCGACAACCATGGTTTTAGAATAGGGATTTCCAAAACAATAACAGGGTGCCTAACCGACACTTCGCGGTGAATGAGGATCTCATCCTTTTTAGTTTTTGGGGAAAGATTGAGGGAAAAATGAAGATTCTAAGAAATAAAATGAAAATAATCATTTCCGAAAATCGTGGGGCTGTTGTGATCACAGTGGCCCTGATCTTAGGTGTATTGGTTTCGATTACCGCCTTAACCGTTGATATCGGGTACGGGTTAGTCACGAGAACGCAACTGCACGCTATTGCTGATGGATCTGCATTGGCAGGGACTCGACAACTCGGGCTGGTCTATGAAGGGCTGACCTCAGCTGAACAACAAAATTATACCCTGTCCAGTATGGGACAACAGGCTATTACGACAATGGTGAACAGTGTTGGGCAAGCTAATGAGGCGGGAGGACAGGCTATCACCATAAACGATGGAGACATTCAGGTCGGGCGATGGGACTTTGAAGCGCAAACGTTTACTGCAGGCTTGAATAGTCCCAATGCCGTCAGGGTAACAGCACGTCGGGACCGTGCAGCCAATGGTCCGATTGTCACCTTTTTTGCAGGGATTATGGGCATTAACACGATAAATGTGTCCGCAACCGCGACAGCGTCACTGGGGGCCCTGAGTACTACCAATGTGGGCGACCTGCCGGCTCCCATAGGAATATCGGAGTATTGGTATACACAAGGAGAGTGGTGTGGTGAGAGCATAAAGTTTCACCCAACGGGAACCCTTGACGGTTGCGCGGGCTGGCATACATATGAGGACCACCCGTCCAATGCCAGAAGGTTGCGTGATATCATTGATGGCCTTGAAGATCAGTCCTATGAGTCCCCAGAGACTCAGGCTGGAGACTCTTCCTTTGAATTTATCGGTGGGGATGTGGCGTCGGCATTTTCGAATTTTCAAGAACTTTATGAGACCAGGAAATATGACGAGGAACCACATGACACCTGGGCAACCTCCGTCGTTGTCTATGACCGGGACGATTGTTCCAATCCGAATAAGGATATCCTCATTGTAGGATTTGCCAAAGTTGAGATCTATGAGGTCCTTGGACCACCAGAGAAAACGATTAAGGCGACGGTTTTGTGCAATGAGTACGAGGCCGGGCGGTCAAGTGGAAGTAATTTTGGTTTGATGGGAACGATTCCTGGCTTAGTGCAATAACTCCGTTGATGTGATTCGTGCAGAAATAATAATGATGAATGAAAAACTTTCAGTATCAGTCCAGGTTGCTGATGAACAAGTCAAAACCGCTTTAGAGGGCATAATCAGTGATACCAAAGATTTTATGGTAAGTCAGCCGGGAGGGCTGGATCACCTTGATTTCCTCATTATGGAGTTGGACGAAAATAATCCCACCAAAACGTTTTCACAAATTGAGGCCAACCTGAAAGGGTTTCCCCAAACAGATATTTTTTTGACTTGTCAAACCATTGATGCGCCAACGCTCTTAAACGCCTTTCGAATTGGCGTAAAGGAATTTATTCCCCAACCCCTGAACCGGGACGAAGTTCAGCAAATTTTTGTCCGTGCCCAGGAAAAACATCAGGGATGTTCAGTGCCCGCTCCTTCCCAAAAACCGAAAGGTCGTGTCATATCCATACTGGGTGGCAAAGCTGGGGCGGGAGTAACCACCCTTACTGTCAATCTGGGGGTCAGTTTGCAAAATTTGGGAAAATCCGTCGTGATTCTCGATCTCAATTTTCACAGCGGAGATGTGCCAATCTTTTTGGATCTTCAGCCGACACGGGGCATCTTTGAGGTTGCCAGGAATCTGGCCAGACTGGACGATGCGTTTTTGTTGAGTTGTCTCACCACGCATAGTTCCGGTGTATCGATTTTGTCTCTAGACGAAGCACGGCCTTCAAAGATAGGGGACAAAAGAACAGATAAGATAACTTCTTCAACGATGCATCCGGTGCTCGAGCTCTTGGTAGGTTTATTTGATTACATTCTTATAGATTGTGGAACGGTCCTAGATGAACGCATGGTAAAGATTTTTGAACAATCAGCCATGTTATTTGTCCTCTATACCCTTCGGCTTCCTGTGATTAAAAAAACCCAGCGTCTTTTACAGATTCTCGATGAGATGGGATATCCCAAGGAAAAAAGAAAATTGATATTAAATGCCTTCGTTCCAGAAGCAGAAGCTCTTATGCTCGAAACCGAAACAATTTTTGAAACGAAGGTGTTTGTGAAAATCATGGAGGATCTTCCAAGCGCGAACACCGCTGTCAATAGTGGAATACCAATGGTAATTGGGGCGCCCAAAACAGTCGTGGTGAAAGCTTTTCAAAATCTAGCCTATTTCTTGATTGGCAAGAAGCCACCGAAGAAAAAAAATGAATTACAATCAATTCTAGCGGTGTTCAGCCGTACAGGTGTGCGGGGAATATGGGCGTCTCTACAAGACAAATGGGTAAGGCCAAAGGTTAATCCGAACATAAGTCAGGAGATAAAAACATGACATTCTTCTCAGGCAATGATTCCACAGAGGTTTTTGAAGCCCCATTGACGGGGACCAACGCAGATTATGTGGATGTGAAGGAAAAAGTGCATCAACAAGTTCTGGAAATGTTAGACCTAGCCGCCCTTGCAAAACTGAGTTCTGAAGAAATTAAGTCTGAATTGAGAAATATCATTATGCGGATTATCAGCGAGCAGAATTTTCCTCTTAATTCAGTTGAACGAGATGGGTTGGTGGCAGAGATTGGGCATGAGATCATGGGCCTTGGTCCTTTAGAGCCCTTGATTGAAGATGGCACGATCAATGACATTTTGGTGAATAGGCCCGATCAAGTGTTTGTTGAACGGAAAGGGAAGCTTCAACTCACGAATGTACGGTTCCGCAATGAAGCGCATTTACGAAAAATCATTGACCGAATCGTTTCGTCGGTTGGGAGACGGGTTGACGAATCTTCTCCAATGGTTGATGCCCGTTTAACTGACGGGTCTCGCGTCAATGCCATTATTCCTCCGCTGGCGTTGGATGGCTCTTGCCTATCAATCAGAAAATTCAGCAAAGACAAATTGACGGTTCATGATCTCTTGAACTATCAGACATTGATTCAGCCGATGGCGGAACTCTTGGAAGCCATTGTGAAAGGGAGACTCAATGTTCTTATTTCAGGTGGAACGGGCTGTGGAAAAACAACCGTTTTGAATATCTTGTCAGGATTCATTCCTGATGATGAACGCATCATTACCATCGAAGATGCCGCGGAGCTTCAACTCCGTCAAGAACATGTTGTTCGGTTGGAGACTCGTCCTCCGAATGTCGAGGGACAAGGCGAAGTGACGCAAAGGGAATTGGTCAAAAATAGTCTGAGGATGCGGCCCGATCGAATCGTCATGGGTGAGGTGCGCGGAGCGGAAACGCTCGACATGTTGCAAGCGATGAATACTGGTCATGATGGGTCTCTGACCACTATCCATGCGAATTCCCCGAGAGATGCGTTGACAAGGATAGAAACCTTGGTGGCCTTGGCTGGATTGAATATTTCCACCAAGGCATTGAGGCACTATGTGAGTTCGGCTATTAATGTCATTATCCAATTGGCCCGGCTCTCCGATGGAGGCCGTAAAGTCATGAGTATTCAAGAAGTTTCAGGGATGGAGGGGGAGGTGATCACCCTGCAGGAGATTTTTGCCTTTGAGCAGACAGGATTAGGCGAAAACCGAAAAGTTGTGGGACGGTTTAAGGCGACAGGAGTAAGGCCAAAGTTCGTGGATCGCCTCAAAGCCTTAGGAATTGATGTGGATCCGGATATATTCGATCCATTAGAAATTACCGAAGTGTAAGTCTTTCCAGAAAGCCGTTTATGAATATTGTTATCGCCATTGGTTTGTTTATCACCGTCGTGCTCCTTCTAGAGGGACTCTTTTATTTCTATCGTTCTTCGCTAAGCCCTGAAGCGAGGCGCATAAACCAACGTGTCCGGCGAGGAGAAATTAGGGACACTGTGACAAAAGAAGTCAAGATCCTTCGCACCCGCAATTTGAGCGAGGTGGCATCGTTTCGAAAAGTATTAGAAAGTTCGGTTCAAATCAATTTTATCGAGCGACTGCTCCGACAGGCCGACAGTCAACTTTCCGTTGGCGTCTTTCTGATGCTATCGGCTCTTTTGGGAATCAGTGGGATTATGATTTTTAATCTCTTCAGTATGCATCTGCTTGCTGCTGTTGGTGTTGGGGTCTTAATGGCCTGCATGCCTTTGGTGATGTTGTTGCGGCAAAGAAAAAAGAGATTTGCGCTCTTCGAAAGGCAATTGCCTGATGCCTTAGACTTAATCTCGCGAGCGCTACGGGCGGGTCATTCTTTATCGGTAGGCATGAACATGATAGGCGAAGAATTAGCTGCACCAATTGGTAGCGAGTTTGAACGAACTGTTCAAGAAATATCATTTGGGGTTCCTACCCAAGATGCGTTAGGCAACCTTTGTACTCGGATTGATAGTCTAGAGTTGAAATTCTTTGTCACGGCTTTATTGGTTCAATGGGAAACAGGGGGCAATCTTATCGAAATCCTTGAAACGATTAGCGATCTCATTCGCCAGCGCTTTGAATTGCTTAGCCGAGTTCGATCACTTTCTGCTGAGGGCAGGCTTTCAGCTATCATTTTGTTTGGGATGCCTATAGTCCTCGCTGGCGTAATCAGTTGGGTCAATCCTGATTATATTATTATCATGACGGAAGATCCGATTGGGCAGGGCATGTTAGCCTGTGGTGCGTTTCTGATGACCCTCGGAGGTATTATAACGAAAAGAATGGTAAACATCGATGTGTAATCAGTCAGGCCTGACATGAGCGAAATATTTACTCCTACAATTCTTGTGGCTGCATTTGCTTTTTTAACAGTAGTATTAGCTGTGGCTGGAACATCTTCGTTTTGGGAGACCAAACAGCAGGGGCAAGAGCTTAGAAGGCGTGTGAGCGGAAAAGGGGCCGTAAAAAACCAGGCGCAAGGGCAAAAGGTTGTTCAGAAAAGGGTTTTCGGTTTGTTGGAGTGGTTGGGTAAAACCTCTCAGTCGAAAGATTCTCAAGAGGTTACCTTTTTAAAAAAATCTCTTGTTCGCGCCGGCTACAGAGAAAAAAGGGCTCCTATGTATTTTTCGGGAGCTAAAATCATTCTTCTCCTGATAGGAGTCGTAATCTTCACATTGATTCATGTGTTCATTTTTCCTCTCCTCGAGACGCAATGGGTGTATGGATTGTATGGGGGTTTTGCTTTGCTCTTTTTTTATCTCCCGAATTTTTGGTTGAACATAAAGACCGGTAAACGGAAAGATAATATTTCGAAGGCTATTCCTCCTACTCTCGATCTTCTGGTGGTTTGCGTAGAAGCAGGGCTGGGGTTGGATGCGGCCATCAAACGGGTAGGAGAAGAAATTCAAATTGCTCACCAAGAATTGTATGAGGAATTTCAAATCTTGACTCTTGAATTGCGAGCTGGGCAATCAAGAATTACGGGATTGAAAAATTTGGCTGATCGTACAAATCTAGATGAGATGAGGAGTTTAGTGGCATTGTTGGTCCAAACCGATCGGTTTGGAACCAGTTTGGCTCAAGCCCTACGAGTTCATGCGGATACGGTTCGAAAAACCCGACGCTTTAAAGCAGAGGAATATGCAGCAACCTTGCCGGTTAAATTAATGTTCCCAGTTGTATTATTTATTTTTCCCAGTCTCTTCTTGGTGTTATTGGGGCCGGCTGTGGTGCGAGGCATTCGGATTCTCTTGCCCACACTTGCCCAGTAAAATTCACAATGGGTTATGAAACAAATGGTCAACACACAGAATCGCGAATTAGGGTATAAGTAAATGTTAGAGTTGCGTTCATCCATCATTGGAAAATCTCCAGGCTTCGTGAAGGTGATGAGTTCTCTTCCAGCCTTGGCGGCCTCTGATGCCCCAATCATGGTTCTTGGAGAAACCGGGACCGGAAAAGAACTCATAGCCCAGGAAATTCATCAATATAGCCCAAGGGCACCAAAAAACTTTTTCCCGATTAATTGCGCGGCTATTCCGAATGAACTTTTTGAAAGTGAACTTTTTGGATCTGCTAAAGGTGCCTTTACGGATTCTAAAATGGAAAAGCCAGGAATTCTTCAAAGCATCGATGGCGGAACTCTGTTTTTGGATGAAATTGATTGCATAGATTTCAATACCCAAGCCAAGCTGTTACGATTTATTCAAGAGGGTGAGTTTAAGCCCTTGGGATATTGTCGGAATATCAAGTCCGATATTCGCATTATCGCGTCTACCAATGCTGACTTAGGCCAAAAAATCAGGGATAAAAATTTCCGGGAAGACTTATTTTATCGCTTAAATGTTTTAAATATTACTCTCCCCCCACTTCGGGAGAGAATTGAAGATATCCCTCTCTTAGCGGATTATTTTTTGGAAAAATTTTCTTCTAAATACAAAAAATTAAATATGTCCTTAGCTCCAGAAACCATTCTTAGTTTTTTATCCTATGAGTGGCCAGGAAATATTAGGGAATTGGAGGGGATCATGGAACGCGCGATCCTTACGGCTCGCTCGACGTGTATTCAACCTCAAGACATTGTGTTTTCGATTCAAACTGATGAAAAGGCCTTCGGACAGGTCCCCTATTATGTTGCGAGAAATGAAGTGCTCGATCGCTTTGAGCGGTCCTATCTTCTTGTAACATTAAGGGCTTACGGTGGGAATGTATCGCGAGCTGCGGATGGGGCAGGTGTCGACCGACGAATATTGCAGAGGCTTCTTCGAAAACACCAAATTGACCGTTCGGAATTTTCCGAAAAGATGTCTCCCTAATGCGATCAATTTTCCGTAGAGTTTGGATGTTTGGGATAAAAGGAAAAGACTGGAATAAAAATTCTTTTGGTTTTGCAATGAAAGGGGTTCCATGCTGATAGAGCCATTAATAGGGGCAATGATAGGAGGGCTTGTTGCCTATTTTAAAAAAAGTCAAGAAGAGAAAATTGAGGACGACCATAGCAAGGTTGTTAGGCTAGGGGAATACTTTACCACACTTGCCGCTTACCTGCGAGAGATCCAAAAGGATTTAAGTCATGGGATTGTGCCCATCGAAGCTGGCAACAAAGTTAAGAGAACAATGGAAATTTTTTCAAAAAGTATTGAGAATATGGCAGGCACAAGCCAAAGCGCGCGTAAAGCATTACGTGATGACCATGAAGCAATGAGACAGTGTTTGACAGCCGGTACATTTCTGGAGGAAATGGTTCAAGGGAAAATCCTATATGCCAATAACGTAGAGCGTCGGGAAAAATTATATGACCTGGGGTGCACTGCGGCGAACCTTGAGAAAAGGGGGAACCAGCTTCTAGGTCATCCTCATTCAGGTATTCATCCCAGTGCCTAAAACCGGGATTCCCCATTCAATTGCCAAACATCTCTGTATTGGTTAAAACAAAACATCCGCTGATAACACGTCCGGCCAAAAATGCTTAAAATAGGCCGAGCCTTCCTGGCAACCATCAATCGGATTTTCCTGGCAGTTCAGGTGGAGAATAAAAATTTTCAAAAGAATAAGGAATCCCAAAGACCACTTGGGTAATCTACTGGCCACATCAAATTGTTTAGGCTTCTAATATTCTCATCATATTACCACTATCTCAGGTTAAAATTCAGGGATCAATCGCAATTTTGGTGGAGTGAGAACTAGCCCATCGTTTGTTATTCTCGTGACGGGGTCCGCCCGGACCATAGCGCTACTCCACATAAGGGCACCTCTACAAACCAGGCATTTTGGTGAGGGCAAGGAAGCCGCGCGCGGAAAACCGGAGTGTATGGGCGAATACATGAGGATGTGAGCACGCGGCTGACGCCGGCATCACGGAAAAGGACGGTTTTTAGAGGTGCCCATTACATATTTCCGTTCGACCTCCTCGCTTCGTCTTACGGATTTCCCGTAGCTGCAGCATCTCATGCGGTCTCTTCCTGACGTCAGTGGACATTGCTGCGGGGGGGGCACGATGAGATCGTGCTGCAGCTATACAAGAAAGAAAGCCCCCACAAGGAGTATCCTACAGGGATAATGCGGTAATGCTGCTTGGATATTACGATAGCCTGTTCACACCAAAGGCCAAACTTTACCAAAATTTCAACTGGTCCAAATCCACAGGGTTCTGTTTCTGTGTACAAAATAGAATGCATGTGAAGTGTGACAAGTAAGTCGCACAGAGAGGGCCTTGATCTTGTGGGATTATTTTAGGAATTCCTTGTGAAGTTGTAAGGATGGTGCGACAAACCGTCCGCGGATCATTTTTATTGCGAATGCTAAGTCTTTAAAAAACAAAGGAAAATTTATCATCGTTTTGGCACAGAGATTGCTTGTTATATCGTGTAGAAGTTATTTATTAACAGTTTTAGGACGGATGGAGGTACATACCATGGTCAAGGCAATGGTAAGGTTTTTAAAAGATGAAGAAGGGGCCACCGCGATTGAGTATGGGCTTATTGCGGCGCTAATTTCTGTCGCTATTATTATTGGCGCAGGCCTTGTTGGAACAGCGGTAAACACAACCTTTACGACTGTCGCTGGTAAAATGACTCCAGCTAATTAAAAAGCACTGGCGACCTTTAAGTAAGCGGGTTAAGGCCCTCTGGGATTTTTGGAGATGTTTTTCTGGAATCTTAGGGGGCCATCCCCTCCAAAATGGTTTACGAGCGAAATTCCCCTCCGAGCAACACACAGTCTTTTCCTTATCCCTCTGCGTAGTTATTCGTTCATATACACACCTGGGTTTATAGGTTTCATACTTTGGAAGACCAGATTCCTATAATAAAGTTTGAAGGGAAACATAAATTTGGTCTTTGGTGAGTACTACCTAAATTGCGCATTTCGAAAGTCAAGAGAGGGGTGTACTCTATAAGAAAAATCTACATTGGAGGGATAATATGTTACGACATCGGCTTACTCTGGGATTAGCTTTGGGAACCGGACTGTTCACCAGCATTTTTGCCTATAATGCCATGAATGATGGAGCTATTGAAAAAACCGTTTCTCAGTCCATGCATGAGTATAATTTTCAATCAGTGGCTGTGGCCTCGACTGCTCTTCCTTGGGGAACGGTTTTTGCTGAGGAAATGGTCAAAGTTGTGGATTATCCGGATGGCAGTGTGCCAAGTGGCGCCTTTGCAGCGTATGATTCTTTGAAGGGCAGAGTTCTCTTATCCAATCTTCAACCCAATGAACCTATTCTGGAGTCAAAACTCGCTCCTGAAAGCATGGAAACTGGTGGGGTTTCGGCGATTTTACATCCAGAAAAACGGGCAATGGCTGTTAAGGTCAATGAAGCTGTTGGTGTTGGTGGGTTTATGAAGCCTGGTGATAAGGTTGACGTTATGGTGACCATTGATAGGGGTGGAGAGAAAAAGAAAAAGATTATAACGAAGACTGTGCTGGAAAATATCTTGGTTTTAGCGAGTGGTATTCACATGGAGCGACAAGGTAAAGAAGAAGAAGCTGTTCCCGTCAAGTATATCACTTTAGAAGTGACTCCCAAGGAAGCTGAAAAGCTTGCTCTGGCTATCAATGAGGGGAATATCCGTTTTGCATTGAGAAGTCCGCTGAATTCTGATCCGATTCTCACAAAAGGAGAAACGGTTCCATCCCTTTTGGACTCCTATACAGCTAAGAGAACTGCCAGGAAATATAAACCGCAAAGAAAGCAGAGGGTCGAAATCCTAAAAGGGGTTGAACTGAGTTCTGTTTCGGTTGTGAAGATGTAACTTCCTGTTTGTTATTCATATGTTTCTGATTCTCTTTCTGTAACTACTCAGGTGTGATGATCTTTGTAGTGAATTGTGCAGGCATAAAGGGGTGGCCGATCATGGCTTGTGAAATGGCTTGCAGCATGTTGCCGCCCTGCTTTCTCGCGGTAGAAAGGTAGCTTCGTATGCGGGCGAACTGCCTCGCGCCTTGAAGCGTTCGAAAACACCCGGATATTTTGAGGCGGAGCTTGATCATGCGGATATCCTGTTCTGCCAGATTATTAGTGAAGGGAACCTGTCTGTCATGGAGGAACGCGAGCACGGAGGCTTCATGCTCGCCAAGACGGGTGAGGAGATTTTGGGCCTTGGTCTTTTTGGGCCGGCCTCGTGACTTTTTCTGTGGCGGTGCCGGAAGGGGGTTGGCCTGCCATCCGAGGGTGAGAAGATCCCTGTATTGTTTCAGCCAGGGGGTTTTCTGTTCTTCCGTTAACTGTGCGAGTTGCTTGCTGACAAACACGTTCATCGTCAGCAACAGGTCAAACATGTGTTTGGCCCATGGTTGTTCGTGCTGCTCGAACAGGCACGTGAGTTCCCGCAAATGATGGGCGTTACAGAGGCCGTGGGCACAGTCATAGGAGAGATAGGGTTTCCAGAAATCGTGGATCAGGCGGCCAGCAAAATCCGGGAGGATCTGGAACTGCTCGATCGCCTCTCTTCCCCGTTTGGCGTGCACACCGTAAAAGGTCAACGTGGCCGTGCTGGCACTGTGGAGCCAGTGGAGCGTCCCGGCCGTGCGGACGCCGCTTTCATCGGCATGGAGGATGGGACTCTTGCCGAGCGCTTCTTTGACCGCAGTCTCGAACGGCGCGAGGTGCTCATAACTTCGGCGGGAGGCCTCGTCAATGGTGGCGTCGCTGACCGAGGCGCCATACAGATCAGCCATCATCTGGCTGACACGGCGTAAGGGGATCAACTGTTGGTTCTGGAGGTAGACCAGGAGGCTGCGAAATCTGGGACCGTACTGTGCCGGCGCAGGCAGGTCATCAGGAAATGACGCCGTGACCGAGCGGCCGCATTGGGGGCAGGTTTTGATTGCTCCCCGATATTCGGTGACGTCGAGTTTTGGCTCCGGCAGTTCAAAGAGCTGCCGGCGTTCATAGCCGGTGACCGTCTCGTTGGTGAGGTCGGCATGGCAGGAACAGGAGTGAACAGGCAGGTGGACCAGGTGGTCTGGGGTTTCCACCTGTTTTAACGTCTGGCCGGCATGTCCCTGTTGGCCGCCCGGCTTTTTCCCGGAAGGTATGCGCAGGCTCTTGGTTCGGGGCTTGGCCGGTCCATCGGACGAGGGCGGTTTGCTGCTGTTGCGACTGTGTTGGTCGAGCCGCTGTGCCAGTTCGGTGACATGCGTGGTCAGCGCCTGCCCCTGTTCCTGCAGCGCCAGGATCAGTTCGACGAGCGCCTCGGGGTTGCTCTTGGCCAGGATGAGGAGTGCGTCGCGGGTGAAGGTCATGGCTTGCTCCGGCAGAGGGCCTGTCGGAAGTGGCGGATGAGGGGATAGAGATAAATTGCCTTCACCGGCACGCGCAGAGCCTTGTCACGGTCCTGCCGGGACCGGCCTTTGGTCTGCCCGACATAGAGCCAGTTCGCGGCCTGATAGCAGATACCTTTGAAGCGGTCTCGCTCCACAAAGGTCTCCACCAAGTGGACGGGATGGCCGTATTTCTCGATCCAGTCCTGCCGGAGACGTCTCATGACCCGGCCCAGGAGATGGCTGGCCAGATGCGGCACACGCACCCAGGGCAGGATGAGAAAGCGGGTATTGTTGGTCATGAAGTTGAGGTTGGCGGCTCGGGTGTCCGGCTCCCAGCCGATAAAGGTGTCGCGCGGGGTGGTTTTCCAGGCGGCGGAACCGAAGAGGAGGCAGGCCAGATCCTGCCCGGAGCGATCCCGCACCAGGTACTTGAGATGTTCACCGACCGTTCGGGTGAACCCGAGGTAGTGATGGTGGCTCAGGTAATATCCCACACAACTGGCTTCGTAGGAATGTGAGGTTGGAATATGAATGGACAGGGGCGTCAGGGTCTTGAGAGCTGCGTCGATGTGCGGGGCTTCGGGAGGCATAAACCCCTTTCGGAAAGGGGGGAAGATGTTGCGTCGAGAGGCGACACGAATCGGGGGCAGCTTCAGGAGCCCGCGATGTTCGAGTTTGTCGATCATGCTGCGGGCGGCAAAGGTTTTCAGTTGTCCGGACGGGGTCTGCCAGCCCCAGTGCCGACAAATATGCTGGGTTATTTTATGGCGGCTCCAGTCAGGGTGCCGGCAAACCAGATGGCGTAACCAGCACAGATCAGATTGGGGGAGGCGACGACCTTGACATGTAATCGCTTCATTCATGGCCCCGATTATGCCATGGGTGGAGCCGTTAGTCCAGAAAAAAATCAGGCTATAGAAAATTGACCTGAGTAGTTACCTCTTTCTTTACGTTCCTGGATTAACGAGTTTGTACTAGAGACTTATATTCTTCCAAGGAGATTGGGTCAAACGGTAAAAAAGAGCTTGGAAGGGAATGATGAGTAAAAAGAAGTGGAAAGGCAGTTTTGAAAGTGTTCAAATTTAAAGTTGAAAATTTTTTATTGCTAATCCTTTTGACTAGTATGGTGGTGTTTACCAGCCAGCATGGATGGGCTTCGACATTTTTGGAGAAAGAGTCTCTGCGAGGGCTGCCAGGAATTCTTTTAAAACCTTTGAATTTCATCTCTACACCAATAAAAATAAATGGTGAGTTGCCAATTTCCCAGTTAACCGCGGAGATTGAAGCTGAATTTCGCTACGCAGGCATTCTACTTGACGAAAAAGCCTTTGAAAGCTCGAACGAACGCCCGTTCCTGGAGATTCAAGGTGCTGTGACTCAGATCGCTGCCAATCTTTATGCCTATACAATTATACTTGAACTCCACCAACAAGCCGCCTTGCTACGAAATGCCAGTCGGCCTTGGGTGGTAACATGGAGCCTTGGGTCACTCTCTACTGGTGACATTAAAAAATTCCAGGACCGCCTTCAGCTTCTCGTCCGTATGTTTATCCAGGACTATAAGGAGGTAAATGCCAGGCCTGCTCAGGCCCGGTCCATTTCCTGGATCCCTTCCAACTACTAAATAGTTTTCTGCTTTCCGAGACCTTTCCCTTCGAAGGGAATCAATCCTCCGTATGCGCACTGGGATGTATTTGCCATAAACTCCAATCAATGGCTTCACGGAGGTCTTGCATGCGTGGATCCCTGGATCGAGATGTCCAGGCTTTCACTCCAAGTTGTTGGAGCGGATTCACCGATTGGTGGTCTGGAATTTTTCCGACGGCTTTCACGATTTCCGTTTGAACCTGAAGATCGATTGTTGGCGAATCCATCATGGCCAACAGGGGCGGGAGGATGGTCATGTCGCCGCTATGGGCTCCGATCTCTCCTAAAGCCTGTGCCGCCGAGGCTTTGATTTCTGTGGAATCAGATTTCTTCAGGAGATCCAAAAGAAAGGGGGTGGCTGCCGTACCCATAAAACCCATGGCTCGAGTGGCATGGGGTGCAAGGTCCTGGTCGGACATGATGGTGTGTAGGGCCTGGAGCATCGTGGGGCTTGCCACTTTTTTGGCGAGTCGAAGAATGATTCGTTTGGTCGCCGGGCGGGTATTCTTTGACGTCAGGATTGCAGCCAGGCGTTTGGCTTGTTTCCACTCGGCCAGAAGTTCTAGGGGGAAATTGTGTTTTCGCAGGACTTCACGGAGTTGACCCAAAGCATACAACCCGGAGTCCTTGTGCCCCTGAGTTTTGGCTGCTTGCCAGGCATCTTCAAATGGTGTGCGAACCTCTTGCCGCCAGGGGCCGATCTGACCATCAATACTGTACCTCAGTTGACAGGCAGGACCTTTCCACAGTCGGGAAGGAGCGCCCGGTTGATCGGCATCCCCGCCAATGGTTGTCATGGCGACCGACGATCGGCGTTCCTCACATTTCACCTTGAGCACGACATCATGGGGTTTCGTGGCCCTCTCGACGACGGTCAGCCCAATAGTGTGGAGGCGGTCTGATATCACGCGTTGAATCGCATCGGAGTCAGTGGGACCCTTTTCTGTTAAGGCTAATGCCTGGATTCGAATATCTTGTGCGGTTCGCAGGTGTTCTCTCTGGTCGGGCGTGAGTGCATTTTGGCGGGCCAAGCTTTCAATGGGGGCAACTGTGGAAAACAAGGTGAACAGTAAAAGACAGGATAACGCCATTCTCATATTTGATGTACTCCCTTTGGATAATAGCCAACATGGATTTCCTTTGAAGGAATGCTGCACTGGCGTCAATGTACCATAGGTGAGGCGTTGTCCGCACTTCATGAAACATGTGGGACCTTGTGTGGTTTGGCGCAGGATATGATCTGATTCGGCAGGGGTCAAGTGCCTACAGGAAAGCGCCGAAACAGGGAAGGACACAGAAACATTGTTCTCCAGAGGTTTGATGGTCATGGTGATTTCTGAACAACAGGTGAATAGCGAAGTGATTATTGAGAAGATGGTCGGGCGGTTTGACCAGACTGCCTGCCAGGAATGAAAGTGGCGGATCGATCTGGCGATCAACGCCGGGTATTGCCATATTATATTGGATGTCACTGATATGACGTGTATTGATAGTGCGGCCTTGGGGTGGCTGGTGATCACGCAGCGAGAGTTTGGCCGGGTTCGTGGAAAGATGAGTCTGGTTGTCCGAGATGGGTTTGTCCGGGACATACTTAACATAACGGAGATTGGCGAATGGTTGCCCGTGTTTCGAAGTCAAGAAGAAGCGGTCGCTGATTCACAGAATATGTCTGCCGAGGAGGTCAAATCTGAGTGATGAAAAACAATGAACGACGAAAAGCCTCGCGAGTTTCTATTCTTTCAGGAATGCGTCTACCCGCAGAAATTCGAGCCAGCCAGAATCAGTCCTTATCAGCCACACTCCTCAACCTCAGCCGGCATGGTGCCCTTCTCGAATTGGATCGCCGTCAATCTTCACATCTTCGTGTTGATGAACGGGTCTCAGTGAAACTTCGTTTTTCGCAAGATGTCGTGTGGTTGGCAGGGATTGTTCGTCATTGTTATGCCTCAAGACTTGGAGTGTTTTTCCCGGCGGGAGTCGGAACGGTGTTGAGTAAATCCAATCTTTCTCCTCGGAAAACTATTCAGCGTGTGAAGCACCATCGTGCACCGCAGGCCGTGCTTCAGTTGTTGTAGACCGACAGCGATACATGACGGTCGATCCCCAAATCTGATTTCTCTTGCCTCTCTTCTCCTAAAGTGGTTTTATCAACCGTCCCTACCTTGAAATCTCGTGGCTCCCTCACGGTCTTTCGGTGTGAACCGTTGCTCTATAGTCCTTCCAAATAATTTTCATAAACTCGAAAAAGGAATTTCGAATTTCGAAATAAATCAAAAATTCAAAATTCGAATTTTTCAATTTGGTTATTCTCATGTGTTTCGGATTTCGATATTCGAGTTTCGGACTTACCTCATAGTTCTTCCCTCATCAGCAGAGAGAACGGAAGTGAGTTGAAAGAGGTCTAGTTTTGGTGTGGGAGGAAGGGGTTTTACAACCGAATACGTCGATTTAAAGGGCGGCGCGAGCGACTTGGCTGTGATGACCGGGTTGGCGCTGGACTGGTGGTTGATAACGCGCAATCGAGTCTGGGCGACTCTCGATCCAAGGATTTATACAAGTGAATTTCGACGATGCGATTGTCATTGATTCCCATGGCTTCGCACAACGCATCTTGGGCAATTTTTAGTCCGCCATCGAGGTCCCGCCTCAGCAATGTTGGAAAATAAAAGTGAATCGAGAGCGCAAGATAGTGGGATTGAGCCGCATTCAGAAAGGTGGCACGGTTGGGTGATTGCGCCAACGCTCCCAGTAAAATTTGAGCGATAGCGGCCTTGTACCGTCGTCCGGTTGAAGACAGAACACGTCGTCCATTGACTGTCGCATATTGGCTGTTAATGCTGGGAGGCAGAGGTAGCTCGAAGGCAAATCGTGTGGGGGTGAGAGTCACCAATGGGGTTGTCGATCGAAGATCAACGGGACTTTTCGGGTTCTGGCGTTTTTTCTGTAACGAGAGTCGGGGTGCCGCCACAGGCTTTTGGGGTTGGCTAGGAGCCTGTCCGAGATTAGACGCATCTACTGCGGATGTGCTGGATTTGGCCAGATCTTCCGATCCTTTTCGTTGAATAGTCCCACTATTCGCCTCAAACGATCGAAACATCTGACTCAAACCAGCACATCCTCGCGACGATCGCTAATCTCGGACAGGCTCCTAGAGAAGGTCCAGCATTTTTCCGAGATTGTTCTCGAATTGCTCATCGTGTTGAATGAGATAGCATCGCCATTCCGAAGGATTCCAGATCTCCAACCGGTGATACATCCCAACTAAGACAATCTCTAAGTCGTCTTCTATGGGGATGGTTTTTCGGAGTTTGCCGGGAATGAGAATACGCCCGGTTTTGTCGATATCCGAGGAGGCGGCTTCGGATACCACGAAGTGCATGAACAAGCGGCTTTGATCTTCATCAAAGGTGTTTTTTGCACGTGTGAGGACGGATTCCCATTCTTTCACGGAGTAGGCTGAGAGGGGCTGGTCTTGTCCCTTGACGAAAATGACTCGCTCGCCATCTGCTTCCAGTTGCTCCCGAAGCGGGCTTGGAAGAATGAATCGACCCTTCTCATCTAATTTACAATGGTATTGTCCAGCGAACATCGTTCAATATTTCTCGACTGGTTGAGTGTGATTCCCAATAAATACTTAGTGGAAGGTTAGGAAAATTACCTAGTAATGTCAAGTAATACTTTTAATTTCATATTTCAACTTCTTCAAAGGGCCTGTTGAGTATTTCACGCCCGAGGCCCATACATGGTCGAGAGGGGCAGGCCATCATCGAGTTGGAGGGAATGTTCAAAAAAGCATGCCCTGAGTCTTTCCGCAGGGTCCGTCCAGCAAGGCCGCAGCCCTTTTGACGCGCGGAGCGTACTCTCAGTACGTGAGCACGGCAAAAGGGCGAGAACGCCGCTGGCGGCTTTTTTCAACATTCCCTCAAACCATTCGAGCGAGGGTTTGGACGTACACCGCTTCTGCGCCGGCTTTTCGCAGCGTTTTTGCGCATTCATTGATGGTCGTTCCGGTGGTAAAGACATCATCCACAAGTAAGATCTTTTTGCCAGAAACCACATCGGGATGGGTGACGGCAAAGGACTTCCGCAGGTTTTTGAGCCTGGCCGATCGTTTCAAAGTAGTTTGAGGGACGGTGTGTTGAGTGCGAACCAAGACATTCCACATGACGGGCATTCCAAGGTGCTGGCTCAGACGTTCAGCCAACAGTAGCGATTGATTATATTCCCGTTCTCTCAGTCGCGTGGGGTGAAGGGGCACGGCCATGATTCCGTCAAGATCACGGGGTAAGTCCCAAGCCGAAGCCATGAGCTGGGCCAGTGGTTGCGCCAATCGTACTTTCCCGTGATATTTGAATTGGCTGATGGCATCTTTGAGTACCCCCTGGTACGCGTAGGGTGTGCAGGCTTTGGTGTACGCTGGCGGTCGTTGCCGACATCGCCCACAGAGGTGCTGCGGACTGTGCGTGAGCGTTGAAGACGAGGAAAACGGAATATGGCATCGAGGGCATTTTGGCTCGGGCAGAACGCAAATGGTTTTCCAACACGACGGACAAATGTAGGGAATGGCATTATCGAACAACGCTTCTTTGCAACTAATACAGTCCATCGGCAGAAGCGTATGAAGAACGCGATGAAGTATGTGAGAGGGAGTCAACATCATAGGGGTTCTAACCTCTGCCTGAATGGGACATCACTTTAGAAAAAGCTCTGAATAGCGTCAAGCGAGGATGTTGGGACCGTTGAATAATTCAAAAACTATCCTAATTCGTCACTACCTTTCCACCATCCTTCTGTGGCAGAAGGAATCGGGGCTGTTGGAAATTTGGATCATGTGATACGGGTTCGCATAAGAATAACTTTCCCTGTTTGGGTGTTGAGGTACCTGTCTGGCAAGGCGCGAGGGCTGCGCATACTCCTGGGTATGGAAGGGCCTGTGAAACAATAACTTGGACAAAATCGCGCCCAGATTTTGGTCGGATTTGGACGTACTGATTGAGAAAACACCGAGGCATAGCATGCCGATGTTGAAGTGTTTTCGATTGAGGCGCGTTCAACCCAGAAACGGCAGTTGGGCGCAAAAAAGAGGCGCAAGATATTGGTGTGCATGGTGAAATAAAAAAAGTCGTGGTCACCTTGGTGGTGATGAGACATTTTTTTATTTTGCCAGGTGCGCCAAGAGCTTGCGTGGACTTTTGTGATCCAATTGCTGTTTCTAGGTTTCAAGATGGCCCGAAGATGGGATGCGAGATGTTCAAGTTATTGTTTCACAGGCCCTAAGGGACGAGCAACGCCGCCAGACAGGATGGATCGACGCCCAAACAGGGGGAGCTATTTTTGCGTGAGCCCTGAGTGTGTGGTATAGGAACGGGGAGTGCGTGCCAGCCATTGTCCCAGGGTCAGGAGTGAGAAGAATCGTGGTACGGTTAGAGCATGTCTACAAGGAATATCGTCGTGGTGCCGTGGTGATTCATGCCCTCAACGATGCGACGGTCCACATTGCCGACGGAGAGTTCTGTGCGGTGATGGGGCCTAGTGGGAGCGGAAAGAGTACGCTCTTGAATGTCATTGCTGGGTTGGACTCTATTTCGTCCGGTGAGATTTTTCTGGATAACCAACCATCGAGCGGGTTTTCGGACGCAGAGTGGACTCGACGGCGACGGGAGTGGATTGGGATGGTCTTTCAGTCCTTTCACTTGGTGCCAGGCATGACCGCTGCGGAGAATGTGGGGTTGCCCTTGCAGTTCAATGGGCAATCCTCGAGGGTCATTCGTCAACGAGTGGCTGAGGTGTTGGAAATGGTAGGGCTCGAGGATCGGCGCACTCATCGACCCAGCGAGCTATCGGGTGGCGAACAACAACGCGTGGCCATTGCCCGGGCCGTGGTCCATCAACCGCGGGTTCTCTTGGCCGATGAACCAACGGGAAATCTCGACTCTCATCAGGGTGCCGAGATCGTGGAATTGCTGCATCGAATAGCCAAACGTGCCGGTCAAACGGTCATTCTTGTAACACATTCCGAAACCGCGGCTCGCGTGGCTGACCGAATCTATGCGTTACAGGATGGGCAACTGAAGCCACGTGGGTTCCCGAAACCGGCAGCCCCGGCCATGTCAGTGACTATTGAATAGTTTATAAATCTCCATGGCTAGGCCTATGTAATGAATTCCATAAATTCTCAAGCGCGAGAGGGGGTGTTCAAAAAGGCTGTCCAGCAAGGCCGCAGGCCCTTTGGCGCGCGGAGCGTACACGGAGTACGTGCGCACGACAAAGGGCCGAGAACGCCGCTGGCGGACTTTTTCAACACCCCCTCAGGTAGGGAGACCGCATGAACCTTTCGACGAGGATCGCAGGGGTGACCTTCCCGACCTGTTTCATGAATGCGGCTGGAGCATGTTGCGTGACACAAGAAGAGTTGGAAGCGCTCGGTGAGTCCCATGCCGGCGCGATTGTCACAAAATCCATGACCCCTCAACCGCGGGAAGGCAATCCTGGTCCGCGGTATCACAGCTTTCCTGGTGGGTCGATCAACTCGATGGGGCTGCCGAACTTGGGCTATCCTGCTTACGCCAAGTTGATCCCGGAACTTCGGCGGTTTGGGAAACCTATCGTAGCCAGTATCGCGGGCTTGAATCCTCAAGATTTTCTTGAGGCTGCCAAAGCCATAGAACTTGCCAAACCAGACCTCGTTGAGGTCAATCTCTCCTGCCCCAATATTCTGGGAAAACCGCAAATTGGATACGATATCAAGGTGTCGAGACAGCTGCTACTCGAACTCCAAGAATGCCTCACCATTCCCATGGGTGTGAAACTACCACCGTATTTTGACCCCGTTCATCATGAGGCCATGGCTGGTATGCTGGAAGGCGTCAATGTGTCGTTTTTGTCACTGATTAATTCGGTGGGCAATGGGCTAGTGATCGATCCGGAATCGGAAACTGTGGTGATTAAACCCAAAGGTGGGTTTGGCGGGATTGGCGGAACGATCATTAAACCGGTGGCGTTGGCCAATGTGCGGGCGTTTTGGAAGTTGTTTCAGGGACGCATGCCAATTATTGGCGTAGGAGGGGTCGTGACGGGAACGGACGCGTTCGAACATCTGCTCTGCGGGGCGTCGGCTGTTCAGGTGGGCACGACCTTGGTCGAGGAAGGTCTGACTGCATTCGAGCGCCTTGAAAAAGAGTTGTCCGAGGTCCTAACCAAGAAAGGCTATGCCTCGGTTGATGATTGCCGAGGGTGCCTCAAGGAATTGTGAACTGTTCCAGCGTGGACCGTAAACGGACGTGCAGCGAAAGGGACCGGTTATTTGTTAGGAGCGGAATTTTTTGGAATGAGGCGTAAGAGGAGGCCTTGTCGAAGGAGTTGGGCGACGTTTCGCACCCGCAGACGACGCATTAAATTGAAGCGATGCACTTCAACTGTCCGCACACTAATATCTAACTGTGCCCCGATTTCTCGATTGGTATGCCCGAGGGCCACCAATTTGAGAATTTCTTTTTGACGAGTCGTTAACGAAAACGCCTCGTCCTTCTTTTCGCGAGCAGTATCCTTCAGATCCTGGGTCTTCGATTTTGCTTTAGCCATGGAATGATGCCTGTATGAATGAATACCCAATCGGGAGACACTTATTTACCAAAATTAGGCCTCCCCATACAACCCTCCCTAGTGTAGTGTCCTAAACAGGTAGTGCATTAAGTGCGGCCTTCGCCCGGCGGACCTTTTTAAGAATTGTTTCCGCCGATTTCGTCCACACAAACGGTTTTGGGGCCGTATTGTTCTGGGCAATATGGTCACCAATCGCCGCTTCCAATTCTTCCACGGACCGAAACACTCCGCGCCGGATCTGCTTGGCCGTGATGTTGGCGAAGAACCGTTCTACCAAATTCAGCCACGACGAACTGGTCGGGATAAAGTGGAAATGGACCCGCGGGTGCTTGGCAAGCCACGCCTGGACCTTCGCATGTTTATGCGTGGCATAATTATCCATGATAATGTGCAAGTCGACCGTCTTGTCCACGGTTCGATCAATCAGGGACAGAAACTTGAGAAATTCCTGATGCCGGTGTCGCGGCATACATTTGCCCAGAATCTGTCCGCTCAAGACATCCAGCGCCGCAAAGAGGGTACTCGTGCCATGGCGCTTATAATCGTGAGTCATCGTTCCACAGCGGCCCTTCTTCATCGGCAGGCCTGGCTGCGTACGATCCAAGGCCTGAATCGAACTCTTCTCGTCGACACACAGCACCACGGCTTTTTCGGGGGGATTCAAATAGAGCCCCACGACGTCGTGTAATTTCTCCTCAAACCGGGGGTCATTGCTGATTTTAAAGTGTTTCACCAGATGGGGCTTCAAGCCATGGGCTTTCCAGACGCGCTGGACGAAACTATGCTGACAGCCCACAGCCTGTGCCATGGATCGGGTGGACCAGTGGGTCGCGCCCTTGGGTTTGTCCTGGGTGGTGCGGCGAAGAATCTTCTGCCTCAGCCGCGTCTGGTCTTCCGTCTTCTTGCCGCCGTGGTTGGCTCCGCGCGGCGCATCTTTGAGGATGCCAGGGTATCCTTGCGCTGCATACCGATTGCGCCATCGCCCCACTTTATGCGGATCAATCCCCAGCACCAGACTAATCTCTTTGTTGGTATTCCCGGCTGCGGCAAGCAGAACAATCTTTGAGCGCTCCACCAATCGGACCGCACTGCGGCGACTTCGGGTATGCCGTTGTAACTGCTGACGGTCCCCAGCTCTTAAGGTGATCGGCACGGCTTGACGCATACTCCCCTCCTCAACACGAGCATGAATAATATCGTGATGCTAGCAGAATGCGATATAATATACAATCTATTTAGGACACTACACTAGTTGACGCATGTTTTATCCCGTCTTGACATTGGCAATTCACCATCTTTTAAGCCGCCCCTTCCGTACCGTACTAACGGTTTTTGGGGTTGGAATCGGTGTCTCAGCAGCCATGGCGATGTTCTTGGCGAATGAGCAGGTCTTTCGATCATTCGAACAAACCGTGACCAGTGTGGTGGGAAAGACGACCATTCAAGTGACCGCCACAGAGGGTTTGCTCGATGAACAGGTCATGATCCCGATTCGCACACATCAGGCTGTGGAGTCAGTCAGTCCTATTATCACTATCTCTACGAAGGTTCTCCTTCCTAGCCGAGAGGTGCAACCATTGCGTATTCAGGCTGTGGATCTGCTCGAATGGCTCGGCGTCGGCACGCTCAATTTTTCTTCCAACTCCTCTTCGGCGGGAACAACGGACTCTTTTTTAGAGTACCTGATTGCTCCAGATGTGCTGTTTTTTCATCAAGAGACCGCCAAGCAATTCAACTTTGAAGTGGGAGAGTTGCTGACCCTGGCGATTGGGACCCGTCGCTACGAGGTGACATTGGGTGGTGTGTTTGCCGCGGAGCGACCAGGGCAAACCTGGGATTCATTTGCCGTGATGGACATTGCCGCGGCGCAAACGGTGTTTGATCTCGTAGGCTATGTGAATCGGCTGGATTTGGTGACGTTTCCCGATGTGTCAGTCGAAGATGTCATCCAGGATTTGCAGCAAACCTTGGGTCCCACAGTCTTTGTGGGACGGCCTGCCCAACGTAATCAACAGGTAGAGCGCATGCTTCGGTCGTTTCAACTGAATTTGACCACGTTGAGTATGGTGGGTCTGTTCGTGGGAGTGTTCCTGGTCTATAACGCAGTAGGATTTTCCGTTGTCCAATATCGTCGGGAAATCGGGATCCTGCGGGCGCTTGGCATGTTTCGTGGCCAGATCGGGCTCTTGTTTCTGGGTGAGGCCGCAGTGGTGGGTACTCTGGGTGGAGTCTGTGGAACCGTCTTGGGTGTGTTCTTCGCGAAATTCCTTGTTGTGTTAGAGAGCGAAACGGTGTCCGAACTCTATACAGCAGTGGCAGTGGGTTCCATCGAATTGACTCCGTGGTTGTTGGGTGTGGGATGTGTCTTGGGCCTGGGGCTATCAATCTTGGGTGCGCTTGGACCTTGTTGGGAAGCCAGCCGCACCGCGCCGGCTCTGGCGCTGGCACCAGGGCAGTATGAAGATACTCGTCACAATCGCTATGGGGTCTTTACGAGTGTGGCGGCTGCGTTGTTTCTGGTGGCATTGGGACTTTCGATGTTGGCGCCTGTGAACGGCATTCCCGTGTTTGGATATGCCGCGGCGTTCTGTATTCTGCTGGCGTGCACATGTTTAGCCCCACTGTGTATCCACGCGCTTCGTGGAATCATGAACCTGCCATTCAGCACGTCTTCCGGGCTGGCGGCGCACCTTGCGGCGGATCAGATCATTCGGACACCAGGACGAAATAGTATGACCTTATCCGCCCTGATGGTCGGCATTGCGATCATGGTTGGTGTGGGTGTGATGGTCCAAAGCTTTCGAGCCACCGTGGAAACCTGGATCGATCAAACGATGATGGCGGATCTGATTGTCACGCCGCAGTCGGGCATCACTGATTCCAGCCAGAGTGGCAGAGTTTCCCTTCTTTCTAAAGACATTCTTTCAGTTGCCGCAGGAGTGCAAGGCGTTGCAGCAGTGGACCCGTATCGACAAGTCCGTATTCAAGTGGGTTCGACCACCGTGAGTCTCGTAGCCCGCGATTTTCAGATTCATGCCGATCGAAGCCAGTATCTGTTTGTCCATGGCGATTCTGATTCGCTTCTGCAACTAGCGCTGACGAAGAACGGGGTGATCGTGTCCGAGGTGTTGGCAAGACGATTGGAGGTAGAGGTCGACGAGACCTTGATGTTGCCCACACGTCAAGGCCTCCGAGGCTTTCCGGTCGTCGGCGTCTTTTACGACTATGCCACTGATGGAGGGAAAGTGGTGTTGGATCGAGGGTTATATGAAGAGTTTTGGGGTGATGCGTCGGCATCGGTGCTGGCCATCTACCGAGACCCGCAAACTACCTCTAAAATACTTCGAGATCGGCTGCAGGCAGCCCTTACTCCTCTCATGCCGATCACCATCATTAGCAATCAGGAATTACGAGCTGAGATTCTCGAAATTTTTGATCGAACCTTCCGGGTCACGCATGGCTTGGAACTAATTGCGGTGCTCGTTGGGCTATTGGGCATCGTCAATACCCTACTCACCGCAATCATCGAACGCCAACGAGAGTTCGCCACCTATCGCGCCATTGGAGCCGGGGTGCGGCAAATTCAAGCCATGGTGTTGTGGGAATCACTAATTCTCGGCGCCATCGGCGCAATCCTAGGCTTACTGGCCGGCCTGCTCCTAGCCGCCCTGCTCATCTTCGTCATCAACAAACAATCCTTCGGATGGACCATCCAATTCGTAGTTTCCTGGGGTACCTTAGTCGGCGCAGTAACGGTCGCCGGCATAGCCGCAATCGTAGCCGGTTACCTCCCAGCCCGTTGGGTCACCAAAGGCGTCATCGCCGAGGGGTTACGGTATGAGTGATGGATAAAGAAATCTTGGTTTATTTGCCTTGTCCAATGTGCTAGCATCATGCCAGCATAAAACAATGAATCATTTAGCTAAGGAGCATAGCCATGAGCACCCTCACCATTAGAAAAATTCCAGAAGCCATTCTCGATCGGCTCAAAGCAGTTGCCAGTCGGAAGGATCATTCCATGGAACAAGAAGTACGTGAATTGCTTAAAAAAAAGTATGCCACTACTCCCGAGATAGCCTCACGGATTCAGAAGCGGTGGAAAGAATTACCCAAGACCACCCCTGCGAAAATAAAAACATGGCGCCAAGTCGGTCGTCCCTAAAGAGGTCTACCTGGTGGTTGTAGATACCATGGTCTTTGCCTACGCGCTCCTTGGAGTCTCACGTTTTCGTGACGAATCCCTCTCGGTATTAACCAATGTTGAAGATATCCTGGTTCCCGATAGCTTCCGAGCCGAACTCGTGAATGTGGTATGGCAATGGACGCGCGAAAACCAATTGACCCTTGAGGTTGGCATGAATGTGCTGGCAGATGCGGATGCCCTAATCACCCATGCGGCTCCTGCGGACGAGTTGTGGGAACGTGCGCTTGAGTTGTCTGTGGCCGCGAATCATCCAGCCTATGACACCCTGTTCGTAGCACTAGCCGAGAGAGAAGGGACCGGCCTCATTACCTACGACACAAAATTGCGCAAAAAGTTTCAGGATCAGACTATCTCGCCCTCGGACTTTCTTGCCAATCTGTCTTGATAGAAATTGTTCAAAATCCATATGAAATAACGTCATTTCTCCGAGCACCCTCATTGGAGCAGTCACCGTAGCAGGCGTCGCCGCAATCGCCGCCGCCTACCTCCCAGCCCGCTGGGTCACCAAAGGCGTCATCGCCGAGGGTTTGCGGTATGAATGATAGGCAGGTGACGAGTTTATTTGCACCTAGCATTTGTTTATACTCTTCCTCATGAAGTTAGTTGCCATTTATTAAAATCACATCAGCTGGATTCAATTTCATTTCTATCTGACATCATGACCACACCGGAAGACCAAGCCCGCGAAACTATTGACAAACTCTTGGAACAAGCAGGGTGGAGCGTTCAGGATGCCAAGCAAGTCAACTTGAGTGAAGCGCAGGGAGTAGCGATTAGAAACTTCTCTTTGGAGCACGGGCATGGCTTTGCGGATTACCTCCTTTATGTAAATGGGAAAGCTGCAGGAGTCGTCGAAGCCAAAAAAGAGGGCCATACGCTCACAGGCGTAGAAATTCAGAGCGGGAAGTATAGAGACGGCTTGCCAGTGCACTTGCCAGCGCATACCCGCCCCTTGCCATTTCTCTATCAAAGCACTGGGATCGAAACCCGCTTTACCAACGAACTTGATCCGGAACCGCGAAGCCGTCTCACCTTTGCCTTTCATAAACCAAAAACCCTGGCGGACTGGCTAGCCGAAGCAAACATTCCACAAGCCGAACCAAAACCAACCCAACTGGCCGCAGAGCACCGCGAGACTTATAAAACCTACTCCACCGTTCGAAAACGCCTCCAGCAATTACCAACGCTTATTGAAGAAGGCCTCTGGCCCGCGCAAAAGATTGCCATCAAAAATCTGGAACAGTCGCTGGCCCAAGACCGCCCCCGTGCCCTCATTCAAATGGCCACCGGCAGCGGCAAGACTTTCACTGCCATTACCGCCATCTATCGCCTCATCAAATTCGCCGGAGCCCGGCGCGTCTTATTCTTGGTGGATCGGGGCAACCTGGGCGACCAAACCCTCAAAGAATTCCAGCAGTATGTCTCGCCGTATAACAACTTTAAATTCACCGAAGAATTCATCGTCCAGCGACTCAGCAGCAACACGCTCGACACCACCGCACGGGTGTGCATCAGCACCATCCAACGCATGTACTCCATGCTCAAGGGCAAAGAACTCTCGGATGAAGACGACGAAGCGTCCATTGGTGGCCTGGAAAATCTTTTCAAACAACCGGAACCTCTTGAATACAACCCGGCCATCCCCATCGAAACCTTCGACGTCATCATCACCGACGAATGTCACCGCTCCATCTATAATCTCTGGGCACAAGTGCTCGAATACTTCGATGCCTACCTCATCGGCCTCACTGCCACACCCAGCAAGCAAACCTTTGGCTTCTTCCACCAAAACCTGGTCATGGAATATCCCCACGAGCAGGCCGTGGCCGATGGCGTCAACGTCAACTACGACGTGTATCGCATCCGCACCGCCATCTCCCAAGCCGGCTCAAAAGTGGACGCAGGACTCTTTGTGGAAAAGCGCGAACGAGAAACCCGAAAAACACGGTGGGAACAACTCGAAGACGACTTCGCCTACGACCCCAACCAACTCGATCGCGACGTCGTCGCCCCGGACCAAATCCGCACCATCGTCAAAACCTTCCGGGACAAACTGTTCACCGAGATCTTCCCAGGCCGCACCGAAGTACCCAAAACACTCATTTTCGCCAAAGACGATGCCCACGCCGAAAACATCGTCGAAATCCTGCGAGAAGAATTCGCCAAGGGCAACGACTTCGCCCAAAAGATCACCTATCGCACCACCGGGGCCAATCCCAAGGACCTCATCAAGTCGTTCCGAAACAGCTATCACCCGCGCATCGCCGTTACCGTGGATATGATCGCTACCGGCACCGACATCAAACCCGTGGAAATCGTCGTCTTCATGCGGGCCGTCAAATCCCGCTCGTTCTTTGAACAAATGAAAGGGCGCGGCGTGCGCGTCATCAAGGCAGACGACCTAAAAGCCGTCACCCCGGATGCCACCACCAAAGATCACTTCGTCATCGTGGATGCGGTGGGCGTCTGTGAGCAGGATAAAACCGACGCCCGCCCCATGGAGAAAAAACCCAGCGTCTCCTTTGAAAAACTGCTGCAAGCGGTCTCTCTGGGCAACACCGAAGAAGACGTCCTCACCACCATCGCAGGACGCCTAGCCCGCATGGAACACCGCCTCACCAAAGAAGACGAACAAACCATTGTGAAGGCCAGTGGAGGGTTAAACCTCAAAGACCTCAGCCACCGCCTCTTGGAAGCCGTCGATCCCGATAAACTCGACACTACTTCCCTAGACGAAAAAGGTGCCGATGCCCTACGAGCCAAACTCATCCAAGACGCCGTCAAACCCTTTCACGATCCCAAACTACGGGAACTCCTCGTCGACATCAAAAAGAAAAACGAAATCACCATCGACCACGTCAGCCAAGATCAAATCATCGAAGCAGGGTTCAGTGCCGAAGCCCTTGACCGAGCCAAAGGCATCGTCCACTCCTTCGAACAATTCATACAAGACCACAAAGACGAAATCACCGCCCTTCAGGTGCTGTACAGTAAACCCTACAAGGCAAGACTCACCTTCGAGCACATCAAGGAACTCGCCGCAGCCATCGAAAGGCCACCCTATCTCTGGAACGAATCACAACTCTGGCAAGCCTATGCTGCGCTGGAGGAGTCGAAGGTCAAAGGGACCAGTGCCAAGCGTATTCTCACGGATTTGGTTTCCTTGGTTCGGTTCGCCATCCATCAGGACAATGAACTGATTCCCTTCCCCGAGAAAGTCCAGGTCAACTTCAAGGCATGGATGACCCAGCAAGAAGCATCAGGAAAAACATTCACCGAGGAGCAGGGACATTGGCTAGAAATGATCCGCGACCACATCGCTGCCAATCTGAGCATCGACACAGAAGATTTTGACTATGCACCGTTCGCTCAGGAAGGTGGATTAGGGAAAGTGCATCAAGTATTTGGAGAAAAGCTGAATGGGATCATTGAAAAATTGAATGGGGCATTAGCGGCATGAGCATAACCAAGGCACAGGTAAGCGCTGATCTGAGCTTAAGGTTTGAGACACAAAAAATCGAGGATGTTGCGGACGTCAATCCACGCATAGACAAGTCGGCGATTCCAGAGGATCTGCTAGTTTCGTTTGTTCCCATGCCCGCCGTTGGCCCAGGCGATGGGACTATTAATGTTCAAGAGACACGGCCGGCCGGAGAAGTGAAGAAAGGCTTTACTTCTTTCCTAGAAAGGGACGTGCTGTTTGCCAAGATTACGCCCTGCATGGAAAACGGAAAGATGGCTGTTGTACCGAGACTCATAAACGATTACGGCTTTGGTTCAACTGAATTCCATGTCCTTCGCCCACAACCAGGAATGGATGCCAAGTATCTTTATTATTACGTGTCTAGTAGGAACTTTCGCTCGGAAGCCGAACGGTATATGACCGGAGCAGTTGGGCAAAGGAGGGTCCCAACAACTTATCTTAAGGAATCCAAGATTCCAGTAGCACCACCCGAACAACAAAAATGTATCGTTGCGGAAATCGAAAAACAATTCTCCCGCCTCGACGAAGCCGTCGCTAACCTCAAACGGGTCAAGGCCAACCTCAAACGCTACAAAGCCGCCGTCCTCAAAGCCGCCGTCGAAGGCAAACTCACCGAAGCCTGGCGAAAAGCCCACCCCGACGTCGAACCCGCAAGTAAACTCCTCGAACGCATCCGCACCGAACGCAGAGCGAAGTGGGAAAAGACCGAAATCAACAAAATGGAAATAAAAGGCCAGGTGGCTATCAGTGATCAATGGAAGAATCGCTATAAGGCACCTTTAAAGTTAGATGAGGACGTGATTGCCAACATTCCACCAACGTGGGAGGAGGTCTCCCTTGATTCCATATCTAGCTTGATTACTGATGGCAAACACGGCGATTGTAACGACGAGACTGGGTCAGGGTATTACTTTCTTAGCGCAAAGGATGTTCATGACGGTAAGCTACACTACTCAAAAGCCAGGCAAATCAACAAAGATGAGTTCATGGAGGTTCACTACAGAACAAACCTTGAATTAGATGACGTTTTAATTACAAATGCAGGAACAATAGGACGCGTCGCAATAGCTAAAGATAAACAAAAGCTGCCATTTACGACTTTTCAAAAAAGTGTCGCAATAATCAAGCCCATTAAGACATTTGTGTCTTCGGGTTTTCTTGCATATCACCTCGAAGCGAATGTGAACAAAATGCAAGCGAAGTCTGCAGGTACTGCTGTGAAGAACTTGTTGCTAAGCACACTTAAGGCTACCCCCTTTTGCCTCCCCCCCCATGACGAGCAATTACAAATAGTGGAGGATGTTGAGCGCCGATTATCCATCATCGAGGAATTCGAAGCCACCGTCGAAGCCAACCTCACCCGCGCCGAGCGGCTGCGACAGTCAATCCTTAGCCGAGCATTTACCGGTCAGTTGATTGTGCAAGCTTTGGTGTCGCGATGAGCACGTGGGAAGACTTATTTCGGTCATGGGCTCAAGGACCTGGAAAGACGGAAAGCGATAAATGCGAGAATGCCGAAGTGGCAGTGCGAAAAGCAATTAATGCTGACAGGGCACTTTCAAAATTGGACGTTAGCGTGTTTGCACAAGGTTCATACAAGTCCAGAACGAACGTGAAACAAGATAGCGACGTGGATATTTGTATTCGTTATAACGAAGCGTTTTTCCCAGAATATCCCGATGGGAGATCTAGTGATGACTTTGGGAACGTTGATTCTGGCTTAAAGTTTTTCGATTTCAAAGAAATCGTTGAAAAGGCCCTTAAATCCTATTTTGGGTCATCGGCAGTTAGGCGGGGCAATAAGGCATTTGACATCCATGCCAACACATATCGTATCGATGCAGATGTTGTCCCGACCTACGAGTATAGGTGTTACACAGGTGGATTGGATAGGGATGGGAACCACGATTATCTTTCAGGTGTGGCGTTTCTTACTGATGAAGGCAAGAAGATTATCAACTGGCCTCAACAGACCTTCGATAATGGAGTGGAACGGAATACTGAAACAGGGAGGCGGTACAAGCGCGTCATTAGAATTCTTAAGCGGCTCCGAAACGCCATGCAAGAGGACGGGATATCAGAATCTGAGAATGTGGCTTCATTTCTCATAGAATCCATTGTATGGAATGCACCAGTAGAGGACTTCCAGCATGACACATATACCGCCGATGTACAGAATGTAATCGCGGATATTTTTAATCGAACCCTCACTGAAAAGGAGTGCTCCGAATGGGGTGAGGTGAACGAACTCAAGTATCTCTTTCGAGCATCTCAGCCTTGGACAAGAGAACAGGCCAACCAGTTTCTTGACGCAGCCTGGCACTATATAGGATTCGAATGAAAAACCTTCACCTGAAGCGATTTGCCCTGGTTCTGTTTGGTGTATTCGCTATTAGCTTCATATGTGTTGCACTCCAAAGTGGAAAGACTGTCCAAGATCTATGGAGTGCACTCGCTATCGCTTACAAGACAATCCCCATACTTTTGGTAGCGTTAGGAGTATTTATCAATTGGGCGTGGCGTTGGAAAATCTTCTGCGGCTGGCTGGTTCCATTTCCAGACCTTAACGGTACATGGCAAGGTACGATTCAGACTACATGGAAAAACCCAGAGACTGGAGAAGTCCCTGGCCCCATACCTGTCATCCTTACAATTAAGCAGTCCTTCACTCGAATCAGTTGTGTCATGCGCACAGCCGAAATGACCAGTCGCAGTTATCTGGCTGATTTTTGGTTGGATGGAGATGAGCAAATACGAAAACTCGGCTACAGTTACCACAGTAAACCATTGCCCTCGGTGGCAGATCGTAGTCAGCCACACGATGGAACCATAGTGTTTGAAATAGTTGGAACTCCCGTAGAAAAGCTGAAAGGGGTTTATTGGACCGAAAGAAAGTCCAAAGGCGAAGTTACCCTTCGTTTCAGGGAAAAGCATTTGCTAGAAGAATTCCCAAAGAATCTCGGTATTCATCCCGTGGCAGGAAAGCGGCAATGAATAACAGTTCCTCTACAGCATCAACCCAAATCGTCCAAAAACTCTGGAACTACTGTAATGTCCTCCGCGACGACGGGATGAGCTACGACATTCAATGTAAAGATTTCAGCCAATAATTGGACCATGACCCCAATTCCTACCTCGATACTTCGTTTTACGCACGTGGATAACCTGGCCACAATCATCCAGCGAGGTGGACTTCATGCACCAAACCTCGTGCCCGATGATGGATTGAATTATCGCTTCTGTCACAGTGCCGAAGTTCAGGGAGCCCGTGCTGAGGTACCTATTCATCTAGGACCGGGTGGGACCATTCATGACTATGTGCCGTTCTATTTCGGGTATCTGTCGCCCATGATGTTAAACCTGAGGACCGGCCGCGTGGAAGGTTATACCGAAGGACAGGAACCTCTGATCTATCTCGTCGCCTCGGCTCAAGCTATTGAAGCGGCTGGCATCAGGTTTGTGTTTTCAGATGGGCATGGCCTTGCTATTTTCACTGAATGGTTTGATGATTTTGCCAAATTAGATGCTATTGATTGGACGTTGGTGTATGAGCGATATTGGTCGGACAATATTAATGATATGGATCGCCAGCGAAAGAAACAGGCTGAATTTCTTGTGCATCAGTTTTGTCCTTGGTCGATAATCCATGAAATTGTAGTGATCGATTCGGCCATGCAGCAGCGCGTGGAGACGATTCAGGCAGCCTTCCCTGCAGATCAAAGAAAGGTAGTCAGGATTGATCCAAATTGGTACTATTGGTGACCTAACTTATGATTAGAAACGCGACAGGTAATCTCCTTCAGGTTGACGCCGAAGCCCTGGTTAATACCGTCAACTGTGATGGTTTCATGGGCAAGGGCATTGCTCTGCAATTCAAGCAAGCCTGGCCCGAGAACTTCGAGGCCTATGCCCGTGCATGTCGTGGGAAAGAAGTCCGACCTGGAGAGATGTTTATCTGGGAAACCGGACGCATGATGAACCCGAAGTACATCATCAACTTCCCAACTAAACGACACTGGCGAGGTAAATCTCGAATGGAAGACATCCGCAGCGGGCTGCACGCCTTGGTTGCAGACATGCGTCGCTTGGGAATTCACTCAATCGCTGTCCCGCCGTTAGGATGTGGTAACGGTGGACTTGATTGGCAAGAGGTTCGTCCCCTCATTGAATCCGCGTTTGCCGAAGTACCCGACGTGGCTGTTCAGTTGTTCGGCCCCCTTGGCGCACCTGATGCGAAGACCATGCCGGTGAACACGAAAAAACCTTCGATGACTATCAGTCGCGCCTTGTTCGTCAAGGTCATGCACCAATATGAAACCTTGAGTTATCGCCTTACATTATTAGAGGTTCAAAAACTGGGATACTTTCTCCAAGAAGCTGGGGAACCTCTTAGATTGAGATTTCAGGCAGGATTGTACGGACCCTATGCCGCGAATTTGAATAAAGTGTTGGAACGAATCGAAGGACATTTTATTCGTGGTTACGGTGATACCCAAAAACCGGATACCGACATTGAACTGCTTCCCGGTGCGATTGAAGAAGCCAACAAGTTTCTTAGCGAGCACCCGATACCCATCTCACGGTTGAACCGAGTGGGCGATCTTATCCAAGGGTTTGAGACACCATATGGTATGGAGTTACTGTCCTCAGTCCATTGGGTTTCCACGTATGGCAAGCCGAAGGCCACTACCTTGGAGATGGCCGTAGAGTCCATTCATTCGTGGAATGAGAGAAAGCAGAAGATGTTCCGCCCTGAACATATTCACATTGCCTATCAGCGCCTCCATGAGCTTTCTTGGATAGCCAAGTGAGTTCTTCAAATCAAATCGTCCAAAAACTCTGGAATTACTGTAACGTCCTGCGCGACGACGGGATGAGCTATGGCGACTATGTCGAGCAGTTGACGTATTTGCTGTTTCTCAAAATGGCCGATGAGCGGACGAAGCCGCCCTATTCTCAGCCTAGCGAAATACCAAGCAAATACAGTTGGCCCAGTCTCTTGAAAAAGGATGGTGACGAGCTCTTCGACCACTACCGCCATCTCCTTGAAGAGCTAGGGAAAGAAAAGGGCCTTCTCGGACTGATCTTCACCAAGGCCCAGAACAAGTTTCAGGACCCGGCCAAGCTACGGCGATTGATCGTCGATTTGATCGATAAGGAAAATTGGTCGGTGATGAGTGCCGATGTGAAAGGTGATGCCTATGAAGGGCTCCTAGAGAAGAATGCGCAGGATACCAAGACCGGCGCCGGGCAGTACTTCACCCCGCGTCCACTGATCCAAGCTATTGTCGATGTAATTCAACCCAAGCCTGGCGAAACACTTTGTGACCCTGCTTGCGGGACAGGTGGCTTTCTTTTGGCGGCTCACGATTACCTTGTGAAGCAAAATCCGAATCTCACGAAGGATCAAAAGAAGCAACTGAAGGAAAGCACGCTCAGGGGATGTGAGCTGGTCCAGGGCGTGGCCCGATTGTGTGCCATGAATTTGCTCCTCCACGGTATCGGGAGTCAGGATTATGAGCCGATTGTCGTATCGGATTCATTAGCCGCTGATCCTGGCGATCGGTATGACATTGTCTTGACCAATCCACCGTTTGGGAAAAAGAGCAGCACCACGATTGTAGGAGAAGAAGGGAAAGTCTCAAAGGAACGGGACATTGTTGAGCGGGATGATTTTTGGGCGAGCACTTCCAATAAACAGCTCAACTTTATCCAGCATGTAAAGACCCTGCTGAAACAACACGGCCGAGCGGCCGTGGTCGTGCCGGATAACGTCCTCTTCGAAGGCGGCGCAGGAGAGACGATCCGGCGGAAGCTTTTGCATGAGTGTGATGTGCACAGCCTACTCCGTCTACCCACCGGTTTGTTTTATGCCCAAGGTGTGAAAGCCAACGTGTTGTTTTTCGATAAACGACCTGGCGGGGAATCGGCATCCACCCAAAAACTGTGGATCTACGACCTGCGCACGAATAAACATTTTACCTTGAAGACCGGCCCGTTAAAACGTGAAGACCTGGATGAGTTTGTAAAATGTTACAATCCGGCCAATCGGCATACTCGCAAACCGACCTGGTCAGAGAAGAACCCCGAAGGCCGCTGGCGGTCTTACGACTATGACGAATTAGTCGCCCGCGACAAAGCCAGCCTTGATCTCTTCTGGCTCAAAGACGACTCTCTCGAAGACTCTGCTAATTTGCCCGATCCCGATGTGATCGCCCAAGAAATCGTCGACGACCTCGAAGCCGCACTTGAACAGTTTCGCGAAATCGCCAATGACTTAGGTGACGAAACAGAAATACCGAAAGTTACCTGATCTTTTATCCAAACCCGGAGTCTCCTATGGGCACAGATCTCCTCAGGAAACACATTCAAGAATATGTTTAACACGCTTAAAGCAGGAGAAACGATATGGCCCAAAAAGTAAAAATTTGGTTTGATCCTGAAGGAGATTTTCTGGAAGTCCAGTTCAAGGATGCCCCTGGTTTCATGCGTCCGACTGCCCACGATGCTGTCATGGAACGTGTCGATGAGCAGGGCCGCGTGCTTGGATTTAGCGTACAGGGTGTGAGCCGTTTTCGAAAAGACCATCCTCTAGAAGCCGAACTTGTCGCAGGAGAATAATCCTCCTTCTTTTTCCTCTTTGACAAGGTTTTCTCTTCAGCCCCGCTTGACTCATAACTTGACTTACACTTGACTTATTCGAAGGCCCCTACTAACCTAAGGGGATGCCATTTCAGCCCACATTCACTATCACCCCACGTTTACTGACCCTTATCGAGGAAATCTCCGCATTCCGGGAGAAGATTCTCTCGGCCACGATTCAGGTTCCTTGGATTCCGACCCTCCAAAAGGATGCGCGGGTTCGAAACACCCACAGTTCTACGGCCATCGAGGGTAATCCTCTCACGCTTGAACAAGTCCGCCTGTTAGAAGAGGGGCAGTCTCTTCCCACTGAGCCCCAACGTGCGACACGTGAGGTGCTCAACTATTTCTCTGGTCTGCGCTTCATTGAAAAACTTCCACCAGATAAGCCCACCGCCCATAAAGAAATTTTTTCACTCCATTCCCTTGTGGCGTCAGATGTGATGGATCAGGGGAAAGCCGGCCGGTATCGTGATATTCATGTGCAGGTCGGTCGCTATGTGCCACCCCCGCCTGAGATTGTATCTGGTTTAATGGCTGAACTGTTGGATTGGTGGAATAAAAACTTCTCACCGTGGTCTCCTGTGATCTCGTCGGCAATCATTCATTATCAGTTTGAGGATATCCATCCCTTTGCAGATGGTAATGGTCGTACTGGCCGGCTTCTAGCACTTTGGGAATTATATCGCCGTGGTTTCGACACCCACCATATCTTTTCCGTAGATGATTATTTTTGGAAGGATCGAGACCGGTATTACACATCCCTGGCTGCCGTCAGAAAAGAGGGCGGCGATTTAACCAGTTGGCTTGAATATACAGCCGAGGCCATTCATGTCTCATTAGAACAAGTTTGGGATCGGATTCAACATCTTTCTGCTGGCACGGGAAAGAAAAAATTTGTGTTGCGACCCAAGCAGGAACAGCTCCTCCGACTTCTCCGTGATCGACAAAGTCTTACCCCACAGGAAATCCGTGAGGGAATTGGTGTGTCCAAACAAGGTGCGATGGATTTATTGAATCCACTCCTAGAGGCAGGCTTGGTTCAACGGGTGGGAACAAGAAAGTCAGGACGATATATTTTGTCTTGAAGAGGGTCACCCCTAAAAACCAAATCCAAAATCTCCTCCCCTTCTTAAATTTCACAGACTAAAGCTGGGAAGTTAAGCTGGAGCCGGAGAATTCACCTGAACCTCAAATCCCATGTCTTGGATCATTTGTTGGACTTCGTTGGCCGGGGCTCCCGGGGTGGTGAGGTAGCCGTTGACGAATAGGGAGTCAGCGACGTACAGCGCCAGGGGTTGGAGAGAGCGTAGGTTGAATTCACGTCCTCCTGCTGCGCGGAGTTCTCGTTTGGGGTGGAAGAATCGGACCATGCTCATGATCTTCAGGCAGCGTTTTGGCGTTAAATGGTTCGAGTCTACCAAGGGTGTCCCGGATAGGGGTAGTCCTTTTCAGGGGTTTTCCGTTTGATCCAACCGGTGTACAATTGAGTTCATGTCTACAGAACAGTCGTCATCCCCTACCCGTCCCACTCGTCGCCCCAGTCCTTTGAGTGAACGTTTGACTCAGGAGAAACTCGAAGAGGCTCGGGCCTTGTCTCCCACACAGCGTTTACTCCTTGCCCTTCAACTCTCTGATACTTGCCTTGAGTTACAGCGCTCGTGTTCGACCAAGCATTAACAACTATCACTCGCCGTTTGGATGAGGCTAAAGCTCAAGGCTTTTTAAAAGACTATGCTTTGATTGGTGGATTTGCCGTTTCTGCCTGGGGCATCCCTCGCGCCACGCAGGATGTGGACTTTGCATTGGTCTTAGGCTCAGCCGACCCAGAGGGCTTATCGCGCCATCTCGATTCGGAGTTTTTGCCTGGAGATGGGGACGATCCTTTGCGAGGTGTCTTTCAGCTCAAACTTTCTATTGAGGATCAGAGAGTTCCCGTTCAGCTAATCTTGCTTCCCCCTCGGTGGACCTCCATTATAATCGATGGCATTGTGACCCTGTCAGTGTTGGGCTGCAGTGTTCCGGTTATCTCCTGGGAAGGGCTTATCCTCCTGAAGTTGTATGCCGGGGGCCCTCAAGACCTTCTTGATGCTCAACACATTTTTGCCGTCCGAAAACCCACGGTAAACGAGATCGAGAAACTGTCTAAGTTGGCGGTTCAGGTTGATCTGTTGGGTGCTTTTCGTGATCTTGTTAATCGACTCTAATCGTCTACTTTTCAACATTTCTCATCGACCAAAGAACGATGAAAGATTTGGCCTATCTATAGTGTTTTAACTTTTGGAGAAGAGAACCCCTCACCCCAACCCTCTCCCCACAGGGGCGAGGGAAAATTGAGGTCTCCCAGTTGAAAGTCAAAAAACTATCAAAAGGCAAATTCCAACGATGGACTGCTTTGGCCCGGAAGTTAGGCTGGGCAAGCAGGCGAATTTACCTGAACCTCGAAACCCATGTCTTCAATCATTTGTTGGACTTCGTTGGCGGGTTGGCCGGGGGTGGTGAGGTAGCCGTTGACGAAAAGGGAGTCTGCGACATAGAGGGCTAAGGGTTGAAGGGAGCGTAGGTTAAATTCACGTCCTCCGGCTGCGCGTAGTTCCCGTTTGGGGTGGATGAAGCGGAACATGCACATGATTTTCAGACAGCGTTGCGGTGTTAAATGGTTGGAGTTTTCTAATGGTGTCCCGGATGCGGGGTGGAGCATATTGAGTGGAATGGAATCCGGATTAAGTTCGCGCAGGGAAAACGCTAAATCCACGAGGTCTTCGTCTTGTTCACCCATGCCCACGATACCACCCGAACAGAGCTCAAGCCCTGCGGCTCTGGCGTTGTTTAACGTGGTCACCCGATCTTGAAAGGTATGTGTGGTGCAAATAGACGCGTGGTATGCTTCGCTGGTGTTCAGGTTGTGATTGATTCGATCAACCCCTGCGGCTTTGAGTCGCTTGGCTTGTGGCTCGGTGAGTAGGCCGAGGGAGCAGCATACTTGAATGGGCAACTCGTCTTTTATTTGGCGAACAGCTTTGGAGATTTCCTCGATTTCCCGATCTAGCGGGCTTCTTCCGCTAATCACGACACAGTAGCGTTGGGCTTTGGCCTCGACAGCGCGTCTGGCGGCTTTGAGCATTTGTTCGGGCTCGACGAGGGCATAGCGATCAATCGGTGCTGTGGAAATTGACGATTGCGAGCAGTAATGGCAATCTTCCTGGCAGGCCCCGCTCTTTGCATTGAACAGCATTTGTAAAGTCACCATGTTGCCGAAATGCCGGTGGCGGATTCGGTACGCGGCGTTGATCAACCCCAGCAATTCCTCATCCGGGGTTTGGAGCAGGGACAGGCTTTCCTCGCGTGTAATTTCTTCATCCCGCAACACGTTGTCGGCAAGCTGGGTATAGGGTGTCATGAGTTTGCTCCGTGCAATAAGAAGTCGGGTTTGTCTTAGGATTGCAGTACTGCGATGGCTAGGCTGTCACGGATTTGTTGAATGGGTTGTCGGCAAGCAGAGGTTAGGGTTCGCGAAAGAATAACTACTCATGTTTGGGTGCTGAGACGCCTGTCTGGCAAGGCGCGAGGACTGCGCATACTCCTCGTATGGAAAGGACGAGCAACGCCGCCAGACTGGATGGATCGACGCCCAAACATGAGTAGTTATTCTTTCGCGAACCCTTAACTTGCTTGGTGAATAAGCGCAGCACTTCCTCGGTTGCGTGAGTCGAGAGAAGGCTGCGAGGGGATCGAATCAAATTCTGATTGTGGTATTGGGTTGGCGTCTCGCCACATGTTCTCAATTCCATAAAAGGCGCGTATGTTTTCATGGAAGATGTGGACGATGGTATCGCCATAATCCAAGAGAACCCACGTTCCAGATGATGTACCTTCGACGTTGGCCCGAGCATTGAAAACTTTTTGGAGCTCACCCTGAATTGCATCAGCGATGGCGTTGACTTGGCGTTCTGAGCTACCTGAACAGAATACGAAGAAATCTGCGATTGAGGTCAGATGGCCGACCTCAAGCATCAGCACGTCTGAAGCGTTCTTTTCCAGGGCCACCCGGCCCATGGCGAGGGCTTTAATTTTTATCCCGTCAAAAATAACTAGTCTCCTTTATTCGCACCATACAAGTGATTTTCGATTATATAAGATTCAATAGGGCTCGGCAACCAATCGGCCACACTTCCACCCTTTTGTAGGCGGTCACGAATGGCGGATGCCGAGATGTGACATGGGGGCAGCGCCAGCAATGTGAGGGTTGATCCATGTGAGGTTGGAATTTCGAGATGGTCTCGTATTCCTTTGTCGAGGTCAGCTAAATCGTGTTCCGAAAGAGGCGGGAGCATGGCAATCGATGTGATCTGAGAGAACCGAACCTCAGGTCGTGAGATGACCACAAAATTGGTTGCGGATAATAATTCGTTGCCTAACTTCCAGGTTGGGAAATCAAGAAAAGCGTCGAGACCGAGGAGGAAATATAATTCGCCTTCGAGTTGGCTTCGAAGTGAATTGAGTGTGTCAATGGTATAGGAAGTCTCTGAGGACGTTGCTTCAATATCTGACACCTGAAAGTGGGGAATGTCCTGGATCGCCAACTTGGCCATTGCGAGTCGATGGTGTGCGGGAGCGAGAGTCTCGCCAGATTTGTGAGGCGGATCTCCCGTTGGAATAAAGAAGATTTGGTCAAACCCAAGTCGTACGCGGGCCTGCTCGGCAATGTGCAGATGACCAAGATGGATAGGATTGAACGTGCCGCCGAGGAGACCGATACGCATGGGTTATTGCTGGACAAAAAAACCTTTAGAAGTGAGGTGTGTTGCCAATCTCGTGAAGCGTAATGCGTAAGGAATTATGAGTAGATGAACTTCTCTTCACGTATCACGCTTTACGCATAACGGTTTACGTCTCCATTATAGGAGCGCGAGGTTGTCACGATGAATGACTTCCTCATACTCCTTGCCACCTAAGATTTCCTGGACCTCTTTGGTTTTCCGTCCTTTGATCTTTGCGAGTGACTGCGATGACATATTGACAAGCCCTTTGGCAAATTCTTTTCCGTTGGAGTCGACACAAGAAACCGGGTCGCCAGAGGAAAATTCTCCTATGATATTGAGGATGCCGGCGGGGAGTAAACTCTTCCCTCGATATCGCAACGCTTCGACCGCGCCATCATCGAGAATCAGTTGCCCCTTGGACCGCAGCGTAAACGCAATCCAATGTTTTCGGCTGGGCATGCGTCGGCTTTGGGGTAGAAACAGGGTGCCTTGGCCTTCTCCAGCAAACACCTGTGCCAACAACTGAGGCGTCTCGCCATTCATGATGAGCGTGGGCACACCAAATTGTCCGACGTGTTTGGCTGCTTGAATTTTGGTGACCATGCCTCCTCGGCTCTCCTGGCTTCGTGACGTTCCGGCTCCCTGTTCGATCTGCGATGTGATTTCTTCAACGACCGAAATCAATTCGGCTTGAGGATTCAGATGCGGGTCTTCGGTGTATAGCCCATTTACGTCGGATAAAATCACAAACAGGTCGGCATCCACCAAGTGGGCCACTTGTCCGGCCAATGTGTCGTTGTCGCCAAATCGAATTTCCTCGACCGAAACCGTATCATTTTCGTTAATGATGGGAATGACATGTAACTCGATTAAGGTGGTCAGAGTATGCCGTGCGTTGAGAAAGCGTTTGCGATCGGCAAGGTCTTGGTGTGTGAGCAGGACCTGCGCGACTTTTTGTCCCGCCTCTTGAAAACATTTTTCGTACGCATGGATTAAATGGCTCTGTCCCGCCGCTGCCGCCGCTTGTTTCAACGGGATGCTTTGCGGATAGTTTTTTAATCCTAATTTCTCAATGCCGGCCACAATGGATCCCGACGAGACTAGGACGATCTCGCGTTCCGGGGTATTCAGTTCGGCGATTTCTTGAGAGAGCCGCGCAATGAGATCATGCCGTAAGCCGAAATCTCGAGAGGCCACGAGGCTACTCCCAATTTTCAGGACCACGCGTTTTGCGCCGGTGATTAGCTGATGGTGCATGATTCTTTGGCTTCATCCATGCGGGAAACAATATAGGTTACGAGGGCGTCGAGCCCTTCGCGTGTGGCCGAAGAAATCGTCAGAAAGGGCAATTGGTGTTCGTCGCAATAATGCTGGAGTTTCAACAGATTGTCGCCATTGCCTCGGAGGTCGTGTTTGGTGCCGATGATTGCGTAGGGCCGTTCTCCCAGATGATCATCGAATGCTGCCAATTCGCGCCGGAGAATCGTCAGTGCCTCCAAAGGCTCATCCGGCGCCCATTCCGAAATGTCGATCAGATATAACAAAAATGCCGTGCGTTGAATATGCTTTAAAAATTGAATACCCAACCCCTTGCCCGTGTGCGCGCCTTCAATTATGCCAGGAATGTCTGCCATCACAAAGCTGCGATATTCTCCAAACGGAACTACGCCGAGGTGGGGTCGCAACGTGGTAAAGGGATAATTGGCGACTTCCGGCCGCGCGGCTGAGACCGCTGAAATCAAGGTTGATTTGCCGGCATTGGGAAAGCCCACCAATCCGACATCGGCCAGCAGCTTTAATTCCAGATTTAACGATAACTCCTCGCCAGGCATTCCCGGTTCGTGTTTTCGGGGCGCCCGGTTGGTCGATGTGGTAAATCGTGCATTGCCTCGGCCGCCTTTCCCGCCACGGGCTATGATAATTGTTTGCCCGTCCTCGATCATATCCGCCAAGACTTCGTCGGTTTCATGGTTTTTAATGATGGTCCCCACCGGCACGGTCACCGTGACGTCGCCACCGTTGCGTCCATGTTTATTGGTACTTTCTCCCGGGCGTCCATGTTTGGCTTTGTAGTGGCGAAGATATTTCAAGTCCAGCAGTGTCGTGGCTCGGGTGGCGGCTCGTAAAACCACGTGCCCTCCGTTCCCGCCATCGCCCCCATCGGGGCCACCATGCGGCACATACTTTTCCCGGCGAAAACTGCTAGCGCCTGTGCCGCCGTTCCCGGCTTTGACATAGATTTTGGCTTGATCGATAAACATAAGTAATTCTGTCGCAAGTTGGCCGCACCAACCTGGGTAAAACACTGGATGGGAAGATTATAGAGGAACGAATGGTAAAACAGGAAGGTATTACGCGGAAGGGTACACGCTGATTTTTTTTCGGGCTTCATAGCCCTCAAACTTGACGATTCCGTGGGCTTTGGCAAACAGGGTGTGGTCTTTGCCCATTCCCACATTAAGCCCAGGGTGAAATTTGGTTCCACGTTGACGTATTAAGATATTGCCAGCCTTGACTTGTTCGCCCGCGTATTTTTTAACGCCAAGATATTGAGGATTGCTATCTCGTCCGTTTCGTGATGATCCTCCGCCTTTTTTATGTGCCATGGGGTCTCTTCAATCCTCTATTTGTCAGCTTACGATAATTTCTTCAATTCTGATTTGGGTGAAACCTTGGCGATGTCCTTTGGTGCGCCGATACCCTTTCCGCCGTTTCTTCTTAAATATTGTGATGGAGCGGGTTCTGCCATTTCTCACCACGGTGGCTTTGACATGGGCTTGGTCAACCTCAGGTTGTCCAAGGGTCGACCCATCATCCCCTGAAATAAACCGCACTGGTTTTAATTCAAGAGTTTGACCTTCTTCGGCATGAAGTAATTCAACTTCAAGCGTGGCCCCTGGCTCCACTCGATATTGCTTTCCACCTGTTTCTAAAATTGCATACATAAATTTCCTCACCTCCCAAGCCGAACAAAAATATCATATAGGGTGAAAGGCTGTCAAGGAATCCAGGCTATTTGGGTTGCCAAAATCCTTGATGAACTGTTGAATTATTAAAAAATTCACAGTACCCAATCCATCTGACAGAACCCTTGAAACATCATAAGCAAAGGGCCTGTTCAAAAAGGCTCGTCCAGCAAGGCCGCAGGACCTTTGGCGCGCGCAGCCTACAGGAGTAGGTGAGCACGACTAAGGTCCGAGAACGCCGCTGGCGGCCTTTTTCAACAGGCCACTTGATTGACAGGGTTTTGTTGCCTGGGCTATATACGACGAGGTTGCCACAAGCCTCCATCGTGATACACTAGAGAATAAGGGCACTATATGGTTACGACAAGTGACAAAATTTGGATGGACGGCCAATTTGTGAATTGGAATGAGGCGAATGTCCATGTCCTCACTCATGCCCTGCATTATGGGTTAGCGGCGTTTGAGGGCATTCGTTGTTATAAGGGCATAAAGGGGTCGGCCATCTTTCGTTTGAACGAGCACGTTGACCGTCTGTTCGAGTCAGCCCACATCATGGCCATGAAAGTGCCCTATAATAAAAAAGAGGTGTTTGAGGCGATTATCGAAACCGTTCGCGTCAACCGGTTGGAGTCGTGCTATATCCGCCCTTTGCTCTACGTGGGTTATGGGGAAATGGGACTGTTCCCAGGAAACAATCCCATTAAATTAAGCATTGCGGCTTGGCCCTGGGGGACGTATTTGGGTGAGGATGCGTTGGAGCAGGGCATCCGGGCTAAGTTGTCATCCTTCACTCGCCACCATGTGAATGTGTCGATGACGCGTGCCAAGGTCTCAGGGTATTATGTGAATTCGATCCTGGCTAAATGTGAGGCGAAAAACTCAGGCTATGATGAGGCAATCCTTCTGGATCCCGAGGGATACGTCGCTGAGGGAACCGGGGAGAATATATTTATTGTAAAAAAAGGTGTGCTGAAAACAACTCCGTTGACCTCCATTCTCGAAGGTATCACCCGAGATGCCATTATGAAGCTGGCTCAGGAGCGAAAAATCCCCGTGGTCGAAGAACGATTCACTCGTGATGCCATGTACGTAGCAGATGAAGTGTTTTTAACAGGAACGGCTGCCGAGGTGACGCCAGTTCGGGAGATAGACGATCGGGCAGTTGGCGAAGGTACGCGCGGGCCAGTGACGACGCTTCTGCAAAAAGCGTTCTTCGATATTGTAAAAGGCGAAGATTCGACTCACCAAAATTGGTTGGCCCCGGTTTAGCGTCAGGCCAACCCCTGTCTTTCGTTCCTTCCTTTAACCTAGAAACAGCAGTTGGATCACAAAAGTCCGCGCAAGCTCTTGGCGCACCTGATAAAATACAAAAATGTCTTATCACCACCGAGGTGACTACGACTTTTTGTATTTCACCATGCACACCAATATCTTACACGGCTTTTTTGCGCCCAACTGCCGTTTCTAGGTTTAAGGCTATTCCGATTAACCCAACTTCCGTTCTTTCAACGGATGGCGGAAGAACCATAGAGTAAATCCGAAACTCGAATTTCGAAATCCGAAACAATTTCAAATGACAAAATGACCAATACCCAAAACGTCTAAAACAGCCAGTACGCCCTTTTCGGTGCGATTCTGCAACATTGGGCAGGATGGGTTTGAAACATTTGAATTTCAGATTTGTTTCGGATTTCGATATTCGGATTTCGAGTTTATGGGACGATATGTGGAGTGAAAAGGATTACTTGGGCTGGTTATTCGGAACTCTCAGCCGGTTTTTCGGAGGAAGTTTCGGTGGTAGGGGGTGTCGAAGCTGGTGTAGGTATTGACTCACTCGAAGTGGATGGAACATCAATCACGGAGGAAGCATGTTCTTGTCTCGACAGCATGGCCAAAGTTAAGGATGTGAGCATAAAGACGATCGCCGCACCAACTGTGACTTTGCTGAGGAACGTGCCTGGCCCTCGACTTCCAAAGACCGTTTGACTTGATCCGCCAAACGCCGCGCCGATTTCGGCCCCTTTGCCGGCCTGAAGCAGGATGGAGACAATCATGAGAAAGCACACAAAGAGGTGAACGATGACGGCGAGAGTGTACATGTTTTTAGATTCTTGAATGTTTAATGAGAAGCCTGATCTGCAAGACAACAAATACTAGCAAAGCTGGTAGGGTCAAGACAAGCTTTTCCTACTAATGCCCCATCGATGTCTGCACAGTGAAACAAGGCCTCGGCATTTTGGGGGGACACGCTTCCTCCATACACAATTCGAACATCTTGAGCGACTGGTCCCCATTCAGCCGTGACGATCGAGCGAAGAAAGGCATGAATCTCTTCAGCTTGTTCGACCGTAGCGGCTCGTCCGGTTCCAATGGCCCAAATGGGTTCATAGGCGATCGTGATCGTGGAAATTTTTTCGGCATCAAGACCCGAAAGCCCTTTGATCAACTGATCTTTGACGATAGCTTGCGTGTGTCCGGCTTCGCGTTCCTCTAAGGTTTCGCCAATGCACACAATAGGAAGCAATTGATGCTCCAATGCGGCTTTCACTTTTTTATTCACTTCTTCGTTACTCTCTCTGAACAGTTGCCGCCGTTCAGAATGCCCAACTATCACAGAGGAGCAACCCAGGGCTTGTAACATCGCACCAGAGATTTCGCCTGTGAAGGCTCCCTCAGCTTCCCAATGGAGATTTTGTGCCGCCAGCGCAAACCGATCATCAGTCGTCATAGCCTGTTGAACGGCATACAGGCTGATAAAAGGTGGAGCTAAGAGAATGTCGATGTTGGTTGAAGTCGGCACGACCTTTCGGAATTCATGCACAAACTCCACGGCTTCCGTCGCGGTCTTGTGCATTTTCCAATTACCGGCAATGAGGCGAGTTCTCATGGGTGTGTGAAATACGATCGAAAAAAATCAAGTCAGATTGGGGCTAAAGGAATTTTGGTACTCATAAGTTGAACGGATTTGTTTCTGTCGTACACTCGAAATCCGAATATCGAAATCCGAAAAAAATCCAAAACTCGAATGATCCAAACGGAGAATTTGGGTTTATGCAGTCAAGTATTTTTTTATTTTCAATTTGGGGCACCTCTACAAACCGTCCTTTTCCGTGATGGCGGCGTCAGCCGCGTGCTCACATCCTCATGTATTCGCCCATACACTCCGGTTTTCCGCGCGCGGCTTCCTTGCCCTCACAAAAAATGCCTGGTTTGTAGAGGTGCCCTTTGGTCATTAATAGTTGTTTCGGATTTCGATATTCGAGTTTCGGATTTGTTCAACGTATTTCTGCGCAGAATCTAACGATTGGGCAGAGCGGCGAGGCCGGGCATTTCCCCCCTCTCAAGAAGTTGGAGTGCGGCACCGCCACCGGTAGAAATAAACGACATGCTGTCGGTTTCTCCTGCACGATGGACAGCTAAGGCGGTATCGCCACCGCCGACGATCGTCAGGGCGTAGGCATTAGCTACAGCATGAGCCATGGCTTGGGTCCCGCGCGCAAAGGCATCTCGTTCAAACATGCCCATGGGGCCATTCCATAAAATCGTTTTGGCATTTTGAACGGCTTCAGAAAACAATTTCACCGAAGCCGGGCCGATATCCAATCCATACCATCCTTCCGGAATTTCCTGGGTCGTGACAATTTTGGTTTCCGCTCCCGGATCGAGACTGGCGGCGATTACGCAATCCACCGGCAGATAAAATTTTATCCCGCGATCTATGGCATGTTGTTGAATGCCTTTGGCAAAATCCAGCATGTTCTCTTCGACGAGAGATTGGCCGATTTCCATGCCCATGGCTTTGATAAAGGTGAAGGCCATCCCGCCACCGATAATGACCTTGTCCACCTTTTTGCCTAAATTCTCAATGACACCAATTTTGCCGGAGACTTTGGCTCCTCCAAGAATTGCCACAAAGGGTCGTATGGGATTTTCCACCGCACCTTCAAGGTATTCGACTTCCCGTTTCATCAAATAGCCGGCGGCGGAGGCCTTGATGAATTTTGTGATTCCGGCTATTGAGGCATGGGAACGATGGGCTGCGCCAAAAGCATCGTTGATATACACGTCACCCAGGGAAGCGAGCTCCGACGCAAACTGATCATCATTTTCTTCTTCTTCAGAATGGAATCGAAGATTTTCAAGCAGAAGTACGTCGCCCGGCTTCAGTTGGCTCACAAGGTTTTTCACTTTTGAGCCAACGCAGTCCGGAGAAAAAATGACATCTTTTCCCATGAAACGTCTGAGACGTTTGGCCACTGGCGCGAGGCTCAATTCTGGACAGGGTTTCCCTTTTGGGCGTCCAAGGTGAGAGCAGAGGATGACGCTTCCACCTTCGTCTACGGTGTGGTTGATTGTCGGAAGAGCGGCGCGAATACGTGAATCATCCGTGATTTGCAGGGAGTCATCCAGTGGCACATTAAAATCCACCCGAATGATGACACGCTTGCCGCGAAGGTCAATCTGATCAATGGTTTTTTTGGTGATACGCACGAGGAATCCTTTCTACCCTCATGGTTTCCTGCAAACGAGGGGACAGAAAAGACTTACGTTTTAGTTCTTGGCCCCTAAAAATTTGACCAAGTCACGAAGCCGGCATGAATAACCCCATTCGTTATCGTACCAGGCAAAGACTTTGACAAATCGACGATCCATGACTGTGGTCAATGGTGCATCAACCGTGGCGGAGTTTGAACAGCCATTGAGGTCGATGGAGACAATTGGAGCTTCAGAATAGCCTAAAATCCCTTTGAGGGACCCTTGAGCCGCCTTGGCAAATGCGGCATTGACTTCGTCGGCCTCGCAGTCCCGTTCGGTCACAACGCCCAAGTCGATTAACGATACATTGGGGGTAGGGACACGAATGGCGATGCCATCCATTTTCCCTTTCAATTCCGGAATGACCAAGTGCAAGGCTTTGGCCGCACCGGTCGAGGTCGGAATCATAGACAGTGCTGCACTCCGTGCCCGACGGAGGTCAGGATGAGGCAAGTCGAGTAATTGTTGGTCATTGGTATAGGAGTGAATCGTGGTCATAAAGCCATGATGAATCCCAAAGTTTTCCAGAAGGATTTTGGCAACGGTCGCGAGGCAGTTGGTGGTACATGAGGCATTGGAAATGACGTGATGATTTTTAGGGTCATACGTCTTTTCGTTGACGCCCAACACCACGGTCAGATCGGCATTTTTTCCTGGAGCTGAGATGATGACTTGAGAAGCTCCTGCGGAGAGATGTTGGCTGGCACCTTCGCGATCGGTGAACCGACCGGTGGATTCAATGACGACATCGATCCCTAATTTCCCCCACGGGAGCTGTTTAGGGTCTTTTTCAGCCAGTACTTCTATTGATTGGTCATTGACCAGGAGTTGGTTCGGTTTTGCCTGGACTTCTGCCTGGAACCGCCCATGGACAGAATCATAGGTGAGCAGATGGCTGAGGGTCTTGGAATCAGTCAAATCATTAATGGCCACACATTGGATATCAGGGTCTCCCAAGGAAGCCCGGAACATGTTCCGCCCAATTCGTCCAAATCCGTTAATGCCGACTCTAATTGCCATAAGTGCCTGTAAGGAAAGGGTTTCTAATCAAATTCACGTGGAAAAAGACCCAGAACCCCATAGTACTTTTGGGGGGGTATTAAGTCAAGCAATTGACCACTTGAAGATTGTGTGGGTAGCAGAGAAATGAAACTGAAGAGGATGGAACAGAATGTAACGTAAGAGGCATCGTTCCCTAGATCTTCATCGCATCCTTTACTTCGGCCAGGGTTTGGCGGGAGACCTCAGTGGCACGCTGGCATCCGCTCTGAACCACGTCTTCCAGCCGTTTTGGGTTGGCTTCGAGGGTTTTTCGGGATTCCCAAATGGGCGCCAGCCGTTCAACCATGGAGTCGGCCACAAATGTTTTGCAGTCGATGCAGCCGATTTCAGCAGTCCGGCATTCTTTGTTCACTTGGTCGAGGATTGCGGTGGTAGAGTAGATTTTGTGGAAATCATACACCGGGCAGATTTCAGGGTTCCCCGGATCCTTCCTCCTTACCCTAGCCGGGTCCGTGACCATGGTTTTGAGTTTTTGGCGAACCTCCGGTTCCGAATCTGAGAGGTTGATAGTATTCCCATAGCTCTTGCTCATTTTCCGACCGTCGGTTCCGATCACTTTGGGAAATTTCGTTAACAATTCTTTTGGTTCGACTAGTACCGGGGAATAGAGACTATTAAATCGTCTGGCTATTTCCCGGGTGAGTTCGAGATGAGGCAGTTGGTCCTTGCCAATAGGCACCGCGTCGGCTTTATACAACAAAATATCAGCAGCCTGAAGAACGGGGTATCCCAAAAAACCATGCGTGGACAGGTCGCGGCCTTCGATGTGTTCTTGTTTTTCCTTGTAGGTGGGATTTCTCTCAAGCCAGGGTACAGGGGTGATCATCGAGAGCAGCAAATTCAAAATAGCGTGCTCGGGGACATGAGACTGGATGAACACCGTGGCACGTTCAGGATCAATGCCGGTAGCCAGCCAGTCAATCAACAGTTCATGAATGAAGGCTTGGAGTTGGCTGGTATCCTCATAATTTGTGGATAAGGCATGCCAGTCCGCGACAAAAAAGAAGCATTCATTGTCTTCCTGAAGCTTTCTCCAATTGTCAAGAGCCCCTAACAGATTGCCAAGATGCAGCCGCCCGCTGGGCTGCATGCCACTTAATACGCGTTGTGGCAACGTTCTCTCCTTATTCGTAAAAGATCAGGACGACAAGAGCTCACTGGGGAGAATGGTCGCCGTTAAGATTTGAAACACCGTCATGAGTATCGTTCGGATAAAATGGTGGTAAGAGTCCGTCATGATCAACCCAATGAAAATTAACATGCCGTAAGGTTCCAGGCGTCGAAGGTGCAAGGCAGATTGAGGTGGCAGAAGGCTTACCAGGATTCGCCCGCCATCCAGAGGAGGAATGGGTATCAAATTGATGACCATTAAAATGGTGTTAATCAAGATTGAAAATTGCGCCATCGCTGCTATGGGCAGCAGGATGGTATGAGCGAGACTGGTCTGGGATTCCCCTTCGGCTTGAGATGGGTCAAAGGATAGGATGAGGCTTAACACAATGGCGCTGACGATGAGAAGGAATAAGTTCATGGCAGGGCCAGCGGCTGCCACGAAAGCCATGTCCCTTCGAGGGTTGTGTAAATTGGCAGAATTGATAGGGACTGGCTTTGCCCATCCCACGAGAAAACTTCCCGGAGCCAATAGGCACAACACGGGGACAATGATGGTTCCCAAGAGGTCGATATGCGGGAGAGGATTCAGGGTTAAGCGCCCCAGATCTTTGGCCGTGGAGTCCCCAAAGAAATTTGCCACCCATCCGTGCGCATACTCGTGGAAGACGATGGCCAAGAGTAAAGGCAACGCCATATAGGAAATGGTGGAAAGAATTTGGCTTAGGGAATTCATGAAGGTACTGTGACAATGGAAATAAATCTAGGGCACCTCTAAAAACCGTCCTTTTCTGTGATGGCGGCGTCAGCCGCGTGCTCACATCCTCATGTATTCGCCCATACACTCCGGTTTTCCGCGCGCGGCTTCCTTGCCCTCACAAAAAATGCCTGGTTTTTAGAGGTGCCCTCTAGGCTTGAGAAGCTACACAAAAATGAACATGTGGGTCATCAACCTAATTAATTTGCACAAACCGACCGTTCGCGACCTGAATCATATACACTTTGCGATCGAGAACGCCACCTTCTCCAAATGACGCGAGCCCTCCCAGTGTCGGAAGGTCGTGCCGAATGAATAGCTGGTCACGGACTTCTTGCCCGGTGGTGGCCCCATGGCTGATGGTATCCAGGATTATCCGCATGGCGTCATACGCTTGGGCCGCGAAGATGGATGGATCAAGATGAAATTGCTCTCGATACTTCCGAATAAACTCCTGAACTTCAGAGTCCGTGCTTTGGAGGAATAGCACATCGCCAAAGGTCCCACCATTTAGCGTGCTCCGTCCCCACTTGAGCAAATCGGGATGATTCCAGGTGTTGTTGCCCAATAAGGGCACCTTCACATCGTAGAAGGCAAGTTGGGCGGAAAGGAAGGCCACATCAATAGGAGTGCCCGGCAGGAAGAGCGCATCAAACCCTGGGGTATAGACCAACAGTTCTTTCTCTTCTTTTTGTGGCTCTTCGGTTGGTTGTTCTTCGGTTTTTTCGGTTTCATAGGGGAGCATCTCGCCGTAGAGGCTAAGGTCCTTATCTTTTATCCGTAGAATTTGGGCCGAGGTATCGGTTGTTCCACGCTGATACGATTCCGCCGCAATGATTTCGCCTCCATTTTGGATGACGGTTTCCTGAAAGTGTTGGGCTAATTGTTTGCCATATCGGGAATCGGGGGAGAGCACGCAAAATCGAGTATAGCCAAGCGTTTGCATGGCATGTTCGATCAATTTGTTGACTTGCAAGTGTGTCGTCAACGCGGTACTGAACCAAAACCGTCCAAATTGTTTGACATCGGACAGGCTGGCTGTGGGTGTGATAAACGGCGTTTCCGTCCAGTCGGGAAGATCCGCGACGTGTTGCACTTGCCGAGCCAGCAGCGGACCGATTAACGCAATCGGTACAAACTCCTTGAGGACCTTTTCGAATTCATGATGCAACTGGGCGGGAGGCAGGGCGCTGTCTTTGACCACGATACCCACGGTATTCGATCCGAGCTGAGCCCGCCCCTCTTGCAGGGCAAGCCGAATGCCGTTGAGCGCATCGGTTCCAAAGAGTTTCATCTTTCCCGAGAACGGAAGGACTGCTGCGATGACATATCGATGGGCTTTAATCTTCAAGATAAACGATTGCATGAGTGCGACAGCCGTTTGCGCGTAGGGATGATGAGGAAACCGATGGAGAAACGCCCGAATGTCTCTCTCAGCCAACACTTCATCACCTAGGGCGGTGTGAAGCTCGATCAAACGAATCAGGGCCAAGTCGCCTGGAAAGGTGGTGGGGAAGGTCTCCAATAAATCTCCAAGCGCCCGTTCAGACATTTTTTGTAAAATCAGACTTTTGATATAATCCAATAACTCTCCGCGCTCGTCCTCCCTGGTTGTATTCAGTTGCTTCATGGCCATGTGAACGGCCTTGGTATGCTCGCCCTTGAGTTCGTAGGCCTGGTGAAGGAGGTGCAGGCCTTTCGTTTGAGTTGAGGGGTTGGATGATCGATTCAGGGCTTTGGTCAGCACGGTGATGGCTCGGTGAGCCAGTTTGGATTCGATATACATCGTGCCGAGCAACAGTCGGGCCTCGTCTGTGCGAGAAGAGATCGGGTATTCTTCCAGAAATTGTTCTAAAATAATGATAGCCTGTTTGGTCTCCCCTTTGGCCTGAAGCGCTCGGGCGTGGAGAAATGTGAAAGCGTCGGTTCGGGAAGAGGTGGATCCAGACTCGATAAAGTTCTCAAGCATGATCAAGGCCTGGTCAGTCTGCCCCCGTTCCAGAAGGGATTGAATGTGATTCATACGTTCATCTGCGGCGGCAATCAGCGGGTCGATATCTTCCAAAGGAGGGTCGTGTAATTGGCCGACGGCATGTTGAGGAAGGACAACGGTCATGCAGACGAACCATACAAGACAGGCGAATCCCGTGAAGATTCTGGGGCGAGAGAATTGTTGGCTATGAGGCATCGTGGGGATTTTTCGGACGTATTTTTTCCTAAGGGTTCGCGCAAGGATAATTTCCCATGTTTGGGCGTCGATTCATCCTGTCTGGCGGCGTTGCTCGTCCGAGGAGTATGCGCAGTCCTCGCGCCTTGCCAGATAGGTGTCTCAACAACCAAACATGGGAAATTCTCCTTGCGCGAATCCTCACTTCGTATATACGGCCAGCCTCCTCTACTGTCAAGAAAACTCTTTGGGCGTGGGGATTCCTCAATAAAGGTTGAGAAAAATGAAAGGGTATGATCCTCCACAAAGACAAGGTCAAGCGAGCAAAGGACTGAGCGTGATGAAGGAACAGGTAGGAGCAGGAAGCGAACTCGATCACCTTCTGAATCACTATACCACGATTCTGCGGGCGGAACGTGGTTTGGCCAACAATACCCTGGATGCGTATCGCCGAGATCTCGCGAAGTTTAAAGGTTACTGTGCCAAGAAGAGCCTTCTCGGCCCCACGGATTTGACGAATCATACGGTGTTGGGGTTCCTCCAATTCCTCCGGGAGCAGGGCCTTTCCTCGACTTCCGTCGCGCGTTGCATGGCCGCCATTCGAGGCTTTTGTCGGTTTTTGACTACCGAAAAGGGACTGCCTGACGTATTGGCTCAGATTCCGCGTTCTTCCAAGCAATGGCTGAAATTACCCAAAACACTGACGGAAACTGAAATTACCCACTTGCTCGAGTTGCCCTCCAGGGAGGGTCCCGAGGAAGTACGGGATGCCGCGATGGTCGAATTGTTGTATGCCACCGGCCTGCGCGTGTCTGAGTTGATCAGCGTGGATCTCTCACAGGTCAATTTGGAGGTGGGCTATGTATTGGCAACCGGCAAACGGGACAAACAACGAATGGTGCCCATGGGCGAAATTGCCCGAAAGAAAATTGAGCTCTACTGCCAAGAAGCCAGATCGGTTCTGCTCAAACATCACAACTCATCGGCCTTGTTTGTGACTCGTCGGGGACAACCAATGACGCGACAGAGTTTTTGGAACATTCTTCGGGCGCGAGCGGTACGTGCTGGCATCGTCAAACGAATTTTTCCTCATATGCTTCGGCACTCGTTCGCCACCCACCTCCTGGATCACGGGGCTGACTTGCGTGCGGTCCAAATGATGCTCGGCCATGCCGACATTGCCACCACGCAAATTTATACTCATGTGGAGCAGCGCCGCCTCAAGGATGTTCATACGAAGCATTTCCCCAGGACCCAACGCCGTCGATCAAGTGGAAAGGCCTGAAATCGTGATCCGTCATCTGTGATGCGTGATCCGTAAAGAACAAAGTTGTTTCCCCTTCCCGTGCTTCACTAATCACTACGCTGGGTTTTTCTTTAAGAATTTATATTGCAGGGTTTCGTCCCCGCGCGACGAGGCACTGTTGTTTCGGCAAAAGGACCCAAAACCATGTTTGCCCGTGCGCGGCCCTACAGAGAATGATCAAAACGTCTGTCAGCAAGGCCGCAGGCGCTTTGGCGCGCGCAGCGTACGTGGTAGTACGTGAGCACTGCAAAGGGTCGAAAACGCCGCTGACGGACGTTTTGATCATTCTCTTCCGGGTGCCTCCGCCTCCGTCCCGAATCAGGGTTCGCGCAAGAATAACTTCCCCTGTGTGGGTGGTGAGACGCCTGTCTGGCAAGGCGCGAGGACTGCGCAGACTCCTCGTATGAAAAGGACGAGCAACGCCGCCAGACAGGATGAATCGACGTCCAAACAGGGGAAGTTATTCTTGCGCGAACCCTAAGATGGCTCAGGAACTCGCTCTGCTCAAACAGCCTTCGCCGAGAAGTCGATTCGGGACGGAGGCTCCGCCGTGCCCCACACAAGGAAGTGCTCTCCCCGAGGGACAACAAAAAGAAAAAATCCATTCCAAAGCATTGTCATTTCGAACGGAGAGAGAAATCTAGAACGCTGCCGACCCACACATGTTAACGAGGGATGGATCAAAAGTCAGCCAAAAAGAGCGGTCATCCCCGCAAGTGTTTAGCGGGGACCCACCACCTTCCGTCATCCCCGACGTTAGTAATCGGGGATCCATCCGAATTGGGTTTTTACTGCTTGTCATTTCGAACGGATGTGAGAAATCTTTACACATCGAACGGGCAAAGATTTCTCCCGTTGGTCGAAATGACAGCAAGCAACCTGGATTCCCGATTAAAAACGTCGGGAATGACGCGGTGGGAGTTGGATGGGAGGTAATTGTGTTGGTTGAGCCTTTACCTCTTTTATCCATATAGAATTTTGCTGTTTTCCCATTTTGCGCTTCACGCATTACGCCTCACGCTTCACGGTATTCCAGAGTTGCATTGGAAAAATCCTCTGTGGCAGGCTTAGGACCTGAGCGAAAATAACTTGGACATCTCGCATCCAATCTTCGGGCCATCTTTGAACGGGCCTCAATCGAAACACCCTCACCATAGCTGTGCTATGCCTCGGGTTTTTCTCAATCGTTCCGTCCAAATCCGACCCAAATCTTGGCGCGGGATGTCCAAGTTATTTTCCCTCAGGTCCTTAGCTCATTGAAAATGTTTGAATAATCGGTGTTTCTGAAGGAGGAAGAGCATGAAGATGAAGCGGCAAGTTCATTATGTGAGGGGGGTGTTTGTGTGTCCCCAATGTAATCAAACGTTTGTCCAAGAGAACTGGATTGAAGAGAGGCGTGTTCGGTGCCATAAATGTGACTATCGTGGGACGTTGACGCATGTGTCCGTCGAGGAACACATGGAAGAGGAAACCGAACGGGTATAAGGACCTGAAAGAAAATAACTTGGCCATCTCGCATCCAATCTTCGGGCCATCATTGAACCTAGAAGCAGCAGTTGGATCACAAAAGTCCGCGCAAGCTCTTGGCGCACCTGGCACAATACAAAAAGGTCTCATCACCACCGAGGTGACCACGACTTTTTGTATTGCACCATGCACACCAATTTCTTACACGTCTTTTTTGCGCCCAACTGCCGTTTCTAGGTTGAACGGGCCTCAATCGAAACACCCTCAACATAGCTGTGCTATGTCTCGGATTTTCCTCAATCGTTTCGTCCAAATCTGCCCCAAATCTTGGCGCGATATGGTCCAAGTTATTTTCTTTCAGGTCCTAACGATCAGGGTCGTTGCCTGGTTTGCCCACAACATATTGTGCCGGGCACGGTTTCTTTTTTCTGCCAGAAAACGGGATGTGTGGGTGAGGCCGTCAGATCATTCCAAGGCATACAACATCATGCCAGATCCTATGCCCCCAGTGTCTTTTTACGCGAGTCGTCTTCATGCATAACAGACTCTTTCTCAGATACCTGATAGTCTGGGTGAATGGTTTTGTGTGTCTTTCACTCGCTGTTGTTGTCCAACCTGTACAAGCAGATCAACAAGTCACGGTATTAGTCGCCTATCATTCGGTTTCAGGGCATACCGAAAAGATGGCACATGCGGTAGCTGAAGGGGCGCAGTCTGTTTCGGGGACACGCGTGCAAGTGGAACGCGTTGAGAAAGTCACTGCGAATGTGTTGTTTGCCGCTGATGCCTTGGTCGTCGGCTCGCCGGTGTATTGGTCGAATATGGCTGGTGAGGTCAAAACGTTTTTTGACAATTGGCAATTCAAGTTTGGCGTGTGGCCGGAATTCAAAATGCGGAATAAAGTAGGCGCGGCGTTTGCCACCGGGGGCCAGGTGTCGGGTGGCAAGGAAGTCACCATGCTGACGATTCTGGCGGCGATGCTGGGCAATAAAATGATTATCGTGAGTGGTGGTGGAGTGTTTGGGGCGTCTGCGACGACGGAAGGAGACAGCCCAGGGATTAACGAGCAAGAACTAGCCGATGCGCGCGCGTTAGGAAAGCATGTTGCGGAAGTAGCCTGGATGGTGAAACGAGGAAACGTGAACCGGGAAATCGAAGAGATCGAGGTCGCGAAGTAGTTTGATAAAGAGTTCTTGTAAAAGTGTTGAAGGCATTGAAGATCCCTCTTCTTTCCCTCGCCCCTTTGGGGAGAGGGTAGGGTGAGGGGGTCTTGGAGAAAACATTTGCCTATGATCGAAGCACCGGACATCAGTGATTTTCAGTGGCCAATTTATTGGGAACGTGAGTATACAACGGCGATTGCTCCGGAACGCCTGAAACTCGAGATGAATTCGCATCGTCCCTCTCTCACCAATATGCCTTTAACCGAGCAACGGGAATTGGCCGCCAGTGGGTACAAGGTGCTCCCCGATGATTGCGGCCCCGTGCGGATGGTGAGTCAATATGGCTGGTTGGTGCGTTGTCCGGTTGATTGTAAATTGCGTCGCACCAAAGATGGATTCAAATGGCAAGCTCCGGAAATCAAACCAGAAGAGCGATTGTTGGGGTACAAATCATTTTCGGGGATGTATGTCGATACGATTCTCAATAGTGGGTATGCCAAACTGTGCTGCGGGATTCGGTTTTATTACCCCAAACAAATTGGCATCATGCTGAAAGATATTCCCAATCATTTTTATCATTACCCCGAGCGCACGTTTTCGGTTTGGGAAGGAATTAAATCACAAGAATATAAGCTCACCCCCAATCTTTATGACTTTCTGCCAGACTATGATGCGTTTGTCGCCAATGTGTTGCTACAATTGAATAAGCCCACGACCCTCAAACGGGGTGATCCCATCGCTCTTGTCGTGCCGGTCCTTCTCCCCAAACAATTTCGCTTGGAGGAACTGACTCCCGATCGGAAGCAGTCCGAACCTCCGCGTTAATGGGAATGTTGAAAAAAGCCGCCAGCCTTCGCCAAGGCTACGGCAGACAAGCCAGCGGTTCCATGCCTGCCGAAGCGGCTTCGCGCAGGCAGGTCGCCATTTTGCCGTGCTCAGGTACTATGAGTACGCTCCGCGCGTCAAAATGGCTACGGCCTTGCTGGATGGACCCTTCGGAAAGACTCAGGGCATGCTTTTTTGAACATTCCCTCCCACTGAGGATGCTTAACTCATCTGGAGCCTTTATTGGCTATTGACGTGAAAAATTCAACAGTCTCTTAATTTCCCCTTTCTCTTCGTTCCTGATCGATCGAGTCTCATCATGCCCCTTCCGACTTTTCAGGATGTGCAACGTGCTGCGGCGCTCTTAACAGGCATTGCCCATAACACGCCTATTCACACCTCCCGACAGCTCAATGAAATTTCGCAAGCCACCGTCTTCTTGAAGTGCGAAAACTTTCAGCGAGTCGGGGCGTTTAAGTTTCGAGGCGCGTATAACGCCGTGGCTAATCTCCAATTAGACAAGCCGGTGATAGCCCTGTCTTCCGGGAATCATGCACAAGGCATTGCGCTCGCCTCTCAGTTGTTAGGAAAAGACGCGCATATCGTGATGCCGGAACCCATCAATCCTGTGAAGCGCGCAGCAGTTCAAGGATATGGTGGAATCGTACATATTCCTGGCAATCCTCAAGAGGCGGAATCGTTCTCCCAAGATCTTGCGCGAGAAGTGCAGGGTGAATGGATCGAAGCCTTTAACGATCCTCATGTGATCGCGGGGCAAGGAACAGCCGCGTTGGAATTGCTTGAACAAGTCGAAGATCTGGATGTCTTGCTTGGCCCTATAGGCGGCGGCGGGTTGTTATCTGGAACCTGCTTAGCTGCACATGGTGTCAATTCCAAAATTCAAGTCTACGCATGTGAGCCGGCAGGGGCTTTGGATGCCATGTATTCCGTGAAAGAAAATCGAATCGTGTCTCAAGATAATCCGCAGACCATCGCCGAGGGTTTGCGAACGAGTGTGGGGACCCTTACGCTTCCCATTCTACGCGAACACCTGGCAGGATTTTTTGTGGTAGAGGAGCAGGAAATCGTGAAGGCCATGCGTTTCATCTACGAACGCATGAAGCTCATCATCGAACCAGCCAGTGCGGTGGCGATTGCACCGCTTCTTCGGCAAGAACCGGACTTGCAAAACAAGCGTGTGGGCGTGATTATTTCTGGAGGCAATGTGGATTTGTCCCGGTATTTTGATTGGTTCAATAGGCGAGGAAAAGGGAAATCTGGTGCGAACATCCAATCATCGAAGAACGTTTGAGAAAGCCTTGGGCGACCGTGAAAAAGCTGCAAAGAAAAGTGCCCAAGCGGCAGTAAAAACATTTGATAAGAAATGGCGCCAGTTGCAAGCCCTCTGCCCGGATCCAGATAGCCAGCATCGATTGACGTGGTTGCAACAACAATTTTCAAAAAAGCAGCGCGGGGCTATGGAAGCAGCCCAGGCGGAAATCGATACGGCCACACTGCTGATACAAGCTGGTTTTGGGCTTTCGTTTGTGAAAGAGACTCAATTAAGAACAGCAGATTTAGAGTGTTACTTTGAACATGACCGACTGTTTGTCGAAGTCACGGTGATTGTGCCAACGGAGCCTGACCGGTCAAAAGATGGCGTGCCACATCATGGGGCAAAGGCAGAAGAAGAGAGTTCGGATTTTTTTAAAGATGCTTTAGTGAAACGCATGCTTGCTCGGATCAACGAGAAATCAGTACAGCTTGTCGATTATTGCGCCCCGGTGCTCTTGGCCTTAACCATCGTTCATCAAGAGCAAACCCCCTTGCCCAATGGAAAAATGAACAGTCGAAAAATGGCGCTGGATCTTCAACAGTTGGGAGGAGTCATCACCGCGGCGTTGGGGAGCGTTCCACAACTCAGCGGCGTGTTGTTCACACTGTGGAATATTCAACCAGCGGAGTCACGATCGAATATTCGGTTAAGCAATGTCTCGGTTGGGGAATGGGTCTCGGAGCCAAAAGGATTTTCCCAGGTCCGTTGTTTCGCTGTAAACCCAACAGCCAGCTATCCAATAGAACCCGATGCATGTATCGCCCTAAAGCGGGCGTTATAAAGCCGATAGCGATAAAAAGTTTCCTGTGCTACTGTCCCTTTCATTTTGAGGGCCGCGAGTCTAACCGAACATCATCTCTCCGAATTTCTTCTTGTTAGCAATTGGTAAGAAATCGGTAATGGGAACATTAGAAAGCTTTCTCAACACGTTAAGCGGAATTATTTGGGGCCCTGTTATGCTCACCCTTCTTGTGGGGGTGGGCATTTACCTGACGATTGGGCTTAGAGCGATCCCATGGCGACGGGTAGGCTATAGCTTTTGCTTGCTCTGGCAGGGACGGTCCTCGAAGACGCAAGAGCCAGGTGAGATTTCACCATTTCAAGCTCTCATGACTGCCTTGGCCGCGACCGTTGGCAGTGGAAACATCGCTGGCGTGGCGACAGCTATTTTTCTGGGTGGTCCTGGTGCGGTGTTTTGGATGTGGGTGACGGCTCTCTTTGGCATGGCGACGAAATATGCCGAGGCAGTGTTGGCTGTACACTATCGGGAAGTGGATGAATTGGGTCATCACGTGGGTGGCCCGATGTATTACATCCAAAACGGATTAGGCTCAAACTGGCGATGGCTGGCGGTGTCGTTCAGCCTCTTTGGAATGCTGGCAGCATTTGGGGCTGGGAATACCGTTCAATCCAATACCGTCGCCAGTGCGGTGGAGGCCTCCTTCAATATCCCACCCTGGATTTCTGGACTGGTGATGGCAGCCTTAACAGGAATAGTCCTCATTGGTGGCATTCGACGGCTGGGGTCTGTTGCCGCCCGCTTGGTACCTTTTATGGCGGTGACCTACATTGTCGGAGCCTTGATGATTATCTTGGCAAATGTCGATCAAGTTCCCTCAGCGTTGATGACCATCATTTCGCATGCCTGGACGGGGAGCGCCGCTGTGGGAGGATTCGCGGGTGCCAGTGTCATGATGGCAATCCAATTTGGCGTGGCGCGAGGGCTCTTCTCCAATGAAGCAGGGCTGGGCAGTGCTCCCATTGCTCATGCCGCGGCCAAAACCAATGATCCTGTGCGCCAGGGCATGATCGCCATGTTAGGCACGTTTATCGATACTATTGTCGTATGCAGCATGACCGCACTCGTGATTATTGTGACCGGTGTTTGGACCAGCGGAAGCACAGGAGCCGTCCTCACAACACAAGCGTTTGATACCGGGTTTTCCCAGGTGGGTGGAGTGGTGGTCACTATAGCACTGATGCTGTTTGCTTTTACATCGCTATTGGGCTGGAGTTACTACGGCGAACGGTGCACCGAATATTTATTTGGCGTTCGAGTGATCAAAGTCTACCGTGTGTTGTGGATCATCGCGATTCCTATTGGAGCCGTGGGAAAGTTGGAACTCGTCTGGCTCATCGCCGATATTTTAAATGGACTCATGGCCATCCCTAATTTAATTGCATTGGTGGCATTAAGCCCACTGATTTTTCGGCTGACGCGGGAACATTTTGTTTCTTTTGGAAAAGGTAAAACTGGATGATATTGTGTTGGGGTTTGAGGTGGGTTCCAAACGACTTTTCTTATAAGGAATTTTTTATTTAAAAGCCGGGTTTCGCCCCGGCACGACGAGGCCCTTTTGTTTTGGCAAAAGGACCTCGTCTGCAGTGGCGAAACCCGGCATCTAATAATTCTCAAACAGACCCAGTTATCAAAACCTCACTTTATCTTTTCTATTTTTACGGGTGCGTATTTCCCCTTGCCCATCCGTCCCTTCTGTTATAACATTTGGAATAACATGAGGAGGGCTAGAATTTATGCTGGATTTGAAGGTTAGGAAAGTTGGGAATTCGTTGGGGGTGGTGTTGCCTAAGGAAGTGTTGTCTCGGTTGAATTTGCATGATGGGGATCGGGTGTTTCTCACTGAAGCCCCAGATGGCAGTTACCGAATTACGCCGTATGATCCGGAGTTTAAATCCTATGTAAAGGTGGCCAAAAAAGGCATGGCGAAATATCGGAATACTCTTCGGGCACTTGCTAAGTAAGTTTTCCCCTCATCCCAAAGGGACGAGGGAGTAGGATCGAATTGTAAATTGTAAAAGGTTAAAAGACTACAGGTTTATGAAAGAGCCTGCTTGGGTTCCTAATGATTTTGTTCTCGCTTTGCATGAGGACTTACTGGTTGGATATGGCGGCGCTCCTGGTATTCGAGAGGACGCGCTTTTAGAATCTGCTCTGGCCCGTCCTCACCATCTGTTTGCCTATGATAAACCTGATTTGTTTGCTCTGGCGGCGTCCTACATCTCTGGTCTTGTTCGTAACCATCCTTTCATCGATGGGAATAAGCGAACAGCTTTTATGGTTGGCTATTCCTTTTTAAGCAGAAACGGAAAAGAGCTGAGTGCCCCAGAACCAGAAGCGACGGCGATCATTCTGGATTTAGCGAGCAGGAAGATTACAGAGGAGGATCTGGCTGTCTGGCTTCGGAAGAATTGCGAGTAGGGATTTTCTAGAGAGCCGATTTGGTAACCCCGGCAAAGGCCATTCCTTGTTGAGTTAATTGTTTTTCCATTCGTCACTTCATGGGAGTGATGCTATAATTATTTGCCAGTGAGGAAGCAAGTTCCCTAATGGAAAAACCAAAATTAATCATGGCAAAATTGGGTCGGATCGATGAGATGAACCGGGATTTCGATTTGGAATTCTGGCAGCGTCAATCACCGGCGGCTCGAATGGCCGCTGTGTGGGACATGACAGTCTTTCACCATAAATTAAAACGTCGCAACCCCAATGAACTCAGACTTGATCGAACTGTTGGGCATCTTTGCCCGCGAGAAGGTTAAATATCTCATTATCGATGGGTATGCGGTGTCGTTTCATGCCGAGCCCCGATACACCAAAGACATTGACTTGTTCATTGCCACCGATGGTGAAAATGCACAGGCAGTTTATCAGGCTCTGGCTGAGTTTGGAGCGCCGCTCGAAGATGTGACGCCTGAAGATTTTGGGAATACGGAATACTACTATATGATTGGTGTTGCCCCCAATCGCATTGATATCATGATGGGGATTCCCGGTTTGGAATTTCCTCCTGCTTGGGAAAACCGAGTGGAAGCCGAGATTGACGGGGTCACGATTTATTATATTTCCCGCGATGATCTTCTGACGGCGAAGCGGGCATCTGGTCGGGATCAAGATCTGTTGGATGTCAAAGCGCTTGAAGAAGCCAAAAGGCTTTCACCTGGGCAGGAGTCATCAAGCCAGCTGCCACCAGGGCCATTGCCTGATAGGTCAAGTGACTATGATCAATAAGCCAATCTTTATTCCCTATTTGGTTTTAACTGAGCGAATCTCTTAACTCTTCTAAATTTTTGATCACCATTAGGTCGCCGTTGGTGGTGGCGATTTCGATGCCTTGGGCGCAGACTTCTCGGCATTTGTCTGGTTGGTTATTGTTTTTGAGGGATTGGGCTAAGGCAAAAATGGCTGCGGAGTAGGTGGGTTTCACTTTGATGCAGCTTTCTAATGCTGGGATGGCTTCTTCCCAATTTTCGTCTCCCATGTAAGCCTTTCCCAGACCAAACCAGAGGGTCTCGTCATTGGGATCCATTTTTAGTACTTTTTTGAATTTCTCTATTTTGGGGTCGGGCATAATATTTTCTCCAAAAATTTTGGGTGTACATCTTTCTTTGTTGAACGAATTTAGCACTGACCTCTTCGCGTTGTCTAACCTCATACCCTGTGCTACCATCCTTTTCTTATTTTTTCTTCTCAATTTACCCCTCCTTTGTAAGGAGGGGCGTAGGGGAGGTAGAGTCTTAGGAATTGGAGCATCGCTCCCTACATTGAGGAATCTAGCTGTTCGGGTTTTCTACCCCTCCTAGCCTCCCCTTACAAATGTGAGGGATCCGATGTGCATTCTATCCTCCAAGGAAAAGCATTTTTGAGGAAATCCCCTATTCAAAAAGGTTGATGTATGGGCCGTGTTGGCATCGTTACGCATCCTGCGTTTTTGGAACATGATATGGGTCGGCAACATCCGGAGTCGCCGGAGCGGTTGCGGGCGATATTGGCTCGGCTTGAATCGTCCGGGACAATGTCGAAGTTGACACGGATTGAGCCACGAAAAGCTGCGAACGAGTGGATTACCCGTATTCATGATCCTGCCTATGTGCAGCGGCTGGAAGAGAACGCTCCGAATGCGGGTTATGCTTCTCTTGATCCAGACACGTCCATGTCGCCTGGTTCATTGCCGGCTGCCTATTTAGCTGCTGGTGGGGCGATGGCAGCTGTTGATGCGATCATGGATAACCAAGTGGATCAGGTGTTTTGTGCGGTTCGTCCTCCTGGCCATCATGCCGAAGCCAATCGAGCCATGGGCTTTTGTTTGTTGAACAATGTGGCGATTGCGGCTCGGTATATTCAAGAGCGTCATGGCCTCAAGCGCGTATTGATTGTGGACTGGGATGTGCACCATGGTAATGGCACCCAGCATGTGTTTGAAGATGATCCGTCTGTTCTCTTTTTTAGCACGCACCAATATCCGTATTATCCTGGTACGGGGTCCGACAAGGAACGAGGCCGAGGTGAGGGCGAAGGTGCAACGATCAATGTGCCCATGTCTGGTGGGCAGGGGACAGACGACTTTCGAGAGATTTTCCAAAAAGTGTTACTCCCGGCGGCAGATGCATTTAAACCAGAGTTCGTCTTGATCTCCGCGGGCTTCGATGCCCATGAGGATGATCCCTTGGCGAGCATGAGCATTACCGATGAAGGCTATGGCGAACTGACTCGCCTGGTTGTGGGCATTGCCAATACCCATTGTCATGGGCGGATCGTGGCGTGTTTGGAAGGGGGCTATGACCTTCGGGCGTTGTCGGCTTCCGTGGATCAACATCTTATGGCTTTGATGGACGCATAACCCATGTTCAGACGGCGACGAAGAAGACACCGAAGAGGTAAAAGAAATTGGCTTGTTCTTTTGGGCTTTCTGTTTGTTGCCCCTGTGGTGGTCTATTTTTTTTATACGGAAATTCGACCGACCGTTATTTTTGGCCTCCGCGATGATTATGCTCATGCCATTCCTTTCCAAGAAGTGCCCGTTGGGTTAGAGAGCCTCAAAGCGGAAGAATGTGGCCGGTGTCATCAAGACATCTACGAAGAGTGGAAGACCAGTATTCATGCTCACGCGTATAAAGATCCTTTCTTTCAAGCCTATTGGAAAAGGGATGACAATGTGTGGGTCTGCCTGAACTGTCATACGCCGTTAGAGAACCAACAACCCACGCTCATTCAAAGCATTCCGAATAATCGTGTGGAGAAGGCTATTCAAGTCAAAAACCCGAGGTATGATCATGCCTATCAGCAGGAAGGTGTGAGCTGTGCAGCCTGTCATGTACGCAATGGGGTGATTTTTGGACCCTTCGATGATTCGGTCGCGCCGCATCCCACGGAATATGACCCGGCTTTTCGGACCACGGCCATGTGTTATCGCTGTCACAACGTGGTTTCGGGGCCATTTCAGTTTTATAATGTCGGCCCCTGTGGGACCTATCCCGAATATGAAGGTGAGTTCTTCATGAAGGAAAAAGGCCATATCTGCCAAACGTGCCATATGCCGGAGGTGTCGAGACCTGCGGCGAAAGGCGGCCCCATTCGACAAGGACGGAAACATCTATGGCGGGGTGGGCATGATCCCGAAATGATCAAACGGGCCGTGGCCATTCAAGTTCAGGCTAATCCGCCCAACCCTAAGCCCGGCGATACCGTGAATATGACTCTCACGTTGATCAATGCCGGCGCGGGTCATAAAATTCCAACTGGGGATCCGGATCGTCATTTTACCGTGGAATTTTATGTGAAAGACAAGGCCGGTACGGTGTTGGAAGAGCAAACGGAGACTATGGGCCGGTGGATTCTTTGGCAGCCTGTGATCGTGGAATTATACGACAACCGGTTGTTGCCGCTGGCCAGCCGGGACTACCAATTTTCCTATCAAATCCCTCGAGGACGTGAAGACTTGGTTGTCGAGGCTCGAGTTCGCTATCATATCCTCACAGATGGTCAGCATGCCATGTTACGGGATACCTATGGAATGCGATCCGATGAACCGTATCGCTTTCAGATTTATCAGCGCGAGTTCCCCTTAGGCGAGAAGCTGAGTGTGGCGCTGAATGATCAACCCGTGGATCCACGGATTGGGTGCTCAAAGGATTCACAGGATCTCAGTTTACAACATGGCTCTTTAGGTTAATTTAGCTGAGGAATAGGAACACATTTATGACCAGTGCATGGTTAATTGATACGGAAACCCTAGCTCAGAATTTGGGTCGGGATGATTTGGTGATTATTGATGTCCGTGGGCCAGGTGCCTATTCGTCGCATATTCCAGGTGCGATCAACAGCACCTGGCATGAGTATAGCGATCCCGAGGCCACCGCCAAGGGGGTGTTGGATCCGGATATTTCTCGTTTGGAACAACGGTTACGGGCGTTGGGCATTAATAACTCCAGCGATATCGTCATCTATTGCAATCCTTTTGATAATTGGGGTGACGAAGGCAGAATGTTTTGGATGCTGCAGTACTTGGGACATCCCAGCGTCAAGGTCTTAGATGGGGGATGGGTAAAATGGACAACTGAAGCACGCCCCTATGGACATGATCCAGTCAAACTTCCTCCTGGCGATTTTACGGCTTCGCCCAACCCTGAAGTCATGATGTTGAAAAATGAGCTCAAAAAACTCGTGAAACGACCCCACGCCGAATCGGTTGTGCTCGATGCCAGAAGCGTCGAAGAATATGCCGGGAAGGAAATTGATGGGCTTCCCCGAGCGGGCCATATTCCCTCAGCCCTCAACATTCCCTGGAATGGGTTTCTCAATCACGACGGAACGTTGAAGGAGTTGTCCGTTATTCGTGATATATTCCAGGACCGTGGTCTGCATCCGAGCCAAGAGGTGATTACCTATTGTTTGGGCGGTGTTCGATCCGCGTGGGTCTATTTTGTCCTGAAATTGGCTGGGTATGAAAAGGTGAGGAATTATCCGGGATCGTGGTGGGAATGGAGCCGGGATTTCGCGGCTCCTGCGGAAAAGGACGTCAAACTCCTTCATAAAGTGTCGGGTCAATCCCAAGCGCAATCTTCTTGATGTCACACGAAAAGCATGCGAGGATGTACCAACAAGGGAAGTTATTCTTGTGCGAACCCTAAGGTCTGATCATTCGTGGAAGTTATTCTTAACCATATCTTAGTGGAGGTCTGAAAATGGGGCAAAGAGTTCTTTTCGCAGCGATGTTGATAGGTGCAGTGTTGTTTATTTCCAGTCCAGTATTCGCAGGGATGAATGCTCATGTTGCAGAAGCCATTACTCATGCGGAACAAGCGGTCGACCATGGGGGCCAGGGGCATGCCGGAGTGCTTGTGGAACATGCCCAAGAAGCCTTGGGGCATGCGCATGCCGCGCAAAAAGAAGTGACAAATCCACACTTGGATGCCGGTGTGGAAGAATTGGAAAAAGCGATTGACCATGGTGGACAAGGCCATGCTGGAGTTGCGACCAAGCATGCTCAGAGTGCGGTCGGGCATCTTAAAGAAGTGCCCTGATTACGATTCTTTTTCAGGAATCATGAGCGGAAAAACGGGCAGGGTGTACCTGCCCGTTTTTATTTGAGGGGCTGGACCAATATTGAAAGTTGGCTATTTTCAATCTCATCCAGAATTTGGTGAAGTCAAAAAAAATCTGGACCAGTTTGCTTCACGATTGGGAACGGTTGATTGTGAACTGCTCGTTCTTCCTGAGTTGGCCTTTTCCGGGTATCAGTTTGTGAGTCAGGAGGAAGTGCTCGACCTTTCCGAACCGGTCCCGGATGGCCCCACAACCCAAACGTGTCTTGATCTGGCTCGGCAACATGGCATGCACTTGGTTATCGGGTTGCCTGAGCGGGAAGGCAATCAGTGTTACAACTCCGCAATCGTAGTGGGGCCTTCGGGGTATGTGGGGTGCTACCGCAAAACGCATTTGTTTTTCGAAGAGACTTTGTTTTTCATGCCTGGCAACTCGGGCCTTCAAGTCTGGGATATTGGGCAGGCCCGGATTGGGGTCATGGTTTGTTTTGATTGGTATTACCCGGAAGTGGCCAGAACGTTGGCGCTCAACGGTGCAGACATTCTGTGTCACCCTTCGAATTTAGTCCTTCCCCATTGTCCCGATGCTATGGTGACTCGATCGTTAGAAAATCGAGTCTTTACCGTGATGGCGAATCGAATTGGGCAAGAAGCCCGAGGAGGTAAAGCACCGCTCACCTATATTGGAAAAAGCGAAGTGGTCTCACCCAAAGGGAAGATCCTTAACCGGGCGCCGATTGATCGAGAAGAATTGAAGGTCGTGAACATCGATGTCAATGAAGCCCGCGACAAATGCATTAATCCGTACAATGATTTGTTGAAAGATCGCCGGCCTGAGATGTATGTCTCGGACGTAAAGCGTAATCCGTGATGCGTAATGAGTAAAAGAGTAATGTGTTTTTACGCCTTACGCATCACGCTTCATGCATCACGATTAGATCACGAGCAAGATTATCGTGCCGAGAACGACGCGGTAATAGCCAAAGACTTTGAGCGTGTGTCGTTTGACGTAGGTTAAGAAAGATGCGATGACCGCCCACGCCACGAGGAAGGACACGAACATGCCAATCAGTAGCGCAAAGATATCGTCGGCGCCAAACAGATGAATGGATTGCGCGAGTTTATAGATGGTCGCGGCAAACATGGTTGGCAAGGCGAGAAAGAACGAAAATTCAGTGGCGACCTTTCGGTCTAGGCCAAGCAGCAACCCCCCGACAATGGTTGATCCGGAGCGGGACATGCCTGGAATGAGAGCCATACATTGGGCGATTCCCACACCGACTGCTGCAGTGAGCCCGACCTGTTCGAGTTGAGTAATTTTGACGGTTTTAGGCCACGTTTCCACCACGAGAATAATGACTCCGCCAATGATTAAGCTGATGCCCACGGTATTGGGGGAAAAGAGATGGGTTTCGATCCACTCATGCGTCAAAAGGCCTACCACGGCCGCGGGTATAAACGCGGCTCCCAGACCCAACAGGAACCACATATTTCGATGGTTGCGTATAGACTGGCGAAGATACGATTGCCATGACTGCCGGCTTCCTGGGGTGCGTGTCGCCATAATGCCCTGTCGGAATTCATGTTGTTCACGAAGACCATGGCAGACCAATCCAAAAATTTTTCCCCGTTCATATACAACAACGGCCAGGACCGCACCAATTTGAATGCAGATCTCTACACTAATGGCCATGTCCCCGGTAAAACCGAGATAATGTCCCAAAAGAATGAGATGGCCGGTTGACGAGACGGGCAGGAATTCGGTGAGTCCTTCTAAAAATCCGAGCAGTGCCGCTAATCCCGGTCCAAATTGTTCCATGCGAGAAATCTTTCTGGGGAAAATGTGAAAATATTAGGTGATGGGTGACTCTGAAAGGACTCTTTCGGCGGATTCGGGCTCGAAATGGAGGGGTTGATAGGGTAAAGGCCACAGATGTTTTGTCAGGGCTATTTCATATTAAAGTGTAACTTTATAGATAATAAGGAATAATCGATTTAGGCTGGCTTTTTCTTTTCGTTTACGGCATACTCTTTTGCATGCCAGACGAATCGCCAAGCGGACAGCCGGACATTGATCTGAGGCAAGTCGTGGTTCGCCCAATTGTCCGAGACGAAAAGGACGCCTTCAAGACCCTTCTCGACAGACACCACTACCTCGGTCATGCCCCGCTGATTGGCCAATCGATACAATATCTCGCCTGTGTGCAGGATCGCTGGCTGGCCTTGCTGGTGTTTGCGGCGGCGGCCCTCAAATCGAGACCGCGAGACCACTGGATCGGCTGGCCCCCCTGTTTTCAATGGCAACGACTCCATTTACTGGCCAACAACACCCGGTTTCTCATGCTGCCGGGCTGTTCGCAAAAGAACCTCGCCTCGAAAGTCCTGTCGCTCTGCGCGAAACGGATCTCGTCCGATTGGCAACTGTACCACGGCTACCCCTTGCTCCTCTTAGAGACCTTCGTCGATCCTGCCCGCTTCACCGGGACCTGCTATCGGGCCGCCGGGTGGCACGAGCTCGGTCTGACACGAGGGTTTCGCAAGTCGAACACGTGTTATGTTCAGCATGAGAGACCGAAGCGCATCCTAGTCGTGCGGCTGCATCCCCAAGCCCGAGAGATCCTTGCACGCCCGATGCTTGATCAGCCCTATCAGAAAGGAGAAGCGCCTCAGATGAGATTGAATACAAAACAGACGGACTCCCTCTTTACGTATGTGGTGCAGCTGACCGATCCCCGCCATTTGCAAGGGCAACGGCACACCCGACGCGCCCTCACGGCGATCATGTTCTGTGCCACCTTGTGCGGCGCGCGCGGCTATGAAGCGATCTCGGACTGGGCCCAGCAGTTATCGCAGCCGATGCGCAAGCGGCTAGGCTGTACTCAGCGAGGGGGGCGCTACCTCGTCCCGAGCCGCAGCACTCTTTACCGCTTTATCACGGCCGTCGACCCCTGTGAAGTCGATACCCTGCTCGGCCGGTGGCTGGACACCTTCGGCGGGGAGGATCAGGGCATTGCCATTGATGGGAAGACCATGCGGGGGACGTCGAAGGTCCCAAGCGAACAGCCCCACGTCCTCAGCGCCGTCACCCATCAAGCCGGGCGCCACCTCACCCAAAAAAAGTTCACTCCAAGACCAATGAGATCCCCTGCGTGCGGCCCCTGTTAGATGCGCTCGAGATCGCAGGGAAGGTGATCACGGCGGATGCGCTCCTCACCCAGAAAGAGATTGCCGAGTACCTGGTGCACGAACGCGGCGCCGACTTCGTCTTCACCGTCAAGGGAAACCAGCCCACCTTGAAGCACGACATTGAGGCCTTAGCGTTGCGAGCACGCCGGTGCGATTATGCCACCACCGAGAAAGGCCATGGGCAGATCACGACCCGCAGGATCTGGTGCGATGACTCCCTGAATGCCTATGTCAACTTTCCTCATGTCCAGCAAGTCTTCTGCATTGAGAGGGAAGTGACGCATCTCAAGCAGGGCCTCACGACCGTCGAAGCGGTCTGCGGTGTCACGAGTCAGTCCAAAGACAAGGCGGGGCCGAAGACCATCCTCTCGCAAAACCGAAAGCATTGGAGTGTGGAGAATAAGCAGCATTATGTGTTGGACGTCACCTTTGATGAAGACAGGAGTCAGATACGAAGTCTCAATGGCCCAATGGTCATGACCTGTCTGAGACGCTATGCCATCAGTCTCTTACGCCTGAAAGGCTACACCAATATCGCGCAGGCGTGTAGACTGCTCTGGGGCAAGCCCCATTTAGCCATCCGCATGGCCCTGCCCTGAAAAAGAGGGCACAAAAAACCTCATGGAATCCCTTGCTTATAAAAAGAATGAAATGGCCCTGGATGTTTTGTGGGGAGCTATTGACAAAAATTTGTTCCCCTTTATGCTAGGCCTCTCTACCTAGTGAGAGAGCCTAGGCATGCAAACCAAATCGGACCATGAATCCATTTTGGAAGACCGAAAAGTCTAGCCTGTCCGGGATAAATGATCGTCAGTCCCATTCTGTCATTTCGAGTGCAAGGAGAAATCTCTCCGTTGGTGGTAGGATCCATTACCAAGCGTGGCAGGGAAAGGGAGATTTCTCCCAAGGGTCGAAATGACCAGGGCTGGTCCCCCAAGGTTGCCAGCCTGTCATAGTGAAGATAACCTTTTTGACACAATGAGGGCCAGATGAACAGGAAACACGATGAACGTGGGCCAGTCACTCGACTGTTGATGATGATCAGTCTGATGGTGTTGGCGGGTCTGATGCTGAGTGGCTGTTTGGTTTCAGAAAAGAAATACAAAGCCGCGGTGGCTGATATGGAATCCGCCAAAATTGACCTTGAAAAAAGTCGGATGATGCGGGAAGCCGTGGAACAGGAAAATGACAAACTGAGAAATGAAAATGAAAAAGTAGCGATGGATCTGGAAATGATGGCTGTGGAAATCCAACGGATTAAAGAAGGCCGGGAGAATGAACGGGATCTTCTGTCCACGCGTGAAGCCGAAGTGGTCAAAAAGGGCCACATGATCACGGCCAAGTTCGGAAAACTCAAGCAAAATCATCAAAAACTCAAAAGCCAAAACCGCGCATTGAAAGATACGGTTCGCCGGTATCAAAAAGAGTTAAAAGAGGCTCGACAGGCGAAAGCCAAACAGGTCGCGAAGGTCCCGGCGTCGATGACACCCAAGGCGCCGCTGTCTAGAACGAAAGCCAGGGTGGCGTCCAAACCCAAACCGTCGTCCGCATCGGTTCCTGTCGTGACCCCGATCAAGGGTGGCCTCGCTCCCGTGAATATCAATACAGCTTCGGTCAATGATTTGGTCCTCTTTTTGGGACTCACGAAAAACATGGCCGAAAAAGTCATTGCCAATCGGCCCTACCGTCTTCGCGGAGAGTTGGTCGCCAAGCAGGTCGTACCCAAGGCCACATTCGATGTGATTAAGGATCGGATTTCAGCGGCGCGGAAGTAAATCGTTGGCGTGAAGCGTAATGCGTGATGAGTAGGGAGAAAACCAATTTTTATTTACGCGTGACGCGTCACGGATCACGCTTCACGTCTCTGTCCCATCAGTTATTTTCCCATCCACAATATGAATGATGCGGTCTGCCTGGTCCGAGAGACGTTCGTTGTGTGTCACAATCACAATGGCCGTTCCTCGTTTCTGATTCAGGGTTCTCAATATCTCAAAGATTGACTGGCCCGTGTGTGCGTCTAAATTCCCTGTGGGCTCGTCTGCTAAGACCAGATCGGGATTTTGAATTAAGGCACGCGCCACAGCCACCCGCTGTTGTTCACCACCAGACAATTCGCCAGGTTTGTGATGTACGCGATGGCCCAGGCCAACTTCTGACAGGAGGGTGGTCGCTTCTTCAAGGATTTCGTGTTTTGGACGTTTTTGCATCAAAGCGGGAAGGTACGTGTTTTCAAGAGCCGTGAATTCCGGCAGGAGATGATGAAATTGAAACACGAACCCGATTCGTCGGTTTCGAAATGTGGCTAATTGGGTTTCAGAGAGACGAAATACATCTTGTCCTTCATACAAGACCGTCCCGCTGGTGGGGTGATCGAGTGTGCCAAGGATGTGGAGAAACGTACTTTTGCCTGCACCGGATGCCCCGACCATTGCGAGCATTTCGCCTCGATGAAGGGTAAAGTTGATCCCGTTCAACACGTCCACGGTTTGAGTGCCAAGCACGAACGATTTATACACATCGTTCACCTGGAGAAACGGGCTGTCCACGTTAGCGTGACTCATAAAAATTATTCATACCGAAGGGCACTGACCGGAGCGAGTTTTGCCGCTTGCCAGGATGGGTAAAGGGTAGCCGCAAAGCTGATGAGGAGCGCCGAACAGGCCACCAGCAAGACATCCAAGCCTTGAACATGGACGGGAATGTGGGAGATGTAATACACCGTCTGGTCGAAAGTCCAATAATGTTCAATGAGCCAAAGAAACGTGTAGCCCAATGGAATGCCAATGGCCGTTCCCGTCAATCCAATTACCAAACCGTTTAACATGAAAATTTGCATGATAGCCTTGGGTGTCGCGCCCATGGCTTTGAGAATGGCTATTTCTCGTTGTTTCTCGGTCACGATCATCGTGAGCGTGCTCACGATGTTAAATGATGCCACCAAGGTAATCAGGACGAGTAGCAGGAACATCATGGTCTTTTCAAGCTTCAGGGCAGAGAAGAGATTTCGGTTCAATTCCATCCAATCTCTGGCGGAATAGCCGGGGCCGAGTGTGGCATTCAGACGTGTAGCAATAACGTTGGCAGTAAACACGTCTTCAACTTTGACTTGAATGCCTGTGACGGTATTGCCCAGACTGAAAAATTTTTGTGCTTCCTTTAACGAGATATAGGCCAAAGAGGAATCGTACTCATACATGCCCGATTCAAAAATGCCTACGACTTGAAAAGGTCGAATCTTCGGCGTCATGCCCAGGGCGCTAATTGGACCAACTGGCGACACCACATTCACACGGTTGCCAACAAACAGCCCGAGACGCAATGCCAATTCTTTTCCCAAAATAATCCCTGGCTGGGAATTAGCTAAAGACCCGTCTTCTGTTGTCACGACAGGCGGATTGGCCAAATCCTTGACCTTTCCATACTTCACGTTCTCAGCCACTTCTGTCACGTCCGGTTCTTTGTCAGGGTCGATGCCACGAAGAATAATGCCCTGGACCCCTGTTTTCGAGGTCAGCAAGACTTGCTTGAAAATGTAGGGAGTGGCGGCAATGACTCCCGGCACACCTTCCACCTTGGTCACGAGGTCGGTGTGTCCAGCCATGGTTTGACGACCGCGTTCTTGGATCACGATGTGAGACGTTGTGCCTAAGATCTTGGCCTGCATGTCTTCCTTAAAACCCGTCATGATTCCCAACGTGCCAATGAGTGCGGCGACGCCAAGGGTAATTCCTGCGATCGAAATAAAGGTATTAAACGAAATGGTGCGAGTGCGGCGTTTTGCTCGCAAGTAACGAAGCCCGATAAAAATTTCGTAAGGCAGAGTCACGAAAGTTTCTCCGGCCGAAGTTGGGGAAAGAGAATCACGTCACGAATAGAGGCTTGATTGGTAAACAGCATGACCATGCGGTCGATTCCAATGCCTTCCCCAGCGGTTGGGGGCATGCCATATTCCAAGGCGCGGACAAAGTCTTCATCCAAATAATGTGCCTCGTCATCGCCAGCTTCGCGCTGGGCCATTTGTGCTTCAAAGCGTTGGCGTTGATCGATTGGATCATTCAACTCCGAAAATCCATTTGCCAACTCACGACTCGCAATAAACAATTCAAACCGGTCCGTGAGTGACGGATCCGAATCCTTTCTCCGCGACAGTGGAGAAATCTCGGTGGGATAGTCCGTGATGAACGTGGGTTGAATCAGTTTCGATTCCACGGTTTCCTCAAAGATGAGATTCAGAATGCCAATGAGGCTTGCGTCTTTGGGGATAGCGAGGCCGAGCTGTGTGGCTGCGGCTTCCGCCGCATCACGACTTTCCAACACGGTTCGATCGAATTGATTGTATTCTAACACGGCATCGAAATACGGAAGCCGTCGCCATGGAGGTGTTAGGTCGATCGTCTGGCCTTGGCATTCTAATTTCATGGTCCCACAAATGTCTTGCGCCAGTTTTCCAAAGAGCTGTTCGGTCAAAGCCATCAGGTCATTGTAGTCGGCATAGGCCTGGTAAAACTCCAGCATGGTGAATTCGGGATTATGAATTGTGGAGATGCCTTCGTTTCGAAAATTCCGATTAATTTCAAACACGCGCCGAAAGCCACCGACGATTAAACGTTTGAGATACAGCTCAGGGGCAACCCGCAGATACAAGTCGGTATCCAGCGCATTATGGTGGGTCACGAAGGGCCGGGCCGTGGCTCCGCCGGGGATAGGATGCATCATTGGTGTTTCGACTTCGAGAAAACCATTTTCCGTGAAATAGTTTCGGATGCCAGTGATCAACCGGCTCCGTGTCTCAAAAATTTTATGCACATCGGGATTCGCAATGAGATCCACGTACCGTTGGCGATAACGGGTTTCAATGTCCGTCAATCCATGCCACTTCTCTGGCAGCGGGCGAAGGCCTTTCGATAAAAACGTCAGCTTCTGGACCTCGATTGTCAGCTCATCAGTCTTCGTGCGAAACAAGTGTCCCTCTACGCCGACCCAATCCCCCAAATCCAATTCTTGGGAAAGCTGAAAGTTGTCATCCCCAAGCACATCCTTTTTAAGGTACACCTGCAATCGATGTGCACCGTCTTGGAGAGACGCAAACGCGGCCTTACCGAATCGGCGAAGCGCGACGATGCGCCCGGCAATGCGGCATTCAATTTTGTCTTGTTCCAGTTCCTCTTTGGTTTTCGATCCGTGAGAATTCACCAGCGGTTGTATTTGATGTGTTTCATCAAAGCGTGTGCCATAGGGTTGGATACCCATTGCTCTCAGCGTCTCGAGCTTTTGAATGCGTTGCGTACGTTGTTCGTTTATGTCTTCCATGAATCCATTCCGATGTGAAAAAAAGTTCGTGTCCGAAGGATAAATCTTCTTATTCCACGGTGCTTGCTACAGGGTGACCCATGAGGCCTGCCCTGAGTGTTATCGAAGGGTTCCCCAATTGGAAAAGGGGGGTAGGGGGATTTTCAAATTATGTATTCCTTTCAATACCCTGCTATTTGGGCCGGGGAGTATTTATTAAAATCCCCCTCAATCCCCCTTTTCCAAAGGGGGAGATTAAACGGAGGGTCGAGGGGGGATCTTATGGAGGATTTAATAATGCCTACGGTAAAGTCACCTGTTCAAAATGGTTACGATGTCTTCGAGGCCATCTGGTGTTTTAAATACGCTTCAATAAATGGATCGAGCGCGCCATCCATGACGGATGCGACATTGCCCGACTCCTGGTTCGTTCGATGATCTTTGACCATTTGATAGGGTTGAAACACATACGATCGAATTTGGCTTCCCCAGGCAATGTCCTTTTTCTCACCAATAATATTTTGGAACTCCGCATCTTTTTTCTGCTGTTCGACTTCGTAGAGTTTCGATTTGAGTACCTTCATGGCATTCAACCGGTTTTGCAACTGTGAGCGTTCGTTCTGGCATTGCACCACAATACCCGTTGGAAGATGTGTCATGCGGATGGCGGTTTCCACTTTATTCACGTTCTGGCCGCCGGCTCCACCGGCCCGAAACGTATCCACCCGAAGATCCTTGTCGTCAATCACAACCACCACTTCATCGTCGAGTTCGGGACAGACCGAAACTGCGGCAAAGGATGTATGCCGGCGTTTGTTGGCGTCAAATGGCGAGATGCGCACCAAGCGATGCACGCCAGCTTCCGACTTCAAATAGCCATAGGCGTATTCACCTTCAATCTGCAGCGTCACACTCTTAATACCAGCCTCGTCGCCAGGTTGTAAATCAATCGTGCTGACTTTGAACCCACGTTGTTCGGCCCAGCGAACAAACATGCGCATGAGCATTTGTGCCCAGTCTTGTGATTCCGTCCCACCTGCCCCGGGGTTGACGCCGAGAATAGCTGAGTTGGCATCGTGCTCACCGGATAGCAATTGCTCCGTGTGGAGTTGGTCGAGCACGGTCTCGAGTTCTTGAATGCCCTGGGTGAGTTCGAACTGAAGGTCGGGATCGTCTTCTTCACCAACAAGTTCCAGCGTGGCTTCGAGATCCGCTTGCTGGCGTTCAAAATCAGTGATGCGGGTCATCTCCCGTTCAATACTGGCTTTGCGGCGGCCGACCTTGGTGGCCATTTGGGTGTTGTTCCAAAAACCGGGCTGAGCGCTTTCCCGCTCGAGTTCTTCTAATTCGTTGCGAAGCCGAGGCAGGTCAAAGACACCTCCGTAACTCTTGAATGTGGTCCCCGGTGGTTTGCAAACGAGATCGAATGTCCTCAAGCATGCGTCACTCCTTTGTGTCTCTGCGTGGTGAAGGGTATTGAAAGATGGTGTCTACCGCGGATGGTTTGCGGAAGAATCGTGTGAACAATAGCAAAAACACAGTCATTATAACACAGGCCCAGGCAAACACATCGCCAAATCGTGTGTAAAACGTTGAAGACGTGCCTAGTGGAATCGATCCAGTGATGGCTTGCTCGGTGAAAATGGGCGTGACGGCGATGATGTGTCCTGAAGGATCGATGAATCCGGAAATGCCAGTATTCGCCGCGCGAGCAAAGGCCATTCGATTTTCTACGGCCCGAAACACCACCATGGCAAAGTGCTGGTACGGAGCTACAGTGTTGCCAAACCACGCATCATTCGTGATCGTCACCAAAAAATTGGAGCCTGCATGTGCCAGTTGCCGAACGAGATTAGGAAAAATCACCTCGTAACAAATCGCCACGCCGAATTGAACCTGTTGTTGGTCAGGCCCATGTGGAATTGAAAGCAAGGTCGGGCCTGGGCCTGGCTGAAAGTCACCAATGCCCACCACGAGTTTGTCCAGGAAGAAAAGAAATTGTTTGAGAGGAATGTATTCTCCGAAGGGGACAAGATGTTGTTTGTCATACCGCCCCGTGAGTTCACCGTCAGGCTGAAGCACATAAGCGCTATTGAGTAAATACGGTCGGCCATCGTCATACCGACGAAGCGCCGGGCTTCCAAATATCAAGGGCAACTGCGCTTTCTCAACCATCTCCACCACAAGAGACTGATAGCCCTGTTCCTGTTCGAACAGGAACGGTGTCGCGGCTTCAGGCCAGATGATCACATCAGCCCCTTCAGTCACTGTTTTCGTAAGTCGAACATATCGTTCAAGCGTGTCCACACGATACGCTGTGTCCCACTTGCGCGCCTGATCGATATTCGCCTGAACCACCCCGACGCGAAGTTTGGGTGCGCCGGAGAAGCTAGAAGAGTTGAGGAAAAAAAATCCGTAGAGCCAGACCACCAGTATAATCACGGTGGCTGCAGCTACGGGCTGCCAAGGTTGAAGAAGAGTGGCGCGAATCTTGGCCTTAGCCAAGATCCAACGGAGCAGAATAAAGAGCGCAACGTTGGCGAGAACAATGATAAACGATACGCCATAGACGCTGGTGATGTCGGAAATTTGAATAATCGGAAGCCATTGAAATTGGGAGTATCCCAAGAGTCCCCATGGTAGGCCACTAAAAGCATAGGTCCGGAGGAATTCAAGCGAGACCCACAAACACGGCGCCAGAATCCAGGCTACGTTGCCCCAGCGCTGCTCCATCCACACAAAGCCCCATGCATACATACCCACAAAGAGGCCAAGGTAGACCGTCAGCAGAAACATGAGCGCGATGCTCATTGGAAGTGGGACTTGCCCATAGAGATGCATTGAGACCACGACCCAGTATATGGTCCCGGTGAACACGAAAAACCCAGCCAACCATCCCCGCCGAAAGGCCTGCCCAGACGTCACACCAATGAGCACCCGATGAAGAGGTACCAACGCAATCCAGGCAAGAATGCCCCAATGAACACCCTCAAACAGGTTGGAAACGGACAGCGAATACCCTATACCCGTAAGCAGGCAATAGAACCACACACGTGTTTTCGACATGACGCGGTACGGTAGGAGAAATGACTAAGAGATGCAAGGGAGGGGCATTCAACCTAGAAACCGCAGTTGGATCACAAAAGTCCGCGCAAGCTCTTGGCGCACCTGGCACAATACAAAAATGTCTCATCACCACCGAGGTGACCACGACTTTTTGTATTTCACCATGCACACCAATATCTTACACGTCTTTTTTGCGCCCAACTGCCGTTCCTAGGTTCAAAGACCCATCTGAAGCCGTTCTTAAAAAAGAGCGTGAGGGGAATTTTAAGGATTGAGAATTATGAGAAAATCTCCCCCAACCCCTCTTTTCCAAAGAGGGGAGCGTGGAGAGTCTTTCTTACTCCCCCTTTGGAAAAGGGGGACACAGGGGGATTTTAAGTTTTCAATTCAGAAGAGCTCGAAGCCAATTGCGACGTGACGTGTTGGTAGATAGCCTCAATGACATTTTCAGTCTCTTGTAGCACTTGGCCGTTATGAAACCGCAGGACCGTCAACCTTTGATTGGCGAGAAAGGCATCGCGTTGGTGGTCTTTAACTTCGTGCTGGTGTTCGAAATGCTGTGCCCCATCAACTTCGATGACTAATTTTGCGGTAGGCGCATAGAAGTCCACGATGTAATTCCCAATACGTGTTTGTCGGTAGAATTGGACTCCTTGGATCTGTTTTCTCCGTAAATGCCTCCACAATTTTAGCTCGGCCTCGGTCATGGATTTCCGAAGAGTTTGTGCCTGTTGCTTGAGTCGAGGGTTGTATTTCAGCATCAAAACCGTTCCTCATTCCCCCTTAAGTAGGGGGATTTAAAAGGTTTGGAATGATCGTAAAATCTCCCCTAACCCCTCTTTTCCAAAGAGGGGCGAAAAAAGAAATCATCTTTCCCCCTTAGAAAAAAGGGGACACAGGGGGATTTAAAAGACCTACAATCGCAACCACAATCTCGTCTAGCTTCAACCTAGAAACGGCAGTTGGATCACAAAAGTCCGCGCAAGCTCTTAGGGTCCGTCACGAAATAACCGGGACAATTGGCCGAGACGATTTTGGAGCGAGCCAAGGAGCGAAGAGCGCGCATACCGGGAGTATGGAAGCGATGAGCGACGCCGGCGGAGCCCAAAAGCGTCCGGCCCTCCGGGGAGGCCCATCTTTGGCCCGGGGCAGCGTTGCTCCTCGGTCACATAGCCCCGCTAGGCTCCCTCGTCGCGCCTTGCCCCGATCACAAATCTGGGCCTCCCAATTGTCCCGGTTATTTCGTGACGGACCCTGAGCGCACCTGGCAAAATACAAAAAGGTTTCATCACCAGAGAGGTGACCACGACTTTTTGTATTTCACCATGCACACCAATATCTTGCACGTCTTTTTTGCGCCTAACTGCCGTTTCTAGGATCATGAATAGCCAGAATGGTAAATCATTCCAGGCTAATGTAACAAACTAGTTCAAGTGTGTGGTGAAAAAGTCCAGAACTCGAAGTTCGTAGGTTATCCCGGCAATGGCGTGGGCGTGACCGTGATCTGCCCCTGGAATGAGCCAGAGGGTGGTCAGTTCAGGATTCGCTTTGGCGAGAAGGGTCCGTGAATGATTGGCTGGAATTTGCGAGTCAGTCTCTCCATGGATGAGGAGGAGAGGGGTCGCAAGGGAGTGAATGGTATTTTCCGGCGATGCCTGATCTATGTCTAACCCTAACAACCCTTTGGCGTACAAACTAGTGAGGGCCACAATGGCCCAATTGAGAGGGCCGGGAATGAAGAAAAATTGGCTCTCCACGATTTTGGCGAGCGAGGCGAACGGACTATCCGCGACAATGGCTCGAATGCGTGGATCTTGAGCCACAATAAAGGTTGACCCACTCATGGAAAAGCCCATGGCCCCGATTCGAGTCGAATCGATATCCTTTCGCTGTTGAAGGTAGTCCAGGGCCGCTTGCACATCCAACTGTTCTCGAATGCCGACAGTGGTCATCCATCCGTCGCTTTCCCCGAAATACCGGAAATCTATCAACAATAAATGAAATCGTTGATGCAAAAAGAGAACGTGTCCCAGGATATTGGCTTTGTCGAACGGATATCCGTGACCGACGACAATAGTAGGAACTGCTTCTTTTTCTCCTGTTGCCTCCTGACCGGGTGCGCGTGCGAAAGGGGCCGCAGGAATAAACCAACCTCGGATGATGAGCTGATCCTTCGTGGTAAATGCCACTCGTTCATACGAAAGCCCAAAGCGGCTTGGATCGGCATCGGTTTTAAACCTGAAGGGGTGAATCCCTAATAGGAGGTTCAAAAGGGGAATGAGAAGCATGAATCCGAGAAAAAAGAGGAAATATTTATACATGGAGGATCGCAAGTGTCGGGAGGCATTCAGAGTGAGGTTTGAGGTTCACCAAAGGAAACGTGCCGTTGGTAAGGGTCCGAGGGAAGCCATCCTTCAAGTGAGTGTCAGGGGCCGGCCTTTCTTGCCGTATCCGTCATGACGATGAAGGGTCGGTTGAATATTTCACGCCCTTGGCCAATACATGGTCGTGATAAGCAGACCATCATCAGGTGGAGGGAATGTTCAAAAAAGTTCGTTGTCTGACCCACCCTACCCAAGCGCGCCAACGGGCCTGCGGCCTTGCTGGACCTGGCTCCGCCGAAGCGGCTTCGCGAAGGCGAGCGGACCTTTTTGAACAGCCCCTTACGTCTGGCATCTTAGGTTATTGGAAAGTTGTCGGTAATTTGAAAAATTTTGGAATTATTCAACAGATCCTCCTTATGATTTTGCAGCTGCACGTAGCGATAGCATCCTCCAAACGGGGGGTCCGGTCAAGAGGTAAAATAGCCCCTGCGGCCTTGCAGAACTCGAGAGTCTGACCTAGGATGTCGTCACCAAATTTTACATTCAATTAATCTGGAGAAGTCCGTCCATGCCTCGTGTCGTGTCGTTAATCCCTAGCGCTACTGAATGGGTGTGTGCTTTAGGCGCACGGGACGATTTAGTGGGGCGATCGCATGAATGTGACTACCCTCAGAGTGTGACCGCTCTTCCCGTCTGCACATCCCCGAAATTCGATCCGCAAGGCAGCAGCCGGGACATTGATGATCGTGTTAAGAATCTTCTGCGTGATGCCGTTTCGGTCTATCGCGTGGATGTCCAACAACTCCGGGCCTTACATCCTGATTGTATCCTGACCCAAGCGCAGTGTGAGGTGTGTGCCGTGAGTCTGTCTGATGTGGAACAGATGGTCGGGGATTGGATAGGCACCAGGCCTTCGATTGTCTCGCTGTCGCCGAATCAGTTGCACGAGGTGTGGGACGATATCGGGCGAGTGGCTGGGGCTTTGGGTCGGAAGGAAGAAGGTGAGGCCTTATTGTCCACGCTTCGAAACCGCGTCGAGATCATCAGTGCACAAACCCGTCAGATTGGAGATCGTCCAACCGTTGGTTGTATTGAATGGCTCGATCCTCTCATGGCCTCGGCCAACTGGATGCCCGAGCTGATCGATTACGCCGGCGGACAGAATGTGTTTGGTCATGCCGGTGAGCATGCACCATGGCTCACATGGGAGGCGGTTCAGAAGGAAGACCCTGATATTCTTCTATTGCTCCCCTGCGGCTTTTCTATCCCGCGGACACGCGAAGAAATTCATCTTTTGACAGGCCAACCGGGGTGGAGTGACCTCAAAGCCGTGCAACAGGGGAGAGTCTATCTCACGGATGGCAATCAATATTTTAATCGTCCCGGACCTCGGCTGGTTGAGTCGGTGGAAATTCTGGCTGAGATCTTTCATCCGACCCTGTTTACGTTCGGGCACGAGGGAAAGGGCTGGGAGCGAGCTGTCAATTAGGTTCCCGGGCAGGTCAGGTTAGGGTTCGCGCAAGAATCACTTCCCCTGGTTGGGTGCTGAGAAACCTGTCTGGCAAGGCGCGAGGACTACGCATATTCCTCGGTATGGAAAGGACGAGTACGGGGTGGATTGACGCCCAAACTGGGGGAGGTATTTTTGTACGAGCCCTTATTCTTGGAGGGGGGGCTTTCCCTCATCATGCTCATCGCTCAATTGCTTCACCCGTTCAATGAGCCGACCCAGTTCGTCCATGGTTCCGTATGCCTGGTTCAGCATTTCTTGAAAGCGATCGTGCTGATCCAGTTCCGCAAGGTTGCGGACAAGGCGAGCGTAACCATGGCGAGTGCGATCGTCCATTAGACGGGTCAAGGTCCCTTTGGGTGGTAGCGGTGGCGTGGGGTTTGATAATCCTAGAAACGGCAGTTGGATCACAAAAGCCCGTGCAAGTTCTTGGCGCACCTGGCAAAATACAAAAAGGTCTTATCACCAGATGAGGTAACACGACTTTTTGTATTTCACCATGCACACCAATATCTTACACGTCTTTTTTGCGCCCAACTGCCGTTTCGTAGGAAAATGAACTCTTCTATATCCCTCTCGTCACTTTAGAAAAATTTCTTGCAATTGAGGAGTTGATTGCCATTTTTGAGATCTGTAGAATGCGCATCAATGTTGCCTCAAGAAATAAATGGCCGCAGAACGTGGCCTAATCGAATGAGGGGATTCTTGGATTATGTGAGAAAGACAGTGATAGTGGTGCTCCTGTTCGTGGGCCTGATCGGGAGTCTGCCTGCGCAATCGTTTGGTGCCGTGGAAGCTCAGAACATCATTGAGGCTGGGACCGTTGAGGTTGGAATCCAAGCGGGCTACTGGCAAGCATTCACGGGATTGGGCAATGCCGATTCCTCTAACCGTAGTGCGGTCTTTGTCCTTCCACAGTTTGGGCTCGTCGTAACTGATAAAATTGAGTTGGGATATTTCAGCGGAGCGATTGAAGTCCTGGTCGAACCGGTCGCCGCCCAATTTTTCGAACCCTTTGATGCCACGTTGGCAGGGGTGTCTTTCGTGGGACGATATAATTTCCTGTCATTTGGGCGCTGGATGCCGTATTTTGATTTTGGCGTGGGTCTGTCTTGGACCGACTTGGCCCCAAGGATCCCGGAACAAAGCACCCCGTTTGAATTCTTGTTAGAAACTGGTCCGGGCCTGCAATATTTCATTACGCAAGAAATGGCGATCACCGGCGCCCTTCGTTTGCACCATATCTCCAATGCCGCTTTAGGTGACCGCAATACTGGCATCAATGCCATCCTCGGATTGATTGGATTTTCATATTACATCGATTAGCCTGATGGTGCGCATCACTTCGTTTGACCATCAATGAATCCCTTCCTGCCTTTAAGCACAGGCGCACGATTCTACGAAGAAATTGAACCTCGCCTCTCGGCCTTGGGTCTCGTTCGTGGACAGGCGACTCAAGCTAATCTCGTTCATGAGATTCAATCAACCTCCCTACCTGAACTGTTCGGCCAGAATGTGACGAGTGCTCCGATGGGGGCAGCCGTCAAAGCTGGCCTGTGTGTGGCCTTGGATGCGTGGGATGACGCGCATGCCATTGCGCAAGATCTTGACACAGTTGAAGGCAGTTACTGGCATGGAATCGTTCATCGTCGGGAGCCGGATGCAGGGAATGCAAAATATTGGTTTCGGCGCGTGGGCCAACATCCCGTCTTTCAACAATTAGGAAGTCATGAGACTCGTCAAACCCTGCCGGACACAACAGCCTTTGACCAAATCGTCCAATCTGGTTCGTGGGAACCATTTACCTTCATCGATCTCTGCATGGCATGTGAGAGGGGAAAAAAGACTGTACTCAATACGGAATTGCTGGCCCTTCAAACCAAAGAAATCAAACTGTTGCTGAAGCATTGCATTCAAGGCACAATTGAACTCCAACTTCCCCCTTAGAAAAAGGGGGATTGAGGGGGATTTAACAATCCGTGTCTCCGTCATCAATTCTAGCTCAAGAAAAGCTCATCATAAAATCTCCCCCAACCCCTCTTTTTCAAAGAGGGGAGTAAGAGTGCCATGAATAGTCTGACTCTTTCCCAAAATATCATTCAGAGGTTTTGCGCAGAATATCTCACTTCTGTTTCTCCGATCATTGAACATGCCTCAACAGTTTCGCTGGCACAGCGCTGGAATTTGCTCTTTCAATGTTCGATTCAACCCAAATCTGAGTTGATCGATCCGGAAGTTCAAACCATGTTGATGGACCTGTATCAGGTGGCGACCCTGGAGGACTTATCCCCAAAATATGTGGGCGAGGGAGAGCGCTGGGGGGCGATCATTTCCCCTCGAATCGGGACATGGGCAAGGAAACGCGTCGCATGTATCGATCATTGGTTTGTCGCCAATCCGGCTGACTTTTTTACCATGCTCGATCGTGTGAAGACGGAGTGGCCTTTTCCCTGTGATGCCATTCAACTTCCTATTTCCCCGAATCATCGTTCGGTTTCTTTTCTGGCGGAGTGGCCTCAGGCATGCTTGGAAGAATGTGTGTATATCGCTGACTGGGGTGCTACACGACCACCGTTGCTTTCCTCCAAAGTGTTCAAAGAGTTTTCTTTTGTTCACGATCAAGATCTAGATGCCTGGTGGCCAGACTTTTGCCACCTGTTAGAGCCAGAGTCCTTGGGACTTGAGTCTGAGAACGTAACAAGTCAGTTACGAAAAGGCATGGAGCGAAGTCTCCACAGTGGAGGCATTCTCAACGTATATGACCATCAAGGCCTTGCAGGCCATGTGTCGTGGTATCGAGGCAGCGATGCGGAACTACTCATTCCGGAATGTTGGCAGATTCACTATATCTTGGTCCGCCCCAATCTTCGTGGTCAGAAAGTCGCTCAGTATCTCTATGCCTTGGCCGCTCGACGCATGAAATTGGAGCAAGTTTCTCTCGTGTGTGCACGTGTGCAAGGTGCCAATTTTCACAGTAGGAAAGCGCTCAAGGCTGTAGGTGCTGAAAATGTGTTGGAGTATTACACATTCCAGAGCGACTCCCAGGAAAGGTCCCGAAATTTTCTGCATTAAATTGTAATTCCTTTTTAAAATGGGGTCAGACTCGATTTTTTGTCCGGGAAGGTGTTAGCGGAGATGAGGAAAAGAAAGTGGACCCGACCCTCGGGCTTGGGCGAAGTGGCTAGGAAGGCTGAAAGCCGTCGCTGACGCGCCAAAACTGCTATGGCGGAGGCGTTTCACGTTTTTTGGCTCTAACGCTTCAAGGCGCAAATACGCAGGTTGACCTTCCCGAGAGGGCGAGGGAGAAGATATCCGTGGTCGGGAGGGATGGTGTTAAAACACCCCGATAGCGTGGAGGAGGACGATGGTGACGGCGATGGGGGCGATGAAGCGAATGAGTATTCGCCAGATGGAATAGCCTACCTCACTTTTCATGTCGAGCTCATCTTGGCTGGTGTCTTTGGTCATTAACCAACCGGCAAACACGGCAATAAAAATCCCGCCTAATGGCAACATGAGATTTGAAGTGAGGTAGTCGAGGTTTTCGAAAAACGTCATCCCAAACACTGTGGTTTCCGACCAGATATTGAACGAAAACGCCGTGCCAAATCCTAACAACCATGTGGCGAGACCAGTCCAAAGAGCCGCTTGCCGGCGGGTCATGTTGAAATTTTCGATCATCATCGTGACGGCTGGTTCTAGGAGTGAAATCGATGACGTCCAGGCCGCGACCAGGAGCAACACAAAAAAGAGCGTCCCAAATAGGGTTCCGGCGACCATGTTGCCGAAGGCCACGGGGATGGTTTCAAAAATGAGGCTGGGTCCTGCTCCAGGTTCGAGGGCATTGGCGAACACGATCGGGAAAATGGCCATGCCCGCGAGGAGAGCCACCATCGTATCGAAAATAGCAATGGCTATCGAGGTACTCGCGATGGATGTCCCTTTGGGAACGTACGAGCCGTAAATCATGATTATGCCTATGCCGAGGCTCAAACTGAAAAACGCCTGGCCCATGGCCGCGTGAATGCTGGCGCCAGTGAGTTGGTTGAAGTCAGGCGTGAAGAGGTAGTCGAGCCCTTTCATGAAGTAGCCCGTGGTCATGGCATAGCCTACGAGCACGAGGAGTAGCACGAACAGCGCTGGCATAAGATAGGTGACAGCCTTTTCCAATCCGCTTTTCACCCCTCGGGCCACGATATACACGGTGATGATCATGAACACCGTATGCCAGCCCACCTGAACGAATGGATTGCCGACGAAGTCTCCAAATAAGGTCGAAGCGTCATTGCCGTTTAAGTTAGAAAAATTGCCTGTGACCGAATGGAGGATATACCCAAGAGTCCACCCGCCGATGACGCTGTAATAGGAAAGGATCAGCATGCTGGCTAAGGTGCCGAGCCATCCGATGAGCTGCCAGCCTTGGCTGGCATTGTTTTCTGCCGCCAATGCCCGCATGGTGTTGACCGGTGTCTGTTTTCCGCGACGACCGATCATCACCTCGGCCATCATCATGGGAATGCCCAATGCCGCGACACAGAGGATATAGATCAAGACAAACGCGCCTCCGCCGTGGATGCCCGTGAGATAGGGGAATTTCCAAATGTTCCCGAGGCCTACCGCCGCGCCGGTGGCGGCCATGATAAAGGTCCAGCGTGATGCCCATTGGCCGTGGATCGATTGTTGGTCGGAAGAAGGCATGAAGGATCCTTAAAGGGTGCTTTGGCGGCGGAGTGTATCGTTCACGTTCGATGCTTGCAAGGGTTTTTTCTTAGGGCTCGCACAAAAATAACTTCCCATGTTTGGCCTCGATCCATCCCGTTTGGCGGTGTTGCTCGTCCTTTCCATACGAGGAGTATGCGCAGTCCTCGTGCTTTGCCAGACAGGTATCTCAGCACCAAAACATGGGAAGGTAGTCTTGCGCGAACCCTTAAGTTACACTGGCTAAAATACTGCCGACTTGAGATCGGGAAGGGGGCTGATTATAGTTGGTCGGCTTGGTAAGGGCTCGCGCAAGAATACCTTCCCCTGTTTGGGCCTCGATCCATCCCGTTTGGCGGTGTTGCTCGTCCTTTCCATACGAGGAGTATGCGCAGTCCTCGTGCTTTGCCAGACAGGTGTCTCAGCACCAAAACAGGGGAAGGTATTCTTGCGCGAGCCCTAATCCGTGTGAGGCATAGATGTGAAGCGTGAAGCGTAGGACTAATGAATAATTGGCTCCCTCATCACTCCTTACAAAACTGGCTTGCGTGAGCAGGTGACGATCCACAAGGTCTTCATAGATCACCGAACCTTGGAGAATTAGCTTGGCGCAGTCTCAACATCAAGAAGAGGTCGAGAACATGTCGTCTGATGAGAAAACCGCTCGTCGTGTGTTCGTGCTGGCTCCGATGCCTCCGGAAAAGGCGGCCTATGCTCTTGCGCGGTATAGCCGCTCTCCGGATTCCATTGAAGAAAGTTTGAAATGGGTGCACGGGCATTCGTCGGAAAAGTTTTGGGAACAATTTTATTTTGCCTATGGCCATGGCTCGATTGCGGATCTGGGGCATGTCACGATTTCTTTGGAACAAATTTCGGAGCTGGCCGCGATTCGAGTCGAGGACGAGCCTCTATGGGATGGGCAAGCCAAATCCAGTCGGTACCAAAATTTTGCCGTCTCGGGTTGTTACGTCCCTTCGACGATTGAAGGAACGGAAACTGAAGCAGTGTATCGGGGCGTGTTGGGGAGTTTGTTCAATCTGTATCGGACTTTTCACGATCCCTTGCAGCAGTTTCTTCGCGAGCGAGCCCCGAAACCCGATGCCATGAAACAAGGTGATTATGACCGGACGATTGCCGCTCGCACGTTTGATGTCACCCGGTATCTTCTTCCCTTGGCGGCGAAAACGAATGTGGGACAAGTCGTCAGTATTCGGACTTTGGAAAAGCAAATCACACGGCTGCTCTCTGCGCAGCTTCCGGAGCTCAAGGCGCTGGGTGAAGAATTGAAGGCGGCATGTGCTAAGCCTCCCTCGGATGTCTGGGCGACCTTGTGTGGCAATGACAAGAGTGGCAATGAACCGTTGGCGCCGACCTTAGCGCGCTATGTGGACTCGAATGCGTATCAGACCGAGGTGTATCGAGATCTTCAACGCCATGCCAAGAAGGTCTTGAGAAAGGCGGAGCTGGATGCTCCAGCGGCATGGGCTCATCGAAATGAACCGGTTGATTTACTCGAGCCACATCATCTGCAGGATGAGTTGGTGACGACCTTACTCTATCGGGTGAGCCAAGCCCCGTACCGCAGTATCTTAGAAGTGGTTCGTGAATGGTCGGAGCAGGAAAAGGAAGAGACGATTCAAGTCGCCTGCCGGTCTCGAGGCCCGTACGATGAGTTGATTAAAGAGTTTCGATGCGGGTATCCCTTGATCTTTGATGTGCTCATGGACATTGGAGGATGGCGAGATATGCACCGCCATCGTCGGTGCCAGCAGGTGCCACAGAACTTCACGACGGTACATGGGTATGATACGCCAAAGCCGTTGGTCGATGCCGGGTTGGATCGTGATTATCGATTGGCCATGGATGCCGTGAAGCAAGATATTGAACGGTTGCGTGGGATGGATCAGGAGTCGTCGATTTATGCGATTCCCTTTGGGTTCAAGGTGCGATGCCTCTTTAAAATGGACTATGCCGAGGCGGAGTACATTTCGCAGCTCAGGTCGGGAGTCAAAGGTCATTGGTCGTATCGAACCATTGCCTGGTTGATGAAGCAAAAGATAACTGAACAATACCCGTACTTGGGTGAGCTGATTCAGGCGACGCCTCCTGATGTTGAAGATACATTAAAACGATGATGGGGCTGTTGAAAAAGCCCGCCAGCTGCGTTCTCGGCCTGTTGTCGTGCTCACGTACTTCGTGTACGCTCCGCGCGCCAACAGGCCTGCGGCCTTGCTGGACGGATCTTTTTGAACAGCCCCATGATGTGGGCTGTTGGCCCCAAAAATCTAGACGAACTATAATTACTCAGATCCAGAGTTCATGTGTTCTACGGTTCACGGTTTAGGGTTGGGAAAGATAAAAATTGAATTGTTTGAAGATGATAATGATGCGTGGCAAAGAGCCAATGAGGAACGTAAAGGAGCCAACCGTGAACTGTGAACCTGACAACCTGAGTCGTGACAACGAAACAAGAGCGAAACATGTCTGACGGAAACGCAGTCGAACAAGCTATTATCCAAGGTGATTGGGACCGAGCGGTGGAAACGGCGACTCAATGGTCGGAGTCAGAATCCGCAGGGGCACCGGCGTTTTTTGTGCTCAACGCCATGCATCTACTAAGAGGGGAGTTCGCGCTTGCCTGGCAAATGCATGCCAAGTCGCTCCAGGAAGAGGAGGACATTAATCAGGTGCGAGCCTGGGTCGATCGCATCTTGGAGGCGTATCCCAATGAGGGGTATCTTCACTTAATACGCGGGTTGTTCCTTGCCCAATCCGGACAATCAGAGCAGTCACTGGACAGTTATCAAGAAGCCGTGCGCCTGGCCCCTGAGTCACCCTTTCCTCATTTTTTCCTGGCCCAAATTTATCAACGGATGAGGAAGACGGATCAAGCGATCAAGGCCTATCGGCAAGCTGTGAAGTTGGATCCGAATTATATCGTGGCTCGATTAAACTTAGGGGTGGCGTATCAGGAGCATGGCCAGTTGGAGATGGCCATTCCGCAATATCGGGAAATCATTAAACTACGACCCGAGGATACCCTGGGGCATAGTAACTTGGCCTGTGCCCTCGCTGAGCAAGGGAAAATTGATGCGGCCATTAAAGAATATAAAGTCGCGCTGGAACTCAATGCCGAGGATGCGGAACTCCGGTTTGCGCTGGCTGGGGTATATGAACAAAAAGGGCGCCAGGATATGGCGCTGCGTGAGTATAAGGAAGCCGTGCGGATCAACCCGAACTTTGCCCCGGCTGCGACCGCGGTTGGATGGATGATAGTCGAACAAGGCAAAGTGGATGAGGCGCTGGATTATTTTAGTAAAGCCATCAAAGCCGACCCGAACGATGCACATGCGACGTTTGGGGTGGGGCGTGTGTATGACTTGAAGCGCATGCCTGCACTTGCCGGCGATCATTATGAACGGGCCTTTCAATTAGAAAAAGATCCCGCGAAGAAAACCGCCATTTTGAATTTTATTGATAAGATCGTAGGGGGGTATCACGATTAGGACGTGATGCATAAAGCGTTATGCGTGCCTGCGCGCTGTAGCGCTTCGGCGCGCAAGCGTGAAGCGTAACAAAAAGAAAGTTTTTGATGAGTAATCGGTGAGGAGGGAAAAGTAGAAAAAGTTTTTTACGCTTCACGCATGACGAATCACGCTTCACGAAGTTCTTTACAGTTCCAAAATCGACTGCCGAAGCATGGAAATTTGTTTCGGAGGGGGGCCGAGTTTGCCAAGTTCGGCTTTGATTTGGTCTTTCAGGTAGGATGAATACCCGACTCGATCTAGGAAAAATTCGAGAAATTTATCGCCCAAGATGGCGCTTTGCTTTTTGAGCTCCGCGACATCCTCATCGCTGACTGGCACATACGTGCTGCCAATGTGCAACAGGACCTTATAATAATCCTCGTCTCCCCGCCGCTCGAATCGTAACCCGTCCATGTTTGCCCCTTAATTTTTCTGAACAATTTTCCTAGCGGTCCGCATTGTATGCAAACCTATGTTCGGAAGACAAGGGATGGAGTGGTGGGACTGGTAAGCTGGGCAGGCCCCACACTATAAAAACTTGTCATTCCCGACATCCTTCATCGGGAATCCAGGTTATTTTTTCTTCAAAAATATTTAATGCGGGGTTTCGTCCCCACGGGACGAGTCCCTTTTGTTTCGGCAAAAGTGCCCAAAACAATTTTAGCCCGTGCGCGGCCCCTCCGACACTGCTCAGAGCAGTTTCTCCGGGGTCCCTCCGCCTCCGCCCCGAATAAGATGGCTCAGGAACTCGCTTTGCTCAAACAGCCTTCGCCAAAGAAGCCGATTCGGGGCTCCAGCTCCGCCGCGCCCAACGCAGTGAGTTCCAAAGGCTGGTACGACAAATGAAAAAAGGGTGATGTGGGGTTGCGGATTTGATCGTTGGATACGTTAAAATGTAACACTTCTCTTAGGGGAACTGTTACATTTTTTGAAAAAGCCAATAACCATGCGGGTTTGAAACGCCCATTTTCATGATTTGAAAAAGGCGAAAATGTAACAGATTACGGCATTTTGTTACATGGTACTCCCAATAAGGGTACTTGGGCAGTGAGCAGTCACTTGGCGGCGGCCCGGTGATGCAATTCTTTAGGCGTCATCGCAGAGCTTTCGGTTAGCCGTCCGCTTACGACCCAAAGCGGACGTTCGGAAAAGACGGCGAATGGGTGCAGTTGACCGACCTGGATCGGTCTTCCTACCACGAATGACGGCGACCTGAAGAGTTCAACACCGGGGAAATAGAAAGATGATCGTGATTTCAAGAATGTGCATAGTTCTTGGCTTGCTTATTGTGATCGGCACGTTTGTTAGTGCCCGAGACCAAGACGAAACGCTACCCGAGCGGACAACGTTCATGTTTCCTCTTCAGATGGAAGGACTCGCCAAGGGCCTAGAGGAGTCCGGCGTTCATATCGTCTATGGACCGAACTCCATCCCGGCTCCCGAAGGGATAAGCGAGGCGGCTAAGAAAGTTTGGGTGAACCTACCCCTTGGATCTTTATTGGCCCCGTGAAGCATTGTCAGAAACTGAGGCAAGATCGATATGGCACTAATCCGGAGCGAAGCAGCTACGATAGTCGGATATTTGACGCTGCTTTGCGTCACGCTTCTTGGCGGCTTACTGACACCGGAAAGTGTTGGCTGGCAGATTTCGGCGGCGGTGTTCGCAGGTCTCTTCTTTGTGATGCTCTGGCTGGCGTTTGCTGTCGTGCGGCACGCGGAAGGCCTTGCAACACTCCTGGGTGAGCCCTACGGCACCTTGATCTTGACCCTGTCGGTCATTGGCATCGAGGTGGCCCTGATCGCCTCCATCATGATTACTGGTTCCAACAAGCCAACGCTGGCGCGCGATACGATGTTTTCGGTCATCATGATCGTACTTAACGGTCTCGTTGGGCTCAGCCTTCTGACCGGCGGGCTGCGGCATCGTTTTCAGAATTATAATCTGGAAGGCGCGACTGCTTATCTTGCCGTCCTCATCCCGCTCGCTGTTCTCTCCCTGATTTTGCCGCGCTTTTCGCCCGCGGCCCCCGGCGGGGAGCTGTCGCAGCTGAATGCGGCGTTCCTAATTGGAATGTCGATCATTCTCTACGGCGTGTTTCTGGGTGTTCAGACCGTCACCCACAGCGACATCTTCCAACAACCTGCACCCGGCGCCTCCGATATCCAGGAAGCGTCGCAGGATCATCATGGTTCTGGTGTTCAGACGGTACAGCACCACTGCATTGGGCTCCTCGCGGCTATGCTGCCGATTGTTTTATTGTCGAAGAATTTTGCTGTTTATGTCGATTTCGGGATTGAAAGGCTGGGTGCGCCGCTTGCTTTGGGAGGATTCTTGATTGCCGCGCTGATCTTGACCCCAGAGGGCCTCAGCGCCATCCAGGCCGCACGGAAAAATCAGCTACAGCGCGCTGTCAATATCTGCCTTGGTTCGTCTCTGTCCACCATTGGATTGACGGTTCCAGCCATTCTCACAATCTCTTGGGTGATGAGCAAGCCGGTTGAGCTTGGGCTGAACAGCTCAGATATCGTCATCTTGTCGGTGACCCTTGTCGTCAGCATCGTGACGTTCGTAAGTGCTCGCACCAACGTACTCTTTGGCGTTGTTCACCTGGCGCTGTTTGCGGCCTATGTGATGATGATCTTCGACGCGTCCGTCTAGGGCATCGTATCTCTTGTCACAGTCGGGCTGTTCGAGACATCATGATTGACTCAAGTCATACTCCGGTTAGCGGTTCTCTATGATGGGGGAACGAAGGGGAAGGATTGGTGTGAATAAGATATTGCTATGCCATGAGCCAAAAAGATTAATCCTACATTCCGCACTTGAAAACGTGCATTTAGCCTGGACTCCACCAGTGGTGTCCAGCGCCTAGCTCTTACCGCCGGGTCCACGGAGCGGTCTCAAGCGCCTCCTTGCTCACTGTCGCCAGCCTCGCCTGCAGTTTCTTGAAGTTCTTAATCCGTCGTACGCACTCCCTGGCTTCCTCTTGCGTGAGCGTTACCGTGGTCTTCTTTTCGTCGATGCGGCCTGTCCAGCGATAATAGGGCCCGTGTCGGTGGGCCGGGTCGTCCCGACACTTGCACGTCTGTTTGCCGCATCGCGCCCTTGCGGTCGACACACTCCCGGGCAGAACGGGTCCGGGCGATCTGAGGTGGATCATCTTTACGCTTGACATCTTAATGCTATTATGCATTAAGATAGGGCGTGATGCAAGCCAAAGATTTGCAGCATCGGAAGGTACGGATCGCGACCCTCCCACTCATCAATCGCTGTTTCGCGACGCTCGGGGTGCGCCAACGCCTGGAGGACATTCTTCGTTCGGCGCGGTACGCTACGGCGATTGAGCTCCTCATCAAAAGCATGCTGATCGAACCGGCAGCGCTCTACCGCGTCCCAGCCTGGGCCCAGCAGTTCGACCCGATTGAGCGAGGAGCCGCGCCGCTCACCGATGATGGGCTGGGACGGGCCCTCGACAGGTTATTCCAGGCTGATCGCGCAACGTTGCAGACCACCCTCACGCTGGCGGCCATTGACCGGTTCGCGATTGATGTCTCCCAGATCCATAGTGATTCCACCTCCGTCAAGTTCTCGGGGGCGTACGCGGCGCAATCGCGCAAAGGGGTCCACCTCACGCGGGGCCACAGCAAGGATCATCGTCCCGATCTGAAACAGCTCCTCTACAACTTGTCGATGGCTCGCGATGGAGCCGTGCCGATTCACTTCAAGACCCATGCGGGCCATCAGACCGACGACACCCTGCATATCGAGAATTGGCTGACGTTGCGCCGCTTGGTGGGCGGGGCCGGGTTCCTCTACGTCGCCGACTCCAAATTATGCACGACCGCGAACATGCGGCGCATCGACCAGGAACACGGTCGATTTGTCACCATCGTGCCCCGGATCCGGGCCGAAACCCACGTGTTTGCCACCGATTGCTACGAGGCGACCGTCCGCTGGGACCCGCTCCTACGCCAGCGCTCGACTCGAAGGCGGGGGATGTATGACGTGTTTTCGGTCGCGAGCGAGGCGTATCAGCTGGCGGAGGGGTTTCGACTCTATTGGTATCGCTCCTCCGAGAAGAGAAAGCGCGATGCCAGCAGCCGCAAGGACCGGCTGGAGATCGCTCGGCACAAACTCGCGGCGCTCAACGAGAAGAAAGCGCGTGGGCGCCGAACCGAGCGCTCGTTACTTAAGCAGGCCCACCAGATCATCGCGAGGTATCAGGTGGCTCCGTGGCTCACGGCGACCGTGAGCCACCGCGTGGAGGAAACCTTCACACAGACCGCCCGCGGCAAACCCTCGCCCGCGTCGACCTACCATCGCACCGTCAAACACATTCCGCAGCTCATGATCCAGCAAGACCCGGAACAGCTCGCTCGGGCCAAGGCCATCGATGGGATCTTTCCGCTGGTCACGAATACCTCCCTCTCCGCCAAAGCGGTCCTCGAGGCGTACAAGTATCAGCCCCATATCGAGAAGCGCTTCAGCGGCCTCAAGTCCGACTTCCAGGTGGCGCCGGTGTTCCTCAAGAACAACGAACGCATCGAGGCCCTCATGCTCGTGGTCTACCTCGCCGATCTCGTGGCCGCCCTCATTCAGCGCGATCTCAGACATGCGATGGAGAAGAGCGGTATTCGAACCCTGCGAACCCTCCCCGAGGAACGACCCACCTCGACCCCGACCTGGGAACAAGTCCAGCGACTCTTTGCCCAGCACTGCAGGTACGAGATTCTTCGTGACGGCAAGGTGGTGAGGACCTTTTGGGATGAGTTGTCCGAGCCACAGCACCAAGTGCTGCAACTCCTCAAAATCCCTCAACCGCAGTTTGGCGCAAAAAAAAGAGGCGATACATGAGGGGCAGAAAAATACACGTTTTCAAGTGCGGAATGTAGGATTAATGTGAGTCTATTCAAATAGGCGGCATTATCCTGATCCGCATAAGATGCCAAAATAACTGGACTCGTGGACGTAACCAGTTGAAAAGACAACGATTCTGGCGTATTGTTCAAAAGGCTCGATGCGTGTTATCCGGATAGAAACTCGAAGACCCGTCCTCTTACACGGATCCATCTAAACATTGTTATGCGCATTCCGTCACGGAGATCTGCTATGTACGACGCAATCTACAAATCGGAAGACGTCGATCCTGAATTCCAACCTATTTTCGAGCAGCTTTGTACGGAGTTCGCTTCGAAATACCAGATTTGGAGACGTGTGGAGGATTTCGGTCGATGGCTCAGTGCCGGAGTCTTAAATCCGTCGACGCGGGTTGCTGCCACAATCGCCCTGCGGAAAGAAACTCGAAGGCGAACCACGCTCTTGAGCCCGACAGAGATTCAAAGAATTCGCGAGCATCTTACATCGGACGCAAGAGAAGATCTCACGCTGTAGATGAATGTACGGCGCAAGCTGACTCAGCACCTGCAGCGCTAAGGCGTACGTTAGACGACTAACAAGACTTTGAACGAAAGCCTAGAATGGAATCTCTTTCCTGGATGTCGGTGCTTTTCTACTGTCTATTTGGCACCTTCGTTTACTACCAACAACTACACGTAAGAGATTTTCAAGGAGCCAGCAAAGCGTTTGAGCTGATCCTTTCGCTGTCCGTGTTTGCAGGACTGATCACAGGTGTAGTGTACTTGATCTACTATGGTTGGACAGTAGTGTGGTGGGCGCCGATCGTGATTTTTGTAATAGGAATATTGTTCACCTTTATAGGCGTTGTTATCGAGCAGTTGTTAGGGAAGTTCACTCTGAGCCTTTTGGGGTTCATTGGGTGGCCAGTGTGTGCCTATTTCATGTTTCATTATGTCCCTGAAGTCGCCTAACCCTGCGCTTCAGCGGACGCTGCTATAACGGCGCCGCTGAGCTTTGCGTTAGGCAGCCCAAGAGGTGCTATGAGCATCGCACTCGAGGAACAGAAGCTGTTCGACGAGTGGTCCGTAGGCCGACACGACTTCGTGAGAGACGGCGTCGTGGACCCAGGCGCCTTCGGGTCGTCAGCGCCTCGGATCCTGTTTGTTCTCAAGGAAGTGAATGACCCTGGTGGCGGTGGGTGGGATCTGCGGGAATTCCTTCGCGAGGGTGCGCGCTCCCAAACCTGGAACGTGGGCACGTGGTGGGTTCGATCGATCCGGGCACTCCCTGGGCAGATTCCCTGGAGTTCGCTCGACGAGATCTCCGAGGACGACCGCGTCAAAGAGCTGCGGTCGATCGCTGCGATGAACCTAAAGAAGTCGCCCGGCGGGCACACGTCTGATTCAGCTGAGATCGAAGACGCGAGCCGTCGAGACGCCGAGCTCATCCGGCGTCAATTCGAACTGTACGAACCCGACCTTGCAATCTGCTGCGGCAGCGCCGTCTCGGATGGACTTGAACGCGCGCGCTATGCAGGTGCCCAGCCAGACTGGAAAGCGACGACGCGTGGCGTGTGGTTCTATCAGCACGCACCTGGCGCTCGCGTGATCTCGTTCTCTCATCCAGAGGCTCGGGTGGCTCAGAACATCTTGCACTACTCACTCGTCGACGCAGTTCAGGAGATCTGCGGGGCCGCCTACCAACCGTTGCAGTGGACCAACAACAGCTCGGTTCAATTGGACTTGGTTGCCGTCTGGCGGCATACTGTGTCGAACGGGTCGGGTCCGGTCAGTGCTGTTGCTGACCGCTAAACGCCGATCCGTTAGCCCCCCGGTGCTATCGAAACATCCGCAGTTAGGCTGAAGCGCCGGGGCCGTGGCGGGGGCAATGCCCTGAGGCTAAGACGATTGCGGTGAAGCTTCTCCGCAGGAGGACTAATGCGGATACCAGGGGCGCTTCTGTTCGGCTTACTTCTTGTTACTATTGCAACTGGATGCGGGTCGGTAGAACATAGCAGGGCAGTCAAACGGGGAGACGCCCCATGGTATGTGGTCACGATTACTTCCCCTGATACAGAGATTCAAGAAGGAGAGATGAGAATCTATAAACTCCTTCGACAGGCTGGCTCACCAGAAGGACAGAAGGAGGGATTGACGGCTGACAAACGGTGGGGAGAGGGAAATGGAGAAATTGAGCGCACGGACCACGGAACGATCATGACCCATGCCCAAATCAGCTGGGACCAATCTGACCCGAAGACGTGCATATTTCAAGTGAGCGTAGTCTATCTAGATGAAAAGGAACAGTTCATGTTCTCGTTTGAGAGCAAGAAGTCCGATCCATGTGAGAAAGCGGAGTTTGAGAGTCCCTACTTTAGCGGGCGTATCCAGACTGAAGATCGCGAGTGGAGGACCATAAACTTTCAGTTCCGCCGGTGGGGAGGTGGCTAACAAGTCGCTCCAGCCGACCGGCCCCTGCGGCCCGCAGCGGCTGAGCTCTATCGTTAGGTGGCAAAAATGTTGATCAACCTTCAAGCTATTCCAGATGACGACGTTTCTTTCTTAAGCGGCTTCTGTGGCCTCGCATCTGATTTGGTTCAACAGTGGCGGCCTCGTGAAGTTTTCGTGGTTCGGATAGACAACTGGTTCGATGTGAAGGTCAGGGGGTCAGTTCTCACATTCCTACATCTTTTCGATGGCCTCGCACCGGGCCCCTCGTGAGGTGACAGGAAAGAGTTCGCACAAAAATTCAATCGTCACGGTCCAGCCATGCTTTGCGAAGTGCACTGTTTGTAGGAATGTGAGAACTGACTCCCAAACTGAGAACTGACCCCCAAACGACCACCAAACCTTCCGGATTCGAGAACACTTCGTGGGCTATACCGGAAGGCGGGAAGAGAAGCCCAGCGGCCATTAGTTTTGCTGAAAATTGTTTTAAAGGAAGAACTTCCCTATAATTTCAAAAAGATAAGACCTAGACTGATAGGAGAAGCCGATGAAAAAAGTCACTGCTGCAGATACATTGAGTCTCTCCATTCCTGATCGCATTCAATTGGTTGAAGATATTTGGGATACGATTGCCAGTCAGGCGGAAGGTGTTGAACTCACTGACGAAGAAAAAAAACTAATTGACGAACGGTTAGAAGCCTACCATCGCGATCCTCAAGTTGGTTCATCCTGGAATGAGGTATATCAGCGAATTGTAAGTACCCATGGCCTTTGACCTTCTTGTCAGGCCTGAGGCCGAACAGGACTTGGCTGAAGCGTTTCAGTGGTATGAAAGTCAACGAGCAGGGTTAGGCCGAGACTTTCTTTTGCATGTTCAGGAAGGGTTTCAGTTTGTAGAGCGAACGCCCCTTGTCTTTTCCGAACGATATCACGGTGTTCGGCAACATCTCATTAAACGCTTCCCGTATAAAATCTTCTACAAAGTTCAAGACCAAACGGTGGTCATTCTCGCTGTGGTGTATGGCGGACGAGATCCTGATTGGGTGAAGAAGAGACTGAAAAAAAGCTAGTCATTTTCTTTGCCTTTCGATTTTTTAGTCAATCAATAATTTTGGGTGGCATGGCTCTCCATTTTTTATGCGGGGGACGACACCCCACATAAAAATAAATGCAGCTGGGGAGTGCCCACCCTACTTAAATCTAACCATTTGCCCAACGCCAGTTACGTATTTACCCCCTCATCCTTGACCCTCAATAGGTCAGGGTGGTAGCGTCACTCCTTCTCAAATCCTCATCGTAATCACGAGCCTCTGGACCCCCAGTTACCCAGGTCTATATGCGGGAGATTCCCAAGAGCCGTATGGTATTTTTTGTATAGGGGTCTCTGAGTCCTTTGATTAATCTCTTGAACGATGGTGGTGAAACGGGGAAAAAATTTCAGGCGATTCACGAATTTTCAAGGTTCATTGACCCAGAGGAACGTATTTAATGGCGAGGAAATATAATTTTAGTGCTGGCCCGGCGATGTTACCGGAAGCTGTGCTGAAAAAGGCTCAAGAAGAATTGCCGGATTGGCATGGGGCTGGTGCCTCTATTATGGAAATGAGTCACCGGGGCAAAGAGTTCGTTTCAGTGCATGCCGAGGCTGAAAAAGATGTCCGTGACCTATTGGGAGTCCCGGATAATTATAAAGTTCTGTTTTTGCAGGGGGGCGCTTCGGCACAGTTCGCAACAATTCCCATGAACCTGTTACGTGGGAAGACCAAAGCCGATTACATCTGGACGGGTTCCTGGGGAAAAAAGGCTATCAGTGAGGCGAAGAAATATTGCTCGGTGAATGTCGCGGCTTCTTCGGAAGGCGATAAATTTACGACGATCCCGCCCTTCGAAAGTTGGTCGTTGAGCCAAGATGCGGCCTATGTGCACTACACGCCAAACGAGACGATTGAGGGTGTGGAATTTCACTGGATGCCGGATGTCGGTGATGTACCACTGGTGGCAGATTTTTCCTCGACGATTTTGTCTCGGCCGATTGATGTGAGTCGATTCGGGCTGATTTATGCTGGCGCTCAAAAGAATATTGGCCCGGCAGGGGTGACCTTAGTTATCGTAAGGGATGATCTTATGGGCGATGTTTTGCCGATCACGCCTAGTGTGTTTGATTATGCTCAACAAGCGAAAGCCGATTCGATGCTGAATACGCCGCCGACCTATGGGATCTACCTGGCGGGTTTGGTCTTTAAGTGGATGAAAGCGCAGGGTGGCCTTTCGGCTATGGGTGCGATCAACGAGCGGAAGGCCAAGAAGCTGTATGCGGCTATTGACAGTTCCAGCTTCTATAGTAATCCTGTTGAGAAATCTTCCCGATCCTGGATGAATGTGACGTTTGTGTTGGCCAATGCCGAGTTGGATAAGGAGTTTCTAGCCGGTGCCGAGGAAACAGGGTTGACGACTCTCAAAGGGCATCGTTCAGTGGGTGGTATGCGTGCCAGCATTTATAACGCGATGCCGGAAGCCGGTGTGGATGCGCTCATCGACTATATGGCGGATTTTGAAAAACGGAAAACCTAGGGAATAGCCAATGAAAATTTTGATCAGTGATAGCTTGTCGCCTCGGGGTGTGGAAGTCCTGCAACAAGCCGGATTTACGGCTGATGTGAAAACCAAGTTGAGCAAGGAAGAATTGCTCCAAGAAATCAAAGCCTATGACGGCATCATCGTTCGTTCGGCTACCAAGGTGACGGCTGATGTGATTGAGGCCGGGGTTCAGCTCAAAATTATCGGTCGGGCCGGGACCGGTTTGGATAACGTCGACAAAGAGGCCGCGACTCGTCGAGGCATTGTTGTCATGAATACGCCAGGTGGGAATACCATTACGACGGCTGAGCATACGATTGCGATGATGGTTGCGATGAGCCGAAAAATCCCTCAAGCCACGGCCTCGACCAAGGCGGGCAAATGGGAAAAAAGTAAATTCATGGGAGCGGAGTTGTACAACAAGACACTGGGCCTTGTTGGTCTTGGGCAGATAGGTACCGTAGTGACCAAACTGGCACAGGGATTATCCATGAACGTTATTGGGTATGATCCGTTTCTCGCTCCCGAGCGGGCAAAAGAGCTGGGCATTGAAGCCGTGGAATTACCCGAACTCTTTCGCCGTTCCGATATTATTTCTGTCCATACTCCGCTGACGAATGAAACCCGGTCGATCATTAATGCCAAAGCTTTTCAGCAGATGAAGGATGGGGTGATGATCGTCAATTGTGCCCGAGGCGGAATCGTCAATGAGAAGGATATATTTGAGGCCTTGCAAAGCAAGAAGGTGGCCTCCGCTGCGTTTGATGTGTTTGAAGAGGAGCCGGTGAAGCCCGATCATCCGTTGCTCACGTTGGAGAACTTTATTTGTTCTCCACATATTGGCGCTTCGACGGAAGAGGCTCAGGAAAACGTCGCCGTCGGGATTGCGGAACAGTTTGTTGATTATTTCAAGAAAGGCGTGGCTCGTGGAGCTGTGAATGTCCATTCGGTCCCACCAGAAATTCTCCCTCAGTTGCTACCGTATTTGGGTCTGGTCGAGCGCATGGGACTTTTTCAGTCGCAGCTCATCGATGGCGGTATCGAACGGGTCACGGTTGAGTATTGTGGAGAGGTGGCCAATTTATCTCTGGCTCCATTGACCGTGGCGGTTCTCAAAGGACTGTTGGCGCCAATTTTGGAAAGTGTCGTGAATTCAGTTAATGCGCCCTTTATTGCAAAAAAACGCGGGATCGAAGTGAAAGAGATTAAAGGCAGTGATGCCGGAGAATATACCAGTCTTATTCGAATTCATGTGGAGGCTGGGAAGCAAACCCACACATTGGTTGGCACGCTGTATCATAAGAAAGATCCTCGTATCGTCGAGAGTAATGCCTATCCCGTGGAAGTGATTCCCGAAGGCTATATGCTGATGATTTACAATGTCGATCGCCCTGGGGTCATTGGAACGGTGGGACGTGTTCTCGGAGAGCACAACGTGAACATTGCTCGCATGCAATGTGCTCGAGCCAAAAAAGGCGAGAATGCGTTGCTCATCATTGGTTTGGATGATCCCCCGTCTCCGCAAGTCATGGAGACGATAAAACAGGAACAAGATATTCTGTCCGTGCGCCTGGTTGATCTGACTCAGGTGCCCTAGCCAACTGATACGTTCCATGGCACGTCGTCAACATCAACCCGTGGAACGCCAATCCTTCCTCCTGGAGACCTCAGCCCGATCCCTCATTCCCATGGGCATGGCCACGTTGTTGCCTGAGGCCTCACAACGAGTCCGCCATCTTGAGGCCATGATCTTCGATGGCTTTTCCCGATGGGGGTATCGGGAAATTATTCCGCCGACCTTTGAATACCTTGATGTTCTTTCAGCTGGGTTACCAGCCGAAACACTGGAGAAATGTTACAAGTTTGCGGATTGGACCACGGGACGGATTCTCGTGCTTCGCCCTGATGTCACAGCCCAAATTGCCAGGATTGTGGCCATGGGCATGGCGGGTCAAGGCCTCCCTCTTCGGTTGTGCTATCGCACCACGGTGTTTCGCTATGAGCCGGAACATGCGGGCCGAGAACGTGAAGTATTTCAGCTTGGGGTCGAACTCATTGGAGTTGATGAGGCCTCGATGGATGCCGAAATCCTCACACTCCTCGTGGAATCCTTGAAAACCCTGGGGTTGGCTGACTTCAAAATTTCGCTGGGCCATGTCGGGTTTTACCAAGCACTGCTGGCAAAATCCGGCATGTCTGCTCAAGGACAAAAACAAGCGGAAATCGCGGCAGCTCGAAAAGACCTGCCGAATTTAGAAGGGATTCTCAAATCGGAACGGGTGCCATCGACGTTGGCTCGGGCTATTCTCGAGGCTCCTGGCCGTTATGGGCGGGAAGAGGTGTTAGAATGGGGCCGCAAGGTTGCGGGTCGGGATCAGCGGTTAGTTAAACCTATTGAACGGCTTACCCAAGTGTATCGGTTGCTCGAAGCCACTGGGATTCAGGATCATCTCTTGCTGGACCTCGGTGAATTCCGTGGATTTGATTACTATGATGGATTGGTCTTTGATGTGTTTTCCGGGAAAGTCGGATGTGAACTGGGTGGTGGAGGGCGGTATAATCACCTTATAGGGCGCTTTGGCCGAGACCTTCCCTCCACGGGCTTTGCATTGGATATTGATCGTATTTTTCATGCCTTGGATTATGTTAAAAATGACCAGACGTGTTCTTCATCGTCAGTTTTGCTGATGTCGCCTGTCAACCGATACGGCGCTGCCTTTAAGGCAGCCCAATTTCTTCGATCTCAAGGGATTACAGTGCTACAGGAGACATTGGCCAATACCACTTCTACACGGAATCTCAGGGCTCGAAAACGAGCCAATGAGTCCTCCGTGGGCTGGCTTGTACTGGCAGGACAACCTCGCATGAAAGCTCAAGACGTTGTGGCTATTCGTATGGGTGCAGGGAGAAAATCACAACGGACACTTCGACTTGAAGATTTACCTGACTTGATCAAGAAGGAAAAACATGCCTCAGTCTGACTTATCCGACCTTCGGCTTCCACCGCAAAATCTCGATGCCGAGCAATCGGTTCTCGGAGCCATTATGTTGGACAATTCCTCATTGAGCAAAGCGTTTGAGGTGATCACGGAAGAAGACTTTTATCGAGGGGCCCACCGTATGATTTATCATGCGATGGTGGAACTGTCTGATTCGAATGAAGTTGTGGATCAAATCACGCTGACCGCGCAGCTAAAATCCAAAGGGCAGCTCGAACAGGTGGGGGGCGGGGCCTATGTGGCCGAGTTGGTTCAGGCTGTTCCGAGTGCCTCGAATATCCGATATCACTGTAAAATCGTCCGGGAAAAAGCCTTATTGCGTGGTTTGATTCGGACGGCCACCGAAGTGGTGACCAGAGGCTATGAGGAAGTAGGGCAATCCGACGATCTGTTGGAATATGCCGAACGGGAAATCTTTCAATTGGCACAGGGGCGGTTGGGCCGTTCCTTCGTTCCCGTGAATCAAATCATTAAGGAAAGCATCGAGATTGTCGATCGGTTATATAATAAGAAGGAAAGAATCACGGGTGTGCCAACGGGCTTCCGTGTATTGGACGATATCACGGCAGGGTTTCAGCCATCCGACCTCATTATTATTGCCGGCCGCCCCAGCATGGGAAAAACCAGTTTGGCACTGAGTATAGCTGAGCATGCGGCCATTCGTGCGGAAAAGTCGATTGGGATTTTCAGTCTGGAAATGTCCAAGGCGCAGTTGGTCCTGCGTATGTTGAGTTCCCAGGCCTATTTGGATTCTCATGCATTGCGGACTGGGCAATTGACGGAAAAAGACTGGGTTTCTCTGTGCACGGCTGCTGATCGGTTGGAGCGGGCCAAGATTTTTATCGATGATTCCGGGGCCTTAACCGTCCAGCAAATGCGAGGGAAAGCCCGGCGTTTGATGGCTGAGCACGGGCTTGACCTGTTGATTCTCGATTACTTGCAATTAATGCAGGGTCGCAGTGATTCGGAGTCTCGCCAGCAAGAAATTTCCGATATTAGTCGATCCCTGAAAGCCTTGGCGAAGGAATTGAACATTCCTGTAGTCGCGCTCTCCCAGTTGAGCCGGGCCGTGGAAAATCGAACAGACAAAAGACCGGTTCTCTCTGACTTGCGGGAATCCGGAGCTATTGAACAAGACGCGGACGTAGTGATGTTCATTTATCGCGATGAGGTATATAATCCAGATACAGAGGAAAAAGGCATCGCGGATATCCTTGTGCGAAAACATCGGAATGGACCAACCGGTGATCGTCAGCTGTTTTTCCAAGAACGCTTCGCCAAATTTACAGATCTCGATTTGAGAGAAGTCAGCTAAGGATCTGAGAGAAAGTAACTTGGACAATATCGCGCCAAGGTTTGGGTCGGATTTGGACGGAACGATTGAGGAAAACCAGAGACATAGCACAGCTATGTTGAGGGTGTTTCGATTGAAGTCCGTTCAAAGATGGCCCGAAGATTGGATGCGAGATGTCCAAGTTATTTTCTCTCAGGTCCTCATGGAACCCCGAATTCATTTGGAGGTATCCTGACATGTTCCAATGGGTATGTTCTCCGGCGCGCATGAGTCGAACGTCAAGAGGCTGGCAAGAACGTCTACTCGTCACGCTGCTCGTGATTCCATTAGCCGTGGTCTCCTGTGCGGCTGTGCCTGACACCAAAACCGAATCAATGTCTGAAGTTGTTGTACCCGAGCAGGCACTTCCCCCGCTGGCCTATTATCATTTTCTTCAAGGGTATATGTCGGAGCTGGCTGAGGAATTTCCCGAGGCCCTTGAACACTACCGCGCTGGCCTGCAATTTGATCCGGATTCCGCGTTCTTGCGGTTTCAGATGGCGAGCCTGCACTTCACATCCGGCAACATCCAGAACACCCTAAACTTATTAGAGCAAATAGACGCTGGAAAGGTCAGTAATGCTAGGGTCTTGACGCAGATGGCTAAAATGTTTGCTGGCGCCGGCAAGAAGGATCGTGCTCTGGCCCTGTTCGATCATGCGATTGAAAGAAATTCTGAACGGCCTCAAAGCTACATGGAAAAAGGTATTTTCTTATTTCACGGGAAGCAGTTTGTTGATGCGGAGAAAATGTTCGCGCGAGGCATTGAGTTGGCTCCCCACGCATCGATTGGATATTTCTATTTAGGAAAGGTCAATCAGGCGCAAGGGAAGGGCGATGAAGCCAAAGAATATTATCGAAAGACCATCCTGCGTGCGCCACGTTTTGAGCGGGCGCACCGGGAATTATTCCAATTGCTTGAGTCGGATGGTCAGGTGGCGGAGGCCATGGTTGTGTTGAAAGAGTATCTGTCGGATGTGAATCCTCATCACAGAAAGTTTCGGCAAGATTTGGTGCGGCTGTTGCTTCGGCAAAAAGAGTTTGACCAGGCGTTAACAGAGTTGGAATTTATAATTGAGAAGGCCCCCGATAATCTGAATGCTCAAGTGCGTCGGGCGTTGGTGTTTGCGGAGATGGAGGATGTCCCCCGAGCGATTGAGGAAATGACAAATATCGTGGAGGCTCACCCCTCAAAGCTACAAGTTCGAGATTACTTGGGATTACTGTATGTGCAGGTTGATCAACTCGACCAAGCCATTCAGGTCTATCACACGAACATTGACTTGGATCCAACCTTTTACGATAGCCGTATTCATCTTGGCTATGCCTTGTATCGACTCAAGCGGTTTGAAGAAGCCGTGCCGCATCTTCGTCGAGCCATCGAACTGAATCCGGGAAATGCTGAACCGCATCTTTTGTTAGGCCTCACGTATACTCAATCCGAACAACACAGGATGGCCATGGAAACGTTTGAGGTGGGATTGGAGCGCCATCCCAAAAATGTGGATCTGAGATTTAACCTTGGAGCCGCCTATGACAAGTTAGGACGCTTTCCTGATGTGGTTCGGGAAATGGAAGCAGTGATGGAACTCAATCCAGACCATGGCGATGCGCTCAATTATCTCGGATATAGCTATGCCGATCGGGGAGTGAATATTGAACAAGCCGTGGCGTTAACCCAGCGAGCCGTCGCGCTCAAACCAAACAATGGATATTATGTCGATAGTCTGGGATGGGCCCTGTTTAAAATTGGTCGGGTGCAGGATGCTCTTGTCGAAATAAAACGTGCGGCTGAGTTGGTCAAGGATGACCCGGTAATTTTTGAGCATATGGGAGAAATCTATCTTTTACAGAATGACCGTGATAAAGCCAAGCAGTCTTGGTTACGATCGATCGAATTAGACCCGACGAATGGGAAACTCCAAGATCGTTTTCGAGATGTGGGATTCGGAGAGCCTCTTGAAGCTGTTAGCGAATTACCTCCACAGCCACAGGTGAGGACCTTTGCCGAATAGTGTTGTCTTGTGGTCTTGCTGATTATTCGTGGCCTTGGGAGTCTTGGTGGTTACGTGGAGTAGGAAGGTACCGATTATTTTTTTTGACGAGATCCGCGTAAAGCATTCCTGATCAAATTCGGAACATCGATCCAAAGGAGTGTCGCATGACCAACATGTTTCACCATCAACGAGGGTTCAGTTTAGTCGAACTGATGATCGTGGTGGCCATTATCGGTGTGTTGGCGTCTATTGCCATTCCACAGTTTTCCAAATTGCAGGCGAAAGCCAAACAATCTGAAGCCAAGATGAATTTGGTGAATCTTCATACCACTGAAATTGCGTATTTTGTAGAACACAATACATATGTGGACGATTTTAATGCGATTGGTTTTGGTTTGGATGGAGTGTCTCATTACTATTATGAATTGGGTAATACGAGTCTAGGGACCCTCCCACCCGGCTGTACAGCCTCCACGCTTGATGCCGTTTCGGGTTCTGGCTTTACGGCTGTCGCTATCGGGAACATTGATGGAGATTCTACCTGTGATGTCTGGACCATTAATGAAGGCAAAATGTTGGTCAATGTGATCAACGACGTCTCATCCTGAACGCGAAAATTTTGCCGGTGCTTACCACGAACCGTAAGGTCAGAAACTGGGAACAGTTCTCACATTCCCCTTGGCTCTTTCAATTCCTCGTATGGTTCGGCTCACCGTCGTATCGTGTACTCCAAAATGATTGCTGACCTTGGCTATCGTGAATGCACCGAATCGATAATCACGACCCATCGGTCATTTCTACTCTGAGAATGTTGTTGACCATCCTTGGGCGAAAAAGCGACGGATCGTCTCCGGCCTTTCGAGACTTCCCGTAGTGCTTCGGGGTGTTTCTCGTGCTTGTATTGTTCGACGAAGGCCTTGTCACCCAACAATAATTGATGTCGAGCCTAATCCAATGGGCTGGGTAGCCCTTGCCCTTCCATCGCAAATCGACGGTAGACCTATTTTCCTTGACACTTCTTCTCCCCCTTTGTTATAAGCCACCAGGCATAGGACCATGCTGTGTCTCTCGCTGTCCTATGTAGTTGATTTCGTGGTTGTTCTTAACAACCCTCCTCTCCCATGACCAGCTAACATACGTTTCAAATATGGATTTGTTTAAGAATCTTCTGGGACGATTGTCTGATAGCTTTTTCTCCTCCGTTCCCGCAGGATTCAATCCTCGTTCTCGGAACCAAAAGAGTCCTTCCCTCAAACTCGTTTCGGATAATCCGAATCCCGAACCGGCCAGTGAAACATCACAAGATCGATCCACCCATTCCACCGTAGGTCATGCCGAGTCCCTCGAAGAAGCTTTGCAACGGAGTGAGACCTGGTTACTACGACAACAAGATCCTGTTGAAGGATTTTGGGTTGAAGAATTGGAAGCCGATACGACTTTGACCTCGGAGTACCTCATGCTTCGCCGGTACCTTGGTCTTGTTGATACCGAGCGGGAAGCCAAAGCCGTTCGATATTTGCAACATACACAATTGGAGGATGGGGGATGGCCCATTTATAACGGGGGACCCCTCAATATCAGTGCTTCAGTCAAAGCCTATTTTGCACTGAAATTAACTGGGCTGTCGCCAGAGGACCCATGTATGCGAATGGCCAGGGAGGCCATTTTGGCAAAGGGCGGGGTGGTGTCGGCAAATGTGTTTACCAAGATCACGCTGGCGCTGTTCGGACAATATGATTGGCGAGGTATCCCGAGTATGCCGCCAGAAATTATTCTTGCCCCCAAGTGGTTCTATTTTAATATCTATGCCGTTTCTTATTGGTCCAGAGCCGTCATTGTCCCTCTGCTGATCATTTTTGCCTGTAGACGATCCTGCGACGTATCTCCTGAAGAAGGCATTGACGAGCTGTATCTCACGCCTCGTGAACAGGTTCGGTATCGAGCCGAACCGCCGTTCCGAAAAGATCGAGCCTTGATCAGTTGGCGAAACTTCTTTGTATGGGTCGATGGAATTCTCAAGATTTATGAACGGTATCCCATTGCTGCCTTACGCAAGAAGGCGGTGAAAACGGCTGAAGTGTGGATGCTGGAGCACATGGAGGGTGATGGTGGAATTGGCGCGATCTATCCAGCTATGGCAAATTCTATTTTTGCATTGCGTGCGCTTGGCTATCCCACGACGCATCCCCTCATCGCCAAAGCCTTGCTTGAGATCGAAGCCTTGGAGGTTGAAACGCCGGTGACTGAAAATGGGCAACGGGTTGATCGGCTGCATCTGCAACCTTGTCATTCCCCGGTCTGGGACGTGGCCTTGACCTTGAATGCGCTCATTGAACGAGGACTTCCTTTGGATCACCCCGTTCTGTCCAGTGGCGCGGACTGGTTGCGTTCCTGTCAAACGTCGTCGGTCGGAGATTGGATTGTGTCTGCGCCCTCAGCAAAACCCGGCGGGTGGTATTTCCAATTTGAAAATGAATGGTATCCCGATGTCGATGATACCGCTGCCGTGGTCACCGCCTTGACGAAACTCGAATCCTGCTACCCTGCGGATGCCGACGATGCGATTAGCCGAGGGAGCCAATGGACATTGGCTATGCAAAGCTCGAATGGGGGATGGGGTGCCTATGATAAGGACAATGACCGGCTGATTTTCAATAAAATTCCCTTTGCCGATCATCAGGCGTTGCTTGATCCGCCTACTGCCGATTTGACCGGACGCTGTCTCGAGATGCTTGGAACCTTAGGGTACGACCGATCCCACCCTGCGGTGGAGCCGGCTTTGGAATTTCTCAGAAATGAACAGGAAGCCGATGGCAGTTGGTATGGCCGTTGGGGCGTGAATTATATATACGGTACCTGGTGTGTGTTGGCTGGCCTTGAGGCTATCGGTGAAGACATGTCCGCACCCTGGATTCAAAGGGCCGTGGCGTGGCTGGAGTCCAAACAGAATGTCGATGGCGGGTGGGGCGAGTTGTGCATGTCGTATGCTGAGCCGTCCTGGTCTTGCAAAGGTGAAAGTACGGCTTCCCAAACGGCTTGGGCGCTGATGGCGTTACTGGCGGCTGGGGTCGCCGATTCCTTAAATGTCGTGCGAGGAGTGAACTACTTGCTTCGTCACCAGCAAGATGATGGGACGTGGCATGAACCGTTTCATACAGGAACCGGTTTCCCACGTGCATTCTATCTTCGCTACCATGGATATTGTAAATATTTTCCCATGTGGGCGCTGGCGATGTATCGGAATGTCCGGAGCCATGGCCACACACGAGCCACCGAGTTACGTCGCGCAGCACAACTAGCCAGAAGTCGGTAATGATTCTTGCGCGAACCCTAACGTCTCGCGATTTTTGGAATCGTCAAACTCTCACAATCCTTATCATGTCTGGAGCGCTTCCTGCATAGGGTCGTCATTTTTGTTGCCACTCGTTGGGAATGTCATGCCATACAACGAGCGTTGCCTGGAGGTCGAGTTGCGAAAATGGATGGGGTTCGCCGTTACACGGCGGAAACCTCACACGTTTCGGTCACGTTGATTCAGACAGGGGTGGGAATCCAGAACGCCCTCACAGCCGGTGGAGACGTGTTGGGCGCTAGTCAATGGGACCTGGCAATTTCCTCTGGATTTGCCGGTGCGCTTATCCCCTCATGCATTGGCGCTCTTGTTCTCCCCAATACCGTGGTTTTGAAACCTCTCGATACGGCTGAACGTGTAGGGTTGTCGTCTTTTCCCTGTAGTGTAGAATATCACCGGATTGCCAGTCAGGTTGTCGAGGTGATTCAACCTTCCTTGGTTTCTGGTGTATTGGTGACGGTTCCGTGGATTGTGTGGTCGGTGTCTGAGAAGCGTGCCATCGCCGAGACATTTCAAGCTAGTGCCCTTGATATGGAAAGTGCCGGGATTGCCGAGAGGGCGACTGAACAGAAGATTCCGTTTCTCGTGATTCGAACGGTCTCCGATCTCAAGGATGAGAATCTGCCTGAGGAATTTAATCTTTTTCTTTCCCCGTCAACGTGGGCGCTAGGGGTGTGGCGAATTATCAGTCAGCCTGCGAATTGGGCCAAGTTGTTTCAGCTGCGACAACAAATGAAGGTGGCCTCTCGGCAACTCACGAGTTTTTTTGATACGTTTTTTCTTTATCTGGGACAACAGGAACATGATTCGTCTCACAGGCGATGACAGCATGCTTTGGATTAAGGGAATGTTGAAAAAAGCCGCCAGCGGCGTTCTCGCCCTTTTGCCGTGCTCACGTACTGAGAGTACGCTCCGCGCGTCAAAAGGGCTGCGGCCTTGCTGGACGGACTTTTTTGAACATTCCCTCCAATTGACGATGCTTGGCTCCTCTGGAGCTTTTATTGGCTATGGGAAGGAGATATTCAACAGACCCATTAAAGGGATTGGCGCATGCTCGGTAGCCCTTATTCGAAATGTGAGGTATATGTTTCTGCGTCTCGTCCATGCCCTCGCTTGGACGGTCCGTCCTCCATTTCGGGTTGACTAGACTATCGAATAACTGCCTTTCATCGGCTTTACGTCCACGTGTGCCGCTATGGGCAGCCGAGATTCCTGAAAATTTTCCCATCTCTGACTGGGTTGCGATGCTGAAACATGGTAAAATTATTGCCATGGCGCCTTCGAAGGAATTTCTCTATACAAAATATCCAGCGGGACGAGAATTTATTTTCGTGATGGAGTAACCTGTCGCCCGGTGGTGCAGGGGAGGTTTTGCGACCTGGTGAAACGATTCAAGATACAGAAGCTGGTATTGACATTGAGCAAGTCATTAGTCAATTCATTCACGGGAATGTGGAGTAAGGGGGCAGGCTCTTCGGAAAGACTCAGGGAATGCTTTTTCAACACCCTACTAAAGATGCCCCGACATATTATTAGCCTTTCAATGGAAGGAAACAGGCAATGAGACACGCGTGGTATGACCAGGTCACTTCTCTTTGCAGAGGGAAGCGTTTTCCCGTTTTGTCTTTGCTGGCGTGTCTTTTTGTGTTGTTCATGCATCAAGGCTCTGTGATGGCCGTAGAATCGGGTTCAGCAACCGAAGCGATCAAGGGAACGATCGATCAGGTGTTGGTTATTCTTGGTGATGAAAAATTCAAACAACCTGAGTATGCCGATGAAGGTCGCGCAGCTCTGGAACAGGTGATGGCCAAACGTTTTGACTATGCAGAAATGGGCAAACGCACGCTAGGCCGTGAATGGAAAAAGTTGAACGTGACCCAACAACATGAGTTCGTCGAATTATTCCAACAATTCCTGTCGAATACATATGCCGGAAATGTCGATGGATTCACAGGAGAGCAGGTGGAGTATATTAAGGAGCGCCGCAAAGGGAAATTCGCGGAGGTCCAGATGAAGGTCATTTCGAAAAAGCTTACCATACCGATTGATTATCGCCTTCTGAAGAATTCTAACTCATGGCGTGTCTATGATGTGGTCATCGACGGAGTCAGTTTGGTCAAGAATTTCCGTGGGCAGTTTGCCCGGATCATCAAAGCGTCTGGATATCAGGGTCTTCTGGATAAACTTCGTTCTAAAACCACTAAAAAAACAGTGAAATAATTTCTCTTCTGCGTCATTGGCTAATGTTATGAGGTTTCAATGGGTTTGCTGGTGTCTATTGGGGTTGGGCGTGAGTCTGTTCCTACCTGTAACCGGGCATTCCAATCTGCTCGCTTCAAAAGAAGTGGGCTACCCAGCGTCTCTCAAAAATCAGCTACAAGAATTACATCAGGCACATTCATCGTCACCAGAAAATCTTAATCTGTTGATACAATTGGCCAGCACCTACCTTGATGCGGGCGATGATTTGTACAGCGAGACACCCAGGCGATTGGAGGCATACCAAACGGGGGTGGATTTTGCCAAACAAGCCTTGGCTCTCGATCAACAGCACGCCCATGCTCATTTTCTCTATGCGGCCAACCTTGGTCATATTGCCCAACTTCAAGGGATTCTGGTCTCGGCCTTCCTCATTCCAGAAATTATTGGGCATGTTGAACAATCTCTCGAAATAGCGCCAACGCATGCCCCAGCCTTGCATATGATGGGAATGATTCTTGATGGCTTGCCATGGTTTTTGGGAGGAGATGCGGAAGGATCCATTGTGTACCTGGAACGGGCCGTTGCCGCTGATCCTCACTATACCCATGCTCGTGTAAATTTAGGAAAATTATATTTGAAGCAAGGCCGAGTACAAGCTGCAAAGGAACAATTGTTATTGGTCACCAACACGCAATCGCCCCATGGAGTCTATGCGTGGTCTCACCATCATAAGCCCGAAGCGTTAAGCCGTCTCGAGGAGTTAGGACCTGAGAGAAAATAATTTGGACAATATCGCGCTAAGATTTGGGTCAGATTTGGACGGACCGATTGAGAAAAACCCGAGGCATAGCACAGCTATGTTGAGGGTGTTTCAATTGAGGCCCGTTCAAAGATGGCCCGAAGATTGGATGCGAGATTGATCAAGTTATTCTCTCGCAGGTCCTAAGAGCTTGCGCGGACTTTTGTGATCCAACTGCTGATTCTAGGTTCAATGATGGCCCGAAGATTGGATGCGAGATGTCCAAGTTATTTTCTCTCAGGTCCTGGCTCAGGGTGAGGAAAGAGCAGGCCTGTAATTTTTGGGGGATTCCAATTTTATTGGTAACTACTCAGGTGGATAGGCTGAAGGCCGAAGGCTTTTAGGGGGCAACCATGCGTGAGCGTACAAAACTTCAGGTAATTATGAGTGATAGCCTTCAGTCTTTAGCCTTCAGCCTAAATACCTGAGTAGTTACTTTTATTGAAGGTCTGTTTAGCCTCGATGTTTTGACGTGGCCATGCCATGGTGTTTTCTTGACAGTCGAACCTAAGTGTGCGAATGTTTAAGCGTTTTGCACTAGGAGCCTGTCCGAGATTAGAATGATCTACTGTGGATGCGCTGGATTTGGCCAGATCTTTCGATCCTTTTCGTTGTATAGTCCCACTATTCGCCTCAAACGATCGAAACATCTGACTCAAACCAGCACATCCTCGCTACGGTCGCTAATCTCGGACAGGCTCCTAGAATTCTTGGCAATTCCCACCTGAAAGAAATTCCGAAAAGAGGTACTGTATGTCTTTCCTAAATAAGATCGAAAGCCCTGCTGATCTTAAAAAACTGACTCCTGAAGAATTGCCGCAGCTTTGCGAAGAAATTCGCCAGCAGATCATTCCGGTGATTGCCAATGTCGGAGGGCATCTCGCGTCCAATCTTGGCGTGGTTGAGTTGACGGTGGCCCTGCATTATTTGCTGAATACGCCCGAGGATCTCATTGTCTGGGATACCAGCAATCAAACCTATACCCATAAACTGTTGACCGGTCGTCGTGAACAGTTTCATACCATTCGCCAGTTCGGCGGGATGAGCGGGTTCTGTAAACGCGAAGAGAGTTCGTATGATACCTTTAACGCAGGCCATGCGGGAACTGGTGTGTCTGCTGCCGTTGGGTTTATGGAAGCTCGTGAGCAAAAAGGGCAGTCGCATAAGGTTGTGTGCGTGGTTGGGGATGGGGCGCTGACTTCGGGGTTAACGCTGGAAGGGATGCAGCAAGCGGGGGATTTGCAGAAAGATCTCGTGGTGATTCTTAATGACAATCAAATGTCGATTTCCAAAAATGTTGGAGCAATCTCCGCGTATCTCAATCGAACAATCACTGGCGAATTTTATTCCAAACTCAAAGAAGAGACCTCACAGATCTTGGGCTCCATTCCTAAAATAGGGGAGCCGGTCAAGAAACTCGCCAGCCGTGCGGAAGAGTTGGCTAAGGGCTTGGTTTTGCCAGGACTGCTTTTTGAGGAATTAGGGTTTCGCTATGTTGGTCCCCTGGAAGGCCACAATTTTGAGCACCTCTTGCCAATGTTGGAAAATGTCCTCAAGCTCAAAGGCCCAACTCTGTTGCATCTTGTGACCAAAAAAGGGCTAGGTTACGAACCGGCCATGAAGAATCCTGTGTGGTTTCATGCCTGTTCGCCATTTGATATTCAGACAGGACAGCCAGCGAAGAAGTCTTCCAAACCCTCTTATAGTTCTGTGGCAATGGGAACCTTAGTGAAACTGGCCACCGCAGATAAACGGATTGTGGCCATTACCGCGGCCATGATTGAAGGCACCGGCTTGGGCGCTTTCGAAAAAGCCTTTCCTGATCGGTTGTATGACGTAGGCATTGCCGAGCAACATGCCGTGACGTTTGCCGCTGCATTAGCAGCCCAGGGGATGCGTCCGGTCATTCCGATTTATTCCACCTTTCTCCAAAGGGCGTATGATCAAGTGGTTCATGATGTGGCCACGCAAAACCTTCCCGTGACGTTTTGTATCGATCGGGGTGGGTTGGTGGCCGAAGATGGGACCACACATCATGGTGCATTTGATTTTGCGTATCTTCGCCATGTGCCCAACATGACGATTATGGCGCCAAAGGATGAAAATGAATTGCAGCATATGATAAAAACGTGTTTGACGACCAACGGGCCGACCGCGGTTCGTTACTCCCGAGGGTCGGTGGTAGGGGTGCCCATGGACCCTGAGCCTGAACCCTTGCCACTGGGAAAAGGCGAATTGTTGGAATCGGGTCATGATATTGCCCTTGTGGCAATTGGGATCACCGTCCATAAAGCCGTTGAGGCCGCAGAACGATTAGAACAGGAAGGTATTTCCGCAGCGGTCATTAATGCTCGGTTTGTGAAACCGTTGGATGGCGAGCTCATCCGGGAGGTTTCCCAGCAGGTCAAATGTTTGTTAACGATTGAAGAGTCTTCACGAATGGGTGGATTCGGCTCAGCAGTTCTGGAGTTTCTCTCAGATGAAGGGATAATCAATTTGCCAACCAAATGTCTTGGTCTGCCGGATTGGTTTATTGAGCAGGGACCACAGGATTTACTCCGGGAAAAATACGGGTTAACCGCTGATGGTATTTACCAACAAGCCAAACAATTGCTCGCCAAGGTCTCGACCCAACCCGTACTGACCTCACTGTTTTAACGCGGCGTTCTACATGCACATCACACGACGTCAGACTAAGTCCATCCAAGTCGGTTCTGTCAAAATTGGTGGTGGGGCCCCCGTCTCGATTCAATCCATGACGATCCCTCACCCCCGCGATGTGAAAGCGACAGTGGAGCAGATACACCAGCTCGAACAAGCTGGTTGCGAATTGGTTCGAGTGGCGGTTCCTGATGAGGAGGCTGCCAATGCCTTGTCCTCGATTAAATCACAAATCTCCATTCCGCTCATTGCCGATATTCACTTTGACCATCGCCTGGCTCTCACTGCTGCGAAAGTCGTAGATTGCGTAAGAATCAATCCTGGGAATATCGGACCCTGGTGGAAGATGGCCGAAGTGCTACAAGCAGTGACCGACAATGGAATTCCTCTTCGCGTGGGCGTCAATGGTGGATCTCTTGAACGTCCACTCCTCGAAAAATATGGCTACCCAACTGCCGAAGCCCTAGCCGAGTCGGCCCTCAATGCCGTCCATGCGATTGAGGATGCCGGGTTCACGAATATGAAAGTCTCGCTAAAGGCCTCTGACGTGCATATGGCCGTCGATGCGTATTGGCTGTTTTCTCATCAGTCGGATTACCCTCTCCATATCGGGATAACAGAGGCTGGGACCGCCACGACTGGAGCCGTCAAATCCTCCGTTGGTCTGGGGTGGCTGCTTTCTCAAGGAATAGGAGATACGTTGAGAGTGTCGCTGGCTGCCGATCCGGTGGAAGAAGTGAAAGTGGGTTTTGAAATTCTTAAATCGCTGGAATTACGGCATCGCGGGGTGAACGTCATTGCCTGTCCAACGTGCGGGCGAGTGGAAATTGATGTGGTACGAATGGCCAATGAGTTAGAGCAACGATTGGGGCATATCACCAAGCCGCTCAATGTTTCTGTTTTAGGATGTGTGGTCAATGGCATAGGGGAAGGCAAGGAAGCTGATATAGGGATTGCCGGTGGACAAGGGATGGGCATTTTGTTCAAAAAGGGAAAGCTTGTCAAAAAGGTTCCCTCTGAAGAGCTTGTAGATTTGTTGGTAGAAGAAGTTGAACGCATGGCCTTGGAAACAGATGAGGAAACGTCGGCCTCTCTCGCCTCTTTGCCTGATTTTGATGAGGCCATGTCCCCCTCCCTGCCTGGCCGAGAGCTTCCTGTTTTACCCAAAGGATAGCGATAGTACGGACATGAGTCGAGGGTGTTCGTCCTTCATTAGCATCCTTGTCAGGGCCTAGGGGCGGCGTTATAATGCCGACTATGGCGCCGTACCCAAGTGGCTAAGGGAGCAGTCTGCAAAACTGCGATTCAGCGGTTCGACCCCGCTCGGCGCCTCCAAATGCCTTTGTTTTTGGTAAGGTTAGGGGTGTGGGGTTCGGATTCTCATTCTGGAGATATTCGAATTTCTTCATTACTTGTTGGGAAAGGGTGAGTGTTTGGACTCCATGGTCCTTTGCCCCCTTTCTTATTAGAATTTTCATCAGCCCGATACATTCCTAAGGAGAGTCAAATGGCTGTTCCGGTATCTCAAATGTGGACGGTTTCCAGTTACGTCATCGCTCAAAAGCTCAAGAGAGTGAAACGATACCCGTTGGTGTTGATGCTGGAGCCGATATTTCGCTGCAATTTGGCTTGTGCCGGGTGTGGCAAAATCCAATACCCCGATCATGTATTGGATCGACGGCTTTCGCCAGAACAATGTTGGGCAGCGGCAGATGAATGTGGTGCTCCGATTGTCAGTATCCCTGGGGGGGAGCCCCTTATTCATCCCGAGATGTCGGAGATTGTGCGTGGATTGGTTGAACGAAAAAAATATGTCTATCTGTGCACGAATGCCATTCTGCTGGAGCGAAAAATTGATGAATATCAGCTTCCAAGTATCTGACGTTCAGTATCCATATGGATGGACTTCGGGATGAACATGATCTCGCAGTGTGTCGGGATGGGGTGTATGAGGTCGCGGTGAAAGCCATCAAGACAGCTCTCAAGAAAGGATTTCGTGTGACCACCAACACGACCCTGTTTGATGATGCGAACCCTCAACGAGTGCGTGCCTTTTTTGATGAAATGATGGATCTTGGCGTTGAAGGAATGATGATATCCCCTGGCTATAGTTACGATAAAGCGCCTGATCAACATAGCTTTCTGAAGCGTGACCGAACGCACGATTTATTTTCAAAGCTTCTCGCCAATCGAAAACGGGGCTGGCAGTTTAATCAATCCCCCCTGTTCTTGGAATTTTTAATGGGGAAGCGAGACTATCAGTGTACGCCATGGGGTAATCCCACTTACAATGTGTTTGGATGGCAAAAGCCGTGTTATTTATTACAAGACGGATATGTGTCAGATTTTGCGACCTTGCTTAACGAGACGGACTGGGATAGCTACGGGACTGGACGCAATGAAAAGTGCAAGGATTGCATGGTCCATTGCGGGTACGAGGCTACTGCGGTTGAAGATACATTTAGTTCCTGGTCCGGGTTCGCTGGAACGGTGAAAGCCACTCTCTTCCCCAACGCGACGTAGGTCACCTGCTCTTTCACCATTTTGTGTTTCTGATTTTTCCCATCATGTCTCAGAACCAGCCTTCCCAAAACCAGGAAGACAATCTGCAAGGATCGGTATTTCGGCCAGCTTCCGCCGAAGAGCTGTCTATGGCGGTGGATCAAGCCTTCGATTATCGAGGAGACGTGACCATTGAACTCAAATCCGGGGACTCCATTGTCGGGTATGTGTTTGGTCGGACGAACAATGATACTCGTGCCGATCTAGAGCTCTTTCCCACTGACAAACCTGGCCAAATGACTATTCAATTTGCCGATATCGCGGCCATTAGTTTTTCCGGGAAAGACACGGCTTTTGGGCAGTCTTGGGAATCCTGGATTCAAAAGAAAAAAGAAGAGGGAAAGAAATAGCGCGTTCGGTACTGGGTTTGTTTCGTTGGTTTTGTTCGTATTGTTCTGTTCCACGGTTCCCTTGACCTCCTTCCTGCTTCACCCTAACAACACCAGTTGGATCACAAAAGTCCGCGCAAATTCTTGGCGCCCCCGGCGCAAGGGAAAATTGTCTCGTCACCACCAGGGATTACTTCCCCCCACCCTTGTCATTTCTCCCAAGGGTCGAAATGACAGACCTGAGGTGACCACGACTTTCTGTATTGCACCATTCACCCCAGTATCTTACACGCCTGTTTTGCGCTCACCTTCCTTTTCTAGGTTCACCAATCACCACGCTGGGTTTTTACTTCAAGAATTTATATTGCGGGGTGTCGTCCCCGCGCGACGAGCCCCTTTTGTTTCGGCAAAAGTGTACAAAACCATGTTCACTTGTGTGCGGCCCTTCGGGTGTCTCTGCCTCCGCCCCGAATCTTTCGACTCCGCTCATGACAGGTCAGATGGCCGCGCAACTCGCGGAGTCTATCCTGAGCCCTTCGACAAGCTCAGGCCAGGCCTTGTCGAAGGGCTCAAACAGTGCTCGCCAAAGAAGCCGATTCGGGGCTGCGGCTCCGCCGCACTCAACGCGGTGAAGGGAAAAGGACGGGACCAGGGCTATTTCATATTAAAGTGTAACTTTATAGATAATAAGGAATAATCGATTTAGGCTGGCTTTTTCTTTTCGTTTACGGCATACTCTTTTGCATGCCAGACGAATCGCCAAGCGGACAGCCGGACATTGATCTGAGGCAAGTCGTGGTTCGCCCAATTGTCCGAGACGAAAAGGACGCCTTCAAGACCCTTCTCGACAGACACCACTACCTCGGTCATGCCCCGCTGATTGGCCAATCGATACAATATCTCGCCTGTGTGCAGGATCGCTGGCTGGCCTTGCTGGTGTTTGCGGCGGCGGCCCTCAAATCGAGACCGCGAGACCACTGGATCGGCTGGCCCCCCTGTTTTCAATGGCAACGACTCCATTTACTGGCCAACAACACCCGGTTTCTCATGCTGCCGGGCTGTTCGCAAAAGAACCTCGCCTCGAAAGTCCTGTCGCTCTGCGCGAAACGGATCTCGGCCGATTGGCAACTGTACCACGGCTACCCCTTGCTCCTCTTAGAGACCTTCGTCGATCCTGCCCGCTTCACCGGGACCTGCTATCGGGCCGCCGGGTGGCACGAGCTCGGTCTGACACGAGGGTTTCGCAAGTCGAACACGTGTTATGTTCAGCATGAGAGACCGAAGCGCATCCTAGTCGTGCGGCTGCATCCCCAAGCCCGAGAGATCCTTGCACGCCCGATGCTTGATCAGCCCTATCAGAAAGGAGAAGCGCCTCAGATGAGATTGAATACAAAACAGACGGACTCCCTCTTTACGTATGTGGTGCAGCTGACCGATCCCCGCCATTTGCAAGGGCAACGGCACACCCGACGCGCCCTCACGGCGATCATGTTCTGTGCCACCTTGTGCGGCGCGCGCGGCTATGAAGCGATCTCGGACTGGGCCCAGCAGTTATCGCAGCCGATGCGCAAGCGGCTAGGCTGTACTCAGCGAGGGGGGCGCTACCTCGTCCCGAGCCGCAGCACTCTTTACCGCTTTATCACGGCCGTCGACCCCTGTGAAGTCGATACCCTGCTCGGCCGGTGGCTGGACACCTTCGGCGGGGAGGATCAGGGCATTGCCATTGATGGGAAGACCATGCGGGGGACGTCGAAGGTCCCAAGCGAACAGACCCACGTCCTCAGCGCCGTCACCCATCAAGCCGGGCGCCACCTCACCCAAAAAAAGTTCACTCCAAGACCAATGAGATCCCCTGCGTGCGGCCCCTGTTAGATGCGCTCGAGATCGCAGGGAAGGTGATCACGGCGGATGCGCTCCTCACCCAGAAAGAGATTGCCGAGTACCTGGTGCACGAACGCGGCGCCGACTTCGTCTTCACCGTCAAGGGAAACCAGCCCACCTTGAAGCACGACATTGAGGCCTTAGCGTTGCGAGCACGCCGGTGCGATTATGCCACCACCGAGAAAGGCCATGGGCAGATCACGACCCGCAGGATCTGGTGCGATGACTCCCTGAATGCCTATGTCAACTTTCCTCATGTCCAGCAAGTCTTCTGCATTGAGAGGGAAGTGACGCATCTCAAGCAGGGCCTCACGACCGTCGAAGCGGTCTGCGGTGTCACGAGTCAGTCCAAAGACAAGGCGGGGTCGAAGACCATCCTCTCGCAAAACCGAAAGCATTGGAGTGTGGAGAATAAGCAGCATTATGTGTTGGACGTCACCTTTGATGAAGACAGGAGTCAGATACGAAGTCTCAATGGCCCAATGGTCATGACCTGTCTGAGACGCTATGCCATCAGTCTCTTACGCCTGAAAGGCTACACCAATATCGCGCAGGCGTGTAGACTGCTCTGGGGCAAGCCCCATTTAGCCATCCGCATGGCCCTGCCCTGAAAAAGAGGGCACAAAAAACCTCATGGAATCCCTTGCTTATAAAAAGAATGAAATGGCCCTGGGACGGGACAACTACTCATTGACCAAAAAGAATGGCCCCAGTAAACTAGGAAGCATGTTGTACCGCGGACGCATCACGATGGAGCCAGGCAAACGAGGGGGGAAGCCCTGCGTTCGAGGACTTCGGATTACGGTATATGACGTCCTCGAATATCTCGCTGGAGGCATGACCGAGCAACAAATTCTCTCGGACTTTCCTGATCTGGAACCTGAAGATATCAAGGCCTGCTTGGCCTTCGCCGCCGATCGGGAGCGGAAATTCGTGTCGGTGCCTCCGGGGTGAAACTGCTCTTTGACGAAAACCTCTCTCCCCGCCTAGTCGATCTCCTTTTAACCTTGTTTCCTGAATCCAGCCATGTACGCAATGTTGGTCTAGCCAATGCTGACGACGATAGGGTCTGGGCCTATGCTCAAGAAAATGGCTTTGTTATCGTGTCAAAGGATTCAGACTTTCATCAGCGAAGTTTTGTATTGGGTGCTCCGCCCAAGGTCGTTTGGATTCGACGGGGAAATTGTACTACTGAAGAAATGGCCAACCTTCTCACTCAACATCGGACAGACCTCGAAACTTTTCAGGACAATCCAGACGGAGCCTTTCTTGAATTAGGCTAAATCGACTATCCTGGGACAAGTCTTACATGTCCCTTGCGTAGGGTTACGATATCAGCTACTTGGAAAACCAACCTTCGCGTATCTCACAGGGGACCGCGCCAAAACTTTAGGGCACCTCTAAAAACCGTCCTTTTCCGTGATGGCGGCGTCAGCCGCGTGCTCACATCCTCATGTATTCGCCCATACACTCCGGTTTTCCGCGCGCGGCTTCCTTGCCCTCACAAAAAATGCCTGGTTTTTAGAGGTGCCCTTTAGTCAAACATTGTATCCTTATACCTATTCATAGTGTGGTGTAGTCTCCGCGCGACGCGACACTTTTGTTTCGGCAAAAGTGCCCAAAACCAGTGTGCCGAGCATGTTCAACAGCTTGAGGGTGCAAGTCCCTTTGACAACCTGATGGAGGTGAAGTCATCGCGAAGCGCAAGGGCGTCGTCGTGAGGCGGGGTCTGAAGGAAGCGTAGAGCAACGGCGCGGGCCGATGAACAAGAACCAGATACGAGGCAGTCAGTGTCGGACGAGTGAGCTGGTTTTCACGAAGTTCATATCCATCAAGGGCATTGGGTGTACATCTGGCGGTCGTGCGCTGAAGGCGGTTGAGCGTACCTCGGGAGACCTCTCGTCTGTCTTGGTAGCAAGACTGAGAACTGAGTGATCAGTTCAGACCGGGCGGGAGGAGTCAGCAGAGGGCATAGTAGTCCCGCTAGGGATGAAAGCCTGAACGGTGCGGAGTGGTAAGTAGGCAGCGGAACTCATGAGCGACAAGCGGCTGAATGACCAGTTAACCCTGGCCTTCCCGACAGAGGATATGGGTGAAGCCCTAAGGACTGACGAGGAAGTGTCGAATCGCTTGCGGCGAACCGCCCAGTCGAACGCCCGGCGAGGGGTGACCAGTTGAGAGTAGTTTCTCCTGGTGGCCAATCGCTTAACCCACCGAACCGCCGTATACGGACCCGTACGTACGGTGGTGTGACAGGGAAAGCGGGTGACCGCCTACCTATGTCGATTTTTTGCCCGTGCGCGTCCCCTCCGATCCTGCTCAGAGCAGGTTCTCCGGGGTCCCTCCGCCTCCGCCCTGATTCAGGGCGGAGGCGGAGGGACCCCCTTGGGGCCGTAAACAGGCAGAAATGGTTTTGGGTCCTTTTGCCGAAACAAAAGAGCCTGTCCCGAGTCCGTCGAGGGGACCTCGTCTGCAGGGGCGAAACCCTGCATCTAAATAATTCCCCAAGAGACCCATCCCTAAAACCTACCTTATTGTAACCTAGAAATAGCATTTGGATCACAACAGTTCGCGCAAGCTCCTGGCGCACCTGGCATAATAAAGAAATATTATGCCTTCCCATTTGACTAAGGTTAGTCCCTAGACTAGTCTGCTGGACTATGGACACAGGGTATGCTGCTGATATCTTGGATTTTTCTGTTAGGTTCCACACCGAAGAAGCGTGCTTCGAGTACTTGCGGGCGATTCGGTGGCCAGACGGGTTTATGTGTCCAGCTTGCGGTCATCGCGGTGGTTGGTGGCTCAAAAAATATTTCCGGTTTGAGTGTTCGTCGTGTCATAGACAGACATCACCGCTAAGCGGCACAGTGATGCATAGATCGCACTTGCCGCTACGGCTTTGGTTTTGGGCTGCCTATTTCGTCTCCACGCACACACCTGGCATCAGTGCTGTGCAATTGCAGCGTCAACTCAGTATCAAGAAGGTGGATAGCGCCTGGTATTTGCTCCACAGATTGCGACGAGGAATGATACGACAGAACCGTGAACGGCTCGCAGGAACAGTTGAAGCCGATGAAACCCATATCGGTGGACCGGTAAAAGGCAAAACGGGCCGTGGCGTCGCGAAAGCGAAAACCAAGACGTTAATAGCCGGAGCCGTAGAAATTGTCACGTACACACAAGGGGATCACTTTCGAGAGAAAGCAGGGCGTTTACGATTAGCGATTCTTCAAGACGCTGGAGAGAACGAGATCAAAGCATTCCTCAATAGCCATGTCGCTGAGGGCAGTAAGATCAAGTCCGATGGTTGGAAGGGATACTCGGCAAAAGCCTTGGCAGGATACGAACACCTGAGACGGACCCAGGGTGACCCAGCAAGTGCTGGGAAGCACGCTCCACACATCCATAGAGCGTTCGGCAATCTGCAGACCTGGCTGAACGGGATTCACCATGGAGTGGATTCAAAATACCTGCAACACTATCTTGATGAGTTTGTCTTTCGCTATAACCGCCGTGAGACTCCAATGAGTACCTTCCAGAGTTTGTTGAAAATCCTGACCAGCAGCTCAAAACCCTTGGGATTCAATAAACTGAAGCAACCTTAGTTAAATGGGAAGGCATAAGAAATATTTTATCACCACCAGGGATTACTTCCCCTCCTTGTGGGCCTGTTGAATATTTCATTCCATATGCCTTCCCATTTGACTAAGGTTAGTCCCTAGACTAGTCTGCTGGACTATGGACACAGGGTATGCTGCTGATATCTTGGATTTTTCTGTTAGGTTCCACACCGAAGAAGCGTGCTTCGAGTACTTGCGGGCGATTCGGTGGCCAGACGGGTTTATGTGTCCAGCTTGCGGTCATCGCGGTGGTTGGTGGCTCAAAAAATATTTCCGGTTTGAGTGTTCGTCGTGTCATAGACAGACATCACCGCTAAGCGGCACAGTGATGCATAGATCGCACTTGCCGCTACGGCTTTGGTTTTGGGCTGCCTATTTCGTCTCCACGCACACACCTGGCATCAGTGCTGTGCAATTGCAGCGTCAACTCAGTATCAAGAAGGTGGATAGCGCCTGGTATTTGCTCCACAGATTGCGACGAGGAATGGTACGACAGAACCGTGAACGGCTCGCAGGAACAGTTGAAGCCGATGAAACCCATATCGGTGGACCGGTAAAAGGCAAAACGGGCCGTGGCGTCGCGAAAGCGAAAACCAAGACGTTAATAGCCGGAGCCGTAGAAATTGTCACGTACACACAAGGGGATCACTTTCGAGAGAAAGCAGGGCGTTTACGATTAGCGATTCTTCAAGACGCTGGAGAGAACGAGATCAAAGCATTCCTCAATAGCCATGTCGCTGAGGGCAGTAAGATCAAGTCCGATGGTTGGAAGGGATACTCGGCAAAAGCCTTGGCAGGATACGAACACCTGAGACGGACCCAGGGTGACCCAGCAAGTGCTGGGAAGCACGCTCCACACATCCATAGAGCGTTCGGCAATCTGCAGACCTGGCTGAACGGGATTCACCATGGAGTGGATTCAAAATACCTGCAACACTATCTTGATGAGTTTGTCTTTCGCTATAACCGCCGTGAGATCCAATGAGTACCTTCCAGAGTTTGTTGAAAATCCTGACCAGCAGCTCAAAACCCTTGGGATTCAATAAACTGAAGCAACCTTAGTTAAATGGGAAGGCATAAGAAATATTTTATCACCACCAGGGATTACTTCCCCTCCTTGTGGGCCTGTTGAATATTTCATTCCATATGCCTTCCCATTTGACTAAGGTTAGTCCCTAGACTAGTCTGCTGGACTATGGACACAGGGTATGCTGCTGATATCTTGGATTTTTCTGTTAGGTTCCACACCGAAGAAGCGTGCTTCGAGTACTTGCGGGCGATTCGGTGGCCAGACGGGTTTATGTGTCCAGCTTGCGGTCATCGCGGTGGTTGGTGGCTCAAAAAATATTTCCGGTTTGAGTGTTCGTCGTGTCATAGACAGACATCACCGCTAAGCGGCACAGTGATGCATAGATCGCACTTGCCGCTACGGCTTTGGTTTTGGGCTGCCTATTTCGTCTCCACGCACACACCTGGCATCAGTGCTGTGCAATTGCAGCGTCAACTCAGTATCAAGAAGGTGGATAGCGCCTGGTATTTGCTCCACAGATTGCGACGAGGAATGGTACGACAGAACCGTGAACGGCTCGCAGGAACAGTTGAAGCCGATGAAACCCATATCGGTGGACCGGTAAAAGGCAAAACGGGCCGTGGCGTCGCGAAAGCGAAAACCAAGACGTTAATAGCCGGAGCCGTAGAAATTGTCACGTACACACAAGGGGATCACTTTCGAGAGAAAGCAGGGCGTTTACGATTAGCGATTCTTCAAGACGCTGGAGAGAACGAGATCAAAGCATTCCTCAATAGCCATGTCGCTGAGGGCAGTAAGATCAAGTCCGATGGTTGGAAGGGATACTCGGCAAAAGCCTTGGCAGGATACGAACACCTGAGACGGACCCAGGGTGACCCAGCAAGTGCTGGGAAGCACGCTCCACACATCCATAGAGCGTTCGGCAATCTGCAGACCTGGCTGAACGGGATTCACCATGGAGTGGATTCAAAATACCTGCAACACTATCTTGATGAGTTTGTCTTTCGCTATAACCGCCGTGAGACTCCAATGAGTACCTTCCAGAGTTTGTTGAAAATCCTGACCAGCAGCTCAAAACCCTTGGGATTCAATAAACTGAAGCAACCTTAGTTAAATGGGAAGGCATATCATTCCAATAGCCAATAAAAGCTCCATATGAGCTATGGATCATCAACGGGAGGGAATGTTCAAAAAAGCATGCCCTTGTATAATGCAAGGAAGGGTTGTAGGCCAACTCACCCGAGCTGCCTCTTGTCTGAAGAGGGCATAGCCAACGTAGGGAAAAGGCTGTACCCTCACGGTATTGTGAATCCTGGCATGATAGACCGTTTGCCCTATGGGAATCAGCCCGTGACTCAGCGCAGGTCGTCATGCCCTTTCTCTGATGAACCCGAACGGTTGCCTGGGACACCAAGCCCGTATCAACAAGGTTGGGAGACAGAGCGATGAAATCAAAATCCTCAGAATTGTTTATCGGTATCGACATTTGTAAAGCTCGATTAGACGTGGCAGACAATGCCAATTCGCTTCCCTGGTCGGTAGCCAACAACGACGCCGGCATCGCCGCGCTGGTGGAGCGGCTCCACGTCCTTCACCCCACTCTCATCGTGATGGAAGCCACAGGGGGGCTGGAAACGCTTCTGTATGCGGCCTTAACCACCGCCGGGTTGCCGGCGGTCGTCATGAATCCCCGTCAGGTGCGGGACTTTGCCAAGGCCCTGGGCACCCTGGCCAAAACCGATGCCCTGGACGCCCGAATCTTGGCTCGCTTCGGGGCGGCGATCCAACCGGCGGTCCGGCCCATGAAAGACGCCACCACCCAGGAATTGACGGCCTTGGTGACACGGCGACGGCAGTTGCTTGCCATGCAGACGGCGGAAAAAACCCGCTTCCAGCAAGCAGCCAAATGGATCCGCAAAGATATCAACGCTCATATCGCCTCCCTGGAAAAACGGCTCCACACAATCGAAGGTCATATTGCCGAGATTATTAAACAGACCCCCGGCTGGAAAGAGAAAGATTCGCTCCTTCGAAGTGTGCCGGGGGTGGGCAACGTCTTGTCAATGAATCTCCTCAGTAGCCTGACCGAACTCGGGACGCTCAACCGAAGAGAAATCGCCACGCTGGTGGGCGTTGCCCCCTTAAACCGCGACAGCGGAAACGTGCGCGGCAACCGAAGGGTCTGGGGAGGCCGGGCCCAAGTCCGCGCCGCCCTCTACATGGCGGCCCTGTCCGCATCACGATTTAATCCGGTCATCAAACCCTTTTACCAACGCCTGATTGCACAAGGGAAAAAACCCAAAGTGGCCCTCACCGCCTGTATGCGAAAACTTCTGGTCATTCTGAATACGATGGTCAAAACCCAAACAGCATGGAACCCAAATCAATATTCAACCCTTGACTTTAATCACGGTTGCTGAGTCTTTCCGAAGGGTCTATCCAGCAAGGCCGCAGCCATTTTGACGCGCGGAGCGTACTCTCAGTACGTGAGCACGGCAAAAGGGCCAGAACGCCGCTGGCGGCTTTTTTCAACATTCCCCTTGTCATTTCTCCCAAGGGTCAAAATGACAGACCCGAGGTGACCACGACTTGTGGTATTGCACCATGCACCCCAATAATCTTACGCGGCTTTTTTTGCGCCCAATCGTCGTTTCTAGGCTCATGAATTCTTGACCATCCTTCTGCATGGAGCAACAAACCGAAGTCGGCATTTTCAAAGAAAAGGATAACCAAGGATTTTGAGTGTAAACCCTCCTTTTTATTGACAGGTCGAAGGCCCATATGCTAGAAGTCACCGACCTTTTTCCTAGAATATTCCTTCCTGTTATGGGGGTTGTGTAGGGGTTGAAACGGTGCTACTGGGCTCTCCTAAGGAAAAACGTATTATCTGGATGGGTCGTCTTGAGTAGCAACTCTCGAAATCGATTCTACGCGACCAATCCCACGCTACTTCCCACCGTTATCGTTGGAAAGGGTATGGATTGCCAATCGGGCCAGTACGCCTTATGAAATTGACCGCGGGCTATCCTTAATTGGGGGGGCATAGGGGCTTAGATTTGGCCAGGTGAGCGAAGGGGGAGAGCGTCTTTGCATTAAAGAAAAGGGGTCAAGGGATGGACTGTCCTTTTAGACTCGGAAAAGTTAATCAAAATATAAAAGGTGAGGAACTTTATGAAGAGTGTGATGAGTCGAAGAATGAGTGCAGTGTTGGCATTGATGGTTATGGGATTCGCTTTATCGGCCTGTGGAGAAGCGAAACCTCCTCAACCGCCGCCACCAGCCCCACCCGAATATGCAGACAAGCATATGCCTGACGGGTATTGGGGCAATGAGGAGATCATTGCCCAGGGAAAGGATATCTTCATTGGTAAAGAGAATATTGACGTGAATTGTGCCAGTTGCCATGGAAAAGATGGGAAACCCCTCAAAGCCGGAGCCAGGGATTTTCGTAAGGGTGACCATATGGCAAAGTTCTCTGATGCCCAATGGTTCTGGCGTGTGTCGGAAGGGATAAAGGGAACAAAAATGAAAGCTTGGAAATCCAAACTTTCCGAGGATGATCGGTGGAAGGTCATCGCTTGGGAGTCGACCTTTGGCCTAAAGGGACAGGAATATAGTGTTGCCGAGGAGAAATGGGTCGCACTTGGGACGGCCAAGACTGCTGAGGAGGTTGCTGCTGAGAAGGCTGCTGCTGAGGAAGCGGCCGCCAAGGTGAGTGAGCCTGCAGGCGGTGAAGCGGCTGGAGAGGCCCAAACTGAAAAAGCCTCGACTGAAGAAGCCCCGAAGTAACACCTGGGAAATGTAAATATTTAATGGTGACATGACAAAAGGAGTGCCACGACCCTTGAAAACCTCAACCCGCAGTCTTCTCATATTATTAGGACTTGTGATTGGTGGCGCGACTCTTGCCTATGCTCAGGCTCCACCTGCCCCCCCTGCGGAGTTTCCTTTTGTTGGGAATCGGACAGGGGTGTGGATCGTGGCCCAACTCCATTTATTGTTTGCCGCGTTCATTCTGGGAGCGCCAATTTTTGCCGTGGTGTCGGAATGGCTCGGCTATAAGAACCAGGATCCGAAGTATGATCGGTTAGCCAAGGAAGTCATCAAGGTTACGGTCATATTGTATAGTATGACCGCCTTGACCGGTGGACTCTTTATCTTCGTGTTGCTCGGGACCTACCCTGATTTCACTACCTGGTTCATCAAGCATTTCTTTTTGATCTTCGCGGTTATTTACCCTCTCCTCTTCATTCTTGAGACCTTCGTCTTGTATACCTATTTTTATACTTGGGATTCGATGAAGGGAAGTAAAAAAGCTCGACATATTGCTCTTGGAGTTCTCTTGAATATCATTGGAACCGTGACGTTGTTTGTCATCGATGGTCCTACCTCATTTATGAATACCCCGGCGAAAGCTGCTGAGGGACTTTCGTTGGTAGAATTTATTCAAACGGCGGGACTTTGGGATAAAGTTGCCAACTTTAGTTGGATGCCTTTGAATCTCCATCGATTGGTCGGCAATGTCACCTTTGGAGGGTTCATCGCCGGGCTCATTGCAGCGTATATGTATATGGGAGCCAAGACGGATGAAGAGCGCTCCTATTATGATTGGATGGGTTTTGTGGGGAATATGATTGGGGTGGGTGCGCTCCTACTTCTCCCGTTCATGGGATATCTCTTGGCGTATGAACTTTGTGACTATGATGCTTCGATTTGTCCATACATGATGGCTGACCAGCTTTCGATGTTCTTTGAAATGCAGGGGGCCATGGTGGGCCTGATCTTCCTGGCCAGTAACTATTATATCTGGCTAAGTATGAAACGCATTCAGGGAGTGGAGCAGGTTCGTATTTCCGGGCTGGTCATGATCGCGGTTATTCTCATTCCAGCGGTCATGGGAATGGCCTGGAAAATGTATCCCCCACCGGAATGGCAATCGTTGATCTTTTTAGGTTTGTTGGTGGTATTGCCCGCTGTGTTAAGTAAGCTGCCAGGTCTTCGCTTTACGGTCTCTGCGTTCACGATGATCAAGGTCGGGTTTTTGATGATTGTTGTAGCCGATGCCATATGGATGACGCCTCATGGGTTTGTCGCCACGCAGGCCTTGGCGACGGAACAACTTGAACTGCCTTCCTGGGCCAGTGAGTTAGCTCTGATGCCCGCCAAAAACGCGGCCGCGTTCACCTTGGTATTTCTCACGATTGTGAACTACATTTTGTACAATCGGGCCATTCGGCAAGGGACGATTATCTGGGGAAAAATCGATTTCGCATCCCAGTATGTGTTGATCTTCCTGGCCTTTAGCGCGATTTGGACCATGGGGCTCATGGGAACGGTACGATCCCTCACGCGGAAATACTACCATGTCTATAATCTGGTGCCTGATTTTACCCCAGAGGCATTTACGCCAACGTTGGCCTATTCCGCGTGGTGGATTACAGCGGTGACACTCGTATTTTTTGCCGTAGTCAGTTTTTCTATTATTGTGACGTTACGAGCTGGAAGCGAGCAAAAGGCTGAAGCCCTACAAGGGTCTGCCGTTCCTGCCGGAGGTAAATAGTACATGTGGAGAAAGAAAACATGGCTGAGCAAAGTTTTGTGAAAAGCATAGTTAAGAAAACGGTTGTCGGTGTGGTGATAGGGGTTGTGTTGGTGATTGTGGCTCAATACATCCACGTGGTGCTCAATTTAGTGACTGGTGCGACTGGTGAGGATGAATTTCATCCCTTTCCTCAAGTGTTCCAGATTATGTTCTTTATTTATGCGATGTTGGGAGCCTTTGTCTTTATTTTATTGGATGCTCCCCCTATGCCACGTGTTGAAGGTGTTAAAGCGATCATTAGTCTTCTCATTTTCTATGTCGTCCTGTCCGGGGCCTACATTGGTGGCGCGAGCATTCTGCCGCAGTACGATCCTGAAATTGAAAAGGGAAAAATTACCAAGGTCTTGAAACTGCGGAAAGCGAGATCCCAGCAGGGTAAAGCCGAAGAGTTGATTGCCCGAGCCAAAGTCTTGAATGAACGGGCCAGATCTATTGAACAACAGTTACGGGCTCTTGGTGGCGCGAAGATTGTCGTGGAAGTAGAGTCCGGTCCAGCGTCAGGTGCTGCGGCAGGTGATTTGGTGGCTTTGGGCCTAGAGCAGTGGGATCTTCAGGAATGTTACAATTGTCACAAACTCTTTGGTAAAGGCGGGAAAAAACGCGGGCCGAAGATGGATAATATTGGAAATCTCATGACCCCTGAACAATTGAGAGAAAAAATTCTGTATCCCAAGAGTTGGAAGGCCGAGGGGTTTGATAAGCAGTTCAAGAAAGGCAAAATGCCGGACAAATATAAAGATCTGATGTTCGATGAGGAGGTTGATGCTCTCGTGGCTTTTCTCGCGACGCTCAAAGACGCATCGGTAGACACGCCGAAGCCCATCAAGATGAAATAAATATCCATAAGGTCTTGTCATCGTATGCAACCAAAATTAGCAGCAAAAGCACGGTGTTCGGACGGAGAAGTTGGGAAGATTTCCAAGGTTATTCTTGACCCGCTTTCTCGCGAAATCAGTCATGTCGTCGTGAGTGAGTACAGCGGTCAGAGAATGGATCGGCAAGTTCCTGTTAGCCAGATCCAAGAGGTTCCCAATGAAGAGGAGGTTGTCCTCCGGTGCTCATCGGCAGAGTTTGGGCAATTTCCTGTGCTGGACCGTGATTGTTACGTGACGATTCACGATCTTGAAATAGCCCATCTTGAAGACAATCTGCATGTGGAACCTGGCGAAATCCTCGTTCCGTATCCGAGACTTGAGCATGGCATTCCACGCCGAAGTTTTTTTGCCAATATGACCCATGCGATCGGTGCATTAATTGCCTTGCCATTCGCCTATCCCGTGCTGAAATTTATCATGCAGCCTATGTATAGGCCGTGGGATAATTCTTGGTTTTCAGTCGGAAATGTCAAAAAGATAAAAAAAGAAAATATTGGCTACCAGTTTAAGTTTACCCGTGGATTTAAAGAAGCGTTTATGCCCGAGCAGCAGATTGAAAAAAATATTTGGGTCGTCAAAGCCACCCCTGAAGTTCAAAAAGCAGTATACGGGGGGAAGGATAAAAAGTTCCACGACGATAAAGGTGAGGTGGTCTGGGTCAATAAAGCCAATAACCCGTATATTGGCTTTTCTGGAAAATGTCCGCATCTAGGGTGTGGATATAAATGGCGAAGAACGAAGAATTACCCGGATGGGGTGTTTTTGTGTCCCTGTCATTTGAGTCTTTACGATGAAGCCGGAATGGTGATTGATGGCCCAGCCCCTAGGGCCTTGGATGTCCTGCCGATGGAAGTGAATGCGGCCGGGGAAGTCAAGATCATCGATGTTGAATATAAAGCCGGTGTTAAAAAACAAATACGACTTCTTTAAATGTACATAAGGTATTCATGAGCGGCCCCCCAGATCCAGTGAACGAACCCAACGTGTTTGAAAAAGTTGTCGACTTTGTCGACGAGCGAGTTGGCTTAAAAACCATTCAGGCTAAAATGTTGAATGAGCCCGTTCCTGGCGGCTCTCGATGGGCCTATGCGTTTGGGTCTGTCCTGCTCTTTATTTTTATCTTACAAGTGGTCACGGGCATCTTGTTGATGTTTTACTATGTGCCCAGCACGGACCATGCCTATGCCAGCACTCAATACATTATTCATGAAGTGGATTACGGATGGTTCCTGCTGAGCTACCATTTCTGGGGATCATCGGCAATGGTCGTGATGGTTTTTGCCCATATGTCCCAGGTCTTTCTGTGGGGAGCCTATAAGAAACCCCGTGAATTGGTGTGGTTGGTGGGGCTAGCCCTCTTTGGGATTGTGATGGCGTTTGGGTTTACGGGGTATCTACTCCCTTGGGATCAACGGGCTTTTTGGGCCACGGTGGTAGGCGTCGAGATCATGGACAAAACTCCCCTCATTGGAGATTTCATGGCTCGCTTTTTGAAGGGTGGCCCCACACCCGGGCAAATGACTATCAGCCGGTTTTTTGTGATTCATGTGATGGTTCTTCCGGGCGCCTTGATGGGTCTGGCTGGTCTCCACATCTTTTTATTCCGTAAGGCAGGGCCTGCAGGGCCATTCAGGGGAACACCCGAGGAACTCAAAGCCAAGACGGATTATTTTTTCCCAAGGCAGATCTGGAAAGATATCGTGGCGATGGCCTCGGTATTCCTGATTATTTGCAGTTTGGCGTTTATTGAACCGGTCGTGTTATTGGAAGAGGCCACCCCTGATCCTGGTGACTACCACCCCGAGCCGGAATGGTATTTTTTGTTTCTGTTTCAGCTCTTACGTTTAAAAATCTTTGGTGGGGAAATTGGGCAATTTTTTGGATCTATCGCCCTTCCAGGCGCATTTATGGCGTTATTGGCGGTGCTCCCATTTATTGATACAAGCCCAGAGCGTAATATTTTTAAACGGCCTGCGTCTTTGATTGGGTGGATTCTTGTCATGCTCATGATTCTTGTCTTTACCGTTTCGGCTATCATTAATAGAGAGTTTCTTGATTAAACCCTTATGTCGAATGTCAAACTAGGGCTTCTTGTTTTTTGGCCGACCTTTTGGACGGGCTTTCCCTTAAAAATGGTGATCGTCCTTCTCCTTCTGGCTGCCCATATTCATCCCTGGGAAGGAACTGGTCTTGCGGCATTGTTGCTTCTTTCCATTCCCATCGACATTTGGGCCCTTGGCTTATGCGCACGAACCGTTTTTCTTGAAAGACTGAGTCTCGATTCACCAAAAGGCATGGGTCTTCGTTTATGGGCGCACTGGGCGGTTTTTTCTGCTATTTATCTTCCTCTTTTGTTTTTTATCGTTGGTGGAGCGAAAGCCCTGGCCATCTCCGCGACCGAAGCGACGATCCATTTTGTGGAAGAAAGTTTTATGGTGATTCCCATTGCGGAAAAGATTACCTTAGAGTTGCTCATGTGGTCTACGCCAACAACACTCGTTCTGATTGCCATGTTGTGTGGATGGATGGTTGGGCTAGGGGCCTTGACCCAACGCCAGGTTCGAGCCTCGACTCCGGTGGGTGGCACGTTTCAGGACATCGTGTATCAATGGGATTCCATTCGAATTCCCAAAGACCAACCGTTGTTATTGACTGCTTTTATGGGAGTGGGAGTGGTGTTGGTTGTGCTGTTTTGGGGATTGATCCCAGTGAGTACTCCCCATCCGCATGAAGACTACGAATTCATTAATGTTAAAAAAGTCGAAAAGAGAATCGTTCCCAAGGATGTCCTGAAAAGCGCAGCGAAAGTCCTGGCTCGTGCAGAAGCTACCATAATAGAGTTAGAAAAAAAGAATCTAGAAGGTGACAAATCTAAGGACGATAAAAAGACGGCGGCCAAGGAAGAGCCGAAACCTTCACCCAAATAAGATCAACGCCATGACCATCGAGAACATGATCTTTACCAGCTTTATAGGTGACACATCGATGAGGGAACACATATGAAAAACCACGACACATTAAAACTTCAGTCCTGGTTGCCAAAGGTGAAAGCATCATCCCTCTCTGGGTGGAGTGTCTTTTTGGCATTTCTTCTCCTTCCAGCATTCGTCTGGGCTCAAGATGCTGCGACGCTCGCGATGTCGGTGGAATATCGTGATGTTCCAGGAATTGGGAGTCGCAATCTTATATGGATCGTGGCCCAACAACATTTGCTGTTAGCTGGGTTTGTACTTGGGGTGCCAATCTTTGCCTGGATCTGTGAAATCGTGGGATGGAAGACCAATGAACCTCGATACGACAAACTCGCAAAAGAATTTACGAAACTATTGACGTCAGCCTATGCCACGACAGCGTTGTTTGGTGGAATTCTGCTTTTCCTATTGATTGGGCTGTATCCCAAACTCATGGCGTATCTCTCCGACATCTTTTTCCCTTCCTTTATTGCCTACTCTATCTTATTCCTTCTCGAAACCGCCACATTGTATTTGTATTGGTATGGGTGGGATGTCATGCAAGGAAACAAAAAGGTCTTTCATCTCTTTTTGGGATTCCTGCTGAACTTATTTGCGTTGGGCATCATGATGATTCCCAATAGCTGGGCGACCTTCCAAGCCAGCCCTGTCGTGGTGACGGATGGTACGGCAATCGAACGGGCTTGGGCGGCTATGCAAAATCCGACCTGGTGGCCGGTCAATATCCACCGGTTTATTGCCAATATCGTGTTGGGTGGTTTCATTTGCGGGGCCTATGCAGGGGTACGGTATCTTCTAGCTGCCACGAAAGAAGAACGAGAACGCTACGACTGGATGGGATATGTCGGGAACTTCATCGGAGTGTTTGGCATGCTCCCCCTTCCCTTCGCGGGTTATTGGTTGATGCGGGAGGTCTATCAATATAATCAGCAAATGGGCATTACTTTGATGGGAGGATTTTTAGCCTGGCTCTTTATTCTCCAAGCCATGTTGATTGGCGTGCTCTTCCTAGGCGCGAACTATTATTTCTGGATGGGCATTACGTATCGGGTTCCGGGAGTTGCGGAGAGTTACAAAAAACCCATTTTGGCGATGCTCATTGTCTTGATGGTTTCCCTGGCAGTGTGGATGACTCCTCATTCCCTTGTGGCGAGCCTTCAGGAAGCTCGGCAAATGGGTGGAACCCACCATCCATTGCTTGGGGTCTTTGGCGTCATGTCAGCCAAGATGACCGTGGCAAATCTCATGATTCTGGTGACCTTCATAAGTTTCCTCATGTATTGGCGTGCTGGTAAACAAGAAACCGCTGCATGGGCCAAAATAGCGAAGGCGGTCATGGGGGCCTTGCTCGTCATCGCGGGGCTTGCGGTGATTGTCTTGGGTGTATGGGGATATTTTGTTCCGGCCATCATTCGGATCAATTACTTCTCGGTGGCCCAGGTGCTCATTGTCTTGTTTATCATGGTCACGTTTACCCCCTTGACGGCCCTATTGATGAAAAGTGCGAAAACCACGACTGAAATGGTTTGGGGTCAAATGCCTATTAGGGCGGGATATACACTCGTATCCAATGCCGTCATGGTCATTTTGCTAATGTCCCTCATGGGTTACGCCCGATCGTCTTCACGAGTGCATTGGCACATCTATGGCGTGATGCGTGATACATCTGAGTATGCCTATTCCCCGGCACTCGGGTATGCTGCGGCCTTTATGTCGCTGAATACCTTTGTGTTCTGTATGATAGTGGCGTTTATTTTTTGGGTGGCCACCATGGGGGATAAGGCCACACAAGGCCCGGAACAAGGACAACCTGAAGAAAGTCTGGCGAAAATTCCTGGAGGAGTGGCTCCGGCCATGGCAGGCGGATCCCCACGTGAAGGACAGACATTCGTGAATCAAGTTCCTATGAATCTTCCTAACAAGAATGAGGACACATGAGTGAAGTTGCCTTACTTCAATTGATTGGGCTGTGTGTGGTTGGAACAGGGATTCTCATTCTCCTTTTCATCAAAGCCATGTTTGTCCGGGTCCTAGGATTTGTGATTATTATGTTAGGGGTCTTTACCCTGATCGCGCTAGGGGTTCCCCAAATGGCTTCTCTTCCGCCGGCGGTGGAATCATTTGATATTGCGAGTGTCAAGACACCGGATGATTTGGCCTCAATTGGACAGAAAATATTTTTCAGCAAAGGGCAATGTGCCTTGTGTCATTCGATCGGTCCGAGTGAGTCGGCTCGATGCCCAGACCTGGCGGGAATTGGTGCCAAACTGGCCCCTGAATTTATTTATGAAAGTTTAACGCAGCCCCAGGCTTATGTTTACCAAGATTATCGTCACGAGGGACTTCCTGAGGAATATCCTGCTCGAATGCCCCATATCAATAAAAACCCCATTGCCCTTTCCGAGCAAGAAATTTACTCGGTCATCGCCTTCCTGCAAAAAATGAGTGGGGAACCCATTAGCATCAAGGTAGAAGATGTCATGAACATAGATGCGGGGGAAATGAAAGTCGCTTTGTTAGCGGGGCATGGTGGGAATTAATCGAATTAGAAGTGCACATAGATAGCCGGTTATTCACAGCGTAAATAGGAGAGTGACACATGAAAGGCCCACTTTTTAATACAGCGGTCGTGTTGGCCGGTATTTACGTGTTCCTCAAGTTCATTCTCCCCCTGTTCACCGCGCCACTCCCCGCGAGCCTAATATTTTTGTATCTCGCGCTAACCTTAGGTGCCCTCATGATATTTTACACGATGAGTGGGGAATCACTTGAGGCCTTTATGGGCCCGGTTCACCGATTTTTGGTTGGAGAAGGTCAAACCGGTGTCGCAAATATTGCGAGGCTCCTGGTGTTCATTGTGTTTCCACTGCTCGTTGGATGGCAAACCTATACCAAGTTAGCGCCAAGCGATGACCCACCCCCAGAAAGCCGGACCATCCATCCAGCACCACCTGGGGAGTTTGTGGGATTGGCGAATCCGTATCCTAAAAATAACCAAACAATTCAGGAAGGTAAGGGAATTTATGCATCCAACTGTTCGCCTTGCCATGGAGAAAATTTTGATGGAAAAGGTTTAGCGGCTGTAGGGTTTAATCCCCCCCCAGCAAATTTCAGTGATCCGGGAACCATTGCGCAGCTTCAAGAATCGTATCTCTTCTGGCGCATCAAGAAGGGCGGAGTGGGTTTACCGGTTGAGGGAATGCCATGGAAATCGGCTATGCCTCGATGGGAACACGAATTGTCTGATGAGAAAATCTGGAAGGTGATTATTGGAGAATATGATGGTGCTCATCAGTCGCCGAGAACGTGGGAAGAAGAAGAATAAAAGGACGCAGACCCATAGGGTATGGCTTGTTACTACCTAGGAATGTGAGGAGTCTTAACATGGCAGGTCGAAAAATACTCATGGTGGCTCTGGTTACCACCCTTTGGTATGGATGGCTGGGAGCTTCATGGGTTTTTCCCAGTGATCCTCCGCCAGCAGGAGAAGAACTAGAGAGCGTAGCGGTTCGTGTGTATCTGACAGAAGGGGCCCTTCCTTCGGACGATCCACACTCCGCAGTGTGGGATTCCGCGGCGCCTTCAGAATTTAAATTAGCTCCGCAGGTGCATTGGCCGGATCGGATTCAAGAAGCTACGGTGAAATCAGTAAAAGTTCGAGGCCTTCATAATGGTCAAGACGTTGCAATTCTTGTGGAGTACCAGGATCCGACAGAAGATGCTGCGGATGCGGCAGCCTTAGAGTTCATGGTTGGAGACAAGAAGGCACATTTTGCGCATGGCCAGGAACTGCTCCAGGTTGAAGGCGGTCCGGTCAATATTTGGTACTGGAAAAAAGCCAACGGTAAAGGGACCGACATGAGCGCCAAAGGTTTTAAGACTCTTCGGCCTCAGGATCAGCAGGATGTGTCTGCAACGGGTGCGTGGCAGGATGGGACCTGGAAGGTGGTATTTTCACGCCCCTTAGAGACAGGTGATGAGCATGATGTCCAGATCAATCCAGGTGAATGGATCAGCGTGGCGTTTGCGTTTTGGGATGGACAAATTGTGGATGGGGCTATCAAGGAACAAGGTTCACAGAAGGCGGTCTCTTCTTGGTGGTATATCCGTGCCGAACCGCAGCCAGATAATTCTATATATGGCTATGTCGTGTTGGGCATTGCGATGGCTGTAGGCTTTGAATTTTTCTTGATACGGAAAATCCGAAGAGGTAATCAGGCATGAAGGGGGAACGAGCCATGCAGCGGGTACTGAGCAGGGTCGCAATCGGTGTAGCGGTGATGTTTGCGGTGACAAGCGGTTGTGCCTTGTTTGAAGATGAGAGGACCACAAAAGGCCGAAAGCTCTACCACCATTATTGCATGCACTGTCATGGGGAAAATGGGCAACAGGCCGAAGGGTTCAACTGGGACCGCATGCCCGATCCTCGTCCACGGGATTTATCAGAAGACGCAACGATGTCCACATTTTCGGATAAAGAAATTTTCGATACCATCTCCCGTGACATGAGAGATACCTCTCTTCAAGAAGTGAATGATGATATGAATTACTTCGCCGTGGCCACGATGCCAACGTTTAAATATACCCTTTCGGAAGAAGAAATCTGGGCTGTAGTGGGCTATGTTCGAACTCTCCATGGTGGTGATTTCAGCTTTGATTTGGAAAGTCGACGCCAGCAATTAGAGACTAGCTACCAAGATGCCAAACAAGCATTAGATATTGCCAACCAAGCATTAGAAGCGGTGGAGGAAAAACGAGACGCTGAAATCGAAGCCGAGGAAGCCGCTGCCGAGGCAGCGGGAGACGAAGATTTTGAGGCTGAGGAAATTGAGCTTCCTGAAGAGGAATTAGCAATACAAGCAGAGATCAAACACGATGAAGCGAAGGCAGCGTTTGAAAATTTCACCAAGCGGCCCAAACGTTTCAGCATTGCCCGTCCGGATTTAACAGTCGCTGACGATGAACGTGAGGCCCTTGAAGAAGAAGGCAAGCACCTTTATTCCAATAAATATGGGTGTAATGGCTGTCACAGTATTGGCGATGTGGGTGGCTTGGTGGGCCCGGCTTTAGACCGTGCCGGATTCCGGCTCAATGATACCTGGGTGTATCGCTGGATCCGGTATCCCCAAGGAATAAAAAAGCACACGCGGATGCCGAACTTAGGCTTCAATGATCATGATGCAAGAGCAGTGACCGCTTACATTGAGACCTTGCGAGCCCCCAAACCTGACAAACCGATTCCACCACCAGAATAAACGTTTCGGGATTAATTCAAAATTCACTAAAAAGGCCGCTCTGCGGCCTTTTTATTTTTTCCCCACAATGTGGGGTTTAGAACCATCTACAATGTTCCTAGCCAAATTCCGCCTAAAATAACAAGTCCTACTCCGACATGTTGCTTGAACATGGCGAAGGCCTCTGACGGGTTCACCTCTGTTCGTAAACGCCACACTTGTTGACTTAAAAACCCTGCCAGCCCGGCGAGTACTCCATAGAAAGCCAGGTTGAGATGTTCCAGCCATCCGGCAACGCCGAGAAACGCGACCATCCCGATTTCAAAAATCCCCACAGCTACCCAGGCGTGTGATCCAAAAAGTATCGCGGACGATTTCACTCCGACTTGAATGTCGTCGTTCCGATCTTGGAGGGCATAGATGGTGTCATACGCTACCGCCCAGCAAATAGTGGCGGCAAACAGAAGCCAAGCAGAGGGTTCCAACTGATTGCGCGTGGCGGCCCAGGCCATCACCGCTCCCCATCCGAAAGCCAATCCCAAAAAAAATTGAGGGACATGAAAGAAGCGTTTGGTAAATGGGTAGAATGTGGCAAGTCCAAGGGCAATGGGGCTGAGCCATATTGTCAGTCGATTTAAAAAAACCAGCAGGCCAACCGCAAGTACAAGGATGCCGCCGAGAAGCAGTAGTGCGTGAATGGGACGAAGGTCACCGCTGGCCAGCGGCCGGGTTTTGGTTCTGGTGATTTGTCGATCAAATGACTGATCGGCCAAATCATTCATAATCACTCCGGCGCTCCGCATGAGCAAGGCCCCAAGCGAAAAGATGAGTAACAAGGACGGGGACGGTGTCCCGTTCGAGGCGAGGACCAAAGCCCAGAATGAGGGAAGTAGGAGGAGAAGGGTGCCGGTTTGATTTCGGAGTCGAATGAGTGAAGCCAAATGTGCGATGAAGGGGCCAGGCTGTGAGGACGGAAAAACGGAATGGCCTTGTCCTGAAGTGGGCATCGACACAGACCTTAACCTAGGGAAAAAAAATCTGTCAACGACATGCGGATTCAACAGTGTTGTGATTCAAAAGAAACAGAACCCTAAGGACCTGAGGGAAAATAACTTGGACATCTCGCATCCAATCTTCGGGCCATCTTTGAACGGACCTCAATCGAAAAACCCTCAACATAGCTGTGCTATGTCTCGGGTTTTCCTCAATCGTTCCGTCCAAATCCGACCCAAATCTTGGCGCGATATTGTCCAAGTTATTTTCTCTCAGGTCCTAAGGCTCGGTGTGGTCACACCCGTGAAAGAGTTTTCTAAGAGATGGCTGGAGCGTTGCTATCGCTTTGAAGAGGGTGGGTTGGTGTTCACGGACTGCTCGACGATAAACCGTGCAATACATAGCACCTCTTTGGGCTCACTGTCTAAGGACACGACGATCATCCATTCTCCAAGATGGAGCTTGGGATGAATTTCTTTCGTACTCCAAATCCGAAACGAGGAAGATTTCTGCACCTTGAGGCGAATATGCGCCATCGGTTTCCATCCATCACTGGTTTTTTTATGCCAGGTATGGTGGAAGATTTGTGGCGTTGTTGATGTCACGCGATTCCAAAATACCACCTGATGATCACTGGTGGTATTAATAACCGGAAGCGGCGCATCCCGGTTTTTGTCTTTCTCGCAATACACGATGGGTGCGTATGGGCTAATAGGAGTTCGATCGACAATGTGTCGTGCAAGTTCAACTTCAAACAGTTCAGTCTGCCCCCAGGAGGGGGATGTCACGATCAAACAGGTTACAAGAATCAGAAACAGTGATGGGATGAAAGTGCGAGTCATGATATCGGAGGGTTCAGAATGCACACTACGGATTCAACCTAGAAACGGCGGTTTTGCACCCAACTGCCGTTTCTAATTTCAATAGGAGGAACGTAGGTCATCTTGCATGGGATGTCAATACACGGAAAAGCGAGAGGGAGTGTGGCCAAAGGGGGTGCAGACACCTCACGGTCGTTCAGGGCGAAGGGTGTGCAGGGGATGACCAACGGAGGTGAAAACCATTTAGCCGCACTCTGTTCACACAACACCTCTTGAATAGAGAGTATAGAGAAATAGTTGTCAGAATCGTGTGATGCATATCACATAAGGGGTGCCTGGTATACGTCAAAGTAGGTTCTTTGGAATGATTTCATAGTGTTGGCAAAGAGAAACGAGAGGTTGTGGGGTTGCTTGTGAATGAAAGACCAGAGCGGGTTGACACTGGTTACCGCACGAAATATGATGGCGTCTGGTTTTGATAGCGTAAACCCGCCGTTCGCACAACACCTCCTTTCGAGAGCCGGCGTAGCTCAGTGGCAGAGCAACGGTTTCGTAAACCGTAGGTCGGTGGTTCAACCCCACTCGCCGGCTCCATTAAATCAATAACTTACAGCAGGTGTGATTGGAGTCGAAACGGCAGGTGTTATTACGGTGTTAATTTTGGCAGCTGCTCGTAGCAAATCGTCTTCATTAACGTTGTTGTAGCGACGGTGCATCTTCTCAGATTTGTGCCCTACAATCTTCATAGCCGTTACAGAATCGATCCCTGCCCTTCTGAGATTAGTTGCAGCACAGTGTCTCAGATCATGAAAGCGGAAATCCTCGACTCCAGCACGTTTTAAAGCTGTTTTAAACGCATTCTTGATTTCATTTATCGGCTTTCCATCGTACAAAAACACACGGCTGGTTGATAAACTCCGCACCTTTGACAGTTCAATTAGACACTTTCGAGAATCCTCAGTCAGTGGGACCACCTCTCACGGAGATGCCAGCCAACCGGTGGTACTCGGACTGCCCAAAGCGCATCCAGGCACGCTCACACAGCTTCTTGGTGGCTGGCCCCGAGAGCGTGCCGTGCAGCTCATCGGTCTGCGCCACCAACCGGATGTCCGCTAGCGTATAGGTGCAGCGAAACCCTTGGACGGTGCGCTGACGCCGTTGGAGTTGGCCGGTTTGGAGGTCCTGCTGACTCAACCGTTTGGCCTGGATCCGGGAATAGTCGCTGACCTTCTGGAGAAAGTCCAGCAGGCGCCCCTTCTCGGCTTTGCCGAGCTGGTGGTAGTGGAAACGGAGCAACAGGGTCTGAATCCAGGCATAACGGGCATCCTTACCTTCAATACTGCATTCAATGGCTCCGACCCCGTTGAGAAATTGACGAACGTGTTCGATGGTCTTGATTGTTGTGTCGTTCATGATGATGTGCATTCCTCATCATGAACAGAACCCGGACCCTGTTCAGTATCATTTCATGGTAGAATCATGCTCTCCCTTCAGTATCATTTCATATTGGAAGAGACTCAGTCTTTACTTTTGTATCACAAAGGAGCAGACTATTTATTAACTACATACACATACAAAGGATGGACCTATGGGGTAGCGAATCTTCGGATAGCTTCACATCATAGGACGTAATAAGAACGCCCTTCGGGATACTATACGCCCAAAGGGCGTTCTTATTTTTAGTAAGAGTTAAAAAACTGAGCAACTCCCGCTGATCATAAGTTATTAGTGGTAAAGCACTTGGAGGTATACCTTAACGCTAGAGAACTTTTGAACGGTTCACACAAAGGAGGTGTTGCCATGATCAATACAGCCTTTTCCAAGGGAACCATGTTTGTGGGAATTACGTTGGTCGCCCTTGCGGGAATTTTCGTGGGGACAACCGAATCCAGGGGCCAGGACGGTGTCCCACCAGAGCAGGTTGCCGCCTACATTCATGCGGTGATTGAAGCGGATAGGACCTTGTACACCACCCTTGTCGTGCAGAGGATGCAACAGCAGGGAATAGTCATTGCCTCACAACATTGGAAGAGTAGATCTCAGCTTCCCCTTCCAGCTCAGATGCTACTGCTTGCGGGACTCGAAGTGGAAGGAATGGGAACGGGTTTGAAGTATCGACTGGCAAGCTTATGGCCCCTCGAGGAGGAAAATGGCCCAGCCAATGTCTTCGAAAAAACAGGATTAGAAGTTGTGGCTGATGATCCTAGTGAGGTTTATTCGGGAACCATACAAAGGGGGAAACTGAAGTATTTTAAAGCTATCTACGCGGATAGGGCTGTTTCCCCAGCCTGTGTCGAGTGCCATAACGGACACCTACTCAGTCCGAAGCGGGACTATAAACTCGGCGATGTGATGGGCGGGGTCATTATCTCCTTCCCTATAGAATGACAGAAGACCAGGGCAAAGAATATTAAATACAGTTGAGAAATAGGAATTTTAAAGGGCCTTTTTGTTTTCTGAGTATTGTTGGGGGGGAGTCTACGCTGTTTCTTTTGGTGTGCGACAACTAAGATGTGCGAAATAAGGGCTCGGGTTGACCTGAAAAAGAATCCAGATATTGTCTGCTTTTCTGTCCGAGAAGGGAGGCCATCATGAGCATCGCACGAAAACTCAAGGAATATCTCGATGATCAAGAGGTTCATTACGAAGTCTTAATTCATGAAGAGGCATATACCTCCCCGGAGATTGCCCATACGCTTCACGTACCGGGGAAGGACCTCGCCAAGGTGATCATGGTGAAGGTCGAGGAAAGATTTGTAATGACGGTGCTCCCCTCCACTTGGAAGGTGGATCCCAACCGACTCAAAGAGGTTTTTCAAGCACACCATGTACGATTGGCCACTGAGGATGAGTTCAAGGGATTGTTCCCGGATTGCGACCTCGGTGCGATGCCGCCGTTTGGCAATCTCTACGGTTTAGACGTGTATGTAGACCGCTCACTCACAGAAGATGAGGAAATTGTTTTCCAAGCCGGAACCCATCAGGGAGCCATAAGAATGCGATACCAAGATTTCGCTGCTCTTGTGGGGCCTACGGTGGAAGAATTCCACCAGCCACTCGCCAAGGTGTCGGAAGGCCAGAAATGATTCCAAGAAAGATGTTTTATTTGACTTCCTATGGCAAGAAGTTTACGATTTTTTTGACTTGGTCAAGAAACCTTTTTCAAGGATAGGCAATGGAATCCATCCATTGAAATATTTATGGTTGAAACATGAGGGGGTCTTGTATGAACGACCTGAATCCACCGCGATCCCTCGCTCCCTGCCAGTGATGACCATCGTTTGTTGCTGAAGGCGGGCGTCCTTTTTTAACCGAGTTGTCTGATTTAAAAGCGAGCCTCTCCGAAAACACCTGGATGCCGATAGGCATGGGCCAAGAGGCCACTAACGAAGTATTTATGGAGGGTCGTGAGGAGTTTATAGTGGACGGACTGAGAAAGGGTCTGGTCCAAGACAACCGGTTCTCTCAGATTCAAGATATATAAAAGCCGGCTTCACCCTGGCAGGTGGTACAGAAAATTCAAGATAAAATAAGCGTCCTAAGCGCTAAAGAAGGGCTACTCATCTTGGGGGGTAGCCCTTCTTTTTTCCCCAAGACCCCCTTTGATAGCTTGTTATGGTATTGTCAACTAAAGCCAGATTTGGCTGACTGGATGTGTGGAGCGCACCGCGTAATCCCGGACAAATCAATGGATTCTCTCCAGGCGAATGGTGGGCTCAGGGTGGAATTTTCGGTAAGTTGACAATACCGTTCCACCCCTCCTCGTCCAACCCTGCATATGGGTTTCCCACACACGAATTTCTCCGCCCCCCGTCCCCGACAAACTGCCAATGGCTATCCAAAGGACGGTATCGAAAAGTATTGACAAGCCTCATGAGGAGGCCTAACATTTGAAATGCAACCAGGTACTTTTTTAGACGAAACTTTATTCCTGGTTGTGATATTCCTGGGTGGAGGTGTCGCTCGAATTTGAACTGGAGTAGGATAAATTGAACTATCCTTCACGGTGAAAGAGACCGCTGTCCTGCTCAAGGGAAAACCGGCACCAACACCAGTGGAGTTAAGGAAGCGCCACGTTTTTCGTGGCGTTTCCTTTTTTATGCCCAAGATACAACCCCGTATGGTCAAAAACTCATCCAGCCTTGCGGTTCTTCAAAACTCAAATATTTTAATGGGGATGAATGTATAGAAGGGACAGGAGGGTATTGTCAACTTAACGATCGATGGGCACATTGAACCAGCTACGCCAAGCTGCTTATGCGCACACCGCTGCCTCCCAGACCTGAAATGCCTGAGTACGCAACAGTCGATAATGGACCGCCTGCATGAGGTGGCGGCCAAGACGAAAGAGATTCTGTGTGAGTCCGTGTAACGTCAAAAACCGTTGAGCGTGAGTTGCTGAAGAAAACCCTCGCATATGATATTCTTGTTGCCGCGTGGGTTGGTGTGACACTTTAACTCGCTTATTGGCGTGGACCGCATTGATAGGCTCGACGGTCGGCATGACGACCCGGTGTGCGGCGCCGTAGCTTGTGAGTGTGTCGGTGATCATCCAGCGCGGCTCACGGCCTTGGCCTTTCAGTAAGCGGCGGAAGAAGCGCACCGCGGCTTTTTTGTTACGATGACGCTGCACGAGAATATCAATGGTATCGCCGTCTTGGTCCACGGCTCGCCAGAGATAGTGGCGTTCCCCTTGAATGGTGATAAATACTTCGTCGATGTGCCACACGTCGCCTAAGCAGCCTTGGCGCTTTTTGAGTTTTTGCGCATAATTGGGTCCAAACTTCTGGCACCATTGACGAATGGTCTCATAGGTCATTGTAATGCCGCGTTCGGCGAGGAGTTCTTCAACCTCACGGAAGCTGAGGCAGAAACGATGGTACAGCCAGACGGCGTGACTGATAATTTCGGAAGGAAAGCGATGGCGTGGGTAGCTGGGTGGTTTATTTTTCATGCCGCCCAGTCTGGCAAGTGCAACTTAAATTGACAATACCCTTTGGTGTGCTGTAATTCGATTTGCGCCAAGCCAAAGAGGACCCCGGCGACGACATGGCCAATGGTGCCTTGTAAGTCGATTTGTTGTGTGACCGAGACGACCCGGACGTTTTGATTACACCAGTCAGCCAAGACGTTGATGCCTTCGCGGTGATTTCGGGCCAGCCTATCGAGTTTCCAGACAATGACGGTTTTTATGGTGCCATCAAACGATGGCGCGTTGTAGTTTTTGGAAGCCGGGGCGTTTTAATGATCGTCCGGATTCCTTGTCTTCAAACCAGATGATGTCCTTCTTCGGCAGGCGTTGGCTTTTCATCCATTGCTCAATTTCCGCTTTCTGGCTGTCGGTCTTTTGAGTGTGTGAGGATATGCGAACATAGACGGCGATCATCTCAATTAGGGCACACCCTATTTGAGAGGTTGTCACGACAGCCAAACACCCTGTAAACATGCGGGTTTGAAAACGTGAATTTCAGAGGGACCCTATTTGAGAGTAAAAGTAACGTTTTCTAGAAAGCAGATGTTGGGGTTTCCCCCCTGAAGACTAGATTCAACTTACTTACCCTGTTTATTGTATTTTGGCTGTGATCGAGCGATTATAGTTTTCTCTGTTTGTGCTGCTTCCTTTTTAGTGGGCATTTGCTGAATTTGCACTTTCGCACCCGGGATATTTCCTAAATGGTCCTGCAAGCGATCTTGGACATTTCCGCGTCCTGCAATACCTGTGTAATTGTTATTCCCCGCTTCGGTTAAAATTTTGTAAACGACTGGTTTGTCATTGGGCAACTTGTCGATTCCCTGTTTAGTGAAATTTACAGTTTTTTTACTCATGGATTTCTCCCTTCACGCAAAAATTGTTAATACTCGTCATTCATCATATAAATAACCATGAATTGATAGAAGTTAATGAATTGAGGATTATTTCGTCCATTTAGGCCGAGGGGTTGGCGCTTTGCGGCGGCGGCGTTGGTACTGGTTTTGGTCAAATTTACTGTATTTAAATTTGTAGCCGTATCGACGTGGACGGATTTTAGCAGCTTTAAAAAAGGACGCAGTGATATGCATGGGGAAAGTATGAATCAGGAAGAGGGAAAAGCTAAAGCTTTAAGTTTTTCTTGTCCACAAAAGGAAATTTGACAAGAAGCTTGCATGGGGGTACAATTGTATGTACAGTTATATGTGGACGTTGAATGGCATGAAGACAAACGGGAATATAACTTGGAAAAGCACAGAATCGACTTTGTGCGGGCCGCGAAGATTTTTGAAAATCCCATTGTCGAACGCCTTGATGATCGAGAAGACTATGGCGAAGACCGCTATATTGCCATTGGTCATTGGGAAAAACAGTTTTTAGTCGTGGTTTATATATGGCGGGATAACAGTCGCCTGATTATTTCGGCATGGAAGGCAGGACGTGATGAAGAAAGAACGTATTACGACAGTCTCGCTTGAGAAGGTGAAGACAATGAAGGACCGGACGCGCAAGGATGCGCCCGAGGGTCCCTCTTTGGGTAAGGACTTTTGGAAAGATGCTCATGTCGTTTATCCAGATGGTCCAAAGGAAGCGGTGAAAGTTCGGTATGATCGGGACGTGCTGGAGTGGTTTAAAGCGCAAGGCCGTGGCTATCAAACTCGGATGAATGCCGTGCTGCGTTCCTACTATGAAGCGCATAAGGATGAGCCTGCTCCGAAACGGTAGGGCTGAATAAGAATAAATTAAAGGAAGGTAGTGTAGTGTCCTAAATAGATTGTACATTATAACGCATTCTGCTATCATCACGATATTATTCATGCTCGTGTTGAGGAGGGGAGTATGCGTCAAGCCGTGCCGATCACCTTAAGAGCTGGGGACCGTCAGCAGTTACAACGGCAGATCCGAAGTCGCCGCAGTGTGGTCCGATTGGTGGAACGTGCCAAGATTGTCCTGCTGGCGGCAGCCGGGAATACCAACAAAGAGATTAGTCTGGTGCTGGGGATTGATCCGCATAAAGTGGGGCGATGGCGCAATCGGTATGCAGCGCAAGGATACCCTGGCATCCTCAAAGATGCGCCGCGCGGAGCCAACCACGGCGGCAAGAAGACGGAAGACCAGACGCGGCTGAGGCAGAAGATTCTTCGCCGCACCACCCAGGACAAACCCAAGGGCGCGACCCACTGGTCCACCCGGTCCATGGCACAGGCTGTGGGCTGTCAGCATAGTTTCGTCCAGCGCGTCTGGAAAGCCCATGGCTTGAAGCCCCATCTGGTGAAACACTTTAAAATTAGCAATGCCCCCCGGTTTGAGGAGAAATGACACGACGTGGTGGGGCTTTATCTCAATCCCCCCGAAAAAGCCGTGGTGTTGTGTGTGGACGAGAAGAGTTCGATTCAGGCCTTGGATCGGACGCAGCCGGGCCTGCCGATGAAGAAGGGCCGCTGTGGAACGATGACACACGATTATACGCGCCATGGCACGAGCACCCTGTTTGCGGCGCTGGCTGTCCTGAGTGGACAGATTGTGGGGACATGTATGCCGCGGCACCGGCATCAGGAATTTCTGAAGTTTCTGACCGTGATTGATCGAACCGTCGACAAGACGCTCGACTGGCATATTAGCATGGATAATGATGCCACGCATAAACATGCGAAGGTCCAGGCCTGGCTCGCCAAGCACCCGCGGGTACATTTTCACTTTATTCCGACCAGTTCATCGTGGCTGAATTTGGTCGAACGATTCTTCGCCAACATCACGGCCAAGCAGATCCGGCGTGGAGTGTTTCGGTCCGTGGAAGAATTGGAAGCCGCGATTGGGGACTATATTGCCCAGAACAATACGGCCCCAAAACCGTTTGTGTGGACGAAATCGGCGGAAACAATTCTAAAAAAGGTCCGCCGGGCGAAGGCCGCACTTAATGCACTACCTGTTTAGGACACTACACTAGTGAAGTGATTCTTGCCTGGAAATTAATCCTTTCATGCCATGCGCCAACCTTGAATGACATAGATCCAACGAAGTAAATAAGGGCCAGTATGCTACCGCCGACCCCGAGAATTTGGGGAAGAGATAAACTTTGGAAAAGGTCCTTAATCGAGATGCGAGAAATGTCTGGTCCTCCAGGTTCTTCTTCAGGGAATTCGACTTTTCTCCCAGTCTTGGATCTTGTAGATGGGATTCGGGAATTCATTGCTATAAAAACTCCTTGTGAGTTAAAGGTTGACGCACCGAGTAGGGGGTACTCCTCCACAGAGCCCCCTACCCGCCTGTTGATACGTGTTGTTTGATTTTCCTGCTTTCTTTGCCATTACGTTCCTCGGCACTACTGTCAAAAACCTTCACACCTCGCTGCGGTAATTTTTGCCTACTTGCTACTCTGTATCGGTACGAACATTGTTCACTTTAGTTTTTTTATGCCCTGTTGCTTATAAATTGGTCCATATTCCTTTCATAACACTTCGGGGAGACCCCACGAGAGCTTAAGTCCCTATGCCAAAGTTTTGACATTTTCTTTCTCTAACACCTCGGAATGACCTTTATTATCTGAAGTACCTAGAGCTAACCCGGTAATGGTGTAACTGGGGGCATGAGGTGTCTGGGTCAGCCCCACGGGGATAATCTGATCGTATACTTGAGATGTTGTTCCGTAGTACACCACGTAATGCGAGAGATCAGATTCTGGATTCTTCTGCCACGATAACTGCGCCGTGCCATTATTATTGTTAGTGTCTCCAGCCTCGGTTGTCACTGAGGTGGCTGAAGACAGGGCTGACACATTTCCTGCTTCATCTATTGCTTGAATAGTATAGGAGTAGGATGTGAAAGGCGTGAGCCCTGAATCGACATAATTGAGATCCGTGGTAGTCGAGATCATGATGGCATCGCGATAAACATTGTAGCCGGTGACCCCGGTGTTATCCGTGGCTGCCTCCCAAGAGATGGTGGCCTGGGTTGATGAATTTGCCACAGCGGACAGAATCGACGGGATGCTCGGTGGCGTGGTATCCGCAGTCGGCCCACCCTCAGACATGATGGCGACCGAGTACATGCTTCCGCCTTTTCCCGATTCCCGATTGCCGCCTAAGTTAATGGTGCCGGTTGGGAACGTCTGACTATAGATCTCAAAATCCGTGTCACTGGTGATGAGAATATCCCCGGTATTGGTAAAGCTATTCAACCAGGTGGGCTTGGGAGTAATTCGGTCATCGTGCGCCACATAGACGGTCACCGGTTGGTTCACATCAAAACTCATGAAGCTGGAACCTGTGGAGCTTTTATCATTGTTCCCCGTCTGAATATAGGTCGTGTTCGTGAGCGTGGGTGGGATGGTGGTGAAGGTATACGAGCGATCAATATAAGTCAGGGCACCATTGAGGAGTCCGTCAGGGCCCACAACATAGGCTTTCCCACTCTGCACCTGCAGATTCGTAATTTCTAAAGCAATGGGACCCACCTCTACGGGGATGGCTGTGGTCGTCGTTGTATTACCCGCCGCATCGCGTGCGATGGCGGTCAAGGTATAGGTGCCGGGAGTCACGGAAGAGGTGTCCCAGTCCACGCTGTAGTCATTGGTGGTGTCTTCGGCCCCGAGGTTGGCCCCATCGAGTTGGAACTGAACCCCCACGACTCCAATATTATCCGAAGCCGTTCCGGAGATAGTCACCATTCCAGAGACAATGTCATTTTCTGATGGAGATGTAATATTGACTGTTGGTGATGTTGTGTCAGTTGACGCCAGAGTGGTGCCAGAGGCTTCTGTCGAGAGGCCAGATGAATTATCCGCGGCATCATGGGCCTTGACGGTGTAGATATAGGTGGTTTCTGGTGTCAGGTTCGAATCTACATGCGAGGTGTTCGGCGTGGTCACCACGGGGGTGCCATCGCGATAGAGGGTATAGCCGGTCACTTCGATATTGTCCGTTGCCTCGCTCCAGGAAATGGGTACGTCGGTAGCAGAGTTTGGCGTTTGTGGCCCAGGGCGGGACGCGTGATGTAGCTGCACAGACGTTCGAGTTTCTCTCGCTGCTGGGGACCACACTGGGTGTCGGCAGCGATGGAAATTTCCGGGCATCGCACTCGATCAGTGTTTGATCGATACAACATCGTCAGTGAACGCGATTTATTGCTAGCTGGGAAATTTTTAAATCAATGGCAGGAAAAGATTGAAGCGGATTTTATTTTTAAGGAGGAATTCGTTTAAAGTCCTATCTAACTAACATTCGTATGGAGGACTCGACCATGAAACCCCACCTACTAAGATCCATCACCATATTTATTACTTTCTCCGTGTTTTCCTCATGTGCTCACCAATTTCCTCCATCATCGAAATATTTTTTTTCTGACCACGTTTTGCAAGGGTTAGCGGAACAGAAGGCTGAGGACGTTATTCAAGAATTAAAGTTAAAGCGGGATAAGAAATATCTGGAAGATCGGAAAGAAAACCAACCATTGGACCCACTTATTTCCAGGGTTGTCGAGAATGTTTCTACTTTTTTTATAGTCTGATGGACCCCGCTTGGGCTTTTGGGATTAACACCGAGTCTAATACTGAGAAGAAGGTTCCAGAAGAAAAGACAACAGTGGAAACAAAATACCACCAAGACATAGCCTTTCTTGAAACTCAACAAATCCCCCTTAAACAGGAACTGCTAGACTTATATTTAAAAAAAAACAAGACGAATCGAGAATGGGTTTTCCGTTTGTGTTGAAGGGCAAGAACGGCAATATGTATTTTCGGAGAACACCTTTCTCAGATCTGAAGATGGAAAAGGACCTTGCGAGACAATCTCCATTAACGACCTGAAAACGTTTAAGGATCAGCCACCTAATTAAATGCCTCCTTTCATTAATTTTTCCCGCAATTTTGCAAACGGAGTTTTTTTATTACACATTTCAACATCAGAGAGGTTTAGACATGAAGAATTGGTTGGTTTGGATTGCTCAAGCACTCAAATTTGCTCTTGTTTTAGTTATGGGATTTACACTTATAGGGTGCGGCCCGCTGCTAACCCTTTACGTTAGCTTAACGACCATCGAGAAAGAGGAAGCCAATATTGTCACTCCCCTCAAAGACGATGAAATCGCTCAGGTCATTGCAGATAGGTTCGGGCTCATGGCTTTGTTCGCTTATGTTTCATATCGTAAGGATCTTCTGAAGACAGGAAACCTTACTTCAGCTTGTGATTGGACCAAACCAGCAGCAGAACCTGATAATTATGGCATGCCCAAAAGTGATGCGCAGAAAGAGGGGAGGTGGCTGCGGTGGAAAGGAAAACATTCCTGTGTAAACGACGAAAGCGGTTTGTTTTATGAGACATATGTATATAAAAAAAACGAGACGGCCGAAATACAGGAGGCGGTGATATCCTTTAGAGGAACGGAAGACTCATTAGATGACTGGATAACGAACGTCTCTCCCACATTTGGAATTCAACCAGAACAATATTTCTTGGCTAGCGAAAAATTACCCGATCTGATCAAGGCCCTCAAGAAAAACAATAAAAAGGTCAAGATATATGCGGCTGGTCATTCGTTAGGCGGAGGTTTGGCTCAGCAGGCCGGTTATCAATTTAAAGATATTCTCGAAGTATTTACCTTCAATACCTCGCCTGTCACCAATTGGACCTATTTAAGATTTAGAGGCAAGGTACAAAAAGAGTATCCCACGGTCTACAGGATCTATCATGGTGGGGAAATCCTTGAGAAACTTCGCTTCTTCACCACGAGCTTCACTTCTACAAGTTATCGTCGATACGATTTGGGCATTCAATTCCACCCAAGAAAAATTATCAAAGGACATTCTATGAAAATACTCGTATGTGGTTTCGCGGCGATTATCGCTTCGGATGGGGATAATCCACACGATGCCGCGCATCACTATGGAAGGAAGTACGTTCGAGACAAGATCCTAGAAGACCCCAACACTCAAGACAAGGACCTAGCAAACCCCAAAATCTGTGGCTCCGACTCCATAGAAATGGTCAACCAGGACAAACTTTGATCCGAAAAAATCAGAAAAAGATTGATTCCATATCAACATTTATTATCCCAATTAGAAATGTGGGCAGGTCTTGTTTTTTGTATCGAAAGATACTTGATCTGATTGAAATTCTTTAACTTGGTATTCCCCGTAGCTTGCTACGGGGTTCCCGCTTAGGTCCCCCCTTTGGAAAAGGGGGGTAGGGGGATTTTCAAAATCATATTGTTCCTCTGAATACCCCGTCAGCTTGCTGCGGGGATCTTTTATTGACCAGTGTCTACAGTCAGATATTTGGATTTACGAGGTGCGCTGTTGAATTTTCCTCACCAAACTCATCCACTTCTCGTGACGCTGGGAGTCGTGGTCTTGAACATGAGGAACTCGTTTAATCGTTTCCACATAATCGGGTGGGAATAGGAATTTTAAAAGGCTTTTTTGACTGGACCGCAAAGTACCAAAGAACTCGGTGAAGGGTCAATCCGCAGACTCCGCCGTCTGAAATGTGGGAGTACATCCAGGGAGGAGGGGCTGACTGGCCCTTTTGCCCAGGTTCATGTCAGTTCTAGAAAACCAAACGCAGCACAATCCTGCTGTTAGGCACTGGCTTAGTCGGCCTCATTGGCTACCGGATGAAGAAAGCACAAGCGTAAACGCATAGTCGATAATTTAGTCACAGAAACAGAGAGCCTCATCGTTGCGGCGGTGGGGCTTTTTCTTTGAATGGTTAGGTAGCGCGTCTCTGCTTCAGTATGGAATCCCTCCTGGCGCATTCTCGCGTGTTTCAGACGTGTCCACAATTTCGGGGATAGACCAATTTGACTATAGCCGTGGGTCCTCACCAAGGCACTCAGTATTTTCCAATCCGTAAATGAGTCTGGACTGAGGGAGAGCCGGGAGTGAGTCATCCGGTGTTCCGAGTCCGTTCATGAATCATGGTGAATAAATGCTGGCGGGCCTTTTGGAGCCGGTCCGCCGCTTGGGTATCACTGAGCTGATGCGCGATGGCATCGAGTATTTCAAAGGTGAGGCCGGGTTGCAACCGTGTGGCGGCCTGTGGGAGCGATTTGAATTTGTCATAGGGGGTCATCATCGTCTCATAGCGATAGATCTTGCGTTGTTTGCCCTTCTGATCTGTCCGGATCTCTGGGAAGAAGCAGGGCCGATGATAGTTGAGAGAGGGATGGAGGTGTTCTTGATTAAAGGTATTGATGAGTGGGGCCCAGCGTTGGGGAATATGGCCATAGCCAAACAGCTTCCGCACCACGGCCCCGTTTTTACTTTCAGCAAGGGCATTGTCATGGGTTTGGCGGGCGCGGGATTTGGTGAATGCGATCAAGAGCTTGCCCAGGAGCGCGGCCACCCGCCCATTGATATATTCCGAGCCATTATCCGAATGGAAGCCACAGAGGCGGAAGGGAAACGCTGCGAGGAGTTGCTCCAGGGCCGGGATGAGATAGTGTTCACTAATTTTCTCTCCCGTACAGATCACTTCGAATTGGGTGACCTCATCGACCGCATTGATATGGTAGACCCCTTTCTGTTTATCCCAATCTCCCTGATGCACGGTGTCGATGCGGATAAACCCTGGCTGCCCGGCGGGGTGCGGTTTGCGGCGCTCGCCAATGCTTGAGCGTGTGGGCCGCGGTTTCTCGACCTGCCGTCGCTGGCGCAGATACGGCGTGGATTTCCGTAAGTTGTACACATGCCCGATCGAAATGAACGCTAGGCGTTCGTAGACCGCTTCACCAAAAATCTGATAGGCCCGCTCACACAGTTTCTTGATCGCAGGCCCACTGGGCGTGTCATGGCGTTCATCCATCGCCGCCAGCAAACAACTATCCTCCATGGTGTACCGGCGAGCAAAGCCCTGCACGGTGCGTTGACGGCGCGTCACCCGCCCGGTCTGACGATAGTGGTGAATCAGCCGAGTGAGTTGCTGCCGAGAATATCCGCTCATCTTCAGCAGATAGCGGATGACGATGCCTTTGTGAGGCTTGGCGAGAGTCAGGTACTCAAATTTGATCAGGATCCCTTGAATCCACTGATACCGCTCATCCTTGGTGCTCAGCACGGAAAAGGTGACGGGTTGGGTCCCTGCCAGGAAATCTTCCAGTTGGTCTACAGTCTTGAGCGCATGGATATTCATGATGGTGTTCATCCTCCCATCATGAACGAACTTCAGTTGGATTTCAGACTCATTTCATGTTAGAAACACGGCCGCCCTTCAGACTCATTTCATATTGGAAGAGACTCACTCTATCTTTTCTGCCGGTTACCTGATATGCTAATTTTACTTTATCGCGTTGGGCCTGGTGATGAGGCGAAAATAAACAAGGTCCCTAACCGATATTGTTTTGTCTAGGAGTTCATTCGGAAGTTAGCCCCTAACCGCATCAGTTTTGCGTCAACGGATCCCACCTTCCCCATCTTTGTTCTCTCTAAAACAAGACAGTGTCCTATTTTTCAAAGGAGGAACCTCATGGGTTCAAAAATTTATGTAGGTGGATTACCGTATTCCGCGACTGAGTCTCAAGTTGAGACATTATTCGGCGAACATGGAACCGTAGAGTCCGCACGAGTGATCACGGATAAGTATACCGGACAATCTCGCGGGTTTGGTTTTGTGGAAATGTCATCCCCGAGTGAAGCGCAAGCGGCTATTACGGCCTTGCACTCCACAGAGATGGATGGCCGCACCTTAACCGTGAACGAAGCCAAACCAATGGCCCCTCGCTCCGGTGGAGGAGGATTTGGCGGTGACCGAGGAGACGATAGAGGAGGCAGGCAGAGCCGGTTTTAATCGTCACTAGGTAATCTCTTTATAAGCGGAGCGGCTGGTTTGAAAAGGTGGCCACTCCGCTTTTCTTTTGAACGGCGAACCCACTGTATGTCGTCAGAACAATTTGGACTTGGAGCGCAAGGAATATAAGGAATAGGATGGTGCCCTGGTTCTTTGTATTATGGACATTCAACTGACGCTTCCCAAACCGCAAAAATTTTCCGCGATCCCTCTAGCCCAAACCCCTCCAAGTAAACCTTGTGAATCGAATTCCGCAGCATATCCTCCAGTATGCGGCCCCACTTGTTCCCCGCCGAGGGGCCTTTTCATTTTCCTTAAGCCCTAGGACTTGACCTTGTTTACTGTCGTGACTCTCGCCAAATCAAAATAGCTAACCCGCCCGCAATGATGGCTCCGACAATACTGACCCACGGGGGGATAATGATGCCATTGACGATGACTTCCCAGCCTTGAATGATGCGCATCAGATGAACGACGGCAACCAAGGCAAAGACGACAACTACGATAGTGCTAACGGGTTTCATTGGAAAACTTAGGTAAGTAGCTTCACGTCTTAGGCAACGGGGTCATTGGGGCAACTACCCTATTCTTACTCACACCAATCCTTCCCCTTCGTCCCCCCATCATAAAGAACCGCTAATTGCCGTTCAATTAGCAAGTCTGAATTACAGCCAAAAACTGCTATTTTCGCTTTGCCCCGCACAGGACTCACTAATCCCGCACAGGTCCCGTATCCCCTCATCCACCTAACTCCCTAATTTCTCTCACATTCCATCCTTCACTAAATTGCCATCCTGTTTGCTCCATCAATTCATGGATCGTGCAGAAGATGCTCATTTCACGTATTTTCCAAGGCCCTATTAATTGTCTACAATCTTGGTATGAACAACGTCTATCTATGAATGGTGATAAATCGTGGGTTTCAAAAAAGAAATTGCAAAGTTTTTTCAGTCAGCCCTCAAAATGAAGAAACGGGAATACAAAACCTTTCATCAACGTCAGGCAGAACGCTTTCGACCCATGAAAGACCTTTTACCAAAAATGCTTGCTGGCATGGATGCCGAGTTTATTAAAGTGTCTGTTTCCGATGTTAAAGCTAGTGTCAAAATTGGAACGCGTGCAACCAATTCAGGTGATTTTGAAACGCATATGCAATGGGATATTTCCCCAAATTATGAGATTCGATCGGAGGCTCAACCAGAAGGACGGGTTTTTTTCGAAGTGGACCTTCCAGGATATAGAATTGAGGAAATAAACCGTCTTAGAGGATTGGAAGATGAAGAATCTGAAGACCATATTATTTTTGAGAATGGACGCGAAGCCTTAGGATATTTAGTCGATAAAACCTTAGGAAAAATTGCGCTGTATCGACAACTGGAGGCAACTCCACAACCTTCAGGAAAACTATAACCGACAAGAAATAATAAAACCTGCCTTGAGTGCTTACCTGTTCCGATCATCGACTTCTCCCCCCGTATATTTCTAGCCCGACCTATCCATCATGCCCCAAGGAGATCGTCTGGAAACTGGGAGCCTGTGGACCGATTATTGAATAAAACAGGCACTATTCAATTACCCCATTGTGCTTGGACAGTTCACGATACCCCTCAAAAGAGGGGGAGGGTTGATTCCCACATCAAAGAAGGTTTCAGGATTGACTACCATGGAGGCCGATCCTTGAGGTAAGCTTGTTTCGTTTCAGCACATGTTGGACAAATAGGAGGGATTGTTAAGGTGAGGTTTGGCTCATCGTATTTCGTGAAAGGAGCGACGGTGAAGCCAAAACAGGACACCAAAGTTGAAGCGGATAAACCGGTCTGAGACATCAAACGGGCCACGAGTGCGGAGAGTGAGTCGTCAAGAACAACGAGGCAGCTCCGTTTCGCGTGTCGTGGTGGGATGATTATACGTATATTAACCTAGTAGGCCATTTCCAAAAAATAGCAAGTGTCATACAAGGGGTCCGGCCTTTGACCCTTCAACGAACGAATTGTGGGATCGACTTTTTGCAGGAGCAAATTTTCGTGGGTTATTTGAACGATCAGGCGGCGTGCGACGAGGTGTTAAATAGGTGTTAGAAATACAGACATACTGGTGGGAATTGAGGCAGAGAGAGGCAAAGTGAGGCAAAGAGGCAATCTACGAATAGGAAGGCGGGGAGAGGGAATTGCCCGTCTTTACTAGCGTTGAGCAATTCCCCCTCATCTTATTCGTAAACCGTAGGTCGGTGGTTCAACCCCACTCGCCGGCTCCATTTTATTCTTGATCAAGTTCTCGTGTACCTATCAGAGGTTCTCATCCTGGCGTTCCCTGTATTTTCCCATTTCGGAATTGATGCCGAATCTATCGCCTCAATTCATCTAACATATTGAAATTAATGGTTTTTTCTAGCGTGTGGTCACGCGTCTGAGTTGTTGTTTACGTAAAAGAATTCTCAATTCTTGGGCCAATTTGTCTCGGTTCTGGCCAGAAAAGGCAGGTTGGTGTTCATTAGGATTAAGTCTTGACGGAAAGGAACCGATATCAATAATAGAGAGTAATGAACAGTACTGAAGGGTAACGAGGAGAAATTTGGTCCGTATTGAAGAGGTATGTAAGAGGCTACGAGTACGCTGCGGGGGTAAGGAAATAACCGAATGACTGTTCTCGCTCCAACAACAGAGGTCATGAGTGTTCCAGGAAACGAAGTCCTTTTAGACCGGCTGCCTCTCGGAGTCTGTCTTTTGCGACAGGACTGGACGGTTGTCTTTTGGAATCGATGTCTTGAAAGTTGGAGTGGTCTCCCTCGAACCAGCATTGTGGGGCAATCCTTATTGGCCATGTTTCCCTTTCTCGTCCTCACGGAATATGAAAAATATCTTCAAAAGATTTTTGATGGAGGGGAGGCTACCGTCCTTTCATCAGCAGAGCATGGTCCCGTGTTTAGGTTTGGGCCGGGCCGGAGGGAGAACCGATTTCAGCATGTGCACATCACGGGTGTTCCGTCTGATGAAATCGATGGTGTGTATGCCATGATTTCCGTTGAAGATGTCACGGATATGTGGCTTCAGGTGAAAGGGTATCAAGCGTCGGAGGCGCAGGCCAAACAGGACCTGAGTGATCGGCGAATGGCTGAAGCGGCACTGACTCGCTTAGGTCGGTTTCATGAATTGATTCTTCAATCCGCGGGAAATGGAATCTTTGGGCTCGATCGTGACGGAAATACCTTATTTGCGAATCCGGCCGCTGCCAATATGTTAGGCTGGGATATTGAGGATATCGTTGGCGAATGCATGCATACTATTCTTGGTCACCATTGTCCTTTAGAACATGGGAATGATGGCGATGGCTGTTTTCTCTCGGCCCCCCTTGAGGAAGGCCGGTACCAGCTTGTAACCGAAGACTGGTTTCAGAAAAAAGATGGCACACGTTTTCCCGTGGAATATCTTGGCGCCCCTATCGTGGAGGGGGGAGAAATCGTGGGGGCTGTCGTGACCTTCAGCGATATTTCCTGCCGCCGAATTTTGGAGCAAAAAGTATTGCGGTATACGATGCAGCTCGAAGAAGAGGTCGACTTGAGAACCAGTCGCATTCGAGAACTGGAACAGCGTCGTATGGAAGTGGAGAAGTTGGCGGCGTTAGCGCAAATGGCGGCCGGTGTGGCCCACGAAATTAATAACCCGCTTGCCGGGATCAAAAACGCGTTCCATCTGGTAAAAGGCGCTATTCCAAAAACCCATCCGCGTGTCAGTTACGTCGGTAAGATCGAGAACGAGATTGATCGTATTTCCGGAATCATCAAGCGGATGTATCAACTCTATCAGCCTGATCCTGCGGTGTTGCGTGCCGTGAATCTCACGGAAATGTTGCAGGATGTGTCGTTAATGGTAGAACCCGTCTTGAAGCATCACGACATCACATTGGAGATTTTGACACCGCCCTCCCTGCCGCTCATGCGGTTACCCGTTCGAGATATTACCCAGGTACTCTGTAATCTTGTGCAAAATGCGGTTCAGGCTTCTTTCGGGAAGCAGGCCATTCGTCTTGCGGTTGAAACGGATAATCAGTGGATTCGGATTGCGGTCAGTGATCAGGCTGGAGGGATATCGGACGATATTCTCCCCCATATCTTTGAACCATTTTTTACGACGAAATCAGGTAGTGGGCAAGGAGGAATGGGGTTGGGGCTGTCCGTGTCACGAAGTTTGATTGAAGCGTTGGGCGGTCGAATAGAAGTGCGGACTATGGCGAAGGAGGGGAGTACCTTTATCGTGCACATACCCCACGCGATGGAGGGGGGGGAAGATCCCAGTGAACAACTGAGAGTAACCAAGGAGGAGGTCCATGGGTAGCGCCGCAAAAATTTTGCTGGCCGATGATGAGCAGACGTTTTTATATTCAACCGCAGATCTGTTACGAGATCAGGGGTATGAGTGTGATTGTGCGATGGACGCAGAAGAGGCGAATGCCCTGTTGCAACGGGCCGAATATGATTTGTTGATCAGTGATATCAATATGCCCGGCAATGGGCAATTGGAATTTCTGAACGCCGTCCATGGTGAACAGCAGGGGTTGCCGGTCATTATGATTACGGGATACCCATCGGTTGAAACGGCCGTTCACTCCTTTCGATTGTCCGCGGTCGATTACCTGCAAAAACCGATCGATATTGACGAGTTACTCGGGTTAATCGATCCTGCCGTGCAGAAGGGACAATTGGCGCGGAGGGTTCGAAAAACAAAAGAAGAGATGCAAGGGCTGGTTGGCATTCTTGAAACACTGGAGAATGTTGGGGCGACCGGAAGAACCGGTTCCAGCCTAGATGATGGATCATTCGCGCTCAGTGCGTATCTTGATCAGGCTGTCAGTCATCTGGCCACGGTGTCCGTGGGATTAAAAGCTACCATCGATACGATCAAAAATTCTGGGGTGGGAGAAGAGACCGAATTGAACATCAGGGGGGTCTGTCCACGATGTCAGAGTTACCGAGAGGTCCTGTATCATACGATCCAGGTGTTAATGAGGACCAAAGATGCCTTTAAGTCCAAGACTCTAGGTGAATTGCGCCGGCAAGTAGAAATCGTATTAGAAGATCCTCAAACTCTGATGAAAAAGGCTTAAGTTTTCCTGGGCAAGACCGAAAAGAGTAAACAGAGGGAAACGGAGACGATAGATCATCTGATGTGCCTAACGAATGGCTTTAGGTCGGAAGTTGAGGCGCTACAACTGGGCTTCCAGCCAAGCAAACAGGGGAATTGGACCTGTTGGTTGATGGCATGAGGGAAGGCCTTTCACAATACTGGTGAAGGTCTTGCGTTGTGCTTTTTTTTTGCAAGGCGCAAAGCAGGAACGGCGAGGAGACTGAGACCGTGAATCCACGCACTGGACAGGACAAAGCGAGTGCAGGCCGATCCCTCATACTCTAGTCTGACCTTCTCCGGGTTTTCTTGTTAGGAAAGGAGACTCCCATGTTTAACGAAGGAATTCTCACCATCTCCGATGTGGCCAGCTTTTTAAAGATCCCCAAATCATCGGTGTATAAACTCATCCATGACGGTGGGTTGCCTGCCCATAAAGTTGGGAAGCATTTTCGAATGGTGCAGGGTGAGGTCAAGGAATGGCTGTATCAGGGCGGACTGAGCGCGCCCAAACTCTAAGTCCATGACTCGTGGAATGTCGAGCCTCGTGAAAAGCTCGCCCGCCTACCTAATGGTAGGGGGGCACCGAGTCGCTGTGTGAGGCTGCCTGTTCCCCGAGGGAGGGATACCACACATGTCCATGACTGGGTAGTTTTTTTTCGAGAGGACGTTTCTCGTCTTTTCTAGCTATGGCTGACTCATCTTCCAACCAGATCTTCGCAGAACCATCTTCTTCGTCCGTCGATTTCCAGGACCAGATCGGTCTTCAAGCTCGGCTCATTGTCGAGCAGGCTTTGGATGCCATCATCACCTTTGATGCCAATGGCCTCATTACCCATGGGAATCCCCAAGCGGAGCGTCTTTTTGGTTGGATCCAACGCGAGGTGGTGGGTCAGGCCTTTACGGATGTGGTGTTAGCTCCGCAATACCGTGAAAGTTATACTCGTGGCATTCAACGCTTTCTCGCTTCAGGGGATGATACGCTTCTCAATAGACGAGCCGAGACGATGGCCCTTAATCGGGATGGATCAGAATTTCTCGTGGAAATGTCATTATGTCCGTTGGACCTTGGCGGAACCTATTGCTTTAGTGTCTTTTTAAGAGATATTCGTGAGCGTCGACAATCCGAACGAGCGTTGCTCCGAGAGACCATGCTGGTCCAACTGCATCAGGGTGTGGCCTCGGCAGCCAATGAGTCGCCAACGGTGGAGTTGGCATTAGAGTCGAGCCTCAATTGGGTGTGTGCGTTACTCGGTTGGTCAGTTGGGCATGTGTGGCTGTATTCCAAAGAAGAGAAACGGTTGACCTCAAGCCGTATTTGGTTTCTTGACCATCCGAGCCGGTATGATGGGTTTCGAACGGCGACAGAAGGCCTGTCTCTCCTGTCTGGGGAAGATCTCCCTGGTAGGGTTCATCAGAGCCGGCAACCTATCATGACCCAGGAGGTGTGCAAGGAAATGTCCACGGCTCGATCGTCACTGGCTGAGTCGGCTGGCTTGGTGTCGAGTTTTGCCTCGCCTATCGTGGTTGGTGTGGATGTTGTCGCGGTGATGGAATTTTTCTCAGATAAACAAGAAGAAATGGACGATCGGCTTTTGGATTCCATGGTGTCGGTTGGGGTGCAACTAGGCCGTGTCATCGAACGAAAAGAAGTCCAAGAAGAATTGGTGAGCGCGAAAGAGGCGTCGGAAGCGGCAGCTCGGACCAAGTCAGAATTTCTCGCGAATATGAGCCATGAGATCCGCACACCCATGAATGGTGTCATTGGGATGACTGGACTTCTTCTTGACACCCCACTGTCGACCGAGCAACGAGATTTTGCCGAAACGGTGAGAAACTCGGCAGAGGCCTTGCTGACGATCATCAATGACATCTTAGATTTTTCTAAAATTGAAGCCGGAAAGCTCGACCTTGAAATGATTGACTTTGATCTTCGGGTGGCCGTTGAAGAGGTCGTCGAATTATTGGCGGAAAAAGCTGAGGACAAAGGTATTCAACTTGCCTGTCTGCTGCACTCCGATATCCCCCATGAAACGAAAGGGGATCCAGGACGGTTTCGACAGGTGCTGATCAATTTGCTTGGCAACGCGGTGAAGTTTACTGAACAGGGCGAAGTGGTGGTTCGTGTGAACACAGTCCACGACAGCCAGGAAGGCACTGTCATTCGTGTGGAAGTGGCCGATACGGGGATCGGCATTTCGGAGGAACACCAAGATCGACTGTTTCAGTCTTTCACGCAAGCCGACAGTTCTACCACGCGAAAATACGGAGGCACGGGATTAGGGTTAGCGATCTGTAAGCAGCTGGTTGGTGTAATGGGCGGACAGATTGGATTCACTAGCGAGCCAGGAAAGGGCGCGACCTTTTGGTTTACGGTGTGTTTGCAACCAGTGACTCAGGTGTCCGAATCCGGAAATAGTAGCCGAGGGAAGCTCAAGGGGCTGCGCGTGTTGATCGTTGACGACAATTCCACCAACCAAAAAATATTGGAATACTATGTGAAGGCCTGGGAGATGGATAGCGTCAGTGTGCGGGACGGACCCTCAGCGCTCCATGCGCTTCGTCAAGCTGCCGCCGAGGGCCGGTCGTTTGATTTGGCATTGCTCGATATGCAGATGCCTCACATGGATGGGCTGGCCTTGGCACAAGCCATTCAACAGGACCCTGGCCTGGCATCGGTCAAACTTGTGATGTTGACGTCCTTGGGTCGTCGGGGAGATGCCGAGAAAGCCAAACACGTGGGCATCGCGGCGTACTTAACCAAGCCGATTCGTCAAGTTGTGTTGTTTAACAGTTTAAGTATGTTGGTTGGGACAGAAGGGAAGGGTGAGGCCCCTCAGCTGGTGACCCGACATACTGTCAAAGAAGTACAGCGGAGGGAAACGGTTCATATTTTATTGGCCGAAGATAATCTTGTGAACCAAAAAGTGGCAGTGCGAATGCTCGAACGTCTGGGATTTCGTCCGGATGTGGTCAAAAACGGGTGTGAGGCCGTAAAAGCCTGTGAGCAGGGCACGTATCACCTGATTCTCATGGATTGCCAGATGCCAGAAATGGATGGATTTGAAGCGACGCAGGTAATTAGAAAACGCGAAGAGTCGCTCATCGCTGGGACCTCCTCGCGTGTAAATGGTGAATCGGTTCCAGGAAAAGACGAGGAACGAGCGATCAGCACGCAGCGGCACATTCCAATCATTGCCATGACCGCCAATGCCATGAAAGGTGATCGTGAGAAATGCTTGGAAGCTGGCATGGACGGTTATCTCGTGAAACCGGTGAAGCCCGAGATTCTCGAAGACATGATTCTTCGATGGCTTCCCAAGCCCTCGGAAGGCCTGCCCTTCCTGGTGGTGAGACAGGAAGAATCCTTCGTCGGGTGTCTGGATGAGCAAGTGCTCCGGGACTTAGAATCCTTGGGTGATGAAAAACAGCCTGATTTTCTCAAAACCGTGATTCAGCAATTTTTGGAGGATCAACCGAAGCATATCACCGCAGTTGAAACCGCCATCGAGGACAAGGATGCCTTGGCCCTTCGATTGGCTGCCCATTCTTTGAAAGGGAGCAGTTGTAATGTCGGGGCTCGGGCCCTAGCCAGTCGTGCCATGGAATTAGAAAAATTAGGTGCAGCCGGCACGCTTGATGGTGTCGAGCCTCTTCTCGTAGCGTTTCAAAAAGAATGTCGTCGGGCTCGCCGGGCACTTGCACAACGTATCGGCACTCAATCCGTTGGCTCTGGGGGCTGTTGAAAAAGCATGCCCTGAGTCTTTCCGAAGGGTCCCAGCGGCGTTCTCGGCCCTTGGTCGTGCTCACGTACTATGAGTACGCTCCGCGCGCCAAAGTGCCTGCGGCCTTTCCTTCGACAAGCTCAGGACAGGACTGGACGGGCCTTTTTGAACAGCCCCTTTCCCTACCTTTCGATTTTCCAACTTATCATTCCATCTTCTCAACCGGCACTCCCTGTGTTATACACACCTCCAGATTGTAGCGCGGACCTTTTGGCCTTGGTTCAACCTAGAAACAGCAGTTGGATCACAAAAGTCCGCGCAAGCTCTCAGGGTCCGTCACGAAATAACCGGGACAATTGGCCGAGACGATTTTGGAGCGAGCCAAGGAGCGAAGAGCGCGCATACCGGGAGTATGGAAGCGATGAGCGACGCCGGCGGAGCCCAAAAGCGTCCGGCCCTGCGGGGAGGCCCATCTTTGGCCCGGGGCGGCGTTGCTCCTCGGTCACAGAGCCCCGCTCTGCTCCCTCGTCGCGCCTTGCCCCGATCACAAATCTGGGCCTCCCAATTGTCCCGGTTATTTCGTGACGGACCCTTAGCGCACCTGGCAAAATAAAAAAATGTCTCATCACCACGAAGGTGACCACGACTTTTTTTATTTCACCATGCACACCAATATCTTACACGGCTTTTTTGTGTCCAACTGCTGTTTCTAGGTTCAAGCCCACTGTTGACTCCTCAACGTTTTCTCCTATGACGATTGCACCTTACCGAACGACTCCTGTCACGACTGACCGCATGCCGGCAGGCATTCTGTTTTTGGTCACGAATGAGGCTGCCGAGCGTTTTAGTTACTATGGCATGCGCGCCATCCTGGTGGTGTTTATGACGGAGTATTTGCTCACTCATGATGGTGCCCCGGACCTCATGGGAGAAGCCGAAGCGCGATCGTATTTTCATCTCTTTGCCTCGGCCGTCTATTTTTTCCCGATAGTGGGTGCGCTCATCGCGGATGTGTTCTGGGGAAAGTTTCGCACCATTGTCGTGCTGTCGATGGTCTATTGCCTCGGTCACCTGGCCTTGGCCGTGGATCACACGCGGATGGGTTTAGCGATCGGGTTAACCCTCATTGCCATTGGCTCAGGAGGTATTAAGCCCTGCGTCTCCGCGAATCTCGGGGATCAGTTTGGCTCGGCCAATAGTCATTTATTGTCCAAGGCGTTTTATTGGTTTTACTTTGCTATTAATCTTGGGGCAGGCATATCTACATTGTTGACTCCATGGTTCTTACACCATGTTGGGCCTCATGTGGCCTTTGGCGTGCCCGGGTTGCTGATGCTGTTGGCAACCTGGGTGTTTTGGATGGGGCGGTGGCAGTATGTCCATATCCCGCCTAGGGGGGCCTCATTTCTCACCGAACTGATGGAGCCGGAAAATCTTCGTGCCATATGGCGGCTGATTCCGATTTTTATTTTTTCCGCATTTTTCTGGTCCCTTTATGACCAGACGGGATCGGCTTGGGTCTTGCAAGCCAAACACATGGATCGTCTATGGATGGGGATCGAATGGTTACCGTCCCAAATTCAGGTGGTCAATCCGTTTCTCATCATGGTGTTGATCCCGATTTTTTCCTATGGGATTTACCCATTCCTTAGCAAGGTCTATCCCCTCACCCCTTTGCGCAAGATTGCTATTGGGTTTTTTGTGACGGTTCTGGCGTTTCTCATTTCTGCTCAAATCGAAATCCAGATTGCGGAGGGCCTTCGACCAAATATCGTGTGGCAACTGCTGGCCTTTGTCGTGATCACGGCTGCAGAAGTCATGGTGTCGATTACATGTTTGGAGTTTTCCTATACTCAGGCCCCAAGAGCCTTAAAATCCGTGGTGATGGCGTTGTTCCTCTTGTCCGTGTCCCTTGGCAATGCGTTCACCTCACTCGTGAATGTATTCATCCAAAATGAGGATGGCAGTGTTGTCCTTGAAGGCGCGGCCTACTATTGGTTTTTTGCTGGGGTGATGTTTGCGGGTTCCGTGCTGTTTATCTGGGTTGCCCAAAGGTATCGAGGAAAGACGTACCTTCAAGGAGAAGGGACATAGGGAATGGTGCGGATTTCAACCTGTGGATAAGCTGTTGTTTTTTTCAATCGCCATGTTGGATGGGGTGTTTTTTGCCTTTACGCGACTTTCCCCATATTTTAAGAGGGTTTTACAAACACATCGCTCAAAACTCCTTATCAATAAAGGGTTTTTTAATTCTCAAGACGATTCATCCCCTCTGGGTGTCACGAATGAAATGGTGTGGATATTTGATGCCATGCCATCCAGGTGAGTGACTGTGAATTTGAAGGGGATAACTCTCAAGCGTGGTGGTCTGTAGTCATTCTCAATACGTTCCATACACTCGAAATACGAATATCGAATTTCGAAACAAATCGGAAACTTTAAATTCGAATTTTTCAATTTGATCATTCTCATGTGTTTCGGATTTCGATATTGGAGCTTCGGATTTACTCTCTTGTTCTTCCGCCATCAGCAACAAGAACGGAAGTTAATTGAAAAAGCTAAAGAATGAAGGATGTTCAGGGAGTGTCCTGCCTCTCAACCCCTAGGCTTTTGGCTGAGATAGACGACCTGGTTGACTCGGAAGGCCTCGGTATATTGGTCGGGTGTGATGTGTTGGGAATGAAAGCACCGACCGTCGAAGATAATGAGTCGATTGGGTTTCATCTCAATGAGCTTGAGTAATTCCCAGTATTCGTTTCCGTCGTTGATATAGGTGTTGTCCCTATTGGCAAAGAGCGGATTAAATATCATACTGTTTTGAAAATTCTCGTAGCCCTCCTCACTGTCCAAAAATTCATCACTCAGTTCTAACCGGTCTGCAAGTTCCCTGATGTCTTGGTCTGGCACGATGGGGACCCGTTCGAGTCCGGTGGGGCGATGTCGGTAAAGGCCGCTTCCTCCGACACATGATTCGGCTGGGTTCAAATATACCATGGCCGTGATGTCTTGGTCGATGTGAGGCTGCCGCTGCCCAATGTTCAACTTAAAATTATTGTTCGTGATTCCTTGGAAGACGGCGGGTTGGGCATCGAAAAAATTATACAGGGGAACTCCCCACAGTTCACTGATTTTCTCAAAGAGTGGTTGAGTATTGATCTTCAGTGAGGCTCGAACACCAGGAAAGTTGCCCACGATCTCAAACCGGTCGGTGTAGGGTAATCCCAGCGCCAGTTCTAGCGCTTTCTCGGGATGCTGATAAAAATAATCTGCCATGACCAGTTTATGGTGACCCTGCCCTACAAACTCAGTGGTAACACGACACTGTGGATTTATGGCAAGTGCATCTGCAGGAACATTCATAGCGAGATCAAGTGGTGATGACAATGATAGGGCATGGTGCGCTTTCTCAAACATCCCCGTCAATTCGGGTGTCTACCGGCGTAAGACACATCACGATTTTTTCATAGCCACAATGGCTAGGTGTGCTGGCGGCCTTTTTCAACCTTCCACGTTTTCGTTGAATAGTCCCACTATTCGCCTCACACGATCGAAACCTCTGACTCAAATCAGCACATCCTCGTGGGGATCGCTAATCTTGGATAGGCTCCTAGAAAAATGGTGAAGCTCCATTAACATATCGCCCTTTGTCGATGAGGGCATTTTTGAAATGATTGTCAAAAAAGTTTTGAAGGCGCGAAAAAAAATGCGTTCTGAGCGTGGTCGTAGAGGGCCTTCGGTGAGGTTCGTCAATGACCATGGTCCGAGGTCAGCTCTAAAAAACGAGGCGCCAAAATTCGGCTTTGAATCATCAGAAATCCTCGTTCTCCATGTTCTCGGTAATTGAGAGTGGCTTCGGTTTCGTCCCCTCGCCAAGTATTTTCTTGGTTTAATCCACGCATCATGGACCCTGGCCTTCGTATGACTGGGCCATATTGCCTCGTGAGGTACATCATGATGGCATGATGCGAATCCTTGCCTTGGTAGCGAATCATGACCCTTGCAAATTTTCCGTCGATTGTCAGTAGGCGCAGAGATTCAACATGCGTATTCGCAAATCGTAACGTTTCTTCTGAAAATTGATATGATTGGATTCGATCATCAGAGTCAATGAGGGAAAGATGTTTGAGCGTGTGAAGAGCCGTGTTCCATTTGATTCCTTCAAAACCTTGGGGGTCATTTGAAATCGGACTGATGGCTCGAGTTGGAGACGTCGCGAGGAGGACGAGAAGCAGGGAGGTGAACACGACAGAAATGTGGAGCCGAAGGCTTTTCATACCTGTCACCGCTCGGACCCTAACATGTGGCAAGTCTGCGTGCAATGTCGCTGGGTTCGTCTTATTGAAATGCAGGCAATCGAGAAAAGAGGAATTCTTAATAGTTGAATTTGGTGTAGCCTACCTATTACCGAGGTGGGGAAGATGGGCGCGTTGCCTGATTAGCGGATCATGCAGCGGAGTTAGCAGAAAGGGCGACAGGGTAGGTGGTTTTCTTTCCATGTAAAGAGCCGTTGGATAAGGCAGCCCATTCCGTGTGTTGTGCCCCCACGAGGATCCAGGTATCAGGGTTGTCAAGAATCATTTGAACCAACTGATTATGTAAAAAATGTCCGGAACGATCGGCAAAAACATGTCCGATGACCGGAACTCCCAACAATGCCAAATCCCCAATAAGATCTAGTACTTTGTGTCGAACACATTCATCCGGGAACCGAAGTCCTTGGTCATTGAGAAGCCCTGATTCTGAAAACACGATAGTGTTATCCAGTGATCCACCTTGCCCAAGCCCCCTAGCCCATAACGCTTCCACTTCGTGTGAAAAGGCAAACGTCCTGGCTTCGGCAATTTTATCTTGGAAGGCTTTAGGCGACCATTCGTACTCATATGTCTGTTGTTGGATCAGGGTGTGATCGTATTCAATGGAGTAGGTAATTTTTGGGGTGGTCGATGGGAGAATAGACACCCCACGGCGATGATCGCCCACGTGCAAGGGTTTGACGATTTTGAGGAATGTCCGTGGGCGTTCCTGGGAAACCATGCCTGCAGCATGGATCTTCTCGACAAATGGTGCGGCACTGCCATCCATGGCAGGGACTTCTTCTGAATCGATATCAATATAGGCATTGTTGATATGCATTCCCCAAAGAGCGGAGAGAACATGTTCGGTCGTTTGAATTTGGAAGCCGTTGGATCCAATGGTTGTACAGAGTTCCATGGGGCGAAGGTTTCGAATGGAGGCTTGACATGTTTCAATGTGTCCGTTGGTCTTTCTCCTGAATACGATCCCTGAGTCCACCGGTGCGGGCGCCAGCGTCACCTTGGAGGGTTTCCCTGAATGTAAACCGATGCCCTCTAATGAAATATTCTGTCTCAATGTCCTTTGCACGTGCATAGCTCCTCTTGTCGGAATTTAAGAGTCCATTAATATCATGCAAAACACGGGCCAGTATTTATGAATAATTAAATTTCATAACTAATTGAATTTATGCGAATTTTAAATTTTCACTATACTAGTGTGATGTTAAAAATCAATATTGTGTTGCTAAAAAACCACACTTTAGAATTTATACTCAAATCCTTAAGGTCTCCAAAAACGGTTCCTGTAGGTAGCGTTGGACTTCAGGAATATCAGTAGCGTTTTGTGAACGAAGGAGCCCCGCAATGATGCCTCGATGTTTTTTATACAGCCCTGAATCAATTATGGCTATCTGGTACAGCTTCCATTTACTGATCTTGTTATCGGCAATGTGCTGCTGTTCATCCGCAGTTTTCGTCTGTATCAGGGTTGAGAGGCAGGTCAACGCTTTTTCGACGCTGTCATAAGGCGGGGCGAGTTGTAACCGTTGATAAAAGGATTCAAGGTCGTGTCGGAAGTCGGTCAGAATTATTTTCACAGGTGCTGGCGTCATGACTAATTCCCCCACGTTAAATGGGGGTAAGTATAGCAAAAGTCATGATCCTGTGTCTTTCTCTGATTTCGGAAAATTCGTGGTTCTTTCGTTCAGAGGAACAACATGAACCATGAGGCAAGGTCGACCTTCTGAATGACCAGTGTTGGGACCGGACAAATAGGGGATCATACAGAATATATGGTTCTATCCTACCGCCATCCAATTCTGGCCACATGGAGTTTCTTGGCCATGGCTTTGCTTCCTGTGAGCTTTCTTTCTTAGTGTAGCCTGCACGATCTTATCGTGCCCTCTTCCCACGGACCAAGGGGCTATGACGCCAGGAAGAGGCAGCATGAGATGCTGCAGCGACCTAAAAATACAAGACGACGCCATTCGCTCAAAAGGAGAGGCGACATAACCCACGAGGAGTGCCATACATTTATGTGCACCTGATCGTATTGTGCTGCCAGAACCCTATATTCTGCATGATCCCAAATAGGGAGGCGGGAACTCACTACCGGAAACCAAGGGCTCTGAAAAGTCCTATTCGGCATTACTGAATTGGTCCAAGTCCTGTTCTTTGCCAATCATGACCAGCACGTCTCCCTTTTCAATGAGGTCACTGGGAGACGGGGTAAAATTAAACGATTCCTCTTTCATTAATTGGCCTTTGACCATGCGCTTGACCTGTTTTTTGATGCCGATGACATTGAGATTGTGTTCCTCTCGAATTTTCGCCTCTTCGATGCTTAAGCCGGAAAAACGATCCGGTACGACAATTTCTTCAATGCTATAGCCTGGCGAAAGTTCCAAGTATTCCAATACTTTGGGGGAAATGAGGCGATGTGCCAGTCGATTGGCCGCATCGCGTTCAGGGTAGATCACTTCCGAGACGCCAAGGTTACTGAGAATTTTCCCATGAGTATTCGTCACGGCCTTTGCAATGATTGACTTCACGCCCATTTCAGCCAGTGTTTGGACGATCAGAATGCTGGCTTCAATATTTTCACCGATGCTCACAACGGCCACGTCAACATTCTGTGCGCTGACTGCCTTGAGGGCTCGCTCATCCGTGGCATCGCATTGAACGGCAAATGTTGCGATGTCGCTGATGGCTTGAATTTTGGATTCTTCGCTATCGATGGCCAGCACTTCACATCCTTTTTTTACTAACGACTCAGCCACGCTATAACCAAACCGTCCTAACCCAATGACGGCAAACACGCGCTTCATAGCAATCCTTGATGGTGAAGGTTAGACATCAGGTTGTGAAAATTAGCTGTGGGGCGTTTCCTCTGTGGGTGCTGGGGGTTCTGGTGTCTTGGCACCTTGAAGGAAAGGGGAAATCAGGTCAATGGGAACGGGAAATATAATGGTCGAGGTTTTATCGCCGGCCACGCTCATAATGGTCTCGATGTATCGCAATTGAAGTGCAGCGGGGTTTCGGCTCAAAATATTGGCGGCATCCGATAATCGCTGTGAGGCCTGAAATTCCCCTTCCGCGTGAATAACTTTCGAACGGCGTTCCCGTTCGGCTTCGGCTTGTCGCGCAATGGCCCGCTGCATTTCCTGCGGCAGATCAACATTCTTGACTTCAACTGATGTCACTTTGATACCCCAGGGCTCAGTGGCTTGGTCAATAATGCGCTGAAGGTCGGCATTAATTTCATCGCGCTTGGAGAGTAAATCATCGAGTTGGCTTTGTCCCAGCACGCTGCGCAGAGTCGTTTGGGCAATCATGGATGTGGCATAATAGTAATCTTCGACATCGACGATAGCTTTTTCGGCATTGACCACGCGGAAGTAAATCACCGCGTTGACCTTCACCGAGACGTTATCTTTGGTGATGACATCCTGTGGAGGGACATCCATGGTCACGGTTCTGAGACCGACCCGAACCAATTTGTCGATCAACGGAATAATAATGATGATGCCGGGCCCGTTCTTTCCGATAATGCCGCTGGCCAAACGTCCGAACCGAAAAATCACGGCTCGCTCATACTCCCGTAAGATATACATCCCTTTTGAGATGATAATTAGCAATCCGATCAGGACGATCAAGAGCGTGGTTGGATTAAACGGATCCGGCATGTCAATGTTCCTCTCTTTGAGGCAAAACAGGTTTCACGTGGAGTATGAGCCCTTCCATTTTTGTGACTTCGATTTCCTGCCCGGCTGAGACGGGATCCGAACTGACCGCATTCCACAGTTCGCCATGGACGAAGATTTTCCCATCCGGGGAGAAGTTGGTTTTAGCTAATCCGATAAGCCCGACCATCCCCTCGCTTCCCGTGGTCGTGCGACTTCGCAAGGCCTTCACGCCAAATCTTACGACGAAGAAGGTAAACCCAAGTACGAGCGCCACCATCGGAAGAATCACTGACCAGGAAATTTGATAGAACGGAAAATCCTGATTCATGAGCATGACGGAGCCCAGGATCATGGCCGTGACGCCGCCAATTGCCAGGAGCCCGAAGCTTGTGACCGTCACTTCCAGCATCAACATGACAATTCCCAAGATAAACAGCAAGACCCCGGCATAGTTGACCGGCAGTGATTGAAGCGAATAAAACGCGAGGATCAGACTGATCGCGCCCACCACGCCAGGTAAAATCGCGCCAGGATTATACAGTTCCGCAATCAATCCGATCGTGCCAATGGTCATCAGCACGAACGCGATATTCGGATTGCTGATCACCTGAAGGGCTTCTAACCGCCAACTCATGGGAAAGGCTTGTCTCGCAGCGCTTTTGGTTTTTAGCGTCACCGTCTTCGCTCCCATCTGCACGTCCCATCCTTCAAGCTGTGCCAGTAAGTCATCGAGATCCTGAGCGATCAGGTCAATCAACCCAAGCTCCTTCGCCTCCGTAGCCGGAGCCGACACACTTTTTCGTACGGCATCTTCCGCCCATTCAGCATTCCGTCCGTGCCGCTCGGCAATGGATCGAATATAGGCCGCGGAATCATTTTCCACTTTTTCCTTCATCACGTCGTCCATCTCACCCCCACCCATGGCGACCGGGTGGGCGGCTCCAATGTTGGTCCCTGGAGCCATGGCCGCAATATGCGCCGCCAGGGTGAGAAACACTCCCGCTGAAGCCGCTCGACCGCCCGTTGGAGACACAAACACCACGATAGGAATCTGAGATCCGGCCATGTCTTTAATCATGGCGCGCATGGATGTATCGAGACCGCCGGGAGTGTCTAGCTGAAACACGAGGAGTTGAGCCTGCTGTTCCTCAGCATGGCGAATGGCGTCGTGAAGATATTCAGCGGTGACAGGATTAATAATGCCTTCGTATGTTGCAGTGATGATGGGCCCAGGCTGAGAAAAGGCCAAGTTGGAAGTGGAAAGGAGGAAAAGAAACCCCAGAAAGAATGCGCGGATCAGGGCACGTGGATAAGGAGTTCCCATGTTCTGGTTAAGGGTTCGCACAAGAATAACTTCCCATGTTTGGGCGTTGATCCATCCCGTCTGGCGGCGTTGCTCGTCCTTTCCATACGAGGAGTATGCGCAGTCCTCCCGCCTTGCCAGACAGGTGTCTCAGCACCCAAACATGGGAAGTTATTCTTGCGCGAACCCTAAGTAACGGACCGCGGATAGTCTGAAAAAGGCATACAGTCAATATGAGAAAAACCTCCTAGAGAAATGATCTTACGACCCTCCCAGGGAGGTGTCAAGAAATCATATGGGTGCGTGACTCAGGACGACACTGTAGAAGCGCGTTCCTTGCAACCCGCACAATGGCTACTTAGAATGGCGAATAATGAAAGTCTTTGAAGACGGCAAACGGGTCCACCTCGTCGATAAAAAAGGGCGGCACTATGCCCTGACCTTAAAGGCCGGGGAGACCTTTCAGCATAGCGGTGACACGATTGCTCATGATGAGATAATCGGAAAATCAGATGGGTCGCTCATTGTCTTGTCTCGCGGGAAGAAGATGCTCGCGTTATCGCCTACCCTCGCGGAATACACTCTGAAGATGCCCAGAGGTGCCCAAGTCCTCTATCCAAAAGATCTGGCCCTGATCACGATGTGGGCCGATATCTATCCTGGTGCGAGAGTGTTCGAAGCTGGGGTGGGGTCGGGTGCCTTAACGATTGCGTTGTTACAGGCTGTGGGAGAACCCGGTTCAGTGGTGAGTTATGAGCGCCGAGACGACTTTGCGAGAACCGCGATGCGAAACATTGAACGATTTCTTGGCCCAGTGTCGAATTTCCAGCTCCTCCAACGCGATGCTCATGAAGGGATTGATTGTGAGTCAGACGAGGGTGAGAAGCTCTTTGACCGAGTCGTTCTTGATCTTCCGGAACCGTGGCATGTGGTGCCTCATGCGGCGAAGGCCCTCCGGCTAGGTGGCATTTACCTCAGTTTTGTGCCCACGGTGCCCCAAATCACCCAAACAGTCGATGCGCTGAATCACACCCGAGCCTTTGGGTTGATCGAGACATTTGAGTCGTTCACGCGCAACTGGAATATTCAAGGTCGCAGTGTGCGGCCGGACCTTCGCATGATTGCGCATTCAGGATTTATAACGGTCGCTCGACGCGTGGAACAGGTCATGGATGCCCCGTCCGAACCGAGCGAAAACATTTCCCCACAAACCGAGGAGGATGGCGAGACCACACCTGACTGGGATGGCGGGCAGGCGAAACGCAGAGGAGTGAAAATTTCATGATGTGTCTGCGGTTGTGACGCCTTCGAGGTGTATGAAAACCATTCTTATCGCCGATGATGAAGAAGACATTCGTGCCCTTCTTCTCATGACGTTGGAAGATCCGGCCTATCGGCTGATCGAAGCTTCTGACGGTGAATCCGCGCTCAACCTCATCAAAACCGACCCCCCCGATGCGGTGATTCTCGACTGGATGATGCCCAAGAAAAATGGCATCGATGTCGCCCGCGCCATGCAAGACCATCCTCGGCTCAAACACATTCCGATCATCATGCTGACGGCTAAAGATCAGCCGTGTGATCAAGAACGTGGTCAAGAAGTCGGGGTCTATGCGTACTTTGTGAAGCCCTTTAGTCCTCTTCGATTGTTGGAGGCCATTCATGAGGTGTTGGCGAAAATCCAGGTTACCTCACCAGGCTAACCATCCATGAAACTCTCTTCGACGTTCGTGCCAGATGATGATTTGAACATACAACTCAGTGCGGCTAAGTCGCAGTTGGCCCTTTATGCCAAAGATCTGAACGAACTGCTGGTTCGCGAGCAGAAGAAATCGAGAAAACTCGAGGCGACAAATAAACAGATGCAGGCGTATGCACAAGATTTACAAGCTGCGTATCACGCGGAACGCCGAAAGACCTCTGAACTCGAAAAAGCATACGCCGATACGGTCGTCCGGCTCACGCTCGCGTCACGATATAAAGACGAAGAAACCGGAACGCATATTCAACGGTTGAGCCATTATTCCAAGTCACTGGGGTTGTGTGTTGGGCTCAGCGAAGACGAAGCCCAACTTATTTTTGATGCGGCGCCGATGCACGATGTGGGCAAGGTCAGCATCCCGGACATGATCATGCAGAAACGTGGGCCTTTGAATGAGCAGGAATGGGAAATCGTTAAACGACACCCGGTATTCGGAGCCAATCTGTTAGCAGGATCGCCCTCGCAGTTGTTGGAGACCGCAAGGGAAATTGCGCTGACGCATCATGAACGCTGGGATGGGACGGGCTATCCCCAAGGTTTGAAGGGAAACGATATTCCCCTTGGCGGGCGCCTGGTCATGTTGGTCGATACCTATGATGCCTTGCGCAGTCGACGGCCGTATAAGCCGGCGTTCACTCATACCAAGGTGTGCGACATCATGCTCCATGGCGATGACCGAACGCGGCCCACGCATTTCGATCCACAGTTGCTCGACGCGTTTCGAGAAATCCACGAACAATTTGATGTGATTTTTTCAGAGATCGCGGAGGAGGGAACGGCTGAAGGCTGAAGGCTGAAGAGCTGAAGGCTACACTCATAATATGATCCCCCCTAACAGCCTTCAGCCTATCCACCTGAGTTACGGCTGCTGATGGATTACCGACGGACCGTTTGAACGGGATACCCAGCCTCGGCCCAGGCATTCATGCTGCCTGCCACATTATAGACGTGTGTATACCCAAGGCCGGCCAATGTTTCGGCGGCAATATTGCTTCGGTGTCCAGACTGACAGTACACCACAATGTGATCTTCGAATCGTGCGCCGATTTCCTGATGCCGCGCGCCGATTTCCCGAAAATCAATGTTCCGGTCGGTGCCCGGAATAAATCCCATGCTATGCTCATCTGCTGTCCGAACATCAATCAGAGTGAAACCTTTTTGAGCGAGGTTGGGTGCTTTGTTTAATCCACCGTTCAGTTCATGGACGGTGAGCAAGTACGTATCGTTGGCCGCGGAAACAACGTTCCCGGTTGAGACAACAAAGGTGCTGCATATAAAGAATAGTGCCAGAGATGTTTTCCAATTAATCATGGGACCCTCCATTCGGTTCAACGGGTAGAATCCGTTCTTCTGAGAAACAGCGATGTGGGAATCGAAGCGCTTGATACAATATCGTATGCCCTGTCTTTATCAATGGTCAAGAGTCTGGATCGTCTTTGGGGTGTTTCTGCTGGCGGGGTGCGGGGATGGCCTCAAAATGGTTCGCGAAGGGGATCGTACGGGTGTGATGACGTATCTCTACAAAGGACCAGACGGTCATATGTTCACCCCACGGAGAGGAGAAGCATTTCAGGAAATTCAAGAGTTTTGCCGAGGGCCTTTTGATGTGGTGCGTGAAGGCCAGACCAAAGGTCGCCAACGGGTGGTGGAAGGGGTAGTCGGGTCGGACATCATTGTGGAAAACTGGTGGGGCATTCGGTTCCAATGCGTGGATTCGTAGCTTTAAGGGTAGGCTAGGATGCTGGGGCGGGTTTAGCCGCTTTTAAATCTTCCAATGTTAAGAGACTCATCAGCGAAACCCCTTCTGCTTCGACTTTGCTTTTCCCCTCCTGTTCCTGTCGATCCACGATGACCATCGCATGGGATGCATGAAGCTTCGCCTCCTCCACGGCACGAAGAGCTTGCAAAATTGACCCACCGCTAGTCAGAACATCATCGACAACTAACACCCGATCATTGGCGTTCACAGCACCTTCAATTCGTTTCCCCAGCCCATGGTCTTTCGCCTGTTTTCGGACGAAAAATGTGCGGTAGGTTCTCGAAGGTTGAGTCGCGAAGGCATAATCGGATATAGCTGTGGCTAGGGGAATGGCGCCAATCTCCAAGCCGCCCACGGCTTCAAACGAGAGGTGGTGAATGGCGGCACAAGCCAGGTTGGCCACGAGCCACCGGGCATCGGGGTGAGCTAACAGTGCACGGCAGTCCACGTAATAGGGACTCTTTTTCCCCGAGGCAAGGAGAAATCCCTCATCGGGGTCCCATTTAAACGCTTCGTACTTCCAGAAAAACGCTGCCAGTTGTTCTTTGTACATGGAAAAGAGGTGCCGGTTGAATGAATAATATTCACCTTTTCTATCATTCAACGATCAACAAAGGCAAAGGTGAACCGCATAGTCTCGAAACACGCGGTGATGGAGAAACTCAAAGATGTTTAGAATTAGAAAACGCCCCATAAAGCCTGAGAAAGACCCGGAGCTGTACAACGTGTTGGAGAATTACACGGATTTCGATCCTCCAGGAAATGTCATGGTGTGTGCCATGACCTGCGACGAAGACATCGAGCATCATGCGAAAATCCTGGGAGGAAGTTATGGGATTCCCGTTGAAGACATCCAGGCCTTGCTGGAGACAGGTGGGCTGTATACGTATCCGCAGTCAGGAGGTGTGGTCACCCGAGGGTTGTTTGTGTGCAAGGTCGATCCGACAGGTGAGGCGCCTAAACAAACCTGGGTATTGGATTTGCAACAAACAGCAGAAACCGAGCAATTGGCGCGGTTTTCAGACATTACCCTGATTGAAGCTGCCGAGCGTGTGTTTTATCGTGGTTTGCCCAAAGAATTGCAAACCCGACTCACACAAAAAAATCTGGGGCTGGATTATTCCAAGCTCGATCGGTCTGTGGCCAAAGGTGGGGACATCACCTATATCGATTTTCGAAAAGATTGGTCCCCGTATTTCAAACGCAAATGCACCATGCCCAATGGATCAATGGTGGAGACTGGAGGCATTCAGGAATTCGCGACGTTGCATGGAATTACGGTTTCGCAAGCCGAAGAGCTGATGGATCAGGGCGGGACACTCGAAATTGAAGATGGTGTGCTCGCATGTCAGGTGATCAACAACCAACCCACCGTCGCGCGATTCAATAGCAAACAATACGCCAAAGCCAAAGAGTTAATGGAATCCAAAGACCTGCATATCATGGATGCGTTGAGCGAAATGGCGCTCAATGATCCTATTTTGATGCGTGCGCTTCGACGTATCGAGCGAGAGAATTAAGACAGTCCTTGGTTTGCCTCACCGATGAACTGAGCTTATTCCCACCCAATAGGTTTATACCCTCGATCTTTCAAGCAGGTGTTCACAAATTTTTTGTAGACCTCGCTGGGACCTGATTTTCGAAGTACAGATCGCAGAAGTCCGCCTGTGGCTCCGACCGCCGCGCCAATGGCAGCTCCTTTTCCGGCTGATCCCTGTATCGCTCCAATCACGGCTCCGGAAGCCGCACCAACACCGGCACCAACGGCTGTCCCCTGTGCCACTTCCATACCTTTGTTGCTTGAAGACGTATGCGCATCGGCTAAATCTTTGCACTCGGCAATGTCTAACTCTGCCTGCTCATGCCCAACGGTCTCAAAATGATCGTTTGGGTACAGCACTGGTTTTGGTCCCGCACAACCCAATAGGAGCAATGACGTCAGTCCACCAATGATTATCATTGTGAACGGGTGAGTTATCAAATAGGTCGAATCTTCCATTTTCATATCGTAGTTATCTTAACACGACCGTCCCTCAGGTCCAGATGGAGTAAGATTGCTGGGTATTTAGTTGGAATTGTTTCGGAGATAAAGCGTGTAAAAGAAGGTGAGGTTTGATATTCATTTTGGTCTAACTTGATTGGTCAGTCTCTCCCCGGAACAACTGCACGTAAGCGGCGAAAATAAAAAGCCGATTTCGTTTTTGTCCAGTCATCTCACGCAGAACATCAAGTTTTATGAAATCTGTGATAAGGGCTGCCGCGGTGTTGGTCTGCACTTTGAGGCGTTCGGCCACTAATTTGATGGTTACCACTGGGTATTCATACAACAGTCGCATAAGGGTCTGAGCGTTGTGTATACGTCGGGCATGGAAGGTGGGCATGACTTCGCGTTCTAGACCTTCTTTGAGGGTGAGAATGTTCTTAAAGACCTGACTGGATTGAGCTGCTGTTTCGGAAATGCCCAGAAGAAAAAATCGCAACCAGGGTTCCAGTTTGTTGGTGGTTCGCACAGCCATGAGTTGATCATAGTATTCGGCTTTATGGCGCTCGAAAAAATCAGAGAGTAGAGCGCAGGCTTGTGCAACAGGCCGAAGCTGACCAAATATAAGACAATGAGTAGGCGCCCCAGACGTCCATTTCCGTCCAGAAACGGATGGATGGTCTCAAATTGATAGTGGATGATGGCAATCTTGATCAGGTGCGGCACATGGATGGCTTCATTGTGCATGAACTGTTCAAGGTCACTCATCAAATCTGGCACGTGATCGTGGTGAGGCGGAATAAAGGTCGCGTGTTTGAGGTTGATGCCAATCCAGTTTTGGCTCGTCCGAAAATCTCCAGGAAATTTGTGTTTTCCCCGCACGCCTTGTAAGAGCACAGCGTGGGTTTCCTTTATCAAGCGATTTGACAAGGGTAGTGTGGGCAGTTGTTGAATAGCATAATTGGTGGCTTTGATATAATTCTGCACCTCTTGCCAATCCAGACGTTTTTCCGGATCGACATCGCTTTCATTGACTAAGGCCTCATCGAAGTTGGTCTGAGTCCCCTCGATTCGACTGGAGGTGGTTGCTTCTTTGGTGATATGCATCCGGATAAAAAAGTCTACATCCGGGATGAGTTGGGAATAGGCATTCAGTTCACCAAGGAGCAGAGTGGCTTCTTCTAGCAAGGTGAGAGTTTGTGGGTCTACTTGCCATTCTTTATTGATTGCCGTGGGGAGGAAGGTTTTGTATTCGTACTCCTGCTCGTAAGATCCTGCGTGGAAGGTATTGATATTTATAGGCATTTTTTCAGCATGGCTACAATTTGATATTGCCAAGTCATTTATGTCAATTTGTGACCATTAACTGACATAAGCGAAATTATATGTCAACTCATTTGTTGGTGCATAAACACAGATTCAGGGATGTGGGGTCAAATGCGAGGTGGGTTCAGGCCTAGATATGGGGTCATTGTCGATTCGTTCTGTTGTCAGGGATATCCTCCATGCAGTGGCGGACTGATTGCAGGTGATAATCTCCTCTTTAACGAGGCGGAAATTGGGGTGCCGGTCATTAAAAAAAGGGTCAATCTTATTTATTAATTGATTGGGAAGTGGCCTATATTTTTTTAACGTAGAAATTGCAGTTAGGCGCGATGTAGTTCAAGTTATTTTTTCGCGAGCCCTAAGGGCGGGCGGATTTTTCGGATGATTTCTTTCATAAGAATTTTTTTCGGCACCCAATTTGTGAGGAGGGACCAAAGCGTACCTTGCCATCCAATGGTGACGACCGTTTGATTTTTCTGTAAGGCCGCAAGGGATACCTGAACGACTTGTGAAGCCGTCTGCATGGAGATGGGGCTCGATGGCTGAAACCCCGCGGAAGCATGAAAGTCTGTTTCCGTCTGGCCTGGGCAACAGGCTTGTATGTGGACTCCTGTTGACTGTACTTCTTCGGCAAGTGCTTCGGAAAAGGAATTGAGAAACGCCTTGGTGGCCGCATACTCTGCCAGGTATGGCATGGGGAGCATCCCTGCAATCGAGGACACGTTAATGATAGCCCCTGATCCACGTTCTATCATGCCAGGGAGAAACAGCCGAGTGCTTTCCACGACCGTTTGGATATGCAAATGGAGCATCTCCTGAATGCGTGGCAAAGAATGCGAGACAAACTCACCGTATAACCCAAAGCCGGCGTTGTTGATTAAGAGGTCCGGCGTCGGTCGATAATTTCTGGCGACCACGAACAATTGATGGGCGGATTGGGGTTGGGCCAAATCAAGGACACACACATGTGCGTGAATGGACTGGTTCGTCTCCAGTTCGTGCGAGAGTTGCGTCAGGCGTTCTTCATCTCGTGCCACCAGAAGAAGATCATAGCCTTGGCTGGCCAGCACACGGGCATACTCGGCGCCAATGCCTCGTGAGGCCCCAGTGATAATGGCAAAGGGGGGATCCGATGTCGTCAAATCGAGGACTCTCTCTCCAGCCATCATCATCGTGATTTAAATCGTTCACGCCAAAGATCAAAAAAAGAAATCGGACTAATTTCTACCAACCTCTCGGTTATCCTAGCGTGTCTTTAGGAAACGTCAAGGTAGCCGAAAAAGAAGGCGAAGGCATGGTTAAGAGCCTGTCCGAGATTAGACGAATCTACTGAGGATGCGCTGGTTTGAGTCAGATGTTTCGATCCTTTTCGTTGAATAGTCCCACTATTCGCCTCAAACAATCGAAACATCTGACTCAAACCAGCACTCCCTCGTGACGATCGCTAATCTCGGACAGGCTCCTAGCGGGTATCTTCTCCAATTACTATAAAGGTTTCGGATGATAATTGAACAGGAAACACGGCGTGATCTCGAATACACGTTGGCAAAGATCGAGAGAGAGTCGGATCTGCTCGTGAAAACGGTGACGGATGCCGCCACCGCCGTGAAAAAAATTCGCAGCGCAGCCAGTGTGGGAGACTTTCAAAAGCTTCGAGCTGCGCTGGAGGAAGCAAACCAAGCCGCCTCCCGGCTTCAGCAGGGCTTGGAAGCGACGACCCATAGTTGGGAGTTTGATGAGGTGGCCTATCTGTCGGGGGTTGATTTTCAACAGGACATGTTGGTTATGGCCGAACAGATGGGGGTTGATCTTATTGAGCACGAGGGGGTGTTGTTTGCCTACCCCGCGCTAGTTCGGATTCTTCCTAAAGACATGGCGGTCACCATCGATCGCGTTCGTGAAACACGGCTGCGACCTTCCCACTTGATCAAACGGTTAAAAGATTTACAAACGAGACCGTATCGATTCAAATCCCATGAATTTGTGGCGATCTTGTATGCGGCCTATTCCATTGCGGTTGGGATTCGAGGCAAGCATCTTCTTGGAACCGGCATTGTGATTCCGTTAATGGAGATTTATGATTTATTAACGATGTTGCCGCGACAATCATTTGAGTATACGCGGCAAGAATTTGCACGAGATCTCTACTTCCTCGATAAAAGTGGTGTGACGAAAACGAAAAAGGGACACCAACTTCACTTCCATGCCAGTACTGGAATCAAAGACGCAACCAAGACCTTGAGTGTGATTACACAGGGTGGACGGTTGCGGACGTATTACGGCACATCCTTTACTCCTGCGTAGGAAAACGTTAGACGGTAGGCGGGAGTCGGGAGGTAGTCTATCTCTTTTCCCCTCTTTCGCCTCACGCCTTTCGTCTCACAAGGGTCACAAGGGGCATGAGGTGCTGTTGATCGAAGTTTGACTCCTTCAATCGATCCTCTTCTGGCCCGTGCAAGAATTTTGGAACCCTTCCGATAGCTTTAGGGGTAGGAGGCGAAAGGGCAAACTGCCTGAGAGGGCAGGACGCAACGCCAAGAGACCCGAGGGTTCGCGCAAGAATACCTTCCCATTTTGGGGTGCTGAGACACCCGTCTGGCAAGGTGCGAGGACTGCGCATACTCGTGGTATGTACGGGACGAGCAACGCCGCCAGGCGGGATGGATCGACGCCCAAAGAAGGGAAGTTATTCTTGCGCGAGCCCTCAGTAGAAGGGGGACGAGCATTCTCCTTTCAGGGTTGGACTGGTTGCACCGTTCCATTGTGTATACCCTGTCCTTGAATGCCCGCTGGCGGGCTCTTCTACCTTTTCTCCTCCACACAACATTGATTTGAAAGGAAATATACTGATGGTTGCGTTGGTCTATATCGTGTGGTCGTACTTCAAGGGAAAGAGAGGATCGTCATGAACATGTTATCCCAGGATTGGTTGGCGGTGATCCAGAAAGAATATGTCCAGAATTACCTGCGACAGGGGGGAACCGCCAACCATTCCTTCTGGGGAACGGTTGTCCAGTAGGCGCATGCGTGAATATGTGAAAGGGTGGATCACGGAGTGGGATCTGAAGCGACTGGCTCCGGAAGAAGCCGTGGATCTCGAAGTGATACCATTGCGGCCCAGTTATACAGAAGACACGGAATTGGAAACTCCTACCGAAGGGGATCAGGTTGGTGTTGGTACTGAGGCCTATGCGGCGACGCCAGAGTATGTCACGGCGTGAGTAGTTGTTGAGGATATTGTGAACCTTCGTGAACGATTCTCGGTGGTCGGTCAAGTCATGAATCAGGCGATCGCCCGTTTTATGGATCCGTTGTATGAGCGCATGGTCCTTGTGCTCACGGTTCTGTTTTGCTCAAGTTTGGCTCTCATGCTGCTTCAGGTGTCCCACTTGCAAGGGGATGTGATTGCCTCGATGGCGATAGCCGATGCCCGGGTGTACACCGAAGCCTTGGATGCCCTGCAGGGTTTGTATTCAAGCGATATTGTGCAACGGGTTCGGTTTCACGATTGGTACAACATCTATTCATGGACGGCCTTGCTTCTCGTGATTTGGGTAGGTGGCTTAGCCCTCGTTATTAGCAAATTCCGTCCAGTACCAGAAGAATTAGAGCATCGGGTTCTGGAACGAACCGGAGACCTTCGAGATGCCAACCTTGAGCTGGAACGTCAAATAGGTGAACGCCGCCTGGTAGAAGAAGCGCTGCGCCAAGCCCACTTGGATCTCGAACAACGGGTGCACGACCGAACGGCCAAGCTCGCGGAAGCGAACACTGAACTTATGAGAGAAATTCGTGATCGGCAACGAGTTGAAGAGGATATGTGTAAGGTGAATGTGGATTTGTTGCAACGGACCACACAGTTGGAGTCATTCAATAAAGAGCTGGAGGCGTTCAGCTACTCGGTCTCGCATGATTTGCGTGCTCCGTTGCGTGGCATTGACGGGTTTAGCCAAGCCGTTCTTGATGACTATGGTGACAAGCTGGATGACACGGGCAAGCAGTATTTGCAGCGCGTTCGCGAGGCGAGTCAACGCATGGCCAAACTCATTGATGCCATGTTGAACCTGGCGCGGTTGATCCGGGCGGAGTTGACTTTTGAGTCGGTTGATCTGTCAGCCATTGGTCAATCTGTCGTTTCGGACCTGAGCAAGGCTGATCCCGAACGTCAGGTGGAGATCGTGGTGGCCGATAATCTTCGGACCAATGCGGATCCGGATCTGACCAGAGTGGTGCTCGAGAATTTGCTGGGGAATGCGTGGAAATTTGCCAGTCACGAAGAATTCGCCAGAATTGAATTAGGGCTGACCTATCATTATTCCCAGCCTGTCTTTTTTGTCCGAGACAATGGCGTGGGGTTTGATATGACCTATGCAGATAAACTGTTCGGGGCTTTTCAACGGTTGCATGCCATGAGTGAGTTTCAAGGAATCGGGATTGGTCTAGCGACCGTGCATCGTATTATTCTACGCCATGGGGGCCGCATTTGGGCAGATGCCTCCGTGGGCAAGGGGGCAACATTTTTCTTTACCTTGGGGAACTGTTGAAAAAAGCCGCCAGCTGCGTTCTCATTGCTCGGAGGACTCAACGTACGCAGCGTACGCCTCGTCATCCTCGCTGCTTGCGGCCTTGCCGGACGACTTTTTTCAACAGCCCCTTTAGCTACTCTGGAAAATGAGGGAGGCAGGTCATGAGTGAAAGAGTCATTTTGTTAGTGGAAGATCATCCTGACGATGAAGAGCTGACCATGCGTGCTCTGAAAAAGAACAACATTCTCAACAAGGTGGTGATCGCGCGTGACGGGGTGCAAGCCCTGGAATATCTGTTTGGCACGGGTGCTCATGCCGGGCGTGATGTGAGTGAGATGCCTCAGCTCATTCTCTTGGATTTAAAGCTGCCAAAGATTGATGGATTAGAAGTGTTGCGACGATTACGGGCAGATGAGCGAACGCGGTTTTTGCCCATCGTCATTTTGACCTCGTCAAAAGAAGAACAAGATTTGCTCAAAAGTTATAAACTTGGAGCCAATAGTTATGTTCGCAAACCCGTGGATTTTGTCGAATTCACCCAAGCCGTTCAGCAGCTTGGGTTATACTGGCTCATTCTCAATGAATCGGCTCCCAAGGCCAAAGTCCGGTAGCGAGGTTAAAGTGGGGTTTTGCCCCCACGCGACGAGGCCCCTTCGGCAAGCTCAGGACAGCCCTGTTGTTTCGGCAAAAGTGCCCAAAACCATTTTCACCCGTGCGCGGCCCCTCCGATCCTGCTCAGAAGCAGATTCTCCGGGGTCCTTCCGCCTCCACCCCGAACCCTTCGACTCCGCTCAGGATAGGTCAAGATGGCTCAGAAACTCGCGGAGTCTGTCCTGAGTGGAGTCGAAGGGCTCAAACAGCCCTCGCCGAAAAATCGATTCGGGGCTCCGGCTCCGCCGCACCCAACGCGAGAACCCACACAGAAAACAACCCGTTCCTTTAAAAGAGGACGCTACTTTTTAAAAGGGCACTACGATTGACTGAATTGGTTAACGAAAGGGAATGAGCCATCCATCCCCCTCTGGCCTTTCGACCCTCTCCAGTTGTCATGTCGAGTGAAAGGAGACATCTCTTTGTGGGGATTGGAACACCAGCCCAAGCGTGACGGGAAGGGGGAGATTTCTCTCAAGGGTCGAAATGACTAAAGTGGGGAGATGATGGTCAGTCCAAAATCTATTGGTCTGGTACGGAGTTCGCGCCGAATTCCAACAACGCGTGGTTGTATGAGTGGAACCATGCCTTCCGTATGATCCTTGGGTTCCTCCCAAGGGAGTCGTTGGTGAGTCCTCGTTCTCACAGGCTTTTATCTTCCTGGATCTTGCCACCTCCCTTCCTCATCTGTTCCTTCGTCTGACAGACTGTCAAAATATCCCATATTTTTTGAGACACGGCTTTATAAAGGCTTTCCCTTAATTTTTTTCTGGTATTGAAAAATCATATGAATTTCAATGTGTTGTGTTAGGCAAGCAAGAAAGGCTCTGCTTTGGCATACCCTTTGCTCTTTTGTTTAGAACAGCAAGAAGAAGTGCAAATGTAAGCGAGGATTTTTGAGGTGCCTCTGGGAAGGTGCCGCCGAGGAGGACAAGGAGGGTACCATGGCACGGTTGGCCATTTCTCATATGACCATAAGCCGCAATCTAGACGAATCTTGGCTGACGTCTTCTGTATGGGACGACGAGTCTGTTGCGGATCTCAAACGGGACCGTCTTTTAAAATGTCATACCGGAGGATTGGCAAAATGTTCTCAGTGTGGCACCGATGTGAAGATTCATGTTTCGCCAAAACGGAATCCACACTCTGGAAAGCTCGGACGCATCGTGACATTAAAGGACCATGATCTCTGCCGGCGATGTTGGCGGCAAATCATTCGAAACTGTCGCGAAGCGATGCTCACGTACGAATGGCATGTCCCGGCACTTGCTGAACCACGAGAAGTTGCTTAGCGACGGATATAGAGTAAAAACTCATACCCCATCACCCTTCCCGATTCCCCGTATCTTATAGCTGCGCGCACACTGATTTCACTTCAGTGTAGAGATCCAAGGCCTCGTGTCCCATTTCTCGTCCCCAGCCTGATTGTTTGAATCCGCCGAAGGGGAGTGCGGCATCGAAAATATTGTGACAGTTGATCCACACGGTTCCCGCGCGAAGTTGAGCCGCAAGACGATGGGCCTTACCGATATCCTTGGTCCAGATGGACGCCGCTAAGCCGTAGATACTGCCATTCGCTTTCGCCACGACTTCTTCCAGATCAGTAAAGGGTTCCGCACAGACCACTGGACCAAAAATTTCTTCCTGGATCACTTTCATGCTTTGATTCGTGTTCACCAGAACGGTGGGCTCAATAAAATACCCTCTCTCGCCCACCCGTCCACCGCCCGCAATGGCTTTGGCCCCTTCGTTCATGCCTGCCTCTAAATACCCTAAGACTCGTTGTTGTTGTTCCTCTGATACTAAGGGACCCATGTCCGTCTGCGTATCCATGCCAGGTCCGATTTTGATCTGTTTGGCTTGGTCCGCCACCCCGGCAACTACTTTGTCAAATATGCTTTTTTCAGCGTAGATCCGCGACCCTGCACAACAACACTGTCCGTGGTTAAAGAAGATGGCGTTGGCCACCCCGGGGATGCTGCTCTCCAAGTCGGCATCGGCCAATACCAGAGTCGGCGATTTGCCGCCCAATTCCAGGGTAACTTTTTTCAGATTGCCGGATGCCGCGTGAAGAATTAATTTTCCGACTTCCGTTGAGCCGGTGAAAGCCACTTTGTCCACATCGGGGTGGGCGGCTAATGCGGCACCGGCTGTTTCGCCAAATCCTGTCACAATGTTTACCACTCCCGGAGGAAATCCTGCCTCACAGAAAAGTTGGCCCAGCAGTAGGGCCGACAGTGGGGTTTGCTCGGCGGGTTTCAAGATAATCGTACAGCCAACTGCGAGGGCGGGGCCTAATTTCCAAGCAGCCATGAGCAGGGGGAAATTCCAAGGGATAATTTGTCCGACTATCCCGACAGGTTCACGTAATGTGTAGGCATGAAATTGAGCGCCGGGGGCATAGGGAACCGAAATGGGAATGGTGTTGCCTTCAATCTTCGTTGCCCATCCGGCCATGTAACGGAACAGATCAATGGCCAGTGGCACATCAGCCACCCGGGCGATGGCAACGGGTTTCCCGTTATCAAGTGATTCCAGTTGTGCAAAGTCTTCCAACCTCGATTCCATGAGATCGGCTAATTTCCACAGCAGTTTCCCGCGTTCTGACGCCGTCAGCTTTCGCCAAGCTCCTTGGTCAAAGGCTCGACGTGCCGCTCGCACGGCCAGGTCGATATCGCCCTGTTGTCCCTCAGGGATTTGACACATGGTCTCACCTGTCGCGGGGTTCAGGGTCGAAAAGGTTTGGCCGGAGAGAGCTGTGACCCAGTTTCCGTCGATGAGCATGGTGTGATCGGTGGCGAGAAATTGTTGGACAGAGGGAGAGAGCGGGGTGTCAGTGGCAGCAACACTCATGGCAGTCCTCCAAGTTCAGATATGTGTAATCGAGTGAATGGGTTATGAAAACAAACAGGCGATGGACTTCATAATAAATTATGACGCGATATCTCTGGTGACTGCAACTCGAAAGGGGTTGGGAATACATGGACGAAACTAAATTTGGTGAAAATCGTGGTGGGTTGAACCAAGAAATACCATTTGGATCACAAAAGTCCGCGCCAGCTCTTGGCGAAATACAAAACTGTCTCCTCACCACCAGGGATGACTTTCGATCCTTCCACCCTTGTCATTTCTACCAAGGGTCGAAATGACAGACCCGAGGTGGCCACGACTTTTTGTATTTCACCATGCACACCAATATCTTCCACGTCTTTTTTGTGCCCAACTGCCGATTCTAGGCTGGAAAACCCTGAAATTGTGAATGCTTTTTTGGAACGATGAAAAAAGCGTTTTCAAGGGACAGGACAGGGACAGGGGTCAAATCTTGGACAGAGACAGGGACAGGGGTCAAGGACAGGGGTCAAATCTTTGGTTGACTAATTAAATAAGGTTCCCGCCTCGTCTACTGAGGGAATTCCGCCCCCACATAAAATAATCAATTTATCTTTTGTTCTTTTCCATTTTACTGACCCACCAGATCGCCAGGCAGGAAAATAAAAACGCGGGAACCAGTTCATAGATCACGGCGTCGGACAGCCCGGAAACTTTCCAGACGATTGTGGTCAGAAACCCTGTGAGCATGCCGGCGACCGCACCCTGAATGGTGACGTTTTTGGAGTAAAGGGTGAACAAAATCACCGGACCAAAACTCGCCCCCAGTCCCGACCAGGCAAACAGCACGAACCAGAAAATCACCCGCGTCTCCATAAGCGCAATCGTCATTGCCCCCAGTCCCAGTACCAAAATAGTGATTCGGCTAACACGCAGAATTTTCTCGTGCGACAGGGTGTGCTTGAGGATTTTCGTGTAAACATCGTGCGCCACCGTCGACGTGGCGACGATGATTTGGGCTGAAACCGTGGACATGATGGCCGCCAGCACGCCCGTCAGGACCACCGCCGTCACCACCGTCGGCAGTAACGCCTCCGCCGCTTTGGGAAACAACTGCTCAGGGTCTTCCAGTCCGGGGAACAAGGCGTTGCCCGCCACCCCCAGGACAATAGCGGAACTATATATTACCAAACCCCAGGAGATCGCGATCCACACTCCCCGCTCGATGGCCTTTGTGTCCTTTGCGGCCATGTAACGGTTGATGACGTGCGGCTGGCCCGGATACCCCAAGCCGATTCCCAGCAGGCCCACCATCGACCCCAAAAAAGCGGCAGAGGTTTTTCCGCCCATCCAGGCTAATGTTTCCGGTGACACCTGATGGACCTGCTGAACCATGCCGCCAAATCCGCCCAGATTCCACACGGCAACGAAAGCGAGAACCGCGATGCCCAGGACCATTATCAGGCCTTGAATAAAATCCGTCCACACCACCGCGCGGAACCCTCCCATCATCGTGTAAAGAATCACGATGGCCCCGCCGATGGAAATGCTCAGCCAATGCGGGATGCCGAAAATAGCGTCAAAGGTTTTGCCGATGGCGGTGAATTGGGCGGCGACATAGGCCATCATGCAGGCGAATATGATGACGACGGAAATGATTCGCAGGATGCTTGATTTATCATTGAAATGGGATTCAAGGTAATCGGGAACCGTGAGAGCGTGTTCCTCATGGGAATGCTTGCGCAATCTTTCAGCAATAAAAAACCAGTTGATCGCGTATCCCAGCAGGCAACCGGGCAAAAACCACATGGCTGACAGCCCGTCTTTATAGGCGAGACCCGCGGTCCCCAATACCGCCCAGGCGCTCTCGGAACTGGCGGTCGAGGAAATGGCCGTGACCCAGGCTTTCAGCGATCGGTCAGCCAGGAAAAAATCGGCGGGGGAACTTGTACTCCGGGAGGTCACGTAACCGATCCCCAGCATCAGCAGGACATATAAAAAGAAAACCGTTCCGATGACCACAGTGAGTTCCGTCATGACCCGGCATTATAACGGAAAACCCTTCTATCGATAAAAGTTTTTCCGGTAACAGTGCCTTTCACCACCCGCTGGCTTATTTCCAGTTTTTTGCTCATATAGCCTCCTCATTCCATTTTGGATCAGAGGAAACAGAATCCCTGTATTACAGGCCCTTTGTTAGGGAAACCATCGCTAACCTGTTACAGATTGAAGGACATTATGAATAAAAAAGAACTGGTAGAAAAATTATTGGCGGCAAAAAAAGCATCAGGAAAAACTTATGACCAAATTGCGAAAGCTCTTGGCCTTTGCAATGTTTATGTGGCTTAGTTGTTTCACGCACAGGCGCAACGGCACAAGGATACGGAGAAAAACCTCGTTAAACTGGGGCCCGGCATCGATAAAAAAGCGCTAACGGAGATGCGGAAATGTCCGATGCGTTCCTATGATCCCGATATCATCCAGGAACCCACCATCTACCGGCTGACTGAAGTCTGCATGCACTATGGTGAATCGCTCAAAGAAATTAACAACGAAAAATTCGGTGACGGCATCATGTCCGCCATCGATTTCAAGTTAACTGTGGACAAGGTCAAGGGAAGCCAAAAAGAAGACCGTGTGGTCATTACCATGAATGGAAAATTTCTGCCTCATATTGAAAAAACTCTAGTAATCCATGCAGTCATACGATTTTTAATCCATAGAAGAGAAGTGGCAGAAAATCTGGGTGAATAGGAATTTAGGGTCTTCTCCCAAGTGAGTGGGTAAATTTGGGCGAGTCATTTTCTGAAAGGCTCGCTGGAGAAGAGGTTGGTGGATTTTTCTACCGTGGGAAAAGTGGCCAGGCGTTCTTGAGGCGTCACGCTGCTCATCCCTCCCCTTTGTAAGGGGAGGCTAGGTGCTGGCGCGCCGAAGCGTTTTGGCGAAGGCGTGGGGTAGAGCCCGTGGCAAGGAGCGAGCCACAGGCATGCTGAAAGCCCGGACCGAATTCGACTCCAGGCTGCTGAGGTGGTTGGGATGTGCAGACACAGATGATAATGATTCCCCAGCAGGCAATAGGCCAAGACCTCGACGCCCCATAGCGTATGGGTGTCACTCAACACCTGGAGAAAGGTTTCATAATCGGAGGGATCTCGAAAGACAGACTGACGTGCCAGGCCACGGTTCATGGCATGATAGACCGCGCCCGGATATTCAATGCGGAGAGGTCGGGCCGTAAGGGTCTGTCACGAAATAACCCGTACAATTGGGAGGCCCATCTTTGGCCCGGGGCGGCGTTGCTCCTCGGTCACAGAGCCCCGCTCTGCTCCCTCGTCGCGCCTTGCCCCGATCACAAATCTGGGCCTCCCAATTGTCCCGGTTATTTCGTGACGGACCCTTAGCGCATCTGGCACAATACAAAAATGTCTTATCACCACGGAGGGTTCGCGCAAGAATACCTTCCCCGGTTTGGGTGCTGAGACACCTGTCTGGCAAGGCGCGAGGACTGCGCATACTCCTCGTATGGAAAGGACGAGCAACGCCGCCAGGCGGGATGGATCGACGCCCAAACCGGGGAAGGTATTTTTGCGCGAACCCTAAGGTGACCACGACTTTTTGTATTTCACCATGCACCCCAATATCTTACACGGCTTTTTTGCGCCCAACTGCCGTTTCTAGGTTTATTGCGGGCGAGTCCGCTCCCAGTATTCCCTCAGGGCTTCTGCGGCTGCCCCGTCTTGGTAGACAACCCGAAGAATCAGGTTTCCGAATGGACGACGCACAATTTTAAGAATGACTGATCCGTCGGCAAACCCTATGATCAATTCGTTGTCCGTGCCTTCCTGAAATCTGGTGTCTTCTGATTCGGTTGGCACGTGGCTGACGGGGTATTGTGACACCAGGGTTTCATACAGTTCTCCAAACAATTCTCTGGTGTGGTTGCCCATGTCGATATCGATTTTGGTGAGTTCTGCCGTTGGGGAGGGGGGAGATTTCGTGGTGCTGTTTGACTCATTCGCACCATAGGTCAGGGCGAAATAACGATTTTTCCCTAAGAGGTCATAGAGGCACTCTGTGTTGCTCGAACAGCCTTGAAGCGCTTCCACTTCGCGGGGGGTCATGCCCAATTTCAATTTTCCAAATCCCTCAATGGTGTTGGCTTGGGTTAAAGCTGTCCCTCCCAACGCGACCATGAAGGGTATCAGGACAAGTGAACACACCACTCTGGTCACGCGCTGTACGGGCCTGTTGAATATTTCACTCCAATGGCCAATAAAAGCTCCAGATGAGTCTCGTATCGTCAATGGGGGGGGATGTTCAAAAAAGTCCGTCCAGCAAGGCCGCAGCCCTTTTGACGCGCGGAGCGTACTCATAGTACGTGAGCACGGCAAAATGGCGAGAACGCCGCTGGCGGCTTTTTTCAACATTCCCTGTACGGATGCAAACATGTGGTGTTCCTTTCGAAGGTACTCCAGGGAACAATTGGTCTTGAAAGAGTGGCAAAACCATGTGTTTTCTTGATGCACCCTAACAAATCGGGATAGAGGGCTCCAACCCCCGTGTGGGGAAGTTTGTAGACGGGCTTCTCCATTTCTCCTCACATGTGCAGTGACGAAAAAGTATCAAGAATTGCCAAGAAACACCGATAAAGTCTAATAAGTCCTCAGAACGGGGCAGAACCCGCAGGAATGAGTGAATGTGGCGCCATATAGTGAAGGCCAAACTCAGTCATTTTCGGAATCAGATGCTTGCGAATTCCATGAAAGGATCAACCGTGGCATGAGTGCAATTGTGGAATCGCTAAATCGTATTCAGGCAACGAGAACGGCGGAAACGCTCAGTGACGAGACCCCCTCGGCCTTAGCAGAACCGGTGAGGGAAACAGCCGTGGACTCGTCTGAAACGTGCTCATCGGATTTGCGTGATTTCTTTAAGCCTCAGGTTCCCGAAGCCTCACCAAACGAGAATCCTATCTCATCAGTTTATCCCGCCGCCACTGAGCAGGATTTGGCTGTATTAACCATGGAGCAGTGGTTGAGTATACTTCAGCAGGAATATGTGGGTTCGTATCTCAGGGATGGAGGAAGTTCGATCAAATTCGCGATTTGTGCTGGTGAAGATTTACATCTTTCGCTTCAGTCTGAGTTGAAAGCGATGGCCAAAGCCGAGGGACTGGTGTTTGTTCGTATCGATGCCCGATACACCAAGATTCATATGATGGATCGGTTGTTTTTCAAAGTGGCAAAACAGATCGATTGGGATGAACTCGCCTATAATTTTCTCGTCGCGCTCATACGCGACAAAGGGTATCAGGTTCCAGCCCAATGGGAAGATTTCAGTCTGCAATACCTCGCACAGCTCAATGACCGAAAGGAAGCGCTTCTGTGGAAAGATGTGCAAACGTGGGTGGAGCAGGCCATTGAAGGCGACCTGAACCTCTGTCAGGAATTCCGGATGGCCATGGTGTGTGTGTGCATGGCCCAGTTACAAGTCAGTGACGCGGCTCTCAATGTGGCACAATCCGTCAAAGACTGGCTGCGGGGTGAACTCAGGTTGATCTCCAGCGTGAAACCTGCGCTGATCTTTCAAAAGATTTCTCGGCATAATGGTCGGCACATGTTCACGTCATTGACGCAATGGTTACGGCGAGCGAAGAAACCGGGGCTGGGGATCACGATAGACATTTCACGATACCTGGAGGCGAAGAAACCGAGTGAACCGGACACCACCTTCTATTACAGCTCTTCCGCGGTTCTTGATCTCTATGACACGCTACGCCAATTCATTGATGGCATGGATGATCATGCCGGGTGCTTGATAGTCGTTCTGGCCCCTCAAGAGTTTTTGAGTGATCGTCGCCGCGGCCTTGATCGATGTGAAGCGTTGAAACTGCGGATTTGGGATGATGTGCGTGATACATATCAACAGAACCCTCTCGCCCCAATGGTGCGGCTTGCTGCATCGACTCCAGAGTCAATGTCCCATGCAGTAGGAAATGGCGCGATGCCACTTCACCAAGGTCGGGCCTCCCTCCGTGACCGGCGGGTGATTGAAGGATTGCGGTCTGGTGTGCCGAATCGAGATGTCATCCAGGCCTTGGGGTGTTACCAACCGGAAGTGGAGGGCCGGTTCCAACACATGTTGACTGCGATGGATCAACATGCCGCCGAAGGTCGATCGACGCGAGGCATGATCGTGGAAGGGGGGTTCGGTACCGGGAAGTCACATGTGTTGGCGTATTTACAACATCTGGCATTGCAGCAGCAGTATATTTGCAGCCAAGTCATTATTAGTAAAGAAACCCCGCTGTACCATCCATTGAAAGTGTTCCTTTCTGCGATGGAGAATGCTGTGATGCCGGGTCATGCAGGCCAGGTGCTGGTAGACATAGCCAATCGCCTCGATGTCTGGAGTCCCGCCTACAAGGAATTATCCGACTGGGTGCATGACTATCGAAATGGAATGGATCAGCGGTTTGCCGCGACCATGTTTTTATTCCACCGGATGTACAGCGAGCCCGAGCTTCGCCATCGCGTGATTCGGTTTTGGAGTGGCGACTCGTTGGCCATGAATGAAATTCGAACCAATTTGCGCCAATGCGGGGCGTATCAACAGTATTCCTTCGCCAGGATTCGTGAGGTCGATTTGGCCGTTCAACGGTTCCACTTTGCCGCCAAGCTGATGCGTGTGGCTGGGTATCGGGGTTGGGTGTTGTTTCTCGATGAGGCCGAACTCATTGGTCGATATTCCTTTGGCCAACGAATCAAATCGTATGCGGAATTAGGACGGGTCTTGGGTGTGTCCACAGATGGCGGCATCCCAGGGCTCACTTCAGTGGTGGCGTTAACGGATGATTTTCAATCCGAGATCCTTGAAGCCAAAGGTGATCGGAGTCGGGTGCTTGATGCCCTCGGCAAGGTCGGCACGAATGCCATACTTGAAAAACAGGCTGAAGAAGGGGTGCGGTTTATCCAATGGGATTCGACCTTGCTACGAGAGTTAACGGAAGTTCGTGTGGAGGAAGCCTATCATAAAATTCGACAGCTTCATCGCGCAGTGTACTGCGATAACCAGGAGTCCTTGGCTCAGGCCTATGACCTGCCGCCCATCGCCTTTACAGGCAAGCGAATGCGAGAATGGGTCAAGAGTTGGGTGACGGAGTGGGATCTGAAGCGGCTCCTGTCTCGGGATCATGTCGAAATCGAAATCCGTTCGATCACACACGAGTACCAGGAAGATACAACCTTGGAAGCCTCGGCTGCAGAAGACATGGATCAGCCCTCAGTCGTTGAGTCAGAATTGCTAAAAACCTCTGAGGCTCTGGTTAAGCCCTCAACTATTTCGGTGAAGCGCAATCCCTTTGCCTCTTACCGTTCGGCATCACCTGAAGAAATTACCTGACAGGTTCTTTCGCGGCGACCTCATGGTTCGTGCCTCCTTCCTGTGTGTGAGGGGTTCCTCCGCGCCATCATTTTTCGAGCGATCACTGTCCTGTTTCATACATGGCTTATACGTTCGTTCGTGGTGAGCATGTCGAACCATGAATAGATCCTATCGGAATATCTCACCCTATGATTCAAAACATCACTTTCTTGGTGTCCATTCTGGGGGAACATCAAAGGGAATTTCATGGGGGTTATGCCGGTTCTGTAATGGCGATAAAAAGGAATTATTAGGTTTCCATTCGCGCGAGAGTTTTTGGGCTTCGGCGATTTGCTCAGGGGTCATATCCTTTGCGACCTTGCCTCGATTTTTGATAGCACTTTTTTGGTCTTCACCTTCGGATCTCGAGGCCGCGAGATCATACCACAAATAAGCCTGAACAAAATCCTGCTTGACCCATTGGCCAGCGTGATACCACCCACCTATGAGAAATTGTGCTTTGGCGTCACCTTGCTCAGCGGACAAGCGGAACCATTTCACCAACCTCGCATCCACTGGTAATTCAGCCTCAACCTTATCCGCTAATTTGTTAGCCTGCTCCACAATTTTGCGGGTTTGCTGCGCCTCCTTGATGCTTTCCTGCACCGCTTCCGCATCATTCTGCGTAACTCCATCACCCTCGACGTCCATTCCATCAGCCTTTAGCTGTGCCTTAGCCTCATTCTGCTCCACAGCTTCCATAAGTCTTTCCTTCAACTCTTGGGCATTTCTTTGGATGTAACTCAGAAGATATCGTGCGTCTGCATGGCCCTGCTCGGCGGCCATGCGGAACCACTTTTCCGCCTCCGCATAATCTTGCGTTACTCCATCGCCCTTGACGTACACGACTCCGAGTTGCACTTGCGCTTCAGTGTCACCCTGCTCAGCCGCCATACGGAGCCATTTCACTCCTTTGGCAAAATCCTGCATCCCAAACCGCCCAGATAAGTACATGCCCCCGAGTTTTAGTTGCGCTTCAGCGTCACCCTGCTCTGCAGCTTTGCGGAACCACTTTGCCATCTTCGCAAAATCCTGCTTTACTCCTTCGCCCTTGCCGTACATGACCCCGAGATTTATTTGTGCCTTGGGGTCACTCTGCTCCGCAGCTTTGCGGAACCACTTTTCCGCCTCCGCATAATCTTGCACCACCAACTGCCCTGAAAGGTACATGACCCCGATGGTGTATTGAGCTGTAGCATAGCCCTGCTCCGCAGCCTTGCCGATCCATTTCACTGCTTCTATATTATCCTGGGGAATTCCCTGGCCCTCGCGGTACATTAAACCGAGCATCATTTGTCCTTGAGGATCACCTTGCTCCGCGGCCTTGCGGAACCACCTTTCCGCAACCGCATGATCCTGCGCTACTCCCTCGCCATTGTAGTACATGCGCCCTAGTACGCCTTGAGCGTTAGCGTCACCTTGTTCTGCCATGGATAAAAATTTTTGGAGTGCCTTCTCGTAGTCATCTTTTTCTAATGCATTGACTCCTACTTCAAACCGATCTGAATCAGCGGTAAATGCTTGGGGAATCTGGAAAAACCAGGTAAGCAAAATGATAAAAATACAGGTCTTTAATATTTTTGAGTTTTTAACAACCATAAGGAAAAGAAAGGAATAGAATAGAAGCATTCCCGCAACTCATTGGGTTTTATTGTCCATAGTTAACCCTCACAGATTCACATCCGCTCCAGTTCCACCCTAGCCGCGGTGTATTCCGTGGAACTGGTCACTCCGGTCTCGACGGATTGCTGAAACATCTCGCGTGCCTTGTCCTTCTCTCCGCGCAGAAGATGGTATTGGCCGATATAAAAATACGCTTCGCATTTTCGCTCGTTTTCGATTTTTTTGTCGGGGTCGACAATCTCTTTAAAAACCCGGCTGGCAGTGAGGTTCCCAAGGAACATGGAGACCACAGGGCCTGGCCACGTTTGCAGGTCCACGACCCTGGATTGAAATTTGAGTACGGGTATTCCGTTCTTTTTCTCTCCCATGCGGGCGAGATAAAGCCAGATCATGGATTGGATGTCCTTAAGATCAATGACTGCCGCATGTTCAAAATCCATCGCGGCCTTGCTGAACCGGTTGAGGAAATACTGGGACCATCCACGGTATTTATATCCGCTGGCGCGATTCGGTTTCAGTCTAATTGCCGAATCGAAATCGGCAAGCGCTTTTTCGTATTGGCCCGCTTGTGTAAGGGCATTACCCCTGTTGTTGTACGGGTCCGAATATTTCGGATTCAGTTCGAGGGCTCGATTAAATTCTGCGATCGCTTTATCGTTCTGGCCTTTTTCAAAATACACAAGGCCGCGGTGATTATAGCTAAAGGCTAAATCCGGCTGAATGTTGATGGCGCGGTTGTAATCGGCAAGCGCTTTATCGTATTTGCCATTCTTAAAGTACGCGACGCCCCGGCTGACATAGGCAAGCGCAAAATCAGGATTCAATTTGAGCGCCCAGTCAAAATCCGCAATGGCTTCATCAAATGCGGCCTTGTCGGTGAAGGCCTCGCCCCGCCCCTTATAATAATATGGCTGCTCTGGATCCAGTTGCAGGGCGCGGTTGAGATCAGCCAACCCCTGGTTGAACTCGCCTTTTTGAGAATAAGCGGTGCCGCGACCATAATAGCCATAGGCCTCAAGTGGATTCATCGTGATGACTCGATTATAATCTTCAATGGCCTTGTCAAACTGATCATTGCTCTGGTAAATGCCTGCGCGATTAAGATAGGAAAAGGCATGGTCCGGCTTTAGTTTAATGGCCTGGCTGTAATCTGAAATTGCCAGATCTAATTGTCCCTTCCTGTGAAGGGCTACGCCGCGATTGCTGTATGCGGAGGCATGGTCGGGTTGCAGGTCGATGGTTCGCGTGTGATCGGCGATAGCCTTGTCGAACTCGCCTGTCTGAATGTATGCAACGCCGCGGTTGTAGTAGGCAGCGACATAATCAGCTTTCAGTCTTATGGCACGGGAGTAATCCGCAATGGCCTGGGCGGGTTGGCCTTTATTAATGTACGCAACGCCCCGATTATAATGAGCCAGCGCAAAATCCGGTTGCAGTTCGATGGCTCGAGTGTAGTCGGCGATAGCTTCATCGTACTGGCCATTGGCCTGATAGGCGTTGCCACGGTCGTTATATGCGGCAACATTGTCAGGTGTCAGTTCAATTGCGCGGGAATAATCCGTAATGGCTCTTTCATATTGGCCAATGGATTCGAAGGCAATCGCGCGGTTGCTAAAAGTCTTTGCCTGTGTTCCTTTCGGCAGATCCGGAATCTCCAGAATATTCGTGTATAAATCAAGAGCGTGTCTATAATTCCCATTTAATAGAGCCGTCTCTGCGGATTTTATATTTTCCTCATACCCGGCCCAGACAATGGTCGCAAAGGCCAGTATTGCCAGCCCGGCGACTCCTGTTAGATGTAATAAAATATTTTTCAATTTAACCTCACCGTGTAGGCGCTGATGAAGCAATTAATCAAAGGCCCCGTAGCAAGCTGTCGTGGTATCCGAAAAGGATGTATAGGGCACCTCTAAAAACCGTCCTTTTCCGTGATGGCGGCGTCAGCCGCGTGCTCAAATCCTCATGTATTCGCCCATACACTCCGGTTTTCCGCGCGCGGCTTCCTTGCCCTCACAAAAAATGCCTGGTTTTTAGAGGTGCCCTATATGTAAATGCCACAGCAAGCCACGGGGAATTTAACCCATTTGTGGGATTAATCTGGAATTTTTTATGGACATTAGTAATCGCCAATATTCACCCTGATTGGGTAAACCATATTGTGAGATCAAAATTTCTTTTTGAATTTAGCTCCTATTATAACATTCATTCAGCCTGCTTTGGTATCACCCCTTCCGTTGCACTAGCGAGTTGAATCTAAGCATTATTTTTATCTGAAGGTTATTCATGTGAAGGCCTGTAAAAGGTATTGTATTGTTCTTCGAGAGTGACGAGGTCTTTGGGGTCGAGAGGGAAGGCCATGATGGCGGAAGGAAACTGTATTTTGGTATGATTGCAAAACAAAGGAAAAGCCCCACCGTCGTAACGATGAGGTTCTCACATGTAATGCTTGTATCGACAACTCGTTTACGCCAACACACAGAGCCAAAACACCACCGTAGTTTCTTAAACCCTGTGTCCAAATTGTTCTGACGACATACAGCATCGAAATTTTTTTGAAAAAACAGGCGAATAATAAAGGTGTAGTATGAAAATTTTTTACACTCTCTCGCTTGTACTTCTATTGTATGTAACCAACTCGCCAGCTCTGGCGGTACATGAATGCGGTGAACTTATGGGGAGCTGCCTCCCTCAGATGGTATTGTCCTCTGAGCCACAACCTCTGGTAATGGTCGAGGCTGCGCCTGAACCCGCAGAGCCAGTGAACCCCTGGAATCCGCCGCCGGATGAATACGATCCTACCGAACAGGATGAATTAAATTATTCCGAAGCTCCGTTTAACCCGATTGATAAAGCGCTTGAAGAGGCTGATGCCGCTCAATTCTCAGGGAGGTATGCCGACGCATTGGAAATACTGACACCGCTGGCGGAGCAGGGAAATCCCATTGCTCAAGAGAACCTGGCGCGCATGTATCTCAACGGTCGCGGTGTTCCACAAAACGACAGTGAAGCGGCTCGGTGGATGCGGAAGGCTGCCGATCAAGGCTTCGCACAAGCCCAATACCTCCTCGGGGCCCTGTATGACGACGGCCGGGGCGTGCCGCAAAGCAAATCCGAATCGCTCAAATGGATGAGACGGGCTGCGGAACAAGACCATCCGGCGGCGCAATATGACCTTGCCGTCTCATACTCTCTGGGCAAGGGCCTTCCGGTGGATTGGGAGCGTGCCGCCCATTGGTTGCGCAAGGCGGCCGAGCGCGGCCACGGCCCGGCCCAATATTATATCGGCATCTTCTACCAAGACGGAAAAGGTGTTGAGAAAGATCTGGTCGAGGCCATCAAATGGTTTCGGGTCGCCGCCGAGAAAGGTCTTGCCCCCGCACAATTGCAACTTGGCTTAGCGCTACGCGAGCGGGCAAATTTCGCCCAGTCCGTGAAGCGAATGCTTGGGCTCAATGCCTCCCAATATAACTTAAGGGCCCTTGGATCACTTGCTCCTCCAAACGAGGCGGCGGCGGCTACCATTGAAGCCATGATCTGGCTCAAAGTAGCGGCACGTGCCGGCGAGGCTAGGGCCTATTGGGCGCTCGGTACCATTTATGGCGATTCTCCTGATGTCGCGATGGATTTCACGGAAGCGTATGTCTGGCTCACCCGCGCATGGGAGGTTTCAAAGGATTCCACGAACCGCGGCAATATCGAAGGCTTGTTGAAGTTAATCCTTGACCATCGGATGAAGCCGTGGCACATCGCCATGGCGGAGTCGCAGGCAAGACAGCTTGGGGTCAAGGCGCTTTACCCGCAAACTCAGGTCAACGTTGTGATCGACAGGACTCATCCTGATCCCGATCAACTATTCTCTTTGCGAATTGCCGATAGCCCTGGAACGACGTACCGTGTTTGGGGAACGTCAGACCTGTTCGCTGTATTGAAGGAGACCAAGCCCGATGCGTTCATGCAGGGCGGAAGCGGTGTCATGTTCGAGATTGAGACCGAGGAGCCGCTGCCAAACGGCAATGTCAAACGCATCCAACAAGTGGTGGAGTGGCGTTGTGCCTCCGGGGTTGTCGCGCTGGGGCACGGGTTTGTCAGTAATGATTGCGATCAGGCCGGCCCCGGCAACAAGACCGACTGGTCGGGGGCCAGCCTCAATTTGGAATTGACACCCTTCGGGGAACTGGTTGACCTGTCTGCGGAGACCGGTAATTTGGCCGTCGAAGATTTAGTGGAGCAAAATTTCGAAGAATTGGTCGGCCGAGGAATTTCTTCGCCGTTCCTACCCAAGACAGCTATTTCCGTGGGTGAACGATGGGACGGTGGATCCGGATTCATTGATCTTGCGGGTTTTGGCAGGCTCACCTTTTCGCGCCAGCTTGAACTGACGCGGATATTGGAAGCAAGCGATGAGCAGTATGCTGAGATCACGTTGCGCGGCACTGAGGTCACTCTTGAATCTAAAGAAGACCGTTCAGCTGAACTTCGGCTGAACCGCAGCGACGTCGTTGGTACGATTATTTTCTCTTTCACCAACCAACGAGTGGTCGCCCAGACCTTCCATTATCAAGCGGACTTTGACGGACAGGATCCCAAAAAAGGCGATGAGAAGATCAATCTTTCGATTCAATTTCGGGCAGCTGAAGAATAATCGGTATTACCCAGACAGAAGACAATTCCCTCTGAGCGATTCAACGGACCAGGGTACCCAATAGGGCAATAGAGTATCGAAATGCAAGGTTGGATCATGCCACGTCATGCGAAGTTCGGTTTATCTCTCCTGCTGATAGTCGGGATTCTGATAGTTCTGGCCGGAGTCGCTGATGCCAAAAACTGTCCACCCAACTCCGAATCGGTTTCCTCCACGGAGACCAGCGGCGGAACACTTGTCACCTGCCGATGTCATGACGGGTTTTGGGAAGTCGAAAAGGCCTGCGTCGCCCGGGACAGCGCCGACCTTCAGGTAGCGGCAGCAAAGGAATATCAACTTCTGGTGGATTCGATTCAGGGAAAAGCCCTGGACAATAAGGAAGCGATCCAAAACTACGTACTTGCCCAAAAGTGGCCGCCCCAGATCGCAACGATCGTTGTACTCACCACACTCGAAATGGCCTGGGGGCAATTCGACCGAGCCAGTTGGTATCTCGGCGTTGTTAGCCGCTTCGTTGAGGATGACGTCCTCAATGCCTATGCCCAGTTGGTTGACGATCGCAGACGCACCTTTGTCATTCGCGATCGCATCGGCCCGTTTGTGCGTGAGCGTGTTGACCCCAATCTGATCAGCCACCTGAAGGTGGCGGCGCAACGCAAAATTATTCAGGCGTCAATCCGGCGAGGCCAAGGCGACTATGATACCGCCATCACACTTTATGAAGAAGCCGTCAAGAACCTTGGTCGATCTGAAGAATTCAAAATTCAGAGCGAAATCAGAGACGCGATAGTTTGGACCAGTCAGCTCAGAGCTGCCAGAGACGAGCGGATTAACCCTGGCGCCCGCGCCGAATTTTATCGCCAAGCCAGGGAAACAGCAGCTGCCCGACGCGCATGGAGCCTTGCAGGAGCCCTTGCTGAAGCGGAGCAGAAGAATGCATCGCTTACGATGTATAAAGAGGCTCGTGATTTATTTTCCACGGCTGACACACGGATGGTGCCGGTCATCGAAAAACAAATGAAATCGGTTGCCGAGGATCGGTTCGAACACCTTCCCCCTGACCTGGAAGGATTGTTCAAACACCAGTATCGTTGGGTGCCGACTAAGTCGATCCGTGCCACGATCGTTCTTGATGCCCTGGAATATGCCAAAGGCGACTGGCAAGGCAGTCTTCAGTATGTCGGCCTGTCCCTCAAGGCCGATCCGGGCAATGCCAATCTTCGCGAAGCCCGCGCCTATCTCGAGGGCTTAAGCGCGGGACGTTAATCTTCCTGGTGCTGTGCAATGGAGAGGACACCGAATGAAGCGGCTGAGCTGGCATCCGATTATTGCGCTGCTCGTCTCTGTGGTAATAGGCCTTGCCGTCAGCAATCATAGCATCGCCAAGGAAGGAAAGCTGAATGTCGAGACCCCTCGGGATACAGTCGATCAGGAATTCAATCGCCGGCAGGAAATGCTTAATGGCCAGATTGAATCGTTTGGCAACTTAGCCGAGCTTTTGCGCGGGAAGTTGTCCGGGCGGAGCAAAAATGACGGGGATGGTAACAATACCGGCGGTGGCGATAACACCTTTATAATCCTCATCAAAAAAGAGGAAAAGGAAGATGAATCGTCTAAGCCCGAGAGGTCGACGACAGAGTCAAAGCCCGCCCAGGAAACGCCGCCGTCCATTAGTCTGACTCCCACCCAGGCGACTGCAATCGAGAAAGTATTGGCGGAGAACAAGTTTAAGATCGAGGCCTATGCCATGGCCAGCCGACAAGCTGGCCAGTCCATGATCGAAGCCAGGCAGGTCGAAGCCACAAACCCCGCCTATGCCCGCCGGCTCCGGCAAATCGCCCGGCGTAAGCTTGATGATGCCCTGGGATTCGTTGAGGATCTGTCCAACACAATCGCCTCCGCCGTCGATCCAAGTGGCGCACCGCCCCCGTCGCCACGCCTCATTGGCGATCAGGTCAATCCGGACAAGTTCTGCGGTATAGCATGTGAACAGCTCAAGCGGATTGCGGCCCCCGCAGGGGGAGCCGGTCTGCCGCGGTTTGACACGACCGCGCCGCGCTCGTCCGAGGACAAAAAGCTCCAACCGATCGATCAAAGGCTGTTCAAAGGAATGGGACCACGCTCGCCACCACCCCTGTCGGGGCGGGGTCCAAGCGCCGCCCCCGTCTTAAATGATAGCCCAGTGCCCCTCGACGGGCTCCGAGACGCAGTCGCCAATACCGCCCCGCAACTGGCGGACATGGCTCTTTTTGTGCCATGTACCGACAATCGTCAAGCCTGCACGTCGCCGCAACTCCTGGAGTTGCTTGGCTCACCGGAAAAGCGACAGGCCTTGCGTGACGTTGGCGGTGTTGCGCTTGACGTCACGTTCGACCTGCTCGCCATGGCCGGTCTGGGTGAATTTGAGGGCGGTGGTGACCTGTCCTTTGTCGGTCAACCGGTATTGGTTTCACTCAACCGCCTGCACGACCACGTGGCATCTTATGCCTCTCAACACCGGTGGTCCGAATTACCCGCTTCGTTGCGCTTCCCGGGCGGAATAGAGCGTTTGATCGGGTTTGTTCTGGACCCGGTCGGCAAGGACGTGGTCCTGGTTGGCCGCAAAGCCCAACGCCCGAGTCATGCCCTCGACATCGATATGATCGTCCTCGCAATCCGCCAAGCGTGGAAAAAGGGGTGGCTCATGGGGGTTTCTCTTGATCCGCTTCCGGATGATATCGCCGGACCGCAATATCCGAGGGTGATTAATGTACCGGCCGACTCGATCGCCGCCCGGGTGATGCTCGACGCCGATTACGCGATGAAGCTCATTATGTTTAATGCCGGTTTTGCGCGTGGGGAAAATCTGATCGACCTTGAGGCCGCTTACGGCCGTTCCGTGGAAGGCGGCCTTGCCCGGTTTTGGCTTGCCCCCCGGCCGTTGGGCCCCGGCTCAACCCGGCTTTCCGCATCGCGCCGGACCATGCTGCTCGTTACGGGTGTTGAGGTCCGAACCGAAGAGCAATTGGTTGCAAACGGAACCAAGCTGGGAACAGGGCACCGGTCTCAGTGGGCCTTGCACGTCGCCGATGCATTCAACGACGCCTATCCGGCAATCGAACTGGCGAGACACGTCGAACCGAAAGGCGTTTTTGTTCGCCTGCACGGCTTGATTGATCTTGTCACCTTCGCAAAGATCTGGCGTATCAATGGGCTTGATTATCCCGTCTTGAACAAGATCGCCGTCCTGCCCTATCGCCGTCTTACCGGCAAAGACGCGATCCCATCCTTTTATCCGGGCGTCCACTCCGTCATACCGGTCAGCGGCGTGGAGGGCGTCCTTATCGGCGGTGTGGATCTCAGTCTCCGATGGCGCGGTGGCATGGGATCGCGCCATGCCGATCACGTCATGGCGATGCTGGAACGCGCCGTCGACGAATACCGGACCCAGATGGACATATTCCATCAAGTCGCCATTCCCGTCGCGGTCCCTCGTATCTTTGACGATCATGAAACAGAGGTCGACAGGAAGTTATTGACGGCGGGACGATTGTTGGCCCAAAACAAATTCGATCGGGCGACGAAAGGGTTGATCGATCTCGTACAACAGGAACCGCTGGTGGCCGAGGCCTGGTCCATGCTGGCGACAGCCTATCTCCACAATAAAAAGTTCGAACGGGCGGCAAGTGCCGTGTTGCATGCCATCGAGCTTAATCCAGGTGATGAGCACTTGCGCCTCTTGGCCAAAGACATCTTGTGGTCGACCAACGCGCGAACCGCTTATGCCACATTCAGCCCTGACGAGCGGAGGCAAATGAGTGCCCATTATGCCGCCTTGGCACGCTCCGAACTCCTCCGTAAGCGGAATGTCAGGGGGAAACAATTTGCCGAATGGGCGGTTCAGCTGTCAGGCGAGAACGGTGATGCCCACCTGCTGCTGGCCTTTGCGCGGGCTTCTACGGATCAGAAAACCGGTCGCCGGGATATGGTTCGCGCTATCCGTGCCTACCGTCGGCAGCATGCCGCCGGTATTCCCAATGCCGGCAGAAAATTGTCCATTGCCCTTTCGATCAGTGCTGCACAGCGCGTGGAAAGGGCGTTTGAGAAGCTTTTTGATCGCTTAGGTGGTTGGCGGGGGGAAGCAGAGGTCGATGTCGGTCCGATAGTTTACGACCTCGATGCCGCTCACAAGGAAGCGCGTGAGGCCGGCGAGCTCGATCCGGATCAACCTCTCGCCATGTCCATTGAACCCCTTGCCATGGCGCTTTCGGCCACAGTGGCCCCGGACAAGCCGTCCGCCGTCAAGCACGCTATTCAGCAAATAAAAAAAGTGAGGGCAAGGTTCCCGGACAATCCGATCCCGTTCGAAATCAGTGGGCGAATTTACATGATTGCCGAAAACTGGCCAAGTGCCCTCGCCGATCTTGAGCGATCGATTGAACTCGCCCCAAGCCGGGGCCAGCCCTATGCCATCCGCGCAATCGCTTTTGCCCAAACGGGACGCTGCACTGATGCGAGAGGAGATATACAGAGAGCCCGCAATTTGGCAGGCGGACAGTTCACAATCCCTGCCGCCGTTGAACAATTCATCGCCGATTGCCGGCAACGTCCACTGGGATGATAATGTGGTGGTGGAACAGTTGTGGCGTAATGTTAAGAACTTAGTCAGCTCACACAAGGGCACCTCTAAACACCGTCCTTTTCCGTGATGGCGGCGTCAGCCGCGTGCTCACATCCTCATGTATTCGCCCATACACTCCGGTTTTCCGCGCGCGGCTTCCTTGCCCTCACAAAAAATGCCTGGTTTTTAGAGGTGCCCACAATATTATTGATTCAATTGAATACTCTGAAATATCGTTTGAAGGTCGGCATTATCTTGTTGTGGATAGTACGTATCTAAATCATAGATGATTGTAATATCAATCGTATGATTATTTTTCATGAAAGAAAAAATATCTGAGCGGGTTCGATACGTATCTCCCTCAAGAACCAATTGCGTATCGTACGTAACATGCGCGCCAGAGGTTCCGTTCACGTTAGTTGCTTCAACAGCCTCCACAATGTCCACGTAGGTCATTTGTGACACAAAGTACATATAGGCTCTGAGATGATGAAGCACGGATTCAGGAGGACTTTTTACTTTTGCTAAATTTCTCGTCGTGATTTGAACGGCTGGTAAGGGGGTGCCTGGGGAATGCATTCTGATCAAGATAGATTTTTCACTGCCAGCCTTAGCTATTTCCGTCACCACGTCTTTGGGAACCCCCAGCGCTTTACTGGTAATATCTCGAGCCGTATCGTAGGCCTTTTCAATAACTGTTCCTGACGTTTCATATTCCCATCCATCAGGAATCTCAATTTGAATACCCAATTCTTCGTGGACATAAATTTTGGTGTGAACGTTAGAGGAGAGGACAGCAGAATCTTCGCTCTGGGCTAACGATAACTCTGCAGGTGTTAAGATCATGCCCAGATCTGTTCTGGCGGCCATGGCGATTGGCAGTCCCTGATCAGCTGCCTTGCTGATCCACCTGTACGCTTCGACGGTGCTTTGCCCGGTGCCTTCACCTTTGACGTACATCATACCAACATTGAATTGGGCCTGACTGATACCCTGTTCCGCTGCCTGTTTAAACCATGAAAATGCTTGGCCATGGTCAACGGCAACGCCCTGACCCTTATCAAAAACAAGACCCATATTGAATTGTGCATGAGCATTGCCCTGGTTGGCCGCACGTGTGAACCACTGAATGGCTTGAGCATCATCTTGCTCTACGCCAAGCCCTTGAGCATAGAGGATGCCGGCTCCCTGTTGGGCGCTGCTGTGTCCCTGCTCAGCTGCCTGTACATACCGTTTTAAGGCTTCAGCATAATCCTGTTGTACGTCTTCTCCACGGAAATATAAATCGGCAAGACTGTATTGGGCCTCCACGTGCCCCTGATCTGCGGCTATGGTCAACCAGTGGATGGCATCAGCCATGTTGTTACTCAACTGATAACCAACACCAGCTGAATAAGCCTCCTCAGGCGTGAGTTGTTCAGCATAAATGGGGCTAAAGGAAAATAGGGTGATGGCTATTGAAATGAATCCAAGAAATTTCTTAAACATTGGTTGGCTCCTCTTTATCATTTTCAATGATTCGATGGAGTGTCCAGCATGCACCCGGCTTGGGTCAAAACCTGTTGTGGGGCCTGTTTCAGGCTCCTAGACAACGACGTGCTTGCCATCGGCAATCAATTGCTCGGCGACGGGGAGCCCATGAAGCCGGCACCTCCATTATTCAGGACTTGCACGCGGTGGCCTCGTGTAGCGCAGCTTCCGCGACCGCCGTACGCCCCTTCCCTCGTGCCGCTTGTGCAACGATTTGCAGGTAGCGCGGTACAACGACGCTCTCGGTCCAATGACGCTCAAACCCCGCTCGGGCACGAGCCGATGCCTGCTGTCGCCAATCGGAATCGTTCGTAATCATACGGAGCATCGCCATGAGTTCGTCGGTAGTCTCGAACAGCACACCGCCACCGTAGGCGTCGACAACCTCCGGGAACGGCCCTAGTCGCCGAGCGACTACCGGCGTGCCCATCCGGAATGCCTCGATCAAGGTGATACCGAACGTTTCGAAACCTACCGACGGCGCTATCAGCGCGAGTGCGTGGCGGTAGTAGCGCGACAACTGATCCGGAGGCATATGTCCCAGGAAGTGCACAGCATTAATTCCACTAGATAGTTTGCGCAGCTGGCTTTCGTAGTCACCGTCGCCAGCGATCAGCAGGTCGGCGTCATGAAAACGAGCGAAGACCGGAATGACGTCATCAAGGCCCTTGATGACCTCGAGTCTGCCTGCGAACAGGAAGTACGGACGATCATGTGGCGACCGCTCCGCTTGCGTCACCACGCTTGAGGACGGTTCATCGTCTGGCAGAAAGTACGGCACCACCTCCATCTCTCTTTGAAAGCCGAACTCACGGTGTTTGGCACGGCTGAACTCACTCTTGGCGATGAACACATCGATATGTCGAAGCTGCCTCTCGAGGTAACCGAAGTAGCGCCAGAGTTGAGGTGGTCGCTGGTGGTGCAAGACGCATCGCAGACATTGCCGTTGCGAGCACGGTTCGCGATTGTGGCGCCACAACACATGAGATGGACACACCAGCCAATGCTCGTGGGCCTCGAAGATATTGATGGCGTCGCTGAGGCCTAGCAGGCCAGGACCGCCGATCAAGGACACATTGTGAAAATTTACGACGTCGAAGCGTCGATTCCCAATCAGCTCGCGCAGACGGCGGCCTTGAAAAATCGGTCTTCCGGTTTGTTGCGTGAGCAGAACCGAAAGCCGCTTCATGCAGCTGCTCAGGTGAACAACATTGACACCGTCGTTCTCGCACACAACCGTCTCCGGTGCATTTCCATTTAAGACCGTGTAGGCATCGGTGTCCTGAACGACCGTCACCTCATGGCCGCGACCAACCAGCGCACGCGCGAGTGTCTGCACACCAATGCCGTCGCCACCGAAGTTGTACGGCGGGTAAAAGGTGGTCAGCATGCAAAAGCGTAAGCCAGTCATTGGTTTATGTACCGGGGATTACGTCCTAGCGAGGACTCCCATCCGCAGGCCGTGCCGTGGGCGCAAAATGACTTCGGGCTGCGGCCGTACGTCTTGGTCTGGAACCAGCTCTAGTCTGAATTTCTGAGTAACGAGAGCCAGGATTACTGCGGTTTCCCACTTGGCCATGTACTGGCCGATGCAGGCATGGCTACCAACCCCGAACGGCAGATAGGCCATCCGTGGTCGTCCGGCCGCTTGATCCTGGGCGAAGCGCAGGGGATTGAAACGTTGAGGGTCGGGATGAAACCGCGGATCGCGATGGAGGATATACGGGCACACATACAGCTTTGCGCCAGCACTTATACGCGTACCCGATGGTAGGAGGTCGGCGGCGCGCGCCATGCGAACGAACAACCAGGTTGGCGGATACAGTCGCATCGATTCAGCTACGACCATCGAGGTGAACTCCAAACCTTCTACCACGCCTGTGGCCGCCGGGGTTCTGCATACTGTTTCGCGTTGCCAGCGGTCTACCTCCGAATAGAGACGTTGCGCTACTTGCTCGTGGCACGACAGCAAGAAAAAACTCCACGCCAACGCCACCCCGACCGTCTCGTAACCGGCGGAGAATAATGTGATCACTTCGTCGATGATCTCTCGGTCGGTGAGCCCCGTACCATTGTCGTCAAAACGCGCAGCAGCCAGCATCACTAGCATATCGTCCTGCGATGCGCCGGCATTGCGGCGCGAGGCGAGTGCGTGCGAGACCGCTTCATCGATGGTGCGTGCGGCCTCTCTATAGTGGCGCGTTGCCGCAGTTGGTAAGTGCTCAGGCCACGGAAGGAGCGAACCATAAACGTACTCCGTATAGGTTCTGAGGTCGGCGATTGCACGATCAATCCGGTCGTCCTCATCGCAAAAATCTCGTCCGAAGACCGTCGATGCGATCGCACGACGCGTCAGCGTCATCATCTCCCCGTACACGTCAACTTCTCCTCCGTCGTGCCAGGTCCCGAGCATCCGTCGTGTTTGCCTCGTGACGACGTCAGGAAACATCTCGCTGAGCGCGCGTCGGTAGATAGGCTGAAGCAAGCGCCTAAGGCGGGCATGACGTTCGCCAGTACTGGTGAGGAGGCCATTACCATGCAGTCGCCGTCCTCGCTCACTTGTTAGTCTGCGAGTCTTCTCGTAGTTGGAATCGTTGCGGACCAAGACGTGATAGAGGTCATCGGGGTGACGAAGAAGCCACACTGGACCGCCGATGTTTAGTTCGACCACATCGCGATCGAGCTGTGCACATCGCTCGAGGAACCCCAGCTTGTCGCGTAGAAACCAGACCGCATGACCAAGCAGCGGAAGAGGGCGTGGTGGGGAGTCTAGTATGCGCTCCAAGTTCATTTCATTGAGCAGACGCGCAGCGGAAGCCTCGACGTGGAGGGAAAGGAGAAGCACATGCCCTTCTTGGGCCAACCGAAAAGTACTGAAGAGGCAACACGTTGTCAATTACAAATTGGGGAGGTTTCGGCGGCAGGGCTTTTGTGGTGTGAGCACTTCTCAATATTTAGGGTATAGGTGCAGACAAACGAAAGGCCCACGCGGTTACCAGCCGTTGAGCCTTCCCAAAAAGGGGAGCTGACACAATCTTTCACTAGGTTTAGTGTCTCACGAATCAGGCGGTTCGTCTATTCCTTAAACGAGGGGTCAACGTGTGATCTACACACACTTCATCATCTGAGTAATGTAGGGCACCTCTAAAAACCGTCCTTTTCCGTGATGGCGGCGTCAGCCGCGTGCTCACATCCTCATGTATTCGCCCATACACTCCGGTTTTCCGCGCGCGGCTTCCTTGCCCTCACAAAAAATGCCTGGTTTTTAGAGGTGCCCTGTAGTCTACCCGCTTTCAATAACTCACCTGTCACCCCACCTGAATCACCGTCAGTCAATTTAACAGTATGGAGAAGTGGCTCGAGCCACCATGGATAAGCGCGATATTAAATAATCGATACACGCGTCACACAAACAGCAAGCCTCACCGTTTCGGCGGTGGGGCTTTTGGTTGTTTCTTAAGACCACCAAGGGTGAGTTTGGGGAATCAAGGCGGGTGTCCCCTAACGGGACTATTTAAAACGACAGCCCCCCCAGATGAGGTGATGAGGCGTGAACCCTGCATGAATGAGGGGTGGGAGAGGAAATCGTCAAGCCTGATAAGCACTTGAACGATTCCCTCATAAAGAGCTGGTGCCGAAGGCGGGATTGTCCTAGAGGGGGTTGCTCAAGTCGTTGATAACTTGGGCAATCCTCCCTCCTAGCGGGCCTTTACGCAGTTTGCCTCTTTGCCTGACTTTGCCTCTCTCTGCCTCAATTCCCACCCGTTTGTCTGTATTTTTAACACCTATGTAACACCTGGCCGCACACCCGTTTTTCGATCACATAACCCACGAAATTCGCGCCCCACAAAAGTCGATCCCCACAATTGTTCCGTTGGAGTGCCAATCGCCGGAACCCTCGTAGCACACTTGCTATTTTTTCAAAAACAAGTATAGGTAAATATACGTAATTTTGTTTTGTGTGGTAAAGCACAGACAAATTAACGCTGCCAGAATTATTCCAGGAAGTGAGTTCGTACGATGGCGTCTTATTTCACAACGGGCGGCTGGGGCTATACGTTGCTTGGCGTATGGTGCGGAAAGCGTTTCCTAGTCATAATATCTACCAACTAATTGCAATCTCTAACAACGGCACTCCACGTCCATAAGATTGATGATAAAAAGCGGACCAGATCACCGAAGATTTTGACCCATATTGGAGCCTAGCGCCTAACTACGGTTGGAGGAGGAAGGAAAGATGGTACATTCTTCTTGTATGGGAAAGCGAGCTTCGCGCTGGTCGATCGCACTGCTGACGGCGGCGCTTCTCGTCGTAGGCGTTGCGGAGGTCCGGGCCCAGTTCGAGGCTCGGTCGGTCGACGGAAGCGGGAACAATATGGCCAACCCGCAGTGGGGAATGGCGGGGACGCAACTGCTCCGGCTCGCGCCGGAGGCTTATGGCAACGGCATAGATACGCCGGCGGGTGGGACGAGGATCAGCCCCCGCGAGGTCAGCAACATGCTCTCGGCGCAGATGAGCGACATACCGAACAGCGTCGGGGCGAGCGACTGGATCTGGCAATGGGGCCAGTTCTTGGATCACGACATCGACCTCACGCCCGACAACAGCGCCGAGCCGCTGCCAATCTCCGTGCCGGCGGGGGATCCCTTCTTCGATCCCGGAGAAACCGGCACGCAGGAAATTGGGTTCAACCGCTCGATCACCGATCCAAGTACGGGGACGGGGACCAGCAATCCCCGCCAGCAGCTCAACCTGATCACCTCGTTCATTGACGCCTCGAACGTCTATGGTTTGGACGCCCTGCGAGCGGCGACCCTGAGGACCAACGACGGGACGGGGCGGCTCGCCTCGACAAAGGGCGGGCTGGCGCTGCCGTTCAACACCGACGGGCTAGCCAACGCCGGCGGTCCGGACCCGAGCCTCTATCTGGCCGGCGACGTGCGCGCCAACGAGCAGATCGCCCTGACAGCCACGCATACGCTCTTCATGCGTGAGCACAACCGCCTGGCCGCGGAGCTCGCCGACAATGACCCGAGCCTGACCGGCGAGGAGATCTATCAGCAGGCACGCAAGATCGTGGGCGCCCTGATTCAAGTAATCACCTACAACGAGTTCCTACCGATCCTCTTAGGCCCGGGGGCACTCCCGGATTACGCCGGCTATGACGATTCGATCGAGGCGGGGATCTCGAACGAGTTCTCGACCGGGGCCTATCGATACGGGCACAGTATGCTCTCGGAGACGCTGCTGCGCGCCAACAAGTCGCTCAACCAGAAGGCCGATACTTCGCTCAGGGACGCCTTCTTCAACCCGAAACTCCTCTTCAAGGGCGGGGGGATCGAGGCGCTGCTGCTCGGGCTTACAACCCAGCAAGCCCAGGAGGTGGATACCCTTATGGTCGACGGCGTGCGCAACTTCCTCTTCGGCCTGGCGGGCTCGGGCGGCTTCGATCTGGCGTCGCTGAACCTCCAGCGCGGGCGCGATCATGGCCTCTCGGACTACACGGCCGTCCGGTTTGCCCTCAGGCTCCGCAAGGTGAAGGACTTCGATGACATCACTTCGAACCCAGAGCTCCAGGCGAGGCTCGCGGCGACCTACAGCGACGTGGACGATATTGACCTCTGGATGGGCGGCCTGGCCGAGGACCACGTGGCCGGCGCGCTCGTCGGCGAGACGTTCCACGCCATCATGGTGGACCAGTTCACGCGCCTGCGCGATGGCGACCGTTTCTGGTATCAGAATGATTCGTTCTTCACGAACAACCCCGGCCTAATGAACGAGGTAGAAGCCACGACGCTGGGCGACATCATTCGTCGCAATACGAACCTCGAAGACGAGATGCTCGATGACGCCTTCACCTTGAACAACTAATCAGCCTTCGACGTTGCCTCGGGGCCCAAGGCTGTTTCGTTTCAGCACATGTTGGAAAAATAAGGGGGGGATTGTTTCCTACTCGTTTAGCAAAGCTGGAAGCGCAAGCCAGCGTCGTCCCCGTCAGCCTGCATTGAGCAGCAACGTTCGCCGTCACAAAGAGCCTCATCGTGTCGGCGGTGGGGCTTTTTCTTTTGCAATCACACCTAAATACAGTATCCTTCCTCCATCATGGCTTCCCCCCTCGACCCCCAAACCCTCGTTACCCTCGAAGAGCTCAGCATTGACGATAATCCCAAAGAAGTCAGAGGGAAATATTTCAGGATTGTGGGGAGGCTTATAGTTGATGGGCAGGACCTTTCCGATATGCTTATTCAAAAGCAATTAGCCGTCCCTTATCATGGGGGAACGAAGACCAAGGATTGGTGTGGGTGAAAAGGAGGAACCAATGAAGACGCTAGACAGGATTATTCTAATTGTTTTGGTTATTGGAATTTGGGGATTAATAGGGACGATGTGGGTAAAGCCAAGCAATGTGGATGCACACGATGGACATACCCATGAAAGCATTGATGTGTTCGGCGTAGCAGAAGAATACCACTCGCATGATTATGCGGAGGAAGGCCACTCGCATGATTATGCAGAGAGAGACCACTCGCATAATGTCTTTGCTATTTACAATTTCAAGAGCGCTATAGTACGCATCCTATTAGATTGCTCTGTCGATGGGGATTCTATTTCGTGCTAAATACAAGGAGGAACCCTATTTTGGGGGAAAATATTTCAGGATTGTAGGGAGACTGATCGCCGATGGCGTGGATATTTCAGACTTGCTGATACAACAACACTTAGCGGTTCTCTATGATGGGGGGACGAAGACCAAGGATTGGTGTGAGTAAGAATAGGGTAGTTGCCCCAATGACCCCGTTGCCTAAGATGTGAAGCTACTTACCTAAGTTTTCCAATGAAACCCGTTAGCACTATCGTAGTTGTCGTCTTTGCCTTGGTTGCCGTCGTTCATCTGATGCGCATCATTCAAGGCTGGGAAGTCATCGTCAACGGTATCACTATGCCCCTGTGGGTCAGTATTGTCGGAGCCATCATTGCGGGCGGGTTAGCTATTTTGATTTGGCGAGAGTCACGACAGTAAACAAGGTCAAGTCCTAGGGCTCAAGGAAAATGAAAAGGCCCCTCGGCGGGGAACAAGTGGGGCCGCATACTGGAGGATGTGCTGCGGAATTCGATTCACAAGGTTTACTTGGAGGGGTTTGGGCTAGAGGGATCGCGGAAAATTTTTGCGGTTTGGGAAGCGTCAGTTGAATGTCCATAATACAAAGAACCAGGGCACAATCCTATTCCTTATATTCCTTGCGCTCCAAGTCCAAAAAGGAAAAGAAAAGGGGTCAAATCTTAAAAGGGGTCAAATCTTTGGTTGACTAAAACTTTAGATTATGTCCCCTGCTCGGAAGAGAAGATCGCGCTCCCAGAAAAAAGCAGTGGATGAAAGAGCGACGAGAAGTTTGAAACGAAACTCTCAACCAAAGATTTGACCCCTTTTTGACCCCTTTTCAACCAAAGATTTGACCCCTTTTTGACCCCTTTTCTTTTTAAAAAAACGACAGCCCCCCCAGATGAGTGGCTGGGCCGAGGAGTCCTCATTCGCCCTCCCCTTTGTTGGTGTCAGCCTGGTGTCAAGCAACCGGACAACCTGAGCAAGAGAGACCCGACGAGACCCGACGAAACCCGATGAAACCAGATGAGGTGAACCCTGCATGAATGAGGGGTGGGAGAGGAAATCGTCAAGCCAGACAACGACTTGAACGATTCCCTTATAAAGGGCTGGTGCCGAAGGCGGGAGTTGAACCCGCACACCCGTGAGGGCACTAGAACCTGAAACGACTGATGGCTATTGGCTGTTGTTGTTCATGGTTGGCCAGAGTCGCATGAACAGGGGATTTTCTCAAGGTCCCTGTTACACCAAGCTATGGCAAGCATTGGCAAGCTACGGCAGCCACTTGACAATTTCTTGACAAAATTTGAATGCGTCCACCTGTGGGGTAGGGGGGGGCACCCTTGCGCCAAGTACCTCAGTCTCGGAGTGACAGTCATGTCCCCAGTCATACACAGCCGAATTTTTGCCAAACACCCATCGCTGTTCCCCATGACCCACCTCCTTGCGCATTCTCGCGCGTTTCAGATGTGTCCACACTGATGGAGGAAGACCAAACCGCGTCACAAACAGCAAGCCTCATCGTGTCGGCGGTGGGGCTTTTTACGTTGGTCACTTGTCACAAGTGGCCCTTCACACAGAAGTATGTGCTGCGGAATCTGATTCACAAGGTCGTCTAGGAGAGGTCCGGGCCGGGGGGCTTGCGTAAAATTGTGGTGGTGGAGCATAGCTGCCTCCTCTCCACCCGGCAATTTATCGCGCAACAGGTGGCCTAATCACTGGGGGCAGGTCACCCCGAAATTGGGGTATCAAAAAAACTGACAATGAATTTCTGGTCCCCGAGGGTAACAGTAAGATTTCCTTCCGTTTAAATACAGGAATTTGGGGGGTTTTATTAATATTTCTGTCTTTCTTTGGGGTTTTTCCCCTGTCAGAAAATTTGACAGTTTCTACCATACGTCATTGGACGTACTTGCTGTTCCTTGAGTTGAATCTTTGGTACCTACGCTCTCTTTTGGACAAATCGAAATTCTCCCCAGTAAAAACTTTTGACAGTTTTCGCAACGAGCTCCAAACCAAAAAAAAGTCTTCATCGAAATATTATCCACAAAAAAACATCTATATTCTCAACAAGTTAGCTCTTATTCGAGAGCGACCCATCACCTGATTTTAACCGTGGCATACGTTTTGCTTAGTATACAACGCAACAGCAATTTAAATGGGTCGCCATAATATTAATCACTCAATTACACCAAGGAGGTATTGCCATGAAACACTCATCCACCACCACAATGAACAGACAAACATCATCTTTACAAGGAAAGACCGCCCGTGCCAAGAGAGGGCTGATGCGCATAGCCCTGTGTCTGGTCGGGATGGCTTTCACGCTCCTGCCACTGCCAGCCCTTGCCTTAACCTGGAATTTGGCAGACGATTTCTCGCTCTCCAATCCAAACGCCCCGTGGGAGTACGGAAAGTACACCGGGGGGCTGGACCAGAACACGTTCCAGCAATATGCTAATTCAGAAATTTTTCCTCTTGGGGGGTCCGGCATACTCCACATTCATCGTAACTCCGGAACGGATGATCCCAACATCATAAAGAACGTTGGCATGGAAGACACTTGCTGTAGTGGTCCAATAACTTTTCATGCCGGTGCGGTGACGTTTGGGGCGACCTTTGGACCCGCAGTCGTGGTTTGGACCGCGCCATTTGCTGGGATGTTCCAGGTGGATGCCACGTTTGCAACCGTTCAACCAGGCGTGAATGTCTTGCCTACTGCTCACGTTTTTAATGGGACTGTCTTTGTCAACCTAGCTGCCATCCCTGTCTTTGGTACCACCAGTGATTATAGTGGGCTCTTGGCGCTGGGATTGGGCGAGGAGATCCACTTCGTGGTAGCCCCGACTACGGAAGGAGGGCAGAAGACGGTCGAAGTCTCGGCGATCATCAACAGCATTCCGCGCACCAACCCTGTCCCCGAACCCAGCACGATGTTGCTGCTCGGATCAGGCTTAGTCGGACTCATTGGCTACCGGATGAAGAAAGCACAAGCGTAAACGCATAGTCGATAATTTAGTCACACAATCAAAGAGCCTCACCGTTTCGGCGGTGGGGCTCTTTCTCTTGGCCGCATTCATCAAGGTCTGTCACTGACCCAGAGACAGAGCTACAGACCCTATTTTCAATAACTGGACAATACATCCCCAAGCCATGAACATCAGAATAATTCAGTGGAATATTTCAATGAAATGCAAGGCCGAAAAAATAGCGTACTGCTTATCCCGCTATATTCATGGCCCCACCATTATTACCTTGCAAGAAGTTTTAAAATCCACATATGCCCAGATTGCGTCTGTGCTGACCCCTCCTGGAAGAGCGTACAGTCTTGCTTTACGAAAAGCCGGAAACCATGAAGGAAGAAATCGTAAAATGGGTGTCGCGACATTCGTTTTCGAAGGCAGAATACCTCATTACGAACTCGTATCACGTAGTATTTTTCCAGAAAGAACCTTGTTTTCGACATGCCAATTCGAGGGGAAGAATATTTCCTTGTATCGCACAGGCTTTAGGCGTAACCCTCTCGGAGTTAGTCGGCGATCAACCACAATCAACCAAAAGGAGGTCCGATGGGACGGACAAAACGAAAGGACGGGTATTACGTCGAGTTTCCCGTCATTGACGATGGGAAGGTCTTGACGTTAGCGAGAGGCACGCCTGGTGCCAAGGTGAAACGGTGGCGCGTCGGGTGCCGTAACAAAACGATGGCTCAAGACCAGGAAACTATTATCAAGAACAAGCTTCTCAACGGAACAATGGTAAGCGTTCGGGCAAAGCTGGCAATAATGACCTTCGGCCAATGGGCCAAAGAATATGTGGAGATTGAAGAAGTGAAGTGTCTCCGCTCCTACACTGAGCGATGCCAGCGAATTACCGTGGTCCTTGTTCCATTCTTCGGCAAGACATTGTTGCAGGACATTACGGCCAAAGATGTAGAAGCCTTCCGCCAGGAGCGGGGGGAGGGGCGTGCTGTGGCTACCGTCAATGTGGATCACAACCTATTGAAGCACATGTTAAAGCATGCCATGAAGCGCGATTTGATTATGAGGAATGTGGCGTCTTTGGTCACAGCGCCGAAACCAAAGAACGCTCGCAATCGAGTGCTCGAACCTGACGAGTGGAACCGGCTCTATGGTGCCGCGCCCGAATGGTTCCAGCCAGTGCTGTTGACGGGCTACCACACGGGGATGCGACTAGAGGAAATCCTGACGCTCACGTGGGATCGGGTGGATCTGGAGAAGGGCCGCATGTTCCTTCCTGGACATCTGACCAAAACAGGGCAGGATCGTACCGTCCCTTTGACGCCGATGCTTCGGAAGGAACTGCAACAACTCCGGGACTATGGTGGCGTTGCTCGAATTCAAGGCTTGGTGTTTCAGAAGGATGGCCAGAAGATTAACCACAGCTATCGCGTGGTGAAGGAGTTATGCGAGGAGCAGCACATTCCGAACTTCGTCTTCCATGACTTGCGGCATTGTGCTGTCACGAATTTAGCGGATTCTGGAGTAGAGATTGAGACGATCATGAAAATCGTCGGGCATTCCAGTATTGAAATGTTCCTACGTTACCGCACCATCACGGCGGATAAATTAGACACCGCCATGTCCAGCCTTAACACGCTAATAACACGGCGTCAAAACGCCGCTCGCCAAGAAAAGGGGTCAGAAAAGGGGTCAAATCTTTGGTTGACTAAAACTTTAGATTATGTCCCCTGCTCGGAAGAGAAGATCGCGCTCCCAGAAAAAAGCAGTGGATGAAAGAGCGACGAGGAGTTTGAAACGAAACTCTCAACCAAAGATTTGACCCCTTTTTTTTTATCATGGTCGAGAACTCGAATTTCACCCTCCCTCCAGGACCCCATCATGCGCTGTGTATATTCCGCCGTGACTTTCACCAACCCATCTATTTGATGGCAAGGAAAGCAGCGTTGGACTAACTGTCGTTGCCGAATCCAACTAGCACCTTCGCTAGACATTAACCCATTGCCAAGTACATTCCAGGTAAAATCCTTTGGGGGACGTGACAAATTCCTGCTAAAAATTCGATGATTGGTTGTCAGGACGGTTTCGATAAGCTCGGGATGACATAACAGGTATGCCCTTATGCCGGGAAAGCGAAGGCCTACCACATCACCATACTCGCGCGCGCATTGGGAAACAAACCCTAACGGGTCTCTTCTATACTCTAGAAGGTTGCCAAAAATGGGGTTGCCTTTAGGCCCAGGCGGAAAGGATTTAGCCGTCACGTAAGCGTACCTTTTCAAAAGGATGTACAAAGGAACAACTCATTGAACTTGACTCCCCTGAAACTCTACTTCTGACGCCAAAGCAACAAATAACCGGTGATCAATTGAATCGAAATCCCAATCCCCACGACGACATAAAGCAGTTTTGTGAACAATCCTCCGAAATAACCCGCGTGAAGAGGGACATCAAGGTTAATGAAGCGTTGTCCCATTGACGCTGTACGACTGTCTTCTGTTCGAATCACGTCTCCACTATGTGGGTCGATATAGACCACACTTGATCCCCTCGGATTGGTATCCTCGGAAAACCGCTTTCGGACTTGAAAAGGCTGCCTAGGTCCTAAGGGCATTCGAATCATGACGATTTTTCCACCAGAAAGTGTCGTATTCGCAATGTGTACAAGATCGGATACTCGCTGAGGCCTTAGAGGAGCCTCGGATAATGTATGTGATGCCAGTGGAGGATTTCCGTTTGGGCCCTTGGCTAGGCTTTGAACCAAATTTCCAACTAGCGGAAAGGAGAAATAGACACCCGTTAAGGCAATAACCAGCACAACAATGGCTGAATGTATTCCCCACATATTATGCATATCCAAAACGGCATGCTTCCATCCTGAATTTAATCTGAGACGCCAAATGGTCTTGAGTGTGTTAGGTGATCTCCTCCACCATAGGATCAGGCCTGTTAGTGTCGAGACAATTAGTAGAATACTCCCCATGCCATTCAGAGTTATTCCAATAGGCCCTCCTAGAAATAGATCCATATGAAAAATTAATATAAACCCCATCAGTGATCCACTCATAGTCCTGGAACCTAAGATTTCACCGGAATACGGGTTAACATAGATGCGGGAATTCCACGAATTGATAAGTAGTTCGTAGACTCCTTCAGGTGACCTGGGGAACGTAATTGAGATGATTCGATCTGGAGAACGGGTACTTTGAACGTTGGTCATAATCTCTTCAAGAGATAAAATTTCCCCCTGCGGCGTAACTCGAAGCAGTTGAGGATTCAGCCATTCATCAATTTCGGAATGGAACACGAGAATACTTCCTGTCGTACCCATCAGGAGAAAATATACGCCAATATACAGATTTAAATAACGATGAATACTATGAAAAATTCTTTGTGGCTGCATAGCTTGGTTCCTAGATCACGAAGAAGTAAATATCCACGGGCTTACCCCCCCTGGCAGGGCCATTTCATTCTTTTTATAAGCAAGGGATTCCATGAGGTTTTTTGTGCCCTCTTTTTCAGGGCAGGGCCATGCGGATGGCTAAATGGGGCTTGCCCCAGAGCAGTCTACACGCCTGCGCGATATTGGTGTAGCCTTTCAGGCGTAAGAGACTGATGGCATAGCGTCTCAGACAGGTCATGACCATTGGGCCATTGAGACTTCGTATCTGACTCCTGTCTTCATCAAAGGTGACGTCCAACACATAATGCTGCTTATTCTCCACACTCCAATGCTTTCGGTTTTGCGAGAGGATGGTCTTCGGCCCCGCCTTGTCTTTGGACTGACTCGTGACACCGCAGACCGCTTCGACGGTCGTGAGGCCCTGCTTGAGATGCGTCACTTCCCTCTCAATGCAGAAGACTTGCTGGACATGAGGAAAGTTGACATAGGCATTCAGGGAGTCATCGCACCAGATCCTGCGGGTCGTGATCTGCCCATGGCCTTTCTCGGTGGTGGCATAATCGCACCGGCGTGCTCGCAACGCTAAGGCCTCAATGTCGTGCTTCAAGGTGGGCTGGTTTCCCTTGACGGTGAAGACGAAGTCGGCGCCGCGTTCGTGCACCAGGTACTCGGCAATCTCTTTCTGGGTGAGGAGCGCATCCGCCGTGATCACCTTCCCTGCGATCTCGAGCGCATCTAACAGGGGCCGCACGCAGGGGATCTCATTGGTCTTGGAGTGAACTTTTTTTGGGTGAGGTGGCGCCCGGCTTGATGGGTGACGGCGCTGAGGACGTGGGGCTGTTCGCTTGGGACCTTCGACGTCCCCCGCATGGTCTTCCCATCAATGGCAATGCCCTGATCCTCCCCGCCGAAGGTGTCCAGCCACCGGCCGAGCAGGGTATCGACTTCACAGGGGTCGACGGCCGTGATAAAGCGGTAAAGAGTGCTGCGGCTCGGGACGAGGTAGCGCCCCCCTCGCTGAGTACAGCCTAGCCGCTTGCGCATCGGCTGCGATAACTGCTGGGCCCAGTCCGAGATCGCTTCATAGCCGCGCGCGCCGCACAAGGTGGCACAGAACATGATCGCCGTGAGGGCGCGTCGGGTGTGCCGTTGCCCTTGCAAATGGCGGGGATCGGTCAGCTGCACCACATACGTAAAGAGGGAGTCCGTCTGTTTTGTATTCAATCTCATCTGAGGCGCTTCTCCTTTCTGATAGGGCTGATCAAGCATCGGGCGTGCAAGGATCTCTCGGGCTTGGGGATGCAGCCGCACGACTAGGATGCGCTTCGGTCTCTCATGCTGAACATAACACGTGTTCGACTTGCGAAACCCTCGTGTCAGACCGAGCTCGTGCCACCCGGCGGCCCGATAGCAGGTCCCGGTGAAGCGGGCAGGATCGACGAAGGTCTCTAAGAGGAGCAAGGGGTAGCCGTGGTACAGTTGCCAATCGGCCGAGATCCGTTTCGCGCAGAGCGACAGGACTTTCGAGGCGAGGTTCTTTTGCGAACAGCCCGGCAGCATGAGAAACCAGGTGTTGTTGGCCAGTAAATGGAGTCGTTGCCATTGAAAACAGGGGGGCCAGCCGATCCAGTGGTCTCGCGGTCTCGATTTGAGGGCCGCCGCCGCAAACACCAGCAAGGCCAGCCAGCGATCCTGCACACAGGCGAGATATTGTATCGATTGGCCAATCAGCGGGGCATGACCGAGGTAGTGGTGTCTGTCGAGAAGGGTCTTGAAGGCGTCCTTTTCGTCTCGGACAATTGGGCGAACCACGACTTGCCTCAGATCAATGTCCGGCTGTCCGCTTGGCGATTCGTCTGGCATACAAAAGAGTATGCCGTAAACGAAAAGAAAAAGCCAGCCTAAATCGATTATTCCTTATTATCTATAAAGTTACACTTTAATATGAAATAGCCCTGCCCCCCCTGGTCCGCCGCTCTAGCCTTGATAGATAACATCAGGTCAAAGCCGTCCGAGTGCAAAGAGCCCTGGTGAAATAGCCGACAACGACGGAACAGCTCTTTCCTTACATGGCATTAATTCTTCTCTTCAGCTCGCCGTCCTCCGCCCAGGATTTTCTTCAGCTTTTTTTCGAACACACTTCAGAGTATGCTTTGACACCGAGATGACTCAGACCACACCTTGCACGTCAATGCGAAGAATTGGGTGCTCGTCCAATTCGGCAAACACACGGTCCAATACGTCCCTTGAAAGAGCACGGTATCCTGGCGTAGTAGGCCGGTGGCCAAAAATTCGGTTCGCCCTCACGACGTGTTCCCTGTTAAGCAACAGACCAAAGATGATCCATGGGCCTACGTTATGTCCACAGGACATCCCTTTAAGACGTCACAATATTTCCTATTGATTTGGAGAATATGGAAGTTCTGGAAGTCCATAGTTTAGCCAATGATCAATGGTGACTAATAAACGGAACGAAACGCCCGATTTGATTGAGAAGACAAAAAGATACAAAAGGGGTCAAATCTTTGGTTGACTAAAACTTTGAAAAGGGGTCAAATCTTTGGTTGAAAAGGGGTCAAATCTTTGGTTGCCTAAAACTTTAGATTATGTCCCCCTGCTCGGAAGAGAAGATCGCGCTCCCAGAAAAAAGCAGTGGATGAAGACGAGGAGTTTGAAACGAAACTCTCAACCAAAGATTTGACCCCTTTCTGACCCCTTTCCCCTTTCTAAACCGTCTTTTTTCCCAAGGTTTATAACACCTACCGAAGTTGTAGTTCTAGTTTTAAGCCAACTGCTTCCGCAGCCTTTTTCATAGTGTGCAACGTCACCGATTCATTTTCTGGATCTAGTAAGCGATCCAATTGAGATCGGCTGGTTTCCATGTGGGAAGCCATGGCTGCCTTCGATAGATTCTTTCGTTCCATGGCTTCGCTCAGTTTGTATGACAGTACTTTTTTAATCGCATCAGTTTGACAATCTTCGTACTGTCCTTCCGCTTTCAGTAATCCTTCAAGCGTGGACCCGGATCGTGGGTTAATCTTTTTCCGTTTCATATCGCTCATGCTCCTTCTTGCGTTTGTTTGCGAGCTTTAATTCTTTTTCTGGGGTCTTTTGTGATTTCTTCACAAATCCATGAAGCAGCACCATTTCAGGACCACTCACATAGAAAAACACTCGTGCAATTCGTCCATCCGGTAAATCACTGCGGACTTCACGAAGCCCAGCATAGCCTGATAAAGACCTACACAGTGGTTGGCCACAGGGCCAACCAAATTCGACGGTCATGATGTCCCTGCCGATGATCTTCCGATTGGCACCAGCCAATTCCAACAGCCATTCCCTAACAGGCTCTTTCCCACTGGGAAGCCTGTAAAACATAGCTGTAATGACCTTCTGAACTTGACTCACATATTATAGTACCAAAAAAGGTACATTCCTGCAATCTTTTTTTCGAGGTTAAATATCCCAATGTCCCACTGAAGGTTGGCTTTTTCCGAAATGTGCCTTAGAGTTAAAAGTTGGCCAGAAAAGGTAAGGGAGAAACTCTCAAAAAGGGGTTCTGTCGCAAATAATAGAGTTGTGAGTTACGCCACTGGTTTTCATGTTGGACCAAGTTGAAAAACTCCAGTAAAGTTGACAATTCTCGTCTGCGGGACACGGAGATAAAACCCCTTATTGCCTTCAAAAACATTGTTTGCGACAGAACCGAAAAAATCGCTTCCGTCAGCATACGTTAGGCCCCCTCTCGAAACGCGGCTATTTTTTCAGAGGTTTTTAAAATCTGGGGGGAATCTATCCCCTTCCTGCCAAGTTATTTGTTTGGCCATTTCTTTTTCAACTTCTCTACCAGCCACTGCCATTTCCCATGTTCGTGTGGTAATTTCAATATCCCATCCAAATTAGCTCCGGTAAGGTTTCCCCCTCCCTTCTGAATCTATCTTGAAAGACCCTGCGGTTGATGAATAGAGCCCCGTCCGATATTCTCCTGAGGCGTGTTGGAATGAACGCAGATTCGCTAGTCGACTTGCCGCCCCAAATCCCTTCATGAGGGTGCTATGCCCTGTGCGTTTTAGAAAAGGAAAAGGGGTCAAATCTTTAAAAGAAAAGGGGTCAAATCTTTGGTTGACTAAAAAAGGGGTCAAATCTTTGGTTGACTAAAACTTTAGATTATGTCCCCTGCTCGGAAGAGAAGATCGCGCTCCCAGAAAAAAGCAGTGGATGAAAGAGCGACGAGGAGTTTGAAACGAAACTCTCAACCAAAGATTTGACCCCTTTTTCTTTTTGACCCCTTTTCAGTCGTGGTTTGGACCGCGCCATTTGCTGGGATGTTCCAGGTGGATGCCACGTTTGCAACCGTTCAACCAGGCGTGAATGTCTTGCCTACTGCTCACGTTTTTAATGGGACTGTCTTTGTCAACCTAGCTGCCATCCCTGTCTTTGGTACCACCAGTGATTATAGTGGGCTCTTGGCGCTGGGATTGGGCGAGGAGATCCACTTCGTGGTAGCCCCGACTACGGAAGGAGGGCAGAAGACGGTCGAAGTCTCGGCGATCATCAACAGCATTCCGCGCACCAACCCTGTCCCCGAACCCAGCACGATGTTGCTGCTCGGATCAGGCTTAGTCGGACTCATTGGCTACCGGATGAAGAAAGCACAAGCGTAAACGCATAGTCGATAATTTAGTCACACAATCAAAGAGCCTCACCGTTTCGGCGGTGGGGCTCTTTCTCTTGGCCGCATTCATCAAGGTCTGTCACTGACCCAGAGACAGAGCTACAGACCCTATTTTCAATAACTGGACAATACATCCCCAAGCCATGAACATCAGAATAATTCAGTGGAATATTTCAATGAAATGCAAGGCCGAAAAAATAGCGTACTGCTTATCCCGCTATATTCATGGCCCCACCATTATTACCTTGCAAGAAGTTTTAAAATCCACATATGCCCAGATTGCGTCTGTGCTGACCCCTCCTGGAAGAGCGTACAGTCTTGCTTTACGAAAAGCCGGAAACCATGAAGGAAGAAATCGTAAAATGGGTGTCGCGACATTCGTTTTCGAAGGCAGAATACCTCATTACGAACTCGTATCACGTAGTATTTTTCCAGAAAGAACCTTGTTTTCGACATGCCAATTCGAGGGGAAGAATATTTCCTTGTATCGCACAGGCTTTAGGCGTAACCCTCTCGGAGTTAGTCGGCGATCAACCACAATCAACCAAAAGGAGGTCCGATGGGACGGACAAAACGAAAGGACGGGTATTACGTCGAGTTTCCCGTCATTGACGATGGGAAGGTCTTGACGTTAGCGAGAGGCACGCCTGGTGCCAAGGTGAAACGGTGGCGCGTCGGGTGCCGTAACAAAACGATGGCTCAAGACCAGGAAACTATTATCAAGAACAAGCTTCTCAACGGAACAATGGTAAGCGTTCGGGCAAAGCTGGCAATAATGACCTTCGGCCAATGGGCCAAAGAATATGTGGAGATTGAAGAAGTGAAGTGTCTCCGCTCCTACACTGAGCGATGCCAGCGAATTACCGTGGTCCTTGTTCCATTCTTCGGCAAGACATTGTTGCAGGACATTACGGCCAAAGATGTAGAAGCCTTCCGCCAGGAGCGGGGGGAGGGGCGTGCTGTGGCTACCGTCAATGTGGATCACAACCTATTGAAGCACATGTTAAAGCATGCCATGAAGCGCGATTTGATTATGAGGAATGTGGCGTCTTTGGTCACAGCGCCGAAACCAAAGAACGCTCGCAATCGAGTGCTCGAACCTGACGAGTGGAACCGGCTCTATGGTGCCGCGCCCGAATGGTTCCAGCCAGTGCTGTTGACGGGCTACCACACGGGGATGCGACTAGAGGAAATCCTGACGCTCACGTGGGATCGGGTGGATCTGGAGAAGGGCCGCATGTTCCTTCCTGGACATCTGACCAAAACAGGGCAGGATCGTACCGTCCCTTTGACGCCGATGCTTCGGAAGGAACTGCAACAACTCCGGGACTATGGTGGCGTTGCTCGAATTCAAGGCTTGGTGTTTCAGAAGGATGGCCAGAAGATTAACCACAGCTATCGCGTGGTGAAGGAGTTATGCGAGGAGCAGCACATTCCGAACTTCGTCTTCCATGACTTGCGGCATTGTGCTGTCACGAATTTAGCGGATTCTGGAGTAGAGATTGAGACGATCATGAAAATCGTCGGGCATTCCAGTATTGAAATGTTCCTACGTTACCGCACCATCACGGCGGATAAATTAGACACCGCCATGTCCAGCCTTAACACGCTAATAACACGGCGTCAAAACGCCGCTCGCCAAGTCACTGAAATCACTGCACTTTAATTGAATTGGTGCCGAAGGCGGGAGTTGAACCCGCACACCCGTGAGGGCACTAGAACCTGAATCTAGCGCGTCTGCCATTCCGCCACTTCGGCACAAGTGAGACGGAATTATCAGCTTTTACATGGAGAGCGTCAAGGCAAGGGAGTCGATCGCGTTAGGGCCTTTGAAAAAGTTTGTCTTAAGGATGCCGAAAGGTTCGTGGGCAATGTTCTTTTATCACGTAATGCGTGAAGCGTGATCCGTGACCCGTAGGGAATAGATCAACAGTGTTTACTTCTCGCCTTACGGATTACGCATCACGTTTTACGACTATTGAGGTTTAGGAAGACGCGGTGTTAGACGGTACGGGGTTTGGTTCCAAACAAGATTGCCTCCATAGGCCGCCGATTCCTGATGTGCCGTCGGTGGGTGTGAGGTCTTGGGTATCGCCAGCGATGATGATCCGTTCGCGAATCAAGCCGGCGGCGCCGAGTAACAACGGCGCGGGGATGTGTGGTGCATCTTCGGCAATCAGGACATCGAAGCGAACTCGTGTGAAGAGGGGATCGGCGACAAGCCGTCCGGGTGTGGCGATCACGAGGCGTTTGTTTTGAATAAACGCTTGTCGATTGGTGGCTTCGCCCGCAGCGAGCATTTCGCGAATTTTTTTTGTCCCGCCAAGGCGAGTAATATCAGTCTTCAATTCCTCGTATTCAGGCCGCATGTCTTTCGGAATAGCGGCTTCGGGTAATAATTCGCGAATGCGGGCTTGAGCGATTTCGACTTCTTTCATCAGATCCGCAATTTTTTCTGTGTGGATCGTGCGATACTCCGCAAGAGTGTCCACGTTCTTTCCCATGGTCTGCATGCCCAGGCGCTTCCAGACCGGCAGATTTTCGTAATCGGCTACAAGCGTGTCGATGTCTTTGATCTTGCCTTGAAAGTCGCTCACCTCTGACAGTAGTCGCCATTCAAGCAACTTCACTTCGTTAAGGTCACGCTGCTTTTGGCCCTTGTACGCCAGGATGGGTGTTAACTCGCGAAACCGGTCGTATTTGCTTTGAAGCGCATTTTTGTGTGACCGCGACTTCGCGAAAAAGGTATGCATCTGAACTTCAAACCCAAGCTCTTGTAAGGAGATGCCGGAACCTTGGGATAGCACTGGAATCTCGTAACAACTTAACAAGCTCTTAAATGGAAGCGCGGCATTGCGAAAGGTCTTCGCGAAAAATCCCAGCAATTCGCTCACGACTTGATGACTGGGTGCGATCAGCAACACTCGTTTGTTTTTCCGAATGAGTTCGACAGCCAAGGTCCCGAGCTTGGTCCATCGGGCAGATTGATCATCGCTCCACACCGTCGTCAATATAGCGGCGGATGCGCCGGTACGAGCAAACCCATCGCCTCCGGCTTGTTCCGGGTCGAGCCAGGGCGCTAACCGCTCGGCGGGTCCTAACGCATAGGACTCGGGTTTCACGGCCATCTCGCTCAACCGTTTCGAGGCCGTGACAAAAAACCCGGACGTGTCCGGCACGATCGTATTATCCTCGACCGATTGTCCCAGGGTGTCCAGGGTTTGAATCAGGATGTCGTCCCCAATGCGACGAAGCGAAAATCCTTCCGTGGGCTCAAGATCCCCGGGCGGGACGATTGTGAGGGGGATGTCTTCAAGAACTGGCATCCGCGATGGCAGGGTCAGTGTATAGAGATGCAAGCTTCCGGCTTTCCCGAGTTTTTTCGTGTGCGGTGACTCGATGGGATCATCCAGCCCTTGGGCGATGGCCTCTTCCTTTTCCGTCCCGAGCTGTGTGGAGAAATACTGGAGAAGGTCAAGAAGTTTCATGGTGTGAGTTCGTGAGAAGGATCCAGTGCTTGTTGTACGCACATGGCCACGCAAGCGAGCCCGCCGGTTATGGGTTGTCGATTAAAGGCACACCCACGATGGTCAGCGCATGTTGTGATAAAAGGAATCTTTGCCAAAAAGTCGAGGTCTTCTAACACTTGAGCATGAATCTGGCCGTCCTCTGATGCTGAAAGAATCACCACTCGATTGTGATTATCATCTTCCAGAATGGCCGCCTTGGGCGATGGCGCGATCATCGATCGCGCTGCACGGACTTGTGGTAATTCCACGCTCAGTTTCACCAAGTTCTTCGGAGCCTGAATAGGCTGGTGACTCAGCCGGATATTAAGCGAGGTCAGATTGGGGGTATCAGGATCGATCTTTGCGGCGCCTTTAACAATGGAACTGTGGAGTCGTTCGGCAAGGGCGACGCTGCCCGTTAACATCCCAAGCGCCAGGATTCCTATCCCCACAATCCCCAAAATGCCAAAAATCCCCAAAATGCCAAAAATGATTGTCCTTTTGTGTGTGGTCATAGAGGCATTGTAGTCAAGGCTTGAAGCCGGTGTCGAGGAAGGGCGGGAAACGTGAGGAATATTGCAGGGTGGGCTATGCCCACCATTTATTTTTGTACGGGGTTTCGTCCTCGCGCGACGAGGCCCTTTTGTTTCGGCAAAAGGACCCAAAACCATTTTTGCCCGTGCGCGGCCCCTCCGACCCTGCCGGAGCAGGTTCTCCGGGGTGCCTGGTCCACCGCCCCGAATCAAGATGGCTCGGAAACTCGCTCCGAGGTGCAAGGCCACCTCTCCGCTCAGACAGCCCTCGCCAAAGCAGTAGGATTCGGGACGGCGGCCCAGCCGCGCCCAACGCAGGTGAATGGCAGGGCATAAAAAATCAAGCCCCGCACTGGGTAGTGCGGGGTTTATGAATCACAATGGGGTGTGGCGATAGATCAAACTAGAAAAACCGAAGTGTTTGTTTTTATCTTTTCATTCTGCAGGCATCCCCGCCTTCGGATGCGGCGGAGCCGGAGCCCCGAATCGACTTTTTGGCGAGGGTTGTTTGAGCGGAGCGAGTTCCCTCGCCATGTTATTCGGGGCGTAGGCGGAGGGACCCCCTTGGGGTCGCATACGGGCGGAAATGGTTTTGGTCACTTTTGCCGAAACAAAAGTGACTCGGCGTGTGGGGGCGAAACCCCACATTATAATTCTTGTGCCTAACCTGGCACGTTCCAGAAATAACTACAGATTTCTCCCTCCGGTCGAAATGACAAGGGAGAGGCGAAATGACAAGGGAGAGGCGAATGACAAAGGAGAGGCGAAATGACAAGGGAGAGGCGAATGACAAAGGAGAGGCGAAATGACAAGGGAGATGCGAAATGACAAGAAAAATTTCACATAGCCTCTCTGCTTACTCCAAAGCGGTCATATTCTCGCTAAACGATTGCAAAAATTGACATTTCCATGAGTGGTCCTTATGATTCGATCTTTCGTCTAAGAACTAAGGGAGGGGTATGTACGATGAAGGTGATCCTTCAAGAAAATGTGGATAATTTGGGCTATGTGGGCGATATCTTGGATGTGGCCAGTGGGTATGCCCGGAACTATCTGTTGCCTCACAAGAAGGCCTTGGAAGCCAACATGCGGAATGTGAAGTCGTTAGAGCATGCCAAACGCGTGACTGGGCATAAGGCCAAGCAAGTGGAGCAAGGGTTGAAAGGCGAAGCGGAGAAATTGTCAGGGGTGTCGCTGACGTTTCCGGTGCAGACAGGAAAAGATGATAAGCTGTTTGGATCGATTACCTCCAAGGATATTGAGGAAGGGTTAATGGCTGAAGGCTTTGAGGTGGACCGGCGCAAAATTCAACTTCCCCAGCCATTGAAAGAATTGGGGGCTTCTACCGTGGATATCAAATTGTTTCGAGATATCACGGCACAAATTACCGTCACCTTGGTGAAAAGGGGTGGTGGTGCACCAGCTGCCGAGGGTGAATCTTCCGAGGAAACTAAAACGAGTGAACCCTCGGAACCAGAAGAATCCGACAATGAGTCTTCTGACACCACGGAACCTCAAGAATAAATATGGGACATGCCGTCGGCACGTTAAAAGCGATCCAGGAAACCGATCCGGAAGTCTATGCGGCGATTCGGGCGGAGGAGAGGCGTCAGCGGGATAAATTGGTACTGATTGCTTCGGAGAATTATGCCAGCCAGGCAGTGCAGGCTGCGCAAGGGTCGCTGATGACCAATAAGTATGCCGAGGGGTATCCGGGACGCCGCTATTATGGTGGCTGCAAATACGTCGATGTGGTTGAAGAGTTAGCCATCGAACGGGCCAAACAATTATTCGGGTGTGAGCATGTGAATGTGCAGCCGCATTCCGGCTCAACCGCCAACATGGCGGCCTATCTTTCCGTCCTCAAGCCAGGCGATACGATTTTGGGGATGGCCCTTTCTGAAGGTGGCCATCTGACGCACGGATCGAAGGTCAGTTTTTCTGGAAAGATTTTTCAATCGTATGCGTATGGCCTCAATCCTAAAACCGAACTGATTGACTACGATGCCGTGCAACAATTGGCTGAAGAATGTCGGCCTCGTATGCTCGTGGTGGGTGCCAGTGCCTATTCTCGAATCATAGATTTTGAACGGTTCAAACGCATCGCTGACTCGGTCGGCGCGTATGTTCTCGTCGATATCGCGCACATTTCCGGGCTGGTAGCCACCGGCCTTCACCCCAGTCCGATGCCCCATGCGGACTTTGTCACGACGACCACGCATAAGACGTTGCGCGGTCCGCGGGCAGGGATGGTGATGTGCAAAGCCGAGCATGCCAAAGCTGTGGACAAGATCATCTTCCCCGGTCTCCAGGGTGGACCGCTGATGCATGTGATCGCGGCCAAAGCCGTGGCGTTTCAAGAAGCCCTCACTCCAGAATTTAAGTCCTATCAGGAACAGGTATTAGCGAATGCGAAGGCCTTAGCACAGGGCTTTATCGAGCGTAACTATCATGTGGTGTCTGGCGGTACGGATACGCATTTATTCCTCATGAATCTGAACTCAAAAGGTGTGACAGGGAAAGATGCCGAATCGGCCTTGGATGCCTCAGGAATTATCCTGAATAAAAATGCCGTGCCCCATGATGAGCGACCTCCGGCCGTGACGAGCGGTATTCGCATTGGAACGCCCATTGTGACCACACGAGGCATGGGTCTGGCGGAAATGTCTCAACTCGTGGCTTGGATCGACGAAGTGATTCAGCATAGTACTGACCGTCGCCTACACCGACGAATTGCCAAAGACGTGAAAGCCTTGTGTGGTCGCTTTCCTATTTTTCAAACCTCTCCATTGACATCAGCGTAATCGCCATCGTCTCTGCTCATGCTACTGCTACTGCCCCATCTCCACAGTCGTTTCTGCGGGTGTGAAGGGTGAATATAGTGATTTCAGATAAGTTCCATAAACTCGAAACCCGAATATCGAAATCCGGATTTACGCCATCAGTAGCGAAAATGGAAGCTAAGTGAAATAACCATATGGTTTTCAACGATCAAGGACGGTAACGCGTGCGATGCCCCTTTTGCAGCCGATTTGACGACAAGGTCATTGATTCTCGAACCGCTCGTGAAGGCGAAGTGATTCGCCGACGACGGGAATGCTTGGACTGCAAGCGTCGATTCACGACGTATGAGCGCATCGAAGAGAATCTTCCGGCCATCGTCAAAAAAGACAATCGCCGAGAAACCTTTGATCGGACCAAGATCATGGCTGGATTAAAAAAAGCATGTGAAAAACGGCCGATTAGCAGCGCTACGCTTGAAGCTTCGGTTGACCGCATTGAAAAACGCCTTCAAGAATATGGCGAATCCGAAGTGCCAGCCCGGGTTGTGGGGGAAGAGGTGATGCGGGAATTACATCAACTCGATCAAGTGGCCTATGTCCGATTTGCCTCGGTGTATCGCGAGTTCAAAGACATCGATCAATTTATGGAGACGATCAAGGCTCTGGCCCAGGATCGTGGGAAACTCTAGGGAATATGCGTGAAGCGTATCTCGTGAACCGTGAAGCGTTGTTCGTGAACCGTGAAGCGGTACTCGCTTCCCGGTTCCCGCTTCAGGCTTTTCTCTGGCCTGCGAAAATATCGGATGGATCCCCGCTGAAAACTTGCCGGGATGACGGCTTAGGAGTTTTGTCCGAGTATTTCTTTTCCCTCAGAACGCTTCACGCGTTACCAGATAGGCTTCACATCTTTGTCTCACCAGCGATGAACAACTAGCCATGCCCTCCTCTGTCACCTCTGCTAAACGGTCTACATCTCGTCGGCCATCCGCGTCTACTCTCAAACCAAAGCCCCAATCCAAACCTGTTCGCCGACGGTCGGCTCCTCCCACCCGTGTGGCCATCATTGGAGGGGGTAGGGGTGGAAGAGCCTTGATGGAAATTTTTGCCCAAGATCCGTTGGCTCGTATCGTCGGTTTGGCTGAAACCAAAACCCGAAGCTCAGGCACGAAGTTAGCCAAACTGTTTGGCGTGCCGGTCACCCGGGACTATCGTGAGTTGCTCAAGCTCAAAGATGTGGATTTAATCATCGATGTGACGGGCAATATGGAAGTGGGGCAAGCCTTGCAGAGGGTCAGGCGGCCAAAGTTAGCGATCATCGGAGGGGCGAGCGCCAAATTCATGTGGCAACTCATTGAAGCGCGAATTCGGGCCACGACGGAAATTGAACACACACTGATTCGGTATCAATCGTTGTTTCGGCGGTTTGTCAAAGAGGAAACCAAACGGGCCGTGCATGAAGAACGCACGCGCATTGCTGCTGACATTCATGACGGCTTGGTACAAACATTAGTCGGGGTTAATTTTAAAATGGAACTGTGCGCCGAGATTGTCCGGCAGGATCCCATGAAATGCTCGAATTTGATGCGGGAAGCCAAAGCCCAGTTGAAGCATGGGATTCAGGAAACACGGCAGGTCGTGTTTAACTTGCGTCCCGGGCAGGAAGAAAAGCTCGATTTATTTTCCGCGTTATCGAACTTTTTGAAAACCTTTAAAGAGCAACAGCACGTACAAGTGGAGTTTGACTATCAGGGGGATGATTCGTCATTACTATCCAAGACCAAGGTGTTTCTCTTTCGAATTGTTCAGGAGGCGTTGCACAATACCGCCAAACATGCCAAGGCTGCTCGGGTGTTTGTGCACATTGTTGTGAATCATGATATGCTCATAGCCTCGATTCGTGACGATGGCGTGGGGTTCGATGTTCAGGCGGTGTTTCGCGATCCGGACAAGTGGGATCATTTTGGGCTTCGAGGCATGAAAGAACGAGCCAAGCTTCTCGGAGGGGAAGCGCGGCTGCAATCCAGCAAAGGGCGCGGAACCACCGTGACGGTTCGTATTCCTGTCGGCAGAAAGGATGTGGTTCGGAATGGTCAAAAAAATTAGGGTCTTGATCACTGACGATCATCGTGTCGTGCGCGAAGGCTTGTCAGCCATCCTTGATACGAAAGACGAAATTGAAATTGTGGGTGAAGCCAGTGATGGTGGTGAGGCCGTGGAAAAAGCCCGGGAATTATTGCCAGACGTGATTGTGATGGATGTGAGCATGCCGGGTATGAACGGCGTGGAAGCCACACGGATCATTAAAAAGGAACTGCCACAAATCGGGATCATTGCCCTGACCATGTATGACGATCAACGATATATTTTTGACCTCGTGCGGGCTGGGGCCACCGGCTATTTGTTCAAAGATTCGGATTCAACCGAAATCTTGGCTGCCATTCGTGCCGTTTCAAAAGGCGAATCGCTGATCCATCCCTCGGTTGCCAGCAAAATTTTAGCAGAATTTACTTTGCTCGCCGATGGCAAAGGTAAAAGGAAGTCCTCACTCGAACACAATCTGACCGAGCGAGAGATCACGGTCCTTCGGTTAGTCGCGGATGGAAAAACCAACAAAGAGATTGCGAATGTTCTTGATCTCAGCGAGAAAACCATCAAAAATCACGTCCGAAATATCTTCCATAAACTCCATGTCTACGATCGAACCCAAGCCGCGATTTTGGCGATCCGCAAGGGGATTATTGAGTTGGAGCCGTATCCCTAAATCGTCGCTCGTTGCATGTCGCTCGTGAATCATTTCGTCGTTTGTATCTCGTATTTCTTTTCACGCCCCTTCCCTCAAACCCGCAGGGTGAATGGCTGTCAACTGCCGTTTCTCGGTATCTATCTTTTCCCCCGCCTGCCAACCCCCCAGATGAATCCTTACTAACAACCGGCGGGGATAACGGTTAGGGTCCGTCACGAAATACGAGATGCGAATGACGGTTTTTCACCCTCACCCTGTCCATTGAACTCTCTCATTCCTCTTTCGGTAACGATAGTGATCCACGGGGTCGTAGCCCAACCTTCAAGAACTGCAAGCAGCTTAAGCAGTTCTAAAAAATTGCCGATAAATTAATATGAAACTACTTCAAAGTGGTGTGATGTGTGGTTCCCGGCCAGAAGAAAAAAAACGTTGCTAGTCGCTGAGCACTAAGGAGTTCTTTTTCTTCACAAGCAACTAGGGACAAACTGGAGACTAGCCGATCATGAGCCAAGCAGAAAATATAGAGACCACCGGACGGATGCCCGCTTAAACCCTGGGGGCATGACGACAGGGGCGAGAAACGAAATACGAGATACGAACGACGGGATGCGAACCAGGGGAGTGCCCATGAACAAACGAATCTTAGTCATCGACGATAACAAGGCTATTCATGAGGATTTTCGGAAAATCCTCTGCACTAGTAAGAGCACCGCCAAATTGGGTGACTTAGAATCGGAGTTGTTTGAAGAGGCGGAGTCGGGGGCTCACCAAGAGGGTTTTGAGTTGGAGTCTGCCGATCAAGGACAAGCCGGGTGGGAACTGGTCAAGACAGCGGTGCAGGAAGATCGCCCGTTTGCCGTCGCCTTTGTGGATATGCGGATGCCGCCTGGATGGGATGGCGTGGATACGATCGAACATATTTGGCAGATCGACCCCGAGATGCAGATCGTCATCTGCACGGCCTATTCGGATCTTGCCTGGGAAGATGTCATGCGTCGGTTAGGGAACATGGACAAGCTGCTGATTCTTCGAAAGCCTTTTGACAACATTGAGGTGCAGCAACTGGCCACAGCCCTGTCACAAAAATGGGATCTCGCCAAGGAAGGGCGTGAACTGCTCACTGAACTGGAGCGGCGAGTCAGGCTGCGAACGGGTCAGTTATGCGAGAAAAATGAAGAACTGGTTCGCTCCAATCAGGAGCTACAGCAGTTTGCCCAAATTGCCTCGCATGATCTCCAGGAACCCTTGCGGAAAATTCAAACCTTTGGCGATCGACTCCGCACCAAATGTGGGGACGGCCTCGATGAGGTGGGGAAAGATTATCTGGGCCGGATGCAAGGTGCCGCGGAGCGCATGCAAACACTCATTCAGGATTTATTAAGCTATGCACGAGTCACGAGCAAGGGACAGCCCTTTCAGTCTGTTGACCTTCAGAACATTGTCCAAGGCGTGTTGTCGGATTTGGAGATACGTCTGGAGACCACGGGGGGGCGGGTGAATATGGACGCACTTCCCCGTATCGAGGCAGATCCACTGCAAATGCGCCAATTGTTTCAGAACCTCATCGGGAATGCGTTGAAATATCACAAACCGAATGTGCCGCCGATTGTCAAAGTATCGGCCCAGCCCATTGAGGGAAATCTGAACCTGTCCCCAGAAGCGTCGACGGGGGAGCGGTGTTGGCAGATCGTGGTGGAAGACAATGGGATTGGCTTTGAGCAAGAATACGAAGAACGCATTTTTGCCATGTTTCAGCGGCTTCATGGTCGGGGTGAGTACGAAGGCACGGGCGTGGGACTTGCCATCTGCCGAAAAATCATTGAACGACATGGAGGAACGATTACCGCCAAAGGCGTGCCTGAACAAGGCTCAACGTTCACCATCACCTTCCCCGTGCAACACGCGCAGGAAGAATTAGCAGCGGTGCTTCAACAGTGGCTTCCACTGGCTCTTGAAGAATTGGACCGTGTGGAGGGGGACTCGTTAGGGGTGAATGCTGAGGATAAAGGTTCTGCGCCATCCGATTTGGCTTCACCGATTTCATCCACGATCCTTGAGGATGATCCTGATCCTCCTTTGGATCGAGCGGTCTTAGCCGACCTTCGGAAATTGGGTGGGGATGAAGATCCCGGGTTCCTCGATGCGATCATCGATCAATTTTTGCAGGATGCCCCTCGCCATGTTGAGGCCATTGAACAGGCAATGACGCAAGGAAATCCTGACGCGCTGATGAACGCAGCCCATTCGTTTAGGGGGGGGCGGAAACATGGGCGCCCAACCACTCGCCGCGTGGTGTTTGAAATTGGAAGAAATGGGTCGGCACGGGACGGTGGCTGGTTCGGATGTGGTGTTCTCCAAAATAAAAAATGAGTGGAACCGTCTGGAAAAAGCTTTACAGACTGAAAAGACCAATCAGCTGGCCTGAGGGGGAAAGAAAGCTATCATGCAAATAACCGAACGAGTCGTTGGTCTGGATAATATTCTTTCGCTGAGTGGGAAAGTTGTGTATGAGGCGAGAAAAGATTTTCAACAGGCCTTCTAGGAAGCCAAAGAGAAAATTCCCCCGAAAACTCGTGCTCAATATGGAAGGGTTGACCTATCTTGATAGTTCTGGGCTGGGGATGCGTGTCGTAGGTTGTGAGCAAGCCAAGCTACTCAATCTTGCCTTCTGTTTAGTGAATCCTGTTGGTGCCCTGAGGCAAATTTTTGATTTGGCCCAGCTTCCGGCAATGATGCCTGTGCATGACACTAAAGGGCACCTCTACAAACCAGGCATTTTTTGTGAGGGCAAGGAAGCCGCGCGCGGAAAACCGGAGTGTATGGGCGAATACATGAGGATGTGAGCACGCGGCTGACGCCGCCATCACGGAAAAGGACGGTTTTTAGAGGTGCCCTAAAGAACAAGCCCTCCGCCTGACCCCCTCCATACGGATCATACAGAATATATGGTTCTCTATGAATTTTGTAGGAACCCCGTGCCAATAATAGAGGACCCATCTGTGGCCACTAGACCCCCAGGGAGCTCATGGGCGAGCCATCCGGGTTTCTAGATTTTTCTGGGGCTTCATCAATCCGTATCGGTCGGTTGGCCGGATTCTCCTCTGCAGGTGATGGAAGAACATCCCTTGGGAAGCGGTACTCGGGAGGCTCCCCCTTTGGAAAAGGGGGGGAGGGGGGATTGTACGATAACCATACCCTCACACACCAAGCTTGCACTGTCTGAGCGACTAGGGCCGCCCCCGAGTCAGGATGGGGGCCGTTGGTGCCGGCACCCGCTTTGCCCCTTCGGTTGGATCGGCAGCCACGCCGGGGGAACCCGCTTTGTGGGAGGCAAGAAATGTGCAGAACTTGCCTGTTCCGGATCAGAAAATCCCCCCAAGCCCCCCTTTTCCCAAGGGGGGACCAGGCGGGGAATTATTCAACCCATTCACCCTCCCGGTGACGCGAAGAGCCTTTTGTCTTTGGCTACCGGCAATGGCCGGGACTCGAAAAACGAGGATTGAGCTTCACGCCACTCATTGGGCAATTGATCCGAATGCGACTCCTAGAACCATATATTCTGGTGCGACCAGGCAAGGCTGGTCTGATGGGAAAGGAGGCTGCGAGGACTCTTTGAAAATCAGTTCATGGTCCAGTGGGTGCAAAACCCACCCAACCAAAGCGGAGCCCGGCAGGGTGGTAGCAAGCCTTGCGCCAGCGCGGGTAACCGTTATGGCGATGCGTAGGCATGCGAGCGTATGGGCCGCAGGAAATGCAGCCTCGAAAAGTGGAATATCCTGGATGTCTAGGGGCTCGGAATCTCTGAAGACCACGGCGTCGTCGCCGGTATGGGGCAAGGCGGCGGGGCATCCGGCGGGGTGAACGACTGGGGCACGTACGAAGAGGATGATCCAGGAACCTGGGAGGCCCTCATTTCTCCCTGGGAGATACCCGGTGCCACGGGGACCCGGTGACCACTCTCCGACGAACACGCGGACGCGGGTGCCTGCGTGACTCGGTGTAGAACAAGCACTCGCCTCAGGGTAGGCCGACGGCAAGGGGAACCGGAGCTGCGGCTGAGGGGGATGAGGGAGTCGGAGGGCGGCATAGGAGCGACAACGTCGGGGAACGGGGTGGTGCCTGGACCGGACCGAGCAAAGGCTGCCCGTGTTGATAGGAACGTCAGGAGGGAACCATGACCAAGGCATTGATGTGGGATTCCATGTCACCGGAACTTTTGACGGTAGCGGAACGAGCGAAACGGGAACCCGAAGGACGATGTCACGCCTTGGCCCATCTCATCGATGTGCCAGCTCTGACACGCGCCTACCGACGACTCCGCAGGAATGCCGCGGTAGGTGTGGATGGTATCACCAAGGAGCAGTATGGGCAGGAGCTGGAGCGGAATCTCCAGGATCTGCATCACCGGCTGAAGACGAAGCGGTATCGTCATCAACCGATTCTCCGGGGATATGTGCCAAAGGGGCAGGGTCGGCACAGGCCGATTGGGATATCGGCGACAGAGGACAAAGTGGTCCAAGGGGCGCTGCGGGACGTATGGGAGGCCATATACGAGACGGAGGTTACCGATAGCTCGTATGGGTTTCGACCGAAACGCGGTGCGCATGACGCGCTTCGGACTTTGAACCGAGCGGGGCATGGTGGGGAAATGAACTGGATCGTGGAGGCGGACATCGTCTCGTACTTTGACAGCTTGGATCGCACCAAGCTGAAGGAGATGATTCAGAAACGGGTCGCCGATGGGGCGCTCATGCGGCTCATTGGCAAATGCTTGAATGTGGGCGTGCTGGACGGCGAGGTGTATTCCGAGCCGGACGTGGGCACGGCCCAAGGCTCGGTCCTCTCCCCGCTCCTCGGGAACATCTACCTCCATTACGTGCTCGATCTCTGGGTAGAATCCGAAGTGAAGCCACACCTCCGGGGGAAGTGCATCTTCGTCCGGTATTGTGATGACTTCATCTTTGGTTTCGAATGCCAGGACGATGCGGAGTGGGTGATGCTGCTGCTGGGAAAGCGGATGGGAACATATGGACTGACCCTGCATCCGGACAAGACTCGCCTGTTGTACTTTGGGCGACCGTTCAAGGGGCAGCAGGCAGGCAAGGGGCCGGCCAGTTTCGATTTCCTCGGGTTCACGCTGTAGTGGAAGCGGTCCCGATATGGACGCTGGATCTTGGCATTCAAGACCCGAGGTGCACGCCTCACGCGGGCCATTCGGTCTGTGTACGACCGGTGCCGACGCCATCGGCACCGGTCGGTGAAGGAGCAGCACATGGCGCTCGTGAGGCACGTGCGCGGCCACATGAACTATTTTGGCGTGAACGGGAATATCCGTAGCCTGCATCTTCTTCTGGTGCAGGTTCAACGTGCCTGGTTCAAGTGGCTTCGGCGTCGCAGCCAACGGACGCGCCTCACGTGGGAGAGGTATCAGGACCTGTTACGGGACTTTCCTCTTCCCCGTCCACGGATCGTCGTCCAGATCTGGGGGCGGTAACCCGCGAGCCATATCAGCGGAGGAGCCGGATGGTCGAAATGTCCTTGTCCGGTTCTGGCGAGGGCCTCGGCTGGGTGACTGGCCGGGGCTACTCTACTATGATCCCTCCATACTCGCCTCGACGACCTGACCGACAATCTCTTTAGGTCATTGGTTGCGGCTCATTTCTTTCCAATGCTACCATGACTTTCCTGACATCAAAGGAGAGTCCTTATGGCCAACGTCACGTTACTTGTTTCCTCTTCATGTGCTGCCTGTCCATCCGCAAAAAGTCTGTGGAAGCAGATGCGGGTCAAACATAATTTTAGTTATCGGGAAATCGACATTAGTTCGCCAGACGGGCAGGAACTGGCCGAACGTCATTCGGTCCGCGCAGTGCCCGCCTCGATCATTAATGGCCGGTTGACCTTTGTGGGTGTGCCGACTCGTCAAAGTATCGAGAAAGCTCTCGCCGGACGGAGCGGATAGCTCAATCAGGTGTCCTTCTATGGTTACTACTTAGGCGGATGGACTGAAGGCCGAAGGCGTTTAGGTGTTAATCATGAGCGATCCTACAACACTTCGGGCATTTTGAGCGATAACCTTCAGTCTTTAGCCTTCAGCCTAAATCCCTGAGGAGTCACATTCTATGGAACGCACCCGCCCATTTGGTATGGATGAGGATGAGCCGGATATTGAGCTGCCGGAACTTCCTCAGTTAAATACTGGCCCTCCGCCGGAATGCTCTTTCTGTGGGGAACCCATGAAGTTTATCGATGCCGAGTGGGGATGTATCGACTGTAACGGCGAATTCATCGGTCCGGAGACCGGGTAACCCAACCGGGTGGGTCTCTATTCCCTACCCACCAAAAATAGGCTGCCAATCCTCCAATGCCACGACTCAGGTTATTTCCCTATTGTCTCATGATGGCGTTGCAGTGGTGCTCGAATCCTCACGTATTCCCCAATAGGCTCCGGTTCTGCGTTCCTCGAGCCTTGTCCTGAGGCAAAAATGAAGCAACCTGAGTAGTGACCGATGCTGTATGTGATTACGGGGCCTCTGTATTCTGACCTTGAAGACGCGTTAGCCAACCATCTCCAATCGTTTCGATCTCATTCCCCAATTGCTCCTCTAACCATTGCCGTGCCTTCTGAGTTTGTCCGACTTCGTCTGCAATGGGCATTGTGTGCCGAACGGGACCTGTCACTCTTTAACGTCCATCTCTTGACCTTTTTTCAGGTAGCGCTGCGTGTGGTAGAAGAGCAAGGGCCACCCGTAGCCTGTGCGTTTCGATCGGACAGTTTTTTTCGTGAATGGATTCACCACCTCTTACAGCGGCGAAAGGCTCTGGTGCCAGATTTGGCACGGCTCATCGATATGCCGGGAGCATGGGCGGCCTTGTGGAACACCATCAAAGATTTGAAGGATGGCTCAGTGGATGCGGTGTTCGCTCGTGAAGCTCTGAAGCAAACCGTCCACGAACACGATCCCGTTTGCCAATCTGTCTTGAAACTGTACGATTGGTATCGCCAAGAACAGCAGCAACGACAGGCTGTTGACTGTGATGATGTGGCCAGAATCGCCAGCGCGGGCGTGGCGTCTTCGACCTTTCTCTCCCAACAGGCACACATCTGGTATTACGGTTTTTACGACCTGACTCAGGTACAACTGGATCTCTTTCATGCCATTGCCCAGACCTATCCGACCACGGTGTATTTTCCCGTTGTCCGGGATCACCCGGCCTATCACTTTGCCCAGCAATTTTTTGATCGACATCTCCTCGGATTGAGCGCTGGAAGGATTCAGTCTCTTTCAGGTTCTGGCGAGAGCTCTCCTCTCCGGGCGCTCTTTACGAAGAATGGTTCAGGAATTCAGAGCACACGACTCAACAGTGAGGAGCCAGAGGTTGCGCCTAGTCAGGAGAAGTTTCTGCCGGTTTGCCAGATCATTCACGTGTCCGGAGCAGATGATGAGATGACGGTCGTGGCTAAAGAAATTTTACGGTACGCGGAAGACCATCAAGTGCCTTGGCATGAAATCGGTGTGGTGGGACGAACGTTGTCGGGCTATGAACGTCTCCTGCCTCGCGTCTTTCGGGAGCATGGGATTCCGTTTAACACCACCATGCAGCGATCAATTGCCGAGTTCCCCTTTGTTCAAGCCCTGTTGAGGCTTCTCATGCTTCCGGTCTCACACTTCCAGCGTGATCACGTCATGGATGTTCTCACGTCACCCTGTTTCCGATGGGCTGCGCGTGGTCTTGATGGTGACTCCCCACGGCCCGATCTTTGGGATCGCGTGAGTCGGCGGCTAGGCATTACCAAGGGGCGTGACGAATGGGCTCGGTTTATCCGGGTGTTGAAAAAAGAAGGTGGGAAGCATGAAGGCCGACAGAACGCGTTGAACCCGAATACAATATCCCACGAACAGATTCACGCTTGTGAACATACCCTGCGAGTGTTGTTCGATGCGTTAAACCGGGTTCCACAACGCGCCTCCTATGATGTGTTTGTTGATCATGCCTTGAAACTGGTGGAAGAATTTTTCGTTCCGTCCCACCCTGAGCTCCACAGGAAGTTGCCTACTTTCAATATCTGGAACGAGTTCGATTCAACCGATCGAGGTCACACAGACGACCCGGTGATCTCTCAAGCGGTCTACGATCAATTCGCAGAGATTCGAATGCTGAGTCAGATCTCCGACGAGGTGTCCTTTTCGGAATTTGTTGAAACGGTCGAGCGATTCATGCAGGGCGCCACGGTGCCGCTGCATCCAACCACTGACATCATTGATGGTGTGTGGGCGTTGGATGCCATGGCCGCACGGGGTTTTTCTTTTCGTGTGTTGTTTGTTGTGGGAGTCAACGAGCATGTCTTTCCGCGACACATTCGAGAAGATGCATTTCTGCGTGATCCGGTACGCCGATTTTTGGATGTGAATTTGGGATTCAAAATGTCGGAGAAAGCCTCAGCCTACGAAGAAGAGCAACTGTTATTTTATCTATTAATCAATTCAGCCAGTGAGGCCGTGACGCTGTTGACGCAACGTTCCAGTCAACAGGATCGGTCATCCATTCCGTCCTGGTATGTGGCCGAGGTGCAACGCTGTGTTGGCGATCTTCCTATTACGGTCGTTCCCAAACGGGGAAGCGAGAAGCGCCGGGTCTTGCCTCAGTATGCGGATACATGGCTGACCCCACAGGAGATGCGGGTGCAGTGGCTGTTGGATCATCGTCTCCCCCGTGTCCCCTTCAACCTAGAAACAGCAGTTGGATCACAAAAGTCCGCGCAAGATCTTGGCGCACCTGGCAAAATAAAAAAAGGTCTCATCACCACCGAGGTGACCACGAAATTTTTTATTTCACCATGCACACCAATATCTCACACATCTGTTTTGCGCCCAACTGCCGTTTCTAGGTTCAATCGTGATGCCCTGGGGTGGGCTATTGTTCAAGGAGGTATTGCCGCGCTTGCCTGTCATGAATCTTCCTCTCCGCAGTTAAATCGTTTTGACGGATTAACCGGGAGTTTGTCTGAGTGTTGGGAGGACATGCAAAGACGAGGGATGTCCCCAACCGCTCTTGAGCATTATGCGCTTTGTCCCTTTAAATTTTTTGCCAAACAGATTCTCAGGTTGGAAGCTATCGGGCTGCCTGAATTAGGTTCTGGAATCGGACCGCGTGAAGCCGGCAATCTGTTGCATTCCGTGTTGCGGGACGGTGTGGTGGCGTTAGTCGCCCAGGATGCCTTTCGAAATTCGCAGGAGTCCGCTCGTGCTGATGTCGCTGGAATCGTGAAGCAGGTGACTGATCGGGTGTTCCGCAACTATGAGCAGTGGGCCCCAACCGGATATCCCTTGCTTTGGGAACTGCAACAGGAACAGCTTTGTGGTGTGGCCAGTCAGGTCATTCTCCAGGATCTTTTTGATGGGGAGGGAGATTGGATGCCCGTTGGGTTTGAGGAAGCTGTGACAGGTGAGATGACCGTGATGCTGGGACATGAACCACACCAGATACCCCTTGTCGGTCGAATCGATCGCGTGGATTGGTCGGCTTCGCAACAACAGTCTCGCATCATCGATTACAAGTACAAAATGTCGGCACGATCCATTCCGACTTCTCAGGCTCTTGCTCGTGAGGTGGTTCGCGGTAAACAGCTGCAACCGCCGCTGTATTTGATATTGGCTGAAGGTGGAAATCTGTCTGTCTCGCGAATGATAAACCGTGAACCTGACGAAACCCCTTCTTGTGCGGGTGTGTGGTTATATTTCATCACGCCAAATACTTCGGAATCCGCAGGGCCACTCACGCGCGTGGCGTTCACCCAAGAGATGTGGAAATCGTTGAAGCCGCAATTTGAGACGACCATGAATGTCGTGCTTGGCGGCATCCAACGTGGGAAGTATTTCATCGTGCCTGGAAACCATTGTGAGATGTGTGACTATCGCACCATCTGTCATCGCACGCATCCCATGAGTCGCTGGCGTGCCAAGGCTGATCGGGTGCAAACCAAGGGGCATCGAGATATCCGTTTTATCAAACCGGAAAAATTGTCGGAGTCAGGCAAGGCAGCATCAAAATAATGAATCAACCTCTCGCGGATCAATCAGCCCGTGAACGCGCCGCCACGGCTGCGGATGTGAATATCGTCGTGACCGCTGGTGCTGGAACAGGCAAGACGACCCTCCTCATTGACCGTCTGACCCACTTGTTGTTGCGGCCTCGTGATCGGGTCACACTCAACCAGATCGTGGCCTTGACCTTCACGAATAAAGCGGCCAGTGAAATGAAGTTGCGGCTTCGGCAACGCCTCCTGGTGATGCAAGAACTCAGCCGGGGAGGATCCAATCACGCGGAACCCTTACGCTATGAAGCCCGAGTCATCAGAGATCTCCAAGCCTTGTATGGTCTGACCGATCAACAAGTGGCGGATGTCGCCGAGCAGACGCTCTATGATGTAGAACGTGCTCATCTCGAAACCATCCATAGCTTTGCGGCATACGTGCTGCGGTTGTTTCCGGTCGAGGCTGGTGTTGATCCGTCGTTTCAAGAGGATGATGGCACGCAGTTCAACGCCCATTTTCATCGGGAATGGACTCGGTGGTTGGATCATGAATTAGACAAGGCTAGTCCCAATCGTGAAATCTGGCGCGCCATTTTACAGTTGGTCAGTCTTGATGATTTGCAAACTTTTGCTCGGGCCTTGATGGATGAATTTATTCCACTGACAAGCCTGGCCACATTACACATGGCAGATGCGTTTCCACACGTGGTTCGAACCTGGATCAGTGGGTTGATCGAAACGGCACGGGATTTACGAACCGCTCACCCGAAGGATCAAACACTCGAGACGATGTTGGACGATGCGATCGTTCAACTGAATGCGCTCACTCGAGACGGTCAGACAGAAAAGAGTGAGGAGGGGTCCCGGCTCACTCGACCGATTCCCGCGCAGACGAAGTCTTGGTCAGATGAAGACTATGAACAGGCTCGATCCATTCTGAAAGTGGCACGCGCGAGTCAAAATCCGATCCCGAAACCCTTGTGGGATTTTCTAGGCCTCTTGTTCCCCTTTGTCGAAGAATGCCAACGGACATTTCTCAAGGCCGGCTGGCTGTCGTTTAACGGGCTCTTAACCAAGGCACGGGACCTGCTTCGTGATTCGCCACGGGTACGACGAGAAATCAAACAGCAATTCCACGCGATTTTGGTTGATGAGTTTCAGGATACGGACCCGGTTCAATACGAACTGATTTTGTACTTGGCCGAAGACTCGAAATACGATGCACGTGCGTGGTCGCAGGTCCGGTTGGCGCCGGGCAAGCTCTTCATTGTGGGCGATCCCAAACAATCGATTTATGCGTTTCGACGAGCGGATATCGAAGCCTATGATTCCGTCATTCATGATCTCGTGTTGGGCCAAGCAACCAGCGGAGAACAACTGACCTTGCGCAGTAATTTTCGCTCTCATGCAGGTGTGCTAGAGCCTGTAAATGCGTGCTGTCGGAAGTGGTTTCCCCACGAGGCGGTCAAGGGGGTTCAGCCTCGGTATGAAGATCTCTTGCCGGTTGAATCAGAATCCGTACCCTCCCAGGATGAAGGTGTGCAAGTCCGATTAGTGCGATTTCTTGAAGATACCGTGGATACCGAGGCCGCCACTCGCGCCGAGGCGCAGGAGCTCGCTCGCTGGCTCGCCGAAGACGTGTTCGATCAACAACACATTCTTATCAACGATGCTGCTGTGGCAATCCAACCGCGACATGTGGCGATCTTGTTTCGTACGCTCACGCATTTGCACGTGTATGTCGAAGCGCTTCGACAGTGTGGCATTCCCTATGTGACCGAAGGCGAAAAACATTTTTTTGAGCGTCAAGAAATTATCGATTGCATCAATCTATTACAGGTGTTGGCCGATCCGTATGATCGTGTGGCTCTTGCCGGGGTCCTTCGTTCGCCGCTAGGGGGGTGTTCCGATGATGTGGTGGCCAAACTTCTTCGCGCAGGGCATTTGGATGATTGGCAGAAGAAGCCCTTGTCATCTGATACGCCAGCGATTTTTGGCGTCTTGCAAAATCTGTGTGGAGAGGTGTTGACGCAGCCAGTGGCCGACGTCTTGGACCGTATTTTTAGAACCACGCCCTTCATCGAATTAACGGCAGCCTCGATGGATGGAGAACAAGCTGTGGCGAATGTGTGCAAGCTTCAAGACATTACGGAAGCTTTTGCTCAACAATCTGGTGCAGGATTTCGGAGCGTGGTCAACACGCTCACTCAATGGATTCATGATCCGCCGCCGGAAGCGGAAAGTTCCTTGATTGATGATGAGTCTGATGCCCTGCCATCACCTGGCGCCGTGCGGCTTATGAGCATTCATAAAGCCAAGGGCTTGGAATTCCCTATGGTCATTTTGGCGGGCTTGCACCGAGGGGCCGACCCCAAGGGGAAATCGATTTGGGTCGATCATGATTGGCTGACTGATTGTTTGGGCATGCAGCTAGGCTCGTATTATTCGCTGGGGGGGGTGTATCTTGAAAGTAAGATGGATGCGCGGCAGCGTGCCGAGCAGATTCGTCTACTGTATGTGGCCATGACGCGTGCGCAACGCCGCCTGGTGTTGTTCGCGGGATTGCCCACGACGGCGGGCGTCGTCCCTCGAGGGTTACTGGGGATGATTGTGAAAGGTCTGGGAATTGATCCTGAGGTGTTCAACACGTCCGAACAGCATTCCATTCATCACACATTAAGTGTCGGAGGGGCCGTGGTTTCGCTCGATGTGGTGACGGTCTCCAAGGGAACACAGTATAGCCAACAACAGAAGCCTCAGGCATGGCAGACTCTTGATGCCGATGCCGTCGAGCAGCCGTCCCCGTGGATTCAACGATACGAGCGAATGGTTGCTGGACAGGGGCGGTTGCTTTTTGTGACACCAACAAGTTTGAAAAAGATTGACTCGAAGTTGTCCTCTGGGGGTGAACAGGAAGGGCCTGTCCCTATCCAACCTTTCGCGTCACAGTTTGCCGGTCATCGGTCTCGCGATCGTCAGGCTCTGGTGGGCACTCTGGCACATCGGGTGTTGCAAAGCTGGAATTTTCAAGACGATCCTGAGAAACTTCCTGCCTGGATTGAAGACCTCTGTCGCCGAGGCATCCCTGATGATTGGCAAGACGAGGCGCAGGATCTTGCGAACGAATTGAGGGACGTGTTTAATAGCTTTGTTCGCACCGCCCCCTATGCCATTCTTCGTCAAGCTGAGATCCTGGGACGAGAAGTACCTATTTCTGTTCCTTGGCGTGAGAGGGGTTCTTCTGGTGCCACCGTGGAACACAGTTCACCCGCTGTCTTGCATGGCGTCATCGATGTCGTGTATCGCTGGAAAAAACAAGTTTGGGTGGCCGATTATAAAACGAATGTCCTTGATCAGTACTCGCCAGATTTTATCAATCGGTTAGTTGCCAAGTACCGTGTGCAAACGATAGCCTATCGGGAGTCCCTACGTGGGGTCTTTGCGGATACGCCAGTCAGGGCCCACGTCATATTTTTGCGCAATGGGGTTTCAGTTGAAGTGTGAGGGGTTAGAGGGTAAAGAGTGAGGAGAGGGAAAGGATTTTTTTGACTGTAACGTCTGACTCCTTACTATTTTCCAAACAGAAAAAGGAGAACGAAACGATGATGAGTTACCGGGGAGGGACATTGGGCTGTGTGTTGATCGGAGTGGTGCTGCTGGGCGCATGCTCGAGCACACCGAAAACGGTGAAACAGCCTACACTTAACGCGCCGTTAAACGCGGACCCAACGGCCATATCCGCCGTCAATGAAGGCAACCAACTCTTTGCCTCGGGTCGATGGCAACCCGCCAAGGCGCAATATGAAAAAGCCCTACAAGCCCAGGACACCATTGCCGAAGCACATTATAATTTAGCCTTGACCTTAGATCGTTTGGGAGACCGGGAAACCGCTGACAAGCACTATATCGAAGCCGCCAACCTGGCTCCTGGGCATAAAATCATTTGGAATTCACGAAAATTTCGTCGCTACGGTGATGTGAGGGTAGAGAAGAGCAATGCCGCTGCACCAGGACTCCCGTCGATAGGTGGAGCCAATCCAGGTAGTTTAGGCGGTGGTGGAAGAGGGGGAGGGATTGGGGCTGGAGGTCTCTAGTTTAACGAGTCTTCCGATATCCCTGGAGAATCATGATCCCTCCAAGGAGCACCATAGGGACGCTCAAGAGCTGTCCCATGGTTAACGGCCCGAGTAAGAATCCAAGATGGGCATCCGGCTCACGAAACAGTTCCACGAAACTTCGGAATAATCCATAGCCCCCGATGAAGCCCCAAAACACGGTGCCCGGGGGCGTGTCACGACGCCCGACCATCCACAGTAGAAGAAACAAGGCCACCCCTTCGAGTCCAGCTTCGTACAGTTGCGACGGGTGCCTACAAGCATCCCCGCCTCGTGGGAAGACCATGCACCAGTCGACATCCGTCGATCGGCCATAGAGTTCTCCATTTATAAAGTTGCCCATCCGGCCAAATCCTAATCCGATCGGGACAGCTTGGGCGGCCAAGTCTGCGATGGTGTACACGGCAAAGCCCTTGCGGCGACAGAAAAACCAAATGGCTACGCAGGTGCCTAGTAATCCGCCGTGAAAAGACATCCCACCTTCCCAGACCGCTAAAATGCTTAATGGGTGTTCTAAGTAGTACCCCGCGTTGTAAAACAGGGTATAGCCAAGCCGTCCGCCCAGAAACACCCCTAACGCGGCATAGACAATCAAGTCAGATAATTGGTCCTGGCTGAGAGAAATGTTTTTGGCCCGTGCACGTGCTCGGATTAAAAAATAGGCCCCAGTGAGTCCCAACAGATACATGAGCCCATACCAGCGAAACTTCAGCGGCCCAAGGCTAAAAAAAACAGGATCAATCTCTGGAAAAGGAATGGCGGAGAGTAGGGGGAAATCGAAAGCAAACGGCATCAATACAATATCCTAACTGAGAGTTACGGAATGAGCGATAAAAAATGCGGCTTCCGATAGTCGGGACGCTGCTGCATCCTAGGGGGGAGCCAGTAGTTTTTCAAGGAAGAAGGGGAAGGTGGCGTTGCCTTGAGAAATAAATTGGTCATTCCCGACATTTTTTATCGGGAATCCAGGTTTTCCCTCTCACACTTCAACCCCTCTTTTGTCATTTCGACCCATGGGAGAAATCTCTCGTTCGGTAATGGGGGGAGATTTCTCGCTCCGCTCGAAATGACAAATAAGTTTTCTTGTAAATGGTTGAAAAGTTTTTATGTGGGGTGTCGTCCCCACGCGACGAGGCACTTGTGTTTCGGCAAAAGTGCCCAAAACCACGTTTGCCCGTGCATGGCCCTGCGGGTGTCTCTGCCTCCGCCCCGAATCCTTCGACTCCGCTCAGGACAGGTCAGATCAGATGGCTGCGCAACTCGCGGAATCTATCCTGAGCCCTTCGACAAGCTCAGGCCAGGCCTTGTCGAAGGGCTCAAACAGTGCTCGCCAAAGGGGTCGATTCGGTGCTCCGTCTCCGCCGCGCACGAAGGCGGGGCCGAAGTGACATTTCTATATGTTGAAGGGATGGGAAAGGTTTGTTAAGTTGAGGTCGTTTAATTTTTCACGTCATTCCCGACATTTTTAATCGGGAATCCAGGTTTTTCCCTCTCACCCTTCAACCCTTCCTTCGTCATTTCGACCCTTGGGAGAAATCTCTCGTTCGACAATGAGGGGAGATTTCTCGCTCCGCTCGATATGACAATCAATGATTATGTAAGGTTGCTCCTTCATTTTCTGCCTCGATCTTGGGACTCCGCGTTGGGCGAGGCGGAGGGCTGCGCACAGGCGAGAATGGTTTTGGGTCCTTGCGCCGAAACAAAAGGCCTGCCCTGAGTCTTGGCGAGGGGACCTCGTCGCGCGGGGGGGGGGGGCAATGGCATTCGGTTTGGTTCGAACGAACAATCTGCCTTCTCTGTTATCAGCGGAACTGGTTGATTGATCAGGGCTTCTGAACCGAAGTCGCCCTGGTGTCCTTTTTCGCTTGACTTCTTTTCCGTCTTCTGAGAGACTATCCTCGATGAAGACTGTGGACACCTTACCCAAGACGACCTTTAGCGGGCGGCGGTTCACCCGCAAGCAGTTGGCGCAGGTCCAAGAAACCGTCCAGCTGTTCCCCCACCTGAGTCGGAAGGAATTGGCCCTCACCGTCTGTGAGCATCTCAGCTGGACCACGCCGACGGGCCACAACAAGATTCATTCCTGTTTGACCTTGCTGACCGAGCTGGAAGCGCACGGGATCGTGACTCTGCCGGCCACGCGCCACAAGCGCGCGCCGGGACACCCCATCCCTGCGTTTCACGAGCCGCCCCCCACCGAGCCACTCACCGACACCCTCGCCGCCGTGGCCCCAATTACCCTGCACCGGGTGGTCTCGAAAGAGGAACGCGAGAGCTGGAAAGCCTACCTGCAGACCTATCATTATTTGGGCTATAAACACCCGATCGGGGCCCAGCTGGGCTATCTGGTGAGATCGGCCGCCCAGCCGTACCCGCTGGGCTGTCTGCTGTTTTCGGCCTCGGCCGCCTGGGCGCTGGCCCCCAGAGATCACTGGATTGGCTGGGACGTGACGCACCGGAGGAAGCTCCTGCCATTGGTGTTGCGCAATGATCGGTTTTTGATCTTTCCGTGGATTGACGTGCCGAATCTCGCCAGCCATGTGCTGGCGCGGGCCACCAAGCAGATCGGGGACGACTGGGTTGAAGTCTACGGTTATCGCCCGGTGCTGATTGAAACGTTCATCGATCCCTCCCGGTTTGCCGGGACCTGTTATCGAGCGGCCAATTGGCACTTCGTGGGCTACACCGAGGGGCGCGGGCGGTTTGGCTCAACGTCGGACCGTCCACCCACGACAAAAGAGATTTTTCTCTATCCGCTCCAACCCGACTGGCGCGCGTGCCTGACTGCCGGGCATCGAGCCGTCACGGTGAAGACACGCTATCGCAACGACGTGCGAGCCAGTCGCACACGGTCCGTCGGGGAAGGGTTTGTCGCCTGGTGGAAACAGGTGGTCCACATCCTCCACGACGTGGCGGCCCAGTACGATGACCAGTGGCGCGTCCGGAAACGGGTGATCGATTCCCTGATCCTGATGCTGTTGATCTTTCGGTTGGTGTCGTCAACCAACTCCCAAAGTTACGGCACCACCATTGATGACTTGTGGGACAGTTGCGACAACCTGGCGCTCGCGCTCCCGCAACCCCACAGCATCGCGCCGGCGTCCTTTTGTGTCGCACGTCGCAAACTGGACGAAGCCATTTTCCAGTCCGTCAACCGGAACATTCTGGACGCCTATGCCCCACACGACTCCAACGACACCTGGTTGGGCCATCGGGTGTTTGCCGTCGATGGCTCCAAGCTTACACTGCCCCGCGCGTTGCGGGCGTGTGGCTACCCCTTGCCCTCTGACAATGCACACTATCCTCAAGGGTTGCTGAGTTGCCTCTACCACCTCACGTCGCAAGTGCCCTGGGATTTCGACCTCGTCGCGCATGGCAACGAGCGACGGTGCGCCCTGCGGCACCTGGCTGTGCTGAAGCCCAACGATGTCGTGGTGTACGATCGAGGCTATTTCTCCTACGTCCTGCTGCATCAGCACTGGACCGCCGGGATCCACGCCGTGTTTCGTCTCCAAGACAGCGGGTTCAAGGAGATTCAAGAGTTTTTTGCCGGCCCGGACACCGACACCACGGTCACCCTCTTCCCCGCCGCACGCACGCAACGAGACATCCGGGCGGTCTATCCTGATCTCGCCATCATCCCGTTGAGCCTGCGGCTTCTGAAATATGAGATGGCCGGCAGCCGATTTTGCTTGGGCACCACCCTGGTCGGCCCCCAGCAGCGGTATCCGCTCCAGGAGTTCATGGATCTCTACCATGCCCGTTGGGGCATCGAGGAACTCTACAAGGTGAGCAAGCGCCTGTTCCTCATCGAGGAGTTTCATGCCAAAACCGAGCGCGGCGTCAAACAAGAGCTCTTCGCGCATTTCGTCCTGATCACCATGAACCGGCTGTTCGCCAATCGGGCGGACCACGCACTCAATCCCGAAGCCCCCGCAGCTGAGCCCATGGCCCCTCCCGGATCGTCCATAGTTGGAACCGGCACCGGGGCGAGGCGGACATTCAAGACCAACTTCAAACATTGCCTTCACGTGTTTGCGCGAAGCTTCGAAGATCTGCTCGTGCTCCATGCTCGGATGCAGACCGCCGTCCAACGGGCCTTCGAGTCCATTGTGAGTCACTACCAACGGGTGAGGCCGGGCCGATCCTATCCTCGAACATCCATGAAACCGGAGTCCACGTGGCATCCACCCAAAAAGAACAGCCAGTCCAAGAACCCCACAGGGTCGATGGCCTCTATCTGAAAGTCCCTTAAGCACATGGAATCCGTTTCTTAAACGAATGAGCCAAATCCTTAAACGAATGCCGCCCATTCCTTAAACGAATGCCATTGGGGGGGGGGGGGGAACCCCGCATAAATAAAATTCTGGATTCCCGCTAACTATCTGCGGGAATGACAGCAATTGTAATTCCTTCTTCCATCCTCACCCCAATGTGGTATAAATGACTGTTTGGCCTTTTTTCGGTTTGGCTTTTTTAAATCCTACGAGAAATCTAAAAGCGTAATTTCATGATCAATTACCTCAAAGCGCTACCGCCGAATATCGTCTATACCGTGGCTCCCAAAGAGTATGTGGTGCGAGGGTATGATTATTTCCATAAGGAACGGCTTGAATCCTTTCGGTGGGAGCACGATGGCTCTCTCTTAACAGCGGTGGTGATGGGGACCCGGAGATATGCGGTTGATTTTATGTTATTGGACGATAAGCTGGATTTTCTCTGTAACTGTCCGGCTTGGGCACCGACTACCCAGTGTAAGCATGTGATCTGTGCATTGCTGACAATTATTAACTTGCTCGACCCCATTCATTTTAACGTGGCTCGGCACCAACCGGGCCGGCTAGAGAAACTCCGAGGGGCGTTGTTGTCCGGTGGCAGTGGACGCGGGCAGTTGCTCCGGTCGCCTTTTTCTCCTCCAAGCCCGGCCCCGCCCAAATCCGATGATTTTGAATTGGTGATTCATCTCCGAGAACAGTACCCCGAGCTGTCGGTTCGCAATCATGGGCAACGTGTCTACACGCTTCGTGGGGTGCCAGAAACCCTGGCATATTTTATTGGCGATTTTTACCATTCGTTTTCCATTCATCGCGATCGATTGGCGCAACATCTTCAAGCGGCGGGAAACCAGTATCCTTTGGTCTTTGAATCCGATGGGGAAGGGATGCGGCTGACGTGGGAAGGGTTTCACCGGTGTGAGACGTACACTGAATTACATATGGTCGATGGGCAGGTCACGCTTCGCCCGTTGTATGTACTCGACCGTACCGTGAGGAAGCGAGTGAAATTATTTTGGGACTATGCCGTGGATCTGGAGCGTCAGATTTTGGTCAAGGTGGAAGAGCCGAATGAATGGGATCTGCAAGCCATGCTCTATAACGAATGGATCTATGGCCTCGAAGCGTTGGATGATGAGGAAATCTTTGCATTCTCCCGGGCGTATCGATCCTGGGAGCGAACTCTGAATCGCACAGAGTCTCCTTGGAATCCGTTCAAGTTCGGACTATTCGAGCGACGTCCGATAGAGCTCCCGCTGCGGCGCGCGCAATTGATGCCCATTCATATTCCTACACAACACTTGCCGGCTACACGGCAACGGTTGATCCTCAAAGTGAATGGGGTGGTGACGCCACTTTCTCCAGAACACGATACCCCGACTCTTCAACAACCTCGCTATCGATTGGTGGTGCATCCGGTCCAAGATGGTTTGGAGCCATTGGCTTCCGGGCAAACGATGGCGGTCATTCGAGCGGAGTGCTGGTGGGGGGATTATTGCGCCCCTCCCCATGAACCCACGTTTAGCTTTTTTACCTGCCTGGAGGGGTACCGCAGTTTGCCGGCTCCTTTGCGGGCCCAAAAACGTCAGAAAATTTTGTGCGAAACATTTATCAAACTTCTGACGGTATCACAGACATCAAAGGTCGAGGGTCTTCTTCGAACCGCGCTTTCGCAAGGAGACTTTCAACGGCAGAATATCAAACGGACTGCGAAGCATATGCTCAAACAGTTTTTTTCTGTGTTTGGAGAGCCGGAAGTTCGGCTGCAGTTTCACCAAGGTCGGTGGCAGCTGTTGACGGTGGACAAAGCCCAAGAGGCCCGGATGTATATATTGCCCTATGAACAATTTGGCCCGCAGGTGTTTGACAACATGATGCGGCATGATGAAATGCGGTTGCGTCTGGATATTCTGCATCAAGGCTTGCCGCAGTTATATGAATCGTGTCAGGCCGCAGGCATTGAATTGTTTTACCACACCAAGCCGGTGGCTTTGCCAGAGTGGGAATTGTCCCTGGATGCGCACCGTCCTGAGGGAATCGATTGGTTTGAATTGCGTCCTGAAATCCGGTGCAACGGCAAGTTGATGACCGAGGCCGCGGTTCAACAATTCATGCAAGGACAAGGCATCATCGAAGGAGATGATGTCGTGCAGATCTTTCCCACCAAAACGCAAGCAGCGCTTCGGGCTCTTTCGTCGTTTTATCGACAGGAGCCATCCAGCAAGGGAATGAAAAAGGAATGGGTGCGCGTGCCCCGGTTGCAGATCTTTGATTGGATTGCGTTACGGAAGCAAGGAGTGAAAATCACCTTGCCACCAGAGGATGAAGCGATTATCGATCGGTTGACTCACTTTGAACACATTGAGGTGCCACCGATTCCCAAACGCCTCACAGCCAAACTGCGGACCTACCAAAAAAATGGCTATGCCTGGTTGGGGTTTTTGTACCAACACCGATTTGGAGCATGTCTGGCCGATGATATGGGCCTTGGAAAAACCGTGCAGGCCATCAGTCTGTTGGGCGGCATCAAAGAAAGCATTATTCCGTCCCTGACGAGTCAGCCTGTCCCGCATTTGGTCGTGCTGCCGCCGAGTCTACTCTTCAATTGGGAACAAGAGATTCAAAAATTTTACCCATCCTTACGAGTGCAGATGTATGTCGGCGCTGATCGATCGCCAAAATTTGAGGGGTGTGATGTGGTGTTGACCACGTACGGCGTGGTTCGGAGAGATATTGCGACGTTGGAAACCATCCCCTTTCATATCATTGTCTTTGATGAAGCGCAGGCCGTTAAAAATATTCATGCGGAGACGACCAGCGCAGTCCGCCGTCTGAAAGGGGCGTTTAAGATGGTGATGACTGGTACGCCGTTGGAAAATCACATCGGCGAATATTATTCACTCATCGATCTGTGCCTTCCCGGACTGCTCGGGGACTATGACAAAATCAAGTCGAAAATCACCTCCGCCTCCTCGTCCTTCCTGGAAGTGCTCACGCGGCGAACGAAGCCTTTCGTATTGCGGCGCACCAAAGAACAAATCCTGAAAGAATTGCCGCCTAAGACCGAAACCGATGTGTATTTAGATCTTACCGAGCGACAGAAGTCACTCTATCAACACACCATTGCGCAAATCCGTCCAACCATCGATGACGCCTATCGCACCAAAACGCATGCACAAGCCCGTATCATTGCGCTCACGGCCATTTTGAAATTACGCCAAATCTGCCTATCGCCCAAATTGCTTCAATCTGATACGCATGATTCCTCGCCAAAGATTACGTTTGTCGTCGAGCGATTAGCCGAACTCATGGAGGCAGGGCATAGTGCGCTCGTCTTTTCGCAATTCACCTCATTTTTAGATTTGGTCGAAGCCGCGCTAGTCAGTCACCACATTCCGCACGTTCGTTTAGATGGCTCCACGCCCACGCCTAAACGCCGAATCATGGTCCAACAGTTTCAAGAAGGCAAAGACGCTTCCGTGTTCTTGCTCAGCTTAAAAGCCGGAGGGCAAGGACTGAACCTCACCAAGGCCTCCTATGTGTTTCACTTGGATCCGTGGTGGAACCCCGCGGTTGAAAACCAAGCCTCCGATCGCACACACCGAATCGGCCAAACGCAAAAGGTGTCTATCTTGCGCATCCTCATGCGCCATTCCGTCGAAGAGAAAATGATGGCCTTAAAACAGAAAAAATCCGCCCTCTACGAAGCTGTCCTCGAAGGCACCACTCACCGAGGCGGAAGTGCGTCAATCACCAAAGAAGATTTCGATTTTCTTCTGGCGTAGTACTTGTTTATGGCTTGCCGAAAAGAATCGCGTCATTTCCGACATCCTTAATCGGGAATCCAGGTTTATTTTAATCGGGGTTTCGCCCCCGAGCGACGAGGCACTTTTGTTTCGGCAAAAGGACCCAAAACCACTTCCGCCCGTGCGCGGTCCCTCCGAGCCTGCTCAGAAGCAGGCTCTCCGGGATGCCTCCGCCTCCGTCCCGAATCAAGATGGCGAGGGAACTCGCTCCGCTCAAACAGCCCTCGCCGAGAGGTCGATTCGGGACTCCGGCTCCGCCGCGTCCGAAGGCGGGCAGTCATTACAGAAATAGTTTTTTATTGAACATCACTCGTTCATTGTCTTGTCAGGTCTTAGGGCATATACTTTCAACCTTGTGACAAAAAGAGTAGAAGATCTGTATTGCGGTAGTAGAGTAGGGGGACAAGATGCCAGCTATTTCGATGTTCTATGGAATTATTATTTACATGTATTTCCTTGATAACAAGCAGCATCAAAGACCGCATATTCATGTCAAATATCAGGAACATGAAGTTATTGTTGCCATCCCGGATGGTGGGGTTCTTGAAGGGAGTATCCCCAACCCAAAAATGAAGTTGCTCCAAGCTTGGGTTGAGTTGCATAAGGAAGAATTGGAAGCGGACTGGGAACTTGCTGTGTCTGGTCAACAGCCTTTTAAGATTGAACCGTTGAGGTAAATTATGAATCCAAGAATTGTAGAAGTAATGCCCACCGATGATTACAAACTCAAGTTGGTTTTTACCAATGGGGAGCGAGGGGTGTATAACTGTTTCGACTTGTTAGACTTTGGCGTGTTTCAAGAGCTGCAGGATAAGAACTATTTCAAGCAAGCCAAAGTGTTGGACGGAACTGTGGTCTGGCCTCATGAGCAAGATATCTGTCCCGATACCCTCTATCTCGATTCAGAAAAATAGGGAGGTCGGGTGAATGGGTAATCAGGCAAGGTAAGGTCTCTATTGTTCTTTCTAATCCTTCCAAGTATTTGAGTTATTCCTCCAGTCGTAACCGGGAATCCAGAATTAATTTTATTCAGGGTTTTGCCCTCGAGCGACGAGGCCCCTTCGACTGGGCTCAGGGCAGGCCTTTTGTTTCGGCAAAAGTGCCCAAAACCACTTCCGCCCGTTCACGGTCCCTCCGGGCCTGCTTCGAAGCAGGTTCTCCGGGATGCCTCCGCCTCCGTCCCGAATCAAGATGGCGAGGGAACTCGCGGAGTCTATCCTGAGCTTGTCGAAGGACTCAAACAGTCCTCGCCCGAGAGGTCGGATTCGGGGCGATGGCCCAGTCGCGCCCAACGCGGTGAAGGGCCAAGACTAGAGTGCCAAATGAACAGAAAGGAGGAGCATCCCATCGATATCGCAGTCATGTCGAGCCCTCGACTAATTTTCAACGTGGCTGACCCACAGAGGTTACCTTAGGAGTAAATGGCTGACAGAAAAGGGTAGCGTTCTCTTTTTCAGGTGCAACCGAGGACCAGGTGGCGTTCGCAGTCCGCTGGATGGTATATGAACCCATTCAAGGAGGGGTGTTATGCCGATCCGCATAAGATGCTGAAATAATTGGACTCATGCGTATAACCAATTGAAACGACAACAGTTCCGGCGTATTCTTCAGAAATATCGATGGCGTGTTATACGGATATAAACCCGAAGATCCTTCTCTTACACGGATCCATCTAAACATTGTTAGGTGTACAAAACTGGAGTGCAATTTCAAATCCATGGAACTAAAAATCAAATCAATGCTTGCAGTATTTTTGCTATTAACTTCTGGCGCTGCCTTGGGAATAGAGCAATCTTTTATCGCTGATACAGAGCGATTTGGCGTTCGTTTATTTTTAGTTCCAGACGCAGATGCATTTGTCGAAATGTGGTCAAAGCCAGAAACACCAAAATTGACCGTATTCAAACAAACAACAGTTAACACTAAATTCGCGGGCATCATTCTTTATTGGGGTGGTGGTGCCAATTCCAATGGCGAGTGTAATATTCAATTGCAAACCACGGTCTTAGAGAGAGGCACTGTTCTCGCAACAGGCCCAGAAATGCCCGTATGCTCTCGGCACCAACCGCCCAAACCAAGTGTCTTGTCACTTTCTGACACAATCATCGACCTTATTGCATCCGGTGACCCAACGCAATTGGTCGTTCAAGTAAAAGTAACCGACAAAATCAATAACGAAACCTTGTTGGTTGAGGCGCCTATTGAAGTGGTGGCAGAGTGAGCGCACCTAACAAGGCATTGCACTCGGACTCCGCCTACTGTCACATTTTTTGCGAAAAGCGCAAAAAATGCGCCAGCAGGCTACGCCAGTGAATGCGGCGTTAGGTTTCGAAGAGGACTGGCTAGTTGGAAGATGTACGGTCTACATTGGTGGATCCGGCTATCACACTGTCGGGATTTCGAATATGGATTCACGGTCGAGAGTGTCCGGAAAGGGGGACGTTCCTTTTTTGAAGGCGCATGAATTGGGGGCAAGCATGAGTATTGAGTTCGTAGAGTTTCCCCTCCAAGCCCAATTTGAAAACTTGGTTTGTTTCTTTCTTGAGTGTCTTACCGCCTTCGGGCGCGGCGGAGCCTCCGTACCGAATCGACCTCTCGGCGAGGGCTGTTTGAGCGGAGCGAGTTCCCTCGCCATCTTATTCGGTACGGAGGCGGAGGAACCCCCATGGGGCCGCGCACGGGCGAAAATGGTTTTGGGCACTTTTGCCGAAACAAAAGTGCCTCGTCGGCGGGGGCGAAACCCCGCATTAATAATTTTGACTAGAAATCTGGCAAATAGTAGATGGCGAGGAAGAGGGGAAGACCTGGATCCCCGATAAAGGATGTCGGGGATGACAGCAATGGCGGCAAAGTAAATGATTCGTATGCGTGAATCCTCGGTGGGAAATTCAGAAATTGCGGAAAAACGGAAATGGATCTATAATGGTTCCATAATAGAACCATTTGGAGGCTATGATGTCCGTCAATCTTTCTGTCAAAAATGTCCCAAAGGAATGGGTGGAGCAATTACGGCAACGAGCCCACAAGCATCATCGCTCGCTTCAAGGTGAACTGCTGGCCATACTTGAGGAAAGCGTGAATCAGCAAGACAAGATTTCTCCACAAGGCCTCTTAGCAGAAGTACGGCAACGTGGACTGCGCACACCAAAAGAGTCGGTGGCAATGATTCGCAAGGATCGTGATGGCCACTAAGGTCATTGATACATCAGCCTTGGCCGCCGTCGTGTTTGCTGAACCCGATGGTCAGCGGATTGCGGCTCAAATGGAAAATCATGATCTCCTTGCTCCATTCCTACTACCCTTTGAGTTGGCGAATGTTTGTCTCATGAAGATTCGAAGGCATCCTGCCCAAAAAACGTTATTGTTGGGTGGTTTTGAGATGGTCGGTCGTCTGCCGCTGACGTTCATGGCGGTCAACATGACTGAGGTCCTTGGCCTAGCCCAAGACAAGGCTCTGACAGCTTACGATGCTTCTTTTTTCTGGTTAGCGAAGACGCTCGATGTCGAATTGATGACCTTGGATAAGACCTTAGCTAAGGCGTTTGCATCTCGAAAAGGCAAATAGGGCCTGCTTGCCAGGCAGGGGGTATTAATGAGTTTGTCCTTCCCCTCCATTTGAAAAAATTAGTTTGTTTCTTGAGTGCCTTGCCGCCTTCGGGCGCGGCGGAGCCTCCGTACCGAATCGACCTCTCGGCGAGGGCTGTCTGAGCGCAGCGAGTTCCCGAGCCATCTTATCGGTACGAAGGCGAAGGCACCCGGAAGAGAATGATCAAAACGTCCGTCTGCGGCGTTTTCGGCCCTTTGTCGTGCTCACGTACTAACGCGTACGCTGCGCGCGCCAAAGCGCCTGCGGCCTTGCTGACGAACGTTTTGATCATTCTCTGTAGGGCCGCCCACGGGCGAAAATGGTTTTGGGCACTTTTGCCGAAACAAAAGTGCCTCATCGTGTGGGGGCGAAACCCTGCATAATATTTCTTGAAACACACAGACCGATTAGCTAACAAGAATAGGGGCGAAGAAAAACCTGGATCCCCGATTAAGGATGTCGGGGATGACCTCAAGGAAAATTGGTGTGTGGTGCACACTCCACCATCCCTTCTCAAACAGATTTCTCACATCCGTTCGAAATGACAACGGTTTCGGAATTTGCCTCCCCCCTTTCCTACAAGGTAGAGTTTATCAGTCAGAATTGACGTCATAGGTTTTAAATCAATCTAACAATGTTGTTAAAAGTTACAGGGGCATGAGCGTTTACCCTGATTATAGAAAGGACGAGTTTTATGAGTGATGAACAAGCACAGCAACCGACTCCCGCGCCGGCACCGGCTGAGGAAAAGCTTCTTCCGGGGGTGAAGTATATTGTGGCGGTGAGTAGTGGGAAGGGTGGGGTTGGGAAGTCCACGGTGGCGACGAATTTGGCCGTGGCGTTAGGTCAGTCCGGGGTTAGCGTGGGGTTGATGGATGCCGATATTTATGGTCCCAATATTCCCATGATGATGGGTGTGCCAGAGCCTCCGGGTAAAGCGGAGGGTAAAATTTTGCCGGCTGAGGCGCATGGCGTAAAAATTATTTCAATGGCATTTTTTGTGCCGGAAGAAACGGCGGTGGTGTGGAGAGGGCCAATGGTGCATACGGCCCTTCTCCAATTTTTTCGTGATGTGGAGTGGGGAGAGCTAGATTATCTCCTCATTGACTTGCCGCCGGGCACAGGAGATGCCCAATTGAGCATTTCTCAGATGGTGCCGATGACGGGAGCGATCTCGGTTACCACTCCGCAGGAGGTCGCACTGTATGATGTGCGCAAAGGGCTGAGGATGTTTCAGAAGGTCAATGTGCCGCTCCTGGGCATTATTGAAAACATGAGCTTTTTTGTTTGTGGTCATTGCGGGGAACGGACGGAGATTTTTTCGTTTGCTGGCGGGGAGCGGGCGGCGAAAAAATTTGACATTCCGTTTTTGGGTCGGATTCCTTTGGATCCCGCCATTCGTGAGTGTAGCGATGCTGGGACTCCGATTGTGGTCGCGAATCCCGATTCCCCCCAATCCAAGGCCTTTGTCAAAATTGCGGCGGCTTTACGGAATCAAATTGAGAGTCAAGCCAGTGACAAATCCGGGTCTTCGGTGAGCGATATGTTGAAAAAGTTGAAAGAGCCGATGGGGCTGAATTAAGCCAAAGCAGGTATTCAAGGCTAAAAATGATTTGAAAATCCCCCTATCCCCCTTTTTCAAAGGGGGAACTTTCGATGTTAGTGTTGATAGAATATTCTTTTTGGAGACGAGATTAAATTGAGGAGGATTAGGATGTCGGAACGAGTGACAGTGGCGAATACGACTGAATTGACTGTTGGGACGGGGATCGTAGCTGAGGTCAACGGGAAAAGTTTGGCGGTATTCAATGTCGAGGGAACATTTTATGTGATTGATAATACCTGTATTCATCGAGGCGGCCCGTTAGGTGAAGGCGATCTTGAGGGCGAGGTGGTGACCTGTCCCTGGCACGGGTGGGAGTATAATGTGAAAACCGGTGTGTCGGTGAACAATCCCTCTGCATGTGTGGCTTCGTATCCGGTTGTGGTGGAAGGGGATGAAGTGAAGGTCAATCTGTAGCCGGATGGGGAGAGACGTGAGACGTCATCCGTGAGGCGTGATGGGTAAAGCGTAGGAGAAAACAAAAGGGTTTCTTTTACGCATGACGCTTCACGTATCACGCTTGACGAATTACGACTCGCGTTTGACGAGAACCTGATACAGGGCTTCGCTGAGTTCCTCTAAGCGAAACGGTTTGGCGACCATTCCCTGAAATCCATAGGAGAGGTGATTCGAGAGAACCGGGTCGTTGGAATAGCCACTGGAGACAATGGCTCGGATATCGGGGTCGAGGAGCCGGAGCCTGTGAATCGTGTCTTTTCCTCCCATTCCTCCGGGAATCATTAAATCGAGAATGACTGTGGAAAACGGTTGGCGTAAGTCCAGAGCTTTGGCATACCGCGCAATCGCTTCTTCTCCATGTTGTGTCACCTCTACGGTATATCCTAAGTGCCCGAGCATTTGTTCGAGGATGACGCAAATGGCTTCCTCATCATCCATGACCAGGATTTTCCCCTGTCCCAGTCGAATGCCACCGGATTCTGGAATTTGTGGCACCGCTTGAACGGTTGCGGCCGGCAAATAGATCGTAAACACCGTCCCTTTCTCCACCGTTGACGTGACCTCCATCTGTCCATTGTGGCTGGTAATAATTGAATAGGTGGTAGCCAATCCCAGCCCACTTCCCTGTCGTTTGGTGGTGAAGTACGGGTCAAAAATTCGCACCAGATCTTCGTTCGAAATTCCGTGCCCCGTATCCTTGATACGAATTCGAACGTAAGCATTGTCCTCAAAGTACAGGCCGGCATTCTTTGGGAGCTCAGCGGGGTGCAAGTTCTCCGCTTCAATTTCCAATGTTCCGCCTTGGGGCATGGCTTGTTGGGCGTTGAGAATAAGATTGTGGAAGGCCTGATGGAGTTGGCTCTCATCGGCATACAGGTCCCACAGGTCATTGGGAAATCGGTATTCGCTCCGAATCTTCCCCTCCCGTAAGATAAGTTGGGTTGCATTCTCCAATATTGGTACCAACCTGACCGGCTTTTTGACCGGGTGCCCTCCTTTGGCAAATGTCAGAAGCTGATGCGTGAGGCCCTTGGCAAGCAAGGAAGCTTTTTCCGCTTCGAGTAATTGGGAAAAGGCCCGAGTCTCTGTAGAGAGTGACAATTTCGCGAGCGAAATATTGCCCAGAATGGACATCAGGAGGTTGTTGAAATCATGGGCAATGCCTCCGGCTAACGTGCCGATGGACTCTAGCTTGCTGGCTTTCTGGAGTTCATGCTCAATTTTGATCCGCTCGGACATATCACGAATCACCACGACTGCCCCCAAGACCGTCCCATTTTTATGACAGATAGGCGACGCGCTGCACATGACCATTGTATGGGTCCCGTTTCGATTCAGGAGGCGGCGATAGTACAGGGGTTTCATGACTTGGCCCAGGGCGAGCACCTGCTTAACGAGGTGATCATCCTGATCGGGGTGGTCCGGGTGTACTAAATGAAACACTTCATCAATGGTGCGGCCAAGCACGTGTGTCAGATTATGGCCGATCAGGTGTAGGGCCACGGGGTTGATGGAGTGGACGATGCCGTTAATATCTGTCGTGATGACGCCATCCACAATACACGCAAGGGTCACGGATGATCGTTCTTGTTCCGCGGCCAGCTCTTCCTCGGCTTGGGCCAGTCGGTGTTCTCGCTCAAGTTGTTGAAGATTGTGGAGGACGACCGAGGGAAGGAGCTCCAATGCGGATTCATCTTTGGTGATGTAATCCCGCGCTCCACTTTTGAGCATTTTGACCGCGAGTTGCTCATCACCATAGCCCGTGACGACAATAAACGGAACGGTGGGGTGGTGTTCTTTCATCGCGTGGATGAGCTCGTCTCCATTCATGTCCGGGAGGTGCAGGTCGAGAAGCATCAGGGTGATAGGGTGGGCGGACAATTGTCGCAGGGCTTCTTCACCGGTTGTGGCGACCCGCGAGTTCAGGCCCTCGCGATGCAAATACCGTTGAATGAGAAGGCCCAGGTCAGGGTCATCATCGACGATGAGGATGGTAGGAAGAGAGCCAGATGCCTTCATAGCAAATATTCAAAGGGGACAATGAGGAGGAAACGGTTGTTCCTTAACGTGGGTTATTGATGTGGTTAAACTGCACCTGACTCAAGACGTGACGTAATGCGTTGATCTCCACCGGCTTGTTCAGATGGTAGGTGCATCCTAAGGCCTGGAAGGATGCAAGTTCTTGGGAATCATTAGTGGTCGTCACTATGGTCAAGGGCACGGTCTTCAACATGCGACTGGTTTGTATCTCTCTGAGGACTTCCTGGCCACTCATCTTTGGCATGCAACCATCCAAAAATAGGAGGTGAGGATTCCGGCGTGCCCAGGACGTACTCTTGCTCACTTTTAGTAAAAAGTCCAGGACTTCTTGCCCATCCCGGAATCGGTGGCAGGTCTTCCAATTTCCACACCGTTTCAGAATGCGTTCGAGGAGGGACGCATGTCCCTCATCGTCTTCGGCAATGAGGATGACGGGGGAGTTGGAACCTGGGACCGTATCGACTGGTTCAGAGGTCATAGCCTTGCCAAACGTTCATTTGTAGAGGCCAATGTCGAAAAGTCCAGCCTGGAGGTGAGTCATAAATTTCCAACAGTTACCTTGGGATTTTTGAGTTCGGACGTGGGAAAGATAAACGAATTTCCACTTAGTGGTTTTTCTTCTGGGGGGGAACCGTACCAAAGGGCTCAAAAAATGTAAATCGGTATATTTGTCATGGACATAACGTCTTTTGTCCAACATGGAGTTGAAGCGCGGGTGTCGAGTTTTTCGTCCTTGATGATCCGTCATTCCCTTTGCATAATGGGGTCGTTTCGAAACCCGTCAGGTAGTAGGCGGGAAACGGTAGGCAACCATCTCCCTCTGTTTCATGTTTTCCGTTTCACGCTTGCGCGCCAGAGCGCTACAGCGCGCAGGCACGAAGGCCAATTAGGTTATCTCAGATGAATGTGATCCCCATTTCCACGTTAAACCATCGCGCCAATCGAGATGCCCAAGGTGAGCCCCGGAAGCGGTTGCCGGCTTGGTTCAAGGTGAAAGTGCAGCGAGGAACGCATTATCAGGAAATGCGGCGTCTGGTTGATGCGCAAGGGTTACATACAATATGCGAAGAAGCGCGATGTCCGAATATTTGGGAATGTTGGAATAATCGGACGGCGACCTTTTTACTGCTGGGGGATGTGTGTACCCGGCGGTGCCATTATTGTTCGGTGGAAACGGGAAAGCCGGGCGCGGTTGATGAGGCAGAGCCACGTCGTGTTGCCGAGGCGGTGGAGTCGCTGCAATTGCGTCATGCCGTGCTCACCTCGGTGAACCGGGATGATCTGAAAGACGGTGGTGCATCAATCTTTGCTGCAACGATTCACGAGATTCGACGTACAATCCCGTCTTGTAAGGTCGAAGTGTTGATCCCTGATTTTCAAGGCAGCGAGTCTGCACTTGAACACTTGATGAGTGCGGCTCCTGACATTTTGAACCATAACGTGGAGACTGTGCCTCGTCTCTTTCCTGCGGTACGGCCTCAAGGAAAATACGCGCGTTCGTTAGAATTACTCGATCGGGCCAAGCGCCTGGGGGCCAAGACCAAATCCGGCATGATGGTGGGCATGGGAGAAACGTTTGAAGAAGTTCTGCTGGTTCTTGAAGATCTGCGCTCCGTGGATTGTGATATCGTCTCGATTGGGCAATACCTTCAGCCCACGAAAGAGCATCGGATCGTGGAGCGATATTACATGCCTCAAGAGTTTGATGAACTGAAAGCACGTGGTACTGCCCTCGGGTTTCAGCATGTGGAGTCAGGTCCCCTGGTGCGCAGTTCCTATCATGCCGAACAGCAAGTCGAGGGATTGGCACTGTAAGGTGTGACACCTGTTCGACCGACTTCTGGACATTGCATAATCCTGGGCATAGCCTATAATGAGTTCGAAAGGTTTATCTGAAACCAAAGGGTGTTTTGTTTTGTCCTCATGCGCCTCAAACGCTGGCTCCTCCTCGCTCCACTCCTGTTAACCGTCTTCCTCCTCCAATCCTATTTTTGGGTTCCAACTTACGAAAAACAAGCGACAGGTAATCCGAAACGCTTGGTTACGTACATCGAAGGGTCGATTGGTGATGCGAAGGTTCTCAATCCGATATTAAATGCGGATTCGGCCAGCTCGAATATTGTCGGCCATGTCTTTGAAGGGTTGTTGGATCTTGATGAAAATCTGAACCTGCGTGGTCGCCTGGCTACGAAATGGACCCTATCCGAAAAAGCCTATTTGTTTGTCAGCCCGTCAAATCGCTTTCCTGACGGCACGGAGGTTTCTGGGCCTCGGTTGGTCAACCGGATTCGATCCGCTCTTCAACGAGCCTCTTTTTCGGTATTGGCTGAAAATGTCAAAGGCATGGAAGTCGTGCCTCCCACGAGCCTGACACAAAAGATTCCCATTCAAGAGAAGGGTGAAGATGGAAAGCCCAAACGAGGCGAAGTCGAGATTACCTTCAATATGCCGGAGCGAGTGGCCTTTTCATTACACCAGGTGGATCAAGACTTTTTTGCTAGGCTCATGCCGGTGATTGGCGACCGCTATTTGGAGAACTTTCCCTATGAGAAGTTTGTCCAGTTCCCCGATGGAATCACACCGGAAATCAAAGCCCAAGTTCGGGCTCAATTGTCAGGAATTTTCCCAGTCGCGGAACACAATCCGATCATCGAATTTTCCCTACGAAAAGGCGTCCGTTTTCATGATGGGCATGAGTTTGATGCTGGAGATGTGAAATTTACCTATGAAGCCATCATGAATCCAAATAATCTTTCACCACGCACCTCTGATTTTGAACCGATTAAATTTGTGAAAATTCTTGATTCACACAAGGTGCAAGTTGTGTATAAACGGTTATTCTCCCCTGCGATTAATGCCTGGATGATGGGGATCTTGCCTGAGCACTTACTCAATAAAAAGGCAATGCAGCAGGAAATGGAGAGACGCGAATTATCGGATGCCGCGCGTGAGGCGTTTGGTATGCGTGATAGTCAGTTTAATCGTCATCCAGTGGGTAGTGGCAGCTATCGGTTTGTTGAATGGCAAAGTGATGAGTTTATTCATTTGGAACGATTTGAAACCTATTGGGAAGGCCCAGCAGAATATCATGACTTCTTCATGCGCATCATTCCAGATTTCTTCACGCAAGAAGTGGAGTTCCATGCGGGGGCGGTGGATGACTATAGTGCTCAGCCGCATCAGGTGGCTCGTTATAAACAGGATGCCCAATATCAAAATTTTTCAAGTTTGGGATTTGGGTATACCTATATCGGCTATAACAATCGTCGTCCCTTGCTCTCGGATCCTGAAGTGAGAAGGGCCCTAGGCATGGCGATCAATGTTGAGGAGTTCATTAAATATCTGCTGTATGGTGAAGGGGAACGTATTACTGGGCCGTATCCGAAGAATACCCAATGGAATGATCCGAGCGTGGCCCCTTTGCCGTATGACCCAGAAGGGGCGAAGGCGATATTATTGAAATTAGGTTGGGAAACCAATGCCGATGGGTGGTTGGAAAAGGACGGGAAAATTTTCGAATTTAATCTTATCACCAATAATGGGAATCCGATTCGAAAAAATATAATGATCATTGCGCAAAATGCCTGGAAAAAGATCGGGGTGAAATGTAATACACAGGTCTTTGAATGGGCAGTATTTCTCAAGGATTTTGTCAATACGGCACAATTTGATGCGGTCGTGTTGGGTTGGGGTATGGGAGTCGATCCCGATTTATTTCAATTGTGGCACTCGAGTGAGGCTGGTCCGCAACAATTAAATTTTGTGGGATATAATAATCCCAAAGCAGACGACTTAATCGTCAGGATTCGACAGGAATATGACGTGGCTCGGCAGCGAGACATGGCTCATCAATTGCACGAACAAATATATGAGGACCAACCCTATACGTTTCTCTATGCACCCTTAGAAACAAAGGTCTTGGATAAAAAAATTGTCCTCGTTCATCGTGGAGAAGATGGTCAGGAAACCTATGAAAAAATTTACCCAACCAAAACCGGGAATATTTCGTATTATTTTAAAAAATGGCGAAAACTCGAAATGACTCCGAACTTTTAAGGTTCCTTCACTAAATTGGGAAAGTCGGGAGGAAGGATTTTTCTTGCCATAGATTTTTTACGCGTACGAAGATTAAGAAAATATGCTGGCCTACATCGGTCGAAATATTGCACTTCGGGTCGTTCTGCTCTTTATTGTCTCGGTGCTGATTCATGGATTGATCCATCTCGCGCCAGGTGAACCGAGTGCGGTGGACCCCTCCAATCCGCGAATGAAGCCGCAGGATATTGCCAAAATTCGAGCGGCGTTTCATTTGGACGATCCCTTGTATCTTCAGTATGTCTATTGGGTGAGAGATCTCGCCCGAGGGGAGTTGAAGTCGTTTAAGGATAATCAGCCAGTCCTCGGGAAAATTTGGCGACGGTTTTTAAATTCCCTCCCGCTTTTTATATGTTCAACGTTAATTGTATGGACGTTAGCCTTTCCAGTGGGGATTCAAGCCGCGATTCGAAGGGGTGCAGTGTTTGACCGGTCAAGTACATTGGTCGCCTATGCGTTGATCTCCTTTCCAGGATTCTTTTTGTCGTACATCATGATCTTAGGTGTTGTTGAAGTATTTCATGTGCCGGTTATTGGGCTCAGAACTTTTGGAATGGAAGGGGCGACAGGAGCCTTTCAATTTATGGATCGGGTGTGGCATTTGGTGCTTCCCTCTTTATTGGGAGCTCTAGGTGGGATTGCTATTCTTTCTCGATATGTCCGTTCTCAAATGCTTGAGGTGGTGAGCCAAGATTATGTTCGGACTGCCAAAGCGAAGGGGTTGCACCAGGATGTGGTCATTTATCGGCATGCTCTGAGAAACGCCCTGCTGCCCTTTATTACGATGTTTGGTCTGCTCATCCCTGGGTTAGTTGGCGGATCGGTAATTTTTGAAACGATTTTTGCCTGGCCGGGGCTCGGGCTTCTTGGGTATGAGGCCATTCTCTCGAGAGACTTTCCTGTTATTCTCACATTAAATGTGTTTGGCGCGATGTTGACGTTGCTTGGGACGCTTGTCTCAGATGTGTTGTATGGGGTGGCCGATCCCAGAATTCGGTTGGAATAATCTGGGCAGGAATATGAAACACTCATTGGCATCAAAAGTATGAACACCGTGAATCGTCCTGTTGCCTCGGTAGATGCCGAAAAGCTTCCTCCACCTGAGACACCGTGGCAAGAATTTATCCGGGTGTATAAAAAAGATCGGTTGGCAGTCGTGAGTTCGATTGTCCTGGCCATTCTGGTGGTCGTGGGTATCAGCGGGAAAGTGTTCACTGAATGGGTGGTCGTGTTCGATGCGGAAGTCGTTCGGCTTCCCGATAAGTTTCTTCCTCCGTTGTCTACGCCATCTGTTGATATCATTCCTGCCCCAGACCTTCCCCAATTGGGTGTCTACGTATTTGGAACGGATGAATTGGGGCGTGACGTGTTTGCTCGAATGCTCCAAGGGTCTTTTGTTTCACTGTCCATTGGATTCGTCGCGGTGGGGATATCCGTGGTCGTTGGAATTTTATTAGGGGGGCTTGCGGGGTTTTTTGGCAATATACAATTACTGAAAATTATGACCGTCGATACGCTCATCATGCGGTTTACAGATGTCATGCTCTGTATCCCAACGTTTTTTCTGATTTTGACCGTGGTCGCACTGCTCCCGCCAAGTATATACAACATCATGATTGTGATTGGGTTGTTCGGGTGGATGGGTACGTGTCGGTTTGTCCGTGCAGAAATATTGGCGTTGCGGCAGCAAGATTTCGTGGTGGCGGCTGAAGCCCTTGGCCTACCTAAAGCAAGAATAATTTTTCGTCATTTGGTTCCGAATGCACTTGCTCCAGTGTTGGTCTCGACCACGATTGGTGTCGCGACAGCAATACTGACCGAATCGGGGCTGAGTTTTTTAGGATTTGGCGTTCAACCGCCGTATGCCACATGGGGAAATATTTTGACGGACGGGAAAGGTTTTATCTTTGATGCACCCTGGTTGTTCGTGATTCCAGGTATGGCTATTTTTGTAGTTGTGCTCGCGTTTAATATAGTAGGCGAAGGGCTTCGTGAAGCGCTCAACCCGAAACTGCGGAGACGATAAACATTGAATTCCTCAAACAGCCATCTTCTCGATGTTTCTCACCTCTATACCTCCTTCTTCTCGGATAAGGGTGAGATTCGAGCGGTGGAGGATGTGAGCTTTTCTATTCAGCCTGGGCAAACGTTGGCGCTGGTTGGAGAATCGGGCTGTGGGAAATCCGTTATGGCATTGTCCATCATGCAGTTGTTAGATTATCCCGGAAGGGTCGTGAGTGGAAAGATTGTCTTTAAAGGGCACGACTTGTTGACCTTGCCGAATAAAGAAATCCGCAAGGTACGCGGCAACCAAATTGGGATGGTCTTTCAAGAGCCAATGACGTCACTTAATCCCGTCTTCACGATCGGCGATCAAATCGGTGAGGTGTTGGAAATTCATACCACCCTGTCTAGACATGAAGTCCGGCAAGAAGTCATCCGCTTACTGGAGAAAGTCCACATCCCTTCGGCAGAACAGCGTATCAATCAATATCCGCATGAAATGTCGGGAGGCATGAAACAACGTGTAATGATTGCGATGGCGTTAGCGTGCAAGCCTGATCTCCTCATTGCCGATGAACCGACCACGGCCTTGGATGTCACGATTCAAGCGCAGATTTTAGAATTGCTCAAAGAGCTGCAACAAGAAATGGGCATGGCAATTTTGCTCATCACCCATAATCTTGGGGTGGTCGCTCAGTTTGCCCAGGACGTCATCGTGATGTACGCCAGTCGAATCGTGGAGCGTGCCAGTGTGTCGAAGCTCTTTGCCAACCCATCGCATCCGTACACGCGAGCGCTGTTGCGCTCGTTACCGAAACCTGGCCTGCGAGAGAAAAGGCTTGAGTCGATCCACGGTACGGTTCCCTCGCCGTTGGTCTATCCCAAAGGTTGTCATTTTTCGACGCGGTGCCCAGAGGTCTTGGAATGTTGCGCTGAGGAAGAACCGCCATTGGTTCAGATAGAGTCTGACCATGAGGCTGTGTGTTGGTTGCACGATTCCAAAATTTTGAAGGTCTAAGGATCTGAGAGAAAATAACTTGAATAATTTCGCGCCAAGATTTGGGTTGGATTTGGACGGAACGATTGAGAAAAACCCGAGGCATAGCACAGCTATGTTGAGGGTTTTTCGATTGAGGCCCGTTCAAAGATGGCCCGAAGATTGGATGCGAAATTATTCAAGTTATTTTCTCTCAGATCCTAAAGCCAGAGAGAGAGTATTCTTGAGAGTCCTGGGTTCCCTCATTGTCGTAATAGGCGCATTGAATGGCTGCACTGGTGAAGTGTGGAATAATCCGTATCCAGCACAGGAAAACGATAAGAATATTCTGTATTCCGATTTTGGATCACGTCCCAAACATCTTGATCCCGTGCGTTCATATAGTTCCAATGAATACGCGATCATTGGCAATATTTATGAACCCCCGTTGCAATATCACTACCTGAAACGTCCGTATACCTTGGTGCCATTAACGGCAACTGAGATGCCCAAGCCGGTTTTTCTCGACAGGGTAGGCAATCGTCTGCCGGACGATGCGTCGGTTGAGGATATTGCCTTCAGTCTGTACGAAATCCGAATTCAACCGGGCATTCGCTATCAACCACATCCAGCTCTAGCGGTAGATAGTGAAGGGCACTACATGTATCACACCCTTGAGCGTGATGTTCTTGCTGGAATTCACACTCTTTCGGATTTTGAGCACGTGGGGACTCGGGAACTCCTGGCGGAAGATTATGTGTATCAAATTAAACGCATGGCACATCCGTCCTACAGCTGTCCGATCTTCGGTCTGATGACCGAATATATCGATGGATTGGCTGAATATGCCAAAACGCTGAAGACAGTTCATGATTCAAACTTTCAGCAAGGGAACTCTCCTGGTTGGTTCGATCTGCGTCAGCATGACTTTCCTGGCGTAGAAGTGGTGGACCGCTATACGTACCGCATTCGAATCAAAGGGAAGTATCCGCAGTTCAAATACTGGTTGGCTATGCCGTTTTTTGCGCCCATGCCTTGGGAGGCCGAGCGGTTTCATGCCCAGCCTGGAATGAAAGACAAAAACTTGACTCTCCACTGGTACCCTATTGGGACCGGGCCGTATATGCTGACGGTCAATAATCCCAATCTCCGCATGGTCATGGAACGCAATCCGAATTTTCACGGCGAGACGTATCCAACCGAAGGGATGCCAGGAGATGAAGCAAAGGGGCTGTTGAACGACGCTGGGCAACCCATGCCGTTTATTGAACAGGTCGTCCAAAGTCTGGAAAAAGAATCCATTCCGCGCTGGAATAAATTCCTCCAAGGTTATTACGACGTCTCTGGTATTGTTTCAGATACGTTCGATCAGGCTGTCAAGATTGGTGGGGGCGGAGAGCTCTCTCTGACTGAGGAAATGCAGACCAAGGGGATTCGACTTTCTACAGCGGTCGCGACTTCCACATATTATTTTGGGTTCAATATGCTCGACCCGGTTGTTGGACAGCCAGCTGGCGAAAAAGGCAAATTTCTCCGGCAAGCCATTGCCATTGCCGTTGACTATGAAGAATACATCTCGATTTTTTTGAACGGTCGCGGCATTGCCGCCCAGAGCCCCCTTCCACCTGGGATCTTTGGATACCGGGAAGGTGAGGCCGGGATCAATCCGATGGTGTATGAGTGGAAGAACAATCGCCCGGTACGCCGTTCGTTACATGAGGCAAAGGCCTTACTAGAGAAGGCCGGGTATCCGGAAGGTCGACATGCCAAGACAGGCGAGCCTTTGAAGTTGTTTTTTGATGTCACGGCAAGCGGTCCGGACGACAAAGCCCGATTAAATTGGTGGCGAAAACAGTTTGCCAAGTTGAATATTGAACTGATTGTCAGGGGGACGGATTACAACCGCTTCCAGGACAAGATGCTCAAGGGAACGGCGCAGTTGTTTCAGTGGGGGTGGAATGCCGACTACCCTGATCCCGAAAACTTTTTATTTTTACTCTACGGACCCAATGGCAAGAAAAAATACAAGGGGGAAAACGCCGGCAACTATCAGAGCGAGAAGTTCGATGACCTCTACGAGAAGATGAAAAATATGGATAATAGTCCGACTCGGCAAGCCCTTGTCGACCAAATGGTCAAAATCCTGAGGGTGGATTCCCCCTGGCTTTGGGGAATCCACCCCAAGAGTTTTAGTCTCTATCACGACTGGTTTTTCAACTCTAAGCCAAACCTGATGGCGAATAACACACTGAAATACAAACGCATTGACCCGTCGTTGCGCATGGAAAAGCGGAGAAGCTGGAATCAACCTATTACATGGCCCCTTTGGGGCGGGACCGCGGTCTTGCTTGCGAGTCTGATCCCGGCAGTAGTCAGTTTCCGTCGACGCCAGCGCGCACGGCCACAAACAGGAGTTCAGGGATGATCGCTTATGTGATCCGTCGAGTGATGTATGCCATCCCGATTCTTATCGGGGTCAACTTGATTACGTTTACCTTGTTCTTTGTTGTCAATCCCCCAGACAATATGGCGCGTCTTCACCTTGGTCTTCGACATGTGACGGACGCGAGCATTGAAAAGTGGAAATCTCAGCATGGATACGACAAACCATTGATCATCAACTATGAAGAGTCGGGACTCGCAACGTTGACTGAAACCGTCTTCTTTAACAAGTCAGTCAAGCTGTTCGTATTTGATTTTGGTGTGTCCGATAACGGACGTGATATTTCTTACGATATCAGCCAGCGGATGTGGCCAAGTCTCGCCATTGCCGTGCCTTCCCTCATGATTGCCCTCATGGTGAATATCTCGTTTGCCCTGCTGCTCTCATTCTTTCGTGCGAGCTATATCGATCTGTGGGGGGTGGTGTTTTGCGTCATGATGATGTCAATCTCTGCCTTGTTTTATTATATTGGCGGCCAATTTTTGATTGGCAAACTTTTGCATCTGGTCCCCATCTCAGGATATGACACCGGATTGGATGCCACCAAGTTCCTTCTGTTACCGGTCATCATCGGAGTCATCGCAGGAATTGGCTCGCTCACCCGTTGGTATCGCACGTTCTTTCTGGAGGAAATCAATAAGGACTTCGTGCGAACTGCTCGAGCAAAAGGATTGTCCGAAGTCGTGGTCCTGTTCCGCCATGTGTTACAGAATGCGCTCATCCCCATCCTGACCGGGATTGTGGCGGCCCTGCCGTTGTTGTTTATGGGTAGCCTTATTCTCGAGTCGTTCTTTGGTATCCCTGGTCTTGGTAGCTATACCATCGATGCCATTAATCAACAGGATTTTGCCATTGTCCGCGCCATGGTGTTTCTTGGTTCTGTCCTGTATATCGTAGGGCTTGTCCTCACTGATATTTCCTACACCTTCGTTGATCCCAGGGTGCGATTACAGTAATGCTTTCGACCTTTCTCGATGTTGACTTCGTGTTGCTGTGGACTGACGCGCTGATATATCTCCTGGTCGGCGCAGTCATAGGGGTGTGGTGGTATGCCCGATCACGTGAGCATTTGCTTGCCCCATGGCGGCAGGTGCTGAGGAAACCATTGGGAATGAGTGCGTTACTGGTGTTGGGGATCTATCTTTTTATTGGTCTGGCCGACTCGGTTCATTACAAGCCTCGCATTGGGGAAGATGCACAAGGAAAGCCCCAATATGCCGCACAGATCTGGAGTGGGTTAGATGCCGCTCTCACGCCATTACGTGACAGAGGTGAAAAGACATATTCCGCTCCGTTTGCCGTGCATTTATATATGAAGGAAACGATCGAGGACAGCAGCGGGACGAAACGACGGGAATATCCAAGACTCAAATTTGGTGGTAGGCACCTCAGTGACCCAGCGCGCGAACATTCAGATGATATCCTGCAACGCATCGTCATTGGCATTGCCACGGGAGTAGGGGGTGCCATCGCCATTGTTCTCCTCGTGGCAGGGACTCTCTCGATTCGTTGTAAGGAAACATTGAGCACCGTGTTCGTGACCATGGTCAAAGGCCAACGCGATCTTCCGTGGCGGAGTCTGTTCGGCACGCTTCTGGGTCTCACGATCTTTATGGGTGTCCTGTGGAACACAGCGGGCTCCTATCATGTGTTTGGCACTGACAAAGTGGGTGAGGATGTCCTGTATCAGTCGCTCAAAAGCATCAGAACCGGCCTTCTCATTGGGACACTCACCACTTTGGTGATGCTACCTTTTGCCATCCTGCTCGGGATCATGGCTGGATTTTTCAAAGGCTGGATCGATGATGTCATCCAATATATCTATACCACCTTGAATTCCATTCCCGGTGTGTTGTTGATCGCGTCAGCGGTCCTCATGATGTTGGTCTATATGGAAACGCATCCGGGAATGTTCGGCACGGGCGTGGAGCGTGCTGATTTTCGTCTGTTATTTTTGTGCGTCATCTTGGGCGTCACGAGTTGGACGGGGTTATGCCGATTGCTACGGGCCGAGACCCTGAAGTTAAGCGAATTGGAATATGTCCAGGCGGCCACGGCGTTGGGGGTAACGCACTTCACGATCATTTTTCGTCATGTCCTGCCTAACGTCATGCATATTGTGCTCATTGCGATCGCGATGGATTTCAGCGGTCTTGTGTTGGCCGAAGCGGTCCTGTCCTATCTCAATATCGGAGTCGATCCCACTACGTACAGCTGGGGGAATATGATCAATAGCGCCCGTCTTGAAATGGCTCGCGAACCCATTGTGTGGTGGTCTCTGTTCGCGTCATTTTTCTTCATGTTCCTGCTTGTGCTCAGCGCGAATCTCTTTGCCGATGCGGTTCGGGATGCCTTTGACCCGCGTCTCAGGGAACATCAAGGATGAGCACCGCTCCTTTACTTCATGTCGAGCGCCTCACAACCGTGTTCGGGTCAGGAGACCAACAGGTTCGGGCAGTCGACAATTCCAATTTCACAATTGGTCGGGGCGAAACCTTCGCGTTGGTTGGTGAATCGGGGTGTGGAAAGTCCATGACGGCCTTGTCGCTGATGCGATTGGTTCCAGAACCCGCTGGGCGCATAGTCAATGGGCACGTGAGACTCGAGAACCTCGATATTCTCGCTCTTCCTGAAATGGAAATGCGCTCCATACGAGGTAGACGCATGGCGATGATATTCCAAGAACCCATGACTTCGCTCAATCCAGTCATGACTATCGGTAGCCAGATCGGTGAATCTCTGAAACTTCATCTCAATATGAAGGGTCACGAACAACAGAAGCGCACGATTGAATTGCTGGACCAGGTGAGAATACCGGATGCCTCACGCCGATTGCAGGAATATCCACATCAACTGTCCGGCGGGATGAAGCAACGGGTCATGATTGCGATGGCGTTGGCAGCGAAGCCTGAGCTTCTGATCGCCGATGAGCCTACCACAGCGTTGGATGTGACCATCCAGGCTCAGATTCTGTCTCTGCTCAAGTCGTTGCAACAAGAAACAGGCATGAGCATCTTGCTCATCACCCACGATCTTGGTGTCGTAGCCGAAATGGCGGATCGGGTTGCCGTCATGTATGCCGGGCAAATTGTGGAACAGTCCCCGAAACAGGACTTCTTTAATCGGCCCAGGCATCCGTATAGTCAAGCGCTCTTTCAGTCCTTACCCACCTATGAAAAACGCGATCAGACTCTCAGTGTTATTCGGGGGTTTGTCCCCAAACTTCACCAAAAATTTACTCATTGTCGATTTGCCGATCGCTGTGATCATGTGTTTGATCATTGCCGGGAAGCTGTACCTCAGTGGAAGGAAATGGAACACCAGAGCGGTGTCCGATGTTTTCTGTATGATGGCCAAGAACAGAATGTCAAAAGTACTGATCCCGGCACTGTCGTCACTCCTTCCTGCGATGTTTACACACCCACATCCGATACAATCCTACTCGATGTCCATGATTTGAAAGTTCACTTTCCGATCCAAAAGGGTCTATTCAAGCGGACAGTGGGATATGTGCGAGCCGTAGATGGTGTCAGTCTTCAGATACCGGTTGGCCGCACGTTGGCGCTGGTGGGTGAGTCGGGATGCGGCAAGACGACGATGGGGAAGGGGATCCTACAACTGATTCGCCCTACATCTGGAAGGGTGAACTTTGAGGAAAGTGAACTGACCTCACTGGATAGCAGGCGCCTACGTGCTCGTCGGAAGGACATGCAAATTATTTTCCAAGACCCGTTTTCATCAATGAATCCTCGTATGCTGGTAAGCGATATTATTGCCGAAGGACTCGTGACCCAAGGGGTTGGGCGTGAAGAATGCAACAAAAAAGTGGAAGAGTTGCTACAGCAGGTTGGGCTGCATCCTGAGATGAAGAAGCGATATCCACATGAGTTCTCCGGGGGGCAACGGCAACGGATAGCCATCGCACGTGCCCTGGCCGTCAAACCAAAGCTGATTGTCTGCGATGAGCCCACCAGTGCCCTGGATGTGTCGGTTCAGGCTCAGATACTGAACTTGTTGAAAGATCTGCAGCGTACACTGGGACTGACCTATCTCTTCATTACGCACAATATTTCAGTGGTTGCGTATCTTGCTGATGAAATCGCGGTCATGTACTTAGGCCGTATCGTGGAATATGGTTCCGTGGCTAAGGTACTGAACGAGCCTCAGCATCCCTATACACAGGCCCTCCTTTCAGCTGTTCCCAGAATTGATGCAGATAGCGGTCGAGCAATTATCCACCTGGAGGGAGATATTCCCTCCCCCAGCAATCCTCCTGCTGGATGCCATTTCCATCCACGTTGTCCCCAGGTTGTCGAGGAATGCCGACAGGCCTACCCGGAATGGGTGGATATGCATGCCGACCAAAAGGCGCGTTGTATTCGTCTGAAATCTTAAGGACCTGAGCGAAAATACCTTGGACATCTCGCATCCAATCTTCGGGCCATCTTTGAACGGGCCTCAATCGAAACACCCTCAACATAGCTGTGCTATGCCTCGGGGTTTTCTCAATGGTTCCGTCCAAATCCGACCCAAATCTTGGCGCGATATGTCCAAGTTATTTTCGCTCAGGTCCTAATCGAATGACATTCAATGATTGAAAAAACACTACCCAAAAATGGAGTCCCCATTTTGCAGGTGAGAGGACTCAAAAAATACTTTCCCGTGCGGAGCGGGTTGTTCTCCAAGATTTCTGCTTGGGTCAAGGCGGTTGATGATGTCTCGTTTGACATCAAGCCAGGGGAGACATTTGGGTTGGTAGGGGAATCCGGATGTGGAAAGACGACGGTGGGTCGGACCATTCTTCGCCTGATGGAACCTTCGGGTGGAGAAGCGATCTTTGAGGGTGACAATATCTTTGACATGAATTCCAAAACGTTGCGCGCGACGCGCCGTCGGATGCAGATCGTGTTTCAAGATCCGTATAGCTCGTTGAATCCCCGCATGACCGTCGGGTCCATTGTCGGGGAGCCGCTCCTGGTGCATAAATTAGCAAAGGGGCAAGACCTCACAGACAACGTCTATCAATTATTAAACAAGGTCGGATTGAGGCCAGAACATTACTCCCGCTATCCGCATGAATTTTCCGGCGGACAACGCCAGCGAATCGGCATTGCACGAGCCTTGGCACTCAACCCGAAGTTCATCGTGTGTGATGAAGCCGTTTCTGCTTTGGACGTGTCGATTCAAGCGCAGATCATCAATTTGCTGAAAGATCTGCAGGATGAATATCATCTGTCGTATTTGTTTATTACGCACGACTTGAATGTGGTGGAGTACATCGCGAATCGTATTGCCGTCATGTACTTAGGCAAGTTAGCGGAAGTTGCGCCATCCGAGACGCTGTTTTCGAACCCGAAACACCCCTATACCAAAGCGCTGCTTTCCGCGAACCCTCAACCTGACCCCACAGTACATCAAGAACGTATCTTGCTTTCAGGTGACGTCCCTAGTCCCCTCAACCCTCCCTCCGGCTGCCGATTCCACACCCGCTGCCCGGAAGTCATGGACCACTGTAAAACCGCAGAACCGCCCCTCATTCAAATTGGCAAATCCGAGGACAACCATCAGGTCTGGTGCCACTTGTATTCGTGATGCGTGAAGCGTAATGCGTGAGGAATCACAAGTAAAAATTTCTGGTCCTTCCGGGTTTTCCAATGTTAGTCCCCAGTCTGTTGTTCCTTCCCTGCATCGGGTCCCTCTCCGTTGTAAGGAGAGGTTAGGTGAGGTAGAGGCTTGGTACCAACGGCAAGCCATGAGGGTAGCAGCCATTGTGGGAATGTTGAAAAAAGCCGCCAGCGGCGTTCTCGCCCTTTTGCCGTGCTCACGTACTGAGAGTACGCTCCGCGCGTCAAAAGGGCTGCGGCCTTGCTGGACGAACTTTTTTGAACATTCCCCTCCCACTGATGTTGTCCGTCCTATCATGGGCTTCCATTGGCCTTTGGAGTGAAATATTCAACAGTCCCCATCTTTAAACACCCTGAAATTTCAGGCAGGGATCGTGATGTGTCAGAGACACTCTTAGAGCCAAATCTGGTCTGTCGAAGTCGTCATGACCCAACGGTATATTTGTTTTATCGTGCTGAAGGGGACTACTATTTATGTGTTGTGGCGAAATGCCTGAATGGGGAAGGCTTCATCGTCACTGCCTATGTAACGGATACGATCAAGGAAGGAGAGGAACTATGGCCCACGTCCGCGTGATTCATGACCCTGTTGGGGAGACGTTGACCGTCTACTTTGCTGAGCCACGACCCGACCAAGTGTGTGAGGAAACCGGTGAAGGGGTGATCCTGATCAAGGATCGTCAGAACGGCGAGGTGATCGGATTCGAACGCCTCCATTACAAGGCTAACCCCGGTCCAAATACTGTTACGGTGGAAACCTTAGTAGGGGACAATAGTTAGTTGCCAGGACATTTAGAATGCGATGCCCGGAAGTCATGGACCACTGTAAAGCCGCAGAACCGCCCCTCATTCAAATTGGCGAATCCGAGGACAACCATAAGGTCTGGTGCCACTTGTATTCGTGATGCGTGATCCGTAAAGCGTAATGCGTGCGGAATCAGGAGTAAAACTACATAACTTATAGTTGGGTCCCATTTAATCCTATCTTTGTTTTTACCCATTACGCATCACGCCTTACGTCTTCCCACCCCTTCCTTGCGGCCCTGAACAGGCGATTCGTATAATCAAAAACTTGATGCCCGAGCCCTTAGCCTCGACATATACGATTCAGCCAATTCAGGAGTTCCCATGACCGAGCAAGTCAAAGACCCTAAAACGCATCCCGCGCTTCGCAATATTCAATACTCGCCCCTGAAAGAGGGAGAAGAACAATACATCGTCTTGTGGGACCCCACAGGGCTGAGTGCGGAAAAACTCATCATTCCACTCAACTTTTTTTACCTGTTTCAATTTTTGGATGGCGAGCACTCCTTAGAACAGGTGGGTGTTGAATACTTGAAAAAATACGGCGAGTTCCTGATGCCGGACAAGTTGGATAAGCTCATTACCGACCTTGACCAAAAACTCTTCCTCGAAGGTGACCGATACGAAGCGGCTAAAATCGTCGCGATCAACGCCTATCGTGACGCGCCAACCCGTAAGCCTCAGTTTGCTGGCAAAAGCTACGAAGAAGATCCTGAAAAATTGCGCGAACAGATTGCCGGGTTCTTTACGTCCAAAGAAGGGCCCAGCGCCACTCCCTCCGGCAATAAGGGGAAACTGATCAAAGGGTTAGTCGCGCCCAATTACGAAGTCAAAGATTCTGGGCCGATCTATGCCTGGGCCTATAAAGAACTGCGGGAAGCCGAGTCTCCGGATGTCTATATTGTCATTGGGATTGGCCATGCCGGGTTAGACGAACCCGTGGCGGTCACGGATAAAGATTTTGAAACACCGTTAGGTGTGGTCCCAGTCAATCGGCCAATCATGGATTATCTCAAGGCCAAAGGCGGCGATGAGTTGTTTTCGGAAGAGATTCGCCATCAAAAAGAACACAGTATTGAATTTCAATTGCCTTTTCTCCAGGAAACCGTTGGGAAGGAAAAGGCGATTTCAATCGTGCCGGTCCTGTGTTCCTTTCCCCCAATCAGTTTCATTGATCCCGAGCTCAAAGACTTCGCCAATCAAATTGAACAGTTTGTAACTTTGTTGAAAGAAGCCATCACCGCTTCCGGCCAAAACGTCTGTATCATTGCCAGCGCCAACCTTGCGCATATTGGCTTGCGTTACGGCGATAACACGGCCCCCACGGATTTCTCCTTCCACCGCTGCATGCAAACCGACCTCGAAATGCTCAAACACGTCGAAAATGTGGATGCCCAAAACTTTGCCCAATTTATCATCACCGAAAAAGACAAGCGCCACGTCCTAGGCTTCTCAGCCATTTATCTGCTGCTGAAACTCATTGAAGCCGAAAAAGGCGAAGTCCTCCGCTACGACCGAGAAATCGTCGATCAATTCAACTCGACGGTTACCTACGCCAGCGCCGCCTTCTTTTGAAGCAGGGCTATTTCATATTAAAGTGTAACTTTATAGATAATAAGGAATAATCGATTTAGGCTGGCTTTTTCTTTTCGTTTACGGCATACTCTTTTGCATGCCAGACGAATCGCCAAGCGGACAGCCGGACATTGATCTGAGGCAAGTCGTGGTTCGCCCAATTGTCCGAGACGAAAAGGACGCCTTCAAGACCCTTCTCGACAGACACCACTACCTCGGTCATGCCCCGCTGATTGGCCAATCGATACAATATCTCGCCTGTGTGCAGGATCGCTGGCTGGCCTTGCTGGTGTTTGCGGCGGCGGCCCTCAAATCGAGACCGCGAGACCACTGGATCGGCTGGCCCCCCTGTTTTCAATGGCAACGACTCCATTTACTGGCCAACAACACCCGGTTTCTCATGCTGCCGGGCTGTTCGCAAAAGAACCTCGCCTCGAAAGTCCTGTCGCTCTGCGCGAAACGGATCTCGTCCGATTGGCAACTGTACCACGGCTACCCCTTGCTCCTCTTAGAGACCTTCGTCGATCCTGCCCGCTTCACCGGGACCTGCTATCGGGCCGCCGGGTGGCACGAGCTCGGTCTGACACGAGGGTTTCGCAAGTCGAACACGTGTTATGTTCAGCATGAGAGACCGAAGCGCATCCTAGTCGTGCGGCTGCATCCCCAAGCCCGAGAGATCCTTGCACGCCCGATGCTTGATCAGCCCTATCAGAAAGGAGAAGCGCCTCAGATGAGATTGAATACAAAACAGACGGACTCCCTCTTTACGTATGTGGTGCAGCTGACCGATCCCCGCCATTTGCAAGGGCAACGGCACACCCGACGCGCCCTCACGGCGATCATGTTCTGTGCCACCTTGTGCGGCGCGCGCGGCTATGAAGCGATCTCGGACTGGGCCCAGCAGTTATCGCAGCCGATGCGCAAGCGGCTAGGCTGTACTCAGCGAGGGGGGCGCTACCTCGTCCCGAGCCGCAGCACTCTTTACCGCTTTATCACGGCCGTCGACCCCTGTGAAGTCGATACCCTGCTCGGCCGGTGGCTGGACACCTTCGGCGGGGAGGATCAGGGCATTGCCATTGATGGGAAGACCATGCGGGGGACGTCGAAGGTCCCAAGCGAACAGCCCCACGTCCTCAGCGCCGTCACCCATCAAGCCGGGCGCCACCTCACCCAAAAAAAGTTCACTCCAAGACCAATGAGATCCCCTGCGTGCGGCCCCTGTTAGATGCGCTCGAGATCGCAGGGAAGGTGATCACGGCGGATGCGCTCCTCACCCAGAAAGAGATTGCCGAGTACCTGGTGCACGAACGCGGCGCCGACTTCGTCTTCACCGTCAAGGGAAACCAGCCCACCTTGAAGCACGACATTGAGGCCTTAGCGTTGCGAGCACGCCGGTGCGATTATGCCACCACCGAGAAAGGCCATGGGCAGATCACGACCCGCAGGATCTGGTGCGATGACTCCCTGAATGCCTATGTCAACTTTCCTCATGTCCAGCAAGTCTTCTGCATTGAGAGGGAAGTGACGCATCTCAAGCAGGGCCTCACGACCGTCGAAGCGGTCTGCGGTGTCACGAGTCAGTCCAAAGACAAGGCGGGGCCGAAGACCATCCTCTCGCAAAACCGAAAGCATTGGAGTGTGGAGAATAAGCAGCATTATGTGTTGGACGTCACCTTTGATGAAGACAGGAGTCAGATACGAAGTCTCAATGGCCCGCAGGCGTGTAGACTGCTCTGGGGCAAGCCCCATTTAGCCATCCGCATGGCCCTGCCCTGAAAAAGAGGGCACAAAAAACCTCATGGAATCCCTTGCTTATAAAAAGAATGAAATGGCCCTGCTTTTGAAGCAGGGCTATTTCATATTAAAGTGTAACTTTATAGTGAATAATCGATTTAGGCTGGCTTTTTCTTTTCGTTTACGGCATACTCTTTTGCATGCCAGACGAATCGCCAAGCGGACAGCCGGACATTGATCTGAGGCAAGTCGTGGTTCGCCCAATTGTCCGAGACGAAAAGGACGCCTTCAAGACCCTTCTCGACAGACACCACTACCTCGGTCATGCCCCGCTGATTGGCCAATCGATACAATATCTCGCCTGTGTGCAGGATCGCTGGCTGGCCTTGCTGGTGTTTGCGGCGGCGGCCCTCAAATCGAGACCGCGAGACCACTGGATCGGCTGGCCCCCCTGTTTTCAATGGCAACGACTCCATTTACTGGCCAACAACACCCGGTTTCTCATGCTGCCGGGCTGTTCGCAAAAGAACCTCGCCTCGAAAGTCCTGTCGCTCTGCGCGAAACGGATCTCGTCCGATTGGCAACTGTACCACGGCTACCCCTTGCTCCTCTTAGAGACCTTCGTCGATCCTGCCCGCTTCACCGGGACCTGCTATCGGGCCGCCGGGTGGCACGAGCTCGGTCTGACACGAGGGTTTCGCAAGTCGAACACGTGTTATGTTCAGCATGAGAGACCGAAGCGCATCCTAGTCGTGCGGCTGCATCCCCAAGCCCGAGAGATCCTTGCACGCCCGATGCTTGATCAGCCCTATCAGAAAGGAGAAGCGCCTCAGATGAGATTGAATACAAAACAGACGGACTCCCTCTTTACGTATGTGGTGCAGCTGACCGATCCCCGCCATTTGCAAGGGCAACGGCACACCCGACGCGCCCTCACGGCGATCATGTTCTGTGCCACCTTGTGCGGCGCGCGCGGCTATGAAGCGATCTCGGACTGGGCCCAGCAGTTATCGCAGCCGATGCGCAAGCGGCTAGGCTGTACTCAGCGAGGGGGGCGCTACCTCGTCCCGAGCCGCAGCACTCTTTACCGCTTTATCACGGCCGTCGACCCCTGTGAAGTCGATACCCTGCTCGGCCGGTGGCTGGACACCTTCGGCGGGGAGGATCAGGGCATTGCCATTGATGGGAAGACCATGCGGGGGACGTCGAAGGTCCCAAGCGAACAGACCCACGTCCTCAGCGCCGTCACCCATCAAGCCGGGCGCCACCTCACCCAAAAAAAGTTCACTCCAAGACCAATGAGATCCCCTGCGTGCGGCCCCTGTTAGATGCGCTCGAGATCGCAGGGAAGGTGATCACGGCGGATGCGCTCCTCACCCAGAAAGAGATTGCCGAGTACCTGGTGCACGAACGCGGCGCCGACTTCGTCTTCACCGTCAAGGGAAACCAGCCCACCTTGAAGCACGACATTGAGGCCTTAGCGTTGCGAGCACGCCGGTGCGATTATGCCACCACCGAGAAAGGCCATGGGCAGATCACGACCCGCAGGATCTGGTGCGATGACTCCCTGAATGCCTATGTCAACTTTCCTCATGTCCAGCAAGTCTTCTGCATTGAGAGGGAAGTGACGCATCTCAAGCAGGGCCTCACGACCGTCGAAGCGGTCTGCGGTGTCACGAGTCAGTCCAAAGACAAGGCGGGGCCGAAGACCATCCTCTCGCAAAACCGAAAGCATTGGAGTGTGGAGAATAAGCAGCATTATGTGTTGGACGTCACCTTTGATGAAGACAGGAGTCAGATACGAAGTCTCAATGGCCCAATGGTCATGACCTGTCTGAGACGCTATGCCATCAGTCTCTTACGCCTGAAAGGCTACACCAATATCGCGCAGGCGTGTAGACTGCTCTGGGGCAAGCCCCATTTAGCCATCCGCATGGCCCTGCCCTGAAAAAGAGGGCACAAAAAACCTCATGGAATCCCTTGCTTATAAAAAGAATGAAATGGCCCTGCTTTTGAAGTGCCAGGTGGGAAAAAACTGAACGGTTTGTGCTAACATCAGGATCGATTTTTCTAGATGGATGAAATATGACAGTCTCTCGATCAGAAATACTCAACCTAGTCAATGAGCTTCCAGAGGAAATAGATATTGAGGAATTGATCTACCGTTTATACCTTCGTGAGAAACTCGCTGCAGCAGAAGACGATATCGCCGCCGGACGAACCATTTCCGCAGAAGAACTCAAGGCCCAAGCTAGATCGTGGCAACGATAAGGTGGACACAGCGAGCTCGAGATGACCTCCAAGAAGTTTATGATTTTATATCTCGCGATTCTCCCCGTTCTGCTGAAATTTTTATAGATCGAATCATTTCATCCACTGAGCGCCTTTCTGCCTTTCCTAAAAGTGGAAGGGTGTTGCCAGAGTTTCCTGACCTCCCGTATAGAGAAATAATCGTCTCTAGTTATCGCGTCATTTACCGGCAAGATGACGAACGCAATAATATCTGGATTACTTCCGTGATTCATGGGCGAAGAAACCTTCAAAATCCATGAACGATGAATCCCCACACCCGTGACCCCATTTTGTCGCGATACCCCAGGACTCCAGCCATCGCAGTTTCGGTTTAACGTATACGCCCAGCTGTTGTAGGGTGGGCATTGCCCACCTTTTTACTCAGCCCCCAAGCTGGATGGTGGCAATTGTAAAATAAGACTATCTCCCTCAAGCGTCTTTCCCAAAACCAGAATTTCACACGCACACCCTCACCCTTTAATTTCGAACCCTCTATCTTTACAATGATCTCTACTCTTAGGGGTATTATTCCTTAACCGTACTGGCGGTGAATGGAAACCAAAGCCATGTTTTCTTGCAGGGTGATCATGTTCATCAACCTCACGATGGTGTAGCGCAAATGGAAGTCAAACCAGCCCGGATGATCAGCGACGATCCCGAAAGGGGGACCGCACAATTTGGATTTGAGGGGTATGCCAAGACCCTCGCTGATCTCATTTCGTATAAAGAAAATCCCACACCGTTTGTCCTTGGCATTTACGGCCCTTGGGGATCAGGAAAAACTACGCTCATGGAAGCGGTGAGAACTCGCCTGTCCAAGGCATCGGCATCGCCGACGCAACGTATCTGTAAATCAGTGTGGTTTCAAGCGTGGAAGTATGCCGCGGAAGACGCCATGCTTGCCGCGTTGCTGGAAGAAATTTTGCAATCCATGGGCAGAGAACAGGGCGTATTGCAACGGGCTGTGTCTGAAGCCAAAACCCTTCCCCAACGTTCCGATAAAAAAAAGATCATTCAACCTAGAAACAGCAATTGGATCACAAAAGTCCGCGCAAGCTCTCAGGGTCCGTCACGAAATAACCGGGACAATTGGCCGAGACGATTTTGGAGCGAGCCAAGGAGCGAAGAGCGCGCATACCGGGAGTATGGAAGCGATGAGCGACGCCGGCGGAGCCCAAAAGCGTCCGGCCCTGCGGGGAGGCCCATCTTTGGCCCGGGGCAGCGTTGCTCCTCGGTCACAGAGCCCCGCTCTGCTCCCTCGTCGCGCCTTGCCCCGATCACAAATCTGGGCCTCCCAATTGTCCCGGTTATTTCGTGACGGACCCTTAGCGCACCTGATAAAATACAAAAATGTCTTATCACCACCGAGGTGACTACGACTTTTTGTATTTCACCATGCACACCAATATCTTACACGGCTTTTTTGCGCCCAACTGCCGTTTCTAGGTTCAAGCGCTCTCGAAAGCCGTGACCGGCGGCGTGTTCGATGTCACCGAATTTTATTCCGAATATCCTCATCGAAAAGAGTTGGGATTTTATGAAACCTTCCAAAGTGTGTTTGACGACCTGTTGTTTAGTTACCTGGTTGGGCGTCCCAAAAAGACCGAAAACGAACCCCTGCCCAAAGATGAGCACGGGGTCTTGGTGGTATTTATTGACGACTTGGATCGCTGTCCGAAAGACCGCGTTATCAAGGTGCTCGAAACCATCAAACTCTTTATGGACAAGCCGGGCTGCATGTTTGTTCTTGGAGCTGATCGGATGGTCATCGAATCCGCGCTTCGCCCCACGTACTCGGGGGAGGGCGAAGCTGAAAAGTTCATGGACAAAATCGTACAGGTGACGTTTTCGTTACCCAAAGTGGCCCATGACGATATTCAGAAATTTATGGTGAAACAGGCTCCTGAACATCAAGCGCTTATGGAGGAATTTGCTCCGCTCATTGCACGTGTGCTGGACCATAATATTCGATCCGTGAAGCGGTTTCTCAATAACATGAATTTGATGACCAGTCTCGCCAACAATGCTGGTACGAACGTGTCAAAATATCCGGACGCCATCTTACGATGGAGCATTGTCGATTATGTGTATCCGCAATTAGCCAAACTCATGAAAGAGGACGTGCAGTACGTGCAGGTGATGGTGGAAAAAATCACCAAACTGGAAGAGAAACAGTCAGCCGATGAGTGGACCCTCACCGATGAGATGGTGAGAGACCTGGGCATCCCAGATCCCGTAGTGAAGTATTTACGTGAGAAAAAAGTTGTGGATTTGGTGAAGGATCTTCCTACGGAGGAAGGAGTCATGGAAGGGTTGATGCGCCTCTCGGCCACGACCGAATCTGCGGAAGAAAAACGTGAAAAAGAAGCCGTCCTTGGTCCCCGTGTCGAGGCCAATATGGTCACGGTTGAAAAAGGACCATTCCTTTATGGTGAGGAACCAGAGGAACACGTCATTCCCAATGATTTCGAGATCGATATTTATCCTGTGACGAACGAGCAGTTCCGGCAATTTGTGGAGGGAGGAGGATATGCCAACGAAGACCTCTGGTCCAAAGACGGATGGAAGTGGAAAGAGAAGCAAAAAGCGAGTCAACCTAAATATTGGAATGACAACAAATGGAACCAGCCTGATCACCCCGTCGTCGGCGTGACCTGGTTCGAGGCCGAGGCCTTTGCCCGTTCAGTGGGAAAGCGGCTCCCAACGGAAGAAGAATGGGAAAAGGCCGCACGAGGAAAAGAAGGCCAGATCTACTCCTGGGAGGGTGAATTTGATTCAGCCAAATGCAACAATGCTGCATCGGGTAGTGAAGGCACGACCCCTGTCACAAAATATGTCAAAGGCCGGAGTCCCTATGGTTGCTATGACATGGCCGGCAATGTGTGGGAATGGACGGATAGCTTGTATGACCAAGATAAGGATAGACGCGTGCTGCGCGGGGGTTCCTGGTTCTATGGAGCCGACTTCCTGCGTGCCTCATTCCGGGGCAGGGACGCGCCGTCGGACAGGGACGACAATGTTGGGTTTCGGTGTGCCAGGACGTCCTCTTAACCCTTTACCCTTTGACTCTTTTTCCTTTTCCTCTTTGTATTTTCTTGAATCGACGACTGGGGCATCCACGGTCAGGTGGGCGATGCCCACCCTGCAAATATTTCCAGGTGGGATGTCGTTGAAGAGAAAGCTCTTTTTGCTGATTCTGTTGGAAACAGGTTGACATGTATGCTAAAGAACCAGGTGATGTCTAATCTTCTTACCTACCCACCAGTGACTGAATTGCTTCTGGCTGAAATGGTGAGATGCATTCTTTCTGTTGGTACTCCACAAAAAATTGTTTTATTTGGTTCTCGAGCGAGAGGAGACTCTCGTCCCGATAGCGATTTGGACCTTTTGATTATTGAAGATTCAGAGCTTCCCCGGTATCAGCGATCGGCGCGCTACCGTCGTGCGCTCTGCGGTCTCTTTCCTGCAAAAGATGTTGTGGTGTGGACCCCCGCTGAGGTTGAGGAATGGCGAGAAGTTCCTAATGCCTTTATCACGACTGTGTTAGCAGAAGGCAAAGTACTGTATGAAAAATAGGGAGGCGTTGGCTCAAGGTTGGTTTCGGAAGGGAGATAGCGACCTTGCGGATGCTCGACGAACTATCGAAAGCGATGGGCCATATGATACCGCCTGTTTCCATTCGCAACAGGCGGTCGAGAAATACCTAAAAGGGTTCTTATCTTGGCGGGGATTTGAGATTCCCCGGACCCATGATTTAGAGGAGCTTCAAAGGCAATGTCTTCAAGAGGAAGACATCGGTGGTCTTAGCGAATTAGATCTTACTGAACTGACTGGCTATGCTGTTGAGCTGAGATATGATGCTGATTTCTGGCCTCCTCAAGCTACGGCAGAAGAGGCACTGGAAATAGCTGGAAAGGTCAAAGCGTTAATGCTTGGTCATGTTCCAGATTCGGCCAAGCCCTGAAGAATTGATGGTATCCTACTCTTCTGACACTGTGACGGTCATGGGTGCGGGGTCGAGAGGGTTATCGTTGTCGTCACGGGGGAGAGCCACGATCTTATCTACCACGTCCATGCCTTTCATCACTTTGGCGAACGCTGAATAGGTTCGGTCAAGGCTGCTGTTATCTTCCACGCAGATAAAAAACTGTGAGCCATTGTCTGACACGTCGCGGGTCCTGTCTTCGTTCCGTGGTACTTTGGCCATGGACACGGTTCCTCGTCGGTGGGGCTGGTCGCTGGGTTCGGGGTTCAGGGTAAACCCAGGGCCACCTTGGCCGTGCATGCTTCGATCCGGCTCTTTACTGAACGGGTCTCCACCCTGAATGATAAATCCAGGTACGACGCGGTGAAAGGAGGTACCATCATAAAATCCGATCTTGGCGAGGCTCAGAAAGTTTTCAACGTGGATAGGGGCCATGTCCGGGTAGAAACGGATGGTGATGTCTCCAAACTTGGTGGAGATGACGACTTTGGGATTTTTTTTCTTGAAAGTAATAGGTGCGCTCATCCGGCGAATGTATCAGGGGAGGTGGGGGGCTTTCAAGGATCAAAAGCCACAATGATTCCCGTAGCAAGCTGACAGTGTATTCAGGGGATAAACGAAATACTAAATCCCCCTAACCCACTTTTTCAAAGGGGGGAACTTCTTCGTGACATTGTCAGCCACAGGGAGTACCCCGTTTACCTTCCTTTTTTGGCAGTGTACAAGGCGCGGGTTTGCATATTTATTCACCACCAGTATTGGTCTTCAAACCATCTCTTGGCCGAATTTTTAACCACGCCAAGGCTCCCAAAAGGGCCATGGCTGCGGCGACCCCGAGTGAGACGGACCAGCCGAATTGATTGGCGAGCCAGGGTGTGAGTGTGGGGGAGAGGGTCCCGCCGAGATTGGCGCCGGTGTTCATGAGTCCCGAGAGCGTGCCGGCGTGGGTTTTGGAAAGGTCGACGGGGATACTCCAGAACGCGCCAATGGTGAAATACAGCCAGCCTGCACCGAGCGATAAAAAGCCAATGGCCCAGAATGGGGCCTCGATGAGCGCGCCGATGATGATAAACAAGGCTGCCAGTGCCATTCCTGCTACTCCAATTAAAGACCGTCCTTTGTTCACTCCGAGACGTCTGGACAATTGATCGGTCAGCCAACCGCCTAGGGGACAAAAAATAGTCATAGCGATGAACGGGCTGGATGCGAAGATCGCACCGCGCAATACGCTGAAGCCCCGTTCATCGACTAAATACAGATAAAACCACGACATGTACACGTAGGCGACGTATCCGAAACAGGTGTAGCTCAACACGAGCCACCGTACGCTGGGGGTGTGGGCAAACGCCTTCCAGGGAACGGGTGGGGGCCTGTCTGCGATATTGTGCGGGGGGCTGTCGCCGCGGATAAGGGCGGCTTCCTGCGCATTCACGCGTGGATGTTCTTCCGGGCGATCCGTGGCAAACCAAAACCAAATAAAAGCAATGACTACACCAAGGGCACCGGCCACATAAAATGCCGTCTGCCAGCCGTAATTCACCATGATCCAGGCGGTGATGGGAGGCGTCAGCGCCAATCCTATTCCAATGCCGCTGATTGTCAGGGCAATGCCGAATCCACGCTCATGCGGCCCACACCAATTGGCCACGGTCCGATTGAAATTGGGCAAGGCCGCGGCTTCGCCAACGCCAATCAAGAACCTCACGATCATGAGTGACCCCCAAATCCCCATCGCTCCAGCGAGAAACGAGGTTGGGGCCAGGGCCGTCAATGCTGTAAACATTGACCACCAGATCACGGCCAGAGTCAGGATTTTCCGGGGACCCCATCGGTCGCCCGCCCAACCTCCTGGGATTTGAAACAAGGCATACCCAAACACGAAAGCGGAAAAAATTTGGCCCATCTGGACATTGGTGAGGCCGAGTGCGGGCATCATGTGCCGGGCCGTGATCGAGATATTGACGCGGTCGATATACGTAATGATGCTGATCAGAAAGAGGAGGGCTAGAATAATCCAGCGTGTGTGCGAGGGCTTGAGGGTGGCTGAAGTAGTGGGCATCATCATGTTCGTGAGCACTGTAAAGGGGTTTGCTGGGGAATGCCAGATTTCCCCCCTCCTCTGCGGGTAAAAAAATTCCCTGTTGAACTTTATCCCAGTCCATGATAGATGGGAGCCACTCGCCAGCCAGTTTGTAGGTGATTTTTCTTACGGAAAAATTTATTGAGGAGGGAGAGCGATGGCAGCGACAGCTAAGAAGAAACCGAAGGCCAAGACCAAGGCCAAGATCAAGGCCAAGCCCAAGACTAAGACCAAGACCAAGACCAAGAAGGGTTCAACGTCCGTCTCCAAAGCCAAGGTCAAAAAAGTTGCCAAGAAGTCGGTTTCCAAGTCCACCAAATCCAAGGCCACCAAATCCAAACCCAAATCAGGAAAAGCCAAAAATAAGGCCACGGCATCTAAGGCAAAACTAAAAAGTCAGAAAAAAGTGGTCAAGGCGAGAACTGGTAAGGTGGCTAAACCGAAAGCCAAAAGTGCGAAAAAATCAAAGGCAGCAAAAAGGTCTTTGGTAAAAAAGAAGACGGGGTCCAAGGGCACCGTGTCTAAAAAAACATCAAAGACAAAATTGTCTGCAAAGGCCAAGAAGCCTGCAAAGAGTGCAGCGGTTAAACCGAAGAAAAAAATACGACCCAAGAAAACGACGAAGAGTCGCATAAAACCAAAGGTCAAAGCTGCGTCCAAAGCCAAGCCCATTCAGCGTTCGGGAAAAGTTGCAAAACCTAGTCGGGCCAAAGCAAAGACAATCGTCAAGAGCGCAACTCAGAAAAGCTCGAAACTAAAGAAGGGGGTTTCGCCCAAAAAGGTCTCCGCAGTCGCTGCTCCCTCAAAGAAACGAGTGGCCCCGGCCAAGTCTGAGGTGGCGGAAGTCAAAAAAGTCCGGGCATCCGTGGCTCCAGGTACTCTTGAAAAAGATATAGCTGGCGTGGAAGATAAAGGGGCCGATGACCTTTCTTCAGATGTTGATGATGTTGCCGATGAATTGGGCGGTGATTTCAATGAGGAGGATGACCTTTCTGGTATGACCGATGAATTGGATGATGACCTCACCGAAGATGTATCAGAAGAATTGGATACAGAAAAATTTTTTCGGGATACCGACGCCGGACTCGATGATGACGATGGCAGTATCCCGCAGAGGTGGTAGTGGAAAAGTAAAGCGTATGCCGTGATGCGTGATCTGTAGGGGAAAAAGATGTATTTTTTTGTACGGTTTACGCATCACGATTTCGAAGTGCATTATTTTAGGAGGAATACATGTCTGAGTCAGTGAGTTTGCCTCGAATTGGGGATCCAGCCCCGGATTTTCAAGCAGTCACAACGTTTTCCAGTAATTTTGGTTTTACTGTCTGGCAAGAGCAGGACTGGGTGGTTCTCTTTTCACATCCGGCAGACTTTACACCCGTTTGTACGACCGAGTTGGTTGAGTTCGCACGACGGCACGAGGAATTTCGCAACAGGGGCGTCAAATTGCTCGGAATTAGTGTGGACAGCATTCATTCCCATTTGGCGTGGCTGGAAAACATTAAGCAAAAAATGGGTGTGACGATCCCCTATCCCATGGTGGCGGATATCGATATGCGGATCTCGCATCTATATGGCATGATCCATCCCGGCGCGAGTACGACGGCCACGGTCCGTGCCCTGTTTGTCATCGATCCCAAACGCGTGATTCGTGCGCTGATTTACTATCCCATGAATGCCGGTCGCAATGTTGATGAAGTGTTGCGCCTCGTGACCGCGCTTCAAACGGCTGAGCAATATTCCTGCGCGACTCCGGTGAATTGGAAGGAAGGGGAAAAAGTGGTGGTCCCGCCTCCCAAGACCGTTGAGGAGGTCGCCGAGCGGCTCAGTCATCCTGACCGAGAAGTCAAAGACTTTTACCTGACCCTGAAAGATCCCAAGGCGCAATAAAGTTCCGGAATACCGTTTGGTGTGACGGCAGGTTCCCAACCCGTTTGAGTTCCTGTCTTTCCGCGACTCGGCAAGTTTTGGTCTTATGACTGACTCGGTGCTCTGCCTGGTCCTATGCTGCCCAACAGTCACTATCCGTGTTATCAATGACCCGAAATATTCTTGTAAGGCAGGCATGGGCTTCTGTTCGTGTTGTTGGGGTATTGATGGTGTGGGCCATGACGACGGCTATGGCCGGTGGCCCTTGCCGCGTTGAACAGCCATCTCAGACGACATCTCCCATGCTGGTGCGAATATTAGTCGGTGATTGTTCGGAGGAAGATCGGAGGTTGTTGGCTATTTCGGCCCAAGACGTGTTCGTGGCGCTTCAGCTTGGGCAGGGGGTCGAGCTAGATGGGGTTACGCTGACCGGGGATCTCATGTTGGATGATCTTCCACTCGAGCCAATTCCCGATGAAGATCAGTTGCCAGCATTCGTCAGGGAGCGATTCGATCGGGAATCGCTCATAGAAGTTCGTGTGGTGAAGGGGCCTCTCATTCTTCGTGATGTCGAGGTGGAGGGGGTTCTCGCGACGAATTTACTGAATCGTGGGTACGTGATTGTTCAGGGGCCGGTCTCCATTACCGGGAGTACGTTTCAACGCTCTCTTGATTTCTCAAGGACCATTTTTCAAGATTCCGTGGATTTTTCAGAAAACACTATTGGCTATGAAGGATTTTTTATTCAAGCCGTGTTCCTGAAAAATGCCACTTTTACCCAAACAGCATTCGGAACGCATTCCCGATTTCATAAAGCCGTGTTTGCGGGAAAGGCGTTGTTTCAGGAGGCGGTGTTTCATGGGATAGCCGAATTTTTAGAAATAGGGTTTGAAAAGGAAGCCGATTTTTCAAATGCTCGCTTTGTGCAGGGTACGGGATTTTCGGGAAGCCACTTTCGTGAAGTGCCGAATTTTTCCGAAGCGACGTTTGAGCGGGAAACCTATTTCCGATTTTCGCAATTTGAAAAGGGAGCCAACTTTCGAGGAGGAGTGTTCCGCAAGGCAGCGGACTTTACCGAGGCGACCTTTGGCGGAGAATCTGACTTTTCCAGGGTCGTGTTTGAAGAGCCTCCTCAATTCACGGATGAGGGTTTGGCCAACCAATTCCGTTCCCTCAATGGTCTCCAGGACCCCAAAAATCAAGCAGGCCTATTTGTCATAGCCGGGCTATTTTTGGTATTTTTCTATTTCCTGCTTAGGAAGAAAAGGAGTAAATAGTGAGGGAGTCAGGAGTGACAGCGAAAGAGCCTTTTCCTGGTCTTTCCACCCCCCACAGAAAGTCCCCTCAGACACAAGATGTAGGATATTAGGTTGCCAGTATCCACTAAAAGTGGTATACCCTTGACGGTAATGGGTGAGGGGAAAGAGCGAAAAAATCACCCTTTCTAACTCATTTCTTTTACTCATTACGCTTTTCGCATCACGGTTTCTATGGAACACATCGAAATCCCGTACGAGGTCAAACTGGACGCCTTCACCGGGCCGCTTGACCTGTTGTTGCACCTCATCCGAAAGCATGAGGTCAATATTTATGATATCCCCATTTCGCTCGTCACCAAGCAATATTTGGAATACATCAACCTCATGAAGGAACTCAATCTGTCTTTTGCAGGGGAGTTCCTGGTCATGGCGGCGACGCTGATCCAAATTAAATCACGAATGTTGCTTCCTCAGGAGGCAGAAGCTCCCATGGAGGATGAGGAGGGCGAAGATCCTCGGAGCGAACTCGTTCGGCGTCTTATTGAATATCAACAGTTCAAAGATGTGGCGGGACAATTAACGGAGCAGGAAAAAATTTGGCGAGACATGTTCCAGCGTGAACCTGTTCACGTGGCGTCGGTTCGCGACGTGCTGATGGATGATGTCAGCATGTATGATTTGTTGGGTGCACTTCAGGAAGTGTTAGGGCGCACGGAAGCGCCAATGTCTGTGGTGGAAATTACTCCTGATACGTGGACCGTTCAGGACCGGATCAATGGAATTGTCGAGCGGCTGGAAGAGACTCCCACCATCAACTTCTCGTCCTTGTTCGATGATGCCACCACACGCTTACTGGTAATTGTGACGTTTTTAGCGTTGCTAGAGCTGGTACGGATGAACTTAGTTCGAATTTTTCAGGGCGATTTGTTTGGTCCTATTCGTCTCTCGCGGACGTTTTTGGCTGGGCAGGGGTTGGATGAGGCCGAGAGGCTCATGGAATCTGAAGGATCAGATTCCATGAATAATGGAGGGGTGAATGGGAACAGATACCACTGAAAACGAATTGAAAATTCAATCGGCGTCAGAAGACGTGGGAGTGACTGAAGCGATGGGGCTGACTCCTGAGCAACCCCCTGCCAGTGATGAGGCTCCTCTGTTGGAAATTGGTGGGGTGACTGATTCGTTAGATGAGCAAGAGTTAAAAGGAATTATTGAATCGTTACTCTATGTTTCGCATGAGCCCTTAACGGTGGATAAAGTGACGACGGTGTTAGCCGGCCCACCTAGGGTGGTGGTGAACAACGCCATCCGCGCCTTGCAACAGGACTATGATCAGGAAGGGCGGGGTTTACACATCGTGGAATTGGCCGGTGGTTTTTCCATGATCACGCGTGCCGACTGTGCCCCATGGATTACGCGACTGCAAAAAGTGAAAGCCTCTGCAAAAGTCTCTCGTTCCGCCATGGAGACATTGGCGATTATTGCCTATAAACAACCGATTGTGCGGTCTGAGATTGAACAGATTCGAGGCGTGGAAACGTCAGGGGTCTTGCGTACATTGCTGGATCAAAAATTGATTCGCATGGTGGGACGAAAAGACATCCCCGGCCGGCCGATCTTGTACGGGACGAGCAAGGTGTTTCTCCAGCGGTTTGGCTTGCGCGATCTTCGAGATTTGCCTCCTCTGCGTGAGTGTAAGGAATTGGGCCTAGGGGATACGCCAGATTTGTTCAGTGAAGACACCCTTGCCCTGTTTGATGAGAATGAAACCGTCGAGTCTGAAGATACGCTCCAAGAACCAAGCCTGGATGAACAGCCAGCCATGGTCCAGGAAGGGTCATAGCGGGGCCTGTTTCCTTTGCACCTAGCACCTTCGATTCTTGACCTGCAGAAATCTAGACTAAATCATTCCGACACAATCTAAACGAATCCTTCCCTACGAAAGATGTTGTGGCCATTCATCCTGCGCCCGGTCATTCTCGCGGCATAAAGTAGAACGAGTTGCCATGGCAGCGTGAATAGCCTGTCCTCGTGGAAACGGGGACGGGTATCCAGAGTATTCAGCCCAATTGAGTTGCCCTTTTCCGACTCCCTTTCTAGAATGCTTCTCATGGCTATGAACTTAGTACTCCCCGAAAAGAAAACCGCGATTGGTGCTGACCTGCGCCGGTTTCTTGGGGCCAGCAAGGTCAAAGACGACTACTCCACGCTACGTGCCTATGCGGTGGATGCCAGTATGTATCGCATGACGCCGCAAGTGGTGGTCTTGCCTGACAGCGAATCGGACATTGAGCATGTGATGGAGTATGCGGTGCAGAAGGGCGTCCCGCTCACCACGCGTGCTGCTGGGACGAATCTCACCGGGTCGGCCATTGGGTCGGGCATTATTCTGGATGTCTCCCATCTCAATCGGATTCTCGAAATTAACACCCATGACAAATGGGCACGCATTCAACCGGGCATTGTCCTCAACGAGTTGAACAAGCAACTGCTCTCTACTGGCCTCATGTTCGGGCCCGATCCTTCGAGTGGTGATATGTGCAAGCTCGGCGGCATGTTGGCTAATAACTCGTCAGGGCCCCACACGTTGCGCTATGGGTCAGTCAAAGATAATGTATTGGCACTGCGAGTATGTCTCGAATCTGGCGGTTGGCTTAATGCTGGCGTTGAACAGATAGATAGCCATCAATGCCGCGCGACGTTCGATCAATTCGCCGGGCTTGAATCCGTGGTGAATGTAGTGCGTGAACATCGTGAGCTGATTCACTCCAAGCGACCGCGTGTCAGTAAAAATAGCGCGGGCTACAATGTGTTCGATATGGCAGCGGGGCTGGAAAGAGGGATCGTTGATTTCCCAAAATTATTCGTCGGAAGCGAAGGCACGTTAGGGATATTCAGCGAGGCCACGATACAACTGGTTGATTGTCCACGATCGACAGTCACCGGGATGATTCATTTCCAGCACCTCGAAGAAATGGGTGAGGCGGTTCATCACCTATTGAAGCTTAATCCATTGGCCTTGGAGGTCATGGATGGCAATACCTTAGATCTGATAGGCCGGTCGCAGTACAACATTCCCGGAGACGCTGCTGCGACCTTGCTCATTGAATTCGATCAAGATGGCGACCACGGCGGCATTACGCAATTACGTGAGGCGTGTCAACGCTATCGCCTTGCCTCCGATCCTGTCATCGCCACAGACCCTGAACAACAACAAGAATTGTGGAAAGCTCGAAAAGCGTTGTATCCCACGTTGTATCGGTATGACGCGAAGAAAAAACCCATCAATTATGTCGATGATGTGGTGGTGCCCGCGGAACGGATTGGCGAGTTGATTCGCTACCTGGATGCCGTCTTTGGACATGCGCAGGTCCAGTTGGCGATCTTTGGCCATATCGGCAATGGCAATGCCCACATCGTGCCCTTGCTGGATGTCAATGACGAGGGTGATTTTCAGCGAATGGTGGAGACGTATTACGAGGTGCATCACACGGTTCTGGATCGATTCAATGGCTCGATTTGCGGGGAACACGGTGATGGTCGGGTACGTGCCGAAATGGTCAAGCGGATGTATGGCGAAGAATTGTATGGTGTGTTTGTACAGGTGAAGCAGGCCTTGGACCCGGCAGGGATTTTAAATCCTGGCGTAAAAATAAGCGAGACGTCCTTTACGGAACACATCGACTTTGAGCGGTTGGGGAAAGCCTGTGCGACGTGCGCGAAATGTAATTCGGTCTGTCCGGTGTACGATGTGTTTCAGTCGGAAGATATGAGTTCGCGTGGGTGGTTTGAAATTGTGACCGACCCGAACTACAGCTATTTGGATTCCAAACGCGTGGTTGAAGCGTGTTTAAATTGCAAGTCCTGTCGAACGATCTGCCCGGCTGACGTGGATGTATCCGAACTCATTTTGCAACGACGAGCGGAACATCCCAATGCACTTGCCGGGAAAATCTTTTCTTTTCAGGCGCAATCGGCGAAATTTGAAAAACTGATCAAATTGGCCGCGAGGACTCAGAGCCTGTGGGATCGCCCTGTGATCCGCCGAATGATTGATACGTTCACCCGACCCATTCTCAAGCACCTTGCCGAAAACGCACGATTTCCCTGGAACATGAAGCTACCTCTGTTGGCCAAGACCTTATTGCGGGAACGCCATCCGGAGTTATGCGTCTTGCCTTCCCCCTCGCCCCTTCGGGGAGAGGGCTGGGGTGAGGGGGAGACCCAGCACGATAAACAAAAGAAAGTCGCCTACTTCCACGGCTGTGCCGCCAATTACTTTGATGATGGCGTAGGCGATGCCGTCATCAATGTTCTGAAACGATACGGAGTCACTCCAGATCTTCCGCCACAGCGGTGCTCCGGCACTCCCATCGAGACCTACGGGCATCGAAAATTGGCCAAGGAAGGTGCTCGCGAGAATCTCAAACATTTCAATGGGTATGAGACAGTCATCACTGGCTGCGCTTCGTGCACATTGGCGCTGAAAGATTATGCAAAATGGTTCAAGGGTGAACCCGAAGAGGAGTTAGCAGTGAGGTTAGCCAAGAGGGTCAAACATATTTCAGAATTTGCCTTGGAACATGAGTCGGCGCAGCCTAGGCAAAAGAAGAGCCAAGTTACGAAAAGAGTCACTTATCATTCGTCCTGCCATCTCCGTGCCGCAGGTGTGACCAAGCAACCGCGGGAGTTGCTAGCCAATTTGCCTGGGGTGGACTATGTGGAAATGCAAGATGCCGATCGATGTGCCGGTGGGGCAGGGACGTATATTGTCAAGGATTACGACACGTCTCAAAAAATCTTTCAACGAAAAAAAACAGCCATTCTAAAAAGCCAAGCCGAAGTCGTGGCCACGAGTTGCCCCGCCTGCATGATTCAACTAAAAAATGGCTTGCCCGAGGATACGTCGGTCAAGCATATTGCTCAGGTTCTTTTAGAAAATATGAGCGAAACAAATCCGCAAAAAGTGGACGGTTCCTCCCCTTTGTAAGAGGAGGTGAAGGTGAGGTAGAGTCTTATCCTTGAATATTTCTACCTCCCCTAATCTCTCCTTACAAAGGAGGGAAACTTTAGAACAAGTATGTGTGCAGAAGAAGGAGTTCACCAATGGTTACGGTAAGAGTTTTTGGGCAAGACTTGTTGCCCTGTGTGGAAGATTCGGAAATGGAGTGTGAGTTAACTGGGACGCCAACGGTTCGAGAATTTTTAGAAGGCGATCCCGAGAAATTTGGAGGGTTGTTGGAGTTTCTGAGTAAAGGGGAGTTGATGGTGAGCATTAATCAAAAAATCTCAACCTTGGAGTCGAAACTCAAGGATGGTGATGTTATAAAGCTCACCCATCAATTTAATCCGACACTCGAAGGGGCGATGTGGCAGAATCCCTAACAGGGCGTTGAAAAAACCCGCCAGCTGCGTTCTCGGGCCTTTGTCGTGCTCACGTACTGCTGTACGCTCCGCTCGCCAAATCCCCTGCGGCCTTGCTGGACGGCCTTTTTGAACACCCTGTATTGATAGTGGAATGGAGTCGTGATGAGTGATGCTCTCGTCACGTTTATAATTAAAATCCTCGCTATTCTCCCAGAAAGTGACCGAAAAAGTACAAATTGCCAAAAATGTTTGGCATGTGTTATACTTAGGTAAAAGAGGCCGTATTGGGAAAAGCCGCTGAACCAAAAACCGTTGTTATCTATGAGGATGCGGCAGGCAAGCAACCCTTTGTCGAGTGGTTGGAAGGTTTACGGGATACCAAGGGTCGTGAAAGGATAATGGCCAGAATTGCCCGGTTGACTCAGGGCAATTATGGCGATTGTGAATTCGTCGGCGATGGGGTGAGTGAATTGCGGATGTTTTTTGGTCCCGGCTACCGGGTCTATATTGGCGAAGCAGGAAACCATGTTGTCATTTTGCTCTGCGGAGGCGATAAGAGCACTCAGGCACAGGACATTGAAACCGCGAAGGCCTATTGGAAGGAATATCAAAGCAATGCGTAAATTACAGACATTCGGGAACTATGAAGAAGAATATTTCCGTAAACACCCTGAAGAAATTGACAGCTATTTAAAGACGATTTTTGAAGAATGGGCTAAGGATGGAGATACTGGGGCCTTGCTGGCATCCTTACGGACGATCAGCCGAGTAAAAGGTGTGAGTGCCTTGGCGGAAGAGACAGGCATGAGTCGTCAAGGTATTCAGCATGCGCTTTCGGAAAAAGGCAACCCACGGCTCGAAAGCATCAATGCCATCATGCACGCCATGGGTTACCGCTTAATCCCGGAAAAGCTCGAGGTTCCCGCTGGTCGATAAGTCCAACTCGAAGGTGAAACTGTCAACAAAAGATGTGCCCCATTTTTTTGGTTCAGGGGCCAACCCTGGTCCAATTAGGCTTCATGGCACTTTGGGGAGGAAAGCTTGGAGGAGCTACGTTGAACTTGCTCTTGACTCGACAATACGAAGAAGGTGGCTGGCAAGCATAATCATTTCAACGGCTTCAGGTGCTTCAATGGGAACATGGCGATGGCTATGAGGATTTTTATAGGACCCAATGGCTCCTGAAAAAAGTTCTCGAAGAGCTGACCTTTCAGATTCAGGAAGGCTTAGATCCGTTAATGGGCCATCTTCTGAATTTAAAGCCTTTCGCATTAACTTTACGCCAATATCAGTATCCTCTAAATTGCAGGCTTGTCGAACCGCAACCTCCACCTCCTTGAAGGCCTAAAAAACAGCCGTGTCATACTCACCACGGATAAATTGAGACCACACCTTGTGAGCGATTAGGGGATGAAGGATCCCTTTAGGAAGCAGATTGGCACTACGAAAAGTTTGAAGATCAACGCGGCTTTTAATTTGTTGCCCTCTTCTCGTTATGAAAACCCACTCCTCAGATTCTTGCGGCCTCGGAGCCAGTAACCCTTCCCTTTCTAACCACCGCCAGGCTTCTGTTAGGGCACACATTATTGCTTGGTGCTTTTCCTTTGGATATTTGGCAATTCTATCGGAATGTATGTAGTGTTGACGGTTTAGGATATCTTCTGCGCGATTTGGTGATTGCTTACCTAGAGAATTTAAATGCTCTAGCACATAACCAGCCAGTTCCTCAGGCTCCAATGCCAGAAGATGTTCATGGTCAGGAAGAATTGAATGGAGACTTCGACTCATTTTTTCTTTTATAGTGGTTTAAGCAAAAGACTTATAACCCGATCGCATGTTAGTTACCCCGTTCCTGTATTCGCTTTCTTACATCCCAAGCGTAGCCTTCTAAATCAACTTTAATGGGCTAGGTCAAGATCTATGATCGGTAGAATTTATTCCATCATAGGTATGAGTGATGACACCTGCCTCAATTAACTCCTGGAGTGAAGGAAACCACATGTCATCCCCTGATATACTAAACGCTTTCTCAACGAAGTCCTTTTTAATTCCTGCCTCCAAAAATAGACGTTTAGTTTTTTCGTCTTCCCCTTTTATCCAACGGTATGGCATGCCAGTGAACCAACTCTGGTGAAATCCCAGTTGTGACCCTGTTTTTAAAATGCGCTCTCTTCCTGCTATGAATGCATCCGTGCAAGCACTAAAACATCCAGTTTCTGTATAAGTTGAAAGTTGCCTTCCCTTTATGAAAAAGTGCAACCTTCTACCTTCCAAGGCATATCCTCCATCGCTGTTTAAGCGTACTAGCCATACATTAGGCGCACTATTTAACTCCAATTCGAGTTTTTTGGTTAGACCAAAAGCAATATGTCCATCTATAATAATTTCACTTTTATCCGCGTTGAGAGTAATTTTGGGGTCTCTAATATCATCGAGGCCAAGTGAAATTTTTGCGGAATCAACTAACGCGGGAATCAATGCAATATTGTAAATGCTCACCAGAAAAATTAATACTTGTGCCAATCTTGCCCAAGCGACCCTCCCCCTATTCCTAATATAATTTTGGGCTGCACGCCATAGTCCAACAATTTGCCAAATAAAAACGATTAAATTGAAACAAATAAGTGCATTTAAAATATGAAAATATATAATGGAAGATTCTTCATCTACTCCACTACTTTCAAGCAAAACATAGGTTAAAGAAAATGCAATGTTTAAACCAAAGTAGTTAAGCCAAAAACTCTTTGCGAGAGACAACTCACCACGCCAGTGCCTTATCAGATAGTTCGCACCTGTCTTTTCAGAGCCATTCCCAGAAGTTGGTATTAGATAGGAGAAGCCCCAGCCCAGTGCAGCTGCACCCATTGTTAAAAAACCTCCGGCTAGCCAAGACCCAAAAAGATCTCCCCAGGTTGCGCCCTGATACGCAGAAAAAGGCAGGACGGTGACAAGTACAATTAGACGTACCAATACCCCCGTAGCGAGGGTAGTTTCCAGTGCCCATGGCTTTCCCCGATTACCGGCATGAGCGAAGATGAGTAGGTACCACGCAAACTCGCTCAGCCAGAAAGTGGGCACTGTACCCATGACTTCACGGAACCCCATGTAGCCATAAACAAAACCGATCAAAAAATCTCCACCAAATCCCACTAAACCTGATTGAACAACAACCCTCCAATTAAGTGATTGGAATGCCGGAGCATGGTGCTCAGAAGTTTCAAGGCCCTTAGCTCCCATAAAACAAATTCCGACATAAATAATGTGTATCCAAGGAGAAACGCCAAGATAAAACTTAAAGATCAATTCCAATCCCGTCAGAGTAACTAAGGCGTAAGAACCCCATAGGCGTCTTTTAATTACGGCTATTCCTAGGGCAACAAAGAGAATTATTTCAGCAATAATGCCCACAGAACCCCATAGCCGATCGTAATCAACTACAAACCGTTCTATTATGGATGCATCCCAAATACCTATAGAGGTTCCCGCAGCCTGTAGAAATGCAACAATAGCGGCTGCCTTCACCCAGGCTTGTTTTTTGTTTACCCTTTTAATTGGTTGCCCTGCCTCTGCTATAAACGAACTTGCAGGTGGTGCCTCCGTCTCAGGTTGAAATAGATAGCCACAACCGCATCGCATTGCCGAATCAGGGTTAATTAGGCCGCAGCTAGGACACTGCGCCTGCAAGGTAGGTCCTTCTGGAAATAATGGGTCATTCATGGGGGCGTAGAATTGCTTCGGGAATAGGAAATTTAAACGCTATTTTTGGTCAATCGGAAAAGTATCGTAGAGGTCGTGAGCTGTCAATCACACCAATCAGCGATCTGAAAATGGTGGGGCAGCCTGCGAGGGAAGGATGTCAAATCTTTTTTTGAGAATTTAGGAGAGCAAAAAATATTACAAGCTCATCTCAGCCTGCGTTGGGCGCGGCGGAGCTTCTGGGCCGAATCGACTTTTTTGGTGAGGGCTGTTTGAACGGAAAGGTGGCTTTGCACCTTGGAGTGAGTTCCCGAACCATCTTATTCGGGGCGGAGGCGGAGGGACCCCCTTGGGGCCGCGCACGGGCGGAAATGGTTTTGGTCCCTTTTGCCGATACAAAAGGGACTCGTCGTGTGGGGGCGACACCCCACATACTAATTCTTTGAAACTATTTTTGTTACAGGGATGACAGATGCTGTGGGATATCCATGCTGTCATGGAGGATGCGGATAATTAGGATCTGATCAGCCTGGATCACATAGATAACGAGGTGTCGGCCATTATGGTGGATGCGAACGGGTGGGGTAAATTCTGGGCGTTCTCGGCCGATCAAAGGTGTTTCACCGAGTAACTGAAAGCAGTTTTCTAAATCTGAAAAGTATTTTTCAGCCTGTGTTTCTCCAAAGGTCCGAAAGCCATACCCATAAATCTCGATTAAATCGTTCTCGGCGTCCGGGGTGAGCTTATAAGGCATGTTTGGCCGCTTTGGCCTTCGACCGGGCCTCCTTCAAAATGTCTTGCATGGTTCGATCACTGATACCGTTTTCAATTCCCTTGGTAATCGCATCCTGTAACACTTTGATCTTTTCGCGATCCTGTTGATCGCGACGAATGAGATCTCTCACATAATCACTAGCATTGCCATACTGTCCGCCCTCAACTTGGGCTTCAACCCACGCTTTCATGGGATCGGGAAGGGAAACATTCATCGTGGCCATATAGGAATCTCCTTTTCTTTTTAGTATGGCAAGGATTGGCAAATTTTGTCAATATGATTGTTGATAAAAATGGGGGTAGGGATGAGTATTGAGTTCTATTAGGGTTGCATTTCCCTCACTTGCTTGGGTGTCTTCCCGCCTTCGGGCGCGGCGGAGCTTCTGGCCCGAATCGACTTCTTTGGTGAGGGCTGTTTGAGCGGAAAGGTGGCTTTTCACCTTGGAGTGAGTTCCCGAACCATCTTATTCGGGGCGGAGGCGGAGGCACCCCCTTGGGGCCGCGCACGGGCGGAAATGGTTTTGGACACTTTTGCCGAAACAAAAGTGTCTCGTCGTGTGGGGGCGACACCCCACATAATAACTCCACATAATAATTCTTGGAACAATTTAAAACTAAGAGCTGGCCAATGCGGACATTCGGCGGTACTTATCTTCGCGGGTGGAGATGAGTTTGTCTTTCTTTTGTTTTTCTAACTGCTTGAGGTGGGTTTGAATGGATGTGGCCAATTTTTTTGCCATGACTTCGACGTCTCGATGGGCGCCTCCCAGGGGTTCGGGGATGACTTCATCGACGATGCCAAGTTTCAATAAATCCGCACCGTTCATTTTCAGCGCTGCGGCGGCCTCGGGAGCTTTGGCTGAATCGTTCCACAGAATGGCGGCGCATCCTTCCGGGCTGATGACGGAATAGATCGAATTTTCCAAAATAAGGACGCGGTCTGCCACGCCTAGGGCTAAGGCACCCCCACTTCCTCCCTCACCGGTAATCACTGCAACAATGGGCACCTGGAGTCTTGCCATCACAAAAAGGTTTCGCGCAATGGCTTCGGCTTGGCCGCGTTCTTCAGCTCCTACTCCTGGGTAAGCGCCTGGGGTGTCAATGAAGGTCACGATGGGCCGACCAAATTTTTCGGCAAGTTTCATGAGTCGAAGCGCTTTTCGATATCCTTCGGGGTTGGCCATGCCAAAGTTTCGTTTGACGCGGCCTTTGAAGCCCTGCCCTTTTTCGTGGCCGATGACGCAGATCGATCGCCCTTCGAAAGTGGCAAATCCGCAAACAATGGCTTGATCGTCGCCAAAGTTTCGATCGCCATGTAGCTCAACAAAGTCTTGGCAAAAGGCTTCAATGTAGTGAAGCGTGGACGGCCGTTGCGGGTGACGAGCGATTTGGGCTTGCTGCCATGGCGTGAGGCTGCCAAAAATTTCTATTTCCTTTTTTGTGAGCTGGCCTTGCAACATTCGAGTGAGACGCGGCACGCCTTTCTTGTCGGAGCCGGATTTCTTGACCTTCTCAATCCGCTCTTCCAGTTCTTTCAGCGGCTGTTCAAAATCTAAAAAATTGCGCATGTGTGGATGTACCTATTCAGGACCTGAGAGGAAATAACTTGGACATCTCGCATCCAATCTTTGGGCCATCTTTGAACCTAGAAGCAGCAGTTGGATCACAAAAGTCCGCGCAAGCTCTCAGGGTCCGTCACGAAATAACCGGGACAATTGGCCGAGACGATTTTGGAGCGAGCCAAGGAGCGAAGAGCGCGCATACCGGGAGTATGGAAGCGATGAGCGACGCCGGCGGAGCCCAAAAGCGTCCGGCCCTCCGGGGAGGCCCATCTTTGGCCCGGGGCGGCGTTGCTCCTCGGTCACAGAGCCCCGCTCTGCTCCCTCGTCGCGCCTTGCCCCGGTCACAAATCTGGGCCTCCCAATTGTCCCGGTTATTTCGTGACGGACCCTTAGCGCACCTGGCAAAATACAAAAATGTCTTATCACCACCGAGGTGACCACGACTTTTTGTATTTCACCATGCACACCAATATCTTACACGGCTTTTTTGCGCCCAACTGCTGTTTCTAGGTTGAACGGGCCTCAATCGACAAAACCTCAACATAGCTGTGCTATGCCTCGGGTTTTTCTCAATCGTTCCGTCCAAATCCGACCCCAATCTTGGCACGATAGTGTCCAAGTTATTTTCTCTCAGGTCCTAAGCGAAATGGTGAAAGGTCACTGATTCTTTTCCGAGAATTCGTTCAACATCATTGACCAAGTGTTCACTGGGCGACACGGTGAGGTCAGGAATAGGCGTACTATCGGCTTCGAGATTCGAGGATAATTGAAATTGGAATGAAATGGGCGCGGAACCGGGATGTTTGCGCAGGACCTCTTGCAGTTCGGGCAAGTTGATACGGGTGTCCGGATGTTCTTTCACGCGAAGCGTGACCCGTTTCACGGCTTTGGCTTGCCAGGTGTGCAGCGGTTCCAGTTTCGTCGCTTTGATGCGTGAACCAGTATCCATTTTATCGACGGTGCCGGTGATGTAAATCACGGCATCGGCCACGATGAATTCCTCTGATTTTTTAAACAGTTCAGGAAAGACAATGACCTCGACCAATCCTTGCAAGTCTTCAATTTGCACATAGGCCATGCGGTCGCCTTTTTTGGTCGTGGTGCCTTTGATATGTCCAATGACTCCACACAGTTTGACTTCTTTGCCCTCTGGGGCCTCATGCAAATTTCCGGTGTGGTGTGTAGACAGAACTCGGATGGCTTCGGTATGCATCGTGAGTGGGTGGGCCGTGATATAAAACCCCGTGAGCTGTCGTTCGTATTGAAGCAATTGCTCCTGCGACCATTCCTGGACCTGTGGGAGCGGGCGAGACCACGTGCTTCCGGTTGAAGAGGCTGCTGGCTTCTCGTCAAATGCCGCGAATAAGTTTGTTTGTCCGAGTTCGCGCTCACGCTGAATGGACGATGCTTCCTCCAGGATGGAATCCATCTCCGCCATCAATTGTGCACGGACGGCTTTCATTGAGTCGAAGGCTCCGACTTTAATCAGCCCTTCTAGCACGCGTTTATTCACTTTTTGCAGATCAATGCGGGTACAAAAATCCAGAAACGAGAAAAAGGCTCCGTCAGCTTCTCGGCTGGCAATGATCAATTCGACCGCAGCGCCGCCAACGTTCTTTATCGCCGCAAGCCCGAATCGAATGCTCTGGTCCACAACATTGAAATTCTTTTGGCTCTCGTTCACATCGGGAGGAAGAATTGGGATGCCGAGTTCACGGCAATCGGTGAAATACCCAACCATCTTGTCCATGTTACCCATTTCACTGGTGAGGAGCGCCGCCATAAACTCGGTTGGAAAATGCGCCTTCAAATAGGCGGTTTGGAACGTCACGACTGCATAGGCCGCCGAGTGGGATTTGTTGAAACCGTAGCCGGCAAAGTATGCCATTTGATCGAAGATCTTTTCCGCTTTTTTGGCAGTAAAACCATTCCTAGTTGCCCCTTCAATAAAGAGCTCTTTTTGCTTGGCCATCTCATCATGTTTTTTCTTGCCCATGGCGCGGCGAAGCAAATCCGCCTGGCCTAGACTGAATCCGGCCATGCGATTGGCAATAGCCATGACCTGCTCTTGATAGACGATGACCCCATACGTTTCTTTAAGAATGGGCTCGAGCTCGGGAGGGTCGTAGACAACTTTAGAGGGATCGCGTTTGCGTTTGATGAAATCATCGACCATCCCACTTTCCAGAGGTCCGGGCCGATACAGGGCCAGGATGGCAATGAGGTCTTCAAAGTATTGGGGCTTAATGCGCACGAGCAGATTCCGCATCCCCGAACTTTCCAATTGAAAAATGCCCGTAGTTTTGCCCGATGCCAGCAGTACATAGGTCGCGGCATCATCCGGAGACTGTTGATCAAGATCTATCGCTTGGTCGGGGGACCGTTCTTGATTGACCAAGGTCACGGCGTGTTGAATCATGGTCAGCGTTTTCAGCCCGAGAAAATCGAACTTGACGAGTCCAACCTTTTCGATGTCAGTCATCGAATATTGGGTTACGATTTCGTCGTTCGCCGTCTTGTACAGCGGGACATGTTCTATCAGGGGTTCTTGGGAAATGACCACACCGGCTGCGTGGGTGGAGGCATGTCGCGCGAGTCCTTCTAGGGATCTGGCTGTCGTCATGAGTTCGGTCATGCGCGGGTCGGTATCGACGAGCTCTTGAAGTTTGGGCTCTTGGGCCAACGCGTCCTTCAACGTGATGTTCAGTTGCATGGGAACGAGCTTGGCCATGCGATCGACTTCCGCGTAGGGAATGTCGAGCACCCGACCCACATCTCGGATCGCGGCTTTCGCCCCTAGAGTTCCAAACGTGATGATTTGGCAAACATGATCCTCACCATATTTCTCGATGACATAGTTGATTACCTCACCCCGTCGGTCCTGGCAAAAATCCATGTCGATATCAGGCATGCTGACTCGTTCGGGATTGAGGAACCGTTCAAAGAGCAAGTTGTAGGCGAGCGGGTCTAAGTCGGTGATGCGCAACGTATAGGCGATGAGGCTGCCGGCTGCGGATCCTCGGCCCGGTCCAACCGGAATGCCACGTGCACGGGCAAATTTGATGATGTCCCAGACAATTAAAAAGTAGCCGGCATAACCCATGGTCGTGAGCACGGCTAGTTCTTCCTTGAGGCGCAGGTCATACGCGTCTCGGGGAAGGCTGGATGGACGAGACTTCAGGCGTTCAGTCAAGCCATCTTCCGCCAGTTTTTGTAGATAGGCTTCGCGCGTCATGCCCTCCGGTGGATGGTAGTGAGGCAGAAATGTTGAGCCAAAGGACAACTCAAGATTACATTGCTCGGTAATGCGGCTCGTGTTGAGTACCGCGTCGGGAAGTTCGGAAAATTCCGCAACCATTTCTTCTGTTGATTTTACATACAGCTGGTCCGTGTCGAATTTCATGCGGTTGGTATCTTTTAAGGTCTTTCCCGTTTGCAAACACAACATGATTTCATGCGGTCGGGCATCTTCCTTTTTGAGGTAGTGGCAATCGTTCGTGCCAACCATTGGGATGCCCAGCTTTTTATGAATGTCGATCAAACCTCGATTCGCAATTAATTGCTGGGCAAGACCATTCGCTTGGACTTCCAGGTAATAATGATCCTTGCCAAAAATCTCTTGATATTCGCCAGCGGTTTGCGCTGCGGCCTCCATGTCCTCTTTGCCAATCAGTTGGGGCACTTCGCCGCTCAAGCAGCCGGATAAGGCAATGATCCCCTCGTGGTGTTCTTGGAGTAGCTCTTTGTCCATTCGAGGCTTGTAGTAGAACCCTTCGAGATAGGCCTTGCTCGAGAGCTTGATCAGGTTGTGGTAGCCCTTCAGATTGGTCGCCAGCAGGATCAGGTGGTAATAGTCGTTGTGAGCGAGGAGCCCTTCGCGTTGCCGGCGGCTACCCGGGGCCATGTAGGCTTCACATCCAACGATGGGTTTTACGCCTTTGGCGTGGGCTTTTTGGTAAAAATCAATGGCACCGAAGAGGTTGCCGTGGTCCGTCATGGCGACGGCGGATTGGCCAAAGTCTCGAACTTGCGTCAGCAGCGGGTTCAGCTGGTTGGCGCCATCAAGCAGGCTGTAATGCGTGTGGAGATGAAGGTGGACGAACTCAGATTTGGAGGGCACGGATTGGTGTCCTAAAATGAAAAAGTGTAACCTTGGACCTAGTGGATGTCAACGAAGGGAAATGTCCGAAAATGCCCTCCAGCGGCGTTCTCGCCATTTTGCCGTGCTCACGTACAAGAGTACGCTCCGCGCGTCAAAATGGCTGCGGCCTTGCTGGACGGCATTTTTGAACATTTCCCCCAGTTGGGGGAATGTGTTTTTATTGTCTGAGAATAACAGAAGGCCCGTAGGGAAACGGTGAGTTTCCTCACCGGCCTTCAAAAACCAAAGAATCGATTGTTGCTCAACTCAGGTGAGCAGTATCTGGATGCCAAGCTATTAAAACCTGGTCTATTTGCCGCCCAAACTCAATTCGTAGAGAAGGGCTTTCCAGCCTTGCTCTTCCGTAATAAACCCTTTGGGTTGTACCACGGGAAGCATGCCGGTACCTGGAACCTTGCCGGTTTGGCCCATGCTGCCGTTTTTAAGGACCCACATCAATTCTCCGGGTTTGCGCAATTTTTTGAATTTTGGGTTTGTAAAGTTTCGTGGTTGGATTGGGAGGTTGCTGGCCGCTGCTCCGTCACCCTTTCCTTCTGGCCCATGACAACTCACGCAGCCGCCTACCCCTAAAAAGATTTTTTTCCCTTCGGCGAGGATTTCAGGTGTGGCTTCAAACGGGGATTTCATTCTTTTAGCTTTTGCGCGTTCGCCTGGCGGAACTCGTGGAATTTTAATGTTAAATTCCCCCCCCGCCTGTCCGTACCCCGCGGGATTTACGGCCCACACTTGCGTGGTCATGCTCAACACAAATCCAAGACTAATCAACATTCCCAACAACCTCTTCACGGCACGTCCCCCTTGTGAAATGAAATCATAAATAATGATGCCAAACTCCTCTTGAACTCAACCGGTTCAAGAGAGTTGGCACTTTAGCATTGATCAAGAAGACCGGGCAATGATGCCGCGGATCAGGGTAGGACAACGGTCTGCCGTTCCGGAGAGTTTGAATAGACTTTATGCTACAATGCGTATCTTTTACATGAATACAAAAATGGTTTTTGGGTTGCCTGATGACTGTTTGGAGATAATATGGCGTTTGATAAACGAGCCAAAGCCCGCTACTTTTCCGGCATGCGCCGCCGGATTCACGAATTGAAGTCCAAGGCAGAAACCAGCATGGATTTTGCGATTGATACCATGATGATGGAGCGTGCAGAGAGCTACATTCACGTTGAAAACGGGTTGGAGGAAGTTGAGCGCATGATTGCAATTATTGAAGAAGAATTAGATGAGGTTGTGGAGGTGAGTCATGCGCAACGTTTGGATGCCCGCTTGGAATTCGTCGAAGATCGATTTGAAGAGTTCGATAGCGAAATCTACCAACGACCTAAACGACGACGCCGAAAAATTAACCTGTTTGATTTCTTTAAGCGGGCGACTGGCGGTGGGGGCGATCCCATGGCTTCCCGAGGAGAAATTAACTCACATTTGGAGGCATACCAAGCCTTAGGTCTAGAATTCGATAGCTCGATGGCAGCCGTGACCCGGGCGTTTCGACAACGAGCCAAAAAGCTCCACCCCGATATCAATAATGGCGACCGCAGTGCCGAGCCAGAATTACGCCGCATTATTGAGGCCTATCAATACCTCCGTGCCGACTCCACCATTTCTCGTACTGAAGCCGACGGCCCGGAACCGGAAACTCGATAAAGGTCCTCCGGAATGGTCCTTTAATTGTTTCACCCTAGCAACGGCGGTTGGATCACAAAAGTCCGCGTAAGCTAGCACAATAAAAAACTGTCTCATCACCACCAGGGGTTACTTCCCTCCCACCCTTGTCATTTCGACCCTTGGGAGAAATCTCCTCTTCTGCCGAACCACAGATTTCTCCCTCCGGTCGAAATGACAAGGGGAGGGTCGAAATGACAAGGGGAGGGTTGAAATGACAAGGGGAGGGTTGAAATGACAAGGGGAGGGTTGAAATGACAGACCCGATGTGACCACGACTGTTTGTATTTCACGATGCACACCAATATCTTACACGGCTGTGTTGAGTCCAACTGTCGTTTCTAGGTTCACCAATCACCACGCTGGGTTGTCCTTCAAGAATTTATAGTGCGGGGACGATACCCCACATAGTTTTATTATTTTGGATTCTTCACGGATAACGATTCACGTTTCACGAATCACGCTCTCTGTATTCATAGTCCCCTCCCCGTTGGCCTCAATCTTGTTCAATTCTTCAAAGAGATTGGGATGCTTCAATTCATAGTTCAGTTCCTTCAAAACCTTTTGGGAGGACAGGCGTTTCCCGAGATCCTTGGGAACCGTTGGCTCAGGGATGGGGATGTTCCACTGGGTGGCAGCAAATTGGCAGATGTCAGCCCAAAGCCGGGGAGTTCCGTCAGCGACGATATAGCTTGATCCAGATTCGGCTTGATCCAGGGCGGCAAGACATAGGGCCGCCGCATCTTCGACATGGATGAGATTGACGTAACGGCCAGTGTTTTTGATCTTTCCCCTTCGTATCCAATTCAAGACATGTCGTCCTGGGCCGTAGAGCCCCGCTAGTCGGAGAATGATGACACCATAGGTCTTACGTAAATGCTCCTCACTCTGAACACGGGGCAGGGCCATATTGAGTTTGGCGCGTTCATCCGTAAGTTCGTCTGGGTTTGCTGGGAAGGCTGAGGTGCTGCCTAAGAGAAGAATTCGGGATTCTTTGTTCGCGATGTCCTTGGCAAAAGTCGATGCCAAGTTTTCCGGGATTGCCGGAAAACACCAAATAATGTGCGCAGGGGTGGGAATATTTCCCCAGGTGTCGGGTTGTTCCAAATCAAAAAGAATTCGTGATGGAGGCTCGACATATGATAAGTGAGTACCAGGAAATCGGCTGGTGGCAAAGGCTTTCCACCCTTGCTTCACAGCTTGGTGATAGAGGAAGGTTCCGGTATAGCCTGCGCCCAAAATAACAAGAGGAAGTGGATGTGGAGAGGGAATTGCGATGTCTCCTACTAACTGGCAAGGCAGGATGTTCAAAAAGGCCGTCCAGCAAGGCCGCAGGCCCTTTGGCGCGCGGAGCGTACGATAGTACGTGAGCACGACAAAGGGCCGAGAACGCAGCTGGCGGTCTTTTTGAACATCCTGCTAGTCGGTTACATATTGGCGGGCATACCGCACATAGTTATTGGCTGATTCTTTGATCCAGGCTAATTCCTTTTCAGTGAGTGGGCGTTTGACGCGAGCCGGTGAGCCCAATGCTAAGCTATGAGAGGGAATGACCGTTCCTTTTGTTATCAATGCCCCGGCACCAATGATGCAATCTTCTTCGATCGTGGCACCGTCCATCACGATACTTCCAATTCCGATCAGCACCCGATCGTGAATCGTACACCCGTGTAGGACAACGTGATGGCCGACCGTCACATCATCTCCGATGACAAGCGGGTAGAGGTCGTGGGTCACATGCAACAGACTCAGATCTTGGATATTTGTCCGATGCCCGATTCGGATGTAGTGAACGTCACCGCGAATGACCGTATTAAACCAGACGCTTGATTCGGGGAGAATGGCGACATCACCTATGATGACGGCAGTGTCCTCGATATAGGCGCTCGATGCAATCGTTGGTAGAATTCCGCGAAAGGGTTTGATCATCTCAATTCCAAATTTCGAGAAAAATGGTTATGGGCCAAGTGTATCTCATGCGTTGGGTGTTTGTAGCCATTCTAAAACAGTCTCATGCACTCGAAATCCGAATGTTACATTTCGAAACACATCCGAAATCCGAATGTTTCAATTTGGTCATTTGAATGTGTTTCGGATTTCGATATTCGAGTTTCGGATTTCCGCCACCAGTAGAGAAAACGGAAGATAATGGAAATAGCTATAAGCCCCACTGTACACCATTTTTATCCTTTGGCTAACATCGCAGCAAGGACCAGGACGGCGAGCGCGGTAATGACTGCCACGTAGACGGTCACGCTTCGATCGCTCAGCCAGGAGGTTTGCCAATCTTTCGGATAAAGGGATTTTCCTTCCAGGTACAGCCCTTCCTCGTAGAGCCCGAGAACCTTCTCTATTTCGATTAACGTTTGCTTGGCAAGTCGATGCCGGTCGCGTTGTTGAAGGATGAGGTAGATGAATAATGCCGAGAATAATGCGACGCCAGTCATGGAAAAAATTTTCACGATGGGGTCAACGGGATACGGTGGCGCCAGGGCCAAAATCGTGATCAACAAAAGGACGAGGAATGCGCTACCAAAAGCCGTCAATCGCATCATGTTTTCCCGGCGACGAAAGACTTCCTCTTTGTACCACGGGTACAGAATTCTCACGACCTCCAGTTGTTCATCTCGGAGAAGGTTCGACGTGTTCATCAAGGTGTCGCTCTGGAGGCTATGGGTGTTGTTTGGACGTGGGCCACCATCCAATCCGTTAGTGCCAGACTCATGGTGCGAAAATCTTCAGGTCGGCCAAAATGATGGTTGGCCTCCGGGAAAAAATGAAGCTTTTTTTCTCCAGCCAGGTTTTCTGTCAATCGTTGGATTTGATGAAGGGGAACAAGTTCATCTTTTTCACCATGAACAATGAGGCAGGGAGTGGTGATCTTCTTGGCTTGTGCATAGGCATTGAATTGATGGCAATCATGGTAAAACTCAAAATTGAGGGCGATGGGATCCTGGCCTCCCGTTACATTGGGAATGGTGTTTGTCCGCTTCCATTCGGTGATGCCGTCTTGACCAAATTCCAGTTCCAGCATTTCAGGGAAGTTGGGCACAGGACATTTTAGCCCAAGGGCAAATAACTCCGGGTGGTCCGCGGCGACTAAGATGGCTAAAAGTCCGCCGAAGCTGTCCCCGATCAGTCCAATGTCTCGATACCCTCTGTTGTTTATGTCCTGCAACAGAGATTCCAGTTGAGCCTGGCATGCTGTCACGGTGATGTCGGCAAAACGTCCGCTGGAATCCCCCATGCCAAACCAATCAAAGCGAAGCGTGCTGAATCCTTTCGGGGCGAGTAACTCCGTGAGCCGAATATTGGTCCGACTGTCTTTGTTGGAAAGAAAACCGTGGCAGAGAATGACGGCGCTCGTCGTATCTTCGGCAGGTTCTGTTAAGATGGCCGAGGTCTGCCCATGGGGATATTCAAGCATCAGTGTTGTTTGCCTGGCTTCCATGAAGAAATTCTGAACAACCGGTGTGGTGATTGTCAATTGGTTTGTGCAGAAAATCGTGAAACGGGAGGCGGCAGGCGGGAGATAAAGCTGTTCTTTTCCCCTCAGGTTTCCCGAAAACCATTCGTCATTTTTATGATGCGTGGATGGCCTAAAGGCCCTAAAGAACTTAACCGCTTTGAGGGAAAGAGGAAGACAGAAAAAAGAAATGATTGGTCGGTCCATGCCCATGGCCAATGGCCAATCCATGGCGAATGGCCGACGTGGTATAGGTTTTTGCGGCTTCAATCGCATCGGCAATGGGTTTGCCTAACGCCAGATGCGCGGTGATGGCCGAGGCAAAGGTGCACCCGGTTCCGTGAGTCGTGGTTGTGTCGATAAAGTCGCCTTTAAACATTCGAAAGTATCGGCCATCATACAGAAGATCGGTTGCAGGGCGTTCCAGTAAATGGCCTCCTTTGATGAGGATGTGTTGGCAGCCGAGTTGGTGCAGAGTTTTTGCAGCCTGCCGCGCTTCTGCCAGGGTTCGAATAGTGGTTCCGGTCAACCGCTCGGCTTCGTGGATATTAGGGATGAGGAGATACGCCAAGGGAATGAGGTCTTGTTTCAGCCAATCAATGGCATTCGGTTGCAACAGTTCATGCCCACTTTTCGAGACCATGACGGGATCGACCACGAGCTTCGTGACGCCGTACTGCTTCATTTTCCGACCGACGAGTGCAGTGGTCGTGGCGGTCGAGAGCATTCCGGTTTTTACGGCGGCCACATCAAAGTCATCGAAAATGGCGTCGATTTGTGCCTCGATGATGGTGTCGGGAAGGTCGTGGATTGCGGTGACTCCCTTTGTGTTTTGCGCGGTAATTGACGTTATGACCGACATGGCAAACGTGCCATTGGCCGACATGGCTTTGAGGTCGGCTTGAATACCAGCGCCGCCTCCGGAGTCGGATCCTGCAATGGTCAAGACTTGCTTCATGAGGAAATGTAGGCGAGGTGTGAAAGGATCTTGAAAATCATTCAGCGTAGAGAGTTAAATTCGGAGCGAAGGGAATGTTCGTTGTGGAAACGGCAGGTAGAGAATAATCCTTTGTTCAAGGTTTCTCCGCTACCTGCCTGCATTGCATGGAATCGAAAGAAAGCTGGACGATGGTGACTCAGGCTTTGATTCCAAAAACGGAAAGCCTTGTTAATTCCCAGGGACGGCCATTATGGGCTGACGAGCATCTTCGTCACGTTGGCAGGTGCCTGTAGCGAACATACGTTGTCCATCCGTGGCATTGCTCGGAATTCGACCCATACATGCTTCTAAGGAATCTCCATACGTACCTGAAGCAACGTCCGAGCTGGAGGCTGAAGAGGTGGATCCGTATCCACTAGACCCTGAGCTTCCACCTTCCATCTGCATTTCAGCGCATCCAAACATGAGTAATGCTGCGGCAGAAATACCTAAGAAACTACGAAACAGAGAAAGCGTGTTTTTCATGAATTTTCCCTCCTTGTGCGTAACGACATAGCAATATAGTAAAGCCTAGATAAAAAGGCAAGGGTTCGTCTGGTTCATCATCCTGTTATCTTGACACTAGTGGCCTTTATTGCTACGTTCAAACCTTGTTGTCCCGAGCTAAAAAACTGATGTTTTTACACTCATTCGGCCTTTCAAAATAGGCTTCTAACATCCCCTGTGACCGTTCAGGACCTCATCCTCTCTCTCCATCAATTCTGGGCTAACCAACACTGCATTATTTGCCAACCCTATGATGTGGAAAAGGGCGCCGGCACCTTTAATCCAGCAACATTTTTGCGGGTGTTAGGGCCGGAACCCTGGCGTGCGGCATATGTCGAACCCTGTCGTCGTCCTACTGATGGGCGGTATGGAAACAATCCCAATCGTCTCCAACATTATTACCAATACCAGGTGGTGATGAAGCCCTGCCCTGATAACATTCAATCTCTGTATTTGGAGAGTTTGGCTGCTTTGGGCATTGATCCGCGCAAGCATGACATTCAGTTCATTCAAGATGATTGGGAATCCCCGACCCTCGGAGCCTGGGGGCTGGGATGGGAAGTGCGATTGGATGGAATGGAAATCACGCAGTTCACGTATTTTCAGGAAGCTGGTGGACAAGCGCTCGATCCGATCACGGTTGAACTGACTTATGGGACTGAACGCATCGCCATGTATCTACAGGAAGTGAATAGCGTCTATGACTTGCTGTGGACCACAGGCATGACTTACGGGGATCTCTTTCATGATGCCGAGGTCCAGTTCTCCACGTACAATTTCGAAGTGGCTGATGTCAGCATGTTGAGTGCGATGTTTACTTCATGCGAGGCTGAATGTCGCACACTCTTGGAACAAGGATTGGTCCTTCCAGCCTATGACTACTGCATGAAGTCGTCGCATTTGTTTAATGTGCTGGACGCGCGCGGGGCGATTAGTGTTGCGGAGCGAACGGGGTATATGGGGCGGGTTCGGAGGTTAGCTCGCGCCTGTGCCGCGGCCTATGTCGAACGTCGCGAGAGCCTGGGATTCCCCTTGCTGAAGAAAGCCAATGTGCCTGGACCTTCGAAGAAATCAAAAATGCTTCCGGCGAAGAAGTCAAAAATGCTTCCGGCGAAGAAGTCAAAAATGCTTCCGGCGAAGAAGTCAACAAAGCCTCAGGCGAAAAAGTCAAAAAAACCTCAAGCGATGAAGCGCATGCCACCACGTGCTCGGTCTGTCGCGTCAATTGGAAAAAAGAAATAACGCTCTCGTGATGGAACGATCGCCAAGCAGAAAGCCTCAATCCTCACAGCCAAAAGCCAAATCTTTAGCTCCGGACACGGCCTCGTTTCTTCTGGAGATAGGCTCGGAAGAATTACCCTGGCAAATGATTCAGCCGGGGATGACACAGCTCGCCCAATCCCTCGATGCGATGTTAACCGAGCTACGGATTACTCACGGAGCGGTTCGTGCGTTTGGAACTCCACGGCGGTTGGCTGTGGTGGTTGAGGCAGTGGCTAAGTCACAAACCTCGGCTCATCAAGAGGTGTTTGGTCCGTCAAAGGCCGTGGCCTTCGATGTCCAAGGGCACCTCACTAAAGCTGGCAAAGGGTTTGCCAAATCGCAGGGCATCGATGCGAAATCTCTGGAAATTCGAGAAACCCCGAAGGGGGTGTATGTCTGTGCCGTAAAACATCAAGAAGGTCGACGAACGAATGTGGTGTTACGCGAAACGCTTGTCCCCTTGATTCAGAGCCTCTCGTTTTCGAAAACTATGCATTGGAATGCGTCGGGAGTTCGGTATCCTCGACCGATTCGGTGGTTAGTTGCGCTGTTGGGAAACACGACAATCCATATTGAAGTCGCTGGGGTAGAGTCGGGGAATCGAACGTGGGGGCATCGATTCCTTTCGGGAAAGAAGCCCTCCACGATGGCCGCTCAAGGAATCGAAGTGAAACGGCCCGAGGCCTATGAGGCGACACTCGAATGTGCCGGGGTCGTAGCAGATCCTCTTCGGCGGCGGACCATCATGCAAAGCCAAATCCATACGCTTGCCAAGGCCGTCAAAGGTCAAGCGTATCCCGCTAACCGTGATGAGTTATTGGAGCAAGCCGTTTTTTCAGCCGAGTGTCCCAATTTGGTATGTGGGGCGTTTGATAAGAAGTATTTAGAGTTGCCCCCGGAGGTGCTCATCACCTCCATGAAGGAGCATCAAGGGTTTTTCTCCGTTGTCGATTCGAAGCAAGTCTTGCTGCCGAAGTTTCTCGCTCCGACGAACATGAAAATCCCAAAGATGGATTTGATTAGGGTGGGGAATGAGCGAGTATTGGCCGCACGCCTTGCGGATGCCCGGTACTTTTTTGAAGAAGACTGCAAAGGCAAGCTGGCCGATCGCGTGAATCAACTCAAGGGTGTGGTGTTCCATAAGAAACTCGGAACCTTGTATCAAAAGACGGATCGGCTGATATCTCTGATTGGGACCATTGCCGAGGCTGCGGGATCCGTGGACTTGAAAGAGCCAGGGCAGCGAGTCGCGCTGTTGAGTAAGGCGGATCTCTCGACGGGGATGGTGGGAGAATTTCCAACGCTGCAAGGTGCAATGGGAAAAGAATACGCCGCTCACGATGGGGAGTCTTCTCATGTCTGCCAGGCGTTGGGTGAGTATTATCAACCTCGCACACCCGAGGATGCGATACCCGAAACCCGTGTTGGCCAGTTCTTGTCGATCGTTGATCGGTTGGATACCTTAGCTGCCTTTTTTCATGTGGGCATGGTGCCGTCCGGGTCGGAAGATCCGTTTGCGCTTCGACGGCAGGCCTTTGGGTTAGTTCGTATTGTAGTTGAAGGGCCTGTCAACGTGAATCTCATTGACCTCCTTCGTCAGGCCGAACAATTGTTAACAAAGCAGGGAGTGCAGTCGGTGCAACCCGCGGAAGATGGGCAGGACAAAAACCCCGGGGAACCACTTGCGACGCTGGTTGAATTTCTGGCGGATCGACTTCGATACTATGGGCGATCACTTCATGGGTTTCGAGAGGATGTGATGGATGCGGTCCTTAAAGGGCGGAAATTTGGCGAGTTCTCTATGCCCGATCTGTTTTCCCGCATGGAAGCCATTCAGGCCATCACGCGCCAGGAGGATTTTGATCCTTTGATGGTGGGATTTAAGCGGGCGCATCGATTAATCGAAAAAGAACAATGGATCTCAAGTGAGGTGAAACCTGACCTCTTGGTCCATCAATCTGAGCAGGCATTGATTCAGGTTGTTGATTTGACACAAGCAACTGTGGCCGCATCAATAGCCGAAATGGATTATCCCAGGGCCTTGCAGGCACTGATTGAGTTAAAAAATCCTATCGATGCCTTTTTCGATGGGGTTCTGGTCAATGCTCCGCAACCAGAGGTACGCGCCAATCGATTATCGTTATTACGGAAGGTGGACGAATTATTTTTAGGCATTGGTGACCTGTCGCAGATTCAAGTGCAAGGTCAGTAGCCCGCAGAATCTGAAGGCAGAATTGTATGTATCATGTAGGGATGCTCAAGTCCCATGATCTTTTCTGAATCGCGATTTCGATGGTTTAGTTTCTGGATCACGCTCCTATTAATCATTGTGTGTAATGGCATGCTGTTGGGAGCTCTATGGGCGAGCGGCCTGGATCTGGATTTTGTTTTGACGAATTCCGATCTCTACGATCCAGCAACTGGGCATTGCGTGGGTTTGGCTTGGACGAACGTGTCAGGTGTCGAAAGCCCTATTCAGGTGTGTTCAGAATGGCTAGATACCACTGATCCAACTGGGCAAGTTCACACGCTCAGAACACATGAGCCGTTGGCAATGGGGCCAGATGGGAATTTGTACTATCAGAATGCCCGAAACGCGGATCTTCAACTTTTGGCCTTACTTGTCTTTACCATCGCGGTGATTTTTTCCGGAATGCGCCTGAAACGGTTTCTCATAACCTGGTACCAGCTACAGCTTCAGGCAGGCAGGCAGCAACTATAAAACGACTTCGGGCAGATTTTTGCCTGTGGGCAAAGGGAATCTATGTGTGTGACCTTCATAATGTTACGAATTTTTGAAACTTATCCTAAATTCACACAGAAATATTTATGAGAAATCCTAAAACTGTGGTACATTTTCGCTTCTTCTATCTGAGGGGGTGATACTGGTCGGCTGGACTATTCCAGCCAAGAAGGGGGAGCCAACGCATGCGGAACAAGAAGTATGTCTACTACTTCGGTGACGGCAAAGCCGAAGGGAAGGGCTCAATGAGAGAGCTCCTTGGCGGAAAAGGTGCTGGTCTTGCCGAAATGACCAACATGAACATTTCCGTCCCGTCAGGGTTTACCATCACCACCGACGCCTGCCTCGAATATTTTCATTCCAAGAAAAAGTATCCGACGGGAATGTGGGATCAAACCCTCCAGGGATTGAAGCGCATTGAACGGTCCATGAAAGCTGGGTTTGGCGATTCAAAGAATCCCTTGCTCGTGTCGGTGCGTTCGGGGGCGCGTGCTTCCATGCCGGGCATGATGGATACGGTCTTAAATCTAGGGTTGAATTCTGTCACGGTGAAGGCGCTGGCCAACAAAACGAACAATCCGCGTTTCGCTATGGATGCCTATCGCCGATTTATTACGATGTTTGGATCTGTGGTGATGGACATCCATCGTGATAAATTTGAAGACGTATTAGATGAAACGAAACGGGCATTAGGCGTGACGAGCGATACCGATATTCCTGCCGAAGGTCTTGCCGAGCTCATCATGAAATATCAAGAAGTGGTTCGTCAGGAAACCGGGAGGAAATTTCCTGAAGATCCCTTAGAGCAGTTGAAGATGGGCATCAATGCGGTGTTTACCTCATGGTTTGGTGATCGCGCGGTCACCTATCGAAAGATTTATGACATTCCCGATACCTGGGGGACGGCAGTCAATGTCCAATCCATGGTTTTCGGCAATATGGGTGAGACGAGCGGAACGGGAGTCGCCTTTACCCGAAATCCCTCAACAGGTGTGCGAACATTTTTCGGAGAATACTTGTTGAATGCGCAAGGTGAGGATGTCGTAGCCGGAATTCGAACGCCTCTCCCGGTGACTGCCCTTAAAGACAAACTTCCTTCTGCCTATAAAACCCTCATGACCACTCAAAAGATTTTGGAAAAGCATTACCGCGATATGCAGGATATGGAGTTTACGATTCAAGAGGGCAAGCTCTACATGCTGCAAACACGGGTTGGGAAGCGAACGGGAATTGCGGCCGTCCGTATTGCGATCGAGATGGTGAAGGAAGGTCTTATTGATAAGAAAGAGGCGGTCCGTCGTGTGGCCACGGAACAACTCGCGCAGTATCTATACCCCATTTTTGAGCAAGCGGAAGAGAAAAAATATCAGCCGGTCGGTAAAGGGCTGCCTGCTGGACCGGGTGCTGCCTGTGGCAAGATTGCGTTGACGCCGGAATTAGCCGTTGCCATGAAAGCTCGCGGTGAAAAATCGATTTTAGTGCGAAAAGAAACTAGCCCCGATGATATTCATGGTATGTACGCGTCGGAAGGATTTTTAACGGCCACGGGAGGAATGACCTCCCACGCCGCGGTGGTTGCGCGCCAAATGGGAAAGGTCTGTGTGGCTGGTTGCGATGATGTCGAAGTCCTGGAAGGCCAAGGCAAGGTCCGAATAGGACCGACCGTCTTCAAAGAAGGTGACGCTCTTTCCCTGAATGGGTTTACGGGATTTGTGTATGGGGGGCTGCTGTCGGTGGTAGCGTCCGAAGTGATTCAAGTCATTCAAGGAAAACTATCCATCAGTCAGTCTGAAAAGTATCGGTATTTCTCGACCATTCTCAAATGGGCCGATGAATTTCGACACTTGAAGGTGCGTGCGAATGCCGATGTGCCTGATCAAGCCCAAATCGCACGAGGCTTCGGCGCGGAGGGTATTGGATTGTGTCGAACAGAGCATATGTTTTTCGCTGAAGATCGGGCGCCCATTATGCAGGCCATGATTCTCGCCTCGACTCCCGAAGAACGAGGAAAATATTTGGATCAGCTTCTTCCCCTTCAGAAAAAAGACTTTATCGGGCTCTATCGGGAAATGGAAGGGTATCCCGTCACCATTCGACTCCTGGACCCGCCTCTCCATGAATTTTTACCTAAACGTGAACACCTGATGGTGGAAATTGTTCGTTTGGAATTGACCAACGGCAGCCCAACTCAGATCGAAGAAAAAAAGAAAATGTTAGCTCGCGTCGAAGAGTTGCATGAATTTAATCCCATGCTCGGATTACGGGGATGTCGCTTGGGTATTACGATGCCAGAGATCACTCGCATGCAGGTTCGCGCGATCATGGAAGCCGCCTGCCACGTAGCGAAAGAAGGTAAGAAGCCCATTCTGGAAATTATGATCCCCTTGGTCGGGATGTCCTCGGAGATGAAATCTCAAAAAAGGCTCATTAAAGAAGTAGCCGAGGAAACCATGAAGCGGTGTGGCAAGAAGCTGTCCTATTTGATCGGCACCATGATTGAGTTGCCGAGAGCGGCAGTGACTGCGCGGCAAATCGCCGAAGACGCCGAGTTCTTTTCATTTGGCACCAACGATCTCACGCAAACCACGTATGGACTCTCGCGTGACGATGCGGCGAGGTTCACGGGATTTTATCGTGATCATAATTTGCTGGAATTTGATCCGTTTGCCGTACTCGATCAAGAAGGCGTGGGGGCGCTCATGCGCTTGGCTCGGGATGAAGGTCGTGCCGCTCGCCCAGACATCAAACTTGGTATTTGTGGTGAGCATGGTGGGGAGCCCAGTTCCGTAGAGTTCTGTCATAACCTTGGGTTGGACTATGTGAGTTGTTCCCCGTATCGGGTGGCTATTGCACGGCTTGCCGCAGCGCAGGCTGTACTCAATGCGGAGGATCAGAAACCGGCGGCGAAGCCAAAGAAAAAAGCTGCGAAGGCTTCGGCCAAAACCAAAACCCATGCCCGTCGCGTAGGTGCTCCAACATCCAAAGCCAAGCCGAAAGCCAAAGCACGGCCACGAAATACTAAAGCTCGCCGGTGAGTGACGTCGATCCAGACGTCACATTTATGAAACAGGCCCTTAGGCTTGCCGCCCGAGGCAGGGGAACGACGAGCCCGAATCCCATGGTTGGTGCGATGGTCGTGGCCAAGGGGAAAGTTGTTGGTTCCGGTTATCACAAACAAGCCGGTGGCCCACACGCCGAAATCTTTGCGCTCCAACAAGCCAAATCCCAATCTCGCAACGCCACCCTCTACCTCACCTTAGAACCCTGTTGCCATACAGAGAAACGAACTCCGCCTTGCGTGCCCGATATCATTCATTCAGGTGTTAGTCGGGTTGTCGTGGCCATGCGGGACCCAAATCCTCAAGTGGCGGGTCGCGGCATTCAGCAACTGAGACGGGCAGGAATAGCCGTAGACGTTGGGTGTCTCAAACACGAAGCTGCCACACTCAATGAGGTCTATGTCCATTGGATCAAAACCGGACGACCATTCGTTATTCTTAAAAGCGCGATGACCCTGGATGGAAAAATTGCCACAGCGAAGGGTGAGTCAAAATGGATTACAGGCCCAAGAGCGCGGGAACATGTTCATCTATTGAGGAGCCGAGTGGATGTGATTGCGGTGGGAGTGAATACCGTTCTCAAAGATGATCCACAGCTCACCGTCCGGCTCTCAGCGAAAAAAGGACAATCCAGCATTTCTCGTCAACCAGTTCGGATGGTCTTTGATAGCCGACTTCGAATTCCGCTTACGGCCCGTGTTCTTCAAGGGGTCGAGCAATCCCCAACAGCCATCGCTACCACGAAAATGGCCAGCCACAAAAAAATTGAACAATTGCGATCGATGGATATAGAAGTTCTGGTGCTCCCTCAAAAACAAAACCGCGTCTCTATTCGTCGATGTCTTCAAGAACTTGGGAGCATGGGGATCACCAGTCTGATGGTAGAAGGTGGGAGCGAGATAAACGCCAGTTTTTTGCGTGAGGGTCTGGTGAATCAGGTGTGTCTGTATTTTGCCCCTGCCTTGCTAGGAGGACAAGACGCGAAAGGCTTGTTGGGGGGTCTCTCGCCCAAGCACTTGGGTGAAAAAGTTGCGGTATCGAAACTCCACCTTCAATATCTTGGCGATGATGTATTGATCACAGGAGACTTGAGGCCCAAGCTATAATTAGGGAGGTCATGATGAAAAAAGTCGCGGTTATTTTTTCAGGCTGTGGGTTTTTAGATGGTGCTGAGATCACCGAAGCGATTAGTACATTGGTGGCAATTGGGCAACAGGGCGCTGAGTATAAATGTTTCGCGCCGAATAAGGATGGGGCTGAAACGAATCATCTCACTCAACAACCCACCGGGCAAAATAGAAATGTGCTGCAAGAAGCTGCTCGTATTGCACGCGGTGAGATTCAGCCATTAGAAGACTTAAAGGCGCAAGACTTTGATGCGCTAGCATTTCCCGGCGGGTTTGGCGCCGCGCTGCATTTATGCGACTTTGCACAAAAAGGCAGTGGTGGCACCATTGATCCGCAGGTCCTTCGTATCGTGAAAGAATTTCATGAGGGTCGCAAGCCGATCGCCGCGATTTGCATTGCCCCAGCGATCATGGCTCTAGCGTTTGGAGACAAAGGCGTCAATGTGACTATTGGGGATGATCAGGGAACAGCATCAGAAGTTGAAAAAACAGGCGCCAAACATTCCAACTGCGCAGTCGAAAAGTTTGTCGTGGATTCTGCCAACAAAATCATCACCACTCCCGCCTATATGTACGGCACTGCCAAACCCCACCAAATCTTTGAAGGCGTGAGCGGAGCCATTGCCGAACTGATTAAAATGGCGTGATTGGTGCGAGGTTTCGTCCCCGCGCGACGAGGCTCCTTCGACTTTGCTCAGGACAGGCCTTTTGTTTCGGCAAAAGTGCACAAAACCATGTTCGCCCGTGCGTGGCCCTTTGGGTTCCTCCGCCTCCGCCCCGAACCAAGATGGCTCAGGAACTCGCGGAGCCTGTCCTGAGCCTTGTCGAAGGGCTCAAACAGCCCTCGCCGAGAGGTCGATTCGGGACTCCGGCTTCGCCACCCACGAAGGCGGATGGAAGTGACATTTCCAAATTTTGAAATTGTGAGAAAGGTTTGCTAAGTGGAAGACTATTAGTCTTCCTAGTCATTCCCGACATTAGCAATCGGGAATCCAGGTTTTCCCCTCTGTCCCTTCACCCCTTCCATTGTCATTTCGACCCTTGGGAGAAATCTCTCGTTCGACACTGGGGGGAGATTTCCCGCTTCGCTCGAAATGACATTCAATGGTTATGTAAGGTTGCTCCTTCATTTTCTGTCTCGGGTATGGGTTTTCGCGTTGGGCGCGGCGGAGCCTCCGTACCGAATCGACCTCTCGGCGAAGGTTGTTTGAGTCCTTCGACAAGGCCTGTCCTGAGTTTATCGAAGGGCTCAGGATGGACTCCGCGAGTTCCCGAGTTATCTTATTCGGTATGGAGGCGGAGGGACCCGGAGGGCTGCGCACAGGCGAGAATGGTTTTGGGTCCTTTTGCCGAAACAAAAGGATCTCGTCGTGTGGGGACGACACCCCACATAATTATTATTCTTGAACGAGCCCTCCTTCGGACGTACCTTTGTCTTGCATTTGTTGTTGCCTTCGGTTTTACAAGTTCCATCTTGCGAAAGACGAACCACGAATCTCGAACTATGCCTTTGGTTCCTTAGCTCAATAATCGGAGAGAAATCTTTTGAGCTATCTTGAAAAAGACCTGGTCCTCACTCAGGAGTTCGGCCTTCAAGTCTAGCGCGCATTGGGCAATGTGAGTATCAGGGGTGGAGACACTGAGCCCTTTCGAAAACAAATGTGCGCGAAAACTCCCTACCCGTATCCAGTGCTCCAAATTATGCTCACAGAGAGGAAGATCATGAAGAAAAGATTCTAATTGCCCACGTTGAGGTGTAGTCATTTTTCCACTGAGTAATTCCGCCGCAACTATGGGTGGGAGATAGACACGGCCTTCAGCCAAGGCCTCATCAATCACGGAAGAGCCCGTATGCGCGAAATAGGTAACCCAGCTGGAAGTATCAACGACGAGGGCGCTCACGAGAGACCTGAAGATCAATATCGAGTTTAAGGCGACCCCGAAGTCGAGAGGCTTTAGCCAAAGCTGCCCCCCGCTTGACCAAGGACAATCCCTGCGTGAGCGTTTCCGTCACCCCTGCCCCAGAAACCTGACACGCTTCTTCCAAAAGGTCAGCAGGCAAATTGGCCGTCACCCGACGAATTTTTCGTTTTTCATTCATACGAATATACATATCATAGTACATACGTTCAGACAAGTATGGTGGGGTAGGGAAAATGATTAAAGAAATTGAGGAAAATAGAGACTAGAGAAAATGGGGTTGCATGCGCGTCTCTTTGTGTTTTCTCTTGAAACTAACAATTTTACACATGGTCTTACATCAAGGAAATCGTTATCAAAACACAATCGTCCAACTTTCTTCGCGGGCTTGGTCGCGGGTGTATTGCACTCCGTGGACTTTGACGCCTTCTTTATTGAGCAGTGTAATTGTCCCGCCTTTGTTTCCGAGTTGAACGGTTTCCGGTAGTTGAATGGTGATGGTGCTTCCCGCAGAGACAATTCCGCGCGGAATGACATAGGTGTTTCCACCCCTGTCTTTGATTTTCCATCCTGTCAGATTAATGGATTTGGGAGAGGGATTTAGTAGTGTGACGGTTTCATCTTCCGGACCGCCGCCGAAGGGGTTCACCAAAGCCGCGATAATCAGGATCTCAAAATCCGGTTCGGTTGGGCCGGGTTCCGGGCCAGGACCTGGTGTGGGGATCGTGGCTAAGGGATGTCCGGTTTGGTCGTCCGTATGCCAGTTTTGGAACTGAAAGGCGGTGAAGATGGCGATCCATCGATCTTCGGCTGGAAAATGAATCATCAGTGCGCCGTCTTGCCACACACCATTTTGACTGGCGAATCCGCCACTATTCCCCTGATTCATGTGAATGTCGTGAATGCCGTTCCCCGGGTTGAAGGAGAAAATCTTGTCTGGACTGTTAACTTCTGGGCCCCATCGTTACTGTGTTTCGCCTCCGCCGCCATCTCATGCAGGCGGTCAATTATCGCATTGTGCGGACCCAGGCGTTTCAGGTTTAGAAGGAAGCGGTATGCGCGTAAGAAGCCATGTCCCGCTCGGCGAGCGGCGTCCCATTGTGTTTGCAGCCCGTTACCTAGAAACGGCAGTTGGGCGCAAAAAAGACGCGTAAGGTATTGGTGTGCCTGGTGAAATCAAAAAATTCGTGGTCACCCTATTGGTGATGAGACATTTTTTTATTTTGCCAGGTGCGCCAAGAGCTTGCGTGGACTTTTGTGATCCAACTGCGGTTTCTAGGTTAAGTTGCCCATACCATGAGCACCTGGCAAGTTGCATCCTTCATCGCTGGATCGCTCGAATACGCGTCGCCCGCTGCTCTAGCATTTCGGCTTCTTCGTCCCGTTTCGTCGCGCGATACAAGGCGGCCAGGTTATTCAGGCTGGTGGCCACAGTAGGATGGTCCGGCCCTAACGTCTTCTCCCAAATCCCCAGCGCACGCGTATAGAGTGGTGCAGCTTGGGCATACTGCTCTTGAGTCTTGTAGAGGACGGCCAGGTTATTCAGGCTCGTGGCTACAGTAGGATGGTCCGGCCCTAGCGTCTTCTCCCAAATCGCCAGCGCACGCGTATAGAGTGGTGCAGCTTGGGCATACTGCTCTTGAGTCTTGTAGAGGACGGCCAGGTTATTCAGGCTCGTGGCTACATCAGGGTGGTCGGGCCCCAGCGCGTTCACTCGTATGTCCAGCGCGCGCGTATAGAGCGGCACGGCCTTGGCGAACTGCCTTTGGATGTCGTAGAGCACGGCCAGGTTGTTTAGGCTGGTAGCCACAGTAGGATGGTCCGGCCCTAGCGTCTTTTCCCAAATCTCCAGCGCGCGCTTGAAGAGGATCTCAGCTTGGGCATACTGCCCTTGAGTCTGGTAGAGCACGGCCAGGTTGTTGCGGCTCGTGGCTACATCAGGGTGGTCGGGCCCCAGCGCGTTCACTCGTGTGGCCAGCGCACGTTGGTACAACGGCACAGCTTGGGCATACTGCCCTTGGGTCTGGTAGAGCGTGGCCAGGTTATTCAGGCTCGTGGCTACATCAGGGTGGCGGGGTCCCAACGTCTTCTCCCAAATGGCCAGCGCGCGCTTATAGAGGGGCTCAGCTTGGGCGTACTGCCCTTGAGTCTGGTAGAGTTCGGCCAGGTTGTTCAGGCTCCTGGCCATATCAGGGTGATCGGGCCTCAGCGCGTTCACTCGTATTCCCAGGGCACGTTGGTACAACGGCTCAGCCCGGGCGTACTGCCCTTGGATCTGGTAGAGCTCGGCCAGGTTATTCAGGCTCGTGGCTACATCAGGGTGGTCGAGCCCCAGCGCGTTCACTCGTATGTCCAGCGCGCGCGTATAGAGCGGCGCGGCCTTGGCATACTGCCCTTGGGTCTTGTAGAGCGCGGCCAGGTTGTTCAGGCTCGTAGCCACAGCGAGATGATTGGGCCTGGGGTTTTGCTCGGCGACTTCGAGAGCCTTCTTGGCCACCACGACAGCACGGTCATATTGGCCTGTCTGAGTCAGTTCCCTAACCTCCTGATTAAGAACCTCCCATTCAATGCCTGGGCCCTGGGCGGGCACAGACGGTGTAGCCAACAACAAAAGCAACAACGCCGTGGTCATTGTCAGGATATATTTCATGAGGTCTTGCGTCCTCTCTTCCAGCGAACGAGAACGAGCCTGCCCAACTTCCATGGGTTTGAACCTAGAAACAGCAGTTGGATCACAAAAGTCCGCGCAAGTTCTTGACGCACCTGGCAAAATAAAAAAATGTCTCATCACCACCGAGGTGACCTCGACTTTTTTTATTTCACCATGTACGCCAATACCTTACACGGCTTTTTTGCGCCCAACTGCCGTTTCTAGGTTGAAGGCTCATGTAACCGAATGGGGTATTCGGTTACCTTTTCAAGGGATTCACCTTCTTACCAGAAAACACCATCAGCTCAACCTCCCCAAGCGTAGAGATATGCATCTTGTGATTGAATAGCTTGCCCGATGTAGTGATTGAGTTTGTCATTGAGATCGTTGTTCGGATTGGGGATGTCATGGGGCAAGGTCTTCATTTTTCGTCGATCAAAGAGATTGCCTCGAATGAAATCCAACGCCAGGCTATCTTTTTTACGTTCCACCTCAGTGAAGCCTTGTTTGAGCAAAACCAGATCTTCGTTCATGGGGTGTTGAAAGTTTTCATCCACGAAGAAAAGTAAATCCGGCAGATTGAGGGAGGAGCGCACATTAACCGATATTCGAAAGTCTGTTTCTCCGGCGGACACGTGCACGTGATAATGAGCCCTAAGGTCGCGCTCTTCTTTTCTGGCTTCAGCTTTTCCTTTGAGAATTCCATAATTCTTTAGTGCCATTGCCCACTCCTTGTGATCAAACTGCCGTTTCTATGTTTAAGCATTTATAGGGCAAAGACGATGCCAGAGACGTCAATGATAAAATGCTTAAGCTGGATTTTTGTAACGTGTTGGATTTAAAGACAATAATGAATTGTTATGCCTTCCCATTTGACTAAGGTTAGTCCCTAGACTAGTCTGCTGGACTATGGACACAGGGTATGCTGCTGATATCTTGGATTTTTCTGTTAGGTTCCACACCGAAGAAGCGTGCTTCGAGTACTTGCGGGCGATTCGGTGGCCAGACGGGTTTATGTGTCCAGCTTGCGGTCATCGCGGTGGTTGGTGGCTCAAAAAATATTTCCGGTTTGAGTGTTCGTCGTGTCATAGACAGACATCACCGCTAAGCGGCACAGTGATGCATAGATCGCACTTGCCGCTACGGCTTTGGTTTTGGGCTGCCTATTTCGTCTCCACGCACACACCTGGCATCAGTGCTGTGCAATTGCAGCGTCAACTCAGTATCAAGAAGGTGGATAGCGCCTGGTATTTGCTCCACAGATTGCGACGAGGAATGGTACGACAGAACCGTGAACGGCTCGCAGGAACAGTTGAAGCCGATGAAACCCATATCGGTGGACCGGTAAAAGGCAAAACGGGCCGTGGCGTCGCGAAAGCGAAAACCAAGACGTTAATAGCCGGAGCCGTAGAAATTGTCACGTACACACAAGGGGATCACTTTCGAGAGAAAGCAGGGCGTTTACGATTAGCGATTCTTCAAGACGCTGGAGAGAACGAGATCAAAGCATTCCTCAATAGCCATGTCGCTGAGGGCAGTAAGATCATTTATAGGGCAAAGACGATGCCAGAGACGTCAATGATAAAATGCTTAAGCTGGATTTTTGTAACGTGTTGGATTTAAAGACAATAATGAATTGTTATGCCTTCCCATTTGACTAAGGTTAGTCCCTAGACTAGTCTGCTGGACTATGGACACAGGGTATGCTGCTGATATCTTGGATTTTTCTGTTAGGTTCCACACCGAAGAAGCGTGCTTCGAGTACTTGCGGGCGATTCGGTGGCCAGACGGGTTTATGTGTCCAGCTTGCGGTCATCGCGGTGGTTGGTGGCTCAAAAAATATTTCCGGTTTGAGTGTTCGTCGTGTCATAGACAGACATCACCGCTAAGCGGCACAGTGATGCATAGATCGCACTTGCCGCTACGGCTTTGGTTTTGGGCTGCCTATTTCGTCTCCACGCACACACCTGGCATCAGTGCTGTGCAATTGCAGCGTCAACTCAGTATCAAGAAGGTGGATAGCGCCTGGTATTTGCTCCACAGATTGCGACGAGGAATGGTACGACAGAACCGTGAACGGCTCGCAGGAACAGTTGAAGCCGATGAAACCCATATCGGTGGACCGGTAAAAGGCAAAACGGGCCGTGGCGTCGCGAAAGCGAAAACCAAGACGTTAATAGCCGGAGCCGTAGAAATTGTCACGTACACACAAGGGGATCACTTTCGAGAGAAAGCAGGGCGTTTACGATTAGCGATTCTTCAAGACGCTGGAGAGAACGAGATCAAAGCATTCCTCAATAGCCATGTCGCTGAGGGCAGTAAGATCAAGTCCGATGGTTGGAAGGGATACTCGGCAAAAGCCTTGGCAGGATACGAACACCTGAGACGGACCCAGGGTGACCCAGCAAGTGCTGGGAAGCACGCTCCACACATCCATAGAGCGTTCGGCAATCTGCAGACCTGGCTGAACGGGATTCACCATGGAGTGGATTCAAAATACCTGCAACACTATCTTGATGAGTTTGTCTTTCGCTATAACCGCCGTGAGACTCCAATGAGTACCTTCCAGAGTTTGTTGAAAATCCTGACCAGCAGCTCAAAACCCTTGGGATTCAATAAACTGAAGCAACCTTAGTTAAATGGGAAGGCATATGAATTGTTATAGGATCAAAAACTAGCGAGTAGGAGAGCAGCGCGGGTAGGTGTATCTAAACAGATACAATTGGTGTATCCAATTGTGCGAGGATCCGGTGTTTCCCGCAGGGGTTTGATTGAACCAGAGGATAAGGTTGAGAGAGAATCTGTGTGCTAAAAAATGGGGAAAAATTAAAATCATCCCTGGACGGCTCCTATTTCGTCCGGGGAAGGTTGCGAAAATTCGTGTGATTCACTTGAAGTCATTCTAGGAGCCTGTCCGAGATTAGAATGATCTACTGTGGATGCGCTGGATATGGCCAGATCTTCCGATCCTTTTCTGGGAATGTTGAAAAAGGCCCTCAGCTGCGTTCTCGGGCTTTGGGCGTGCTCACGTACTCCGTGTACGCTCCGCTTGCCAAAAGCCCTGCGGCCTTGCTGGATACCCTGTTTGAACATTCCCCGTTTTCGTTGAATAGTCCGACTATTCGCCTCAAACGATCGAAACATCTGACTCAAACCAGCACATCCTCGCTACGATCGCTAATCTCGGACAGGCTCCTAGTGTAGGGTTTCACTCTGTTTTTATTTTATGGGTGAACGATTCTCCATCGTGATGGCTATGAGGAAAAAGGTCTTCCCTGTGCGTCACTTCGAAGTGATGTGAGAAATCCTTGAAAGGTTGGAAGAGATCTCTCGCTTTGCTCGAGACAAGGATTTCTCCCGTAGGTCGAAATGACAAAAGTCTTGGGATCCTAGGTAAACCCATTTATGAAGCCCGACACTAAAGCATTCTCGATCTGGGTTTGAACTTTGGATTTGTGATTGTTAGGGTAAAGCGATTAACCCTTCTGCCTCGGTCGTCTCTTTCATTTCTGGTGCGTATGCCTTCCATGATCAAAACCACCACACGGCTCTTGCTGAGCGTGTTGTTTGCTGTGACTTGGGTGTCTGTTTCCTTGGCAGCGAATGAGCCGGGAACGTTACGTGCTCAATTCGTTGGCGAAGCCGATAAGTCTTTGCCGGGTCTTGTTCGGACCTATCTGGCGACGACCGATCATGCAATGGCTGAGAAGGTTCTGAACACCATTATTTCAAGGCCTGATGCAAGTATCGATCATGTGGTCGATCTCATGGGTACTGCCCAAACGTTTGAGATGGGCCCTGTCGGTCACCAGCCCAGTCAATCCGTTCAGGTTCGTCGGGAAGAGATGTCGTATGGGTTGTTTGTTCCCCTGACTTATGATCCGACGAAGGCTTTTTCTTTGGTCATCTGTCTTCACGGGGCGGGTTTTACGGGTGATTTGTATTTGGAGCGGTGGGCGGGGCGGTTGGGGGATTCCTATATCTTGGCTTGTCCGACTATTTCAATGGGAGCGTGGTGGTCCCGGTATGGGGAGGAGCTGGTGCTGGCTACGATGCGAGCGGTACAGGCGCGGTACCATATTGATCCTGATCGAATATATCTTACGGGCATGTCCAACGGTGGGATTGGCGCGTGGATTATTGGCATGCACCATGCCCCACGTTTTGCGGCAGTGGCGCCGATGGCGAGTGGCATTGATGATGTGTTGTTTCCCTTCTTACACAACCTTCGGCAGATGCCGTTGTATGTCATCCATGGCGCCAAGGACCAAATCATGCCGGTGTGGTTGAGCCGCCACATCACCAATGAATTGGCCCAACTCGGTATTGCGTATGTCTATCGAGAACATGAGTGGTCACATCCACATGCAGGCGGGCATTTCTTCCCCCGCCAAGAATTGCCAGCACTTGTGGAGTGGTTTGGGAAGCAGCGCCGAGAGCGTTATCCTCAACAGGTGACGGTGGTTCGGGATGCCAGCCATCTGACTGAGTTTGGATGGGTGCGCATAGACAGCACCGATCGCATTGCCAGGTTTTCCGAACAGTTGGTTGATCGTCACGATGATTTGATGAAGAACCGTGTCTACGCACGGTTGGATGTGAGAAACATCGAGGGGAATCGGATCGATGTCACGACGATCCGGGTTCGCCGGTATACCTTGTTTCTGAACGATGCCTTAGTGGATTTCTCGCGTCCCATCACCGTGGTGACCAATGGGGCCATCAGCTTTGATGGCACGATTACTCCTCAACTTGAGACGCTGCTTCGTGAGGTTCGCCGGCGTCACGATCCTTCCATGGTGTTTCCAGCCAAACTGACTGTGGCTGTCCACGAGTAGATCGTCCCCCGCATGAAGCGTGCTGAGCCTGATACATCAGGCAACAACCGCACGCTCTGCAAATCACCTCCATATCTCTTTCCACCTGTGGCATTCGGGTTTACCAAAGGAGATACCCTTTCGAACCGTCCTCACGTGTGTTGTACAAACCCACTAGCACCTTGAATCTATTCCTGATATAGTGTCTTGTCTACGAAGGAAACAGTAATTAAAAATTCTCATGGCCATGACGGCAGGGCCATTTCATTCTTTTTATAAGCAAGGGATTCCATGAGGTTTTTTGTGCCCTCTTTTTCAGGGCAGGGCCATGCGGATGGCTAAATGGGGCTTGCCCCAGAGCAGTCTACACGCCTGCGCGATATTGGTGTAGCCTTTCAGGCGTAAGAGACTGATGGCATAGCGTCTCAGACAGGTCATGACCATTGGGCCATTGAGACTTCGTATCTGACTCCTGTCTTCATCAAAGGTGACGTCCAACACATAATGCTGCTTATTCTCCACACTCCAATGCTTTCGGTTTTGCGAGAGGATGGTCTTCGGCCCCGCCTTGTCTTTGGACTGACTCGTGACACCGCAGACCGCTTCGACGGTCGTGAGGCCCTGCTTGAGATGCGTCACTTCCCTCTCAATGCAGAAGACTTGCTGGACATGAGGAAAGTTGACATAGGCATTCAGGGAGTCATCGCACCAGATCCTGCGGGTCGTGATCTGCCCATGGCCTTTCTCGGTGGTGGCATAATCGCACCGGCGTGCTCGCAACGCTAAGGCCTCAATGTCGTGCTTCAAGGTGGGCTGGTTTCCCTTGACGGTGAAGACGAAGTCGGCGCCGCGTTCGTGCACCAGGTACTCGGCAATCTCTTTCTGGGTGAGGAGCGCATCCGCCGTGATCACCTTCCCTGCGATCTCGAGCGCATCTAACAGGGGCCGCACGCAGGGGATCTCATTGGTCTTGGAGTGAACTTTTTTTGGGTGAGGTGGCGCCCGGCTTGATGGGTGACGGCGCTGAGGACGTGGGTCTGTTCGCTTGGGACCTTCGACGTCCCCCGCATGGTCTTCCCATCAATGGCAATGCCCTGATCCTCCCCGCCGAAGGTGTCCAGCCACCGGCCGAGCAGGGTATCGACTTCACAGGGGTCGACGGCCGTGATAAAGCGGTAAAGAGTGCTGCGGCTCGGGACGAGGTAGCGCCCCCCTCGCTGAGTACAGCCTAGCCGCTTGCGCATCGGCTGCGATAACTGCTGGGCCCAGTCCGAGATCGCTTCATAGCCGCGCGCGCCGCACAAGGTGGCACAGAACATGATCGCCGTGAGGGCGCGTCGGGTGTGCCGTTGCCCTTGCAAATGGCGGGGATCGGTCAGCTGCACCACATACGTAAAGAGGGAGTCCGTCTGTTTTGTATTCAATCTCATCTGAGGCGCTTCTCCTTTCTGATAGGGCTGATCAAGCATCGGGCGTGCAAGGATCTCTCGGGCTTGGGGATGCAGCCGCACGACTAGGATGCGCTTCGGTCTCTCATGCTGAACATAACACGTGTTCGACTTGCGAAACCCTCGTGTCAGACCGAGCTCGTGCCACCCGGCGGCCCGATAGCAGGTCCCGGTGAAGCGGGCAGGATCGACGAAGGTCTCTAAGAGGAGCAAGGGGTAGCCGTGGTACAGTTGCCAATCGGCCGAGATCCGTTTCGCGCAGAGCGACAGGACTTTCGAGGCGAGGTTCTTTTGCGAACAGCCCGGCAGCATGAGAAACCGGGTGTTGTTGGCCAGTAAATGGAGTCGTTGCCATTGAAAACAGGGGGGCCAGCCGATCCAGTGGTCTCGCGGTCTCGATTTGAGGGCCGCCGCCGCAAACACCAGCAAGGCCAGCCAGCGATCCTGCACACAGGCGAGATATTGTATCGATTGGCCAATCAGCGGGGCATGACCGAGGTAGTGGTGTCTGTCGAGAAGGGTCTTGAAGGCGTCCTTTTCGTCTCGGACAATTGGGCGAACCACGACTTGCCTCAGATCAATGTCCGGCTGTCCGCTTGGCGATTCGTCTGGCATGCAAAAGAGTATGCCGTAAACGAAAAGAAAAAGCCAGCCTAAATCGATTATTCCTTATTATCTATAAAGTTACACTTTAATATGAAATAGCCCTGGTATTGGTTGCGATTCGGAGGAAATCGCAATCATTCGTTGACAATTTTGTGTTATTGATTAATAAATACCTGAATAATGTCTACATAGGTCTACACACTAGTGGTCTCTTCTTCTTATATGGGGGCATGGCATGGCCTCTTTTCCAGTATTGAATGGGATGAATGAACCAAAGGGACGTAATATTTATTGGGTTTACCATTCGTGCCTGGTGAAAGGGTCATAGATGAAAGGAGTTGGTTGTATGCGTAATGTGAAAGGTTCTGCAGCCCTCGTTATTGCGACCGCAGCCATGATCATGTTCCTCACTGGGTGTGAGACCACGAAACATGCTGAAGTCATGACCGCTGAGGAATTGGCGGCCCAAGCTCAGGCCTCCGGCTCGCAGGGCTCAGGCACGGGTTCAGGCAGCGACCAAGGAGGGATTCCCCTGGCTGGCCAAGGGATGAGCGAAGGCTCCCTGTCGGTGAGTGATTCCTCAGGTACGGTCGCTGGAACTGGGAGTTCGGCACGGTTCCCCTCAAGTATTAATCCGGAAGACCCTCCGTCTCCCACGCTTCGTGATGTGAGTGGTGCGAGCATGGGCGGGGATATTTCAGGTGGTAGCACAATAGCCGACACTAGAGCCTCCGATACAGGAATATCCGATGGAATGGAAGGCGGAACGGACAGTGATACACATGTGCCCACGGGAGAATCCATGGGGCCCAGTGGGTATGAGGGACAACAATTTGTCCGTGCACTCATACCTTCAGATTTTGTTCCGGAAAATCCTCCGCAACCTATGTTGGGTGATGGTAGCCCATCAACCGATTCAGGCATGGGAACGAGTGGCACTTCGGGGTCTGGCGACGAAGTCGTGCGATTGCCCGATCTTGATTCTATGGAGCCCTTAAGCCAAGGTGACTTGGATGGCTCTCAAGAAGATGGAACCAATGGAATTGGTGGCGGGGGCGGATTGGGGCATGTGTATTTTGATTTTGACCAATACGTTATTCGAGACGATGCGGTCTCCACCTTACAAGAGAATGCGCAATTACTCAGTGCGACGTACCAAGATTCCAGCGTCCTGATCGAAGGCCATTGTGATGAACGTGGAACCACGGACTATAATCTCGTATTAGGTGAACGCCGGGCTCAGGCGGTGAAAGATTACCTGGTTAACCTAGGCGTGTCTTCTTCGCGCATCCAAATTGTGAGTTATGGTAAAGAGCGTCCGAGCTGCACAGGGTCAGAAGAATCGTGCTATCAGGAAAATCGTCGCGGCCATGTGGTGCTGCAATAGTCGCGGAGGATAGATTCTCCCATCACACGTTTCTGACAAGAGTTCTTGCGAAATCGTAGAAAAGTGGCTTCATACTTTTTACCTTGAAAGGGTGAATGGTGTGGGGCCTTTTTTCTTGATTTTCCCCTTGTTAAAAATGAATAAGCAAATCAAAACGATTGTTTTTGTCTCCTTCGAAAATGAGTTTGCTCCGCTCGGCGGGCTGGCGGCGGTGATGCGTCTGTTGCCCAAACATATGGCAGGCATGAGTGATGATCGGTGTGTTACTTTTACACCGTTTTTTCGCGAGATCACCAAGTGTAAGCCCAAGCTCATGGATTCCATTCAATCAACAGGCATCACGTTTTCTCTTGTCTATGATGGGAAGAATCATCAGGTTGAGATTTTTCAGCATCAAAGTGGCGACGGGTTTACAACCTACCTGTTCGATTCTCAGAATTTTTTTAATGCACCCTGTGATTGCGGAGATCCACCTGGTATGGAAGCTCCATGCAATCCCTATTTGAATCCGGCGCACCCGGAGCAACTACTCGATGACTCCTTAATGTTCTCATCGGCTGTACCCAATGCCCTGGTGGCGTTAGGACTGACTCAGAATGTGGTGTTGTGTCTCCAAGACTGGGAGGCAGCGGGGGCGGCCATCGTTGCCAAGGATGATGCCCGGCTTTCTGGGATCTCCTGCTTATTAACCTTGCACAACTCCTATGATAGGCTTGTGAGTCAAGCGGAAATGAAAAGAATGATGAATCGTGTGCTTCCTGGCCCGACGGTTCTTGCCAAAGCTGGCCCATATTTTGATGGTCCCATTTGCACGGTCTCCCAGCATTTTGCGCATGAGCTGATTCATGAACCCGTGCATCGGGACATCTTTACCCCGCATCTTCAGGCGATGTTTAAAAAACGGACGATTCGAGGAATTAACAATGGACTGTTTAGCCAACTTGATTTTTCACCGGAAGCCCGAACCAAAACTGCTTCTGGAAATTACCATGGTCTCCTGGAAGAAAAAGCCACGCGTCGCCGGGAGATGATCCAAAAGCTGGAAGCGTATCAACCTGAGAGGGCATGGGGGTCGTTAGATTTCAACAATTTTGAAGGGCCGGTGTTTCTGTTTTTTGGTCGGGATGATCCGCGACAAAAGGGCTATGACCTTGCGGCAGCAGCTATCGACCGTATCCCACCTGGGCAGGCGAAGTTTGTCTTTACTCCGATTCCTGGAGACGAAGGGATTCAAGGGCTGCAATTTTTACAAAACCTGGCCAAGCGTCGACCGGGTGAGGTGAAGGTGTTCCCTTTTCGGATGGAGCAAGGATACACGGAACTTCAACGTGGAGCGTCGTTCATGGTGATGTGTTCCCTCTATGAACCCTTTGGTGGGGCGACGGAAGGCTATGCTGTTGGCACGCCTGTGGTGGCAAGAGCGACCGGTGGGTTGGTTCAGCAGGTTGTGCCGTATCCTTCTGTTGCGTTGAATGCGGCAGTCCGTACTTTGAGCGATCAGTTTCATCGGCAATCAGACGCTCCAACAGGGTTCCTCTTTCGCGAGTCAGGACTTGGTGTGAAAGAGGCAGCACAAGGATGGAGCGCAATTTTGGATTGTGCCTATTGGCCTGGAGGCGACCGGTTACAAGAACGAATGCAGATTCCCTTGTTTCGTTCAATGGTCCAAGCCGCTGAAGGCGCGTTACGTCATGCTATCGAACTCTACCAAACGGATCAAACAGGCTATGCCCAAATGATAAATCAAGGCTTTCACATGTTAGACCGGTTTTCCTGGGACCAAGCCGTTCGCGAATATCAAGAAATTTTCTCCTCCCTCCCATCCGCCTAAGAGAGCTGTTGAAAAAGCAGGTCCTCAGTATCACCGAAGGGGCCACCAGCTGCGTTCCCAATTATAATAATGGCAGGGCCATTTCATTCTTTTTATAAGCAAGGGATTCCATGAGGTTTTTTGTGCGCTCTTTTTCAGGGCAGGGCCATGCGGATGGCTAAATGGGGCTTGCCCCAGAGCAGTCTACACGCCTGCGCGATATTGGTGTAGCCTTTCAGGCGTAAGAGACTGATGGCATAGCGTCTCAGACAGGTCATGACCATTGGGCCATTGAGACTTCGTATCTGACTCCTGTCTTCATCAAAGGTGACGTCCAACACATAATGCTGCTTATTCTCCACACTCCAATGCTTTCGGTTTTGCGAGAGGATGGTCTTCGGCCCCGCCTTGTCTTTGGACTGACTCGTGACACCGCAGACCGCTTCGACGGTCGTGAGGCCCTGCTTGAGATGCGTCACTTCCCTCTCAATGCAGAAGACTTGCTGGACATGAGGAAAGTTGACATAGGCATTCAGGGAGTCATCGCACCAGATCCTGCGGGTCGTGATCTGCCCATGGCCTTTCTCGGTGGTGGCATAATCGCACCGGCGTGCTCGCAACGCTAAGGCCTCAATGTCGTGCTTCAAGGTGGGCTGGTTTCCCTTGACGGTGAAGACGAAGTCGGCGCCGCGTTCGTGCACCAGGTACTCGGCAATCTCTTTCTGGGTGAGGAGCGCATCCGCCGTGATCACCTTCCCTGCGATCTCGAGCGCATCTAACAGGGGCCGCACGCAGGGGATCTCATTGGTCTTGGAGTGAACTTTTTTTGGGTGAGGTGGCGCCCGGCTTGATGGGTGACGGCGCTGAGGACGTGGGTCTGTTCGCTTGGGACCTTCGACGTCCCCCGCATGGTCTTCCCATCAATGGCAATGCCCTGATCCTCCCCGCCGAAGGTGTCCAGCCACCGGCCGAGCAGGGTATCGACTTCACAGGGGTCGACGGCCGTGATAAAGCGGTAAAGAGTGCTGCGGCTCGGGACGAGGTAGCGCCCCCCTCGCTGAGTACAGCCTAGCCGCTTGCGCATCGGCTGCGATAACTGCTGGGCCCAGTCCGAGATCGCTTCATAGCCGCGCGCGCCGCACAAGGTGGCACAGAACATGATCGCCGTGAGGGCGCGTCGGGTGTGCCGTTGCCCTTGCAAATGGCGGGGATCGGTCAGCTGCACCACATACGTAAAGAGGGAGTCCGTCTGTTTTGTATTCAATCTCATCTGAGGCGCTTCTCCTTTCTGATAGGGCTGATCAAGCATCGGGCGTGCAAGGATCTCTCGGGCTTGGGGATGCAGCCGCACGACTAGGATGCGCTTCGGTCTCTCATGCTGAACATAACACGTGTTCGACTTGCGAAACCCTCGTGTCAGACCGAGCTCGTGCCACCCGGCGGCCCGATAGCAGGTCCCGGTGAAGCGGGCAGGATCGACGAAGGTCTCTAAGAGGAGCAAGGGGTAGCCGTGGTACAGTTGCCAATCGGCCGAGATCCGTTTCGCGCAGAGCGACAGGACTTTCGAGGCGAGGTTCTTTTGCGAACAGCCCGGCAGCATGAGAAACCGGGTGTTGTTGGCCAGTAAATGGAGTCGTTGCCATTGAAAACAGGGGGGCCAGCCGATCCAGTGGTCTCGCGGTCTCGATTTGAGGGCCGCCGCCGCAAACACCAGCAAGGCCAGCCAGCGATCCTGCACACAGGCGAGATATTGTATCGATTGGCCAATCAGCGGGGCATGACCGAGGTAGTGGTGTCTGTCGAGAAGGGTCTTGAAGGCGTCCTTTTCGTCTCGGACAATTGGGCGAACCACGACTTGCCTCAGATCAATGTCCGGCTGTCCGCTTGGCGATTCGTCTGGCATGCAAAAGAGTATGCCGTAAACGAAAAGAAAAAGCCAGCCTAAATCGATTATTCCTTATTATCTATAAAGTTACACTTTAATATGAAATAGCCCTGGCCATGACGGTCCGAGGCTGGTAGAACCATGAGAGAAAAGAATAATTTGGAAAATCTTTTTCCACAGTAAGGAGGGAAATCCAATGGAAACAGGTACGAATCAAAAGTTGTTCCTCATTGTCTTGCTCAGTTTGAGCGTGGTACTCACGGGATGTTCACGTCAGCTTTATACCTCGTTGGTTAGTAGTGAGGAATCGAAATCCGACGATCTATTACAAGGAGGAGAGTCGGAGCAAAGGGTGATGTCACGCAGTCCTGTTGAAGCTTCTCCACTTCCTAGGCTCAGTGATTCCAGTATCGATTCATTCTCTCCTGTCCCGCAAAACCCACAATCGGGAAGTAATACGGAATTTTCTACCTCTCAAATTCCAGAGAGTGATTCTTTCTTTTCATCTTCGGGCGACATCATTCCACTCGATGACAAAGACTTGCTCACCGAAATAGCGGCGGCTTCAGGGACGGGCGGGTCGACAAGTCGTGAAACCGAGGCATTCTCTTCCCGTCAAAAGGGAGGGACGTTGACACCATTGGGAGATGAGCTTTTCGATAAGGGGAATTTGGGGGATGTGTTTTTCGACTTTGATGCTGTGGCTATTCTTTCGGACGCCGCATCCACTCTTCACGCGAATGCTCAAATATTAACAGCGCGTTTGGATAATCGTCGTGTGGTCATTGAGGGGCACTGTGATGAACGAGGAACCGCAGAATATAATCTTGTGCTGGGAGAGCGCCGAGCTCAATCGACCAAACAATACCTGGTAGATCTCGGCGTCTCGGACTCGGCCATCCAGACGATCAGTTATGGCAAAGAAAAACCCTTTTGCACAGCCTCACACCCTGATTGCTGGCAGCTGAATAGGCGAGGTCATTTTGTTTTACAATAAGGGCACCAATCGCTGGAGAGGTAGAGTCGTCATAGAGAAATAAGAGAGTCCTCTCGTAGCTTCAATGGGCCCAACCCAGGACTGTGCCGGTTCCTGAGTTGGGCCTTTCCTTTTGAGATAGGGCATTCAACCTAGAAACGGCAGGTGGGCGTAAAAAAGACCCAAGGGTTGTTTTTCATTCTTTGGTGAGAGACTGGCGGGCTTCAACTTTTGATAAATGGTCGTAGGCGTGCGGATGGTGTGTTATTCAGAATCACCTCGCATCATAAATGGATGGTTCAGAATCCACATTTCATACATGGGGACGGCAAACATCACCAGAAAACTTAATAGCATGAGGACATCGCCGGATAACATCGTGATCACAAATATTGGGGACACGTACGTGATCAACCAGGGAGATACCAAATCCAAGGTGACCCCAAGGAAGGCGGCCCAGGTGGTGATGACTTTTAATGTGGGGCTGATCATCGTGAGGTACAACACGTGAACCATGATCATGAATACTACTGGCATGGTGAAAATATGAAAGTGGGTGGTCTCAGCTAACTGTCCAAACGACATGGGCTCGCCGAAGTTGGCATCCGAGCCCCGATAATGTTCGACAAGGCCTTTTGGTGTGAGATCAGTCATGCTATGTGCCCAAACCAAGGTGAAGGCAAAACCCACAAACATTAAAAGAAGAAACCAGGTGTAGACCAACCGGATGTGCCGGTCGGTATCACGGAGCCGAAACCGAGTGTTGAAATTCCGCATTCCAAACGAATCTGATCTTAGAGCCCTAAGATTGATTCAATGAATCCTTTTTCCGCATGGCCAGTGGCGATGACGTTTGTGCCGAGTCCACGGGGTTTTAAATAAAATTCGTTGACCAACACCAACACCCGCTTGACCCCAGCGCTGGCTGACCGGACCGACATCGTGGCGCCGGTAATATTAATAATGTCTCGATTGATGCCGACGGGGTCTCCAACGGTCTTTCCTTCATATTGATAATTAAATCGTTTCCTGGCGATTTCATTGCCGCGTCCTTCGCGGTACACCAGGACTTCGAAATTGATGACCTCGCCCCCAGAATCAACGGCCACCATGTAGGTAATGGGACGATGTTTGCCGATGGTATTTTGGACTATAGCGTACCCGTCGATGTCCTCTTTGGTTTCGCCAATATAGACATCAAAAGAGGTTTCCGGAAATTTCCATCCAATGGTTTGTTCAACCAGGGTTTTTTGTTCAGGGGTTAATGGGAGTGTTTCTCGTCGGATCGTTTCCGATTCCGGAAACATGACTTTTGCGGCTTCTTCCTCGGTAAAATAAATCTCAATGTGCCCAAGTTCTTCTTGTGTGAGCCAGCGTTTCAAATCATGGTCATAGATTTTTTCTGGAAGAGAATCCTGGGCAAACACCAAAGACGGAGCAAATCCAAGCAATATGCTACCAAGGGTAAAAATCCACACAAGTTTTTGAATTAGCTTAAAGTCGCACATCCCTTATCCCTCAGTTGGTTGGAAATTCGTTGCGCCAAGCGTTGTTCCTCTTCCACGACCGGAGGAATTCGTCTCCAATGAGTTGATTGGGACTGCACACCCATTGGAGAAAAAAATTCTCTGACTTGGTGAATGGATATTTCAATTGCCTGTGGATCTTGCTCAAGATTGAGAAAAAACCGAGCTCGTTCTTGATTGGCGTCCCGCTCCATAACGCCAGCTTTTCTTTTTGAGGTAAGGGCAATCCACTCCGTCGCAATGACGCCTTTTTCTTTATCGATTTGCCGAAGCTCAAATTCATCCACGCTCGCCAGGGAAACCGACCACGCTTGTTCATAGGAACAAGAAGCCCTCACAGTGAGGGGTGCACTTGAAAGGGTCGCGCACCCCACTGTGGAAACGAACAAGAGAAAAGAAAGCACTACAAATTTACCCATAGCGGGGATGAACATTTCTTTCGATTAAAAGTACGTCGTGGCTGAAGCTTGCCAACCGTTGGCCGACCCCGGAGAATGTGCTGGACCGACGGTTCCTGCATTATGGTCATTGAAGGTATAGCTAAACTTGACGACAGAATCCTCTGTTGGACGAAGATTGAGCCCCAGCGTGAGCCTGTCGATCTCATTGGCATTGGTTGAAGAGGCTGTATTCGTGTCAACTTGGCCCCAGCGAATAACGCCAGTAAAGGTTGATGCATCGCTAAAGTATGAGGAAGCCCATTGCTTTAGGGATGCTGGGAAGAAATGGTAATTTAATTGGATGTAGTATCCACTCATATTGGCCGGTGGAGCACCATTATTAAATGAAGTCGTCGGCATGGTCGTTCCACCTTCAATATTGGCCCAGGCTGCTTCGCCTTGTAGTTCAAAAAATGAAGTCGTCGGCATGGTCGTTCCACCTTCAATATTGGCCCAGGCTGCTTCGCCTTGTAGTTCAAAGGGGCCACGTTGAAGGTTTCCGTCAACCGCTAAAATTGTTAACGCATAGTCACTGTTGTCGTCCCAGTAGCCGTGGTGAATAGAGCCGGCTACCTCCACTCCAAGAATGGGGCTTAATGAAATACGACTGACAACGGCCTTATTTTCATTATTATCCGTTTTGAAACTTCCCCGAGAACTCCGTAACCCTGAGCTCTCCGTAATTGTGGTTGGCCCGCCGGTTCCAAATCCCATGCCGCCATCAAAGCCCTGTGTGACATAGATTTCATAATCGACTTTGGAAAGCTGGGTTGGATAAAACGTTCCAAAAAATCCAAACCCGGACTCCGCAAACGTCGAAGGAATGATAAGCCGGGACACCATTGGACGAAGAGGAAGATCATTTAACGGTGAATCATGGATCAGGTTGAAACGTCCCATGGGAATTAAAATGATTCCTGCCCGTAGGTTAATCCAGTCTTCGAACCGGTAGTCCATCGTGGCGAATTCAATTTTGACATCTCCATCGCTTTGGTTGCCTTGTGGGCCACCATGTTCAATCTCGACTTCAGCGGCCACACTCAGTCGATCGGTCACTTGGGAATAAAAGAACGGAACAAATCGTTCTTGGTCAAATTCCAACCCACGGGCACAATCTCGTGAGTCGTCATTACAGTCTGTAATCGTAAAATCAATGTAACCACCGACAATGGTTTTAGGAGCTTTGACGAATGGTTTGGCGTAGACAGTGCGACCTCCCTGAAGACCACCACCACCGGTAAAGGTATCCCCAAACCGTTGTACTTGTTGTGTGGTATCACCCAAGGCCGGCATTTTTTTAGAAAGATCAAGAGATGGAGGGTCAATCTGGGTCATGCCCCCGCCCATCATTTGCTGTTTGGTGTACCACTCTTGAAACATTTTTTGCATTTGTTCTTGTTGGGCCGGTGTAAATTCTTCACTCTCAGCCCAAACTTGCGTTTGAGGAACAATCATGAGGGCCAACATTGCCCCCGCAATCAACAATCGTTTCATTCGAACGATCTCCAATTGTTGTTGGGGACTCTAATGGCCCTCAATGTCATTAAAGGGACTCTTGTGGTCCTCAGTTTACGTTTTGGTGTTTAACGGATTGTAAAACCTCATTTGAAAAAGTTGGTCATGGAATTGGTGCATGTAAATATGCTGACTTCATGCGCCTTGATACTGGCATAGGGAATAGAAACAATGCGCTTGCACCGTTTGCATTTGAGTTCGAGATTGTCCCCACGAATTTTTGCAATGAGATGGCCACATTCACATCTTGCCTCACTAGGCTGAAATTGCCGTTCTGGAAGTCTGCTTTTTATTTCTGGACTCATTGAATTAAAATAAAAAATAGGATAGTTATAAGAGCTAATTAAAAATTATTATGATATTTATTCTCATTTAAATTGATTTTGATAACTATTATTAATAATGAATTCGTAGGGGTCCTGTCAACCTCATTCTTTAACGAAATGATTGCCACCTAACCTGTTGATTTACATGAATAAATATGGACGGAAATAACTTATCAACGTATATTGTATTAGAGATATCCTTGGCTTCTACGATCACCAACACGCGATGTATTTCCATGACTTATACCGATTTGATAGAGAGATGTTTTATGGTCATGCATTCACACTCAGGAAATGATGCAACAGGTTTCTCCCGTTATGCGTAAACTCTTGGGTTCTGTATTCGGATGTGTGTTGGTGTTGGGGCTGATTGGATGTGGTGCTTCCCCCCATTTGGTCAAACGTGGCCAAATGCATATGGGGACCTTGGTTTTTTTAACTGCCGTGGCACCGGACGAACAGATTGCCCACGACGCTGTTCAAAAGGGATTTGACGAAATTCACCGGTTGGAAGAAATCCTGAGTACGTGGATTCCCGAAAGTGAGCTCTCGCGAGTCAATGCGGGGGCGGGGCGAACAGCCATCGCAGTCAGCCAGGAGACATTCGAAGTGTTGGCGAAATCCATCGAGATGGACCGTCTGACCGAAGGTGGGTTTAATATTGCCATTGGCCCGGCGGTCGAAGCATGGAATGTGAGCCGGGAGGGACGGATTCCCACACAAGAAGAGTTGGATGCTGTTCGCCCTTTACTTCACTTAGAGAATCTCCTACTGGACAAAGAATCACGCATGGTGTTCCTTCGCAAGCCAGGGATGCGCGTGGATATTGGAGGTATTGGCAAAGGCTATGCCGCTGATCTCGCGGCCCATGTTATGCAGCAAGCAGGAGCTACTGCGGGGGTGGTCGCAATCTCAGGTGATATCAAGACATTCGGTCGAATGCCTGATGGAGAACGGTTTGTCTTTGGCATTCACCATCCGCGTCATGGGGGTGCGTTATTAGGACAGTTGGAATTGGAAGATAAGGCGGTGTCCACAGCCGGAGATTATCAGCGCTACTTTATGAAAGATGGGGTTCGGTATCATCACATCCTTGATCCGCAAACTCTTCAACCGGCTCGTGCATCCCAAAGCGTCACCGTGGTGGCGAAAGAAGGTGTCCTTGCCGATGGATTGGACACCGGCATCTTTGTGATGGGCCCGGAGAAAGGGATGGCGCTGATCGAGAGCCTTGATGGAGTCGAGGGCGTGATTGTGGGGGAAGACGGGGAGGTCTATATTTCGTCGGGGTTGAAAGAGCGATTCCTTCTGAATGATCAGTAAAGTTGGTCAGATCATCCTGGATTCCGAGGTTGAGTTTGCTTGGAAGGGCTCGATTACCTTATCGAGTTTGGGACATCCATGCGGACCGTTGTCATTGCGAACGGAGTGAGAAATCTTGACGCGGGGGAAAAGATCTCTCGCTCCGGTCGAGACAAGGATTTCTCCCGTTGGTCGAAATGACATTGGGGGAAACGCCCTCTTGTTTTACTGCGAAATTCTGGATCATACACGGGATCCCAGGGAAACATTTTGCGCCTAAAAAAAAGGGGCCGACAGCGGCCCCTTTTTTATTTCGTCTTCAGCACCGAAAAAATTAATAATTGCCTTTTCCTTTTCCACCGCGGGAATACCCGCTGGCGTGAGATGTGTTGCCGCCGTGGGATTTAATGCGTTCGTGAATCTTATTCATCCGTGATTGTTGCTCTTCTGACAACACGGCTTTGGCGGCCCGTTTGGCTTTGATCGAGGCTATGTTCAAATCAGCTTTTAATCCATATACATTTTTGATGTTTCTCTCAATGTCTCCAAGGCTGGATTTATCGTCGCGCAGTAACTCATGCAGGTCGATATTGGCCAGTTGGACATTGGCTTTTATTTTGATCCGGTCTTTTCTGTAATTCGTTCTCACATCCCGCAGTTGCTGTTCCTGCTCATCTGTGACGCTCATCCCATCCTTGAATTTCAAAATATGGTCGATGAATTTCGTCGCGCCTTGATGTGTGCCTGGGTGGGTGGAACTCCGTCCTCCATGTCCCGACATCCCCTTGCTATGAATTCCCCCGCGTCCAGAACTTTTGGCATGGTGAGAATCTCCCATTCCCGGGTAGCCTGTAGAATGGTGCTTGTCTCCATGGATGCTTGCCTGCATGTGTGCAGAGCCCGTTCCACTATGGTGTTTGCTCGAGTAATTTGAGTCTCCATGGGGTGATCCATGTGGAGAACTGTCGGAGGCTGCCACTGTGGGGCCTGCCAAGGCTAACACGAAAACGCTAGAGAGAGAACAAACTGAATACCAGGAAAGTGTCGTGACTCCTGTGAATCTCATGATTGAGTCCTCCTTTTACCTTTGAACAAGACGTGTGAATGGGAATGAGATATTTGCATGCATGTTGATGTCACTCATCACATCATTATAAATCTCTGAGCGAAAAGAAGCCAATGGGGTGCTAGTTGCATTATAATCGGTTCCCAGGTTATGCCAAGACGAAAGGCAGTGTTTAGGAATTCCGAGATTGTTCAAACATCACGGTATGTGTGGCCTTCACTTTCAGTTCAACCTGGGCGTTGAGCGCATAGAATTGCGTCGAAGATTCGCTGCAATGAACGAGGCGCCCCGATTCGAGACGAAGGCCGTATAAATTTTCCGATCCCCGAAATTGGCGTGTTTCAATTCGGGCTGAACCGCTCCCACTCCCACGGATTTCAAGGTCATCCGGTCGAATCATGACGTCTACCTGGTTGCTTCCTTGATAGCCTTGCGGAAGCGGCAGATCTCCAATTTCAGTCACGACAACATGGTGATGAATCTCGCCGGGAATGAAATCTGCCTGACCGACAAATTCTGCGACAAAACGGGACGCGGGCAAATGATAGGTCGTTTCCGGTGAGGCAAATTGTTCCAGCCGACCTTGATGAAGAACGGCAACCTGATCGGCCATGGTAAAGGCCTCTTCATGGTCATGGGTGACTAACACCGCCGTGGTTTGAGTTTTTTTCAACAAATCATGCAGTTCGCCGCGCATTTTATAAGTCATGTCGGGATCGAGATTGCTGAAGGGTTCATCCAATAAGAGCAGCACCGGTTGGGGGGCGAGAGCCCGAGCCAATGCCACGCGTTGTTGTTGACCACCAGATAGTTCATGTGGGTAACGGTGTCCGTATTCAGACAATCCGGTCAAAGAAAGCATATCGTCCACTCGACGACGACGATCGTGAGCGGATAATTGGTTGAGGCCAAAGCCCACGTTATCGGTCACGCGCAGGTGTGGAAACAGTGCATATTCCTGAAATACCATACCCACGCGTCGTTGTTCAGGGGGGACATGGTGGTTGCCATCTGCTACGGGTGTTCCATTCAACAGCACGGTCCCTTCTACAACCGATTCAAATCCGGCGATAGCCCTGAGGGTCGTGGTTTTCCCGCAGCCTGAGGGGCCGAGCAAGGAAATGATATCGCCTTTGCGTGCCGTAAACGAAATGTTGTGAATCGCCGGTTGCCCTGACTCATACGAGCAGGTGACGTGTTGTAGCTCAAGGACAATGGGGTTGTCGTGTGGGGTTGCGTCAGTCATCGGAAGATCGTGATGCGTGATGCGTGATGCGTGAAGCGTGAAGGCGCGAGATCAGAAAGGGGAAGGGGAAATTCTGTGGTGTATCTTCACGCATTACGCATCACGCTTTACGCTTAACGGGTTCTTGCACTTTTTTCAGTAATAGGAAAACGACGGGAATGGTAATCGCCACGATGAGTAAGGCCGGCGGGGCAGCCAGTTGATACAACTCTTCACTCGCTTCCAGCCAAATTCGTATGGCGAGTGTATCGAACCCAACGGGACGCAGCAAGAGGGTCGCGGGCAGTTCTTTCATGCACTGGACAAAGACCAAAATCCAGGCACTGAGGAATCCCCCTCGGACCAAGGGAAACGTGACCGTGCGAAACGTGCGTAAGGAACGAGATCCGAGACTTCTAGCCGCCTCTTCGAGATTCGGGGTCAGTTGATGAAGGGTCGATTCCATGCCCTGCAGCGCCACGGGCAGAAAGTGGACGAGATAGGCAATGAGCAGCACCAGGACCGTGCCATATAACTCTGGCATGAGGTGCGAGACCAGAACGAGCACGGCTAAGGCCGCTACGGGGCCTGGTAAGACGTACCCCGTGTAGGCACCTTGGATACACAGAAGGCTGGCCCATGTTTGTTTGCGACAGGCCAAGTAGGCCAAGGGAATGCCACAGACAAGGGCTAATGTCGCCGTGATGCCGGCAAGGGAAATGGTGTTCCACACATACCCCATGAATCCGCTGGCGAGCTCTCCGGCTGCAAGGGCATCCATGGTCCATTGCACCAACAGAAACACGGGGATGCCAAAGGCTGTTGCGAAGACGATGGTGAGGACTCCGGTGAAGCCAAGGGTTTGTAGGGGACTACAGGCCTGTGGAATCGGCTTTCGAAACCGGCCAGTGGTTTGATAAAACCGACTCCGTTGTCGAAACCAGCGTTCACCTAACAGGAAGATAAATGTGCAGGATACCAAGAACAGGCTTAAGCAGGCTGCGGCGGTATTGTCGAATCGTCCAGTCATTTGTTGATAGATGGCATAGGTGAAGGTTTGATAGCGCAACATCGCCATGGCGCCAAAATCAGAAGCCACATATAGAATGGCCAAGAACAGTCCGGCCATAAGCGAGGGCCGGATCATGGGTAGTGACACACGAAAGAAGGTGTTCAGCGGACTGGCACCTGTCGCACGCGCGGCTTCTTCAAAAGAAATATTGAAATTCTGAAAGGCTGATCGCGCCAATAAATAGACGAAGGGAAACGTGTTGATGGACATGACTAATGTCGCGCCCGCGAAACTGAACGGGGAAAAAATCTGCGCGTCAGCTCCTGCGACCATTTGCCAGGCATGTTCAAGCGGACCGTTGCGTTGCAAGAGAAATGTATAGGTGTAGGCGAGGACGTACGAAGGAATCGCCAAGGGTAGAATGATGAGCCAGTTCCACACCGTTGAGCCGACAAAGCGGTAACGAGTGAGAATCCATGCCAGAGAAACGCCTAGAACCAGATCAATCACCGCGACGCTGAGGGCCAATGAAAATGTGTTGAATAACAATTCAGGAATGCGAGTGGTCCACAGCCTTCGCCAGACTGCCGTGTCAGCCGTGATTGCGGAAACTATCACGTACAACAAGGGAAGCGTAATCAGCCCTGCCAGGATAAAGGCGACAACAATCAAAGGAGAAGGAAATCGAAAGCGCGTACGTGACAAGCTGAGGGAAGGATTAGCGAAGGCCAACGTGTTCAATCACGGTCATGGTGGGATCGCGGAGTTCAGCTAAACGGGAAAGGGGAACGCGCGCGACTTGAAAGCTTTTCAGGGGAAGCAGCTCGGGTGCAGCATCAACGTTGGCATTGAGTGGGTATTCTTTGTTGACGCTGGCGAACATCTGTTGTCCTTTGGTGGAGATAAGGAATTGGACTAGCGCTTTAGCCTGGGCCAGGTGTTTCGCATGTGCGGTGATGCCAATGCCCGCGGCATTTAAGACAAGGCCCATGCCGTTTTCTTCTTGATCAAGTAACAACTGGGCAATCGGGGCATCGGGATGCTTGGCTAAATGGCGATAGATGTAATAGTGGTTCACGAGTCCGACCGCCACGTCGCCTCGTGCCACAGCCGCAACAATCTGCCGGTTCTTTCCATACACCGATGAGCCGGCATTATCTTTGAGACCACGCAAAAACTCTTTGGTGACCGCGTCGCCTTTAGTCTCACGAATCACCGACACACCAGTTTGCAAATATACACTCCCGGCACTCGGAATGGCTACTTTCCCTTTCCACTGGGGTTTGGCAAGGTCCAAGATTGAAGAAAGAGCATCCGGCTTCACCATCGTCGTGTTATAGACCACCACCCAAATGCGTCCGGACAATCCGATCCAACTATTATCTGGAGCCCGAAACGATTGAGGAATAGCGGCTTCGATTCCGGGCATGTCAATGGCTTGGAGCAGATGAAGCTCACGCGCACGTTCGAGGGTCCCGGCATCGTTGGTGATAAAGACATCAGCAGGTGAGCGTTTCCCTTCCATCCTGAGCCGATTCACGAGGGCCGTACTATCGGCAGTGAGCATCTGAATAGCAATGCCGGATTCAGCCTGAAAAGCGTCGAGCACAGGTTTAATCAAGCGCTCAGCTCGACCGGAATAAACCACGAGCGAATCACCAGAAAACGACAGTGGGGGGGCGCATAGGAGGGAGACGATAAGACAAACAGAATAGGTAAGGATTCTAGCTGTGGATTGAGAACGCACGCGCTCGCTACCTTCGACCTGTTTGGGTGTTCAGTGCACGGCCACAGTTCTTGCACTCTCCATTGGGAAGCTGAACGGGATCGCCATAGATCTCAAGTTTGTGCGTATGAATCGTGAATCCATTTTTTCGTGCCACTTCTTCCTGAAGGTCCTCAATTTGGCAGTTCTCAAATTCGATGATTTTGTCGCAGGTCGTGCAGATCAAGTGGTCATGATGCCCCTTGTGCGAGACGTTATCAAACTTGGTTTGGGAGCCGAAGTGCTGTTCCTGGGCCATTCCGGTCTCACACAAGAGCTTTAACGTTCGATACACCGTGGCCAAACCGATGTGCGGATCCTTCTTGGCGAGCATGCGATACATCTGCTCCGCTGTCACATGTTCCATTTTGAGAAACGTGGTAAGGATGTTTTCCCGTTGCCGGGTGAGTTTCAGATTGTTCTTGGTCAGGTGCTGCTTGAGAATTTCGAGTTCTTTGGTGGGTTTCGCCATTAGTGGATTCTCTTTCTCAATTGAATATCCTATTAAAACCAAAAAAAGACAACAGGGTCAAGCCAAAAATGGGAGAGGTTGTGTTGTATGTGGTTTTCCCTCTGTCATTTCGACCCTTGGGAGAAATCTCTCATTCGACAATGAGGGGAGATTTCTCGCTCCACTCGAAATGACAAGACCGTTGTGATCTGTCATTTCGACCCTTGGGAGAAATCTCTCGTTCGACAATGGGGGGAGATTTCTCGCTCCGCTCGAAATGACAAGACCGTTGTGATCTGTCATTTCGACCCTTGGGAGAAATCTCTCATTCGACAATGAGGGGAGATTTCTCGCTCCGCTCGAAATGACAAGACCGTTGTGATCTGTCATTTCGACCCTTGGGAGAAATCTCTCGTTCGACAATGTGGGGGAGATTTCTCGCTCCGCTCGAAATGACAAGACCGTTGTGATCTGTCTCGACCCTTGGGAGAAATGACAAGACCGTTGTGATCTGTCATTTCGGGGAGATCTCTCATTCGACAATGAGGGGAGATTTCTCGCTCCACTCGAAATGACAAGACCGTTGTGATGTAAGGGGTTCTCCCAAGGGTCGAAATGGCCACACAGTTGTTATGTCACGTTGTTCTTTCATTTTCTGTTTCGGTCGTGGGTCCTCGAGTTGGGCGCGGCGGAGCCGCATACACGAATCGGCTTTTCGGCGAAGGTTGTTTGAGTCCATTGACAAGGCTCAGGATGGACTTCGCGATTTCCCGAGCCATCTTGACCTGTCCTGAGCGGAGTCGAAGGGTTCGGGGCGGAGGCGGAGGGACCCGGAGGGCCGCACACGGGTGAGAATGGTTTTGGGCACTTTTGCCGAAACACAAGTGTCTCGTTGCGCCGGGGCGATACCTCGCATGAATAAAGCCATAGAATTGGTGGGCAGTACCCACCCTACATTGATTTCTGAATTTCTTTCCTAGGCCACAATCTTCCCTTTTCTCGTTGACGCCGTTCATGGTTGCTCGTTAGGATCGCGATCTTGTCGACTTAGGGTTCGCGCAAGCATAACTTCCCACGTTTGGGTGCTGAGACGCCTGTCTGGCAAGGCGCGAGGACTGCGCATACTCCTCGTATGAAAAGGATGAGCAACGCCGCCAGACTGGATAGATCGACGCCCAAACATGGGAAGTTATTCTTACGCGAACCCTTAAGGGCACCTCTACAAACCAGGCATTTTTTGTGAGGGCAAGGAAGCCGCGCGCGGAAAACCGGAGTGTATGGGCGAATACATGAGGATGTGAGCACGCGGCTGACGCCGCCATCACGGAAAAGGACGGTTTTTAGAGGTGCCCTTAAGATCTTTTGCCGAAATTATAGGGCCAGGAACGAATTCATGCGTAAACCCAACGACATCACTATTGATCGGACCTTACTGATCTACGTGCTTCATTTTGCGGAGTCGAAGGAGTTTTCGATGGTCAGTGATGTGAAGCTTCAGCAGCTTGTGTTTCTTGCCGAGTTGCAAATGCTTGGAAAAGGGTTGCGTGGGTTTCATTATGAGTTTATGCGTTACCCCTATGGAGCCTTCAGCAAAGATCTCGACAATGACCTGCTGGCCATGCGCAAGAAAGAACGGTTAGAGAATTTTGATGTGGTCGGGCAGGCGGAGGACTGTATTCCGCTTTTGGAGGAAGCCATTCCTGGCGTCGAGGCGAATGAACAGATCATGGAAATCATCCAAGCCGTGGTCGAAACCTACGGGTCCAAAGACCTTGGTGAGATTTCGAAATCTGTCGAAGATGTGGAAATCAGCGTGGTTGATCGTCCTGAAGATAAAATAGTTATTCTCGATATTCCCTTTCACTCCATGATGTTGGTGCCTTCTCGCATCGAAGTCACTGGGGAATTTTCTTTCCTTCCCAAAACTCTCTCTCAACTGAATACGGCGCTTGGGATGTAATTCTCTTTCTGGGTTGAGGAACGGGGCCGAGTAACGTGTGCACTCAGCCCCGCGAAGACTCTCTGAACCGATGGGGACTACTTGGATGAAGGTGATTGGGTGGCAACCCCAATCGTGATGAGTTCTTTTAGTTTGGCGAATTTTCCTGTGTCAATGCCATTGACTTTCATCAGCTCATTGATACTCGTGAAGGGCCCAACGTCCGTTCGATAGTTGACAATGCGTTGGGCGATTTCTTTGCCAATGCCTGGCAATAGTTCAAGCTGTTTGGTCGTGGCGGTATTGAGATCGATTGTGCCCTCAGCGGCGAGCACCAGACCAGGAAAACTCAAACACAATACGAAGGCCAACAGTCCAATGGTCATGTAAGACCGAGCAAATTGTTGAAACGGATTCATACACTTTCCCTCCTTTGAATAAGATTAAATGACCAGAAGAAACACTCCTGACTTTTCATGAAGCAGAATGTATGCCAGTTCGAGGCTAGAGTCAAGCCCCAGGGCTAATTCATATTAGAGTGTAACTTTATAGATAATAAGGAATAATCGATTTAGGCTGGCTTTTTCTTTTCGTTTACAGCATACTCTTTTGCATGCCAGACGAATCGCCCAGCGGACAGCCGGTCATTGATCTGAGGCAAGTCGTGGTTCGCCCAATTGTCCGGGACGAGCAGGACGCCTTCAAGTCCCTCCTCGCCCGACATCACTACCTCGGGCCTGCCCCGTTGATTGGCCCCTCGATCCAATATCTCGCCTGTGTGCAGGATCGCTGGCTGGCCTTGCTGGTGTTTGCGGCGGCGGCCCTCAAATCGAAACCGCGCGACCACTGGATCGGCTGGCCCCCCTGTTTTCACTGGCAACGCCTCCATTTACTGGCCAACAACACCCGGTTTCTCATCCTGCCGGACTGCTCGCAAAAGAACCTCGCCTCGAAAGTCCTGGCGCTCTGCGCGAAACGGATCGCGGCCGATTGGCAACTGTGCCACGGCTACCCCTTGCTCCTCTTAGAGACCTTCGTCGATCCTGCCCGCTTCACCGGGACCTGCTATCGAGCCGCCGGGTGGCAGGAGCTCGGGCTGACACGAGGGTTTCGCAAGTCCAATACGCGGTATGTTCAGCATGACCGCCCGAAACGCATCCTGGTCAAGAGCCTCCATCCCCAAGCCCGAGAGATTCTTGCACGCCCGATGCTTGATCAGCCCTATCAGAAAGGAGAAGCGCCTCAGATGAGATTGAATACAAAACAGACGGACTCCCTCTTTACGTATGTGGTGCAGCTGACCGATCCCCGCCATTTGCAAGGGCAACGGCACACCCGACGCGCCCTCACGGCGATCATGTTCTGTGCCACCTTGTGCGGCGCGCGCGGCTATGAAGCGATCTCGGACTGGGCCCAGCAGTTATCGCAGCCGATGCGCAAGCGGCTAGGCTGTACTCAGCGAGGGGGGCGCTACCTCGTCCCGAGCCGCAGCACTCTTTACCGCTTTATCACGGCCGTCGACCCCTGTGAAGTCGATACCCTGCTCGGCCGGTGGCTGGACACCTTCGGCGGGGAGGATCAGGGCATTGCCATTGATGGCAAGACCATGCGGGGGACTTCGAAGGTCCCGAGCGAACAGACCCATGTCCTCAGTGCCGTCACCCATGACGAGGGGCGCCACCTCACCCAAAAAAAGTTAACTCCAAAACCAATGAGATCCCCTGCGTGCGGCCCCTGTTAGATGCGCTCGAGATCGCAGGGAAGGTGATCACGGCGGATGCGCTCCTCACCCAGAAAGAGATTGCCGAGTACCTGGTGCACGAACGCGGCGCCGACTTCGTCTTCACCGTCAAGGGAAACCAGCCCACCTTGAAGCACGACATTGAGGCCTTGGCGTTGCGAGCACGCCGGTGTGATTATGCCACCACCGAGAAAGGCCATGGGCAGATCACGACCCGCAGGATCTGGTGCGATGACTCCCTGAATGCCTATGTCAACTTTCCTCATGTCCAGCAAGTCTTCTGCATTGAGAGGGAAGTGACGCATCTCAAGCAGGGCCTCACGACCGTCGAAGCGGTCTGCGGTGTCACGAGTCAGTCCAAAGACAAGGCGGGGCCGAAGACCATCCTCTCGCAAAACCGAAAGCATTGGAGTGTGGAGAATAAGCAGCATTATGTGTTGGACGTCACCTTTGATGAAGACCGGAGTCAGATCAGACGGCTCAATGGCCCGATGGTCATGACCTGTCTGAGACGCTATGCCATCAGTCTCTTACGCGTGAAAGGCAACACCAATATCGCGCAGGCGTTTAGATGGCTCTGGGCCAAGCCGCATGTAGCCATCCGTATGGCCTTGCCCTGAAAAAGAGAGCAAAAAAACCTAATGGAACCACTTGCTTATAAAAAGAATGAAATGGCCCTGGGGGGAGTCTTAGGTGGATACGAATGACGGCGACATAAAGTGGCCTACCCAATTGAAGAGACGAGAGATGCGCAACCAGCAAGGCGTAACCCTTGTGGAAGTCATCATTGCCATGGGCCTGGTGTTCATGGCGCTCCTCGCGCTTTCCGGGTTGGCCACGGTGTCGTTGAAGGGGGCTGCCACGGCCAAACATCTCACCACGGCCACGGTATTAGCGCAAGAAAAACTCGAAGATGTGAAGCTGACCGGGTACAACCCGGATATCGTCAGTAGTGTAGAAGTAGACGAACCGTATGAATCCTTGCCAGACTTTCCTCTCTATAAACGAGTTGTAACGATTGATCCCAACAATCCGACTATCGGCCTGCAAACCGTCACGGTGATGGTTTCGTGGGCCGACGACCGTCACGCCGTTTCACTGTCCACCATCTTGGCCGAATAACCATGGCCGATCATTGGGGCACACTTTTTGATCAACGCGGGGTGACGTTAACCGAACTCATGGTAGCGTTGGTCATGGGATTGGCGACCGTTGCGGCAGTGTATAGCGTGCACCTGGTGCAAGTGAAGCAGCGAATCCTTCAAGAGGATGTCATGGCCATGCAACAAAATGCTCGTGCGGCCATGGATCTTATGACTCGCGAGATTCGAATGGCTGGGTATGATCCAATGGGGGTGAATCGAGATGGGAGTGACTCGAATGATTTTTCCGGGGTGGCCTACCACCCAACGGAACTTCAGATCAAATCAGACCTTAATGGGAACGGGCTTCTCACGGATTCGAACGAATCCATCGTGTTTCTTTATGATGCCTCAACCTTGACCCTCAGACGGAAAGTCGGTCGAGGCGGGCGACAACCCCTGGCTGAACATATCCAGTCCCTTGCCCTACAATATTTCGACCAGGGTGGTGCTCCAACAATAGATTCAACAAACATTCGTATGATAGAAGTAGCACTCACTGCACAAACAGAACATGCCGATCCCCAGTATCCCAAAAATGAAGGACACCGAACCTTTACCCTGCGATCCCGAGTCACCCCAAGAAATTTAGGCTTATTGCGATGAAGACGGCATCGTGATCCGTGCAAGCCAACTTCTCACGCGACGTCTGGGAGTATTTGGGGCTATCCGGGCTAGCTTTCACTTGGGTCAAAAATATAAAATATGGGGTCAGACTCGAATTAATGGATGTTTCTGCTCATGTTTAGTTGGCCAAATACCTAATAAATCGAAAGGGTCAATCGCGTTTCGTCTATCACATTCTGCTTGTATTGTAGGTTTGTCCAAGCCGACCCCTACTTTCATTCCCCCGTTCAATTATCATTTTTTGGCCTGTTGTTCTTGTAAGGTCAGACTCTGCTTTGTGATTCATGGGTCGAGGTAACTACTCAGGTCAATTTTCTATAGCCTGATTTTTTTCTGGACTAACGGCTCCACCCATGGCATAATCGGGGCCATGAATGAAGCGATTACATGTCAAGGTCGTCGCCTCCCCCAATCTGATCTGTGCTGGTTACGCCATCTGGTTTGCCGGCACCCTGACTGGAGCCGCCATAAAATAACCCAGCATATTTGTCGGCACTGGGGCTGGCAGACCCCGTCCGGACAACTGAAAACCTTTGCCGCCCGCAGCATGATCGACAAACTCGAACATCGCGGGCTCCTGAAGCTGCCCCCGATTCGTGTCGCCTCTCGACGCAACATCTTCCCCCCTTTCCGAAAGGGGTTTATGCCTCCCGAAGCCCCGCACATCGACGCAGCTCTCAAGACCCTGACGCCCCTGTCCATTCATATTCCAACCTCACATTCCTACGAAGCCAGTTGTGTGGGATATTACCTGAGCCACCATCACTACCTCGGGTTCACCCGAACGGTCGGTGAACATCTCAAGTACCTGGTGCGGGATCGCTCCGGGCAGGATCTGGCCTGCCTCCTCTTCGGTTCCGCCGCCTGGAAAACCACCCCGCGCGACACCTTTATCGGCTGGGAGCCGGACACCCGAGCCGCCAACCTCAACTTCATGACCAACAATACCCGCTTTCTCATCCTGCCCTGGGTGCGTGTGCCGCATCTGGCCAGCCATCTCCTGGGCCGGGTCATGAGACGTCTCCGGCAGGACTGGATCGAGAAATACGGCCATCCCGTCCACTTGGTGGAGACCTTTGTGGAGCGAGACCGCTTCAAAGGTATCTGCTATCAGGCCGCGAACTGGCTCTATGTCGGGCAGACCAAAGGCCGGTCCCGGCAGGACCGTGACAAGGCTCTGCGCGTGCCGGTGAAGGCAATTTATCTCTATCCCCTCATCCGCCACTTCCGACAGGCCCTCTGCCGGAGCAAGCCATGACCTTCACCCGCGACGCACTCCTCATCCTGGCCAAGAGCAACCCCGAGGCGCTCGTCGAACTGATCCTGGCGCTGCAGGAACAGGGGCAGGCGCTGACCACGCATGTCACCGAACTGGCACAGCGGCTCGACCAACACAGTCGCAACAGCAGCAAACCGCCCTCGTCCGATGGACCGGCCAAGCCCCGAACCAAGAGCCTGCGCATACCTTCCGGGAAAAAGCCGGGCGGCCAACAGGGACATGCCGGCCAGACGTTAAAACAGGTGGAAACCCCAGACCACCTGGTCCACCTGCCTGTTCACTCCTGTTCCTGCCATGCCGACCTCACCAACGAGACGGTCACCGGCTATGAACGCCGGCAGCTCTTTGAACTGCCGGAGCCAAAACTCGACGTCACCGAATATCGGGGAGCAATCAAAACCTGCCCCCAATGCGGCCGCTCGGTCACGGCGTCATTTCCTGATGACCTGCCTGCGCCGGCACAGTACGGTCCCAGATTTCGCAGCCTCCTGGTCTACCTCCAGAACCAACAGTTGATCCCCTTACGCCGTGTCAGCCAGATGATGGCTGATCTGTATGGCGCCTCGGTCAGCGACGCCACCATTGACGAGGCCTCCCGCCGAAGTTATGAGCACCTCGCGCCGTTCGAGACTGCGGTCAAAGAAGCGCTCGGCAAGAGTCCCATCCTCCATGCCGATGAAAGCGGCGTCCGCACGGCCGGGACGCTCCACTGGCTCCACAGTGCCAGCACGGCCACGTTGACCTTTTACGGTGTGCACGCCAAACGGGGAAGAGAGGCGATCGAGCAGTTCCAGATCCTCCCGGATTTTGCTGGCCGCCTGATCCACGATTTCTGGAAACCCTATCTCTCCTATGACTGTGCCCACGGCCTCTGTAACGCCCATCATTTGCGGGAACTCACGTGCCTGTTCGAGCAGCACGAACAACCATGGGCCAAACACATGTTTGACCTGTTGCTGACGATGAACGTGTTTGTCAGCAAGCAACTCGCACAGTTAACGGAAGAACAGAAAACCCCCTGGCTGAAACAATACAGGGATCTTCTCACCCTCGGATGGCAGGCCAACCCCCTTCCGGCACCGCCACAGAAAAAGTCACGAGGCCGGCCCAAAAAGACCAAGGCCCAAAATCTCCTCACCCGTCTTGGCGAGCATGAAGCCTCCGTGCTCGCGTTCCTCCATGACAGACAGGTTCCCTTCACTAATAATCTGGCAGAACAGGATATCCGCATGATCAAGCTCCGCCTCAAAATATCCGGGTGTTTTCGAACGCTTCAAGGCGCGAGGCAGTTCGCCCGCATACGAAGCTACCTTTCTACCGCGAGAAAGCAGGGCGGCAACATGCTGCAAGCCATTTCACAAGCCATGATCGGCCACCCCTTTATGCCTGCACAATTCACTACAAAGATCATCACACCTGAGTAGTTACGGGTCGAGAAGGTTTTATCCCTTGAGGAATGTTTGAAGATTGGTGACAATGCGGGCATTGAAAAATGAATAATGAAATAATGTCAGCTCACATGGTCTTGTATGATGAACGAAGGGAGTCATCCTCATGAGTGCACCTGGTCATGCCCACGCGATTACTATTGAAAAGAATCCGAATCGAATTACGGTGACGTTTAACGGGACTGTCCTTGCCGATACGCAAAGTGCATTGGTCCTGAAGGAGGGTCCGCTTCCACCGGCCAATTACATTCCACGTGAAGATGTGCAAATGTCCTACCTACAACGGACTGATCATTCCACTCATTGTCCCTTTAAAGGCGACGCCTCCTATTTTTCCGTGAGTGTGAATGGGAAGACCGCAGAGAATGCAGTCTGGACCTATGAAGCTCCAATCGACTCTGTGGCGCAGATTAAAGATTATGTTGTGTTTTATCCAGAAAAAATGGACGCGATTAAAGAATTGCTGAAGGATTGAAAATTTTCGCTCTTCTAAAAATCGTGTAGGAGCTCCTGCCGGTTTGCCTCTCCTTACAAAGGAGAGGGATCCGAAGTATGTAAAAAATAGCAGACAGTCTCCTGGATATTCGACGAGGCATGCTTGTGAGAAAAATTCGTCATTGCAAGACCTGCCTCTAATTTCCTTATAGAACCGATCAATCTCAACGAGGGATCTTAAGGAGCCTGTTGAATATTGCACGCCAATAGCCAATCAAAGCTTCAGATGAGCCACGCATCGTTCAAGGGGAGGGAATGTTCAAAAAAGCATGCCCTGAGTCTTTCCGAAGGGTTCGTCCAGCAAGGCCGCAGCCCTTTTGACGCGCAGAGCGTACTCATAGTACGTGAGCACGGCAAAAGGGCGACCTGCCTACGCGAAGCCGCTTCAGCAGGCATGGAACCGCTGGCTTGACAGCCGTAGCTTTAGCGAAGGCTGGCGGCTTTTTTCAACATTCCCTTAAGGAGTTTTTTTTTGACGGTGAAACACCAACGCATAGATTCCCACGTTCAACAGAATCACCAATACCCCGAGGAAGATCTGGATCTCACGAGTCAAACCGGTTGGATAAAGAAGAGGCATAACATAGTGTTCAATAAAATCGGATTGGTACCCTTGCTCCCCTCCTGTCTCCCGGAGCCAATTTTCTAGTGGTGTCAGCGGACAAATCCATCCTGTGAATTCGATCAGGGCTCCCCACACCGCAGCAGGAAGGTGGACCCACATGACCCATTTCCATTTTAAAACAAAAAGTCCACCCAACATCACAAAGAGCACAAAGCCCAAATGCAGGAGAACAACCATATCGGCAAAAAAGACAAAATCAAATTTCATTGGTGCCTCAAGATTCTCTTGATCGTTGGAGAAACAAGATTCCATTGCGATCCTTGGGACGAGAGAACCCAATTGTAGTAGGAAAGACGGCAGGTGTCGAAAAAGCGAGGCGAGTGAGGTTTCCGAATGGATTCTCAGACAATCTTGCCTTACGCAGGAAGATCACTCACGTTCTATCAATTACCCCCTGTGACTTGAGGTTATTACATGTTGCAATCAAAGTTTGCAAAAAAGTTCCTGACACCTTTTTCTGCCGCCGAGGCTAGAATAGTAGGATAGCCAATGTGTGACCAAGCTGGAAGAACAGTAACCGTGTCTGCCGGGAATCGGGGCTTTGCTTTAGTCGCGGCGTTATTGTTGGTTGTGGTGGTGGGGATTGTTGCAGCGACGGTGCTGCAGACGACTTCGACTGAGATTAAAATCAGTGGGAATCAGCGGCGAGCGGTGCAAGATTTTTATGTGGCTGAGGCGGGATTGGCGGAAGGTCAAGCGCGGTTACGCACGCGAGCAGGGGTTGAACAATTTGTTATGTTTGATCTCGGCCCCGGATCCAATCCCTTCTGGTCAGTGTATATTTTGACGTCTTCTACCTGGGAGCCCCAAGACGACCCGAACTTTTCTTCTCAATATTTGAATCTCATTCCGCAACCTGGAAATCCTACCAGCACAGTGGTTCAACCCAATAGTGTGCAATCGGCTCTTCCGTACTGGGTCAAACTTCGTCATAAAACGGAATATGATGCGGAGCAGGCTGGGCACCGCACCAGCACTCCCCATTACTTCGATGGGGACGGGAGTACGTCAACACATCGGTCCCCTAATGTGGGAAATGTCATCTATTTTGGATATCCGAATATCGATGCGACTGAGCCTCAGCAGTTTTCGACTCAAGGCCAAACGCCTTGGCTCCCCATTGAGCTGATTACTTCGAATGGGGGGAATGATGTTGGTGGGGTTCTCTTGGAAATTGAGGCGGTACATCCCGCCGGGCCGAATCATCTGGGCGCATTGTATGCGGAAGGGGACGTCATCCTTTCTGGTCAATCTGGAACTCTCAATGGTCACGATGCTTGTGGTGTCGTGTCCAGCCTTCCTCCGGTGTATTCAAGAAGTACTGTCACACAAGGGCCTGCTGTCCAATTTGATGGAATCCCGGGATCGCCCGTTCAAGGGAGCGTTGTCTTAGATCTTGTTCAATCAATTGATGACCTCAGTCGAGGGGCAATACCGATTCAATCAGATTTGTTGAATCAACAATTGGGGAGCTCTTCAGTTCCTGAAACCTATTTGGCCATTGTGTCTCGCTTGCCAAATTCCAGTCGTCTTCTTATTCGAAATACCGTGGGATACGGAATCCTATTGGTGGATGGTACGGCGATTCTTGAAGGGCAGGTGTCGTGGCAAGGGATGATTATCGTGACCGGCGACCTTTTCATCCAAGGAGACGGGGCTAGCATTTCTGTAAACGGGGGACTGTGGGCGAGAAGCGTCCAGCAAACAGGGGGGAGTCTTAACATTCAATATGACAGTTGCCAGATTCAAGCTTCTCTTCTCTCTCGGGCGGTACAGGTGAGGTCATGGAGGGAGGGTTTTTAATTCTCGTCAAAACTACAATGGGTTATGGTCTTGGCCATGAATGTGAAAATGAGCGTATTGGTGGCTTATGTCGCCTTCCCCCTCACCCTAGCCCTCTCCCCCTTCTAAGGGGGCGAGGGGATAGGAATAAGACGTGGCTTTCTCAACTCCCACCCTGAATGGATAAGACGACTTTTTCACTAATGAATTTCTGCTGATTTGATTTTGATTGCAACCCTTTGAAAAAAAAGAAAAACTCTGAAATATTTCCTTGGAACACTGTTCAAAGGGACTGTTTGTCTGGGCCTTTCGTCGCTGGTATTTTCTGGGTCTTCTGATTGATTGCCTATCCAAAAAAATCTCATTAGAATGCGAGGTTCGGTGTTCTATCACCCACCTTAACAAAGGTTTCGTTATGGCTAAGGTTTTGGAAGGCCCGGGAATGGGCTTGCTGAAAAAGTGGGGGCTACAAACCCCGAACTATGTTGTCGTAAGTTCAGGGGATGAATTTGACCAACTCGCGCAGGCGAACGACTGGCTTCAAAAAAATAAATTGGTGGCCAAGGCTCATGAGGCCCTGGGATCTCGGTTTAAGCTGGGCCTGGTGAAAGTCGGACTTGATCTCCCAGGCACGAAGGCTGCAGTTCGAGAGATGCTAGGGAAACAGGTGGAATCAGTCACCATCCGTGAAGTGATTGTGTCTGAGGCCATTGATCATACAGACGAATATTATGCCTCGGCCAAATCCACCCGCGAAGGTGTTGAGGTGATGGTGGCGAAGTGTGGGGGTATCGAAGTTGAAGCGAACTGGGATAAGGTCAAGCGTATAATAGTTGATATCGGAGAAGTGCCTACGGATGCTGCCCTTTCGGGTTTAGTAAAAGACGCTGAGTTTTCCGGAGACACTGCTTCCAAAATGGCAGAGTTTCTTAAGAAGCTCTATACCTGCTTTGACAATGAAGACGCTCAATATTTGGAAATCAATCCGGTCGTTTCAAATGCTGCCGGTGACTTAGTTGCTCTCGACGCCGTCACGCTTCTCGATGGTGATGCCAAGTTTAGGCATAAAGATTGGACCTTCCCCTTCGCGGCCGAGTTTGGCCGGGCCTATACCAAGAATGAAGAAGAAGTCATGGCCGTGGATGCCAAGGTGAAAGGGTCCGTGAAGCTCATTGAAATTCCTGGTGGCAATATTGCCATGCTCCCAGCGGGGGGTGGCGCGAGCGTCTACTATTCTGATGCGGTGGTGGCCCGTGGAGGAAAGTTGGCTAATTATGCGGAATACTCCGGTGATCCGCCTGATTGGGCCGTAGAAGTGTTGACTGAGAAAGTCTGCTCACTTCCAGGCATTACCCATATTATTGTGGGCGGCGCCATTGCCAATTTCACCGATGTGTTAAAGACGTTTGGTGGGATCATCAAGGCGTTTCGTAAAGCCAAAGCCGAGGGTAAGCTGGACAATGTCAAAATCTGGGTGCGCCGAGGTGGACCCAATGAAAAACAAGGGTTGGCAATGATGAAGGACCTTCAGAAAGAAGGCTTTAACATTGAAGTCTTCGATCGCACTCTACCATTGACTGATATTGTGGATATGGCGCTGGCAAAGAGTTAATTCAAACAAGACTGTAACTACTAGGTTCATGGGTTCCATGGTTCACGGTTTGGGGAAAGATAAAGCTTGAACGGAAGATCTTGAGGCGAGGCAAAGGGATTAACCGTGAACTTTGAACCTTGAACCCGAGAACCTAAGTAGTGACAACATTCTGAACTGAGGAGAGTTCGATGAGTATTTTGGCGACAAAAGATACCCACGTAGTAATCCAGGGTGGTGTGGCTGGTGTGAATGCAGCCAAACGGATGGCCGAGTTTCGATACATGATTAAACAGCCGATGAACGTCTCGGCCTTTGTCTACCCCCCCGATGCCGGCAAAACCAATGAAGTCATCTGTGGGAACCAAACAGTGACAATTCCTATCTATAAGACTATTGCGGATGCCACCGCAAATCATCCTGAGATCAATACCAGTTTGGTCTACGTCGGCGCGGACCGGTGCTATGCCAATGCCAAGGAAGCTCTGGATAATTCCAAGATTAAAACCGTGTCCATGATCACCGAAGGACTTCCGGAAAAGGACGCCAAGCTTCTCGGGAAACATGCCCGCACCCTGAAAAAGACGTTTAACGGTCCTTCCTCAATCGGTGTGATGTCTGCTGGGGAATGCCGCCTGGGGGTGATTGGTGGAGCCTTCGATAATTTAGTGTCTTGTAAATTGTACCGTCCCGGTTCCTTTGGTGTGATCACGAAGTCTGGCGGACTGTCCAACGAAATCATTTGGATTTGTTCGCAGTTTGCAGATGGCATTACGACCGCGATTGGGATTGGCGGCGATTCGTACCCGGGTACGGACTACGTGAGTTATCTTGAAATGTTTGAAAACGATCCGCAAACCAAAGCCGTGATCATCGTCGGTGAAATGGGTGGCGATTTAGAAGAGCAAGCCGCCGAATGGTATGGCGCAAAAAAACGTCGAGTCAAACTGCTGGCAGTGGTGTCTGGTTTTTGCCAAGAAAGTCTACCGAAGGGCATGAAGTTTGGTCATGCTGGTGCCAAAGAAGGGCTCAAAGGAGAAGGATCTGCTCGTTCCAAAGCGGATGCGTTTAAAAAAGCTGGGGCCGTCGTCCCTGAAACGTTTGGAGCCTTGGGGCCTGCGATTAAAGCTACCTATGAAGAATTATTGAAGTCTGGGGAAGTGAAGGCAATTCCTGAACTGACCGAAGCTGAAATGCCGGCTCTGCCACGAAGTGTTGAACAAGGCATGAAGGACGGCGACATTCTGGTGACCCCACTCATTAAGTCTACGATCAGTGATGATCGTGGGGATGAGCCGTATTACCAGGGCTATCCGGCTTCTGAACTCATCAATAAAGGCTATGATATTGCGCATGTGATTGGGTTGTTGTGGGATGGTCGTTTGGTATCTAAGCAGGAAGCCGAAATTATTCGACGCATTATCATTCTTTCCGCTGACCACGGTCCCTGTGTGAGCGCTGCACTGACAACCATTATTGGTGCATGTGCTGGTATTGGGCTGTCCCAATCAGTGGCTGCCGGCATGATCATGATTGGCCCCCGTTTTGGTGGCGCGGTGACGGATGCGGGGCGCTACTTCAAATATGCTATCGATAACAAAATGTCTGTCGATGAGTTCTTAGGATACATGAAGAAAAATATCGGGCCGGTTCCCGGAATCGGGCATCGAGTGAAGAGCCTGCGGAATCCGGACAAGCGAGTGAAGGAATTAGTCGGATACGTGAAGAGTTTGGGAATTCCTACACCTCATCTCGACTTTGCCCTTGAAGTGGAAAAAGTTACTGCAGCGAAAAAAGATAATCTGATTTTGAACGTGGATGGGACCATGGCTGTGGTCTTGGTCGATATTGGTTTTCCGACTGATAGCCTCAACGGGTTCTTTGTTCTCTCGAGAACAATTGGTTTAATTGGCCATTGGACCGATCAAAAACGGCAGGGCAGCCGGTTGATTCGGTTGTTTAATTACTTGGTCAATTACGCCGCCCCGGGTCGGCGAGAAGTTCCACCACTTGATAAATAGTTAGGCTGTTTCTATCAATATACTCCGAAGTCTGGCGCGTAGCCCTTCGGACTGATGCGGAGAAAACGTTATGTCAATCGATCTTGTAAAAAACTTATACGCGAAAATGCCGGGTGCTGTGGAAACGGCTCGGAAGAAATTTGGCCGTGGGTTAACCCTCTCAGAAAAGATCCTGGTTTCTCACGCTGATAATCTGGACACCCAAGTCTGGGATCGTGGGATTGCCATGTTAGCGCTTCGACCGGATCGTGTGGCGATGCAAGATGCTACTGCACAAATGGCGATGCTGCAATTTATCCAAGCAGGAAAGAACAAAGCCGCTGTGCCGAGCACCATTCATTGCGATCATTTGATTCGGGCTGAGATGGGGTCTGAAAAAGATCTGATGATCGCCAACCAGGAAAATCGAGAAGTCTATAACTTTCTCGCCTCCGCAGCCAAAAAATATGGTATCGGGTTCTGGAAACCTGGTGCGGGAATTATTCACCAAGTCGTCCTCGAAAATTATGCCTTCCCGGGTGGGTTGATTATCGGGACTGACTCTCATACGCCAAATGGTGGTGGTTTAGGAATGTTAGCCATTGGTGTGGGTGGTGCGGATGCCGGCGAAGTCATGGCCGGATTGCCATGGGAAGTGCTGCATCCCAAACTCATCGGCGTCAAGCTCACTGGCAAGTTGAATGGTTGGGCCTCGGCCAAAGATGTGATTCTCTATATTTGCGGCTTGCTGACGGTGAAAGGTGGCACGAACAAGATCGTTGAATACTTTGGTCCAGGCGCTGAAACTATTAGCGCAACTGGCAAGGGCACCATTACCAATATGGGTGCGGAACTGGGAGCCACCACGTCGGTCTTTCCGTTCGACCAGAAGATGGTGGACTATCTGAAGATTACGGAGCGTGAAGATATTGCCCAATTGGCTGAAGCCAATAAAGGGATGTTAGTGGCTGATCCTGAAGTGTATCAGTCCCCAGAAAAATATTTTGACGAGATTGTGGAAATTGATCTGTCCACGTTGGAACCGTACGTCGTCGGTCCTCACTCTCCGGACTTGGCCAGACCAATCTCCAAGTTGGCGGCTGAAGCCAAGGAAAAGGGGTATCCTGTCCAGTTAAAAGCCACCTTGTTGGGAAGCTGCACGAATTCCTCGTATGAGGATATTGGGCGTGCCGCGCATATTGCTCAACAAGGGTTGAAGGCGGGGCTGAAAACCAAAACCCCGTTTTTGATCTCACCGGGATCTGAACGGATTTTCCATACCATGAAGCGGGATGGATTTATGAAGACGTTTGAAGATTTAGGTGCGACCGTATTAGCCAATGCCTGTGGCCCATGTATCGGTCAATGGAAACGAGCGGATGGTGTTAAAGGAAAAACTGATTCCATTGTCAGTACCTTCAATCGGAATTTTCCTGGTCGTAATGATGGCATCGCTGAAACTCTGTCCTTCCTGGCGAGTCCGGAATTGGTCACGGCGTATGCGCTGACGGGAAATTTGGGGTTTGATCCACTCAACGATACGATTACAACACCAGATGGCAAAGAATTAAAACTCGATCCTCCCCAAGGTGAGGAATTACCAGCTCAAGGGTTTGCCAAGGGGGAAGAAGGGTTTATCGCTCCAGCAGAAAATGGCGAAGGCTTGGAAGTCGATCTGCCTCCGACGAGTGAGCGGCTTCAATTGCTTCAGCCCTTTCCGAAATGGGATGGCAATGATTTTGATAAACTTCCATTGCTCATTAAAACCAAAGGCAAAACCACCACGGATCATATTTCGCCTGCCGGTCCCTGGCTCAAGTTCCGTGGGCATTTGGACAAGATCAGTGACAACATGTTCCTGGGTGCCAACAATGCCTTTACGAGCGAAGCTGGAACAGGGAACAATGTGTTAACCGGAGAATCCGGTCTGACGCTGGCTCAAATCGCACGTGATTATAAAAGCAAAGGGGTTGGGTCGTTTGTGGTCGGTGATGAAAACTATGGCGAAGGCAGCAGCCGAGAACATGCGGCCATGTGCCCCCGGTTTCTTGGTGTCAAAGCCGTGTTGACCAAAAGCTTTGCACGCATTCATGAAACGAATCTCAAGAAACAGGGTATCCTGCCCATGACATTCGCCAATCCTTTGGACTATGATCAAATCGAACAAGAAGATCGTGTCAGCGTCACGGGTCTCAGTGGTCTAGCGCCAGGGAAGCCAGTGTCCATCATGATTCATAAAAAGGATGGCAAAGAAGTCACGATCCAAGCCAACCACAGCATGACTGAACCGCAAACAAAATGGTTTAAAGCAGGTTCGGCCTTAAATGCCTTGAATGAATAACTTCTTCTTTCCTCACCCCCTTTGGGAAAAGAATTAGGGTGTGGGAGAAGGCTTAGGCAGAGGTGGATATTATGACGACTGCAAATGATAACACCCTCGATCAGGAAAATGCTCTTCAGCCTAAAATGGTGACCGTGGAGATTGATGGGAAAACCCACCAAGTTCCTGCAGGTATCACATTGATGAAGGCCCTTTGGTATACCGGCAAGGAAGTGATCCGTGGGGCAGGATGTTTGGGCGGGTTTTGTGGGGCCTGCGGAACCTACTATCGGACCAAGGATGATCCGAAAGTCAAAACCTGTTTGGCGTGTTCGCATGCCGTCGAAGATGGCATGTCGTTTTCGTTCGCGCCGGCCTTTCCTGCTCGTAAAGCCACGTATGATTTGACCCAACTCAAAGATCCCAAGCAAGATTTGTTCGAGCTGTATCCCGAAGCGCCCTTGTGTCGGAATTGCAATGCGTGTACTGAAGCCTGCCCGCAAAGCATCGATGTGCGGGAGGGTGTCTGGAAAGCCGTCTTTGGTGATTTTAAAGCGGTGTCGGAAACCTTCATGGATTGTGTGATGTGCGGCATGTGTGCGCCGGTGTGTATCGCGGATATTGCGCCTAGCCTTGTTGCTGTCTATGCCAGTCGAGCCTATGGAGTACGGGAAATGGAAAAGCCTCCAGGCCTCTTTGATCGAATTAAAGCCATTGAAGATGGGCAGTACAAAGAAGACTGGGATCGTGTGTTACACATGACTGATAATGAATTGCAGCAAACCTCAGCCAATATTCAATCCTAGGATTTCATTATTTACGAAATGGACATTCAAGCTCTCCATGACGTTGTCCACACATCCCGTGACGCTCGACGAAAACACACCCTTCCGAATTTTTCTCCTGCCGAACGCGATACGCTCATAAAAAAATATCATCCTGATCATCGTGAGTCGGCGTACCGTCCGATTGTCTTTGGTCCCAATGAAGGGGACCTTACTGTTCGCGAGCTCGCCTCAGTGTTGGAAGGGGAAAGTCCCATTCCTGCCGATCTGCTGTTAGAACCCGATCATACCGTTGATGTCTTGGTGATTGGAGGCGGAGGTGCTGGTTGTGCCGCAGCGCTTCATGCGCATGCCGAGGGGGCGAAAGTCTTACTAGCCACAAAGTTGCGCCTTGCGGATTCCAATTCCGTGATGGCTCAAGGTGGGATGCAAATCGCGGTGTCTCCGAATGATTCGCCGGTTCAGCATTTTCTCGATACCCTCAAGGGTGGTCACATGAAAAACGACCATGACCTTCTGAAGACGATGGTGGAAGAGGGTCCATCGATTGCGAAGTGGTTGTTGGGATTAGGTGTCTTGTTTGATCGGGATGCCGATGGCAACCTACATGTCAAAAAAGGTGGTGGTAGCACCAAGGAACGTCTGCTGACGTGTTCAGATTACACCGGCCTCGAAATTATGCGAGTGCTCAAGGATGAGGTGCTCAACCAAAAGATTCAGCTTCTGGAATTTGCCGCAGCCGTTGAATTGCTGAGTGACGAGGATGGCGCGTGCACCGGTGCGGTGCTTCAGGATCTGGACAACAAACGTTTCGTCGTTGTTGCGGCAAAGACAGTGATCCTAGCCACCGGCGGAATCGGCCGATTACACATTCAAGGATTTCCCACGAGTAATCATTATGGTGCCACGGGTGATGGTTTGGCATTGGCCTATCGAATCGGTGCTCCGCTCGTACAAATCGATACGTTCCAATATCATCCATCGGGTGGTGTGTATCCTGAGCAATTGGTCGGTCAGTTGGTCACTGAGGGCATTCGGTCTGAAGGCGGACATTTGGTCAATGTGAACGGCGACCGCTTCGTGAATGAATTAGATACTCGAGATGTCGTGTCTTCATCGATCATTAGAGAATGTGAAGAAGGCCGTGGCGTGCGAACGGCAACGGGTCGTGTCGGTGTCTGGTTGGATACTCCCTTGTTGGAAGTGGAGCATGGGGAAGGTACGTTGGATAAGCATTTTCCGGCCATGGTGCGCCAATACGAGCGCTATGGCGTGGATATCCGGAAAGATCCGGTGCTGATTTATCCCACCCTCCACTATCAAAATGGGGGCGTGAAAATTGACGTCAATAGTGAAACGCCGGTGAAGGATTTATTTGTGGCTGGTGAAACCTCTGGTGGACTGCACGGACGCAATCGATTGATGGGCAATTCTCTGTTAGACCTCATGGTGTTTGGTAAACGATCGGGTCTTACGGCAGCGGCCCGAGTGACCAAGGCTTCGCAAGGTCAGTTGACGTTGAATCATTTGCAGCGTTTCCGAGCCGAAGCTCAGAAGCACGGGGTCACTGGGCAAGTGACGTCCCCAATGGTATTGCCTGCGTATACGCGAACGCCAAATGCGTGAAAAATGAAAAATGAAAAATGAAAAATGAAAAATGAAAAATGAAAAATGAAAAATGAAAAATGAAAAATGAAAAATGAAAAATGAAAAATGAAAAATGAAAAATGAAAAATGAAAAATGAAAAATGAATTTTTTCTTTTCGGCATGTTCTCGCCCCTGAGGGGAGAGGTTAGGTGAGGGGGATTCCCTCAAATCAGAAAATCAAAAAGGAATCTTATGAACATCCACGAATTTCAAGCGAAACAGTTATTTGCTCAATTTGGTATACCTGTTCCCAAAGGCAAAGAAATAAAAAACGCTCGGGCCGCTGAAAAATGGGCTGCCGCTCTTGAGACCTCGGTGTATGTGGTCAAGGCACAAATCCACGCGGGTGGGCGCGGCAAAGCGGGTGGAGTGAAAATTACCAAGAATAAAGATGAAGTGCCGGGGTTGGCGCAAGAGCTCATCGGGAAAACCTTGGTGACGCATCAAACAGGGCCAAAAGGTAGAAAAGTCCGTCGTTTGCTGATTGAAGAAGGGGCCGGGATCGACAAAGAGTTGTACCTCAGCCTGCTAGTGGATCGGGATTCTGGATGTCCCACCTTCATTGCCAGTACTGAAGGTGGAATGGAAATCGAAGAAGTCGCGGAGAAAACTCCAGAAAAAGTGATCAAAGAAACGATTGATCCGGCAGTCGGTTTCCAATCCTACAACGGACGCAATCTTGCTTTTGCCTTAGGCCTACCGTCCATCGATAAGGCTCTTGCCAATTCGTTTATTCAAATGCTCGGGAATCTGTATCGCCTGTTTTTAGAAAAAGATGCATCCATGGTGGAGATTAATCCGCTCGTGATTACCACAGATAAAACGCTCATCGCGCTTGATGGAAAAGTGTCCTTCGATGATAGCGCGTTGTTTAAACATCCTGATATCCAAGCGTTCCGCGACTTGCACGAAGAAGATCCCCTTGAGATTGAAGCCGAGAAGCACAATCTCAATTATGTGAAATTGGATGGGGATATTGGGTGTATGGTCAATGGCGCCGGCCTGGCCATGGCGACCATGGATGTCATCAAGTTAGCAGGTGCCGAGCCCTCCAACTTTTTAGATGTCGGTGGTGGGGCGACCAAAGAAACCGTGGCCGCTGGATTTCGCATTCTCCTCAAGGACAAAAAGGTCAAAGGTATTTTCATTAATATTTTTGGTGGCATCGTCCGGTGCGAACGTATTGCCCATGGCGTCATCGAAGCCTCCAAAGAAGTCGGCATTAAATTGCCTGTTGTCGTCCGACTGCAAGGCACCAATGCCGAAGAAGGCCGGAAACTTTTGAAGGAGTCCGGCTTAAAAGTCGAAGTCGCAACTGACCTTTGGGAAGCTGCCCAAAAGATTGTCGCCATGAAGGGAAAGAAGAAGCGGTGATCGAGTGGCTTCTTGTGCTTACACACCGCCCACTTCAAATAGTGCTCGAAGGATGTGTGTTGTCAATGGTGGAGGTGAGCAAATGAAATACAAAATTGTGCTAAAGGAATCAGAGGAAGGCATGAGTGTTTCGTGTCCTGGCTTGCCTGGTTGTTGGTCTCAAGGGAAAGACGAAGAAGAGGCTATCGCGAATATTCGTGAGGCGATAGGGGATTATCTGGCGGCTGTTTCCGAATCTGTGAAGGGAGAAAACGTTAGAGAAATTGAAGTCCCTGTCTAACCATGCCGAAGATTCCAGGGGTTAATCATCGGAATGCTGTCCGTGCTCTTGAGAAAGCAGGATTTCATATAGTTCGTGAAGGCCGGAAACATATTGTGATATCAGATGGAACACGCTTTTTGACCATCCCACGAAATACCCCAATCAATGCCTTTACAATGGGTGGGATCGTTAAAGATGCCGGGTTAAGCGTTGAGGAATTTCGAAAGCTTCTCTAGCGTTACTTTTTGTTTTGTAGGGTGGGGACTCTCCACCAGCGGAAATCTCCCTCGCCCCTGAGGGGAGAGGGTAGGGTGAGGGGTTATCTTGTCGGTTCGTTTTTAATTCACAAAATTGATCTTTAAGTAGTAAATTGAAAAAATTGAAAGGTGAACTGGAATGAGCATCTTAGTGAACAAGTCAACGAGAGTGGTTGTCCAAGGCATTACTGGGAAAGAGGGCTCTTTCCATGCGACTCAGTGTAAGGCTTATGGCACCAAAATTGTTGCCGGCGTGACCCCTGGAAAAGCTGGGCAAGAAGTCGAGGGCATTCCGGTCTTTAACACGGTTCGTGAAGCCGTCAAAAAGACTGGAGCTACCACATCGTTGATTTTTGTTCCACCGCCATTTGCAGCTGATGCGATTCTTGAGGCAGCCGATGCTGGAATCTGGTTGGTGATCTGTATTACGGAAGGCATTCCAGTGAACGAAATGGTGCGTGTGAAACGGGCGCTGGAAAGCACCCAGACCCGATTCATCGGCCCCAACTGTCCGGGGATTATTACTGCAGATGAGTGCAAGATTGGCATTATGCCGGGGTTCATTCATAAAAAAGGAAGAGTCGGAGTGATCTCCCGCAGTGGAACGCTCACGTATGAAGCGGTCAATCAGCTCACGAACCTTGGCCTTGGCGAAACCACCTGCGTGGGAATAGGTGGCGACCCCATCATTGGAACCGGATACATCGATCTCCTTCAAATGTTTGAAAAAGACGACGAGACCGAAGCCGTAGTCATGATTGGTGAGATCGGTGGTGATGCCGAAGAAAAAGCCGCAGCCTTTATCAAAAAAGAAATGACCAAACCCGTCATTGGTTTTATCGCAGGCATTACCGCACCACCAGGCCGGCGCATGGGCCATGCAGGTGCGATCATTACCGGCGGCAAAGGAACAGCTAAAGAAAAAATGGCAGCCTTGGAGGCAGCCGGCGTTCGAGTGGTCCGAAACCCAGCAGAGATTGGGGAGACTGTAAAATCAGCTTTGGGTGGATGATTCTACCCTTCTTGAGAACCCTCCTCTCTTCATTTCTTTTGAAATCGAAAGGCTTCTTCTGGGTCTTGCTGAACGAGCAGCAGGACCTCCTACCTCTCCTCTAATTCCAGACCACACGAGACTGTCTTGCAACGGGCAGCCAAGGCCGCTAGACTCCAACCCGAAATTTCAAGACCAGCTCAACTTTTGGTCCAGGGTACATCCGCGCAAGAAGTGAACAGATCGAATAAGTAGTATGAATTTTGGTAAGAGAGTATTCATTATAATTTTGATTGGCATTTCCTGTGTTGGTTGCGACCAAAGTACAAAGCTACTCGCTACAGAGTATCTTTCTCAAAATGGAATGCATTCATATTTCTACGACATGGTGCGCATTGGGTACACTGAAAATTTGGGTGGCTTCCTTGGTCTTGGTAATACCTTGCCAATTGAGTACCGTTTTTGGCTTTTCAGCGTAGCTGTCGGCGCCACCCTCGTCGGCTTACTCTTCTATCTCATAATCAACTTCACACAAGGGCTAGGATCATTGATAGGGTTATCCCTGGTATTCGCCGGAGGGTTTAGTAATTTTTATGATCGAGTAGCAAACAACGGAGCGGTTGTCGACTTTATCAATATTGGTGTAGGTCCGCTCCGAACGGGTATTTTTAATGTCGCTGATGTGGCTATATTGGTTGGCGTAGCAATTGTTTTGCTTGCTCAGTCTAAACAGAGGGCAACAACATAAACGGCTTCTAATAAGTGGCGGTAGAGCGACCGCTTTTCCGCCACCTCGCAGCTACAAATCAGCGCGTGAGCTGAACGTTAGGCATAACAAATATGGATATTGCAGGTTTTTTCGCTACCTTCTTCAGTACGATCTTTTGTGGCGCGGCAATTTATATAAATATGCCTTCCCATTTGACTAAGGTTAGTCCCTAGACTAGTCTGCTGGACTATGGACACAGGGTATGCTGCTGATATCTTGGATTTTTCTGTTAGGTTCCACACCGAAGAAGCGTGCTTCGAGTACTTGCGGGCGATTCGGTGGCCAGACGGGTTTATGTGTCCAGCTTGCGGTCATCGCGGTGGTTGGTGGCTCAAAAAATATTTCCGGTTTGAGTGTTCGTCGTGTCATAGACAGACATCACCGCTAAGCGGCACAGTGATGCATAGATCGCACTTGCCGCTACGGCTTTGGTTTTGGGCTGCCTATTTCGTCTCCACGCACACACCTGGCATCAGTGCTGTGCAATTGCAGCGTCAACTCAGTATCAAGAAGGTGGATAGCGCCTGGTATTTGCTCCACAGATTGCGACGAGGAATGGTACGACAGAACCGTGAACGGCTCGCAGGAACAGTTGAAGCCGATGAAACCCATATCGGTGGACCGGTAAAAGGCAAAACGGGCCGTGGCGTCGCGAAAGCGAAAACCAAGACGTTAATAGCCGGAGCCGTAGAAATTGTCACGTACACACAAGGGGATCACTTTCGAGAGAAAGCAGGGCGTTTACGATTAGCGATTCTTCAAGACGCTGGAGAGAACGAGATCAAAGCATTCCTCAATAGCCATGTCGCTGAGGGCAGTAAGATCAAGTCCGATGGTTGGAAGGGATACTCGGCAAAAGCCTTGGCAGGATACGAACACCTGAGACGGACCCAGGGTGACCCAGCAAGTGCTGGGAAGCACGCTCCACACATCCATAGAGCGTTCGGCAATCTGCAGACCTGGCTGAACGGGATTCACCATGGAGTGGATTCAAAATACCTGCAACACTATCTTGATGAGTTTGTCTTTCGCTATAACCGCCGTGAGACTCCAATGAGTACCTTCCAGAGTTTGTTGAAAATCCTGACCAGCAGCTCAAAACCCTTGGGATTCAATAAACTGAAGCAACCTTAGTTAAATGGGAAGGCATATATATAAATATTGCCGAGCATCCAGCAAGAATGGAGTGTGGCACTGAATTGGCGGCTACTGTCTTTGGTCCGAGTTACCATCGTGCGGCTGCCATGCAAGCTTCCTTGGCTTTACTATCAACTATAGCAGCAATCGTTACTTGGGTTCTTGGTGGCCCTGCACTCTGGCTAGTTGGTGCTGCATTCATTTTTACTGTGGTTCCATTTACGTTTATTGCAATAATGCCAACAAACACACGATTACTTGCTGCCACGTTGGACAAAAATTCCAATACCGCGAAAGACTTACTAGAAAAATGGGGCAAGCTTCATGCGATGCGTAGTGCATTAAGTTTGTGGTCATCACTATTATTTTTATACATATTAACTACAACATAAAAGGCGGCTGTACTGGATTCTAGCGCTTACGCGCCTCCACCTGTGAGCCGGGGGTTAGGCAGCCGCGAAAATATGGAAGCCATCACCTTCCGTCGGGCACGACCCGACGAGGCACAGCAGCTCACAGAACTCGCCTTTGCTTCGAAGCGGTACTGGGGTTACTCAGACGCGCTCATCGAACTTTGGCGCTGTGATCTCGAATTCAGTCCAGGTTCGATCCGAGTCTGGCCTACCTTCATCGCGGAGCAGACGGGTTGTTTGGTTGGCGTGTTCGCGGTCTCGAAATCGGAAGACATAGCCGAGCTCGAGGCCCTGTGGGTTCATCCCTCGTGTTTCCGTCAAGGTCTCGGCCGTGCTCTCTTCCGGAAGGCTGTCGCTGAGGCACGAGCGCAGGGTGCCACCTCTCTCGTCATAAAATCAGATCCTAACGCGGAGCCGTTCTACATTCGTATGGGTGCATCACCAGCAGGCTCGGTGCCGTCGACCCCGGTCGGCCGACGGCTCCCTAGGCTGATCTTTAACCTTGGTGAGTCGGTGGCTGTCTAACAAGGGGTTTGGCTATGCAGCTGAGCGCCCGGTTAGTATTTCTATGAAAATTTGAATGAATCAAAATGAAGAAATTCGCGCTCATTGCTGAATATGATCCAAACTTTGAGCCCCATGTCTCCACCGAAAAAGCCCTTAGACATTCCGCGGAATCTTTAGCGTTGCAGGTTGAGCACCAGTGGGTTTCAACCAATGATATTTGCGATTCATTATTTACGGACTTTGATGCGATATGGGTTGCTCCAGGTAGCCCTTATAAAAATATGGATAACACGTTATGGGCAATACGATATGCCAGGGAACATGATATTCCCTTTTTAGGAACCTGCGGAGGCTTCCAACACGTCATTATCGAAATTGCTCGAAATGTTCTAGGATTTGAAGATGCCGAACATGCCGAACATGCCGAATACGATCCATATAGTAGTAAGCTATTTATCTCCGAACTCTCTTGTTCTTTAGCTGGTAAAGAGATGGATTTAGAGCTCGTGCCCGAATCGAAAGTTGCTGAGTACTATGGAGCGACGACAGCTAAGGAGAAATATTACTGCAATTTCGGCGTGAATTCTGAGTGGACTGAGGAATTAAGAAAGGCTCCAATTGGTTTTGTTGGATCGGACTCTGAAGGCGAGATCAGAATTATTGAGCTTGCCACCAATAGTTTTTTTGTCGCCACCCTCTTTGTCCCGCAAGCAAAATCGACACGAGATAATCCGCATCCACTGATCACGAGCTTTGTGAAAGAAGTCGTATGCCAATAAGGTGAAACAATGGTCTTCAGTTGGCCACCAACAGCGGCGTTCCTTGGCGCACTGCTTTTGTTGGCAATAGAACATAGACATTAGGTTGTAGGGATTACCATATGGAACAGAACGCGATTTTTTTAGAGACGGTATGGAGAGAATATCGTGAGCAACTACTCGCCTTCATCCGTACAAAAATTAGTTCTCCTGAAGATGCGGAAGATATACTAACGGAAGTATTTGTAAAATTGGCGAGGCAGGAGGCGGTATCTAGAACTCCCTATTCATTGCCCAATTGGTTATATCGTGTTAGCAGAAACTCGATAATTGATTTTTATCGTATGCGTAGGCCCCTGGAAAGCTTGCCAGAGGACCTCATTCAGGAACAACCCGATCCACAAATATTAACGACACTATCTGCATGCATCTCACCCATGATTCATATGTTACCGGATGTGTATAAATCTCCAATGCTTCTTTCCGAAATAGAGGGGAAAAAGCAAAAGCAGGTCGCGATAGAATTGGGATTAAGCCTGCCAGCGGTTAAATCCAGAATTTTGCGAGGACGAAAAAAGCTGAAAGCTCTGATGGTAAGTTGTTGCACCCTGTATCAAAATAAAAGTGGACAAATAATTGATTATAAACAAATTTCAAGCGAATTTTGTGACAAGTGTGAGGATTAGACGATTTGCAATGCGTCCTTTTCTGAGGTGTGTCGTCTGTACCAGTGAGAATGTCGATTTCCGGCACTTCGATTAACCTCAGATAAGGAGAACATGATGAAACGTCTGCATATCCACATTGCGGTAAAAAACCTTTCAGAAAGTATCGGGTTTTATTCTACTCTCCTGGGGAGCCCTCCAACCGCAGCACGTGAAGATTACGCAAAATGGAATCTGCATGATCCAGCAGTAAATTTTGCGATATCCATGCGAGGCCACTCAATCGGTATTAATCATCTGGGGTTCCAGGTCGACTCAGAAGAGGAATTGAGGGAAATATCAGAACGTCTGGATAAAGCGTCGATGCCTTCCACTAAACAGGAGAACGCGTCATGTTGCTATTCTCGATCTAATAAACATTGGACTCTTGATCCCCAAGGTATAGCCTGGGAGAGTTTCCATACAGTGGGTCATATTGATGTCTTTGGAGAAGATACACAGGCTAAATCAGAAGAGAATGCTTCCGTATGCTGCATTCCGTTGCACAACGAGAATGTAGAAAACGAAACGGAATGCTGTATACCCAATGAAAATGAAGTGACAGGGTGTTGTTCATAAAACCTGCCATGAGCATAAAGACGGGTTTCTTGGGCGGCGCTTTGCTCTGTCTAAGAAACCGATTATGTAAGCGTGATATGGGAATTGAGGCTCATGGCTAAAGAATATTTAGAGAAACTATCAGTCTTTATAGAAAAGGCAACGTCTGATTATTCTGAAAACATGCACCTCGACTGCAAACATTTTTTTAGTGGTGCCGCACTCTATGCAGGGGAAAGAATATGCATATCCTTAACGCCGGTTGGGTTAGCGATGAGGCTTCCAGAAAAAATCAAAGACACACTGATAAAAAATAACAAAGCGGTTCCACTGAGATATTTCCCGAAAGGCCCCATTAAAAAGGATTATGTGTTGTTTGCCGGTGGGGTAGAAAAAGGTGGAAAGGCGCTACATAAATATGTGAAGACAAGCATTGAGTATGTTCTCTCAATACCAAAACCCAAAAGAAAATCGAAATAACAAGAAAGCCATAGCACAAGTCAATTTCAGCAGTCCCAATACCGTGCCGCTCCCATCGTCGTTCTGCGGCATCAGTCGGCTGATTTGCAACGTTATATTATAAGGAATGCTGAGTCATGGCTATTACCGGATCATGTTTTTGTGGAGCTATCGCATACAAAATTGAAGGAAAGTTGCGAGATGCACGATCTTGTCATTGTTCAACCTGCCGGAAAGCTTTTAGTGCTCAAGCGTCGGCCTATGCGCTTGTTGAACCCGATGAGTTCACTTGGGTTTCTGGTGAAGACTTACTCACCACCTATGAATCCAAGGATGGTAAAGGGTTGCAGTTCTGTCGAATCTGCGGCTCGACACTGTGTGGAACATTCAAAGGCCAAATACATGGGGTTACACTCGGATGCACAGACGGCGATCCAGGTATCCGATTGGGCATGCATATTTTTGTTGGGGAAAAAGCGTCTTGGGAAACATTGCCAGATGATGGAATCCCTCAATATGAAGAGTCTCCGCCTGAAAATTCATCAGAGAAGAGCTAACACAGCAATTCGCCCCAGATTACCAAAAGCGGCGCACCTTCATTAGTAGATGTTGCCAATCGGTAATTTTCGACGTTTTCGATTAAAACGGGGGAACCTTACCTTGTTCTCAGGCAAAAGAGTCTTAATTCTAGACATGAACAGCACATTTATGTTTGGTGAAGACCGATTCGGAGATGCAGAAGATTTCTCGCTGTATTATTTCCAAATTGGTGGGACACTTCTAAAAGATGAAATCAATCGAATCGTACGCACAACGTATGAATACTTGGCTGCCCGGTACACAGATGAAACCTTTCGGCACAACTTTCCATCTGTGGAATCCGCAGTTCGAAAAGTCGCTGGTGTAGACATTGAGAGAAATGAAATTGAAAAAATCGTGAATACCTTTGCCTTCCATGAACTGGGATACATCCCAAGTGATTATGTCACGGCGCTTCAAAAGTTGCGGCAACATTTTCTTTTAGCCGCCGTCATTGACATTTGGGCACCGAAAACTAGTTGGCTCAATACCTTTAAGCGCGAAGGAATTGCGGATCTATTTTCAGTCACATCGTTTTCCTCTGACCATGGCATGGTCAAACCTTCTCCTAAACCTTTTGAAAGGGTGTTGCGTCAGCTTGGAATAGCTAACTCAGAAGCAATCGTCATTGGCGATTCACCGCGAAGAGATCTTGGTGGTGCAAAGAGCGCTGGAATTGACTGTATACTCGTTGGCGGCTCTGAACATCCAGACGCGATAAAAAGTTTTGCTAACTTGCTAAAACTATGCGACGCAATGTATCAACGGGTTCCGGCCAATCCATAAAAAATATGGGAAAATTTTTGGTGAGGACATACCGTTGAAACGCGAAACGATGTATAGGGATTACATTCAGTGAAAATCAAACGCGTTGCTGGGCTAGGATTTCCCACCCATGTACATGGTGCGAAATGAAAAATATAAAAGATTACGCTATAGATTTCGAATCGTTACCTTGGGAATCCCCAGCACCGGGTGTTCGATTCAAAGCATTTGTTCAAGGCCCAAAAAAGATACGTATCATTGAGTTTACGGAAGAATACGTCGAGCCTGCTTGGTGCAGTAAAGGGCACATTGGTTATGTTGTAGAAGGAGAAATGGAAGTGGAATTTGAGGGGGCCATTAGAAAATTCAAAGGTGGTGACGGGCTCTTTATCCCGAAAGGAGACGAAAATAAGCATAGGCATTATTCGACTAGTAAACCTACAACGCTTTTCTTGGTGGAAGATGCCTAACCAGAGAGGTCTGCGATGAACGAACACGAAAAAATAAATTGCGTTGAATTTCCCGCAAAAGATATAGAGGCAACAAAAGCCTTTTTCACTGCAGTATTCGGCTGGATTTTTGTCGATTACGGGCCGGAATATAGTGCCTTCTCACATGCAGGTATTGACGGGGGCTTTTTTAAATCGGATCTCACGGTCTTAACAAAAAATGGTAGTGCCCTCATCGTGTTCTACAGTAAGGACTTACATCAAACACAGGTAAAAATTGAGGGCGCTGGAGGTTCAATCATACAACCAATATTTTCATTTCCAGGTGGTCGTCGCTTTCACTTTGGCGATCCCAATGGGAACGAGTATGCCGTGTGGTCAGATGGCAAAGAATAATTTGCACCATTCTGGTTGAGGGACTTTCAATGAGTAAACCGTATTTAGAGCCTACACAGGAATCGGGAGCAGAACTGTTCTCACGCAATATTTCAGGTGAAATTATCATGCTGAATCTTTTGCGATTTCGTGAAGTGGCAGATTATTCAGCGACACCAGCTTTAGCTCCGACTGAGAGTGTATCTGGAAGAGAGGCCTATCAGAACTATATCGATCACACCTTGCCATTTCTGAGAGAAAGTGGCGGAGAACTGGTCTTGTTGGGTGAAGGGGGGAAATACTTAATCGGCCCCCAAGACGAATATTGGGATGTCGTGATGCTGGTTCGCCAAGGATCCTTGGACGTGTTTATGGCATTTGCGTCAAATGAAGGGTACTTAGCAGGCATTGGTCATCGAATGGCTGCGCTAGAAGACTCTCGCCTCTTACCGCTTGTAGAATGTAAAGACTGCAACGTCATAAAGTCCTCGATTTGACCCTGTCGGCCTTGCTCCAATTCTGAGATTTCGTTTACGTTTTTTTGCAATAGAAGCTCATGGCAAAAGAATATTTGGAGAAATTGTCGGTCTTCATAGAAAAGGCCACATGTGATTATTCTAAAAATATCGTAACTACTCAGGTCAATTTTCTATAGCCTGATTTTTTTCTGGACTAACGGCTCCACCCATGGCATAATCGGGGCCATGAATGAAGCGATTACATGTCAAGGTCGTCGCCTCCCCCAATCTGATCTGTGCTGGTTACGCCATCTGGTTTGCCGGCACCCTGACTGGAGCCGCCATAAAATAACCCAGCATATTTGTCGGCACTGGGGCTGGCAGACCCCGTCCGGACAACTGAAAACCTTTGCCGCCCGCAGCATGATCGACAAACTCGAACATCGCGGGCTCCTGAAGCTGCCCCCGATTCGTGTCGCCTCTCGACGCAACATCTTCCCCCCTTTCCGAAAGGGGTTTATGCCTCCCGAAGCCCCGCACATCGACGCAGCTCTCAAGACCCTGACGCCCCTGTCCATTCATATTCCAACCTCACATTCCTACGAAGCCAGTTGTGTGGGATATTACCTGAGCCACCATCACTACCTCGGGTTCACCCGAACGGTCGGTGAACATCTCAAGTACCTGGTGCGGGATCGCTCCGGGCAGGATCTGGCCTGCCTCCTCTTCGGTTCCGCCGCCTGGAAAACCACCCCGCGCGACACCTTTATCGGCTGGGAGCCGGACACCCGAGCCGCCAACCTCAACTTCATGACCAACAATACCCGCTTTCTCATCCTGCCCTGGGTGCGTGTGCCGCATCTGGCCAGCCATCTCCTGGGCCGGGTCATGAGACGTCTCCGGCAGGACTGGATCGAGAAATACGGCCATCCCGTCCACTTGGTGGAGACCTTTGTGGAGCGAGACCGCTTCAAAGGTATCTGCTATCAGGCCGCGAACTGGCTCTATGTCGGGCAGACCAAAGGCCGGTCCCGGCAGGACCGTGACAAGGCTCTGCGCGTGCCGGTGAAGGCAATTTATCTCTATCCCCTCATCCGCCACTTCCGACAGGCCCTCTGCCGGAGCAAGCCATGACCTTCACCCGCGACGCACTCCTCATCCTGGCCAAGAGCAACCCCGAGGCGCTCGTCGAACTGATCCTGGCGCTGCAGGAACAGGGGCAGGCGCTGACCACGCATGTCACCGAACTGGCACAGCGGCTCGACCAACACAGTCGCAACAGCAGCAAACCGCCCTCGTCCGATGGACCGGCCAAGCCCCGAACCAAGAGCCTGCGCATACCTTCCGGGAAAAAGCCGGGCGGCCAACAGGGACATGCCGGCCAGACGTTAAAACAGGTGGAAACCCCAGACCACCTGGTCCACCTGCCTGTTCACTCCTGTTCCTGCCATGCCGACCTCACCAACGAGACGGTCACCGGCTATGAACGCCGGCAGCTCTTTGAACTGCCGGAGCCAAAACTCGACGTCACCGAATATCGGGGAGCAATCAAAACCTGCCCCCAATGCGGCCGCTCGGTCACGGCGTCATTTCCTGATGACCTGCCTGCGCCGGCACAGTACGGTCCCAGATTTCGCAGCCTCCTGGTCTACCTCCAGAACCAACAGTTGATCCCCTTACGCCGTGTCAGCCAGATGATGGCTGATCTGTATGGCGCCTCGGTCAGCGACGCCACCATTGACGAGGCCTCCCGCCGAAGTTATGAGCACCTCGCGCCGTTCGAGACTGCGGTCAAAGAAGCGCTCGGCAAGAGTCCCATCCTCCATGCCGATGAAAGCGGCGTCCGCACGGCCGGGACGCTCCACTGGCTCCACAGTGCCAGCACGGCCACGTTGACCTTTTACGGTGTGCACGCCAAACGGGGAAGAGAGGCGATCGAGCAGTTCCAGATCCTCCCGGATTTTGCTGGCCGCCTGATCCACGATTTCTGGAAACCCTATCTCTCCTATGACTGTGCCCACGGCCTCTGTAACGCCCATCATTTGCGGGAACTCACGTGCCTGTTCGAGCAGCACGAACAACCATGGGCCAAACACATGTTTGACCTGTTGCTGACGATGAACGTGTTTGTCAGCAAGCAACTCGCACAGTTAACGGAAGAACAGAAAACCCCCTGGCTGAAACAATACAGGGATCTTCTCACCCTCGGATGGCAGGCCAACCCCCTTCCGGCACCGCCACAGAAAAAGTCACGAGGCCGGCCCAAAAAGACCAAGGCCCAAAATCTCCTCACCCGTCTTGGCGAGCATGAAGCCTCCGTGCTCGCGTTCCTCCATGACAGACAGGTTCCCTTCACTAATAATCTGGCAGAACAGGATATCCGCATGATCAAGCTCCGCCTCAAAATATCCGGGTGTTTTCGAACGCTTCAAGGCGCGAGGCAGTTCGCCCGCATACGAAGCTACCTTTCTACCGCGAGAAAGCAGGGCGGCAACATGCTGCAAGCCATTTCACAAGCCATGATCGGCCACCCCTTTATGCCTGCACAATTCACTACAAAGATCATCACACCTGAGTAGTTACAAAATATCAATCTTGAATGCAAGCACTTCTTTAGTGGTGCTGCACTGTATGCGGATGAAGGAATCTGTATATCGTTAACCCCAGTTGGATTAGCCATGAAACTTCCAGAGGAAACCAAAGCAAGACTGTTAAAAATTAAGAAGGCCATCCCTCTGAGATACTTTCCAAAAGGTCCAATAAAAAAAGAGTATGTTCTGTTTCCCGGTGGCGTAGCAAAGGGTGGGAAGGTATTACAAAAATACGTGAAAGACAGTATCGAGTATGTGCTCACCTTTCCCAAGCCTAAAAGAAAGCAGTGAAAAGGTCATTTTTTGTTGAGAGATTTTCCGGAAGACTGCGATCTGCGGCCTCAGTATCCAGTGGAATAGTCAGGAAAGACAGCCCTTTACCAAATGGTGTATAACAAGTCCCTGGAGGAGATGCAGCGAAAAGGTTAAACCTATGAATAAGATCCATATTGCTCTTGCAACCAACGACATAGAAGGAACCGTTAAAGATTACAGTCAGCGTCTAGGCTGTGCTCCGTGTGTTGTGGTTCCAAATCAATATGCGTTATGGCGCACAGAATCCATAAATATGTCCGTACGACAAGACTCTTCTTGTAAGCCTGGAGAACTACGTCACCTAGGGTGGGAAGATGCAGAAGCGGAGAAAATGTCGTCGGAAAAGGATGTCAATGATATTGTGTGGGAACACTTCTCTGCGGAGCAGCAATCTGATGAAATAGAAGAAGCGTGGCCCGGAACAGGATATATTCCTCAATAGTTTTTGCAAAAATTAAATCAATCGTCACATTCAGGAAGCTGAATGTTTCAGATGAAAGGAATGATCGACTATGTCTTTATTGATTGGTGAAAATTCCGTTGTCAGCATGCATTATAAGCTCACTGACAATGATGGAAAGGTGGTGGATAGCTCAGAGGGCTCCAAGCCATTGGTGTACTTACACGGGGCGGGGAATATCGTGCCCGGCTTGGAAAAGGCACTGGTTGGGAAAGGAGAAGGAGATTCTCTGAAGGTGAGGGTTGAGCCTGCTGAAGGCTATGGAGAGGCCAATCCAGACGGCATCAAGACCATCGAACGAGCGGCGTTTGAGGGGGTCGAGTCCGTTGAAGAAGGAATGACCTTTGAGGCACAAGCGCCGGACGGCAGCCCGCAAAGTATTGTGGTGAAAAAAGTGGACGGTGATCAAGTCACCATTGATACCAATCATCCCCTAGCCGGTGTCGTGCTGAATTTTGATATTCAAATTGTCAGTGTGCGGAAATCGACGGAAGAAGAACGCACCCACGGCCATGCTCACTAGCATTGTGTACAAATATATGAAAAAGTCTTTTGGCCAGATTTTTTCGTTGGGGCGGGGGTGGAAAGTTTGATGGCAATCAGTCATCAAAAGATGTGCCCGCAATCTTTAATTCTGTGGAAAAGCAGGCCCTGGCTACCCTTGGCAAGTAAGTCAATACTCATGCCTAACCCCACACCTTTCGGGAAGCACGTGGTGCACTCATGTTTTAATGTGGGGGGAATTAGTTCTTGTGGGATAAGTTCAATTTACGAGGGATGTGGTGTTGCAAGACCTGAGGTGGACATTTCGTTGTGCCGTTGATCCTTAAAGCTGACACTATTAATAAAAATTTCACATTTGGCAAGTGCATGTTCTTCTGATAATTTGTGGTAACAACCAATGACAAATTCTCTTTTAATTTTATCGCCTTCTTCTGATATAAACTCTTCTTTCCCCTCTGGTATGACTTTACGAATTGTTTGATGCCTGGTATTTATCACAACCGTTGCGGAAAAATCACCAGACCTATTTGATATTTCATCCCATTGAGACTTGTATTTATCAGAGCTGAACTTGCTCGGTGAATAAAATTTTTGAATTCGAAAATGAGCATCAACACCTTTTTGCGGGAATAACTCAAACAACAAAAGTTCTTCCTCAAGAAGGTTCTTGTTTGAATACCCGAAATGAAAATGGAGACTGGTTTTTTCATTCATTTTATTACTTTTTAAATCAAGCTTGAAATTATTCAGTTCAATCTGTAGAGACCCATCATGTAAGTTTATCCTGCTATTATTGAACGCTGCAGGGAGATAATTTTTACCCAGAGACAAATATTCTATCCAATCATATAGCCCTCCTTCATAACCAACGGCAACCTCATTTAAATTCTCTTTCATAAGACTTAAATAGCCTGTACGTAAAGACCAGGTTTTTTTAATGTCAATATTGCAGATCACCCCTTTGGGATAGGCCAAGCAATGGCTGTAAACAAAAGAATCACTATGCGGTCTGTACCATAATGAAGAGATCCATGGCCTGCCCAGTTTGTCTTCCCAGAATTCAATCGTTTCTGGATCCCCAAGACTGACCAGTCTGATTTTTTCTACATCGAAATTTCGGGTTAAGGGCAATGCTTTCAGCAAATTATCCATTACCCACTTTGGACTTGACAGAAAAGCTTCCAGGGTGAGGTCATTTGGTTTTTCTATTATCACATGGAAAGTTGAAAGATCACTCTTACTTAAAGTGATCTTCTGGTCTTCAGCTATTGGAATGGACTTGGTTGAATAGCTGTTCAAACTCCATATATTAAAATCGGCGTCAGATTTTAATACCCCAAAATGCCGGATATAAATCTGATTCCTGAGATACGCACGGAATCTTTTTCCCTTTGGGAAATAATCATCCTCATATTTTTTGTAAACCCCTGATGAAACCTTTTCATAAAAAGAATGTAAAGAGTTTTGTGCTTTACTTGCAAGGCTTTGTATAGTATCCGGTAATTCAAATTGCTCCAACCAATCCATGGAATAGGCGTTCTGGCTACCATTTAAATTCGTTGAGATATTTCTAATGTAGAATTCTGCTGTATCTTTTAAATTTGAGATTTCATTAATTGGGACAGCTACATTATAATTTTCATTTTCATTTTTCTTGATAATCAAACCCACCACTTTTCCATCGACGTCAAGAAGTGGGCCTCCACTATTACCCGGTGATGCGGGAGAGGTAAACCTTATATTTTTCCACTTTCCGAATTCTGGTTCTGACGTGAAAGATGCCACCTGGCCAGCCCGAAAGGATATGCCTTCTCCTTGCGCATTTCCGACTGAAAACACCGTATCTCCTATTTCAACATTCTTTGAAATATCAAGCCTTAAAATGGTTTCAGGATATTTCTCAAGCTCAAAAACAATCATATCCCGTATTGAAGAGAATTTTTTTATTTGACCAATTTTATATGTGCGACCATTTGAATCACGGATATAAAAATCTTGTAAAAGGGAAAAATACTCCAGATTTAGCACGTGTGCGGCCGTCATTAATTCCTTATCATTTAAAAAGAAAGCAGTTCCGATGCTGAAGTAATTTTCGTTTCGTTCCTTAAAACTTAATTTCTCAAAAGGCAGTTCCCTGGCATATTTTATCCTTTTACTTTCAATTTTCGGGACGACGATTTCAAAGACGCTAAACCTCAGGCTTTTAATAACCTGTTTGTCGAGGAATTTGATATTATTTGCTGCTCCGGCAATAAGCGGACAAAGTAAAAGAAGGGATAAAAACATGAACCTGAAGAGCGCTTGAATTTTATAGAATCCAGTATGTTGTAAATTAAATATCATCTATGTGAACCTATATTACGGGTTATATTCCAGGTATTCTATCTCTGTTATTCATCGACGTTATCTTGTTTGACCTGAGTATAGCCTTTAATTTGATTGAAAATCTAACGTTTAAAAACTTCAATAATTTTGAAAATAGGAAAAACTAACAGCCTTGTGGCTGATCAGAGAACATGGATTCAAACCTTAAATGCAAAATTAGCGTGAATGTAAAATGCAAAAATGTGGGGAAACCTATTTGCCAATTAACTAACCTACTCTTTACTTCCTTCATTCCGAGGCCGATCAGCATTCAATAGTCATAATTAGGGTTTGGTGCGAATTAAATAATTCCGGTTTGATCATAAATATCACCAAGTATCCTAACTTGATAAAACCGAAAAACATCAGATGTTCTTCAGCCTGAATGTGGGTGGTCGTTTTGCCGTGCGGTCCCTGCTCCTTTCTTCCCCATTCATGCTCCACTTTCATGGTCTGAGGTGGTTCTTCATCGCCTCGATTGCGACCTTTGTTTTGAACTCGGTGCGAGTGCGCTTTCGTTTTCTGGTATGCCAAAACTTCTTCCGCAATGATTGAAAGATCTTCATCTCAACAATCTTATTGACTGCCTTCATATTGGAAGGCGGTCTTCTATTCGCGATCGATGCGGACCTTGACTTTCTTTCCTTTAAGTCTGGTTCGGCTGAGGGCCTTTAGGATTCCCTGGGCCATTTCTTCCGGGACTCTCACTAGCGAAAAATGATCTTCTATTTTGATGGGGCCGATCATTTGCGAATTTGTCCCGGCCTCGTTGGCAATGGCGCCGACGAGATCTCCTGGCCGGATGCCTGCTGTTCGTCCGGCGCTGAAATTTAGAGTCGCCAATTTTGTGGTACGGCTTCCACGATCTCGTTTTCCAAATGGTCGATCCGCTCCTCCTCGCGGCTTTGCGCCGCGGGGTTGTTCTGCCGGTTCCCGTCTCTGCCGCCGCGACACTTGTGATGTTTCTTGTTCGCGGTCTCGAATGACAGGAATCTCTTCTTCCTTTCGTTCCCCTGTTTTTGATCCATAGGCGAGTTGAATGGCGGCTGCGGCTACGTCCCCCGGGTCGAAATCTTCCGTGATTGCCTGGACGGTTTTTCGAAATCGGCCAAATTGATTGGCCGTGAGGACTTCCTTAATGGAGGCTCCGATCCTTTCCAGTCGTTTGGCTTGGAGATCGGCGACCGTCGGGAGAGTAGCCATCTCGATTTTTGATTTCGTGAGACGTTCGATATTTTTCAGCAACCAGCGTTCGCGTGGTTCAACGAGCGTGAACGCTTCACCGCCACGTCCGGCCCGTCCGGTTCGTCCGATACGATGCACATAGCCTTCAGGAGACGCAGGGACGTCGTAATTCATCACATGCGATACGTGAGAGATATCCAGGCCTCGTGCAGCCACGTCCGTTGCGACCAACAGGTTGGTCTTTCCTGAGCGGAAGGAGGCCATCACGCGATCGCGTTGGGCCTGGTTCATTCCGCCATGAAGGCCTTCACCCCTGTGTCCACGGCTGTTAAGCATGGAGGTTAGCTCGTCGACTTCCAGGCGAGTTCGACAGAACACGAGGGTTGACGTCGGACTGGCCATATCCAGGATACGGGCCAGGGCCGCCACTTTGTGAGGTCGGGCGACGAGGTAGGCCGTTTGGTGCACACGAGGTGCCACTCCGGTCTTCAATGGTTCTTTCACAATTTGAATATCAACTGGGTCTTGTAAATGGCGGCGTGCGATGGACGCAATCCGTGGGGGCATGGTTGCCGAAAACAGTGCGGTCTGCCTGGTCGTGGGAGTCTGTTGAAGGATGGCGTCCAGATCTTCGGCGAACCCCATATTGAGCATCTCATCCGCCTCGTCCAGCACCATGATTTGCAAGTCCTTGAGCTGAAGGCTTTTTCGGCGGATATGATCCAGCGCTCGCCCTGGTGTCGCCACAACGACATCAACGCCGCGTTTAAGGGCAATGAGTTGCGGTCGAATCGCCTGACCTCCATAGACTGCGAGTATGGCAATCCCTTGTTCTTTGCCATAGCGATGGACGGCTTCGCTCACTTGTATCGCCAATTCTCGTGTTGGCACGAGAATGAGAGCGAAAGGATTTTGCTGTCGCGTCGAATGGGCCAAGCGCTGGAGAAGAGGGAGCGTGAACGCGGCCGTCTTGCCTGTTCCTGTCGCGGCGTGACCCAGAAAGTCCCGTCCAGCCAATAATGGGGGGATGGCTTCCAGTTGAATTGGCGTGGGCTCTTCATATCCCAATGCCCCGAGCGTGGTGAGCAGTGTAGTTTCGAGTCCGAGAGATGCGAAGCCAGAGGGTAAGCCCTTTTTGGTCGGAGCCGTGGGTTGGTGGGTCGAGTCGTGTTTTTTCATGGACTATATGGTTAACCTTTCTGTATTGGGTATTGGTGCCAACTCATTTCATTGGGCACAAGGCCCATCCAAATAGTTGAATGAGTGGAAGATTTTAATAATGAATTTCTGGAAAATTTCACTGGCTCTTGTTGCCATGCAGGGCGCGGAATATGCGTAGTTGGCCGAAATTGCAGAGGTCGCCGAGGATTTCTTTGGCGCCAGTTAAATTTCCAAACCCGGTTTGGGCAAAGGCTGCGGCGATTTGGGTATGTTGGTCAGGGGATAATAGCCGCTCGATATCTACTGGCTCACCAGCTTGGATGGCTTGTTCCAGATGTCCATAGATGGTGCTGTTGACCAACCCACGGTGTTGGGCGATATGTTCGACCGTATCCCCTAATCGAAAAAAGCGCAATGTTTCCTGAACGGTATCGCCCAGTTGCTTCTTCCTGGAGGATAACAGTGGTGGTGGTAGCGGCGGAGGGGCAGACGACTCTTTTGAAAAATTCTGGCGCGAATGAATCTCCATGTGACCCGCAATAGCTGCTAGAAACACCGTGCCAAACTCCTGTAATTTTTGCTTTCCCACGCCGCTTATCTGTAGGAATTCCCGTTCATTAGCTGGGTAATCTCGTGCCATCTGGCGTAGCGCCACGTCGGAAAATACGACATAGGCTGGAACGTCACGCTCATCGGCTAAATTTTTTCGTAGTTGGCGCAAGTGATTGAATAGTGCTTCGTCATGAACCAAATCACCGGCAGGTGTCTTCTTCCGCTCTGGTGCGCTCATGGGTTTCGTCAAAATGATTGGTGGACGCTCTCGAAGGAAGCCTCGGCCTTGGGCTGTCAGCTCTAAGATGGTAAAGGGCTCAGTTGTTTGTTGGAGGTATCCAAGCCGGATGAGTTCCCGACTGATGGCTGCCCATTCGGGTCGGCTGTGAATATTCTTTCCGCTTCCATACGCATTCAGTCGCTCATGGCCCCATCGTCGAACTTTCTCGGTATTCGCTCCGGTCAGGACCTCAATCACATGATTGAGGCCTACACCAAAACCACTTTTTCCCCGTATCTGGGCGACGCAAGACAGAATGGTGCAGGCGTCTTCTGTCCCATCAAACACGTCCCTGGGTGTCAGACAGTTGTCGCAGGCTTGGCATTTTTCGGAGTCAAATTTTTCACCAAAATATTGTAATAATTTGACACGCCGACAGGTTGGGCATTCTGCATACTGGACCATTTGCTGGAGTTGTGTGCGAGCAATCTGCTGTTCTTGAATGTCCGGCTTTTCATTGATGAAGCGGTACTGCTTCACCGTATCCCCGGCGCTGAAGAGCAGGATGCACTCGCTTGGCAATCCATCGCGGCCGGCACGACCGGTCTCCTGATAATAACTTTCAAGATTTTTTGGCAAGTCATAATGAATGACAAATCTTACGTTGGGTTTATCGATCCCCATCCCGAATGCAATCGTTGCGCAGATGACTTGAACCTCATCCCGCAGGAACAACTCTTGATGGTGTGACCGTTCCTTCGCCGTGAGGCCCGCATGATAGGGCTGGGCCTTGATGCCCTGGGCCTGTAATCGTTCCGCTAGATTTTCTGTGGTTTTTCGGCTCTGGCAGTATACGATTCCGCTTTCCTGTGATTGGGTCTGGAGAAAAGCCAGGACTTGTTCGAAGGGATGAGCTTTGGCCAGCACCCGGTAGGTGAGATTCGGCCGATTGAAACTGGCCAGGTAACGTCCAGGGTCCCGCAGTTGCAAGAGGGTGAGGATGTCGTTTCGAACCCGTTCCGTTGCTGTTGCGGTGAGCGCCATGATCGGCAAGGAAGGAAACCACTTTCGCAGCTCCACGAGCCGCCGATATTCCGGTCGGAAATCATGACCCCATTCACTGATGCAATGGGCTTCGTCAATTGCGAGAAGATTGACCTGCCATTCCTGAAGATTACTCAGGTAACCGGATAGCATGAGCCGTTCCGGCGCAATGTAGAGCAGCCGGTAGTCTCCACGGTGCAAACCCCGCAACCGGGCTCGAGATTCATTCGAGTCCAAGGATGAATTGAGGAAGGTCGCGGCAATTCCATTGGCTTGAAGTGCATCAACTTGGTCTTTCATGAGCGCAATAAGCGGGGAGATCACCACGGTGAGCCCCGGTCGGGCTAATGCTGGCAACTGAAAGCAGAGTGACTTTCCACCGCCCGTCGGCAACAGGGCTACTACATCTCGCCCGTCCAGTGCATCGCGGATGATCTCTTCTTGCAAAGGCCGAAATGAGGTAAAGCCAAAATGCTCTTTCAATAGAGAGAGCAGAGGAACGTGTTTCGGTGGGCTGGGGTGTGATGAATCCATTGGGAATGACTATCGGGCCACTCAGAATTGGCAATTGTGAAGCTTGATCTGACAGAGTACAACTGTTACCTACTCGAACCCCATTTTGCATGAGGTGGTGGACGCTCAGCAACAATAGGGTGTTTTCATCCATTACGATGGGCTATCGGACAACCATGATCATGGAATCCAAGCAGCTTATCCCTAGTTTTTCGAAGGAGAGCCCCGCAAGCCCGTTGGTGGGCGCTGTGGAAATTGTCTATACTGAGCACTCCGCCTATCCGTTGGATTCTGTACACTTGTGGGTTTTCGTAGAAAAAGGTTCCCTCTTTTTTTCAGGTTTTTTCCCTACATTCCCCTGACGTATGTTCGTGTAAGAATCACTTCCTTCTTTTTCTTTCATGAAGATTGGTCGGTACTGGGTAATGATCCTGGGTGAAAAAAATCCCAAGGTTCTGAGCCAATCGACCGAGAAAAACAAGAGAAGGAAATCTGCCCATGTATATTACCGAACATGTTCATGATGGGGTCTTGGTGCTGAAGGTCTCAGGACGTTTAAACTACTATTCGAGGAAAACGTTCCAGGCTGTGATGCAAAATGCTGCACGAGGTTCTGTCGATCATGTGGTCGTCAATCTTGAACGGGTAGATTTTCTGGATAGCGTGGTGATCGGGTTACTCGTACTCTCACAAGCCAGACTGTCATTGCAAGGAGTTGTGTTGAGTCTCGTCGGTCCGCACTCAAACGTGAAGAATATGCTGGACTTGGCCAATATTCCCAAACTCATTCCTGTGTACTCTACTGAAGAAGAAGCTATCGGTCTTTCAGTCGCGGTATAGTTCAATCCTCCTTCCTCATTTCCCCAACAATTCCTGTGCCATTCCGTATTTTTCATTGTATCTTTTTGGGTTCCAGTTGTATGTAAATCGATACAGTCTGGTCTTTGCGCGACTGTATTCCTTACCTTCAAAAAAGAGGTTTTGACTACTTATCAGGCAATGACCCGAAAATCCAGGGAGAAAGTGGTGGGGTTTTATCTGGCCCCATTTTTGCGCAGGGAGTAGAGTGTCTCTTGCTCAGAGCAGTTTCCAGATTGTTCACTTTCAATTATTTCACCAAAAGGAGGTTGGGTTATGCCCGTATCCATGTCGAGAAAATCGTATTCGGTAAAACTACGCGACCAAATGTACCCTGGAGACATCATTGCCTTTGGCGGTAAAACGCAATTCAGTCGAGTCATCAAATGGTTCACCGGCTCTCCGGTCAGCCATGTTGCCATTTTATTGAAAACCAGGCGGCCGGAGGCCAAAACTGATGGGTATTATAATCAAATCATTGAATCCACGGTGAAAGATGATAAAAGTGGAGTCATTGTGTCAAAGTTATCGCGTGCGGTTAAACAATACAAAGGGGAAATCTGGTGGTTGCCACTCAGTCAAACGGTTCGAGAGAAACTCGACTTGGAAAAATATTTTGATTGGTTAGAAAAGCAAGAGGGCAAAAAATATGATATAGGGCAACTTATCCCCTGTGCCCTCGATTTTCTTGGGCCCTTGACCAAAACGCAAGAAGATTATGAAAAGTTGTTTTGCTCGGAATTGGTTGTTGGGGCATTAAAAGCCGGCGGGGCGATTCCGAAGAAGGTTAACGCGTCAGAGGTGACACCAAAGGACTTGATGAGTTGGAATATTTATGCCAATACCTATGTCCAATTGAAAGGGAGTCGGACGGAAATCAGCGAATTAAATTCCAAGCCCGTCACCAGTGCGTAGTTGCTGGCTCTCGATAGCTCGTCCGACTTGTGGTGTGATAGTTATGGGGATCCTGGCCCTTCCTCAAAGGCAGTGAGCTCTCGAAGAACTGTTCTGTGAGAGCTCACGGTCATTGTGGCAAATTCGGGAACCTTTCGTGGGACCGAACGACTTTGGAATTGAAAAACAGTACAAGAACTGATCACGCCCTGCTCACAATCAGGTGATCGTGCTATGATCGTGAATGTGTGAATGATGAAGGATGATAAATGCCGTGATGCCAGAAATTGCCGGAACTGAAAATCGAGTTCACCAATTGCGTTCGCAATTAATCCAGCAAGGCCTATCTGGGTTTATTATTCCGCACGCCGATGAATATCAAAATGAATACCTGCCCGCTTGCGCTGAGCGGCTGGCTTGGCTCACGGGCTTTACAGGATCGGCGGGAATGGCGGTGGTGTTGTCGAACCAAGCCGCGGTGTTTGTTGATGGCCGCTATGTGTTGCAAGTCCGCAATCAAGTGAACCTTAGCATCTTCGAACCTCAGCATATCTCGGAGGTATCTGTGCATGACTGGTTACCTTCCGTGCTAAAACCTGGAGACACACTTGGCTATGACCCCTGGCTGCATACGCCAAAGGAAATACACAAGCTTCGCCAAGCCTGTGCCCGCGTTCAGGCTGAACTCATTCCCTGCCAAGCGAATCCGGTGGATATCATTTGGACTGATCGCCCCCAGGTGCCTGGTGCTCCGGTTGTTCCTCATTCAACCCTGTATGCGGGGCAATCGTCCGAGGCCAAACGCAAAGAACTGGCTCGGAAGCTCAAAGACGATCGGATTGATGTGGTCGTGCTCACGGCTCCCGATTCGATTGCCTGGTTGCTGAATATTCGAGGGGGTGATGTTTCTCATACTCCACTGCCGCTGGGTTTTGTCTCGGTGCGAAGCGATGAATCGGCTATGCTTTTTCTGGATAGTCCCAAAGTGTGTGAGTCCTTACGGGATCATCTTGGGCCGAGTGTGGTGCTGGCTTCCATCGAAGAGTTTGGACCGGCTCTGGAGCAAATTGGCAGAGACAGGAGCCGAGTGTTGTGTGATCCACAACGAACAGCGAGTTCTATTTTTGATCAATTGGAAAAGGCGGGTGCCGAGATTGTCGAAGGGGAAGATCCCTGTGTCTTGCCAAAGGCCTGTAAAAATGCTGTGGAAATAGCAGGCACAAGGGAAGCGCACAGACGAGATGGCGCGGCTGTGTGTGAATTTCTGGCATGGTTGGTGCGGGAAGCGCTCCAGGGGACAGTGACCGAGCTTGATGCGCAATCCTATCTGGATTCTTGTCGGGAACAGCAAACCTTATGGAAAGACCTGAGTTTCCCTACGATTTCTGCTGGAGGACCCAACGGAGCCATTGTCCATTATCGAGCCTTGATTGAAACCAATCGGCCACTTATACCTGATACGTTGTATTTGGTTGATTCCGGCGGGCAATATTTGGATGGGACGACGGATATCACACGCACCGTAGCAATCGGCACACCAACGTCGGAGCAGCGTGAGTGCTATACACGAGTGTTAAAGGGCCATATTGCGTTAGCCCTGGCCACCTTTCCCAAAGGGACGACGGGCACGCAACTGGATATCTTGGCACGTTGGCCGTTGTGGGAAGTCGGGTTGGACTATGACCATGGAACCGGACATGGCGTAGGAAGTTATCTTGGCGTGCACGAAGGGCCGCAACGGATTTCCAAAGCCTCTAGTACCGTGGCGTTAGAGAAAGGGATGATCATCTCCAACGAACCTGGATATTATAAAACCGGAGAATTCGGTATCCGCTTGGAAAATTTGGTGCTGGTCGTGCCGGCGGAAACAAGGGGCTCAACGGATCGTGAATGGTTCGCGTTCGAGACGCTCACCGTGGTGCCCTTTGATCGAAACCTGATTGATCCATCGCTCCTCACGTCAAAAGAAATCGATTGGGTGAATGCCTATCATGACCATGTTCGAGAGACCATCGTCCCATTGTTGAATCCCATCACCCAATCCTGGTTGCGCGATGCCACCACACCTTTACCGTAATTACGAAAAACGCCTTCATTCCGCACCTTGCACTCCCCCCCTACTGGTATGACACAATCCTCAAAGTCCAATATCGAGATATTGTGTGATGAGTTCAAAGGATAGGAGGAGAGTTTCGTCATGAATGTGGAGGAAAAAGATACACAAATTTCAGCCAAAATTCGGGCTCAACTTGGTGATACTGCCAACATTGAAGAGGTTGTGGTCAAAGGAGACCTTTTGCAACTGCATGTGACCAAAGAATTTTACGAACGATTGGCTGTTGATCGTGAGCGCGGAAGAAAAATTATGTTGGCCTTGATGCAACAAATGAAAACCCTCACGAATTTAGACGAAGTTACCGCCCGGGTGTATTGTGAAAAAGACAAGATGATCGAAGCCAAAACCAAGAAGTGGGGCGGAGACAATGTCACGTATGTGTATGACTTGTAAGATTTGATGATTCTTTCGATGCCTTCCCTGAATCCCCAATGGCTGATGAGTAAAGAATATTACTGATGACCTGATCGTATCAGCTGCGGCCTTCCTGATTGTCCTCACCCTCGTTTCCAGAATTTCCCCTTCTTGTCACAGCGAGAGGTGCTCTTCACTCCCCGAACGAACGGGCTTGAATCCCAACTGCCGTTTCTAGGTTAAACCTAGAAATAGCAGTTGGATCACAAAAGTCCGCGCAAGCCCTTGACGCACATCGTGGAATAAAAAAAGTCTCATCACCACTGAGGTGACCACGACTTTCGGTATTTCACCATGCACGCCAATATCTTACACGTCTTTTTTGCGCCCAACTGTCGTTTCTTGGTTAAATTTCGTGTTCTTTGGAATAGAGTTCCGGGTAGGCATGTCGCACGGTGTCTTTGAGATTTGGACCTTGATGCGTCATGTGTACAAATCCTACTCCAGGGTCCAAGCCCACGAGTTCAAGTATCAGGACTCCTCCTTCAGTGGTTTCCCAAATTGATTCCCAATGGCCGCATGTTTGGTCTTGCAGACATTGGTAAAAGTTCCCATGAAATCCTTGGAGTTTCACTGAAGGTTCCTCACGTGTTTCCTGTGGGGTGCCATAGTGTTTTGATATTGTGGCTTTCAGTTGATCGAATACCTGCAGACCTTTTGTTCCGGTTTCATCTCGTTCGATGGGCTTGCTGGCCCAATGTGTTTTGACCAGTCCCAAATCCTCGTCAAAAATCAGAATCAAGAAGCCAGCTCCGGCCAAAGTTTGAGTCTGGGCTCCTAATCTTACCGCAGTGGCGCGATGCCACATGGGCCATTCTGCTTCGATGTCAAAGTCCATGTGACGAAAGTCTGAAAGCGATAAGCCCCATTTCAGTCCCAGTGAGCCGGGCAGGGTGGCTTGGACCGTCGTGGCGGACAGGACAAGAACGCAGAAAACGAACCAGAACCATCCACTAAATCTCCGAGATGGCGCGATAGCCATGCCTTTGGTTAAGGTGTCGGCCTCCACATGGTGGGGGTACTGGGGTGTTGAGAGGGCTGGCACGAAGCTCACGCAAATCCTCCATGATGTGAAGCTGTGAAAATGGGCGTGCTTGAGTGTCTTGTCAGACTACTTGCAGAGAGAGGGATTGGCGAATACGTCAATTGCCGTATGGATTTCACCAACAGAATTCTGCGATAGGAATAGAGAACAATGAAGACCAGCAGGTATGAGCGGGGGCCTTTGCCGTATTCGGAATGAAGAGATCTGTTCCGAGTGAACGAAAGGGGTTGTTTCGGTTCTCACATCTGAATTATGGCAAAACTGTTATACATCGATGCGTCAGTTGGTAAAGAACGCTCCGCACCCATGCTGGAAGTGGGTAAGGTATTTTTAGATGCGTATCAAGAAACCCATCCGAATGATCAACTTGAACCGTTCAATGTGTGGGATGCAAATCTCGAAGCATTGGATGAGGTCACGATGGATGCGAGTTATGCGATCATTCATCACAGGAATCATACGGCGGCCCAGGCTGCCGCGTGGGAAAAAATTGTGAGGATCGTGAACCAGTTTAAGGCTGCGGATAAATATGTATTCATGGTGCCCATGTGGCATTTAGGGATTCCTTACCGCCTCAAACATTATCTTGATCTGTTGATCCATCCCGGCCAAACTTTTCAATACGTGGTGGGTGAAAAAGCTCAAGGTCTTCTTCCAGGGAAGCCAGCCGTGGTGGTGTATTCACGGTTTGATGGATATCGAGATGGGTCGGGGTTTGAAAACTACGAATCGCAAAAAGGGTTTATGGAGAAGGCCTTGAGGGTGATTGGTTTTACTCGCATCCATTCCCTCGTGGTAGTTGAGCCGATGCCTGGTTCCCAACAGTGTTCTGATCCGGAGAATGCCCGGGCTAAAGATCTAGCCATTCGGATGGCCACACGGTTTTAATTGTCTTCTGCATTCCCTCCTTTTCTCCTTTTTCCTCATTCTTCCAAATGATAGCTCCTCGAACGTTGTGGTAGGTCTGTCCTGTTCCATCCCTTGGGTTCGGCTCTCAACGCGGATCATGAATGAAAGAATCGCTTTCTTACATGATTTCTGCTATCTCTCCCTTTTGGTTGCTTGCAGACGCTCTGTTGCCCACCTCCGCTTCGTCATTCTTACATGGATGAGTTTGAACCATTTGCCACAACGAGGGTGCGAAAGCATGCTTTGCACTCGTTGGGGTAGAGCCTTCAGTTAAGTACTGTGAAAAAGTCTGGGTGCCTGAAACACACTGTGGGATGGTATGTTGGTTTTGCTGATTTCTGTATAAGGGGGAGACATGTTCCTGTTTAAAAAAATCGTTTCTCGGGTGTTTTTTCCTGTTCCGTTGAGCCTTGAACTGATGTGGGTCGGGTTACTTCTCATGTGGATGCGACCACAGCGCCAAGTCGGAAAGTGGATGCTGGTCAGTGGAGTGTTGATCCTCACCCTGTTGAGCTTTCATCCCATTTCCGGTGCTCTGCTCACACCCCTGGAGTCTCACTATCCCCCTCTGTTGATTGGCTCGCAAGTGGAAGGCCAAGCTTTTGCTCAATCTCAATACGTGAAATGGATTGTGGTACTATCCGGAGGAGCAATCGAAGAGCCTCACTTTCCTCTCGTGAGTCAACTTTCGAGTGCCACATTGCTTCGTGTGATCGAAGGGGTGGCTTTGTATCGATACATTCCTGGTGTCAAATTATTGGTTTCTGGGTCTCAGCTTGAAGCTGGTTTAATGTATCAATTTGCACGAAGGTTTGGGGTGCCAGAGAAAGATTTAGTCACCGAGTCAAATTCTCGTGATACGAAAGATCAGGCGCGATTTATTGCCGACATCGTGACTCAGGATGCACTGGTGCTCGTCACGGAAGCGTCGCATATGCCACGTTCCATGGCACTGTTTCACAAATGGGGGCTTTCTCCTATTGCCGCTCCGGTTGGCCATCGGGTGAACCCAAACCCTCAATATCGGTGGTGGAGGCTGTTTCCCAGTGCGGGGTCCTTGAACATGGCTCAGCGTGCGTTTTACGAATATTTCGGATTGGCCTGGGCCGCGTTGCGGGGACAAATTTAAGGGGGCTTCAGAGGGGGAAGATTGTGATGCTCTCTGTCAGTCGGGCGGTCGCGTGCGAGTGGCCGAATGGATCTGGATGCGCTCTGTTGAGGCGGCCAATGGTCGTAGCCAATCTCTGGCTTGAGAACGTTGAGGGGTTGTTGTCAAACATCCATCTTAGGACCTGCGAGAAAATAACTTGATCAATCTCGCATCCAATCTTCGGGCCATCTTTGAACGGGCCTCAATCGAAACACCCTCACCATAGCTGTGCTATGCCTCGAGTGTTTCTCAATCGTTCCGTCCAAATCCGACCCAAATCTTGGCGCGATATTGATCAAGTTATTTTCTCGCAGGTCCTAAGCGTGGAATATTGAGGGCACCTCTACAAACCAGGCATTTTTTGTGAGGGCAAGGAAGCCGCGCGCGGAAAACCGGAGTGTATGGGCGAATACATGAGGATGTGAGCACGCGGCTGACGCCGCCATCACGGAAAAGGACGGTTTTTAGAGGTGCCCTTGAATGTTCCTGGCGATGTAAGGTCGGGATGGAGTGCCAAAGGACACATCGCCCCATCGTCAGATAATCCTGTTGTGGGACGGGGCATTCTGTGGCGTTGCGACGTGGTGTGAGCCTTAACTAACGTTGGGCCAAGTGTGTGGCTTCCCAATTCTTTTCCTCCGTTTGCTTGCCGTGCTGCTCAAACTTTTTGGATTCGGTTCCATTGGAAACTGTAGTGGTCTCTTGTCCTGTAAGGTCAAACTGCTCAAGGTTGGTTAATCCCATATCACACAAGCCTTGAAAACAGACCCCTTCTTCCATCGAGAAATTGGGTGTGCGAATATTGCCGATCACCACGGCAGGGTTGAAGAGTTGGACCCTGTGGTGCGCGGTAATATTGCCTTGAACCTTTCCGCCACTCACCACGACATTTCCGGAAATATTTCCTTTGATGATGGCATGTTCTCCAATGATGATGGTGTCATCGGTGTGCATTTCTCCTTCGAATCGTCCATCGACTCGAACGGTTCCCTCAAATTGGGCCGTGCCTTTAAAGTCCACGCCTTTCCCAAGAAAGGTGTAGTGTTGCTCATCAAAAATCGTTTCGCGTTTCTTCGGTTTTTCACCCCACATGAAGTGCTCCTTCTTGTTGTGTTGCGAAGTCTAGTACTGATTGACAATGGGTTTCCGTGACTTGTGAGTCCCATGGTCATGCCCGGCGGTTCGCTTTTTCATCGGACTGATTTATGCCGGTGCCAACGTGTCACTGACGGTCGTAGAGGCCAATGGATCCCCTAATTCAGCGATTGGGGCTTTGAAGCAGGCATTTCAATGGTTCCGTTAAACGTGACCCCTTCTTCCATGAAAAGGGACGGTGTGAGGATTGAGCCGTCGAGGACCGCTGGTGCCAGTAATTGGACTTTGTCTTGTGTGGTAATGTCACCTGTAATGTGTCCTTTGCAAATGACGGCTTGGGCCGTAATTTTTCCCGTGAGGACGGCTTGCTCTCCCAAATAGAGTGTCCCATTGGCATGAACTTCTCCGTCCAGCAGTCCATCAATGCGAACGTTGCCCTGGTATGTGATGATGCCTTTAAACTCGACCCCGTGTCCGATAAAGGCTGCGACATTGGTTTGGTCCATCCCTATTCCTCCCTGGTTACTGTGGTGGGAACCGTGCTCTGGGTTTATTGAAGATTTGACAGTTGCTGTTGATGCTTCTTCGAATTCAAGGCCGGTATTCATCATAGGGTTCTTTCTCCACTTCCCAGGTACAAGTTTTTCTCTCCTGTTCCATCAATCCTGGTACTGATCTGGTGTCGTTCTCTCCTGTCCCTCACGTTTTTCGGTTGTTTCTGGAGATAACTTAATCATTTTTTGGATTGCACGATTTTTTGGTCCAGAATGGTGATGTTTCTCGATCAAACCTTTCGTTGAGGAGAGGGCTTTTCCACGGTAAGGCCCTCATTCAACCTAGAAACGGCGGTTTCAAGGTTCAATCAATGAGTCATAAAACACATGATTGGCCATCGAAAGTGTCAGGATTTTTTCTCCTGTGGGATACGTGAATATCCTTTACCCGTAGGTGGATTCCTATACATTTTTTGGATTTCCGCATATTTCTCTCAACAGGGTGTCGGAAAATTTTCCAATTGTTTGCGAGGGGATCTGGTTTCTCCTTGGGCATGAGATCCGTGGAGAGATGGAAATTTTTTAGAATTTTCATGGGGTCAGAAAAGGTGTACGCCCAATGACGTATGTGAAACAAGCTTGGCATTGAATTTGTAGAGTGCCAGGGTAGGATAGGATGTGATTTCGAAGCGAGGCCGTGTCGTGGAAGTGAGGGACAGAGAGCGGTCTGATTACACCCAAGGAGGTGCCCCATGAACTTTTCTCACCGAATGCTTGCTCATCTCTCCATAGGGGTGATGATAGTAGGAAGGGTAAGTGTGGTGGCCGCCGCGCCCATTCCCGAGGGAAATTCACTCATGTATTCATATATTCATATGAGAAGGGATTCGACACCATCAAACAGGGTCGTAACATTCGTTCGAAGGATTCTTTGGGTCAAGGATGTTGGAATCGTCCATCTCAAGGTGCGGATGGCTATTCCTTCGTACTCAATGAGCCCAAAGAGGCTGATTGTTTCTCTATGGTAGGTGGTAAAACGACTTGGATGTATGCACCAGGCTGCACCAGTTTTGGGTTTTCTGGGAATCGAATACCCAACGGGCCTTTGTTCCGTTGATGATCAGTTGGTGACAAATGTAGGGAACATGATTGTCCGTTCTTCTCACCCGGTTCTCGGACGGGTTGATGTGCCGGCTCAGATTTCCGGAACCCAGAAGCCCCTTTCCTCCGTGGTTTCGGTCAATCAACAGGAAGCCACTTTTTTGAATACATTCAGCTCGCCAATTCGAATGAATCACCCTCTTATGCCCCAAGACGTTCGATTTGATCGAATGAGTCATGAGTTGTTTGATACTGATGATGCCGATGGGGTCAGCCTGGTCCAGGACTTTGACCATCAGCTAGTCATGTCGGGAAAATTGGCCCATCTGATTCCAAAGACGGCAAAAGGCCCAAGGGACTTTGAGTTGGGAGATTTAGTCTTTTTGCTACTTTTTGCGATTGTGCCAGAGAAAAAACAGATTAAGGGCTTACTGCACGGGATCCGTCACTTTCGGATGTTCTAAGGTGATGAGTGTAGATTGTTCTGCCATGAGTGGCGTTCAAAGGCATCTAGGCTATGGGCTTCGCCAAGAGTGTTCGGATACCCGGTATGGTGAGATGTCGCAGTATAAGTTTAAGAGGAACTATTTCCTTCTCACACCGTTATGGAGTGCCGCATAATTTTTGGCCTTGTAAAATTTTCCTGACCGACGTGTTGTCCGTGGCACTCCTACCCTCCCTGGAGATCACACGTTTCCCTCACTTCCACGTTACGCGTTTTTCCCTGATTTGAACAGAGTGGAATCGTCACTTCCCCTCGTGACTCGCCTGCCACTGGATATCGCATAAATGAACTGAGTGGGCGGAGAGGTTGGACTCAGAGTCTTTTCTGTATCGTGTCAAAAGTTTGTGAGAGCTGCCCCAGACTAGTTGTGACAACGATTTCACCTCCAAGCAGGGGAAACTGTGATTCTCAGGGAGGAGGGGGATGGCTTCTCATTTCATGATTTTCGTGCAAGGTGGCTGTATATGGAGGGTAAGAAAACCGTGATGCGTCGGATATCGCTGGGACGCTCTGGTCGTCAGATCCTTTTGTCGGGCGTAGGGGCTCCTCAAACCCAGGCCGGTTAAGTTCGCTGGGAGCATGACCGAATAGAGTCAGATGTCAATGTACAGGTTGTCTGATTTTCAAAAATGGACAAGACAGCGATTCCCTGCGTTGAAAAGCGAAATAGCATTACTAATTCGAAAAATTCACCATAAACTGTTAAGTCCGTTCGACGATTTGCCGAATTAAATGCCAAGAAACGGTTCTTGTCCCAATTGCATGACCAGTCCAGAAGTTCAGGAGTCCATGTCTATCAACTAATCGGTTGTTTTTTGATCAGAGGAGGTCAGTTATGAAAATGCTGAAGGCAATGTGTGTCGGGTTAGCGATTTGTGGAAGTGCCTGGGTCGGAACGGCTTGGGCAGGTTCTGGGACGATGGGGGGAACTGACACGTCAAATTTTATTGTGACCAGCGATTATATCATTGGGCCACAGGATGTGTTGGAAATTAGCGTGTGGCGAAACCCTGATCTCTCCCGTCAAGTGACGGTGCGACCTGACGGGAGGATTTCACTTCCTTTGATCGGCGATGTTGACGCGGTGAGCAAAACGACAGGGGAATTGAAAAACGCGATTACCGAGAAGCTTAAGGAGTACAAAGAAAATCCCACCGTGGCGATTGTCGTGCAACAGGTGAATAGCTATTTTGTGTACGTTAATGGTGCGGTAGGGTCACAGGGTCGATTCCCCTTGTTAACGAAGACATCCTTGATTCAACAGTTAACCCTGGCTGGAGGATTGGCCCCTGATGCTGTTCGCAGTCGGATTGTCGTGTTCCGCATGGGTAGCGAGGGAGCAGAGCCACAACGAATGATGGTGAACTATGACGATATCATATTGCGTGGTGCTGCAAACTTTGATCTTCAACCAGGCGATACGATTGTGGTGCCCTCTGAAACGATGGTGTTGTTGCCATAACGGAAAGGGAATCATGTCATGCACAGAAGGTGGATTATGAAAACTCGTTTTACTCAGTTCATCGTATTAGTCGTGATGGCTGTAGGTATAGGGATATCAGGTTGTGCCTCCTCCCATGAGCCCCGACTCGTGGTGGCTCCGGGTCCTCCAGAGGAAGGCTTCCGGTTAGGAGCTGAAGATATTATCGATGTTGTCGTGTTTCGCAGCCCTGACCTTTCGCGTACCGATTTGGTGATCCGGCCTGACGGTAAAGTGTCATTGCCTTTGATTGGGGAGGTCCGGGCTGAAGGACTAACAGCCGATCAATTAGCCAAGAATATTACAGAAAAATTCAAATCGTACAAAGACAATCCGGCCGTGTCCGTGAGTGTAAAAGCGGTCAATAGCTACAATATCTTTGTGCTTGGGGAGGTCAAAACTCCAGGAAAATTGGCTTTAAAATCGTATACCACGATGTTACAAGCGATTACGTTGGCCGGCGGCTTCACAGAATTTGCCGAGGAAAATGCGATGCAGGTGGTTCGGCATACGGTGACGGAAGACGGCCAGACTCAGGAAATCCGAATTCCCGTGAACTACGATTCTCTGCTGTCAGAAGACGGGGCCAAGTATAACTTTATCCTGCGGCCAGGCGATACGATCGTCGTGCCGTAAAGTCTGCGGCTTGGGCCAGAGGTGTCCTGTTCAACGAGATTGACAAGCACTCTGGTCCACGCGTGCCGAGGAGACGGAGAAGCGTGAGCTGGTGAATCGTGTGTCACCGTTACATGGTGTAGGGGTTGGGCGAAGATAATTTTTTCTTGAACGATGGAGCGAAATCCTATGGAACAGCATGGCATGGAACGAAAAGGCCTGGAATATATGGGGCGTGGCGCATCCCCATCCCTTCAGGGGAAAGTCAGGGACTATGTTGACATTGCGATCCGCCGCAAATGGCTCATTATCTCAATCGTCATGATTTCGGTAGGAGTTGCTGGCACGGTAGCCTGGTTTAAGAAAGACGTCTATCGCTCGAGTACCGTCATTCTGGTCGAGCAACAGACGATTCCTGAAAAGTATGTGTCCTCGGTGCTGGATGATGTGGCGAGCCGAGTCTCGACGATTACGCAACAAGTGCTGAGTCGAACCAGTTTGGTGAAAGTGGTCGAGGAATTCGGATTGTTTCAGGATTTGGTTCAGAAAGCAGGGTATGAACAAGCGATTCTCAGAATGAGGGAAAATATTCAGGTTGAGACCAAGGGGCGGAAACGGATTGAAGCCTTTACCATTTCATATGCCCATGAAGATCCCACCACTGCGATGAAAGTCACATCGAGGTTGGCCTCACAATATATTGAAGAAAACTTGAAGTTGCGTGAGCAATTTGTAGAAGGTGCTTCGGATTTCTTGGAAACGGAACTCCGCTCGGCTCGAAATGAACTTGAATCCAAAGAATCCGCATTAGGTCAATTTAAAAAGAAGTATATGGGTGAATTGCCGAGTCAGTTGGAGGCCAACATCAGAACCCTGGATCGATTACAAGCTGAGCGCGTCTCCACCCAAGAATCCGTCAATACCTTAAACAATCGGCTCATGCTCGTGGAACAGGCTATTCACGATTATGAAACATCGGGAGCGGTGAGCGCGAATTCTGAAATCAATGTGAGCGGAGGAGGCAGGCGTGGGCGGCCCGTTGACCCACAAATGGTCCAACTGAAGAAACTTGAACAGGACCTTGTTCGGTTAACAGCCGAGTACACCGATCTGTATCCTGATGTGATTCTGCTCAAGCAGCAGATTAGTCTGTTAAAGGCCGAGCTTGCTGACAAATATGGTATGTCTGTGGAAGTGCCCGTCAGTCCAGAAACGATTCGGATCTTTGATCCGTACTTGAAGAGATTGGTGAAGGATCGTGGTGAGCTCAAATTCAAGATTGCAACCCACAACAATCGTATAAACACAGTTGGCACTTCCATGGAGACGCTGGAAGGGCGGGTCGACCGGACGGCGGCTCGAGAGCAGGCGTTGCTGTCACTAGATCGTGACTATGCCAACATGCAGAAAAATTATCAGGGATTGTTGGCTAAGCGCCTCAATGCTCGAATTGCCGAAAATCTGGAGAAACGTCAAAAAGGTGAACGCTTTAGAATCTTAGACCCCGCCAATCTGCCCAGTACCCCAGAGGGACCTGAACGTTTCCTCATCCTGCTGATGGGGTTGGGAGTCGGGTTGGGCTTGGGATATGGCCTCGCGTTTGTGATCGAACAATGGAATCCGACATTCCGTCGCTCTGAAGAAGCGGAGGTCTCTCTCGGATTTCCGATTTTGGCCACGATCCCCAGTTTTCAAATGGCCTATGGCAAGTCTCCAGATGGGCTCCTGGTGGGAGGATCATTTGGGTCCACGGCCGATAGCTTATTGGGTAGCGCGGATGCGAATGGGGAGTTGCTAGCCAAACCCTCGGGTTCTGAAAGGTGGCGAGCCGGATGGACTCCGGGTCCCTCGTTGGTCAGTCGTTGGAGACCCAACTCCATTGTTGCCGAACAATATCGAGTTGCGGCGACTCGGTTGGTCTTGATGAATGATGATCGGGCCAATACCGTGGTGCTGGCCACGAGTGCGATGAAAGGTGAAGGCAAAACATCCTCTGTTGTGAATCTCGGGTATACCTTGGCTCGTGATTTAGAGAAACAAGTCTTATTGATCGGGTGTGATTTTAAGGCTCCGCGTTTGCATAAGGCGATGGGTATGCCCGCTGCCCCGGGTTTGGCCGATTACTTCCATGGCAATGTTGAGTTGGAAAATTGTATTCATCGCATGGAAGAGGTGCCTCTGTGGGTCTTGCCCGCGGGAGCAATCGAAGAGCATGCGGTCTCACTGTCACGTCTCCCGCAGCTCGCTTCTATGATTGAATCCCTGCGGTCCCGGTTTGACTATATTATCTTAGATGCACCGCCTATTCTGCCCCTGGCCGATATGAACGTCCTGGCCGGATTGGCCGATGTGTTGGTCTTGGTGGTTCGAGCAGGTGTCACTCCGCAAGAGATTGTGGTGAAAGCGATGGATATGCTGCGACCCACAGTTCAGGCTCGGATCTTGTTGACAGATGCGTCATCACAGGGCATGCCGTATTTTATGCCACAAGAAGTCTATGGGGATCCATATACCGCGGCTAGAGCCCAGGGATGAGCACAGGGCCGTTGTCGGGCCCACAGGAGAAAGCCCGGACAGCGATTTCATTTTTTGATCACGTTCTGCACTCGCTGGATACCCGAAAACGGGTTCTGATTCTTGGTGACAGCGACCTGATGGGGGACTTGATCAGTGTCCTGACTGCCAAGCGTCGTCATTGGTATGACGTCGTGGGGGTCCTCACGAAAGAAGTCACTCGGGTGGGGCAGTCTATCCATGGCAAGACGATCCTGGGCACGATTGACGAGTTATTTGAAACGGTCGAACGGTTTCGGGTGCAGACCATTGCCATCTGTGTGACCGACCGTCGGGGTAGCATGCCCTTGGATACGCTGTTGGACTTAAAATCCATGGGGTTGGAGGTTATTGATGGGCATCAGCTGTATGAGAGTGAATGTGGGCGGCTCTCCATCGACGAATTAAAGCCGAGTGCCCTGATTTTTTCCACAGGATTCCACCGGCGTCCCGGCATGTTGTTATTCAAACGCTTGGAAGACATGATTGGGGCGTTGTTGGGGTTGGTGATCTTGGCGCCACTCATGGCGCTCATTGGCCTGCTTATCAAGTTCGATTCGGCTGGACCTGCGTTGTATAAACAAACTCGAATCGGACTGCGGGGCTGTCCGTACGTGCTGTGGAAATTTCGATCGATGTGCCAGGATTCCGAGGGGGATACCGCCCAGTGGGCTCAATTAAGCGATGGTCGGGTGACCCGAGTGGGTCGGTGGATTCGGTTACTCCGAGTCGATGAAGTACCTCAACTCTTCAATATCCTAAAGGGCGAAATGAGTCTGGTGGGGCCTCGACCCGAGCGCCCCCTGTTTGTGCAGAATTTGCGTCAACACATTCCCTATTATGACTTGCGTCATACCATTCGCCCTGGTCTTACCGGGTGGGCCCAAATCCGTTTTAACTATGCCGCCTCGGTTGAAGACTCGCATATGAAATTGCAGTATGACCTCTATTACGTGAAGCATTTGTCGGTCTGGTTTGATCTGTCCATTCTCTTTCGAACCATTCGGGTCGTCCTGATGGGATCTGGAGCCCGCTGACCATGGAAGAGCCCACGATCGTTCATCGTACGCATTGTTTGACTTTTGATATCGAGGAGCATTTTCAGGTCGCGGCCTTTGATAGCCCGGCGAGACGCCGCCAATGGCAATCGCTAGAAAGTCGTGTCGAACGCAATACGGAAAAGATTCTGGAATGTTTAGAGGCTCATCATGTGAAGGCCACCATGTTTGTCTTGGGGTGGGTAGCCGAACGATGTCCTCAATTAATTCGACGGATGGCTGAGGCTGGGCATGAAATTGCTTCGCATGGATATGGACACGATCTCATTACTGTTCTGACTCGTGATCAATTTCGTGAAGACGTGAAACGGGCCAAAGCCGTGTTGGAAGATGCCACGGGCATGCCGGTTATCGGTTATCGTGCCCCTACCTTTACCATCACACAAGAAACATTGTGGGCGCTCCCCATCCTCCTGGAGGAGGGGTATGCCTACGATTCAAGTATATTTCCGGTGTATCATGACCAATACGGAATCCCTGGGGCCAATCCCTCACCTCACTTATTATCCACGCATTCCGGCGCGTTATGGGAAGTGCCTCCTTCGACCTGTAAAATTGGGTGGATGAGGATTCCGGTGGCGGGTGGAGGCTATTTTCGATTTTTTCCCTTTTGGCTTCTGGTCCGTCTCATGCGAAAAGTTGAACGGGAGGGTGAGTCGTTAGTGTTCTACCTGCATCCATGGGAGTTTGATCAGGACCAACCGCGTATGATGGGGCCTCTTCGATCGCGACTTCGTCACTACTGTAATCTCAGTAAGACGGAGGAACGGTTTCGTCGGTTGATCCAGGAGTTTTCTTTTGCTCCCATTCGGGAATCCCTTCCCATGATTGGGCGATTATATTGTCGCCCTGACCATGACCCGAGTGGCGTGTTTTGTTCAATGTCAGCAACGGGATAACCGAAGAAGTTGTGGGAGAATACCAATGATTATGTCTTCATCTCTTGATATTCCCTATTCCTTTCCCACTGAGCCGATGGGATTCTCACCGGAATCGCCGTTGTCTTGGTTTCTTGTCCATGTGAAACCTCGGGCTGAAAAGGTGTCAACATTACATCTGGATCAGCTCGGACTCGAAGTTTTTTGCCCTCAGCTCACACAGGAAAAAATCATTCGACGTGTTCGACGCGAGGTGGTGGGGCCCTTATTCCCAGGGTATGTGTTTGTGAAGTTTGATCCCATGTTTCACTATCGGGCCGTCCAGTTCTCTATAGGCGTTCGAAAAGTCGTCAGCTTTGGAAACACCCTCGCGCGGGTGGATTCATCAATCATTGAAGAGGTACGCGCGAGAATAACTCAGGGGTGCGTTCACGTGTCAAACTGTTCTTCTTTCCAACCGGGTCAAAAGGTTCGAATTCATGATGGTCCCTTGAAGGGCTTCGAAGCGATCTTTGAGTGTGAAATGAGTGATCGCCGACGAGTGACCCTGCTGTTGGATACGGTGGCCTATCAAGCTCGAGTCATAGTGCCGGTCGACCAAATCGCCAATCTGTAAGAGATCAAGCCCAATTTCAGACGTATGTGAATGGGTGTGCTTTCCAGAGGACAGGGGAGCCTGAGTCGATTCGTGCGTCAACATTGGGTAGGGACTGCCATCGATGGGTAGGCAAGTTTCGTACAATGTGTCGTGGATTCGTTAAGAAAGAGAGCCCCGAACCCGAAAATACTGATAGTAAGTCTAGGGATCTCTGAAGATTCTCCAAGGGTAGGAAGGGGACGACTTCTCTTTTTCACTGAGGTCGGCCGGGCCTGAGGAAAAGCTAATTGGGGAAGAGATTCAACAACGTAATTGAAGATAAAAAGCCGGACATGCACCGGAATGGCGGCAGCCTGCGTATCAGACCTTACCGAATGTTGAGTGGGTGCGAGACGTGTACAAAACAAGCCGTATGCAGGTCACTCAAGACGCGTCGAGTCTATCACCCGAGCAATTTCCTGTAGACGGTTAGGCTGGGACGTGGAAGTTAACCTGCTAAGAGCGAAGCATGACGAATCCGCTCTTCAAAATACTCAATGGTTTTGGGTAGCCCCTCTTTGAGTGAAATCCGAGGTTCCCATCCAAGTTTTTCTTTCGCCAAACTAATATCAGGGCAACGTTGAGTCGGATCATCTGATGGTAGTGATGTGTACTCGAGTGTAGATTTCGTGCCGGTGAGGTCAATAATCAGTTGGGCCACTTCAGTGATCGTACATTCTTCGGGATTGCCCAAATTCAGCGGGCCGGGAAAATCGTCGGGACTGTTCATGAAGGCAATGATGGCTTGAATGAGGTCATCGACATAGCAGAAAGATCGTGTCTGTGACCCGTCACCGAAAATTGTGATGGGGCGGTTCAGCAACGCTTGAATAATGAAGTTGGAAATGACTCGACCATCATTGGGGTGCATGTGCGGGCCGTATGTATTAAAAATACGCCCCACTTTGACGGGCAGTTGAAATTGCCGGTAATAGTCAAAGAATAATGTTTCCGCGCACCGCTTCCCTTCATCGTAACAGGCACGCTGCCCTATGGGATTGACGTTTCCCCAGTAACCCTCTTTTTGAGGATGGACATGAGGGTCCCCGTACACTTCACTGGTTGAGGCTTGAAAGATTTTTGCCTTGAGTCGCCTCGTGAGTCCCAACATGTTGATGGCTCCGTGGACGTTTGTTTTGGTGGTTTGGACCGGATCAAATTGGTAGTGAATGGGTGAAGCCGGACAGGCGAGGTTATAAATCTCATCCACTTCGACGTAGAGGGGAATCGTGATATCATGTCGGATAACTTCAAATTGAGGATGATACAGTAGCGGAATAATGTTATCTCTGGTGCCGGTATAAAAATTGTCCGCGCAGATAATTTCATTCCCTTGATCAAGAAGTGTCCGACACAGATGAGAGCCGAGGAATCCAGCTCCGCCTGTTACAAGCACGCGTTTTCGTTGAAACTGATTCATGGTGTGGTGTTGTAGCGGAAGATTGAGTGAAGCATCTGCAATTTCAGGATCTACAATGAAGAGCCGCTGACAATATAGCAAACGTGGTTGCTGCCAGCAATCTTTCCTTTCAATTTAGAAATCGCAGTTGGATCACAACAGTCCGTTCAAGCTCTTGGCGCATCTGGCACAATACAAAGGACGGGTTCCTAGAGAAACGTACGGCACTGCGCACAGTGTATTCCCCTTCATGAGGAAGAAGAGACCTATGAAAGAAAAGCCCCAGGCAGGCAGGTTAGTGTTAGAAGATGGGTCTTCCTTTACAGGAAGCCTGATTGGTTCACGGCAGCCGATTGCTGGGGAGGTGGTGTTTAATACCGGCATGGTTGGCTATCCGGAGACCTTGACTGACCCTTCGTATAGAGGCCAAATATTGTCTTTAACCTATCCCCTCATTGGAAATTATGGAGTGCCTCACTCCCAGACGGTGAATGGACTTACCGATGTGTTTGAGTCCAATAAAATCCAAATCCAGGGCTTGGTCATGACGGACTATTCTTTTGAGTATTCTCATTGGAATGCGGAAAAAAGCTTAGATGTGTGGCTACAAGAACACAACGTGGTAGGGCTTTACGGAATTGATACACGGAAGCTCACGAAAAAATTACGCCAGCGTGGCAGCATGTTGGGGAAAATCGTGGTGGAAGGGCAGGATCAAGACTTTTATGATCCGAATCGGGAAAATTTGGTTCAACTCGTGAGTGTCAAGGAACCCCTGGTGTATGGGAATGGCACGAAGAAGGTGGTGTTGATTGATTGTGGAGGGAAATTCAACATCATCCGCAGTTTGGTGGGCCGCGGCGTGCAGGTGAAGCGAGTTCCCTGGGACTATGATTTTTTAAGCGAAGATTTTGACGGTGTCATGATTTCCAATGGACCAGGGGATCCTCAAATGTGCCAAGCGACCGTTGGAATTGTGCGAAGGTTGCTTGCCGGAAACCGGCCGGTGTTTGGGATTTGCCTTGGCCACCAAATTCTTTCCCTCGCGGCTGGGGCTGAAACGTATAAAATGAAATTTGGCCATCGCAGTCAAAACCAACCCTGCATGGAATTGGGAACGCAACGATGTTACATCACCTCACAAAATCATGGTTTTGCCGTGAAGCCCAATGGATTGTCTTCCGATTGGACTCCATGGTTTGTGAATGCCAATGATGGTTCCAATGAAGGCATTCGCCATCAGACGAAACCGTTTATGAGCGTGCAGTTTCATCCTGAAGCGACTCCGGGACCGACGGATACCTCACATCTGTTTGATCGATTCATTGATCTGCTGTAGGGAATGTTGAAAAAAGCCGCCAGCGGCGTTCTCGCAATTTTGCCGTGCTCACGTACTATGAGTACGCTCCGCGCGTCAAAATGGCTGCGGCCTTGCTGGATAGACCCTTCGGAAAGACTCAGGGCATGCTTTTTTGAACCTTCCCTCCCATTGACGATGCGTGGCTCATCTGGAGGGTTTTGGCTATTGGAGTGAAATGTTCAATAGGCCCTGTAACCAGTTCCTGCTCTGACCACTCATTCACAGACGTTCCTCATCTGATTGTTGCCACTCCTTTCAGCAAGGTTGCTTCTTACCATGAAAGAAAGACGGAAACCCAAAAAAGTATTAATTCTTGGCAGTGGTGCGCTCAAAATCGGTGAGGCTGGAGAGTTTGATTATTCCGGGAGCCAAGCGATTAAAGCGCTCAAGGATGAAGGGATTACCACGGTCTTAGTCAATCCCAACATCGCGACGATTCAAACGTCGGAGAATCTGGCTGATCAAGTCTATTTCTTGCCGGTGAAACCGGAGTTCGTCAAAAAAGTGATTGAGAAAGAACGCCCCGATGGAATCTTGCTGAGTTTTGGAGGACAAACCGCGCTGAATTGCGGATTGGCGTTGGAAGAAACTGGCGTCCTGAAAGAATTTTCCGTTGAGGTCTTGGGGACATCCGTTCAAACCATTCGAGAGACAGAAGATCGAGGGTTGTTTGTCAAACGGTTAAATGAGATCGGCGTGCATGTTCCCGAGAGTGCGGTGGCGGAATCAGTCGAAGACGCGCTTCGGGTTGGAGGGGATATTGGCTATCCCGTCATGCTGCGGATTGCGTTTGCGCTGGGGGGATTGGGCTCAGGCATTTGTCAGACGGAAGACGAACTAAAAGAACGAGCCACCAAAGCCTTTGCCTATACCAAACAGGTGTTGATTGAAGAATGTCTGACTGGATGGAAAGAGGTTGAATACGAAGTCGTTCGTGATCAATACGATAACAGTGTGACCGTGTGTAACATGGAAAACTTGGATCCCATGGGTATCCACACGGGCGAAAGTATTGTCGTGGCGCCCAGCCAAACCCTCAATAACGAAGAATACCATCGGCTTCGAAACGTCTCGATTCGGGTGGCGAGGCATCTGGGTATCGTCGGGGAATGTAACGTGCAGTTTGCGGTAAATCCGGCCTCCGGCGAGTATCGCGTCATTGAAATGAATGCGCGATTGTCCCGGAGCTCTGCATTGGCCTCCAAGGCCACGGGGTATCCTTTGGCATATGTCGCTGCGAAGTTAGGCTTGGGATATAACCTGGTTGATTTACCCAATTCCATGACTGGGGTCACGAAGTCGTGTTTTGAACCGGCGTTGGATTATCTCGTGATCAAGATGCCTCGATGGGATCTGAAAAAATTCCATCAGGTCTCCAAGAAGCTCGGATCGGCCATGAAGTCGGTAGGGGAGGTGATGGCCATTGGTCGCACATTCGAAGAGACGCTACAGAAAGCCCTTCGGATGTTGGAAATCGGGGTGCAAGGTCTTGTGGGGAATACAGAGCGGTCCACTGTCACGGACCTAGAATCGGAGTTGAGTGAACCGACGCCTGAACGAATTTTTGTCGTGGCTGAAGCCATGCAACAAGGCATGTCCATCGATCGCATTCACGAACTGACGTATATTGAGAAATGGTTCCTGTATAAAATCCAACATATTGTCCAGATCGCCAAACAGTTGGCGGACAGCCCGGGGCCCTTGGAATCGGCGCACCTGTTAACTCGTGGCAAACAAGCCGGATTTAGCGATCGTCAAATTGGGCATCTGTGTGAGGTCGAAGAGTTTCAAGTGCGGCAAGCCCGGGAGCGCCACGGCATTCATCCCTGCGTGAAGCAAATTGATACCTTAGCGGCTGAATATCCTGCGCAATCCAATTATCTGTATCTCACCTATCATGGCGATGAAGATGATTTGCAGGTAGAGAAACGAAATTCAGTCATTGTGTTGGGGTCGAGGTCATATCGGATTGGCAGTTCGGTGGAATTTGATTGGTGCTGTGTTAATACGGTTCAGACTCTCCGTTCACTGAATTATCGTACCATCATGCTGAATTTTAATCCGGAGACGGTGAGCACGGATTATAACGAATGCGACGCGCTGTATTTTGAAGAAATTAGTTTGGAGGCTGTGCTTGAGATTTACCGCAAGGAGGCTCCCATTGGTGTCATTGTGTCGATGGGGGGGCAAACCCCGAATAATCTCGTGATGGCATTGGATCAAGCCGGTGTTCGCGTACTCGGTACGTCTCCAGTCTCGATCGACAAGGCTGAGAATCGCCATACGTTTTCTCAATTACTTGACCATTTGCACATCAAACAACCTCCGTGGGGGGAGTTGCTCGGGATCGAAGAGGCCAAAGCGTTTGCGTCTGAGGTAGGGTATCCCGTACTCATTCGCCCTTCGTATGTGCTGAGTGGAGCCGCAATGGGTGTGGCCTCTAATCATGACGAACTGGAGAAGTTCATCGCGCGTTCCGCCAAGATCTCAAAGGATTTTCCCATTGTGATAAGCAAGTTTGTGGAAAACGCCAAAGAATTGGAGATGGATGGGGTGGCGTGTAACGGCAAGTTGGTCTTGTCGGCAATCTCGGAGCATGTCGAGAACGCAGGGGTTCATTCCGGGGATGCGACCTTAGTGTTTCCGGCTCAACGGACGTATTTGGAAACGGTCAGGCGTATCAAAAGGGTGAGTGCCAAAATTGTCGAAACCTTGAAGATCAATGGCCCCGTCAATATTCAATTTATGGCTAAAGACAACGAAGTCATGGTCATCGAATGTAATCTTCGAGCATCGAGAAGTTTTCCGTTTGTGTCGAAAGTCTCCAAGGTGAATTTCATTGAGTGTGCGACGCGAGTCATAATGGGCGAATCAGTTCCCGTGCACCCAGCTAATAATGCGGAGCTGGAGGTCGTTGGAGTGAAAGCCCCACAGTTTTCCTTTACGCGATTGGATGGGGCCGATCCGGCCTTAGGGGTGGAAATGGCCTCTACGGGTGAGGTGGGTTGTCTTGGGGATGATTTTGAAGAAGCCTTTTTGAAAGCCTTATTGTCTGTCGGGTACCGTATGCCGGTCGAGAATGTTCTCCTCTCGACGGGACCAGTCGAATCAAAGGCGTCGTTTCTCCATTGGTCTCATCTCCTCGTCCAGATGGGGATGAAGTTATATGCGACTCAGGGAACCGGGGAGTTTTTGATCATGCAGGGCATGGATGTGACGATCTTACATTGGCCGATGGAACAGAAAACCCCAAATGTGTTGGACTATATGGGGGAGGGCAAGATTGATCTTGTCATCAATATCCCCAAGAATTTTCAGGCAGCCGAATTGACCAATGATTATCAGATCCGCCGAAAAGCGGTGGATCTCAATATCCCCTTGATTACGAATTTGCAATTGGCCGAACGGTTTATCGAAGCCTTGAGTCGAAAAACCATTGACGATTTACATATTAAAAGCTGGGCAGAATATCAGAATTAACTGTGCAGGAAGAAGGCAAACAATGGAATCTGCTACTGGCCAGAGCTCTCACGTGATTTTAGGAATCTCAGGTTACTATCATGACAGTGCCGCATGTTTGGTCAAAGATGGACACATTGTGGCCGCGGCACAAGAAGAACGGTTTACCAGGAAGAAGCATGACCATCGGTTTCCTAGCCATGCCATCCGGTATTGTTTGCAAGAAGGCCAGGTGGCCTTACGCGATGTGAACTATGTGACGTTTTATGAGAAGCCACTGGTCAAGTTTGAGCGGCTTATTGAGACGTATTTATCCTTTGCGCCAAGAGGCCTCTTGTCGTTTTGGCAAGCCATTCCTGTATGGCTCAAGGAGAAACTGTTTCTGAAAGAAGTGATGAAAAAGGAATTGATGAAATTGACCGATGGGGCTGGCGATATGCCTCTGCCCCCTCTCCTGTTCTCCGAACACCATGAGTCTCATGCGGCTTCGGCCTTTTATCCGTCTCCGTTTCAGGAAGCGGCGATCCTGTGCATGGACGGAGTCGGGGAATGGGCGACCACCTCGCTTTGGATTGGACGGGATCATACCATGGAGCTGGCATGGGAAATCCCGTTTCCCCATTCTCTTGGCCTGCTGTACTCCGCGTTTACGTACTATACGGGTTTCAAGGTAAACTCGGGCGAATATAAAGTCATGGGTTTAGCTCCCTATGGGGAACCTAAGTATGTCAAACAGATTTATGACAATCTTATTGATGTTAAACCCGACGGCACGTTTTGGTTGAATATGGAGTATTTCGATTTCTGCACCGGTTTAAAGATGACCAATAAAAAATTCGATGAACTGTTTGGAGCTCCGCCAAGAGAGTCAGAGTCTACTGTGACGCAGCGAGAGATGGATCTGGCCCGTTCTGTTCAAGAAGTGACGGAAGAGGTGATGTTAAAGATTAGCCGGACGATTCATCAGGAAACGGGGCAGGTGAATTTATGTATGGCAGGTGGTGTCGCATTGAACTGTGTGGGAAATGGACGTCTGTTACGAGAAGGGCCCTTTGAGAATATCTGGATCCAGCCCGCGGCTGGGGATGCTGGGGGCGCTATTGGCGCCGCCTTGGCCACGTACCATCGGTACCTGGAACAACCACGGCAGGTGGTACCGGGGGATGCCATGCAAGGCTCATATCTTGGTCCGTCTTATACTAACGAGGAAATGGAAGCAGCTTTGCAATCAATGGGGGCTGTCTATCAGCGTCTCCCTGACGATCAGTTGTATGAGACCGTAGCCTGTGCATTAAGCGAGGACAAGGTCATTGGGTGGGTGCAAGGGCGCATGGAGTTTGGTCCGCGGTCATTAGGGGGACGAAGTATTCTTGGAGATGCGCGGAGTACCAAGATGCAATCCATCATGAACCTCAAAATCAAATATCGCGAATCGTTTCGTCCTTTTGCCCCGGCGGTGCTGCGGGAGCGGGTGTCGGAGTATTTTGTGCATGAAGGGGATAGCCCGTACATGTTGCTCGTCGCGCCTGTTGTGGAAAAACGACGAAATAAATTAACCAATGAGCAACGAGCCTTATGGGGAATTGATCTCCTGAATGTGCCTCGGTCTGATATTCCAGCCGTGACACATGTGGACTATTCAGCGAGGGTGCAAACGGTGCATCAGGAAACCAATCCACGATTTTATCACCTCCTGAAAGCGTTTGAAGCGAAGACCGGGTATGGGGTTCTCGTGAATACCTCGTTTAATGTTCGGGGGGAACCGATCGTCTGTACCCCTCAAGATGCGTATCGGTGCTTCATGCGAACGGAAATGGATATTTTGGTCCTGGAAAATTGCATGCTCTATAAAAATGACCAACCTGCTTTGGAGCATGATACGGATTGGAAAACAGAGTTTGAATTGGATTAAACAAAGGGACAAAAGAATGCGCGAGGACTTAAAATTTCTATAGCTTTAAAGATTTCTGTGAATAGAAGTACGAGTGATAGCTGAACCACCTTCTTACTGGTTGTGGTACTCCTGTGACTGTCAAAATGAAAGCGAAGACGTTTTCTATGTGACGAGCCACAGCAAGCCATACCCAGAGTTGCGGTTTTTGGATAGACGAAATGCCATAATCCATCCATCTTCACCATCGTAATATCTTCGGTAGGGAGGAGAGTGTTTGAGCGGCATCAAAGCCTTGGACTCCCTGGCCAATGTGCCGAATCCATTGCGAGACGGTCCGAATCCTGACGCCAAAGAGCTACTCAATGTGCCGGAAGTATTCCGGGAATGTTGTTCCTCGAAATAGAAGGGGTCTCTTGTCGATTCAAGGTAGAGAAGTGAAGGGAATATGCATACATGATTCCACGGTATGCGAGACAAAGCTTGCCCTGAGAGATCCTTTCTGTCCACCTCCCCATATACTAGCCCATTCTGCATAAAACTTTTTCGTGCCGACAACTTCACGGAGCCGAAAAGGGGTTATAGAATATGCTGAAAACCCAAGGAACTGTACAACAACGCCTTGTATTTGGCTTGGGAATTTTTTTTCTTATTGGCTCAATTTTTAGCTTCACCTGGGTAGTATTAAAAATGACTCATACGCCATTTTTGGGTTTTATAAAGGAGTTTCACTTGATCTTGACCCATGTTGGGTTCCTGTGTCTTTCCATAGGTGGACTTTGTGTGTTTGCAGCATTGATTCTGCAGCGTGATCCAACGAAGAGAATTGTCCATGCGGCCATCCTGAATTCCATGCTGCTCTTTGGGGCGATTGGATTCTCCTGTGTCGTTATGGAGGGTTTTTTGTATGTAAAATATCATGATGTCCAAATCGGTGGTGTCACCTCTCCGTCTCGATATACCTTTTATAAAAAATATTATCGGTTGAATGAAGCTGGGTTCAGGGATGTCAATCATTCGTTACGTAAACCAGAGGGCACGACTCGAATTGTCGTGGTTGGTGACTCCTTTACCTTTGGGGCAGGAGTTAAGCAAGTCGATGATCTGTATTTCAAAATCCTCGAACAGAAACTACAACAAGAGTATCCTGCGCAAACATTTAAGTCGGTAAGTATTGCGAAAAAAGGTTGGAGTACAGCACAGGAGTTCAAGGCCTTTAAGACACTAGGCATGAATTACAATCCAGACCTGGTTATCCTTGGTTATGTCTTAAACGACCCAGAATCGCCGGAGATAAAGGCGCGAAAGTCATCAGAATTTCATGATGACCATCTGCTGCCGTATCCCTACGGAAAATTTCTTTATGCAACCTCGTTTGCCTACTTCATTATCGAAAAGAAATTGAAAAGTTTACCTTTCCTTAGGGATGAAACTATACAGCAGAGCGACTACATTAGAGAGATTTTCAGTGGAGATAATCTGAAGCAGCACAAGACAATTCTCCGTGACTTCTTGGCCTATATACAGGCACAAGATATGGAAGTGATTGTTGTCCTGTTTCCTTCTCTTAGATACGTACATAGTCCCTCGTATCCTTACTCCGAGATGCATCAAATTGTCGCTCAAACGGTGAGAGAGTCTGGCGCGCGGTTCTTGGATCTCTTGGATCCCTTAAAGAACAGTGGAATCACTAACCTTACCGTTAGCGAATTTGACGGCCATCCGAATGAAGATGTTCATAGAATCGCTGCCGCTGCGCTATTTGATCTTATCTATAAGGAGAGGAAATTTGCTTCCCTAGATAAAATATAGAGGAACAACGAACGTTATGGGGAATCGATATTCTCAATGTGCCACGGTCCGATATTCCCGCCGTGACACATATCGACTATTCAGCCAGGGTGCAAACGGTACATCAGGAAACCAATCCACGATTTCATCACCTCCTGAAAGCGTTTGAAGTGCAAACCGGGTATGGGGTTTTGGTAAATACGTCGTTTAATGTTCGGGGGGAACCAATCATCTGTACGCCACAGGATGCCTATCGGTGTTTTATGCGAACGGAAATGGACGTATTAGTGTTAGAAAATTGTGTGTTGTACAAAACAGATCAACCGCTATTAGAAAGTGATTCAGATTGGATGAAAGAGTTTGAGTTGGATTAATCGTATTATGCGGGGTAAGGAGTCAGGCACTATGGGGCAAGTCATGTCGGTTGAAACAAAACAAATTCGTTCTTTTGGATTGATCGTAGGCGGAATTTTTGCCGTGATTGGGATTTGGCCTTTGGTTGTCCGTGGCGAGGCTGTGTACCTCTGGGCATTGGTCATTTCCGGAGTCCTGGTCCTGCCAGCTGTAGTGTACCCACGGTGTTTGACCCCGATTTATCGGGGGTGGATGCATGTGGGGGCTGGGCTGGGCTGGTTTAATACTCGTGTGATTTTGGCGTTTGGATATTTCCTGGTGTTTACGCCGATTGCCTGTGTGATGTCGTTGATGGGGAAAGACTCGCTTCGGCGCAAATATGACCCAACCGAGCGGACCTATCGCGTGTTACGCGAGACCAGGCCTGGTCAGCATATGGAAAGACAATTTTAACAATGAGGTGCCGTCATGGGTGAATTAATGAAAGAGCTGTGGGACTTTATGCGAGAACGTAAGAAATTCTGGTTACTGCCGATTGTGCTGTTTCTCGGACTTTTGAGTACCTTAATCGTGCTGACGGAAGGTTCAGCTGTGGCCCCGTTTATTTATACGTTGTTCTAAGTTTGTAAAGTTTGGGAACCGTTTATGGACACTCAGGCATAGAGGTTTAATTTGAAACCTTAAGGCGGAAAATTGCCCACAATGAACTGTAATCCTGCCTAAGGATACCAAGCTCTTGATCTTTGAATGCCGCTTGTTCAATTTTATCCACCACCGAATACATCTAGCCCTATATTCGCAATTTCCGATGGATGTTAAAAAGGCAGGACCCGAAGCGTAAAAACCAGGCCAGAAAGCGGTGGATCTCAATATTCCCTTGATTACGAATTTGCAATTGGCGGAACGGTTTATCGAAGCATTGAGTCGAAAAACCGTGGACGACCTACACCTTAAAAGCTGGGCGGAATATTAAAACTAATGATGGGCAAGCGCCTTGGTAATTCTGTTGGGTTGGTGCCAGCACGCGACTCATGTCAGATTCTCTCGGCAGTTTAGGGCTTAACCCCAGATTACACGAGTTCAGAGGCCCATCGTGATTAGTAGATTTTCTGGTATGGTGATTGATTGTTGGTGATGCAAAAACGATAATCCTTTAAAAAAAATAGCAACAAATCATTGACTTTTAAAGGAAAATTTAGTATTTGAAGGCTCGAACCTTGTGCATCCTCTATCATTTTACCTCATAACCCACATAGCAACAAATCGGAGCGGGTTACCCATGCGAAAAAAGGCGGTTCATGATACCAACTGGTAGAATACAATGGTTGGTTGTTATCGTAGTCGTTTTCGTCTTTGTATTTCCCGTTCCCAATACACAAGCCGTTCTGGACATAGATGCTTCGTTGTCTGTGGCTGAGCGATACACGGACAATCTCTTTTTTACCTTTGCCAATAAGCGTGATGATTTTGGGACATTTGTGACGCCCAGTGTCAGTGCGGTTTTTTCCAATAAGGACATTAAGGTGGGGATGAGGTATGCTGCCAGTGCCCAGTTTTACCTCAATAATACACAAGCCGACTCCGTGTCTCATGGAACCAACATGATCATTGATCTCCCTTTTCTTAATAGAAAATTCAAAAATTTGGAAGTTCGCATTAACGAATCCTTTAACCTTTCCCCTTCCCTGCCGGCTTTTTCAGAGAATAGTCGTCGCTTTACAGGGGTCGGAGGGGCTGGTGGTGGAGTTGGCGGAGCCGGAACCGGAGGGGCTGGGCAAGGTCAGCTCGGAGGTATTGGAAGTTTGGCTGGCAACTCCTTGGGCAATCAAGGGATCATTAACCAGCGTTCTTCGTCGCTTTCTTTTCAAAATCGAGCGAGAATACTAGTCATATATCATTTCGATCCACGCTGGAGCTATTGTCAAATCTAGTGTCTGAAGCGTTACTCACGCGGCGACCGGGTCCGTGGTTGTCTGTTCGATTCCATCGATAAATTGAATGTCCGCAACGACTTTGGGCAACTCTCGGAATCCTCGCAAGCGCCTCCATGTTTTCTCTGCGCATTGACCTAACTTGAACATCATGTGCAATATGCCATCTCGCGTGAGACATCCCTTTGTGCGGATCGTCCGATGCCGAATCGTTCCAAAGGTCGATTCGATGGGATTGGTGGTCCGGAGACTCGGCCAATGGGCAGCCGGAAACGTATAGAACATCAGGAGCTCCTCTCGATCTTTCTGCAAACAGGCTGTGGCCTTGGGATATTTGAGCTCATAGGTGTTGAGGAATACATCAACGGCTTGCTCCGCCAACCCTTTGGTCTCAGACCGCCAGATGTCTTGTACGGCCTGCTTGGCTTTGGATTGCACACTTTTGGGCAGCGCATTTAAGACATTCTGTGTCTTGTGGCACCAACACCGTTGATGCCGCGTCACCGGGAAGATTTCTTCCAGGGCCGCCCAGAAGCCGAGGGCGCCATCCCCAACAGCCAAGGCGGGCGCGTTCAGCCCGCGGGCTTTCAGATGCCACAGGACTTCCCGCCAACTTTGGGTGGACTCACGAATCCCGTCTTCCATCGCTAAGAGATGTTTCTCCCCGGAGGCAGTCATGCCGATCACGACCAATGCACATAAGCGCTGCTCTTCAGCTCGTACGCCACTATAGATCCCATCGACCCAGATATAGACCCACTGGTCGGCATCGAGTCGACGTTGTCGCCAGATGGTATACTCCTTCCGCCAGATCTGCTTGAGCCGAGCCACCGTACTGGCGGACAGCCCCTTGGCCTCTGGGCCCACGAGGACTTCCAGAGCCGGTTGCATCTCTCCCGTCGAGATGCCTTTTAAGTACAGCCATGGGATCGCCGCTTCCAAGCTAGCCGACTTGCGCACATACGGGGGGACCAGCGCCGAGTGAAACGTGACCGGTTTGCCCTGGCGACTCCGTACTTTTGGGACTTGTACGGTCACCGGCCCAATGCCCGTCTGAATGTCGCGCGTAGGATGATGGCCGCTGAGGACAACCCTCGCATGCCCCTGTTCCGTTGACTGGTCTGCATAGGTCGCCAAGAGCTCGGCCACCTCCGCTTTCAGGGCTTGGGCAAGAAGCTTCTGCGCCCCTGTTCGAATCAACTCCGTCAGCGAATCGGTCCTTCCTCGATCTTCTTCCTCTGATTTGGTACATTCCTGCATCGTGGCGTCTCTCCTTTGTGGTTGTGGTGGATGTCTCGCAACACCCATTTCAACCCGAAACGCCACGTGTTTTCAACTGATCCTAGACACTACTTTCAAGTATAACTCCCACGCTGGAATACCAGTGTTCAATATGCCAATACATATCGAAGTGGCAATTCCTCCCAAGATTCCATCTCTCATGCCATTCGAACACAAATTGGATATAAAATTTCTGAAATTACGAAGGTAAGGGGAGGGTATAGTCTTCGCCTCAATGAATTTATTGGTGGTGGAGGGGGTACGACATCTGGGACTGCCACCAGAGGAAATGCCACGAGCCATTCTCTCAACGTTGGTGCTGACCATCTTTTGCAACCAACCATTCCGGTAAACGTGAGGGTTGCGGCAACGGTAACAGAGACGGAAGCGTCAACGACTCGTCTGAATTTTACTGGAAGCGGGAGTATCTCCAAAATATTTTCCGGTGGAGTGATCAGCCTTCGGGTCAACCAACGTATTGGAACTGGCGGTGGACTCGCAGCCTCAACGACCCTTAATCAAACCGCAGTGCTGACGGCTTTTAAAACCCTTACGCGTTTCATAAGCGCTTTTCTCAATTTTGGCTATAGCCGGAACCGTTCATTGGCTGGCTCGACGATTGAAATTGATACCTATCAATTCCGAGGCGGAGCCAGTCTTAGGTTGTTGGAGTGGCTCAACGGAGGCGTGACCTATTCCTACACAAATCAAGACTCCAAAAGTTCAGTCGGAAACACCGCTTCAAGCAATTCGATTTTTGTTGGTCTCACGGCTACAGCCGATACCTTTAAATTCTTTAAGTAGTCGGTTCCTTTCGTTCCAAGTCCTTTCTTTCAGCATCTCCTTGTCAGGTCTGTTGTTTGGATTCCTTTGATGATCATCTGATTGTCAAAGAATCATCATTTTCTGGGCCGTTCCCAGTTTAATAATTTTCCTTGCCATGATGAAGAATAAACTTCCAATCGGGCTTTCCGTCGTTGTCCCCATTTACAACGAAGAGAAAAGCATTGGCCTCTTATATACTTCCATTCGGGATGCGTGCGAGGCAGTGCCACAGCATTACGAAATCATTTTTATCGATGACGGGAGTCGAGATAACAGTTTTTCTGAGCTTGAAGCGCTTCATCAAAAAGATCCACATGTCAAAGTCATTCGCTTTCGGAAAAATTATGGGCAAACGGCTGCTATGGCCACGGGGTTTCGAGCTGCTCGTGGTGACGTCGTGGTGAGTATGGATGGCGATTTACAAAATGATCCAGTGGATATTCCTCGGCTCTTGGCAAAGATCGATGACGGATATGATGTGGTGTGCGGGTGGAGAAAAGCCCGAAAGGATAAACTCATTTCGCGAAAAATTCCTTCCTGGATTGCCAACTGGATTATTGGCAAAATTACTCAAGTCCCTATTCACGATAATGGCTGTTCGCTTAAGGCCTATCGAAAGAAGATCATTAAGCAGGTTTCCTTGTATTCGGAGCTCCATCGGTTTATTCCCGCGATGTCAAGCCTTGCGGGAGCTCGCATCACCGAAATTGTGGTGACCCACCACGCCAGACAGTTTGGTGTAAGCAAATATGGAATTTCTCGTGCCTGGAAAGTCCTTTCCGACCTGTTTCTCATTAAGTTGCTCACGGGGTTTGTGACACGGCCATCCTTATGGTTCGGCTTGGGGGCGCTATGTGCCCTACTGGTAGGTGTGGGTGGAATGTTGGGAGGAATGATTGTCGGCGTAGGGGGAATTACTTTCCTGACAGTCGCCTTTCTCTTTTGTAGTTTGGCAGGGCATTTACTTGTGATGGGTATATTAGGCGAGGTCATTGTCGAGACTGGAAATTATCGTCCTTCCAAAATGATCGTGGTTCAGTAGTAGTCACAACGAAATTCCCATTCTAGTAGAGGAGTTCCAATCATGGCTGTGTTCACCAAGGAATCTGCAACTGGTCAGTATTCACTCACGTTCAATGAACCGAAGTGTGTGGGCGTCTCCATTGTCATCCCTGTCACAGAACGGTGCGACGATCTTATCGAGATCTATCGCGTCCATAAGGATATTTTGAACTGTCGTGGAGTGGAAAGCGAATTTATTTTTGTGATTGATGGAGGGTTTGAATGGGAAGGGGACAGGGTTCGTGCGCTGGCACACAAGGAAGAATTCGTTCGAGTGATCCAATTGTCCAGACCATTTGGTGAAGCCACGGCTCTGGCAGTGGGGTTTGAACAGGCAGAAGGTGATGTGGTGGTGACTATGCCTTCGTATTTTCAAACGATACCTGAAGGCTTGGATACCGTTCTCAATGCACTAGACCAGGACTGTGATGTCGCGATTGCCCGACGCTGGCCACGGCATGATCGTTGGGTCAATAAAATGCAAAACTCTGGGTTTCATTTTGTCCTTCGTTGGTTTACGGGAGTGAGGTTTCATGATCTAGGTTGTGGCTTACGGGGAATGAAGAAACGAGTGACGTGTGAGCTTCAACTATACGGCGATTTACATCGATTCATCCCGTTACTCGCCTATCAACGAGGGTTTCGAGTTCGGGAAGTCGATGTGTCTCAACATCAAGCTGATCAATCGACAAGAATTTACAAGCCAGGTGTCTATTTGCGTCGCCTTCTGGATATTCTCACGGTGGCATTTTTGTTCAAATTTACGAAAAAGCCTCTGCGGTTTTTCGGTCTGATTGGGGCTGGCTTATTTTTTGCCGGGTTCGCCCTTTCTTCATATCTCGCCATGGAGAAGATATTGGGAATAAGTGGACTTGCCGATCGCCCCATGTTGATTTTGGGTGTCCTGCTGATGGTCTTAGGGGTGCAGACAGGCTCCCTTGGGCTCCTCGGAGAAATAATCATTTTTACCCACGCACGGAAAATGAAGGACTATACGATTGAAAAATTCCTCAAATAGTGATCGCTATCAATGTGTGATGCTACCCCTCAAGGAGGGACTCATACGGCTGCCGGATTTGAGTAACTATCAGCAAGTGACGCAAGCTGCAATGCCCGAGTAGAAATATTCAAGGGTACCTAGCATCATTGAACGTTGGGATTGAACACGTCACAGCAGGTTGAGCAAGACTGTAAACTTAGCCACCTGATGCAGTTCCCATCGGCTTGACTAATGGGGTGCCTTCTATGGAAAGAGAACAAATTTTGAAGAATCGGCTTTTAGGGAAAGAATTGATGATTCTGTTTCTTTTGACCTTAATAGTGCGATTGGTGGGTATCAATCACCTTCCCTTGGATGACGAGATGCCGAAGCCGATTTGCTTGAATCCCACGCCAGACGGATACCACTACCTACAGAGTCAAGAATTATGACTTTTGTCTGGGAATGGCCCTTAATTTCCAAAAAAGCAAAGTGTCATGATGATATTGCGGCATATGCCTTGCCGGTAATAGGAATAGTAAGAGGGTATCAGGCCATCAATAGGTAATGGAGTGAACTATACTCAGTGGAATAGCTCCATCCCTTTTTCTTGGGTTAAATGATTCAGACTTTTAATCACGAGGCAGCCCAGAATCTGGAAAGGTTTTCTTGCGCTGTCATTGAGTTTCAAGGCGCCAATGGCATTACCTGGCGGTGGTGGTGCCAAGACCTCGAACGAAGTGCGTAGAGGCTTCACTCACTAGTCAGGCCAAATGTCTAGGCAACAATGGCCGACAACGGGCTCTTAATGACTGTACGTGTGAACAGGTCTATCGCACGCTCCTTGGCATCTTCTTGTTAGAGGTCAGTTGAGAGCGTTGTCAGTTCATCGTCCATCTGAGGCTTTTCCAGTATTGGTATTGTTCTCCAAACAATAGGGTCAATTTCTCAAATATTGTTCGATTTATCAAACCAATGAATAACACGACGTCCAAACCGTTTGGGTACTTTTGTTTGCCTATCTCCCGTTCAACCCTGGAATCCCTTGCGTTACTCTCAATTTTGGTTCTTGGCGCGGCCCTTCGGTTTTGGAATATTTCGATCGGCCTGCCGACTCTGTATGTGCATGATGAAATTTTTGAAGTACACCGTGCGTTAGAACTGCTACGCGGAGAGTATAATTTCTATCGTACCAAAGGCATGTATTTCTATTTCCTCTCCATCATGTCTGGTTGCTATGGTGCGTGGTTAGTTTTTCAGGGGTACTTTTCCGATTTGAGTAGTTTTATCACCTACTCACTCGTGCATCCCGGCGATATTGTTCTCCTTAGCCGCATCCTCACTGCGGTCCTTGGAACATGTTCGATTTTCCTTATCTATCGATTGGGGAAAATCATATTTCCTCACGGTTCTCCGGCACCTCTCCTGTTGGCGTTAGTTTGGGCGACCTGTGGTTTGGCTGTCTGGCTTTCCAAGTGGGGTCTGATTGAAACAACGCTTTTACTATTCGGACTCCTTTCTTTTTTCCCCATTCTTCATTTGCTCCATGAGAAGACTCAGAAAAACTATTTGTTGGCAGGGGTCTGCATTGCGGCAGCAACAGCAACAAAAATTTATGGTGCGGTATTGATCGTGCCACTGGTATTCGCGCATTTCGTTGGTCAAGAAAAACCTCTATCCTTCGACACATTAAAGAGGCAAACCAAGGGGCTCGTGTTGTTTGCTATCAGCTTTGTCGTGTCCCTCAGTATTTTTAATCCTGCTATCCCATTAAAATTTCTTAGCCAGGGGATCATTCAAGGGATCATCCCAACCTCATCAACTGACGGACCAAAGACTCTCCCAATTTTTTTCTATTTCAAATATTTGCGATGGAATCTTGGAAACATCGGGTTGCCAATATTTGCGGTCGGCCTGGTCATGGCGGTGGTGAGATTTCAAAAACACGTGTGCGCATGTGCTATTTTTGCTTGCGTCTTCTTTCTCGCTTTGGGGCTTCGACCGGAAGCGATGTTGATTTATGACCGGTATTTATTAATTAGTTTGCCCTTCTTTTTTGTCGTAACGATCTATGGTGTTGAAGTCGTAAGAGAAAAAATCCTGTCAGTCGTACTCCATGACACGACACGAGGTGTGGCATCAGTTGGAGTGGTTGTTCTGGTTGCCATTGTGTTTTTTTGGAACGGGTTAAGTTATTTGTTGAATAATCCTGTATTTGGATCACCCTTTGTTCCCGTGCAAGTGCAGGCGGTGCAGTGGTTTGAGGAATATGTGCCTGAAGGGGCAACGGTTGTCGTGCGAGGAGAAAGACGGCCCTGGCCTGGCAATCAGGATATCCCGATCTATGATCTCGAGGCGAATTACTTGCGGCGTTATGAAGTGAAGACGCAGCATGGCGGGACGCCGCCGGAATTCAGGTTTATGGTGGATCTTGCAAAAGCCAAAGACATTCTTCGCTATAATTTGATTGTGGAAGATCGCTATGCGATATGGAAACCTCTGCAACATTATATTCAATTAGGCGCAGAGTATTTTGTCGTTGATGAAAAATATTTTGAGGGAAAGATTGGATTTCGAAGGTCATTAAAGGCCATGAAGTCACGAAGGGCATTCTATCAAGCACTGCGCAGTTCGAGTGGCGTGGCACGTATCAATTCCTTTCAAGGCAAAAACGTCACCGGAAGCCACCGAACAATTGAAGTGTATCAAGTTCGTGACCCCAAAAGGGTGTTGTCAGCAACCTCCCCCCAGTGAAAGGTTTCCCAAACCCCAGGCAGGTGATTAGGGGAAGTATAGCGAGCGTATTTATTTTTCCGACAATGGCTTATCCTATCTTTCAGTAGGCCTGGCATCGTGGGAATCATGAAATTTGCTTGCCATCATAGGCGAATTGGGTTCATCGACTGACTTGCAGGCTCGCCTTGCTGTGTACCGCGCTCGCTCCAGGATGTAGAAAACCTATGGTATCCATAAATTACGTTTTGTCCATACGGTGAATTTGATGGATGCTTCTATTGCCAAATACGAATTTCACAGGTTGAAATCAATGCAAGGTGGGGAATGTATGTGTCTCTTATCCTTTCAAGAACGTGTCTGGGCATCAGGCAAGGTCAGGAACCCATCTGTGTCGGTATCCCATTTCCTCAGGCCTTATATCGATAAAGCTTCTGTCATCCCCACCACCAATATAACCAAATCATTATTTTACCTTAGGAAAGAAATGGGTGGGGAATGATCTTGAAGTTCGCCTGGTCTTTTGCCGTTTTCTTGTGGAACATATGGCCGCATATTCGAACAACCAATCTGATGGGATCGACCTTTGCCACTGTTTCCTTACGCACTCCCAAGACCAGTAGCGGTCGCTCCAGATGAACGGTCTTGACCATGGTTTTTTAACTTGGAGGCTGTACGGAAAAAACCTGAAAGCGGTTGCGGGGCTCTCAAAGCCTCGTGGAGATCATTGAGAAGGACGAATTCGTTACTAGAGAGAGGCTAATCAGGAAAGCTGCTTAGTCTTGTCAAACAAAATTTTTGACAATAGATCCAATAAAATGAGTACAGAAAAGAAACAAACTTCTGAATTTTGGTCTACGGTAAAAGCGGATGTGGGCCGGTTCCGTGAAGAAGGTTCTAGCCTTCGGGTAGTACTACGAGGATTACTCTCTCAAGGATTTTGGGCATTGTTCGGATACCGGATTTTTCGTTGGTTCCTCGACCATCATATTCCTACACAGCCATTCCGGTTTGTGGTGGAAAGGACACTTGAAATGACGACGGGAATTTCCATTCCTGCCGAGGCTCGAATCGGAAAGGGTTTGCGGATTCATCACTTTGGTGGAATCATCATACACTCGGATGTGGTCATAGGCGAAGAATGTACAATTTACCAGGGTGTGACTATAGGTGACTTGGGAGGAAGAGGAGGCGTGCCCAGGATTGGAAGTCGGGTTATTATGGGAGCAGGAGCCAGACTTATTGGGTCTATTGAGGTTGGGGACGATTGTGAAATTGGAGCAAACGCAGTCGTACGGACTTCGATCCCGTCAGGATGCCTAGCTGTCGGTGTGCCAGCGGTAGTTAAAAAAAAGAAATTCACGACTCATCTAGATGCCAGTGTGAACATAAAACAGTTTATCCCTACCTTAATTCTTACTCAAAACTTTTTGCCTCTTAAAGGTGGAACCGTAACTTGGATGCTTAACACGTATGGACGATATCAGTCCCGCGAAGCTGTTTTGGTCACTGAACAATGTGACCAGGGAGATGAGGTGGATAAAGCTCTTCCATTTCCAGTTGAACGGATTCCAATGAAATTTGCCAATTGGGATCCGACGAACTTAAGCGCATTGCGTGGCTATGTCGACGCTATTTTGAACGTGTGCAAGATTTCTCGTCAGTATGGGGTTAAACAAATTCATGTGGCAAGGGTGTTGCCAGATGGATTAGTGGCCCTCCTTGTTCGGTGGTTCACTCGAGTGCCCTACCTCCTGTATGCCCATGGTGAAGAAATACAGACACACCTCACGTCACGTAAATTTTCCTGGCTCATGCCAAAGATCTATAACGGAGCTGCAGCCGTTATTGCCAATTCAACAAATACCAAACACATTTTGGAAAATATTGGTATTGATTCCGATAAAATTCATATTATAAATCCCGGAGTTAGCAGTGAACTATTTAATAGTTCTGAACATGCTGGAGACTCAATTCGTCAGCGACATAAGCTAAACAATGGACCTGTTTTGTTAACCGTGGGACGATTGCAGCGGCGAAAAGGTCAAGATATGGTCATCAAAGCCCTTCCTGAAATTCTAAAAGTTTTCCCGACTGCCAAATATCTTATTGTAGGAATTGGTGTCGATGAGGCCTACCTGCAAAATCTTGTGTGTGAATGTGGGATCGCTGACAATGTCGTTTTTGCAGGGCAAGTTTCTGATAATGAACTCGCTGGGTATTATGCAGCGTGTGATATCTTTATCATGCCCAATCGTCGAGTGTGTGCTAAGGTTAGTTGAAAATTGAAGTGGCTCCCTCAACTGTGGTGAGATGGTGTTCGACCAAGAACCCCGATCTTTCCCAGCAGCCGAAAGGAGCCACTTCATGAAGAGTATTACGAAAATCCCGAAGCGAAGCAAGAAGACCAAACGGTTGGGGCCAGCACAGGTTCTCCGCCCCGACCAGTATGAGGCGTTTGACGTGGAGACGAAGATAGAATGTATTCGTGCCCTCATCCCCTTGGGCCTGCTCCATGTTCAGGCCCTCTTGGAAGACGAGGTCTGTCTGTTGGCCGGGGCCCGGTATACCCGGAAAGCCTCGCAGTTTCCCGGGCGGCGGCATGGGAGTAATCCCGGCAGTGTCCGACTGGCCGGCCAACAGGTGTCGCTCCGGATTCCCCGAGTGCGCCAAGCGAATGGGGACGCGGAAATTCCGTTACGCACGCTTCCCACTTTTCGGGAGCATGGGGCACTGGATGAGGTTCTCCTGAAACGCGTGTTGTATGGGATTTCGTGTCGTAATTATGAGACGGCGGCCGCAGCGGTGCCGGGTGCGATCGGCTTGTCGAGTTCCACAGTGTCTCGCGCCTTTACGCAAGCCAGTGCCAAGCAGTTACACGCGTTGCAGGAACGGGACCTGAGTGACCTGGATCTGGTGGCGGTCTTTCTCGACGGGAAGGCCTTTGCCGAGATGATGATGGTGGTGGCCGTGGGGATCACGCTCACCGGGGAGAAACACGTTCTCGGCTTTGTCGAAACGGGCACTGAAAACGCAGAGGTCCTGACCCAGTTCCTGCAGGCGTTGGGAGACCGTGGGCTCGACAGTGCTCAGGGCTTGTTGGTCATCATCGATGGCGGGAAAGGCTTGCGAGCGGCGGTGCGGCAGGCGTTTGGCTCCTCGGCCCTGGTCCAACGGTGCCAGTGGCACAAACGGGAAAATGTCGTGAAGTATTTACCCAAAGGCGAACAGGGCACGTGGCGGACCCGACTGCAACGGGCGTATCAGCGTCCCACCTATGCGGAAGCCCGGGCGTCGCTACAGCGCCTGCAGCGTGACCTGGAGACTCGGAATCAATCGGCGGCTCAGAGTCTGGTGGAAGGGTTGGAGGAAACCTTGACGCTGCATCGGTTAGGCGTGTTTGCCCTTTTGGGAACCTCCTTCAAAACGACCAACTGTCTGGAGTCGATCAATGCCTTGGTGGAAGAGCGGTGTGCCAAGGTGGATCGGTGGACGAACTCGAATCAGCGACAGCGCTGGTTGGCCACGGCGTTACTGGATATCGAGCCGCGGCTCCGCAAGGTGAAGGGCTATCGGCACTTGCCCCGCTTGCGGGAAGCCTTGAGCCGGGAACTAAAACTTAAAACGCCTATGACCAAGAAGGCCGCGTAACATGAACCCCGGAGCCGTGGAGAATTTCAACTAACTTTGGGCTTGACTCAAAAATCGTTATCAACGAGAGATGGCGAGACAGAATGTTGGATTCCGTAGACGGGATTGAAGCAAATTTCACTGTCCATTAAGGTCGAACTGCCTGGAAGACGGGACGAGGTTGGGGCCGCATGGCTCTTTACACTTCTATATCATGATCATCGATAATTTTGATGGAAAGCGAAAGAGTACAGTTCTCCGGTGAGGGCAAGAGAGAATACGAGACAATCCTGGTTTTCCCAGGAACCTGGCTCGGTTTGGCTATTTGCAAGCCATCCCATGCACGCAAACATTGACATCATCAGAATAGGAAAAGAAATCAACGAGTTTTCCCGATTTCCAATCCAGCTCAATAATCGCGGCTGGGGAAATGCCGACCAGGATATTTCCGTTTGGCGTTTCACAGAGTCCTCTCACAAAAACTGGCCGTGACGAAACGGCATGCAGAAACATTGAATGAAACAATTTATGCGGACGACCATGTTTTGCGAGCCAACATTTAATGCGAGTCCACGTGAGACGTCGTAGTATCTGAGCGACCGGCGCCAGATCGTCTAACATGATCCTTTTATGGAGAGTCCCCCGTTGATCAAATATATCAACGGAACGCTGAAGCGTGTTGCTGATCATCAAGTGACCACTTTTGGTCACGAGCAAGTTGTGGCATCCGCGCATATTGGGTTTGACGATATACACCTCTGTCGGATGCAATTTGATAACGGCACCAAATCTGTTGAGGAGCATTAACGGTCGGCCATCGGGAGCAATCGCTGCGGCATTGATATGAACGTGACTCGTGTCCCAAGAACCTGATTTTTCATGAGCCGTTCTGTTGTCGGCTTCCTTATCCATTTTGAGAGGTGTTAACCCGAAATGGGTAGCCGTGACAGCATCATCCCGCGGCCACCACGTTTCCATCGTCTTGCCCTCTTCATCCACTTGTACCGCGGCATCGATCTCCGTTGAAGTCGCCCATATAGAGTGATTGTGAAAGCACAACTCGTGCAGATTCGCAAAGGTGTGGTTTGATATGCGCTGCAGGGGACTCAGGTCTAAATCGAAAGAATGCAGGGAGTGATAGGACGCGACAAGCACTTTTCCATTGGTGATGAGAATTCCACGGCCGCCTCGGGTTCCCCCTCTGGTATTGGTGGCAGACACTGGAGGGTCCGTCGGGACAATTGGCTGTGCGGATAAGACTTTCTTGCTGTCCCAGTCGAGCTTGACGACTTCACCACCTTCAGAGGGCGGTGCCTGTCGAATGACTGTGGTAAAATATACATCCATATCGGGTTTCCCTGGTGTTAAGCTATTCCACTGAAGGCTGTGAAGGACGAGAGCGATTAGAGTATCCTTGTATCTTGTCCCAGCAATTTGTTTACATTCTCCTGGCTATTATACTACCTTTTACAAAAAGAGAAAGTCCGAACGGATAGCCTCCCGAATGCTGTGGTTGAACACCGCACTGAAGTTCGCACTAAGCCGAAGGCATATCGATCTGAGGCGGCTAGTGAGCCATGTATAAGCTTGACACGGGGTGGTCGCTATTCGGTGTGACAAATTCACGGACCGGACAAAATCCACTTTGTGAGGTGCTGGCCAACGTTGAAGGTGGCGGAAGGTTCCCGACTGGCCGAGAAATTTTCCAAGCTGCATGCAGATTGCACATGGCCGTAAAGGTCGAGTCCTTAGCCTCGAGAAGGAATTTTTGGTTGTCGGCTAAACGCTTGAACTACCGCATAGCCAAATCCTAAAAAACGCATATCGAAAAGATGGTAATCCGTTTCGTCTTTCAAACAAGATGAAATGCCACGACGGGCGATACGCGGCATAATTCAATGGCTCAGTTATTTAGTCTTCCCTGAGAAAGTCTCTTTTGGCATGTTCGGGTGACGAGGGATTGGAAATCGAGGATTTGGGCTGAGGCAACCCACCAACAGCGGCACCCAAAAAATTCAGATTCCGGAGAATTGCCCGTAAGTGTTTGCCCACGCCACATAACACCGTATTTAACTTATCGCTTTCCCTGCCTTTGAGGAAGTTCCACCGCAAGAAGCCGTTTCCCTTCAAATGCCCCCTGATCAGTTCCATTGCATTCCGTAACTGTATGGTCTGTTCCTGTGCCGGCGTCACGGCTTGCCGTGGCCGATGTACCAACACCTCCGTCTAGGGCAAATCCACTCCATGCTCCCGATATCCTTGATTCACCATACACCGCCGCGACCGTTTTCCCGTCGAACGCTCGATTGGCTCCAATTCCCCGGCCAGCGTGTACCCATCATACGGGTTCCCCACCAGCCCTTATAGCCCCACCACAAAGTTGGTCGTCTTCCTTGTCGCCACACTTACCTGGTGCCGAGGGGCAGGGCGAACGGTTTTGGTCTGCAAGCCCCACCGTCCCAATCAGCAACCCGGGTCGACCTCGCTCGGTGTACAACACCCCAAATTGATCAACACACGACTCCCTGGGAATTTCCCCCCAGGCAACACAGCCCATGGTGAGTACTAATGGCTGAAGTAATAGTCGACAGAACCTAAAGTTAATTCACTATCAACCCCTGGGGTGTTCCTGGTGGTGTTGTGTCAGATCCTGTGGTGACATGATTGAGCCTAAACACATGGATAATGAGCCGATCTCCCTTGCGGTTGTGCGAAATGAAAAGACGTTGTGTTGAAGGATCATATGTAGCACCAATCGGCTTAGATGTTTCTGCTTGAAATGGAAGCGGAATCTGCCAAATCTGATAGGGAGTTACCTCCCACGGTGATTTTTCTCCATTCTTTACTTTGAGTAAATCTAGGGCATCATAGGCCCACACTTGGTTCACGTAAGGATAAGCATGGTTACCTTTAGAATTATCAACCGGATCGTTGCAGACATCAGCCTCCCCATAACAATATGTTCCTGTTCCATGTATCCCAAAAAAGAGTAAGCTTCGGCTGTCCTTGGGAAACACTACGCCTTTAATCTTAGTGGTACCATTGAAATAGAGATTGGTTGTATCCCACTCACGAAGGGGGTCAGAGGATGGGTATTGAACCAGTGGAGTTGCAGGTACAGGTGATTGTTGCCCTACATTTGCTGGATCGAAGACAGAAGCTGCAGGCCCATATGAAGTTCGAGATATGATCGAAAGACAGCAATTACCGGTAATGGCAGGACCACCGAAAGACGTTTGCCATTCTGGTGGGATATGAGTCATATACCCTGACACAAATCCTGCGTTGTCTCCTACCTTATACATTCCTTCAGCGTCACCTTGGATTGAGAGATCTAATGAAGAGGAAAAATGGGAAAGTGTTTGACTGCCGTTGGCATCATAGTAACTATAGGTAGCGCCGTAGAGCTTATTGTTGAATGCCAGCAGTCCCCCCATTTTAATGGTTCCAGAATCGATGGTGTACATCTTGCCCTCTGATGCATCAGTGAAAGGTTGAAGCACGGTGGCAATGGGAAGGTCTTCTTCTTGTGAAGTCACGAGGGGAGTGGGAATGCTCACTTCTGCCACCATTTGGTGATGAGAGTGTCCAACGATGAACAGAGAGTTGTTCAGCGGATGGTATTCTATCACTTCGCCTCCATAGGTGAAATTTGATCCTCCAAAGGTACCTTTGGGCAGGATGAAAGCTCCTTCGTAGTCTAAGTTCTCTTGATAGAGTAAGGGGGCTGATTGTGGGTCAGCGGCATTGACGAAGGATGCCCCGATGTGGGCTTCCCAGAGAAAAAGGGTGCTCAGAAATATAATAAATTTCACGGCGCGGGGAAGAAAATGCGCGTTCGCTTTCATAACGGAACCTCCTAAGATTAAAGCCTTGATCAAGAGTCAACTCAAGGATTGTGACTTCGTTTTTTGAAGAACGATTTTATCTCCGACTTTCCTGCCTATTGCATGAGTTGTGCGATGGTCGTGAATTTCACTTATCAGAGGTTCTTGTGCCCGACACACAAAGGTTGAAGTTTTCATTGGTCTCTGCATATTGATGAACCTGTCAATAGAAATAGAGCCTGGGCAGAACTGGTGTGGATTGGTGAAGTCAACTCCTTCGTTTACGATTTTCACGGGAATGTCCCTCATGATAATTTCTGTTGGCACATCTAGATAAATGTAATCTTGTTCTGTTCCAATGACCAGTGCTGTATCTAGTATGACCTCAATTATTTCTTTTTCTTTCGGAATTTGGTGGGGTGATTAGGTAAGGAATTCCAGGTATCCGACTGTCTTCTTCCCAATCACTGGCACCTTGTTTATTGTGGGTCGTTCACTAGAGCTCCATACCGTTTTTTTTCGCTGATACTGGCTCTCCTTTAGGCAGCCCGAAGTTACCCGAGGGCCGTTTGTATTCCAGTTCAGCTCCCAAGCCGACAATCCCCCCTTTTGGCCTTCACTCACCTAAAACGCTTCAATATGTCGCAAGTCTTGGTAATACACTGGGCACAGGGATCGGTGATGCCCTCCTCCCAGGCGACACACCCTCATTTTTAAACAGCTGGCTAGGCTTCGAACTCCTCCTGCTTCTAAAGGTATGTTTCCCAGCAATCAACAACCAATTCCCCTTTTTGTTCAGCCCTGTAAATGGTGTTTCGTAATGCCAATAAATCCCGGTGCCGTATGTTTCTTTGCCAGTATGGCCAAGGTTGGTGTTTTGGCCGTGCCAAGCATCTTTCAGATTCCGTCAAGCACTTCTGGAGTGGTGCCGTATTGTGCTGTGTCAAAAACGCCCTGACCATCAACGCGTAGATCTAAAGTCTGTTCCCCGACGATGAATGTTTGCGCTGAAGCGACTTAAAATGGGTGAATTAATCGTCCCGACTCTCAGCGTACTGTTGGGTATGAATCGTAACGTTTCGCCCCTGAATTGTGTGTTCCTGAATCGCAACGTTTCATTGGACGCACTCTCTATCACATCGGCCTCGCTTGTAGACCACCGTCGGTCACATTTTGTTGGTGATTAACATCACCATCTTGGGGAAGACGGGCCGGATTCCATGTGGACGTACTGGCCCATGCGCCATTTTGCGCGCTCTGGATTGTGTGATTCTGGGAGAAGTTTGGAATCGAATCGTGGTGTAATTGGAAAAAAGCAGGTCCCTGAGAGGCTGTGCTCTCTGTGACTCCGAAGCTAAAGCTTACGATGAGTATCAGAAATGATAATTGAATTAACCGTTTCATGATTCGCTCCTATCCTGTATGCCGTGAGAAAGGCAGCGCTCGTATGTTTCTTCAGTTCGTTGAGCGCGCTAGTGGTTCACCCTTAATTTGGGATTACCTTCGTTCCTTCAAGAGAATAGGGACTTTCATTGCCTGCAAAGTCTACCGCGGTGACCGTGAAATAATAGGTCCCTGGTGCTAAGCCAGTTATTATATAGTGAGGGGTATTCGGGGTACTGGTCAACCCGACGTTCATACCCGTGCTGTACGACTGTGGTTGATTGCCGAAATAGACCCTGTAGTAGCTTAGGTCCGATTCCTGATTTTTTTGCCATGTCAGTACCGCGGTCCCCTGTGGTGGAGTGGGCGTGGTGACCGCTGTTTCGGGCGACGGGGCAGAGTTGTTGTCTGCGGCATCATGGGCGACGACGAAATAGGCATAGGTCGTGGATGGGGATAAATTGGAATCCACATAAGACAAATTGGACGTGGTGGCCAGAGGGTTGTTATCGCGGTACAGCGTGTAGCCAGTCACCGCGACATTATCCGTAGCGGCCGACCAGGTGAGGGTCGCTTGAGTCGAGGAGTCCACCACCGCCGATTGAATCATGGGGGTACTGGGTGGGGTCGTATCTGCGAGGGAGAGGGTTGTGCCCGTAACCGGGGCAGAGTGAGTAGACTCATTGTCCGCGGCGTCAAGAGCGGTCACCGAATAGGTGTATGTGGTAGACGGGGTGAGGTTAGAGTCTGCATAATTCCAGTTTGGGGTGGTTCCAACAGGCACCCCATCTCGATAGAGGGTAAAGGCCGTCGCGGTTCCCCCTCCAGAGCTTTGGGAAAGATGATAATTTTCTGCCATAATATCGATAAACCAGTTAGCTTGGGCATCTGTGATATTACCCTCAAGTGTTCCCTGCTGGGCTGGAAGTGGACTGCGAACGATGATAGGAAAGTTAGTTAAATTGTCGGAAATGTTTACGGTGGTGGGTCCAAATCGATATTCAATTGACCAGTTCACCGAGTGATTCAGGCCTTCATGATAATAGATGGTATTGTGTTGAACCTGAGAATTGAGAGCATAATTATTTTCAATGGCGGCGTCTGCCGGTTCTGTGAGAGCCAAGATAACATTATTTTCCACGAGTCCGTTTTGGTGATCATAGAGTACGTCGGCTCCGCCCCGTGAGAGCGTATGTGGCGAACTAAGCCCCAACGCAATACCTCGCCAACTGTCGACAATCAGATTCCGGCGAATAATGGTGTCAAGCGAGTTTCTCCAGACTAGGATTGCAGGCCCAGCCGGACCGGCTTCGCTTCGAATCCGACGAAACTCATTGTCGCGAATGACCCATCCCTTCCCCGCGAGTATGTCCACCCCGTTTGTGTAGCTTGGCAGTGAGGTGCCAGTTCCTTTGGAGAATGTCGTATATTCGATGCGGGAGCAGGCCACGAGACCATAGTCAGCGAATTTCCCGAGGGTGCCATCACCAGTGCTCACTTTCACAAATTGCTGTCCGGCATCCAACAGATGAACATTGTAAATCGTTGTTCCGGTAATGCCCTTTTCCCCTCGCACTTGAATGTTGTGATTGGTGGGCTGACTCAATGTCACGTCGGCGACTGTAAATTCATCTACATTGACTGAAATATTGTTGTAGCCTCCCTCGATGCGGACGGCCTCTCGGTTGCCGGAGGCGCTTCGGATGGTCAACCCAGGTGTTTTAATTTCCAGTGATTTATTCGATGGTAGTACATAGACTCCATCCTCTAATAGGAAAGTGGTTCCCGATTGGGCGGACGATATTTTTGACAAGAGGTCATTCACATCACCACTGGCAATGTTGATAATTGGTTGGCCAGACTCGGGTTGTTCCATTGCCGGACAATATGCTGCCGCTCCAAGATTCACGGATGCCTCAACCCCGGCCAAGACATCTTCAGGGGCTGGGATCCAATTGATGGTAAGTTGTGAATCAGAATCAACCTGGACTGCCTGAATGGTTGGGGCCCCATGAGGGTCGGTGAATTCGGGAAGTGTCGTGACAGAAATGGTTGAACTTGGGGAAGAAACGTTATTGGCGGCATCCTGAGCAACGACTGAATATCCATAGGTCGTGAACGGTGCCAAATTGGTATCCACATAGGTCAGATCAGGTGTGGTGTCCAGTAACGTATTGTCACGATAGATGGCATAGCCTGTGACGCCTACGTTATCGGTGGCCGGAGACCAGGTGAGGGTGGCTTGAGTGGAGGAGTCGGCCACCGCGGATTGAATGGCTGGGGTGCTGGGGGGGGTGGTATCTGGGAGAGTCGGTGTCGTAACAGAGGCGTTTGCAGAAGGGTCAGAGTTATTATCAGCGGCATCATGGGCCACCACGAAGTAAGCATAAGTGGTGGACGGGGAGAGCGTGGTATCGATAAACGTCAGGTTCGATGTTGTGGTCAAGGGATTGTTATCGCGGTAAAGGGTATAGCCGGTCACCGCGACATTATCCGTAGCGGCCGACCAGGTGAGGGTGGCTTGAGTGGAGGAGTCGGCCACCGCGGATAGAATGGCTGGGGTGCTGGGGGGGGTGGTATCTGGGGGGAGAGCCGGTGTCGTAACAGAGGCGTTTGCAGAAGGGGCAGAGTTATTATCAGCGGCATCATGGGTTACCACGAAGTAGGCATAAGTGGTGGATGGGGAGAGCGTGGTATCGATAAACGTCAGGTTCGATGTTGTGGTCAAGGGATTGTTATCGCGGTAAAGGGTATAGCCGGTCACCGCGACATTATCCGTAGCGGCCGACCAGGTGAGGGTGGCTTGAGTGGAGGAGTCGGCTACCGCGGATAGAATGGCTGGGGTGCTCGGTGGGGTGGTATCCGTGGAGTCGTTTCCCCCAGGGCTGAGTACTTCCACGGTCTCCCCAACATAGAGATGCTTTCTTGTAGCGCTGATATCCAGATCTTGCCAATCAATCATGTTACTCTTGTCCTTGCCTCGAATGATCCAGGCCGATGTGTTGGTGCCGCCTGTGTAATATACCGTTGTCATTCCCTTAGGCGCCCAGAACGTTAGAAACACGTCCTGCTCGGCCACCAAATCGAACGCAATGGGATCACTGGTCACCGTCTCGCCTGCTGGCACTGTCACCCCCGCGTCCCAAGACCCGCCAAAGGTCACCTGCCGAAAGCTACTATCCACCCCATTAAGCGTACTGCCGTCCCGTTGCACCAGCGAAACCCGTTGCACGGTGTAACTGCCCGAGGCGCGCCCTTGAAGTGTCAGCTGGATGTTAGATCCTGTGGTGGTAATGGAGGCTCCGTCGAGTAATATTCGAAAACTCCGCTTGTCCCACCCGGAATTCTTCCAGGTCCCTTCGGGATTTTGGTCTGTGGCCGTCCACGCCACCACCGGTGTCCCCCCCCGCCGCTCGTCACGGACATTGGGGCGGAAGGTGCTGACGTGTTGTTCATGGCATCATGGGCCACCACGGAGTAGGCATAAGTGGTGGAGGATGAGAGGGTGGTATCAATAAATTTCGGATTCGACGTTGTAGTCAGAGGGTTGTTATCGCGGTACAGCGTATACCCGGTGACAGCCACGTTATCGGTGGCCGCGGACCAGGTGATGGTAGCTTGGGTCGAGGAGTCAGCTACCGCGGATTGAATGACTGGGGTGCTTGGCGGGGTGGTATCTGGGGGAGCGGGAGTCGTGATTGATGTGTTTGTTGACTGGCCAGAGTTGTTGCCCGCGTCATCATGAGCCACCACGAAGTAGGCATACGTGGTAGAGGGGGAGAGCGTGGTATCGATAAACGTCAGGTTCGATGTTGTGGTCAGTGGGTAGTTATCGCGGTAGAGTGTATATCCGGTGACAGCCACGCCATCGGTGGCTGCGGACCAGGTGACAGTGGCTTGAGTGGAGGAGTCCGCCACTGCGGATTGAATTTCGGGGGTGCTGGGTGGCGTGGTATCGGTGGGAGAGGTGTCTCCGATTTGATACTCCACATGGAGCAACGGGGCGGCACTGGAATGGCCATTATACGATTCAGCCACCCGTTTTCCTGTTCCGGTGATGAGTAAGGCCACGGCGTTGCCACTGGTCCACCCACCGCGGTTGACGAGTTCCTGCATGATGGCAGCCAGATTAGGCGTTTGTTGATCTGGCCCGGCCACCCCAACACTCGACCAGGGGGCTGGACTCCAATTCACAGAGGCTGCCGTGCGGCTGCGCGTGGATATATTCCCCGTCGCATCTCCAAAGGATTCTGCCTGATCTGTGGCTTCACCTTCAATGGTGAGTGTGGTGGTGTCGGTGGAGACTTCATCTACTTGGAATTGCACCCAAGCATTCACAATCGTGGCTCCTTGAGGAATCGTGAGCCCGGCAAAGCGCATCCCGACGGTCTGATTCGTCGACGCCAAGACGAGTTCCAGGTCACTACTGTTCATATTCACGGCTCCCGTGGTGTGCTCTTCAGCATCATCAGACCCCGCTGCGACTCGCACGTCTAAGATTGTGATTTCCTCAGGACCTTTTGTGGTGACGGTGGCTTCTGTCGAAGGTGCAGAGTCGTTAGCCGCGCCATCATGGGCCACCACGGCATACGAGTAGGTGGAAGAAGGCGAGAGATTGGTATCGGTAAAAGTCAGATTGGGCGTAGTGGTGACCGGATTATTATCGCGATAGAGCGTATACCCGGTGACGCCGACGTTATCTGTGGCGGGTGTCCACGTGATGGTGGCTTGTGTCGAGGAGTCCGCCACTGCGGATTGAATTTCGGGGGTGCTGGGTGGCGTGGTATCGGTGGGAGAGGTGTCTCCGATTTGATACTCCACATGGAGCAACGGGGCGGCACTGGAATGGCCATTATACGATTCAGCCACCCGTTTTCCTGTTCCGGTGATGAGTAAGGCCACGGCGTTGCCACTGGTCCACCCACCGCGGTTGACGAGTTCCTGCATGATGGCAGCCAGATTAGGCGTTTGTTGATCTGGCCCGGCCACCCCAACACTCGACCAGGGGGCTGGACTCCAATTCACAGAGGCTGCCGTGCGGCTGCGCGTGGATATATTCCCCGTCGCATCTCCAAAGGATTCTGCCTGATCTGTGGCTTCACCTTCAATGGTGAGTGTGGTGGTGTCGGTGGAGACTTCATCTACTTGGAATTGCACCCAAGCATTCACAATCGTGGCTCCTTGAGGAATCGTGAGCCCGGCAAAGCGCATCCCGACGGTCTGATTCGTCGACGCCAAGACGAGTTCCAGGTCACTACTGTTCATATTCACGGCTCCCGTGGTGTGCTCTTCAGCATCATCAGACCCCGCTGCGACTCGCACGTCTAATACGGTGATATCCCCGGGGGGTTCTGTCGTGATGGTTGCTTCTGCCGAAGGGTCGGAGTTGTTATCCGCCGCATCATGGGCCACCACGGAGTAGGCATAAGTGGTGGAGGGGGAGAGTGTGGTATCGATAAATGTCAGATTCGATGTCGTGGTCAGGGGGCTGTTATCGCGGTACAGCGTATACCCAGTGACAGCGATATTATCGGTGGCCGCGGACCACGTGATGGTGGCTTGGGTCGAGGAGTCGGCCACCGCGGATTGCATCGCTGGGGTGCTCGGAGGTGTGGTGTCCGGTAGGCCTGGAATAACCGTACTGATTTCATATCCGGGCAAACTCACATTGCCCGATTGGTCAACAGCTGTCAGCGTGAAAAAATACTCTTGTCCGCTTTGGAGCCCAGTGACAGTAATGATATTTTGAGGGTGTACAATGAAGAGAGGAGAATTCGGGGCATCGTAGTTCCCGGTCTGGGTGCCGAAATAGATGTAGTACCCATTGATATCTGGCTCGGAGTTTAACTCCCACCTCAGGCTAACTTGTCCAGCCAAGACAGAGGCGGGAAAGAGAGTAAGAATGGTTGAAATAACAACGGTGTAAAATGCGCAGGCCACGCTTCGGTTCAGCATGGGACTTCTCCTTTTGATCGGATGGCCCCATACTCCACGAGAGCGTGTGTGCTCTTCCCTTCTTTCGGTAACCCGGCTATCAGTTGTTGGTCACTGACCCGTGGCTTTGCGTCCCCACCTTACGATGGGTTTGCCGTTGTCGAGAAGGGGCCTGAAAAACTAAATAGTGTGAATGACTGTCATATGCACCTATAATGAATGGGCGATCGAGATATCCTATTAATCGCACCTTATCGGATGAAAAATGACAGACTTTAACGTCATGTAGATAACCAACGTTCATGTAGATAACCAAAGTACATGAACGTTTTCTAAATGAATTAAATGAAAAATTAGTAGCGGTCAAAGATTATTTTGTAAAGGAGATTCATACATTTAGTGAAGGTTGGAAAAACTTCATGTCTGCAATGGTGACAGGCTCCTAGGAAGCAAAAGGAGTGCAACTCGAAAAATCCGTATTGCTAATTTATATAAGTTTCAAAGTCCCGTTCCACTTGAGCATTAAGAGCATGACGGAATATTGAGGCCTTTGCTGGCTTTTTGTGTCACACTTCGACTTCCACCTGAATCTGTCGAAAAATGGCGACATCAACCGTTATATCCCTCAAAGGTATAGATTTCCGCTTTTGATTGAGTGTTGGTTGTTTCTGGAATGAAGTACTCATAGGGCTTCCAATAGTCGCTCATCATGCCTTTAAGGGCGGCATGTTTCCCCATTTCCCCCTATTGTTTGTTGGTTCCAGCATCAAGCAGGAATTTTTTCAGACCTAATAGTAGGTGTGCATTTCCTCCATTTCTATGATTTTGATGCCGGATCGCGAGCGAAAAGGTTTCAATGGATTCGCCGAAGGCCTTGATCCTGTGGTGCACCGACACAGGACTGCATTGCAAAAAATGGCCGCTCAAACGAACCCAAAGGCTTTCCAGGTACAACTCCGAGGTCTGGCGCTTGAAGGTCGGGGTTCTTGCCACGGAATCGTACGGTATGCCGATACTGGCACACCTTGCAAAGGTAACGCTGTCAGCTTTTCACCACACCATCTTTGACGCAATTCATCCCCACCCATTTCGAGCAACGCATCATACCGGATTCTGCACATGCGTGTGAAAGTGGAGGAAAACAATTTCTAAATTAGTTTGATAATACCAACTTTACCTGGGCGCAGCCTCCCAGCGTACTCAGTGGTCAGATACAACTGGGATGCTGCTGCGAATTGCTCAAGGAAACTCCACTCCAAGGGAAAGGTGAAGCCTCGTACGACCTCAAACCTGAACGAGCCAAAGTACGTGTTTTCCTAACCGACCGACGATTGACGTAGATAACTTGATTGGATATCTGTGATCTTCACTTTTTTTACGTATAAGCACCCTTTCCTCTGCATGTTTTTCTACCATCTTGTTTCTCATGAATAGAACTCGGTAAATCTTTTGTCGTTAGTATCAGAAGCACGGTCGGAAAAATTTACAAAAGTAAATTTCGTCTAACAGGCTGAATAATTCAGCCTTTCTCGAACATTTTTATTTTTGGGTCAAAAAATTGTTGGAGAATTTTACAATTCTTAAATTAAAAATTTTGGTTTTAGAGTTCGAGAATGATCGAACGACCGTGATTTTATCACGTACATTCAATCGCTTATAGAAATATTGGTTGGTATGGCGGCTTGGCGGTCTCGCAAGACTCGTCAAAACCAATAAAGGAGTCAGGGAACTTTCACCTAGCGCCATTCACCCTTTTCCGGCGGTTCCTTCCACAGAGGGAACCGCTGGTTTTTTTTGTGAGAAATGTTGATGTTGCCGGTGTTGTGATGTGAGGTGTCTTTAGAACGATCCTGTTGAAATGGGATTCCCACCCTGCAAGCTATCAGATGTATACTCTCCTTCAGGATGATGAAGAAAGAATGTCATGCAGAATTCTTATCGAAGGAGGTATCGAGCAATCATTTCGTGACGGACCTTAAGGTCGGACGACTGACCCCGAGTCTAGATGCTGCTCTGGCTATAGTGGCTCCTGTTGTTTTTAAGGTTTGTTGAATGAGCTCATGTTCTACTGCTTCTCGTGAATGCGTAAGAGTACATTCTGAATATCCAATGGTGAGGGAATCCCGTTCCATATCCCCCGAGGTAATTCGGATGTTGTCAGCCATAGCCACGCCCTGTTTAATGCGATTTTCTCATTCCCTCACGTTGCCGGGCCAATGATAGCGTTCGATGTTGATGAGGCTAATATTGGTGGTGGTGGTAATTCTTGCGTCGATGTCGATCGATTCCCGACCTCAAATTTGTTCAATGCACCGTTCCTGCAAGAATCGAAGGAGTTTCACTTGCAAGGCAGTGGGCAGTTCATCAATCTCACCTAAAAAGAGCGTGCCTCTGTCAGCGGATTTAATGCGGCCTTTGCGGCGTGTATGGGCATTGGTGTGTCAATTTTTAACCAGGCAATTCTTATAGAGTACATTAAGGGAGCAATGCGAGTATAATGCCAGCATGAAAAAAAAAGATGCACGTACCCGAGACACGGGAACATCCACGCAGATAAGCGATTCGGTTAAAGAAGACGGAGTACGGGTATGTGGAGATTGCCATGATCATTGGAGCCCACCGGAACACCGTGTTATATTGGTGGATGGTCTATGAACGGGAAGGAATCACAGGCTTGAAGTCAAAGAAGCGAGGTTTCGAGAAAGGTCCATGGCGCACGCTCGGCAGTGCACAAGCACATGAGATTCAAGTGTTGATCGTGGAGAAGACCCCTGATCAGTTTGAAGTTGGTCTTTGCCCACTGGACCCGCTAGGCGGTGCAAGAGTTCATGAACATTCACTGTGTGAATCACTTTGCCTATTCGTACGGTCGGAGAGTATCTGAAGCGTTGGGGATGTACGCCGCAAAAGGCCTTGAAACGCGCGTATGAACGCTGAATACCCTTTTCTGTGGTGTGAGGTAAAACGTACGAGCCATTCTCTGGGACCTGAGAGTTTTGTTGTGGGATGTCCTCGTCGCGGTCCCCCCTCCGAGGGCCAACCTACTGATAAAAGACTTTTTCAGGGATGACTAGTTGAGGAATACTGGGGGAAATAATAATAGTCAGTATTCTCGTTGGAAAATCCACTTTAGCAATCATCCAAAAGATCAAGGCCGTATAATCGTGTATCCTGAATTTAAGAATGATACACGCGTTCTCATAAGAAAATTCTCTTTTACAAACCTTTGAAGATTTGAGTTGTGTCTATGGAAAATCATATTGATCGAATTGGCGTCATCATCAATAACTCTATCAACGTCAAATTGGACTTACTCAAGAATGAGGAGATACTCAATACCATTCACCAGGTGGCCACCGAGATTACCCTGGCCTATAAGAACAACAATAAGCTTCTCTTGTGTGGAAACGGTGGTAGCGCGGCTGATGCCCAGCACATTGCTGCCGAATTCACAGGCAGGTACTACTTGGATCGAGATCCGCTGCTTGCTGAAGCCCTGCATGTCAACACCTCGTACTTGACGGCGGTTGCCAATGATTATTCTTACGATAAAATTTATTCACGATACGTGAAAGCTGCTGGACGGGCAGGGGATATTCTCCTTGGATTCTCAACTTCGGGCAATTCTGGAAACGTGGTAGATGCCTTGAGAGTCGCGAATGAACTCAATATGAAAACCGTCGGACTCACGGGCTCATCCGGTGGGAAGATGAAAGATATCTGCCACTATCTTATCAATGTGCCATCCATCGATACGCCAAGAATACAGGAGAGTCACATATTAATCGGGCATATTCTTTGTGAGATAGTCGAATCAAACATTTTTGGCCAATAAGGGCTCGCGCAAGAATACCTTCCCCTGTTTGTGTGCTGAGACGCCTGTCTGGCAAGGCGCGAGGACTGCGCATACTCCCCCGTATGGAAAAGACGAGCAACGCCGCCAGGCAGGATGGATCGACGCCCAAACAGGGGAAGGTATTCTTGCACGAGCCCTAACACCCAGCCCCATCCCCCATCTACTTGCTACCCCAACGGCATACTGATTGGCCCTCATGTTTGTTTTAACGTGAATCGGAGATTTCCGATGAATGGCATTGGGAATTTTTTCACAAGTTGGGGTAGGATAAAGAGGGTAAAGATCAGTGACGGGGTTTTGTCGTTGATGAGATGGTTGGCAGAACGGTGAGGAGTCTTTCCTTCCAGATAAGCGACGGATTGATTTTTCCCGTAAAAAATGAAGTGAGGAAAATTAAAGACATTAGAAAAGGTAAGGAGGTGAAGTCGGGGGTTGCCCTGGGAAAATAAGAATGGATGGGGTAGCCCTATTGGTGTTCAAATGGGTAGTGGTGTAGAGGATTGAGCAGGTGTCGAAATATCGACAACCTGCTTTGAGAAATGAGATCTTTGTGAAAGGAGGAGGGTTTAGTTTCTATGAGGGCGAGTGTGGCTGCGAGTCTCTAGTCATTGTTGTTGATGGTCTACCTTCGTTTCGTGTGTTTTCATGTCATGGTCACCACTCTTAACATTCTTTGGGCTCGCGAAGCGAGTATCGTACGATTAAATCATGAAGAGTGGGGCGGCTGATTCCCAGTTCTGAGGCGGCCCGTGTGATGTTGCCTCCTGTTTTTTTCAGAGTTTGTTGAATGAGTTTGCGTTCGATCGCTTCTCGTGCATCTTTGAGGGTATGTCCGGTATACCCCACGTTGGGGGAATCCAGTTCCAGATCTTCTGCGGTAATGCGGTTGCCATCGGCCATGGCGACGGCCCGTGTAATGCGATTTTCTAATTCCCTCACGTTGCCAGGCCAATGATAGCGTTCGATGCTGATTTTGGCCTCCTTGGTGAAGCCCGCAAAGTTTTTATCAACTTCGTCGGCGATGCGTGGCAGGAATCGCTCTGCAAGCAAAAGAATGTCACCCCCTCGATCCCTTAAGGGTGGAACTGGGATGGTGATGGTATTGAGTCGATAATAGAGGTCTTCCCGAAATTGTCCTTGAGCCATCGCTCGATCCAGGTCTACGTTGGTGGCGGCGATAATTCTTGCGTCGATTTCAATTGATTCCCGACCTCCAATTCGTTCAATGCCACGGTCTTGCAAGAATCGAAGGAGTTTCACTTGCAAGGCAGTTGGCAGCTCACCAATCTCATCTAAAAAGAGCGTGCCTTTGTCGGCGGATTCGATGCGGCCTTTGCGGCGTGTATGGGCACCGGTGAAGGCGCCTTTTTCATGTCCGAATAATTCACTCTCCAATAAATTCTCGGGAATGGCTCCACAGTTAATCGCCACGAATGCTCCGTGTGCGCGGTCACTTTGTTGATGGAGTGCGCGGGCAATGAGTTCTTTCCCTGTTCCGCTTTCTCCGGTCACCAGAACGGAAATATCGGACTTGGCGACTCGTCGGACCACTTCAAAGACTTTTTGCATGGGCGCACTCGTTCCGATCAAAGCCTCGAAATCTGACTGATCTTCCTGTTTTTTCAAGGTTCGGTTTTCCCCTTCGAGACGAAGGAGGTAGTTCGCGCGTTCCAGCACCACTTTCAATACTTCGACATGAATGGGTTTCTCAAGAAAATCATAAGCTCCGAGTTCGATGGCTCGGAGTGCATGGCGTCGATCGGTGTTGCCGGTGGCCATGATGATTTTCAAATCCCGATTGATGGATAACATTTCTTCGAGAGCCGCAAGCCCTTCGACAGCCTCGTGGGGTCGGGGAGGTAGCCCAAGATCTAAAATGGCCAAATGTACAGGCTCATTTTGGACAATGTGGACGGCGGTCGTTCGGTCTCCAGCTTCCCGGATCTCGTAGTCTGAATGTAGCGCCCATTTCATTTGTTGCCGAAGGTCTTCATCATCTTCGACAAGCAAGAGAGTTGGATGAGGGGTGTTCCTGTTCTTGGTCTCCATGGCATCATCCGGCGAATCATTCATTGGTTGGTTCAGTTGTGTCTTCATATCATTCCTCTCACGTGTCGCGTGTCAGATAGCGGTGCTTACGCCGCTGGCAAGACAATATGGACATTGGTTCCTTGCCCCTCTTGGCTTTCAATGCGAATCGAGCCTCTCGATTGTTCCACGATCGACTTACATTGATAGAGCCCAATCCCCAAACCGTCCTTTTTCGTCGTTTTAAATGGTTGGAAGAGGGTTCGTAATTGAGTCTCGGGGATACCCGGTCCCGAATCGGCAATGGTGATGGCGACGCTTCCCTGTGTGTCTTTCGTGGAAATGTGAATGGTTCCGGAATCCCCTGCCGATTGCGTGGCGTTCATCATGAGGTTCATGAATAATTGCTTGAATTGATCGGGGACGATGGAGACAGGAGGTAACGCCTGGGCCATGGATAACGTGGGTTCTTGTATGCTGGTCGCCAGGGACCGAATGGCTTCATTAATAATGTCATTGATATTGACCGTGTGAAAAGACTCCGCGTGTTCAACAGTGACAGCTTGTGATTGCACCGACAGTTTATTAATAAGTCCGGTGAGTTTCGTGACCGTATTGGTGATGGTCCGCATGGCTGATGCTTGAAAGGTCGGATCCTGGCCATGGGTCTTGGCGTTTTGGGCTACCATGGAGAGGCCGGCAATCAGGGTTTTGAGGTCGTGTAGATAAAAGGTAGAAAATCGGCTGACGGCTTCCCATTTGGCTGTAGCCGTCCGTTCTTCGGACAGCTTGGCTTGAGTGAGTTGCACGGATACGTAATGGGTGATGGACGTCATGAGATCAAAATCGTCTTGTCGATAATGACGGTGTCCAAATTGGCCGCTGAGCGTAATGAAACCGTGACACACATCGGTGGTTCGTAACGGGATACACAACAGGGCATGTGTGGTATGTAGGAACGGTTTCCACCCAGGTGAGTCTGTGCCCTCAACACGGGAAAGTTCAATGATTTCCTCACCCGACTGTATAAGGTCGTGAAGGGGATGCTGAATGGGTAAGGGGTGGGGGGCGTCGTCGATATTCGCGGAACGAACCTGGTGAAATCGTCCATCGGCTTCATAGTGAAGCCAGGTGGTGACGTGTTCGGCTCCAAACGTTCGAATCATCAATTCCAGGCAGTTGTCTAAAATCCTATCAACGGAATCGCACGTCCGAAACGCGTCTGTGACCTCGATCCATTTGAGGCGATAATCGTATTTTGAACGCAAAAAGTGGCGTGTGAGCAACAGCCGAAGCTCTGTTTTCACCTGTCGTGAAGAGAGAATCACAATGAGGCCGATAGTGGCGATAAAGACAACCAGAATCCCGATCGATTCACCGATGGCCCAGTTCGTTCGCCTGATCAATTCGCCCAGCCCACCGACGATGATAAAGTAGCCTCCGACAATGAGAAGCGTGAATGAGGTGTACAGGGCTTGAGGAGAGATATACACGGCACGGCTCAAATCGTGAAAGTGCCACCGTCCCAGGCCGAAGCCGATCAGGGCGAGGGATAAGAGCGTTATGACGCCTTGGGCGAAAATGTAGCCCTTGTTTCCCTGCAGAAAAATGTCCAGTTGGGTCGACTGGAGGATGGCGAAACCTGCCAAACTCCCCAGCCCAATAATGACAAACTTGATCTGATACCGGAGCGGGTCACGAGAAGCTCGGAGGACTTGTTCCAATTGGGCCAATGCCGCCACTAAGGCGATTAAAATAAAGGGGTCTTCGTGGAATTGAGTGGGTAGAATAAACGGGCTGATCGTCTATAATGTGCTCAGGACAAGGGATTCAAAAGTTTTTCTACCTGAAAAAAGTTGGCATAGGTGACGGATGCGTACACCCCGACGACTTGAGGACACGTATCGCTTCCCGGGGTTTCGTCCCCGGGCCACTGTTCGGGGGGTCTTTGGGGATCCGAAGGTCCGCATTCTCCCGCTCCAGCGTCGGGGAAAAAAACACTCTGTGGGACGTGTGGCCGTGGGCATCGCACGTTTTACGACCACACGCTCCGTTGGATTCGGGATTTGTCCTGTGGCGACACGCGTATCTACCTGGAAGTCCCCATTCGGCGGGTGTGGTGCCGGACCTGCCGCAAGGTGAAGCGGGAGCGGCTGGCCTGGCTGGCCACCAACCCGTTGTACACCAAACGCTTTGCGTTCTACGTGGGGCGGCGCTGTGCCAGTGCTCCGATCCGTGCCGTAGCCCGCGAGCTGCAGCTGGACTGGCATACCGTCAAGGAGCTGGAGAAGCAGTATATGCGAGCGCAGCTCAAGCGCGCAGGGACACCTGGGCCCCAGGTCATCGGCATTGATGAGATCTCGATCAAAAAGGGGCACACCTACCGGATTGTGGTGAGCGACCTGGTGCGACGGCGGCCCATCTGGTTCGGAGGTACGGACCGCTCGGAAGCGAGTATGGATCAGTTCTATCAGTGGTTGGGGTCGAAGAAGAGCCAAAAAATTCGCCTGGCGGTGATGGATATGTGGAAAGCCTTCCGCACCTCGACGCGCCACCCGAACCATGCACCAGCGGCGGCCATCTTGTTCGACAAGTTCCATGTCCTGCGCCATTTGAGCAAAGCCCTCGATACAGTCCGTAAGCGGGAATATGCCCGGCTGACCGGCAAGGAGCGCGCCTACATCAAGGGCCAGAAATACACCTTGCTCTCCCATCGGGACAATCTGACGCTTGATGGACGCCGCGCACTGAAAAAGCTGTTGGCCGCGAATAAGCGATTGCACACAGCCTACCTCCTCAAGGAATCCTTCAGCCAACTCTGGGACTACGACAAGGAAGGTTGGGCCAAACGATTCTTCGAGCAATGGAAAGCCTCGCTGAAATGGCAACGGTTGAAACCGTATGAAGAATTTGCACGAGTGATCGACCGGCATTGGGATGGGATTGCCGCCTACTGTCAACCCGAAAACAAAGTGGCCTTGGGGTTTGTCGAGGGCCTCAACAACAAAATCCGAGTGCTGCAACGACGCGCCTATGGCTTGCGGGATGAGGAGTACCTCCGCTTGAAAGTGCTCACCTGCATGCTGCCAGAGATCTAAAATGCCTCAAATGCACCCACACGATTACGCGAAGAGCCAAATAAAGAGACTGATGATTTTGCCCGGAACCCAGAGTGGAAGGAGATCTGCTAAAGGAAAGAACGTGGGAGCCAAAAGAATAGCCGTACACAGAAGGCCCAGGATCCAAAGGGCTTGAAACCGCCACCTAGATTCGGAAATGTTATCGGGATGGTGCTCAACTACAAATGAGGCCCCCACCTTATACAAGATGACGGGAAACATGATTTCTCCTGCCATGGCCAACTGTTTCCACATGAGCGTTCGTGTAGGATCAAGGATTTCCAATACATGGCCGGCTTGAATCCAAGCCATGGTGACCAGGACGGCAACCAAGGCTTTTTCCACTGGACCGCGCGATCGTTTAAGAAGAATGGCTCCCGCGAGCAAGAGTGAGGCGAGTGAACTGAGGAATATCGGAACTAACCAGCCAATTGCCACAACTAATCCCTCATGTCATGGCGGACGGAGGCATATGGGTCAACAAGACTGGCCACATGTCTTTGAGAAATGCCACGCCAACCTCAAAGGCCTCTTCCGGTGTGCCGGAGACTGGTATAATAATGCGGACTAATGAGCCATCCGTTCGATTTTTGGTCATCGAGTCCCAAATCATATAGCCTTTCGCCCAGTATTCGCTCGCAATCACTCGGCCGCGGTCATGGTACCAATACAGTACAAGTTGTTGATCAACTCCCTTTTGAATGAGCACTTTATTGATAAGAATTGATGGTCCGCTCTTGGTCATGGGAACCGAGGCCATGCTGATATCGGCAAAATTCCAGCCGGCCCCAGGCAGACAATTTTTGGGAGAGTGATAGGTCGCCCCGGTTCGTTGGCTTTCGTAATACCCAATGTACAATGAAACGGGTTCCAAGGGAGGCGTCTGATGTGCGCCCGCGGCTGCTGGGGTGGGGGTGTAGATGCGCATCAAATAATCACTGACCTTGAGCTTGTCTAGGACTTTTTCCTCAAGTGGGAGTTCTTGGCCTTCCCAGCGGTCGGCGAGTGTTATTGAAAAGTCAGCAAAGGGTTTTTTCGCGGGAATGAGTTCTCCGTGGGAAAGCGATTGTATGAGTCCAATCGTTCCAACCAGAATCAGTGATGCCACCACAAAAGGCCAAGGTTTCATGATTGCTCCATGTGAACAGACACGCGGTTTCGGTTACTCCGAGGATTCTCTTCTGATCGGAACAGCCGTGCCGAGTGTCATGAGAGTGAGGACCTGAGAGAAAATACCTTGGACCATATCGCGCCAAGATTTGGGTCGGATTTGGACGGAACGATTGAGAAAAACCCGAAGCATAGCACAGCTATGTTGAGGGTTTGTCGATTGAGGCCCGTTCAAGGATGGCCCGAAGATTGGATGCGAGATGTCCACGTTATGTTCTCTCAGGTCCTCACACCGGAGTCACGGAATGGCGAGGCGGTTGTTTGCCGATTTTTGCGATAATGGTGCCGCATCCAAGCAAGAGAATAAACGCCACCACAAACACGAGCCAGCCTTCAAACGTATGATAAAAACCTTCTGCGGCTTCCGTGCCCCAATAGTTTGCTAAGATTCCCGTTCCCGTGACCCGAAGTGCATTGGCCACAATAGCGATGGGGATGGACAATAAGACCAAGGCCCAACGTTTCCACAGTTGGCGTTGGGAGAAATAACCATAGACGGTCCCGAGAGCCAGTAATGCGACGAGTGAGCGAAGGCCACTACAGGCTTCGGCCACTTCTAAGGTTGTTCCGGCCAGGAAAATGAGGTTCCCTTCTCGTAAGACCGGGATCCCTAAATTAAAGAGGCAAAATGAGGCGGATTGTGCCGCAAAAATTTGCAAGGGGAAGGCGATCGTATTCACCACGATAGCCGGGAGAGGGATCATGAACAAGAGGAAGACAATGGGGAGACTCAGTGTAACCAGCATCCGTTTGCCGAGTATCAACAGTGTCAGTCCTGTGATCAGCACAATAAACGACACGCGTTGCGCAAAGAGTTCAGCGCCCACTGACCCGATGACCAACATCGCCATGCCCAGAATCAGGATGGGGATGCCCAAGATACTTGGTTGAATCGGCAATTCTCGTAATCCAGTCCATCGTTCGTAGATAAAAAAGGCGGACATAAAAGGAACAATAAACCCATGAGAATAGTTGGGATCGTTATCCCAATCATAGAGTAAGCCGGCAAAGATTTCGTAGTATAACGCGGTGATGAGACCGAACAGGATGGTGGCAAGCAGGGAGCCGATGATCACCCCGGAGTGCCCACGTTCCTGTTGATGAAGACCTTCATTCATGATTTGTGACAACCTCGGTCAGAGTTGAGCAAACCGTCGAGGCCAGGTCGTGACGACAGTGCTCATTATTCCGAATCTTTTTACTTTGTAGGGATTTAGTCGGACGAGGTGACGAATTTCTTTACACTTTCCAGTCGTCGTTTTAGATCGGCAATATTGTCCATGTGTCCAGGTTGGTGAGGTTCTGCCTCATTCTTGAAGGATTGGGCGAATCTTGTGTTGTTCCTGTTTGTTGAGGCGAATGAAAGCGTGAGTCAGTGCCATTCACCGCATGCCACTATGGTAGGGTTGTTGAAAAAAGGTTATCCAGCAAGGCCGCAGGGGATGTGGCGCCCGCAGCGTACATGGAGTACGTGAGGGCGAATGGCGCGAAGAGCGCCAAGTCTGTGAGCGCGAAGCTCGACAAAGCCCCGACCTGCCTGCGCGAACCCTTATGCAGATTGATCAGATTTATTCGTCGGAAATAAGTGATATTTTTTTAGCAGCTTATAAAAGTCTGAACGGTATCGTCCGGCGATTTGAGAGGATCGGGAAATATTGCCTTCTGTAATTTGCAGTAACGTTTTTAAATAGTCTTGTTCAAAGGATTCTTTGGCTTGGGTCAGGGGGGCGAGCATACCTTTGCCGGCTTGTCGCACAATGGGAAGAAGATCAGCCGTGATCATGTCCTGTGTAGCCATAATCACAGCATGCTCTACGACATTTTCTAATTCTCGGATGTTGCCAGGCCACGAATGGACGGTCAATTTTTGTAAGGCCTCGGGAACAAAGCCGCGAATGGCTTTATTGGAACGGGCTGCACTCTTTTGCAAAAAATGTTGGGCGAAGATGGGAATATCCTGTCTCCGTTCCCGGAGTGGGGGAAGGGTAAGCGGGACGACTTGGATGCGATAAAATAAGTCCTCTCGAAATCGGCCCTCTCGTACGGCGGCGCTCAGATCTTTGTTGGTAGCCGTAATGAGCCGGACATCGATTTTAATGGGCTGCCGGGCGCCAATGGGAAAGACTTCTCGCTCTTGGATGGCTCGAAGCAATTTTCCTTGAAGCGAAAGCGGTATTTCGCCAATCTCATCCAGGAAGAGCGTTCCTCGATGGCCGGTTTCGAAGAGACCGATTTTTGAGTGATAGGCGCCGGTAAACGACCCTCTCGTGTATCCAAATAACTCACTTTCAAACAGTGCGTCCGGGATTGCGGCGCAATTGACACCGACAAATGGGCCTGTGGCTCGTGAACTATTACAGTGTAGGACACGGGCAATGACTTCCTTGCCGGTCCCAGTCTCTCCGGAAATACAGACGGTGGCATCCGTATTGGCTACTCGACTCACCTGTTGAAGAATTGCCTGCATTTGCGGGCTGCGAGCGACGACATTGTCAATCCCATACAGTTCGTTGACCAACATCTTTAATCGTTGAATCTCCTGAGTCATGCGCTGTTGCGACAGGGCTTTATCAATGCACCCATGCAGTTCCTTATCGTCAAAGGGTTTGGTTAAATACGAGTACGCGCCTTTTTTCATGGCTTCCACGGCATCCGGAATGCAGCCATGGGCTGTCAGGATCAAGACGGGAAGGTTGGAATGGAGCTGGAGTAATTCTTCCATGACGGTCAGCCCACTCATGTCCGGCATCCGAACGTCCAAAATGGCGAAGTCATAGAGGTCTTCTTGAATATGGGCAATCGCGGCCTTCCCGTTTGAACAGACGGTGACGTCGAAGCCAAAAGCGGTCAAACGCATTCGTAACAAGGTGAGTAGGCCTTCATCATCATCCATGATGAGAATGCGTTCCTTGGTGGCATTAAGGGCTGTCACGAGATTCCTCCTTGGGGGTCAAAATAGTTTCCGAGGGAGTGGTGGGTGTGGCTTTTTCCTTGAGTTCCTGATCGATCCGTCGGAGCGCATGGAGTTGACCCGTGAGTTCGGCGACCTTTTTATCACGGGCCTGCAACTCTTGTTGAAGCAAAGGCATCGAGGCCGATTCGGTTTTGAGTGTTGCCACTTCTTGTGAGAGTTTATGCATGTGCTCACTCAGGGCGTTGATTTTGGTTTCTTGGGCAATCAGGTGAAGCTTCAGATCTGATGAGCCAGTGGTATGAACGGGCAACTCTTCTAATAACTCAAGGTCTCGCTTGAGTAACGTCCGGACCAATTCTCGAGTCATGTCTTTGGCAGAGGCCGGTTGGGATTTGGACGGACGAAGTTCGTCTAAGAGCCACAACCACACCCGACTTGCCTGACTCACACGATGTTGGGGTGACGACTCTATGACTTTTTGAAAGTGATAACTGGCGATATCGGTATTGGAATGCAAAGCGGTTAAGCCTTTAAGAAAATGTGCCTGGGTACAAGCCGTGGGATTTCGGCATTGAGATAATTGGTTGTCTGCGCGAACCCCAAGCACATCAAGAAATGTTGCATCCTGAGGATCCGGATTCAAAATCATGGAAGGGGAGATCGGTGTTCCGGTCTTGGGAAAATGGGCTGTCATGGGATAGGGCAGGGCCATTTCATTCTTTTTATAAGCAAGGGATTCCATGAGGTTTTTTGTGCGCTCTTTTTCAGGGCAGGGCCATGCGGATGGCTAAATGGGGCTTGCCCCAGAGCAGTCTACACGCCTGCGCGATATTGGTGTAGCCTTTCAGGCGTAAGAGACTGATGGCATAGCGTCTCAGACAGGTCATGACCATTGGGCCATTGAGACTTCGTATCTGACTCCTGTCTTCATCAAAGGTGACGTCCAACACATAATGCTGCTTATTCTCCACACTCCAATGCTTTCGGTTTTGCGAGAGGATGGTCTTCGGCCCCGCCTTGTCTTTGGACTGACTCGTGACACCGCAGACCGCTTCGACGGTCGTGAGGCCCTGCTTGAGATGCGTCACTTCCCTCTCAATGCAGAAGACTTGCTGGACATGAGGAAAGTTGACATAGGCATTCAGGGAGTCATCGCACCAGATCCTGCGGGTCGTGATCTGCCCATGGCCTTTCTCGGTGGTGGCATAATCGCACCGGCGTGCTCGCAACGCTAAGGCCTCAATGTCGTGCTTCAAGGTGGGCTGGTTTCCCTTGACGGTGAAGACGAAGTCGGCGCCGCGTTCGTGCACCAGGTACTCGGCAATCTCTTTCTGGGTGAGGAGCGCATCCGCCGTGATCACCTTCCCTGCGATCTCGAGCGCATCTAACAGGGGCCGCACGCAGGGGATCTCATTGGTCTTGGAGTGAACTTTTTTTGGGTGAGGTGGCGCCCGGCTTGATGGGTGACGGCGCTGAGGACGTGGGTCTGTTCGCTTGGGACCTTCGACGTCCCCCGCATGGTCTTCCCATCAATGGCAATGCCCTGATCCTCCCCGCCGAAGGTGTCCAGCCACCGGCCGAGCAGGGTATCGACTTCACAGGGGTCGACGGCCGTGATAAAGCGGTAAAGAGTGCTGCGGCTCGGGACGAGGTAGCGCCCCCCTCGCTGAGTACAGCCTAGCCGCTTGCGCATCGGCTGCGATAACTGCTGGGCCCAGTCCGAGATCGCTTCATAGCCGCGCGCGCCGCACAAGGTGGCACAGAACATGATCGCCGTGAGGGCGCGTCGGGTGTGCCGTTGCCCTTGCAAATGGCGGGGATCGGTCAGCTGCACCACATACGTAAAGAGGGAGTCCGTCTGTTTTGTATTCAATCTCATCTGAGGCGCTTCTCCTTTCTGATAGGGCTGATCAAGCATCGGGCGTGCAAGGATCTCTCGGGCTTGGGGATGCAGCCGCACGACTAGGATGCGCTTCGGTCTCTCATGCTGAACATAACACGTGTTCGACTTGCGAAACCCTCGTGTCAGACCGAGCTCGTGCCACCCGGCGGCCCGATAGCAGGTCCCGGTGAAGCGGGCAGGATCGACGAAGGTCTCTAAGAGGAGCAAGGGGTAGCCGTGGTACAGTTGCCAATCGGCCGAGATCCGTTTCGCGCAGAGCGACAGGACTTTCGAGGCGAGGTTCTTTTGCGAACAGCCCGGCAGCATGAGAAACCAGGTGTTGTTGGCCAGTAAATGGAGTCGTTGCCATTGAAAACAGGGGGGCCAGCCGATCCAGTGGTCTCGCGGTCTCGATTTGAGGGCCGCCGCCGCAAACACCAGCAAGGCCAGCCAGCGATCCTGCACACAGGCGAGATATTGTATCGATTGGCCAATCAGCGGGGCATGACCGAGGTAGTGGTGTCTGTCGAGAAGGGTCTTGAAGGCGTCCTTTTCGTCTCGGACAATTGGGCGAACCACGACTTGCCTCAGATCAATGTCCGGCTGTCCGCTTGGCGATTCGTCTGGCATGCAAAAGAGTATGCCGTAAACGAAAAGAAAAAGCCAGCCTAAATCGATTATTCCTTATTATCTATAAAGTTACACTTTAATATGAAATAGCCCTGTGGGATAGGGGGTGAATTCTTGACATCCCGTGATCCCTAGCAAGCCTGAAAGCATGAAGAGGCTGACCAGTACCCTGCATACCCGGTTGACGCCACTACATACAAGGGGTAGTATCTTAGCGCATCTTTTGGGGTGCATAGGGGCTGGGATCTTTGGCAACGGCATTTTCAAGGACACGGTAAAAAAGCAAGCCCCTCGAAGTGGAGGTGCGTCTGTTCAATCGAAACGTGAATTCATTGAGATAGGTATCCAGGTTCATAGGATCAATTCTGCCGTGATATGTTCCGTAGTACCAGCGCTTGAGGAGCGAGGCAACCCGGTGAACGCGCGGCAATAGTTCATCGGCATCGCCCCCTTTTTCTTCCCACGAATATGGTTTTTTCATGGGCATATGAATATAGCCCTGATTCGTCACCCCACAATAACTATTCAGTCCATCGGTGACGACGGTGCTTCCTGGATTGATGTATTTTGCGACAAAGCCCTGTAGTACAGGGCCTGATCGATCGGTAATTTTCTCCATGCGGATTCTGCCCGTCTTTTTGCCATCAATTTGCGCAGCAACTCCGATAAGCTGCTTATTGTTTTCCCCACCGAGGAACACTTCATCTACCTCTATTGCTCCAGACAAACGATCCTGATGGGGGCGAACCATGGCGATGCGTAGTTTGTGCAATATTCTCCATGCCGTTTCGTGGCGCGTAATTCCCACTGCCCGCTGTAAGCCAATCGCACTGATACCCGTTTTTTGATTCGTGAGCCACCAGATGGCTTGGAACCAAATTTCCAGGGAAATTTTGGTGTCTTGGAAAATTGTTCCAGCCAAGATAGAAATTTGGAAATCGCAATCAGCGCACTTGAGAACGGGGCGGTTCATTCTCCTCCACAGACGCAGAGATTGACATCGCGGACATTGGACTCCACTTGGCCACCGGATCTTTTCCAAATAATCACGGCAGGATGCCTCGTCCGGAAAACGCTTTAGCAATTCTCCAATAGTCCTCGGGTACTGCCGCATACGTATATTAAATACTATCCCTTGTGGTTAGTGGTGTCAACCGGGTATCCAGGCCCAGTACATTGAACCTAGAAACGGCAGTTGGGCGCAAAACAGAGGTGTAAGATTTTGGTGTGCATGGTGCAATACAAAAAGTCGTGGTCACCTTAGGGCTCGCGCAAGAATAACTTCCCCTGTTTGGGCGTCGATCCATCCCGTCTGGCGGCGTTGCTCGTCCTTTCCATACGAGGAGTATGCGCAGTCCTCGCGCCTTGCCAGACAGGTGTCTCAGCACCCAAACCGGGGAAGTTATTCTTGCGCGAACCCTTAGTGGTGATGAGACCTTTGTGTATTGTGCCAGGCGCGCTAAGGGTCCGTCACGAAATATCCGGTACAATTGGGAGGCCCAGATTTGTGATCGGGGCAAGGCGCGATGAGGGAGCCTAGCGGGGCTATGTGACCGAGGAGCAACGCCGCCCCGGGCCAAAGATGGGCCTCCCCGGAGGGCCGGACGCTTTTGGGCTCCGCTCGCGTCGCTCATCGCTTCCATACTCCCGGTATGCGTGCTCTTCGCTCCTTGGCTCGCTCCAAAATCGTCTCGGCCAATTGTACCGGTTATTTCGTGACGGACCCTAAGAGCTTTCGCGGACTTTTGTGATCCAACTGCCGATTCTAGGGTGAAGCGGAGAGGCAACCTGTTACGACGCATGAGCCGTCTCTCGAAGCATCTCGGCTGGAAGTGTGAAGTGAACGGTGGTGCCATTGTCTGGTTCACTGTCAATCCAAATCGTTCCGTGGTGGGCTTCAACGACTTTTTGGGCCAGGGCAAGACCGATGCCACTACCAAATCGGGCTTCCCCGTCTGGTGTTTTTCCCTGATAAAACCGATCGAAAATATGGGGAAGGTCTTCTGGACGAATACCTGGCCCTTCGTCTTTGACCGCAATCGCGGTGACGTGTGTCTTCAAGTTGTGATGAAGCGTGAGGGTAATCGATGAGTCGTGTGGGCTAAATTTGAGCGCGTTGGAGAGAAGATTCTCCAACGCCTGCTCGATGCGGATGCCGTCCAACGGTAAGAGATGGTCTGGTGGAAGCTGGTCATCGATCACGAACTGGATGTGTTTTCGTTCGGCCAATAATTGTACCTTGTCAACGGTGTGTTGAACGAGCTGGGTTAACCTCGTCGGTGAAAAACTATAGGGCATCATATTGGCTTCCATTTTAGAGAGGTCCAGTAAGCTGGCGATGAGTTGGTTGAGGCGTTGGCTACTGTCAAGCAAGATCTCAAGCGTCTGGCGTTGTTCCGGGGTCACAGGACCGGGAACCTGATCCAGGAGTAATTGCGTGCCCTCGCGGATTGAGGTGAGCGGGGTGCGAAGTTCGTGTGAAATATTGGCCAGGAATTCCGCTTTCATTTGATCAAGTTCTTGCAGTTGCATGCCCATCCAATTGACGGTGCTGACTAACTCTCGCAGCTCTTGCGGGACTTCGCCTTGAATTGAGGCACGAAATTCTCCTTGCCCAATTTGGCGAATTTGTCTTTGGACGCGTCGCAAGGGTCGTAAAATACTGAATGTGGCGATTCCGGCTAATCCCATTCCAAACACCACTCCCGACACCATCAATTGACGTGTAATGTTTTCCGCTTGCTTAGCCCGTTCATGAGATTCACTCAACACAGCAATGATTTGCTGCTCGTGTAAGGCGATGTAGGATCGAATGGCTTGAGTCATGTCATCGACGAGAGCATCTCGTTTGCTTTCATATTGAGCCAAGGTTTGCGTGTAGCGATTCGCCCGTTCTACTCCCTCGCTGAGAAACAAGGTTTGGAATTGATCATGTGAATCGTGGATCTGTTGAAGTAGTGTCTGGCCTTCTTCTGAAGGGTCTTGGTCGATGAGAGAAAGTAAGGTTTTTTTAAATTGCCCGGCTTCCTGCAGAAATTCCTTTAACAGGCTCGTATCCCGTAAGACGAGGTATTGCTTGTCACTTTTGAGTTGAACGAGCAAGCTGGTGAGCAGGCGTTTTCCTGTCTCTACGGTGGGGTAGTAGTACGACACTAATTCGGTGCCTAATTCGGATAATGTCCGCAACTGGTTCAGAATGAACCAATTGACCCCTATGACTAAACCCATGATCGTGAGGTAGCCTAATGTAAGGCGAACAAAAATCGAGAGTTTTGCAATCTGCTTCCAGGCTTGCAACTTGGTATTCCTTATGATGACCAGCAGTTTACCACGAACCATTATATGGTCGGCCTACTGAAATTGATGTGATCCATGTCATACTTTCCGTGACCAACCCTGTCTATTTTTTCAATTGGGATGACGCCTGATCGGTGATGAGGTGCTCGAGCTACTCCAATGATGGAGAAGACAGGGGTGAATGTAAAGAACGAATGGGAAAATGCGGATTCTGTGATAGACAGAAGGCGAGTGATGGTGAAAAGGTTTACGTCGTGTAGGAGGCATTAATCTTCACATATTCATAAGAAAGATCGGTTGTCCACAACCGGTGGAAGCCTGCGCCTTTGCCTAATGAAACGGACAAGGTCAGTTCTTTACGTCGCATGACCTGTTGTGCACGGTTGTCGGCTTGTGTGCTCACACGTTGTCCATCCTGAACGACCGTGACCTCATCAAACTTCAACGTGATGTGTGTGGGATTGAGCGGGACCCCTGCTCGTCCTATGGCCGCGATGATACGACCCCAATTGGGGTCTTCGCCAAATAGTGCGGTTTTGACGAGCAAGGATGTGGCAATCGTTTGTCCAATCTGTTTCGCCTCGCGATGGGATGTGGTCCCTTCGACAATGATTGTGACGAGTTTCGTAGCGCCTTCACCATCTCGGCAAATATTCAAAGCGAGCGATTCGCAGGTGTGTTGAAGTACGGTATGGAAGGTATTCCAACCTGGTGTGCCGTGTTTGATGAGAGGGTTCTGTGCCAGGCCATTGGCAAGGCACACAACCGTGTCGTTGGGACTGCTGTCACCATCAACAGAGATGCAGTTAAATGAAACATCTACTGACAGCGTAAGCGCGCGTTGCAACGCGTGTGGGGTGATCGCGGTGTCGGTCGTGAGATAGGCCAACATCGTCGCCATGTTCGGGTGGATCATCCCCGAGCCCTTGGCCATTCCGCCAATCGTGATGACCTGACGGCCTATTGTAGCTTGGCACGCAATTTCTTTTGATTGGGTATCGGTGGTCATGATGGCTTCAGCTGCCTGGGTATGACCGGAGCGGCTGAGTTGTGTGATAATCCGAGGAATTCCCCGGCGAAGGGCCGCCATTGGGAGGGTCCGGCCAATAATCCCGGTTGAACCGACAAAAACCGCGTGCTTGGGGATGCCAAGATGTTTGGCCGTTAAGTCTAAGACCTCTTTAGCATCAGCCATCCCTTGAGGACCCGTGCAGGCGTTGGCATTGCCACTATTGATGATGATGGCTTGTCCAGTCTTTTTCTTGAGTTGACGTTGGTTCAACACCACGGAGGCAGCCAGGATTTGATTTTGGGTAAACACGCCCGCGATTGGGCCTTCCCGTTCCGATATCACAAGAGCGAGGTCCAAGGTGGGTGCGGGTTTCACGCCGGCATGGATACCTGCGGCCAGAAACCCCTTTGGGGCAGTCACACCGCCCTTTATTTTTTTAATAGGAGTAGCTTTGCGCATGTGGCTTACATTTTCTCGTTTTTATGGTCGCGGGAATGGGAAATTCTGAGTGGTCGGTTGAATAATTTAAGAAATTTTTCCATTCGGTCTTAAGCCCCAATATTTTTTAGCGTCAGGTAAAAAGGGGGCTGTTCAAAAAGGTCCATTGTCTGACCCGCCCAACCCAGGCGCGCCAAGACGCGCCCTTCCACGGGCAAGGCCGCAGCCCGCCCGGCCTTTGTAGCCACTTCGGCGGAGGTGGTTCGGCGGAGTAGGCTTGGCGCGCGGAGCGTACTCCTAGGAGCCTGTCCGAGATTAGACGGATCTACTGCGGATGCGCTGGATGTGGCCAGATCTTCCGATCCTTTTCGGGGAAGGTTGAAAAAGGCCGCCAGCTGCGTTCTCGGGCTTTTGGCGTGCTCACGTACTCCGTGTACGCTCCGCGCGCCAAAAGCCCTGCGGCCTTGCTGGGCGGCCTTTTTCAACCTTCCCCGTTTCGTTGAATAGTCCCACTATTCGCCTCAAACGATCGAAACATCTGACTCAAACCAGCACATCCTCGCTACGATCGCTAATCTCAGACAGGCTCCTAGTACGTGAGCACGACAACGGCCCGAGAACGCCGCTGGCGGCCTTTTTGAACAGGCCCCTATGGGAAAATTCCTGGCGAGGCCAATCCGGTATCTTCAGGATAACCCATCATGAGATTCATGGATTGAATGGCTTGGCCGGCAGCGCCTTTCACAAGATTGTCTAAGGCCGCAACCGTAATAATCGTGCCGGTGCGCGAATCCGCAAACACCCCGATGTCACAAAAATTCGAGCCTCGCACTTGGCTGGGACTGACAGTGGTAGATTCTTTTCGAATTCGAATGAATCGTTCGCCACGATAGAATTGGCGATACAGGTTTTGCAGGATTTCCGTCGTCACGGGTTTGGTCATTTTGGCATAGGCGGTACTCAAGATCCCTCGATTCATTGGCGTGAGATGAGGGGTAAACATGACCTGGAACGGCTCACGTTGTCCTGCAGGTCGCGAACGGGGTTTCAGGAAGATCTTATTGAGTTCTTGTTCGATTTCGGGGGTGTGACGATGTTGCCCAATTTTGTATGCCGTCATGGAATCGTGGGCTTCCGGGAAATGATACCCAAGCGCTGGAGTTCGACCTGCGCCTGATATACCCGACTTGGCATCAATGACAATTGAATCTTCTTTGATGATCCGTTTTGCCAAAAGTGGCGCTAATTGAAGAATAGCAGCCGTGGGATAACACCCTGGGATGGCCACGAGCTGCGTGCGGGAAATTTTTAATCGGTGCAGTTCGGGCAGCCCATAGACAGATTTCCGTAACAACCGTGGGAATGAATGTGTCACTCCATACCAGTGTTCATAGGTGATGTGATCATCCAAACGATAGTCGGCGCTGAGATCAATGACGCGCTTCTTGGCTTTGATGCAGTGCGCCACGGGTTCAATCGATTTGGTGTGTGGTAACGCCATGAACACGAGGTCGACGGTGTTCGTGATATGCGGTAGGTCCATGGGTTGGAATATAAGTGGGAAAAAAGTTTCAAGGTTTGGGAAGTGTGATGAAATAGGCATCCCGACGGCTTTGTCGCCGGTGACCATCGTAACATTGGCGTAAGGGTGTTGCGCCAATAGGCGAAGGAGTTCTCCTCCGGTGTACCCGCTGCCTCCGAGGACGGCGATGTTGATTCGTGCTTTAGCCATGGGTGATGAAGATCTTACCTGATGAAATGGTGAGAGAAAAAAAGGGAAGGCCTGGTGGCCTTCCCTTAGGGCTCGCGCAAGAATAACTTCCCATCTTTGAGCGTCGATCCATCCTGTCTGGCGGCGTTGCTCGTCCCTTACATACCAAGAGTATGCGCAGTCCTCGCGCCTTGCCAGACAGGTGTCTCGTCACCCCAAAATGGGAAGTTATTCTTGCGCGAGCCCTAAGCAAAACGATTGCAGCCTGAAACACACTTACCGTTTGGAGTATTGGAAGAGGGCCCTTGCTCCCTTTTGCCCGTATTTCTTTCTTTCTTTGACTCTGGAATCGCGAGTGAGCATTCCTTCTTTCTTGAGTGGTCCACGAAACTCTGGGTTCACGTGAACGAGGGCTTTTGCAATGGCATGTCGTAGGGCACCGGCTTGTCCGGAGACGCCTCCTCCACGGACAGAGGCGCGAATTTGAAATTGCCCGAGCGTGCTGGTCTTTTCTAATGGCGATTCGACTTTCACGCGATGGGGGGCCAATGTGAAGTAATGCTCAAAGCTTCGCCCGTTTATCGTAATTTCGCCTTGACCCGGTTCAATCCAGGCCCGAGCAATCGCATTTTTTCGTTTTCCCGTTGCGTATTGACGCTGACTTGCCATGTATACACCTTTCTGTAGATGAAGTCGTTGCTTTTTGTTATCTGTGGGTGGAAAGGTTTTTTCTCTCAGGTCCTTAAGACCAAGGCTCCGGGTTCTGTGCGGAATGGGGATGTTCAGACCCGGCATAGATCCGGAGTTTTCTCGCCATCTGCTTTCCTAACGGAGTTTTGGGAAGCATCCCACGAATGGCTTTGTTGACCACTTCGGTTGGTTTCTTCTTCATGAGGAGTTCAGCCGTGATGGATTTGAGTCCTCCAGGAAAGCCCGAGTGGTGACGATAGATTTTGTTTTTCATTTTTTTTCCGGTTAAATGAACCTCTTTGGCATTCACGATAATGACGTGGTCGCCCGTATCGACGTTGGGAGTGTACGTAGGTTTGTGCTTGCCTCGTAAGAGCGTGGCAGCTTGAGTCGCCAATCGACCAAGTGTGGCGCCTTTGGCGTCAAGAACATGCCATTTCCGGACGACTTCATGAGGCTTGGCTTGAAAGGTACGCATCAATGCTTCTCCATTCGAATTCGAGTAAATATACGCTAAGCGTTAGACTGTCAAAATTGTTGCGGATCCAACTTGGCAAGCCAGGCTTCAAGATTTTCTCCGCCGCGGCGTTTCAACACGTCATGAGTGACAAAAATGGGACTTTTAGCCCGTAACGCCAAGGCAATTGCGTCGCTTGGGCGTGCATCCACCGTTCGTTCTATTCCCTTGGACGTGAGATGTATGGTGGCATAGTAGGTATTGTTTTTCACGTCTGTAACGACGATATGGGTAATGGTCATTCCTAAATGATTCGTCAGACTGGTGATGAGATCATGACTCATTGGACGAGGGGGGACGAGCCCTTCCATGGCTAACCGAATGGATGCCCCTTCGGCTGTTCCCACCCAGATCGGCAACACATCCGTATTGGTCTCATCGCGTAAGACCACGATTTGCGTATCAGTATTCGGGTCAACGAGAACGCCGTGGACTTTAAGCGGGATAAGATCTGTATTTTGTTCAACACTCATGAGGCGATGAATCCGAAGATGATATTCTCGGTTAGCTTTGAATCGGCGCTGGCAAATGGCTATGTATCAAGCTTCCCAAAATCTTCCGGTTTAAGATTTTCCAGCCATCGTTCAAGTTCCTCTGAGTTTTGTTTTCGGAGAACCTCTTCGGTCGTAAAAATCGGAGCTTCGGTACGAAGGGCTAGAGCAATCGCGTCACTTGGACGAGAGTCAATGGAATACTCTGAGTCGCCATACCAAAGATGTATTTTGGCAAAGTAAGTATTGTCCTTTAAATCCGTGACCACGGCACTCAAGACTTTTGCATCGACGTTGTCCAGAATGGATTTCATAAGATCGTGGGTCATGGGTCGTGGAGGGGTAATACTTTCCAATGCAAAACTGATGGCACTCGCTTCAGACTTTCCAACCCAAATGGGGAGCATATCTGAGTTTTGTTCGTCACGAAGAATCACGATGTAGGCATTGTTGTACGGGTCAAACAACAGACCCCGAACATTCATCTGTGTAATCATTGGAAACGGTCCACCGTTTAACGCACTTTTCCATCTTAAAGGAAATAAATTAGCACCCATTTCTTTCTTTTGTCAACGTAAGTCCGAGATTTTAAAGGAAATCCTGGGTTTGAGCCTGCTATGCCGAGGGTGGGTAAATGGGGCAATTGATGGCGGTTAGATTAGATATGTGGGAGTTGAAAGGACGATAGTTGTTTTGTCAAATACGCAGTGACGTGGCTGGGCTCGATTTGGGCTACTTCTCCTGTTCGTCGATCCTTGATCTCGATAATCCCCCTGGCGAGCCCTCTGTCTCCAATGGTGACGTGGTAGGGTGCCCCGATCAGGTCCGCATCATTAAATTTCACTCCGGCGCGTTCGTCGCGATCGTCCCATAAGACTTCTATCCCTGCTTCTGTTAATGCCTGATAGAGTGACTGGGTGGTCTCCTGAACTTTTTCAGAAGCCGTGACTGGGAGAAGATGAACGTGAAACGGGGCTATCGGGGCAGGCCAGATCATCCCTTTGGCATCGTGATTTTGTTCAATAGAGGCTGCAGCCGTGCGGCTGACCCCAATCCCATAGCATCCCATAATGGGTAAGGTTTCTTTACCCTGCTCATCGAGGAAGGTGGCTCCCATGGCTTGGCTGTATTTAATGCCGAGAAGGAAGACATGGCCGACTTCAATGAGAGGTGGTCCCAGGAATCGGACAGGGTTTTAGGCTACAATTGATGACTAAAGGAGGGTCATGGATTATGAGTCGAACCCGAAAGAATTATCCTGCCAATTTTAAGACCAAGGTTGCGTTGTCCGTGCTCCGAGAGGATGCGCCGATATCGGATCTGGCTTTAAAATATGGCGTGCATGCCACCATCATTTCGAGGGCTTCAACAATTATTGTCGATTTAGTTGGTCTTCCTCAGATAATTACAGTCACCAAAAGACTAATAACCTCTTAGTCAGATCCCCCCTCTTGTTGGTTTTATCAGGATATTCATTCAGAAAGCATAGGTTTGCTAGTATACTAATTGACGTATGGGTGTCCTTATTTTCCAACAAAGGCGATCGAGACAGGAAGTACTATGCCGAATGCACCCAACCCTGGGGTTTTTCATGTAAGTTGTGCATGAATCCATTCGTTTTTAATCAACGGCCGAAAAATCGATGTGAACCCAATCGAACTACATTGGATCCAGCGGTGACACTATTAGTGTCACCGCAGAGTCTACTTTTTCGTTGAAGTCTAAAGTCGGGTTCATTTATTACCGAATACAACACTATTAGGAATGATTTCCTTATAAAATCCTGTTGTATTTTGAAGAGTTGTAATTTGGGGTAGGCAGTCCAGACAATTCCCATAGCGGGCGATACTTTCATAATTGTCCTGTAATCCTTTTCTAAGGGGAAGTGCTGTTTGATTTCTAAGAATCCATTTGGAAACAGGTGATTCCTGGAGATTGTCCAGATTACCAGAAAGAAGCCACGTCCTGGGGTTAACAGAAGAAATGGTGAAAGGTGGCCTTTCCGGGTTGAAACGGGATAAGTTTTGAGTGGGGTAGTACCCTGGCATCATTAACTTTGGGAAGAAAGAACGCATGAAGATTTTAGTGCTGAACTACGAATTCCCACCTCTAGGCGGTGGTGCATCTCCGGTCGGATATGAGATTTCCAAGCGGTATATCGAGCGGGGCCACCAGGTTGATGTCGTGACCATGGGTTTCAGTGCACTGCCGAGTTTTGAGAATGTAGAGGGAATGAATGTCTATAGGGTTTGGTCTTTGCGACGGAAAAAAGAGATTTGCCAACCATACGAAATGCTTTCCTTCGTTCTCTCAGCAATTCGTTTCCTTTCCAATCGTCTTAAAACAGTTTCATATGACGTCTGCCACACTCATTTCATCATACCGACAGGTCTTGTGGCTTTGTATTTGCGCAAGAAATTTGGTCTTCCATACATCGTGTCCGTGCATGGGAGTGATGTGCCTGGATACAACCCTGATCGTTTTAATTTTTTTCACAAGTTCACTGCACCAATTATCAGAAAAGTCTGCCACAATGCCGCCACCATTGTTCCTTTGTCAAAGTACCTGGAGACATTGATTTATCCCCAACTAAATGGAGAGGCGGACGGGAAAATACAAAAAATCCCAAATGGCATTGATCCAGAAAAATTCCCTCCTGGTGAGAAGAAACCCATTCTTTTAGCCACCGGGCGGCTTCTTCCTCGGAAAGGGTTTCAATACTTGATTCAGGCTCTTTCAGATGAAGATTGTGGTTGTGAGATTCACATCTGTGGAGATGGGCCAATGCTATCGCATCTCAAATCGCTTGCAAAAAAATCTAAGACGAAAGTGATGTTGCACGGTTGGGTCAATAATCGTTCGGAATTCTATAGGGACTTGTTGGGCTCAGCTGCCATTTATGTCCTGGTCTCTAAAAATGAAAATGCGAGTGTGGCCTTGTTAGAGGGAATGAGTGCAGGTTGTGCAGTGGTGACCTCTAATGTTTCGGGTTGCCCAGAAACGATAGGGGATGCGGGAATCCAGGTTGTGCCGGAAAGACCTTCTGAATTACGACAAGCGCTGCTTACCTTGATCCAAAATGAAGATGTTCGGAGAAAATATCAGCACCTGGCTCGACAACGGGTTCTGAATGAATTTAATTGGGAGACCATAGTCTCCCGTTATGAAACGTTACTTAATAAATCGATGAAGGCGACCAGTATAAACCCAAACAGAAACACTTTAGAGTCATTGGCACAAAACTCGCAATAGTATTCCGTACGAAAATAATTTAGTGGAGGTCAGGCTCGTCTGACCCACTTCAAGGTAACGTGCAGCTTAAAAAAAGTGGTATACTATGAAATCCTTGAATATGAAGATTCTGGAGCGCCACCAGCTGATCGAAGAAGTGATCGGGATGGTGCTAAGTATCTCGCCCACTTGTCTCCCCTTCTCGTCGCCTAAGGAGACGATAAGCCGCCTCTCACGGACATGGAACGCTGCCGATTTCCGCCTTCGCCTCCCGTTCCGCCGTCTCGAAGAACTGGTCGCCGGGCAAGCACTAGCGGTAACGATCCCAGACCTATATTCGGTTCAGGCTTCCCTGCCGCCCTATGAGAAGCTGATCCTGGCGTCGCTCGTCTCGATGCTGCAGCCGCGCAACATCCTTGAGATCGGTACATTCGACGGAGCGACCGCCCTGCTCATGGCGGCCAACTCGCCCGGTGCGACAATTTATACCTTGGACCTGCCGGAAGATGCACCCGAATACACCGGGCCGGTCACCGAGGCCGATTTCGATCATATCACGAACCGGAGAGTTGGCCATGTGTACCAAGGCACCCCACAGGCGGAGCGGATCGTGCAGCTGTTTGGAGACAGCATGACCTTCGATTTCGCCAGCATTGGCGTCACGTTCGATTTCGTATTTATAGATGGGGCGCATACCTACGAGTATGTTTCCTCAGACACAGAACGTGTCTCACCCTTCCTCTCCGAGTTGGCGTGGATCGTCTGGGATGACTACGACATGTATAATTCTGGAGTCCGGCAGTATCTGAATACACGTAAGGCGAGGGGATCGTTTCGCGTGACCAATAGCCGTCTCGTAGTCGAGGATTCCGCAAACCGGTACGGCACTGGGACTTGAATAAAAGCCAAAGGGGAAAATAGAAATGGGAGTGTTCCCTGACTGGCATTAAGCTTTATGGTTTTGCGCCACGAGGAGGTTAGTTATGAGGGTCTGTCTTTCCTGTGTCGAGTTTTTTTGTTATGGAAAAATTGGAGGGTTTGGCCGGGCAACAAGGACCATTGCAAAAGGATTGGTGAAACGTGGACTCGAAGTGTTTGCTGTTGTCCCTCGACAAGCGGGCCAACCTCCAATGGAAAAGATAGACGGAATCACTGTGTTGAGTTTTCCCAAATATGAACCTTGGAGGATGTGGGGGCTTTACAAACAAGTCAACGCTGATATTTATCATGCGTCGGAACCGTCACTGGCCACCTGGATTGGAATGAAGGCCATGCCAGACCGGAAGCATATTGTCGTCTTTCAAGATGCACGAAATTTCCATGATTGGATGAAGGAACTTTCCCTGCCGGCCAAGAGCAAGCTTCAGGTCATTTCCAATTACATGTACGAGCACCACTTTCTGGCACAAATTGCCGTTCGCAAGGCGGACGGGGTGTACACGCAGTCAGAAGAACAAACTGAGAAGATCAAAGACGTCTATAAACTTCAAGACGATGTCCTGCCTCTTCATAATCCGGTCACCGTACCAGCCAGCGTTGAAAAGGCGGCTGTTCCCACGGTTGGTTGGATGAATCGATTTGATCGAATAAAGCGCCCTGAACTATTTTTGGAACTGGCGGTCAAATTCCCAGAGGTCAAATTTATTGCCGCGGGCTTTTCTAAAGACAAAGAATGGGACCGCTATTTGCGGAACAAATATGGGCATCTTCCGAATCTCGAAATGCCAGGGTTTATCGACCAGTTCACTGATAGTAAACGGCACTCGGAGATCTTACAACAATCCTGGATCATGGTGAACTCATCGTTGAAGGAAGCGCTTCCAAACAATGCGTATTTGGAGTCCCTCGCAAACAAGTGCGCGCTCTTGTCTAATATCCCCCCAGATGTCACGGATTTTTATGCGACGAATTTTGGCTATTGTGGGACCCAGGATGATCTCTCGGAAGGCCTTCGCTTTCTTCTTGAAAATGACCGTTGGCGGGAACTTGGCGAGAAGGGGTACAGTCATATGCTGGAACAATATCGTACCGAGCTCGTTATTGACCAACACCTTCATGTCTATGACATGGCCATGAAGGGGCTTCCCCCGAACGTTGAAGGAGGCCAAATCAAACCACCCAATCACACGCACGAATGTGAAGATGGGGCGTTCGCCATCAACGGAGAGTTAGACCGAAACCGCAATCCGAGGTACGAATCGGCATGCAAATGAAAGCCGCGATGTGAAGCTGAAACAAGAGACCGGAGGATCTCGCCAATTATCAGAAGTATCGTACGTTGAAAGTCTTCAGCCGAATTTCTTCACAAATATTTTCCTCTCATAGTCTTCAGATCATTTGACATGGATAAAAGACGAATCTTCAGTGTTCTCCTGAAACTTGGATTGACGGGAGTTGTGATAGGTCTTCTGCTCAACTTTGTTGGGTGGGATAAGGTAATCGGTGGAGTAAAACAGGCAGATCCAATATGGTTGATGGCATTCTTTGGTATCGCTCTGGTAGGTAGATGTATTGAGGCTATCCAAATGCGTCTGGTACTCACTAAGCTGGAGGTGAAAATCACAATACTTCGGATCTTTCAGGCCAATGCCTTATCCGTGCTCTACTCTCTGGTCGTGCCGGGCGATGTTGTAGCGAGTGTGGCCAAATGGAGTAATCTTTCGGCTGCGACAGGAAAAAAAACACTCATCCTCAGTGCGATGGTTTACAACCGAATCGCACTGCTCACACCCGTGCTTGCCGTAGGAACCGTAGCGCTGGTGATCGAAAACCCATTTACTGAAAGTACTTATATCGTCGTCGGGGTAATGCTGACCAGCATCCTGATCATGTTACTGGCTCTGGGTTTGTTTCATCCGACTCTTAGTGTTTTTGGCTCTAGTGTTCTGCGATGGCTCTGCAAGCCATTTCCTCCCCGGATCCGCGAAATGGTCGAGTATGTAATAGTCTCACTCGAGGGTTTCCGTAGATTTGGGGTCAGGGATCATCTGGCGGTATATGGATTGTCTCTGCTGGTGTCATTCACGAGTGTTACCATTTTAGGCTGTGCGACTCGCGCTATGGGGATCGAACTTTCCCCCTTGGTGTTATTTTGGATCATGGCGATATTGATTGTGGCACGTCAAATTCCAGCAACTGTGGGCAACCTTGGCGTTCGGGAAGGCCTCTTAATTATGTTGATGGGTCTCTATGGCGTTGAACCGGAACGTGCCTTGGCCGTGGGCTTGATACTGTTCAGCGGCATCCTGATGTATGCGCTATTTGGTTTGGCCTACCAAGTAACCTTGAGTCTTGGGTTAGCGAGCTGGCGTCCTCAATTGGCATGTGAAACACGTGACCATTAGCTAGATTATGGCCCTTCACCCCGAATCCTTTGTGAAAAGTACTCACTCTCACGTCTAGGGTTTCTCCTGCCACCTCATCACGTGCCCACATTACATATGAATGAATTGCTGATCACAGCCAAGGCTACCTTTTAGGTAGGGTTTGGCTATAATCGCCAAAAATTCATGTGTAGGGCCAACACAGGATGGCCCAAAAGCCCCACCAATGAATTTTTGGCCTAGGCGTCATAAGGAGAGAAGTTCTGAAAACATAACGGAAAATATTATATGTTTTTTGAAGTGCTGAACCGTGAACCGGGCCTACAAACGGCTAACAACAAGATATCACTATGGAAGAACGCAAAGGAAACGTAAGACACATAATAAACCTCATGGATTTGAGGTCCACCTACCGGTGGGGCAATGGCATTCGGTTTGGTTCGAACGAACAATCTGCCTTCTCTGTTATCAGCGGAACTGGTTGATTGATCAGGGCTTCTGAACCGAAGTCGCCCTGGTGTCCTTTTTCGCTTGACTTCTTTTCCGTCTTCTGAGAGACTATCCTCGATGAAGACTGTGGACACCTTACCCAAGACGACCTTTAGCGGGCGGCGGTTCACCCGCAAGCAGTTGGCGCAGGTCCAAGAAACCGTCCAGCTGTTCCCCCACCTGAGTCGGAAGGAATTGGCCCTCACCGTCTGTGAGCATCTCAGCTGGACCACGCCGACGGGCCACAACAAGATTCATTCCTGTTTGACCTTGCTGACCGAGCTGGAAGCGCACGGGATCGTGACTCTGCCGGCCACGCGCCACAAGCGCGCGCCGGGACACCCCATCCCTGCGTTTCACGAGCCGCCCCCCACCGAGCCACTCACCGACACCCTCGCCGCCGTGGCCCCAATTACCCTGCACCGGGTGGTCTCGAAAGAGGAACGCGAGAGCTGGAAAGCCTACCTGCAGACCTATCATTATTTGGGCTATAAACACCCGATCGGGGCCCAGCTGGGCTATCTGGTGAGATCGGCCGCCCAGCCGTACCCGCTGGGCTGTCTGCTGTTTTCGGCCTCGGCCGCCTGGGCGCTGGCCCCCAGAGATCACTGGATTGGCTGGGACGTGACGCACCGGAGGAAGCTCCTGCCATTGGTGTTGCGCAATGATCGGTTTTTGATCTTTCCGTGGATTGACGTGCCGAATCTCGCCAGCCATGTGCTGGCGCGGGCCACCAAGCAGATCGGGGACGACTGGGTTGAAGTCTACGGTTATCGCCCGGTGCTGATTGAAACGTTCATCGATCCCTCCCGGTTTGCCGGGACCTGTTATCGAGCGGCCAATTGGCACTTCGTGGGCTACACCGAGGGGCGCGGGCGGTTTGGCTCAACGTCGGACCGTCCACCCACGACAAAAGAGATTTTTCTCTATCCGCTCCAACCCGACTGGCGCGCGTGCCTGACTGCCGGGCATCGAGCCGTCACGGTGAAGACACGCTATCGCAACGACGTGCGAGCCAGTCGCACACGGTCCGTCGGGGAAGGGTTTGTCGCCTGGTGGAAACAGGTGGTCCACATCCTCCACGACGTGGCGGCCCAGTACGATGACCAGTGGCGCGTCCGGAAACGGGTGATCGATTCCCTGATCCTGATGCTGTTGATCTTTCGGTTGGTGTCGTCAACCAACTCCCAAAGTTACGGCACCACCATTGATGACTTGTGGGACAGTTGCGACAACCTGGCGCTCGCGCTCCCGCAACCCCACAGCATCGCGCCGGCGTCCTTTTGTGTCGCACGTCGCAAACTGGACGAAGCCATTTTCCAGTCCGTCAACCGGAACATTCTGGACGCCTATGCCCCACACGACTCCAACGACACTTGGTTGGGCCATCGGGTGTTTGCCGTCGATGGCTCCAAGCTTACACTGCCCCGCGCGTTGCGGGCGTGTGGCTACCCCTTGCCCTCTGACAATGCACACTATCCTCAAGGGTTGCTGAGTTGCCTCTACCACCTCACGTCGCAAGTGCCCTGGGATTTCGACCTCGTCGCGCATGGCAACGAGCGACGGTGCGCCCTGCGGCACCTGGCTGTGCTGAAGCCCAACGATGTCGTGGTGTACGATCGAGGCTATTTCTCCTACGTCCTGCTGCATCAGCACTGGACCGCCGGGATCCACGCCGTGTTTCGTCTCCAAGACAGCGGGTTCAAGGAGATTCAAGAGTTTTTTGCCGGCCCGGACACCGACACCACGGTCACCCTCTTCCCCGCCGCACGCACGCAACGAGACATCCGGGCGGTCTATCCTGATCTCGCCATCATCCCGTTGAGCCTGCGGCTTCTGAAATATGAGATGGCCGGCAGCCGATTTTGCTTGGGCACCACCCTGGTCGGCCCCCAGCAGCGGTATCCGCTCCAGGAGTTCATGGATCTCTACCATGCCCGTTGGGGCATCGAGGAACTCTACAAGGTGAGCAAGCGCCTGTTCCTCATCGAGGAGTTTCATGCCAAAACCGAGCGCGGCGTCAAACAAGAGCTCTTCGCGCATTTCGTCCTGATCACCATGAACCGGCTGTTCGCCAATCGGGCGGACCACGCACTCAATCCCGAAGCCCCCGCAGCTGAGCCCATGGCCCCTCCCGGATCGTCCATAGTTGGAACCGGCACCGGGGCGAGGCGGACATTCAAGACCAACTTCAAACATTGCCTTCACGTGTTTGCGCGAAGCTTCGAAGATCTGCTCGTGCTCCATGCTCGGATGCAGACCGCCGTCCAACGGGCCTTCGAGTCCATTGTGAGTCACTACCAACGGGTGAGGCCGGGCCGATCCTATCCTCGAACATCCATGAAACCGGAGTCCACGTGGCATCCACCCAAAAAGAACAGCCAGTCCAAGAACCCCACAGGGTCGATGGCCTCTATCTGAAAGTCCCTTAAGCACATGGAATCCGTTTCTTAAACGAATGAGCCAAATCCTTAAACGAATGCCGCCCATTCCTTAAACGAATGCCATTGACCGGTGGGGAGGTGGGCCTGACAAAACCATATTAAACTCAGCCAAACAGCATGATCCTGCTATCGTCAAAACGACGGTGGTCTATCTGTGCTCAGATTGGGATACTGATTTTTCACTCGGCACTAAGGCCAGGGAAATGGGACTTAATATTGTTGAGATCATTGAACACGGTGCATTTGATAGAAAAGCGTTCTTGGAAGTTGTTCGCATAGTTCGGGAACAAAAAATTGATATTATTCATTCACGTGACTATAAGACCAACCTGTACGCTCTTCTTATACGTTACTTCTTTCAAAAATCTGTAAAAATTGTAACCTTGGCTCATGGGTGGGTTGGAAGCGGGTTTAAGCTGCAGTTTTATTACACCATAGACAAGGTACTTGCCTCTTTTTTTGACCGAAACCTGCTGCTTTACAAATCACAGCGAGACCTGTTTATTCGAAAGCCAAATCGGGACAAAACAACCATCGTATTCAATGGTATAGACCCCCTAGATTGGTCACGTAGAAACATCTCGACCGATACCCTAAGGCAAGAGCTAAACATACCCAGCGAGCAGAAAATAATTGGTTTTGTTGGTCGAATAATGCCTGAAAAGGACATTATTTCTATGCTAGCGAAAAGAAAAGGGGTCAGAAAAGGGGTCAAAAAGAAACAGGAAAAAGGGGTCAAAAAGGGGTCAAATCTTTGGTTGACTAAATAGTGTCTGAGAGAAAACGCAATCTCTAAGCCAGACGTGGAGTTTCGCAAAAGTATGCTGGTGAATCTTTTGCCTACTTGGGGAACAACCCCTGAAAACAGCGTGTTTTTCGTGTAGAATGCCGCAACATTCACCCCATCATCTGGAGGATCGAGGCAATGCGGCAACGCTTTGAACGGCAGTTGGAGTTAGGCCAGACCCCGATTGAGGAAGTCTTCATTCCCTCCAAGAGTCGGGATGAACTACCGCCGGTGTTACGCGATAAGGGATAAGGGGTCGAATCTTTGGTTGACTAAATAACAAAGTTGCAAACTCTGCTTTGACCAGAGAAGGTCCGGGAAATCCCCACATTGAGCAACAAGCAGTTGCGGAGGGATGGCTGAGGGTATAAACCGAAACTCTTAACCAAAGATTTGACCCCTTTTCAATCCTCAACGTGGGCGTTGCTACGCCTGGGGTTTTGCTCCCTCAGATCGACTCAATCTGACCCAAATCTGGGCGCGAATTCTGGGAAGGTATTGTTTCGCGAGCCCTCAGATCCCGCCTTCCAGAAATGCCTCGAACTCGTCTTTGACAAACTGAGGCAGCCCCGACCCCGTTTCCTGTTCGACTTGGGCCAAGAAGGTGTCGACGTGATCTTGGATCACCTGGTAGAGCGTGGTTTCTTCGGGACGGCGGCGTTCGTAGGGAGCCGGGGTGTCATCGGCTGGAGCCGGGCTCGCGGTCTTGGGGCTCGCGCCACCGCGCGTTGACGGAATCGCTGTCCCAAGGGCAATGGCATTCGTTTAAGAAACTGGGTGCATTCGTTTAAGGAATTGGCCTCATTCGTTTAAGACACGGGTTCCATTCCCTTAAAGGGCTCTCAGATAGGGGCCATCGACGCTGTGGGTTTCCTTGGCTGTCTGTTCTTTTTGGGGCTTGTCAAGTTAACTGTGTAACTGAATTGTGGGCTAGATTGTTGGCACTCGATCTCCTAAGAACATGGCGAATTGGTTGAGAGCCCGCTTCCAGTGCGGAATGGGCATCGTCCATTGCTTCGCAATCCGCTGCATCCCTAAATACCGCACCTTCAGAATTGATTCATCTGTCGGAAAGGCTCCCCGACTTTTCAGGACTTTGCGTAACGAAAAATTCACCGATTCGATCGCATTGGTGGTATAGAGGGCTTTCCTGATTTCTGGGGGATAATCAAAAAAGATCGTGAGCCGACTCCAATGCCGTCGCCACGTCGCACTGCTCGTCGGATATTTCGCATCCCCCGTCGGGGCAAATCGCTCGAATGCGGCTTCCGCCTCCGACAACGTCGCGGCGCCATAGAGGGCCGCAGATCCCGCGCCACGGCTCGTCGCGCTTTCCACACCACATACCGCAAGGATTGCCGTACCTTATGCACAATGCACAGTTGCACCTGGGTGTGTGGGAACACCGTCTCCAAGGCTTCTGGCAAGCCCTCAAGCCCCTCAACGCAAGCCACAAACCAATCCCGGACCCCGCGCTGCTGGAGTTCGGTGAAGATCGACAGCCAGAACTTGGCCCCTTCGGTCTCACTGATCCAGAGCCCCAGGAGTTCTTTCTCGCCCTGTAGATTCACCCCTAAGGCCACATACACGGCTTTATTCTTGACGACGCCCTCCTGCCGAGACTGCACACACAGACAATCGAAGGACAGAATCGGATACACGGCATCTAAGGGCCGACTCTGCCAGATGCGCACATCCTCCCACACCGCATCAGTGATGGCCGAAATAAGCGTGGGCGACACCTCCACGTCATAGAGTTCTTCCAGATGCCCTTGAATGTCGCGAGTCGTCAGCCCTCGGGCATACAACGCCAGGACCTTCTCATCAAACCCTTCCACGCGCCGGTGGCGTGTGGGCACCAACAGCGGCTCAAAGCGGCCTTGACGATCACGGGGCACCTGGAGCGGGAGATCCCCGTGGGCCGTCTGCACCGTGTTCGACGGGCTCCCATTGCGGGCATTGCCGGATCCACGGCCCTCAGGGGCATGAGGGGCATAGCCCCAATGCTCGGTCAGTTCTGCCCGCAGGGCGCGTTCTACGAGCCGTTTCGTGAGACGCTTCACCAGCCCATGTGTGCCGAATATGTCTTCGGGTGACGCACACCCTTCCCATAGCTCATCTAACAGCACATCGGTTTTGCTTGGGGTCTTGGCTCTGGTCATCAGTCCTCCTTATTCAATGGATCCGTCATGATAACCAGTTACACAGTTTATCTTACAGGCCCGCTTTTTGGGTGGACGCCACTTGGACTCCGGCTTCATGGATGTTCGAGGATCGGATCGGCCCGGCCTGACCTTTTGGTAGTGACCCACGATGGACTCGAAGGCGCGGTGGACTGCGGTCTGCATCCGGCTATGGAGCAAGAGCAGGTCTTCGAGGCTCCTTGCACACACGTGCATGCAATGTGTGAAGTTGGTCTTGAGTGTTCGTATCGCCCTGGTGCCGGCTCCAGACATGGACGATCCGGAAGGGGGCATGGGCGCAGCTGAGGGGGGCTCTGGATTGAGCGCGCGGTCCGCCCGATTGGCGAACAGGCGGTTCATGGTGCTCAGGACAAAATGCGCGAAGAGCTCTTGCTTGACGCCGCGCTCGGTTCTGGCGTGAAAGTCCTCGATGGTGAAGATGCGCGTGCTGACCTTGGAGCGTTCCTCGATCCCCCAGCGGGCATGGTAGAGATCCATGAACTCGTGCAGCGGATACCGCTGCTGAGGTGCGACCAAGGTGGTGCCCAAGCAAAATAGGTTGCCGGCCATGTCATATTTGATGAGTCGCAGGGTCAATGGGATGATGGCGAGAGAGGGAGAGGCTGTCCGGATGTCTCGTTGCGTGCGGGTGGCGGGAGAGATGGTGACCGTGAGGTCGGTCTCCGGGCTGGCAACACACTCTTGCATCTCCTTGAAGCCGCTGTCTTGGAGACGAAAAATCGCATGGATGCCGGTGTGGCAATGCTGAGGGAGCAGGACAGAGGAGAAATAGCCTCGGTCGTACACCACGACGTCGTTGGGTGCCAGCACGGTCAGGTGCTGCAGGGCGCACTGTCGCTCGTGGCCCTGCGCGACGAGATCGAAATCCCAGGGCAATTGTGATGTGAGGTGGTAGCGGCAGCGCAGCAACCCTTGCGGATAGTGCGCGTTGTCGGAGGGCAGGGGGTAGCCGCACGCCCGCAACTCGCGGGGCAGGGTGATTGTTGACCCATCGACGGCAAACAGCCGATGGCCCAACCAGGTGTCGCTGGCGGCCTCAGGCGCATACGCCTCCAGGATTTTCCGATTGACGCACGTGAACATGCCTTCGTCCAGTTTGCGGCGTGCCACACAACACGACGCCGGCGCGATGCTGTGGGGTTGCGGGAAGGCCAGCTCCAATGTGTCGCACCTGTCCCACAGGTCATCGATGGTGGTGCCGTAACTTTGGGAGTGTTGGGACGACACTCAGCGAAAGATCAAGAGCATCAGGATCAGCGAATCGATCACGCGTTTCCGGACGCGCCACTGTTCATCATACTGGGCCGCTACCTCGTGGAAGATAGGGACCACCTGTTTCCACAATGCGACAAACGCCTCCCCGACGGATCGTGTGTGACTCGCTCGCACGTCGTGGCGATAGCGTGTCTTCACCTCGACGGCCTGATGGCCTTCGGTCAGGCACGCTTGCCAGTCGGCTTGCAGTGGATACAGCAAAATCTCTTTTTTCGTGGGCGGCCGGTCCTGAGTCAAGCCCCACCGCCCGCGCCCTTCGGTGTGGCCCACGAAGTGCCAATTGGCCGCCCGATAACAGGTCCCGGCGAACCGGGAGGGATCGACGAACGTCTCAATCAGCACCGGGCGATAGCCGTAGACCTCGACCCAGTCGTCCCCGATCTGCTTGGTGGCCAGCGCGAGCACGTGGCTGGCGAGATTCGGAACAGCAATCCACGGAAAGATCAGAAACCGATCGTGGCGCAACACCAACGGGAGGAGCTTCCTCCGATGCGTCGTGTCCCAGCCGATCCAGTGATCGCGCGGCGCCAACGCCCAGGCCGCCGAGGCCGAAAACAGCAGACAGCCGAGCGGGTGCTGCCGGACTGCCGAGACCACCAGAGAGGCTTTCCAGCAGGCGCGCTCTTCCTTTGAGGTCACCCGGTGCAGGGTGATGGGGGCCAGGGCGGCGAGAATGTCGGTGAGCGGTGCGGTGGCCGGCGGCTCTTTGAACGCCGGGATGGGATGCCTCGGCGCCCGCTTGTTGCGGGTGGCCGGTAGCGTCACGACCCCGTGCGCTTCCAGCTCGCTCAGCAAGGTCAAACAGGAATTCACCTTGTTGTGGCCAGTGGGCGTGGTCCACTCGAGATGGTCACAGACGGTGAGGGCCAATTCCTTCCGGCTCAGGTGGGGGAACAGCTGGACGGTTTCTTGCACCTGCGCCAACTGCTTGCGGGTGAACCGTCGCCCGCTAAAGGTGGTCTTGGGTAAGGTGTCCACAGTCTTCATCGAGGATAGTCTCTCAGAAGACGGCAAAGAAGTTAAGCGAAAAAGGACACCAAGGCGACTTCGGTTCAGAAGTCCTGATCAATCAACCAGTTCCGTTGATGACAGAGAAGGCGGATGTTTCGTTAGAACGAAAGTGAATGCCATTGCCCATCGGGCCCCTCCCCCGCGGCCTGGAGCCGCTGAACCTAACCGTGCCCGCTCACCCCCGAAGGACTTGCCCCGTCGAGGGCGCTCATGGCCTGATGGAGTGGACTCGCCCATGTCTCCCTTTTCCCCCTTTGGTGCCCCCTGGGGCGAGGCCCCCGCCCTGTCGGTTACCCCGGCCTGGGAGGGGGGCTCCTACTGGCAGGCCTTTGGGGGAGGCGGACCCTGGTTATTGTGGCATCGGAAGGCCACACGCATCGTTTCTATAGAAAGGGAAGGTCCCGCCCACCGTAAAAGCATCATGCTCCAACAGGCAGAGTTCGGCGGTGGGTAGATCTAACTGCATGCTAAGATCGAATCGACCTTCAGCAGTGGTCCCAAACACGGTGCAATTTCCAAATTCTCCAAATTTTCTGGCACCCGTGAAGAAATTGTTACCTACATCCTGCACACAAGCTGCCGTCGACTGGAACTCGATGTCCCCATCCTCATCGTCGTCAAATTTGTCCAGGCAACGGTCGAGAGTCCCGCAATCCGCTGGGGTATTCGTGAGCCACAAGTCGGCCAAGGTACTGCCTTCCGGCCACCCTTCCGGTTGCGTGCCATTCCAACACGGACACTCACTGTCCGAGACAAGGCAGGGCATCGGCGGATCGCCTTCCTGCATTTTCTTGTTGTAGTTTCGTAACAGGCGGTCGCCCGAACGGCCGCAGGCGGCGGGGTCCTCGAGACAGTCGGTTTCCCAATCCTGGGCTTCGCAGAAGGCAATGCATAACCCGTAGAGCCCCTTGGTGTATCCATCTTTCAGTTCGTCGCACACGGACTTCTGGGCGGGCGTCTCGCCGTCTGGCGTTTGGGCGTGAGCGTGGCTGACCGCGCCACTCCCCACCCAGGCGATCAACACAAAAAAAGGCACACTCCACATCGTGCAGTATTGTCGTCGAGTCATGATCATTCTCCTTTCGGTTTTGAAGGTCTTCATCATCTTCCTGACTTCGAGGGTGGGGAGCTCCCATCGGGCCAATGGCATTCGTTTAAGGAATGGGCGGCATTCGTTTAAGGATTTGGCTCATTCGTTTAAGAAACGGATTCCATGTGCTTAAGGGACTTTCAGATAGAGGCCATCGACCCTGTGGGGTTCTTGGACTGGCTGTTCTTTTTGGGTGGATGCCACGTGGACTCCGGTTTCATGGATGTTCGAGGATAGGATCGGCCCGGCCTCACCCGTTGGTAGTGACTCACAATGGACTCGAAGGCCCGTTGGACGGCGGTCTGCATCCGAGCATGGAGCACGAGCAGATCTTCGAAGCTTCGCGCAAACACGTGAAGGCAATGTTTGAAGTTGGTCTTGAATGTCCGCCTCGCCCCGGTGCCGGTTCCAACTATGGACGATCCGGGAGGGGCCATGGGCTCAGCTGCGGGGGCTTCGGGATTGAGTGCGTGGTCCGCCCGATTGGCGAACAGCCGGTTCATGGTGATCAGGACGAAATGCGCGAAGAGCTCTTGTTTGACGCCGCGCTCGGTTTTGGCATGAAACTCCTCGATGAGGAACAGGCGCTTGCTCACCTTGTAGAGTTCCTCGATGCCCCAACGGGCATGGTAGAGATCCATGAACTCCTGGAGCGGATACCGCTGCTGGGGGCCGACCAGGGTGGTGCCCAAGCAAAATCGGCTGCCGGCCATCTCATATTTCAGAAGCCGCAGGCTCAACGGGATGATGGCGAGATCAGGATAGACCGCCCGGATGTCTCGTTGCGTGCGTGCGGCGGGGAAGAGGGTGACCGTGGTGTCGGTGTCCGGGCCGGCAAAAAACTCTTGAATCTCCTTGAACCCGCTGTCTTGGAGACGAAACACGGCGTGGATCCCGGCGGTCCAGTGCTGATGCAGCAGGACGTAGGAGAAATAGCCTCGATCGTACACCACGACATCGTTGGGCTTCAGCACAGCCAGGTGCCGCAGGGCGCACCGTCGCTCGTTGCCATGCGCGACGAGGTCGAAATCCCAGGGCACTTGCGACGTGAGGTGGTAGAGGCAACTCAGCAACCCTTGAGGATAGTGTGCATTGTCAGAGGGCAAGGGGTAGCCACACGCCCGCAACGCGCGGGGCAGTGTAAGCTTGGAGCCATCGACGGCAAACACCCGATGGCCCAACCAGGTGTCGTTGGAGTCGTGTGGGGCATAGGCGTCCAGAATGTTCCGGTTGACGGACTGGAAAATGGCTTCGTCCAGTTTGCGACGTGCGACACAAAAGGACGCCGGCGCGATGCTGTGGGGTTGCGGGAGCGCGAGCGCCAGGTTGTCGCAACTGTCCCACAAGTCATCAATGGTGGTGCCGTAACTTTGGGAGTTGGTTGACGACACCAACCGAAAGATCAACAGCATCAGGATCAGGGAATCGATCACCCGTTTCCGGACGCGCCACTGGTCATCGTACTGGGCCGCCACGTCGTGGAGGATGTGGACCACCTGTTTCCACCAGGCGACAAACCCTTCCCCGACGGACCGTGTGCGACTGGCTCGCACGTCGTTGCGATAGCGTGTCTTCACCGTGACGGCTCGATGCCCGGCAGTCAGGCACGCGCGCCAGTCGGGTTGGAGCGGATAGAGAAAAATCTCTTTTGTCGTGGGTGGACGGTCCGACGTTGAGCCAAACCGCCCGCGCCCCTCGGTGTAGCCCACGAAGTGCCAATTGGCCGCTCGATAACAGGTCCCGGCAAACCGGGAGGGATCGATGAACGTTTCAATCAGCACCGGGCGATAACCGTAGACTTCAACCCAGTCGTCCCCGATCTGCTTGGTGGCCCGCGCCAGCACATGGCTGGCGAGATTCGGCACGTCAATCCACGGAAAGATCAAAAACCGATCATTGCGCAACACCAATGGCAGGAGCTTCCTCCGGTGCGTCACGTCCCAGCCAATCCAGTGATCTCTGGGGGCCAGCGCCCAGGCGGCCGAGGCCGAAAACAGCAGACAGCCCAGCGGGTACGGCTGGGCGGCCGATCTCACCAGATAGCCCAGCTGGGCCCCGATCGGGTGTTTATAGCCCAAATAATGATAGGTCTGCAGGTAGGCTTTCCAGCTCTCGCGTTCCTCTTTCGAGACCACCCGGTGCAGGGTAATTGGGGCCACGGCGGCGAGGGTGTCGGTGAGTGGCTCGGTGGGGGGCGGCTCGTGAAACGCAGGGATGGGGTGTCCCGGCGCGCGCTTGTGGCGCGTGGCCGGCAGAGTCACGATCCCGTGCGCTTCCAGCTCGGTCAGCAAGGTCAAACAGGAATGAATCTTGTTGTGGCCCGTCGGCGTGGTCCAGCTGAGATGCTCACAGACGGTGAGGGCCAATTCCTTCCGACTCAGGTGGGGGAACAGCTGGACGGTTTCTTGGACCTGCGCCAACTGCTTGCGGGTGAACCGCCGCCCGCTAAAGGTCGTCTTGGGTAAGGTGTCCACAGTCTTCATCGAGGATAGTCTCTCAGAAGACGGAAAAGAAGTCAAGCGAAAAAGGACACCAGGGCGACTTCGGTTCAGAAGCCCTGATCAATCAACCAGTTCCGCTGATAACAGAGAAGGCAGATTGTTCGTTCGAACCAAACCGAATGCCATTGCCCATCGGGCCCCTCCCCCGCGGCCTGGAGCCGCTGAACCTAACCGTGCCCGCTCACCCCCGAAGGGCTGGGCCCTTCGAGGGCGTTCATGGCCTGGTGGAGTGGATTCGTCCATCTTTCCCTTTTCGCCCCTGCGGTTCCCCCTGCGGCGATGCCTATCGTGAGAACAAGGTTTCATTGTCCCATGGAATGACAACGAGGACTATCAGCTAAACCCCCAAATGTTCGTCAGCTAAACCCCCAAATGTTCGTCAGCTAAACCCCCAAATGTTCGTCAGATTTTGGGAATAGGAAATTCAAAAGGCCTTTTTGAGAGAATAGCAAAGTACCAAAGACCTCGTTGAGGATTCAATCCCCAGCTTCGCTGTCCGACATGCGAGCGTTCATCCTGCGAGGAGGGTCTGACCAGCACATTTTTCTTGGATCGGGCCAGGATGTCGCTCCATTGTGGCGCGTGGGCATGGGAACTGGGCAAAGGGGGAGTGTCGGTTCGGGTACCGAACCGGAATCCGGGGAGGGATTAGGCTGTTTGCATGAATGCGTCGAGGCGGGCTGGGGCTCGTGGTGGGGCGCGGCGGGGTAGGCCCAGGTGGCCCAGAATCTTGATGATCACCGCGGGATCCTCGATGCCTGTCCTGAGCCAGCCGAAGGGGCCGCGAGGATGGTCAATGGCCCGCCGCATTGTGGACAGGTGGTGAGGTCGATGGCGAAGACGCGTTTGAGTCATTGGGCCCAACTCAGGCGGGCTCGTGTGGAAGGAGCGAGGGCATCGCCCTCCTCATTGGCGGTGTTCGGCGCCGGGTCGGCCTCGCCGGGCACGATCTGGGACCGCAGCGCCGCGTTGGGTGCCAGCACGCCATGGAAACGAATGAGATGGAGCCGAGGACGTGGGACGAGGGTGGCCAGGCGTTGCAGGAATTCCAGCGGGGTCATCACCAGATGGGTGGTGCCATCGCGGTACGGGGTTTTGAGTTGGAGGACGACCTCGCCGGCTGGTGTACGGCGCAGGCGTTTATGGCCCAGGGCCGGACGGGTGATGTCGCGACAGCGCTGTTCGAGTTTTTGTCGCTGATGGGGACCACACCATGTGTCCGCATGCAGACTGAACCCTTGCGCACTGACACACCCCTGGGATTGCGGCATGTCTGGGCTCGCGAGGCGCAACGACGGATCTTTCCACGTCAGCACTTTTTGGCCGGCTCGGGGGCCAAGGGCAATGCGGTAGGTGCAGGCGGCCGCATGCAGCGGCGCCAAGGCGGGATCGGCATCGGGGTCGGTCAGATACGGAATCTCGGTGTCTTCCTCCGTGAGCGCACCGTGGCGCGTTAAGGCCTTCAGCAGCCGGGTGATGATCCGCGTGAGGACGGTCTGCAGTTGGTCAGCGGTAGGGGACGGCACGGGCTGACAGATCGGCCCCCCGTCGGTGAGGCGATAGACGCCATCGAGCATCAGGCAATGCAGATGAATATTGAGATTGGCGGCGGAGCCAAAGCGTTGGATGCGGTTTGCGCCTGGGCATGGGTCAAGCCGGCTTGGTGGATCACGAAGGTCGAGAGGGCGCGGTGAATGACTTGCAACACTGGGGAAAGAAGCTGCGGCTGGGTTGCGAACAGATGCCGCAAGGGGATAGGACACGAGACCAGCCATTGGCGCACGGGCACGTGAGGGATCACCTGCTCCACCAGATGGGCGGCAGTCTCGGCCATGCGTCTGGCGCCACAGGCCGGGCAAAACCCGCGGCGTTTACAGGAGAAGGCCACCAGCTTCTCATGGGCGCAGTCCCCACATCGCAGGCGCAGAAACCCGTGCGCTCAGGGCTCGCGAAACAATACCTTCCCATTTTCGCATCCCAGCTTCAGGCCATCTTGAGCCGATCTTCACTCGCAAAATCCTCAACGTGGGCGTTGCTACGCCTGCGGTTTTGCTCCCTCAGATCGACTCAATCTGACCCAAATCTGGGCGCGAATTCTGGGAAGGTATTGTTTCGCGAGCCCTCAGATGCTGCCTTCCAGAAATGCCTCGAACTCGTCTTTGACAAACTGAGGCAGCCCCGACCCCGTTTCCTGTTCGACTTGGGCCAAGAAGGTGTCGACGTGATCTTGGATCACCTGGTAGAGCGTGGTCTCTTCGGGACGGCGGCGTTCGTAGGGAGCCGGGGTGTCATCGGCTGGAGCCGGGCTCGTGGTCTTGGGGCTCGCGCCACCGCGCGTTGACGGAATCGCTGTTCCCAGGGCCGCCAGCATCGTTCGGGCGCCGTGGGCTTAGGTGGGATAGGTGCGTATCACCGCGATGACCACGGCGGCAATGCGCAGGTGCTGCTTCGGGACAATCGTCGGGAAGTGTGGGTTCGCGGGTTCCAGTAAGACGCGCCGCCCCCGCTTGCGGAACACTTTCATCGTCCACTCGCCATCGACCTCGGCAATCACGATGTCCCCCGTCTTGGCCTCCTTCCGGCGCTCCACCAGGACGGCATCCCCTGGGAGAATTCCGGCGTCGATCATGGACTCACCTTGAACCCGAAGTAGGTAGGTGGCCTGCGGGTTGCGGATGAGGTGTGTCTCCAGATTGATGGTGTCGAGGTGGACCTCTTCCGCCGGCGCGGGGATGCCCGCCTCCACGGTGCCCAACAGGCGAATCTCGGAAAAGTATCGACTGGGCAGGAGCCGCCCGGCGTCGTCCTGTTGGATCAGGTGGGCGGCGAGGAGCTTCTTAACCAGCTTGGCGGCGGCATTGGTGGAGCGAAACCCGGCCATCCGCATGATTTCCCGGTAGGTAGGCATGCGCCGGTGCGTGCGGTAGAAGGCGACAATGGCAGGGAAATGGGAGTGGGGTTCCATGAGGGGGCAAGGGTAGGGTGAACAGATGTTCACTGTCAAGCACCCCGGCCTTTTTTTTTGGTTAGGGAGGTCAGGTTTTGATTGAATCTATCTACCAGGGTGCCGCTGGCGAGATACGGGGGATCATTTATGACTAAATGTTTGGAAGTTGAAAGGACGATAGTTGTTCGGCCAAATACGCGGTGACGTGGCTGGGCTCGATTTGGGCTACTTCTCCTGTTCGTCGATCTTTGATCTCGATAATCCCCCTGGCGAGCCCTCTGTCTCCAATGGTGACGTGGTAGGGTGCCCCGATCAGGTCCGCATCATTAAATTTCACTCCGGCGCGTTCGTCGCGATCGTCCCATAAGACTTCTATCCCTGCTTCTGTTAATGCCTGATAGAGTGACTGGGTGGTCTCCTGAACTTTTTCAGAAGCCGTGACTGGGAGAAGATGAACGTGAAACGGGGCTATCGGGGCAGGCCAGATCATCCCTTTGGCATCGTGATTTTGTTCAATAGAGGCTGCAGCCGTGCGGCTGACCCCAATCCCATAGCATCCCATAATGGGTAAGGTTTCTTTACCCTGCTCATCGAGGAAGGTGGCTCCCATGGCTTGGCTGTATTTAATGCCGAGAAGGAAGACATGGCCGACTTCAATGCCCTTGGCCGATGACAAAGGGGTTTGGGTTCGTGGTGAAGGGTCACCAGCCTGAGCCTGACGCAAATCCGCAAAGGTTTCCACTTTGAAGTCCCGATCCCAATTCGCATTCAGCAAGTGGGTATCATTGGCATTTCCGCCCACCACAATATTTTTCATGGCTCGTACGGCCTGATCCGCCACAATCCGTATTCCGTCCAACCCCACGGGACCGGCAAATCCTACTGGCGCTGAAGTCACTTTGGTGACGGTTTCCGGATCGGCCAAGGTAAGCTCGGTCGTGGCCAGCAGACGATTGATCTTGATTTCATTGGCTTCGTGGTCACCGCGCACTAATACGGCGACGACTTCGTCTTCGGGCGTTTGGTACAGGAGCGTTTTCACCAGTCGTTCAGGAGAGATCTTTAAAAATGTACAGACATCCTCAACCGTTTTCATTCCCGGTGTCTGTACATGTTTGAGAGGTAACGCTTGTTCAGTTGACATGTCTGCCGGTGGCAGAACTTCAGCCTGTTCAACATTCGCGGCATAAGTCCCGTGCTCTTCGTACAAAATGGTTTCTTCCCCAGTTTCCGCCAGGACCATAAATTCATGGGACATGCTTCCACCGATCATGCCGTTGTCTGCTTCGACCGCGCGAAAATTCAGCCCGCACCGCGTGAAGATGCGTTGGTAGGCCTCATACATCTTCTGGTAGCTCACCCGAGCGCTGGTGTCATCACGATCAAAGCTGTACGCATCTTTCATGATGAATTCGCGTCCACGCATGAGGCCAAACCGGGGTCGGATTTCATCACGAAATTTTGTTTGGATTTGGTAGCAGTTGAGGGGCAACTGGCGATAGGAGCGGATTTCTCGCCTGAACAAATCTGTGATCACTTCTTCGTGGGTTGGCCCAAAGCAAAAGTCGCGATCATGCCGGTCCTGGCATCGTAGTAATTCTTTTCCATAAAAGTCCCATCGACCGGTTTCGCGCCAGAGTTCGGCAGGAGAGAGAATGGGCATCAGGATTTCCTGTGCACCAGCTCGATTCATCTCTTCACGAATGATGCCCTCAATTTTCCTAATGACCCGAAGGCCCATTGGTAAATAGGTATAAATTCCCGCCGCGACCCTTCGGATCAAGCCGGCTCTGAGCATGAGCCGATGGCTGACGACTTCGGCTTCACCGGGATCTTCACGAAGGGTTGGAATCAAGACTTGAGAAGTTCGCATAATCGAAAGGCCTTTTTACAAATAAAAATAAAGGGAAAGCTGGCTTGGTGTTCCTTCTGTTCTTCTTGTTATCGTGAGAAGCAGAGGATTTTGTCAAGAGGGGAACTAGTTATTGAAGGAGGCGTTGGATATCGTTGAAAAAGGCAAAGATCATGAGGCTGAAGAGCAACAGCATTCCAACTTGCTGGGCAAACTCACGCTGGCGATCTCCGAGTGGACGACGCAAGATGGCTTCACAGGCAAAGAAAAAGAGGTGGCCTCCATCTAAAATGGGAATGGGTAGCAGATTGAGTATGCCGAGGTTGATGCTCAAGATCGCCACCAATAACACCAGATTGGACATGCCGTTTTCCGCAGCTTGCCCCGAGGCGCTGGCAATCATGATGGGCCCACCAAGATTTTTCGATGAAATCTCTCCGGTGAGGATCTTGTAAATGCCGACGACGGTCAATTCCGACCATCCCCACGTGGCCTGAATGCCGTAAAACAGGGCCGTCAGGGGAGAATCCGCGCGGACGATTGAACGCCCAGGCCCGGTGATGCCAATTTTCCCAATTTCTATGGGCAGATCATGTTCCGTGGTCTCGAAAGGTTCTGGCGTAACCGTGAGTGTGATGAGGGCACCGTGTCGATCCACACGAAATTCGAGGGGTTGATTGGCACTCCCTCTGACGATTTTCGTCATTTGGGACCACGTATGAATCGGCTCGTCCTCTATCGCCACGATCCGATCGTTTTCTTGTAGCCCGCCAGCCATGGCTGGCATGTCCGGCATGACGGACGTCACGACCGGTGCCGCTTCTTCGATTCCAATGAGGTAGACCGGTTCATCGGTTGGGTTGGGGTCCATGAGTTCGGGAGTGACGACAAACGTTTTGTGTTGTCCACCTCGCAGGATTTCAACGGTGAGAGGGCGTCCCTGACTTTCGGCGATCATCGCAAAGACGTCGTGGTGTGTCGTGATCTCTTGCTCATTGATCCGTGTGACCTTATCGCCGATTTCAAGCCCGGCTGTCCTGGCGGGCGACTCGGCTCGTATCGCTTGAATCGTCGGAGTTATTTCTTCGAAGGTTGGTATGGGAAGTGGAGCACCAGTTGCCAGCCACGCACTAAAAATGAGATAGCTCAGGAGGAAGTTAAACCCTGGGCCAGCCGCGACAATGAGCGTGCGTTTCCACAAAGATTTATGGACGAACGATTCTTCCTGCTCTTGAGGAGAGATCGATTCGCCCAGATCTTCACCGAACATTTTGACGTATCCGCCCAGGGGAAACAGCGAGACGATATATTCGGTATCCCCAACTTTGCGGCTAAACAATTTCGGGCCGAACCCGAGCGAAAATTTGAGTACCTTGACCCCGGCCCATCTGGCAACGATGAAGTGGCCGAACTCGTGAAACGTCACGAGCACACCCAGGACTACCAGAAACCACCAGAGCTTTTGACCAATGACGTAAATGAGATCAGGGGACATAGAGTTTAGTACGAACCAAGGTTGTAGGAAGACATTTTATGATGTCAGGCTGTGAATACACGATTCCGCTTTTTCCCGAGCCCATCGGTCTGCTTCCAGTGCATCATCAATGTAGGTTAAGGTTTGAGGCGTTGCCGCGTTCATAGTGTGATCAATCACCTGGGCAATGTCCACAAATGAAATGCCGCTGTTGAGAAAGGCCTCGACGGCAACCTCATTGGCGGCATTCAACACCGCAGGCAATGTGCCTCCTCCTTTGAGTGCTTCGTAGGCCAAATCCAAACAGGGAAATCGTGTCGTGTCCGGTTGATAAAACGTCAATTTTCCATATTTCCAAAGATCAAGCTGTGGCGGATCCAAAGGAACGCGTTCTGGATAACTCATGGCGTATGAAATGGGTGTGCGCATATCTGGCAACCCGAGCTGGGCTATCACCGATCCATCTCGATATTCTACCAGAGAATGAATGATACTTTCTCGGTGAACCACGATATCAAGTTGAGACGGCGGGCAATCGAAGAGCCATCGGGCCTCGATGACTTCGAGCCCTTTATTCATGAGCGTGGCCGAATCAATGGTAATTTTCGCGCCCATGTCCCAATTGGGGTGTTTCAGGGCTTTTTCCAGAGTGGCATCCTTCATTTGTTCGTAGGTAAAGTCCCAAAACGGACCTCCTGAAGCCGTCAAGATGATGCGCCGGACATCCTCACGGCGATGGCCAACCAGGGCCTGGAAGATCGCGCTGTGCTCGCTATCAATCGGGAAGATTGGCAGCCCTTGTCGATGCGCTTCTTCTTGCATCAACTGGCCGGCCATCACCATCGGTTCCTTGTTCGCCAACGCCACACGCCGACCGGCCTGAATCGCCGCCAGTGTGGGGACTAACCCTGCGGCTCCGACGATCGCGGAAATGACGAGATCACTGTCCGGGTGACAGGCGACGTCTTTGATCCCCTGCGGTCCATCCAAAATCTGCACGGTTGAATCATTGAGACGATCACGCAAACGCTTCGCGGCTTGGGGATCGGACAGGGCTACAACCTTTGGACGAAACGTTCGAATCTGTTCTTCGAGCTTGTCGTCACTCTTCCCGGCGACGAGTCCGAGGACGGAGAACCGATCAGGAAATCTCGTGATAATGTCCAACGTACTGGCCCCGATGGAGCCGGTAGATCCAAGAATAATGATCTGTTTCATAATGTTGGCTTCATAATTCAGGGCTCGCGCAAGACTAACTTCCCTTGTTTGGGCGTCGATCCATCCCGTCTGGCGGCGGTGCTCGTCCTTTCCATACGAGGAGTATGCGCAGTCCTCGCGCCTTGCCAGACAGGTGTCTCAGCACCCAAACAAGGGAAGTTAGTTTTACGCGAACCTTAAGACAGGGCCATGGAGTTTTTGATGACGACCATATAATAATAGAATGTAGGCACAGTGAGAAGGAGGCTGTCAATGCGGTCCAAGAATCCTCCATGGCCGGGGATCAAGCTCCCTGAATCTTTGGCTCCGGCCTGGCGCTTAAACGCGGACTCCGAAAGATCTCCCACGGTGCCCAGAAGGGTCAGTGCGATTCCCAAGATCACGCAATCGGCCACGGTGAATGTCGGTAAAAACCAGAGGCTTGCCATCCATGCGATGAGCGTGGCGCCAATCAAACCACCCACTAAGCCTTCGATGGTTTTCTTGGGGCTCAGGATGGGGGCCAAGGGTCGAGAGCCAAAACCCCTGCCGACGAAATAGGCGGCGGCATCTCCACCCCACGTGACCAGCAAGACAAAAAATATCAAAAATGGGCCGTCCGGGAGTGTTCGAATCCTGAGGAAATGGCCGAGGGTGAGACTGATATAGAACACGCCGAACAAGAGCATGGGAATATTGCCGAACGATGGTGAGGGCGCCATCCACACTTGATAGGCAATCAGCACGGCAAGGATGGTAATACAAGTCGTGTGAAATCCGATCAAAGCCGGCCATTGCAGGGAGACCAAGATGATGCCTCCGCAGAAGAGCCCAACGAGCGATGATTGCCGGTGGTGTTCGTCTACAAAAGTGAGACTGTAAAATTCCCACATGGCCAAACATGAAACGACTGTGATGAGGATAAAGAAAAAGATGGGAGGTAAGTGACGCGTGAGAAGATAAAACAGAGGAACAAACACCAGCGCGGAGTACACCCGTTTGGGATCAAACGGTTTTGGCGGTTCTGAGGGAATCAGGTCTGGAGTCTTCGAAGATGAGGGTGAGGAACCGGCATGAGGTTTCACGAGCCACGTTGCGAGGAAGCGGTCTGAGACACACGTCCAAACCGACGATCTCGTTTTTGGTAATCCAGTAGGGCCAAGAGTACCTCTCGACGCCGAAAGTCTGGCCACTGGACTTTGGTGAAGTGCAATTCCGTATAGGCAAGTTGCCAAAGAAGAAAATTGCTGATCCGGGCCTCGCCACTGGTGCGAATCAGCAAATCCGGGTCGGGCAAGTCAGCCGTCGTTAGATACTGTTCAAATTGGCCTTCCGTGATAGGGATAGAGACCTTCCCGTTGCGAGCGTCCTCCAGCAGGTCATTGACCGCATCAATGATTTCCGATCGGCCACCGTAACTCAAGGCGACGGTTAATATCCGGTCGGTGAAATGTGCAGTTTCTTCCGCGACATCATTGACCACGGCTTGGGTGGATATTGGTAAGGCGTTCAAGCGACCGATCGGCAAAAATCGCATTTTCCGATCTTGGAATGTTTGTCGCTCCTTTTGAAGAAATTGCTCAAGAAGGGTCATCAGTAAGGCAACTTCCGCGCGTGGCCGGTTCCAGTTTTCCTGAGAGAAGGCGTAAATGGTAAGAATGGGAATCGATAATTCGTCGAAAAAGTTAATGACCTCACGGAGGGCTGACAGCCCTTCCCGATGGCCGGCAATGCGGGGCAGGCCTCGCGAAGCGGCCCATCGTCCATTCCCGTCCATGATGATCGCGACATGGCGAGGCATGAGGTCAGGCTCAAGGCTCAACTGCAGCTCCTGCTCAGTGAGTTCCGAATGAATATCCGGTGCTGAAAATGTGTCCATGCTGTCCAGGAAAGACCTTACGTAGAAACGATCCCCTCGAAAGGGGGATACGACATAAAAACTAAGTCTAATCGGCATGTTCGGTCTTGTCAATCTTCTCTAAGCAGGTCCACGCATTTTTCATTGAGTCTATGCTGTGGGGGTTAATTGAGACCGTCGTGACAAATAGCCTTTCCAGGTTCAGCGTTCGTGGGTTAAAGGGTTCACGGTTGAGAGTGAAAGAGGTGTTAAGATTGATTTGTTTGAACATATTGAAGTTGGCAAAAGGACGATGCGAAGTTTCTAGAGCCAAACCCTGAACCTTTCAACGTTGAACCTGAAAATGCTGACAATTGCGTCACTGTGTTCGTGGGTTAAAGGGTTCACGGTTGAGAGTGAAAGAGGTGTTAAGATTGATTTGTTTGAACATATTGAAGTTGGCAAAAGGACGATGCGAAGTTTCTAGAGCCAAACCCTGAACCTTTCAACGTTGAACCTGAAAATGCTGACAATTGCGTCACTGTGTTCGTGGGTTAAAGGGTTCACGGTTGAGAGTGAAAGAGGTGTTAAGATTGATTTGTTTGAACATATTGAAGTTGGCAAAAGGACGATGCGAAGTTTCTAGAGCCAAACCCTGAACCTTTCAACGTTGAACCTGAAAATGCTGACAATTGCGTCACTGTGTTCGTGGGTTAAAGGGTTCACGGTTGAGAGTGAAAGAGGTGTTAAGATTGATTTGTTTGAACATATTGAAGTTGGCAAAAGGACGATGCGAAGTTTCTAGAGCCAAACCCTGAACCTTTCAACGTTGAACCTGAAAATGCTGACAATTGCGTCACTGTGTTCGTGGGTTAAAGGGTTCACGGTTGAGAGTGAAAGAGGTGTTAAGATTGATTTGTTTGAACATATTGAAGTTGGCAAAAGGACGATGCGAAGTTTCTAGAGCCAAACCCTGAACCTTTCAACGTTGAACCTGAAAATGCTGACAATTGCGTCACTGTAAGGCCTCGGTTATACCTCAGTTTTTCCGTGAAGTCGAAGAATTGCTGGCCGAACGCGGCATCACCGTCACCTATGAAACCGTTCGTCAATGGTGCCGAAAGTTTGAGTCGGTCGATGCGAGGAAATTGAAGAAGCGACAAGGTCGTCTCGGTGATACGTGGCATCTTGATGAAGTGTTTGTGTCCATCCACGGCGAACAGCAGTATCTCTGGCGAGCCATGGATCAAGACGGCGATACCATTGATATGTTGGTGCAACGCCGACGCAATACACAAGCGGCGGTCCGCTTCTTCCGCCGCTTACTGAAAGGCCAAGGCCGTGAGCCGCGCTGGATGATCACCGACACACTCAAAAGCTACGGGGCCGCACACCGGGCCGTCAGGCCGACCGTCGAGCATATCAATGCGGTCTACGCCAATAACCGAGTTGAAGTGTCACACCAACCCACGCGGCAACAAGAATATCATATGCGAGGGTTTTCTTCAGCAACTCACGCTCAACGGTTTTTGACGTTACACGGACTCACACAGAATCTCTTTCGTCTCGGCCGCCACCTCATGCAGACGGTCCATTATCGACTGTTGCGCACCCAGGCCTTTCAGGTCTGGGAGGCAGCGGTGTGCGCATAAGCAGCTTGGGGTAGCTGGTTCAATGTGCCCATCGATCGTGAAGTTGACAATACCCCAGGGCGTTATGGGCAAATACCATCAAGGCCATTGCGGGCCGCGTGCAGAGTTTTGGGCCGTTAAATGGTTGGCGGAATTCTGATTCGTGCTTGTTCAGTTTCCTGAGACTCTGGTTCGGGCGGCCACAGACATTGTTGTATTCGCTGCGGAATGACGCCTTATTGATTAATGGTGTATTTGACATTCCAGTACTTGTCACTACTGTTCCACGATTTTTGGCAGGCGATCGTACAGGTCGCACACAGATTAACCAGGCTGGCTGTTTTGCAATCGTACGGCGTAAAAAATGTAGCTTCGCCGCCTCTAAGCTGGAAATTGCCAATTTGGAACGAGCAAACGGCCGCAGCCGTGGTTGCACCAGTGTCCATTTCTAGCTTAACCAGGACATCTTTTGAAGAACTAGTTATGGCCGTGGAGATACCGAAGTTTTGATGATCTTTATCGCCTGGTGAGAGTTCCAGGGTGTTTTTCAAATTGCCGTCTCTGAGGTACCTGACTGAAAACGTCATGTCGGTATTGTTTTTTATTCTGACCTTCGCTTTTTTAGCTTTTAAACCGGGGCCCGATTTCTCCGTGTAAACACAGTTTCCTGCCATTGCTGTCGATGCTAAGGCAATTCCGCATAGCATGCTGAACATCAGGATTGAACAGATCATTTTCCCGGTTTGGTTGTTAAGTCCCATAGCAGAAACCTCCTTGTTGGCCAATCGGTGTATATTAGGAAGGATTTAGGTAATATACCCAGAAATCCATCGCTATTGAGTAGCTCGTTCTCGAAACCATTTACCTTGCTCGTTGCGTCACCCTCTAAATTTTGCGACCCGATGATGCATGTGTCTTTGTTCTAGTCCTTCTTGCTCAAAGTGATTGTGAGCTTTTCCACCGTCATGGTGGGCATGAACTGTTCCATCAATATAGCAAGGTGTGTTGTCAATCAAATCCTTCATGAATACATCATCTATGTTTAGGATCATGGTGGATGCTTCAACTGCAGTTTTGAAAACCTGTTGTTTTGCAGCCACTGTTTCTATGATTTCAGATGATGACACGCCAGATATTTTCCTCAGGTTGGAATTAATCTCACCCCATTTCACATTTCCATTATACTAGATACTAGACTTTGAAATTTTGTCCATAATAGTATTAAAGTAACTAATACATTCATCCCTAAATTACGTGCTAATGTCAATGGTATTTCCTCTCCAGCATCAGCAAATCTCTCTACTGCGATTTGCTCCTTACTTTCAACAGTTCCAGCTCGCTGACTAATTTTTAGTACTACAATCCCCTCAGCAGAACCAGCACCATGTACAAGGAACAGATTTTCCTCATGGTACAACGCTTCCAAGTGAATGTGGAAGTCAGAGACTTCAACGCCGGTAGGGAAGAAGTCTGTCTTAGTGATATTGGCCTTAGCGAAAGCCACTTGTGCCGATGTGCCCGTGTGCTGCGATGTTGATTCCTCGGGTTATCGCAGATACGAAGCCGTGGCTATACCGTAAGGTGGGGTGGGACCAAGGTCTGACCTGATGACACAGCCATAGCCAGGCAGGGCCTTTAAAAAAACCCGCCAGTTTCTCAAATTTTATCAATCTAAAACGTGAGATGGGAGGAAGAATATGAAAATACAAACAATCATATGGCTTGGGTCTGGGGTCAGGTCTCAATACTGTTCACTTAGATGAAAATCTGTTATGCTTCGCCTCCACACGTAATCTGGGAGGAGGCAACATGGCAAGAAAGAAAGTCGGCTTGGGGGCGGGGGCTCGATTGGCGGATTATTTGAGCACGGGATTACTGGCTCGTGCCTTTCCGGTGGCCATCATCAACGAAGAACTTGACGCACATCATTGTAACAGTGAACGTGTCCGCACCTTTCCCGCTTCTGCCGTGGTGTACTACACCATGGCGTTGAGCTTATACAGCGAGGCCGCGTACGAAGCGGTGTTTGCCGCTGTGGCCCAAGGGCTGGCCTGGCAAGACCAGCAACCTGTGGCTCCCGTGAGCGTTGTCAAATCCGCCATCAGCAAAGCCCGCTCACGGCTGACGTGGCAGGCGCTGAAAGCCATTGGGCAGCGCTGCTTGCGCCCGTTGGCTCGTCCAGAGCATGCCCACGCCTTTTTTGCAGGCTACCGACTCGTCGCGATAGATGGCTCCAACTTTGAGGTCCCGGATGAGGAAGCCACTGTGCAAGCCTTTGGGTACCCAGGGAGCCGAACCGGGCAGGCCGGCTACCCCCAAGCCCAGTGCGCCATTTTGACGGAATGTGCCAGTCACGCCATTTTGGATGCCGAACTAGGGGCCTATAAGCAGGCCGAATGGGAGGTGGCCGCGCCCTTGGTGCGTCGCCTCACGCCCGACATGCTCTGCATGGCCGATCGCGGCTTTGTCGGGTACGCCCATTGGCAGGCCGGCCTTCAGACCGGAGCGCAACTGCTCTGGCGCATGCCGAAGCACTTGCTCCTTCCGGTTGACAAGCTGTTGGACGATGGCTCGTACCTGAGCCGTCTGTACCCCAGTGAACGCGCCAGAAGAAAGCGAATCGATGGGATCGCCCTCAGGGTGATTGAGTATGTCTTACCGCAGGGGCCCAATAGCGAACCGCTGTACCGTCTCGTCACCACGCTGCTGGATGACCAAGGCGCACCCGCCCAGGACCTGGCTCAACTGTATCACGAGCGCTGGGAGGTGGAATTGGTGTTTGATGAGCTGAAGACGCACCTGGGGCAACGTCGTCGCGTCCTGCGCAGTAAAACGCCAGAGTTGGTGCGTCAAGAGTTCTACGGATGGGTGATGGCCCACTACGCCGTGCGCTGGTTGATGTATCAAGGGGCCACCCAGGCAGACATCCCGGACCGCACAGTATCTTTTACGGCCACGGTGCAGTTAGTGCGTCGAACCCTGCCCCAATCTGGGGCCCTTCCCCCCTGAGCGCCAAAAAACATGGTATCGGCTGCTGTTTGAGGCGACGGCAAAACTGTTGTGTGAATCCAGCCGGGGAAAAATCAAGCCGAGGATGGTGAAACGCCGAAACTCTCCATACGCACCGTACAAACGCCCGAGACCGCCCGTTGCGCAAATGGACTGGACACCATCCATCAAACCACCGAAGATATCTAAGTGAACAGTATTGGGTCAGGTCTAACATTAATACATGCCCTGTTGTACTCAAGCCATGGCCAGACCGTTACGACTGGAATTTGCGGGTGCGGTGTATCATGTCACCGCAAGAGGAGATAGGCGCGAGGTCATCTCTCGGGCTGCTGACAATAGAGAACACGGGCTGGAAGTCTTTGCCAGCGTCTGTGAAAGTTTCAACTGGGTCATGCAGGTGTAGGAATGTGAGACCCGACCCAATACTCCGGACCCTTGTCATTGGATGAATATCACCGACGCTCTCAGAGGAGATAATGAAGCGATGGCCAGGCTTATCTATCAGGGGCTTACACGATGGCGGAGATCGGCGGTCATTTTGGTCTACACTACTATATGACGGTGAGTCGAGCCGTGCAACAATTTGAAGGAACACAGCATCCCATGTAGGAATGTTAGAACTGACCCCCAACCTGCTATGGTCGGTTCTGACCATGGTAATTTGCTTGTCGCTACCCTTTAGTATAGATGTAGGTTATTGTAGAAGTTCATTGAGTTTTCTCCTTTTTTGGTTTAGCCGCCTTCCAGTATAGCTGATATGGCTAAGCTGGGGGAGAAGGCTCAATGAGTATCAAAGCAATGAACAGGGATTTTTCAAGCTACGCTTTCAAAATCCGTTATTGCGGTCGTTATGTGTACACTAGGCTTAAAATGAAAGTATATGCCTTCCCATTTGACTAAGGTTAGTCCCTAGACTAGTCTGCTGGACTATGGACACAGGGTATGCTGCTGATATCTTGGATTTTTCTGTTAGGTTCCACACCGAAGAAGCGTGCTTCGAGTACTTGCGGGCGATTCGGTGGCCAGACGGGTTTATGTGTCCAGCTTGCGGTCATCGCGGTGGTTGGTGGCTCAAAAAATATTTCCGGTTTGAGTGTTCGTCGTGTCATAGACAGACATCACCGCTAAGCGGCACAGTGATGCATAGATCGCACTTGCCGCTACGGCTTTGGTTTTGGGCTGCCTATTTCGTCTCCACGCACACACCTGGCATCAGTGCTGTGCAATTGCAGCGTCAACTCAGTATCAAGAAGGTGGATAGCGCCTGGTATTTGCTCCACAGATTGCGACGAGGAATGGTACGACAGAACCGTGAACGGCTCGCAGGAACAGTTGAAGCCGATGAAACCCATATCGGTGGACCGGTAAAAGGCAAAACGGGCCGTGGCGTCGCGAAAGCGAAAACCAAGACGTTAATAGCCGGAGCCGTAGAAATTGTCACGTACACACAAGGGGATCACTTTCGAGAGAAAGCAGGGCGTTTACGATTAGCGATTCTTCAAGACGCTGGAGAGAACGAGATCAAAGCATTCCTCAATAGCCATGTCGCTGAGGGCAGTAAGATCAAGTCCGATGGTTGGAAGGGATACTCGGCAAAAGCCTTGGCAGGATACGAACACCTGAGACGGACCCAGGGTGACCCAGCAAGTGCTGGGAAGCACGCTCCACACATCCATAGAGCGTTCGGCAATCTGCAGACCTGGCTGAACGGGATTCACCATGGAGTGGATTCAAAATACCTGCAACACTATCTTGATGAGTTTGTCTTTCGCTATAACCGCCGTGAGACTCCAATGAGTACCTTCCAGAGTTTGTTGAAAATCCTGACCAGCAGCTCAAAACCCTTGGGATTCAATAAACTGAAGCAACCTTAGTTAAATGGGAAGGCATATGAAAGTATATATATTTGCAGCTTTATTTGGATTATTTGTAACTTTTTTGGGTCTTTTTGCAGGGCTACAACTATCTCCAATTCTGGGGAATATATTAGCCTTCCCGTTTGTCATATCCGCGATTATTACTGGTACTGGCGTTTTCACTTATTCTAGAAGTGTATTTCTTGGTCTATTTTTATTTACTAGTTTGTTTTGGGCCGCAATATTTATTCTAATAATAAAACTCAAAACTATATTTTTTCACAATTAACAATGTTTAAACATAACAAGAATCCGGGGTTAGGGTCTGGGGTCAGGTCTCAATACTGTTCACTTAGATATCTTCGGTGGTTTGATGGATGGTGTCCAGTCAATTTGCGCAACGGGCGGTCTCGGACGTTTGTACGGTGCGTATGGAGAGTTTCGGCGTTTCACCATCCTCGGCTTGATTTTTCCACGACTGGATTCACACAACAGTTTCGCCGTCGCCTCAAACAGCAGCCGATACCATGTTTTTTGGCGCTCAGGGGGGAAGGGCCCCAGATTGGGGCAGGGTTCGACGCACTAACTGCACCGTGGCCGTAAAAGATACCGTGCGGTCAGGGATGTCTGCCTGGGTGGCCCCTTGATACATCAACCAGCGCACGGCGTAGTGGGCCATCACCCATCCGTAGAACTCTTGACGCACCAACTCTGGCGTTTTACTGCGCAGGACGCGACGACGTTGCCTCAGGTGCGTCTTCAGCTCATCAAACACCAATTCCACCTCCCAGCGCTCGTGATACAGTTGAGCCAGGTCCTGGGCGGGTGCGCCTTGGTCATCCAGCAGCGTGGTGACGAGACGGTACAGCGGTTCGCTATTGGGCCCCTGCGGTAAGACATACTCAATCACCCTGATGGCGATCCCATCAATTCGCTTTCTTCTGGCGCGTTCACTGGGATACAGATGGCTCAGGTACGAGCCATCGTCCAACAGCTTGTCAACTGGAAGGATCAAGCTCTTCGGCATGCGCCAGAGTAGTTGCGCTCCGGTCTGAAGGCCGGCCTGCCAATGGGCGTACCCGACAAAGCCGCGATCGGCCATGCAGAGCATGTCGGGCGTGAGGCGACGCACCAAGGGCGCGGCCACCTCCCATTCGGCCTGCTTATAGGCCCCTAGTTCGGCATCCAAAATGGCGTGACTGGCACATTCCGTCAAAATGGCGCACTGGGCTTGGGGGTAGCCGGCCTGCCCGGTTCGGCTCCCTGGGTACCCAAAGGCTTGCACATTGGCTTCCTCATCCGGGACCTCAAAGTTGGAGCCATCTATCGCGACGAGTCGGTAGCCTGCAAAAAAGGCGTGGGCATGCTCTGGACGAGCCAACGGGCGCAAGCAGCGCTGTCCAATGGCTTTCAGCGCCTTCCACGTCAGCCGTGAGCGGGCTTTGCTGATGGCTGATTTGACAACGGTCACGGGAGCAACGGGTTTGTGGTCTTTCCATGCCAGCCCTTGGGCCACAGCGGCAAACACCGCTTCGTACGCGGCCTCGCTGTATAAGCTCAACGCCATGGTGTAGTACACCACGGCAGAAGCGGGAAAGGTGCGGACACGTTCACTGTTACAATGATGTGCGTCAAGTTCTTCGTTGATGATGGCCACCGGAAAGGCACGAGCCAGTAATCCCGTGCTCAAATAATCCGCCAATCGAGCCCCCGCCCCCAAGCCGACTTTCTTTCTTGCCATGTTGCCTCCTCCCAGATTACGTGTGGAGGCGAAGTATAACAGATTTTCATCTAAGTGAACAGTATTGGGTCAGGTCTCACATTCCTACATGCCCTGTTGTACTCAAGCCATGGCCAGCAAATTCCAGCCGTAACAGCAAATTCCAGCCGTAAAGGTTTTGCCAAGCAAAGCATGTAGGAATGTGAGAACTGACCCCTCCACAGAACTGACCCCACCACCCACCATGACCAGCACCTAAAATATTGATAATTTCGTTCTGGTCGTTAAAAATTCAAGAATTTTCATGCCTTTATACGAGTTGCCTTTGGCATTTAATTTTGGGCTCCAAACCGCAATACTAAAGTGCCCGGGGTAAATAGCGATAATCCCACCGCCGACTCCACTTTTTCCCGGCAATCCCACCTTAAAGGAAAACTCTCCGGCTTCGTCATAAAACCCGCAGAGTTGCATAATGGCATTGATCCGCTTGGATTTACTCACATTCACCACGCGTTCATGGGTGAGTGGATGAACCCCCTTGGCGGCAAGAAACAAAAACCCTTGAGCTAATTCCTTACATGTCATTTCAATGGAGCAGAGATGGAAATATAAGTCTAAAACGATCTCGATATCATTGTGAATATTGCCAAAGGTCTTCATTAAATTAATGAGGGCCGCGTTGGTATAGCCCGTTAATTTTTCTGATTCAGCAACCCGGGGGCAGTAATCTATCGTGGGATTCCCGGATACCTTTCTCGTGAATTCAAGAAATTCTTGTTTAGGGTGTTGCAGGCGGCTTACCAGAATATCGCAAAGGACCAAGGCGCCCGCATTGATGAACGGGTTACGAGGAATTCCCTTTTCATATTCTAATTGAACCAATGAATTAAACGGGGTGCCGGAGGGTTCCACCCCGACTCTCTCCCACAAAAAATCATCTTCCAATTCAAAGGCTAAGACCAAGGATAATACTTTGGAAATACTTTGAATCGAAAATTTATCATTGGAATCGCCCAAGCTATAATTCTGATTATCGATGGTGGTCAGATGAATGCCAAATTTCTTGGGATCCACATTTCGTAATTCAGGGATATAGGAAGCCAGATGGCCGATGTCTTTCAAGTGTCGTAATTCGATCGCCATGTCCGAAAATAGTTTTTTATAATCCAGACCCTGATCGGATTTCATGTCAAATACTCACGAGGGTAAGGGATGACCACTTGCCAGCTTTAAGATTGCAGCTGTAAGTCTAGACTCCGTGTTCCCGTGTCGCAAGATAGATTCGCACAGCTAGTGCCTACGCCTTTTCCAGTCTTGCAGTCGGTACAATAGGTGGGATCCTGGGAAGCCCCATGGCCACGTCTGCACCTACCCTGAGTTGGAATACTTTTCCAGAGCTGGGGGTCCACTGGGAGGCAGTCTTCGCATTTCTACCAGGGGACTGTTGAAAATTGCGTCACTGTAAGGCATCGGTTATACTCCTTTTCGAAATTTGGTAATCGGAAAATTCCCTTAGAATACTATTTGGAGCATTCATGGAACCTCAAGCCGTTGAACTTGCACATTTTTCGCTGCATGAGAGCGAAATCCAGCATGCCTTGGGTCGGGTGAAGGTCAAGGATGTTGATTACGCCGATATTTATATCGAATCGACAATCTCTGAATCAGTGTCCATGGAAGAAGGCATCGTCAAGCGGGCGGTGAAAAGTATTTCTCAAGGTGCGGGCGTTCGAGCCACGGCTGGGGAAAAGACCGGGTTTGCGTATTCCGACGAAATCTCGAAACGGGATTTGGAAATTGCCGCGGATACCGCTCGGTACATTGCGAGTTCTCCGCAGGGGGAAACGCCTATTGCGGTGACGCATCGTCCACCGCTTGCACAAAATCTCTATCCCATCGACCAACCCAACACTGCCATTGCGACCCAAGATCGGGTCGATCTGCTGAATCTCATCGATGTGGAAGCCAGGCGGTACGATTCGCGCATTACCAAAGTCATGGCGTCATTCAACACCGAGCACAAGGTCATCATGGTGGCGACAACCGATGGTTTGTTGGTGGGGGATGTTCAACCGCTCTCTCGCTTGCAAGTGACGTGTATTGCCGAGGAGGGGACGAATCGGCAAGTCGGGTCGTACGGGGGTGGGGGGCGAATTGGGTTTTCATTTTATCTTGAACAGGATCGCGCTCGTGAATACGCACGAGAAGCCGCGCGCCAAGCGATATTGAACTTGAGTGCCGTGGATGCCCCAGCTGGCGTCATGCCGGTGGTTTTGGCCGGGGGTTGGCCGGGGATTCTGTTGCATGAAGCCATCGGGCATGGGCTGGAAGCGGATTTTAATCGAAAGAAAACCTCAGCGTTTAGCAATCTCCTTGGCCAACGCGTGGCTTCGGAAGTGTGTACTATTGTCGATGATGGCACGCTGCCCGCACGGCGCGGGTCGCTGAATATTGATGATGAGGGTACGCCAACAACGCGGACCGTTTTAATCGAAGACGGGATTTTACGCGGCTATATTACCGATCGTCTCAATGCCCGGCTCATGGGGATTCCCCTGACTGGTAATGGTCGACGGGAAGATTTTCGGAGCATCGTATTGCCACGGATGACCAATACCTTCATGTTAGCCGGGAAATCTGATCCGGAAGAAATCATTGGCTCCGTCAAGAATGGCCTGTATGCGGCCTCCTTTGGTGGCGGGCAAGTTGATATTACGAATGGCAAGTTTGTGTTTTCCGCGAGCGAGGCCTATTTGATCGAAGATGGGGTGGTGACGAAACCTGTCAAAGGTGCGACCCTGATTGGCAGTGGCCCAGAAATTCTTAAACAGGTTTCGATGGTGGGGCATGACCTGAAGTTGGATTCGGGGATCGGGACCTGTGGAAAAGAAGGGCAATCCGTTCCCGTTGGTGTGGGTCTTCCCACGATTCGCATTGATGAAATTACCGTTGGTGGAACCGCTGCTTCATAGTAACTATTCAGGTTCAGAGTTAATGAGTGACTGGTTCACGGTTTAGGGTAGACAGAGGAAGCCAAAAGGGTTTGGAACTATGTATTCGTGGCAAAAAGGCTATAAAAAAACCCAAGAAAGCCAACCCCGAACCCCGAACTTTGAACCCCGAACCCTGAACCCTGAACCCTTAACCTTGAACCCTGAACCCTGAACCCTGAACCTTGAACCTTGACCCTAAGCAATTAAGTTTTTTGTTTATCCTCACCTCCTACTTTTTACCAAGGATTGCGCAATCATGACCGACCCCTCAGACCACCTTCGTGACGTGGCTGCTGATTTAATTACTCGAGCAAAAGCCCATGGGGTAACGAGTGCAGATGTGCTGGTCGCTGAAGGCGATTCGGTGTCGGTTCAGGTTCGGTTGTCTGCGGTGGATCGTCTCAGCAAGGCCAGGGAAAAGAACTTGGGCATTCGCGTGTTTTTTGGAAAGCGGTCGGCGAGCACGTCTACCTCGGATTTTACGCCGGAATCATTGGATCAGTTAGTGACTGATACCTGCACGCTCGCTAAAGCTGTGGCCGAAGATGATACGTCCGGATTGCCGGATGAAGGGGCGATGGCCAGTGATCATCCTGATTTAGATCTGTTCGATCCGACAACGCTGACTATAGATGAAGAGATTGCGTTGGCTCGGCGGGCTGAAGATGCTGCGATGGCAGCGGATGCACGGATCACAAATTCGGAAGGAGCTGATTGTGCCTACGGGAACGGTTCAGTGGTCTTAGCCAATACCCATGGGTTTCTTGACTCTCATCGTAGCTCACGATTTTCGTTGTCCGTATCACCCATTGCCGTTGATGAAAAAAATGGCGGCGGGATGCAACGCGATTCATGGTACACCATCAAGCGAAACTACTCGTTACTCGATACGCCGGAATCCATCGGGCAGATTGCTGCGAAGCGTACGATTCGCCGGTTAGGCGCGACCAAAGTGAGCACGCAGCGTGTTCCGGTCATCTTTGATACGGAAACCGCTGAGAGTTTGTTGGGACATCTGGCCAGCGCTATCTCGGGATATACTCTATACAAGGGCGCGTCATTTCTTCTTGGACAATTGGGGAAGCGGATTGCGCCGGAGTTTGTCTGCGTCGAGGACGATGGACGCTTGGTTGGTGGCCTGGGATCGAGGCCATTTGATGGAGAGGGCTTAGCCACCCGGAGAAACATCATTCTGGAGAATGGGGTGCTGTCCAGTTATTTGCTAGATACCTATTCCGGACGAAAGTTAGGAATGCCTTCCACGGGGAATGCTGCGCGAAGTGTGGGGGAGAATCCTTCTGTGGCGACCACGAATTTCTTTTTGCGACCTGGGACCACGACTCCGAAAGAGATTATTGGTTCGGTGAAGCAAGGGTTGTATGTCACGGAATTGATCGGGTTTGGCGTGAACATGTTGACGGGTGATTATTCGCGTGGTGCCTCGGGGCTTTGGATTGAGAATGGTGAACTGGCGTATCCTGTGGAAGAAGTGACCATTGCGGGAAATTTGAAACAGATTTTTGAGCAGATCGAAGTCATTGGGAACGATCTGGAGTTTCGCGGGCGAATGGCAAGCCCCACGATAAAAATTGCCGAGATGACGGTTGCTGGGAATTAGGGGTTCGCGCGAGAATGTCAACCTGGTCAACCAAAATTTGAAGGACATATGTGGCACGATTCACGTTGGAGGAATTCTCAGAGCGACGGCCGAAGTTGGTCTATATTGCGGGAAACGTGGTGGATGCTAAACACGTGGAAGCCGCACTCAGTGAAATTCAAATTGATTACGCCATGAATGTTGAACCCTATGCCAACAATTCGTTTCTCGAGGGCACCTATCACGGTGTGTTTTTTTATGTGTCGGAAGGCGAGGCGCCACGAAGTCGGGAATGCTTGAATGGCCGTGGCTTCACCAATACCCTTGCCCTAGAAGATCAGTAAAGGGACTGTATGGGACGGTTGAATAATTCGAAATTTCCCGTGCCTGAATCCCGTTTGAAATCTTTCATGAATCATCAATAGCAGAGGGCTCGTTCAAAAAGGCCGTCCAGCAAGGCCGCAGGCCCGTTGGCGCGCGGAGCGTACTCGGGTACGTGAGCACGACAACGGGCCGAGAACGCCGCTGGCGGACTTTTTGAACGGGCCCTGAATAGGAGTGAATGATGCCGTTAGATACTGAAGATGGAGCCAAAGCGTTACAACTGATTACCTCTCGTTATGATGCACGCGAATGGCGAAAGAAAATTGAAAAAACCTTGAGCCTACCACCGAAAGGCATGGAAGATGACGTGCAGCGGAAAATTTTTTTGCATCTCAAGCTGGCGTTGCAAGCGTATAAATCACGACGTGCCGACGCCCCGGCTTGGGTGGTGGGCGGGTATGGCACGAAAGAAGTCATTGATCGAGCCAAGCTTCGTCCCACGGAAATTGATCCCGCGATGACTCCAGATCAGGTGGCGTTTTTGGGGGAAGACCCTGGTTCTGAAGTTGATCAAACTTGGTGGGAAGACATGCTCGTGAAGTGGTTTGAAGAGCCTGAAGAAGAGGTGGTTGAAGCGGAAGCTTCTGATGAAGAAGGCGAAGACGACGAAGAAGGGGAAGACGGTAAAGACGGTTCTGATACCGCTGCATCGGATTCGGATACATCCGAACCAACGAAAAAATCAACATAGGAGTTTTGTGTCTCCCTGCCTTGTGCTCGCACGATGGGCTGGGCAATTTTTAGGTGGCTCTTTGCCTAATTGTGCGGGTACTTTTTTTTGAAGATTCCCACTCAACTTCCCCTTTCCCAAAGGGGGAGATATACAATACCCTCTCACCAATGCTTCTCCTTGAACCTAGAAACCGCAGTTGGATCACAAAAGTCCGCGCAAGCTCTTAGGACCTGCGAGAAAATAACTTGATCAATCTCGCATCCAATCTTCGGGCCATCTTTGAACGGGCCTCAATCGAAAAACCCTCACCATAGCTGTGCTATGCCTCGAGTGTTTCGGATCATACAGAAATTATGGTTCTAGGAGTCGCATTCGGATCAATTGCCCAATGAGTGGCGTGAAGCTCAATCCTCGTTTTTCGAGTCCCGGCCATTGCCGGTAGCCAAAGACAAAAGGCTCTTCGCGTCACCGGGAGGGTGAATGGGTTGAATAATTCCCCGCCTGTTCCCCCCTTGGGAAAAGGGGGGCTTGGGGGGATTTTCTGATCCGGAGCAGGCAAGTTCTGCACATTTCTTGCCTCCCACAAAGCGGGTTCCCCCGGCGTGGCTGCCGATCCAACCGAAGGGGCAAAGCGGGTGCCGGCACCAACGGCCCCCATCCTGACTCGGGGGCGGCCCTAGTCGCTCAGACAGTGCAAGCTTGGTGTGTGAGGGTATGGTTATCGTAAAATCCCCCCTCCCCCCCTTTTCCAAAGGGGGAGCCTCCCGAGCACCGCTTCCCAAGGGATGTTCTTCCATCACCTGCAGAGGAGAATCTGGCCAACCGACCGATACGGATTGATGAAGCCCCAGAAAAATCTAGAAACCCGGATGGCTCGCCCATGAGCTCCCTGGGGGTCTAGTGGCCACAGATGGGTCCTCTATTATTGGCACGGGGTTCCTACAAAATTCATAGAGAACCATAAATTCTGTATGATCCAGTGTTTCCCAATCGTTCCGTCCAAATCCGACCCAAATCTTGGCGCGATATTGATCAAGTTATTTTCTCGCAGGTCCTCAGGGTCCGTCACGAAATAACCGGGACAATTGGCCGAGACGATTTTGGAGCGAGCCAAGGAGCGAAGAGCGCGCATACCGGGAGTATGGAAGCGATGAGCGACGCCGGCGCAGCCCAAAAGCGTCCGGCCCTCCGGGGAGGCCCATCTTTGGCCCGGGGCGGCGTTGCTCCTCGGTCACAGAGCCCCGCTAGGCTCCCTCGTCGCGCCTTGCCCCGATCACAAATCTGGGCCTCCCAATTGTCCCGGTTATTTCGTGACGGACCCTTAGCGCACCTGGCAAAATAAAAAATGTCTTATCACCACCAGGGATTACCCCCCACTCTTGTCATTTCGGGAATAAATGCCAAAAAGTGTTGGGAAAGTTACAAGGAAGTTCTTCGGTGACAACACGTTACCCTAGAAACGGCAGTTGGGCGCAAAAAAGCCGTGTAAGCTATTGGTGTGCATGGTGAAATAAAAAAAGTCGCAGTCACCTTCGTGGTGATGGGACATTTTTTTATTTTGCCAGGTGCGCCAAGAGCTTGCGCGGACTTTTGTGATCCAACTGCCGTTTCTAGGGTTACGCATCTTTGTGTTGAAAGGGTTTAACAAAGGGATGCGGTGATGAGAAAGATGACAGGTGCCTCTCACGCCAAAGTCTCATGAAGACGGCTCCTAATGCGTATTCTCGATGGTATGAGTATCTCCAACCAAGATTAAAAACCAACACTATTTGGCATTTATTCCCATTTCGACCCTTGGGAGAAATCTGTGGTTCGGCAGAAGGGAGATTTCTCCCAAGGGTCGAAATGACAGACCCGAGGTGACCACGACTTTTTTTATTTCACCATGCACACCAATAGCTTACACGGCTTTTTTGCGCCCAACTGCCGTTTCTAGGTTAAAGCGTTGAGTGAGGCGGAATATTCGTCAGGGGGGCAGGACCGGGGTGATCAGAATGGCCTATTGAATAATAGGCAAATCTTAAAAATTCCGTTCACCTGTGACTTATCTTATGAAATGCCGAGAGCAACAGGGGATGTTCAAAAAGGTGCGCTCAGCCAGATGGTCTCCAGGCTTCCCATCTGACTTTCCCAGGGGCTCTGCCCCTAGGACGGCCCAAACAGCAGGGCCTGTGACCCCTCGAAGGGGGAACACCCCCTTCGAACATCCCCCCCACCGAGTGGTACTGACTACTCGGTGGGCAAGGCCGCAGGCGCTTTGGCGCGCGGAGCGTACGGGCGAGTACGTGAGCACGACAAAGGGCCGAGAACGCCGCTGACGCCCTTTTTCAACATCCCTTAGAAAAAATCCATTTGAACCGGTTTGGCCGTAGACGGCGAAGGCTGGCTGTCTTCTTTGGACATGTCATCCAGAATCTGTTTGAGCTTTTGAAAGTCTTCGCGGAGCGGGGTCATGAGATTTCCCTGGTGCAGGGCGGCGGCTGGATGCAATAAAGGGAAGAGAATAAAGTCGGACAACCGAAATATTTGGCCGCGAACTTTGGTAATTCCAATTTTTCTTTCCAGCAATGTCTGCATGGCAAAGTTTCCGAGCGAGCACACCAGCTTGGGTTTGATGATCTGAATCTGCTGAAGCAAAAATGGTTTGCAGGTCTCGATTTCATCCGCTTGGGGATTGCGGTTATTGGGAGGCCGGCATTTGATGACATTGGCAATGTAAATTTCGGCACGAGACAGTCCGACGGATTCGAGCAGTTCCGTCAATAACTTCCCCGCCGCCCCCACAAACGGAACTCCCTGTTTGTCTTCATAAAATCCCGGGGCTTCGCCCACAAACATTATAGACGCGTGCGGATTGCCCGTTCCAAAGACAACCTGTGTGCGCCCTGATTCAAGCCGACAAGCCTGGCATTCGCGTAATGATTGATCTAATTCATCGAGATTCATAGAGTCGCATCATAGGAAGCGGAGTTTCGGGTTGTCAATGACGCTTGTACAACTGGTTGATCATGGTTTGTGCGCACATATTCCCACTGGCGATGGCGCTTTCCATTTCGGTCGAGGCTCCCGTGTCCGTCCAACTTCCCGCGAGGAAAAAATTGCGGATCGGGGTTTGATTGGAAGGTCGGGACCATTCGGTTCCCGGCATGTCGGGCACAAAACCCAATGGTTGCCGGACGATGTGATAGTGGTGGAGAAGCTCTGGGTTTAAAAACGTTTGATCTGGAAAGACGTTTTGGAGAGTTTCAACCGCACAGGCTTTGATCCGTTCGTCCGTCTCTGAGAGGAAATCGGTGTCCCCAGTTGATACGCAGGAAAGCAGAGTGGCACGGCCCTGCGATGTGTGAGTCGGACGGCACAGCGTCCAGGAAAACCGGCCGTCATGAAGGATGAGTCGAGGTGTGTTGATCGTGTGGTCCGAGATCGCATTGAAGGTCATCCTAGGAGTAACGGTGGTGTGATTTATCTGATGAAAGGATGAATATCGGGCGAGTAAACGTTCGGGGAGAAACGAGGACAACGTCGTCGGGTGGACCGCCGCGATATACGAGTCAGCCGTGTAGAGGGTTCCGTTGGATGCACTGACGCCTGTGATCTGTTCTGTCCCAGCTTGGAGGAGTTCAATGGCTGGAATGCGATGAATGGTCATACCTTGTTGTTCGAGTTGTGTGATTAGGGATTTCACGAGCAAGGTTGAAAGTTGCGGTAAGGGAGTTATCCGCGGGCTGTGATGTCGGGATTGGAAAAAGACACGGGTCAACATGGTTGTGAAATTGCCAGCACGAGTGTGCGAAAGGCTTGTTCCTATGAGAAATCGGCATAACGGATCCCAGATCATTTTTTGAACAGGATGGGTTTGCCCGATACTGGTCAGCCAGGATTCAGCAGATTGCAGATCCAGGGAGCTCGGCAGGACGGTTGCTCCCTCCCACACTTTCTCCAGGTAATTGAGAAGGCGCCAACGCTGGCGATACGGAAGAGCCGAAAACGTTGAGATGCCCCACAGGGTATGCCACGGGGCTGGGAGGGGAGGGGTTGGAAATCGAGCGAGCGTTGAGGACGCGGTGTTACATTCAACAGATATCCGTTTCCAGTTTGATTCTTGTTTCGATATTCCCAAGTCTCGCAATAACGAATCAGTATGTGTGTGAGGACCATACAAGACCAAAGGGTCTGACGTTTCATTCGGAGGGGTGGGGGAAACGGGTGTTTCGTGAAGGTTATTGTTCGTCTTGAGAATGGTGACTGTGAAATCAGCAGCACAAAGCTGCCAGGCTGTGACTAATCCCGCCAGCGTATCGCCGAGGATCAGAGCATGGGGTTTCATCGTCTCATGCTAAATCGATTAGTGAGTGAGGTGCGAAGCCAACTGCTGATGGCGATGAGAATGCGTAGGGGCGTGGATAAACTGATTCGAGATTCAAACACGGCGTAGTTGGAGTGTTGGATGCGAGTGAGAATTCGGAAATACACGCCGCGCATGATTTCTGCTGCGAGCAGGGATTGCCGATCGATTCGGGACAGGGTGTCATAGATCGCTTGGGCTTTGTCGTAAAATGCATGGGCTCGGGTGGCTTCGAACTGCATGAGCTCAAGAAATTCTGATGAGTTCGTTTTCGCGAACAGTTGCTGCTCGGTGTACTTGAATCTCGCCAGATCTTCTTGTGGCAAATAAATACGCTGACGGTCGGCATCGGCTCCAACATCTCGTAAAATATTCGTGAGTTGAAAGGCGACTCCAAGGTTGATGGCATACTCCTGAGCCCGTGGGTCTTGGGTGCCAAATACCTTGAGACAGATCAATCCTACGATCGACGCGACACGATAACAGTAGGGATAGAGTTCATCGAAGGTGGCGTATCGTGTGTGCGTTAAATCCATTTCCATGCCGGTCACGAGTTCTTGCAGGTACTCTTCGGGGATCCCAAGCTGTTTGACATGGGCGGCTAAGCTTATGGTCACCGGGTATTGAGGGGTGCCCTGATAGACGGCCTTAATCTCCTGTCGCCACTGAGAGAGTTGCTCCTGGGGTTTCGTGCCTGGGGGCGGATCATCAACTGCATTATCGACTTCGTGGCAGAAGGTATACACGGTATACATGGCCTCCCGGCGGAATCGAGGGAGGAAGTAAAATGAATAATAGAAATTGCTTCCACTCGCTTTGGTCTTCGCGGTGCAATATGCGTGTGCTTCTTCAGCAGTCATGTGGGCCATAGTCAAAGAACCTGAGATAAACTAACTTGGACAATATCGCGCCAAGATTGGGGTCGGATTTGGACGGAACGATTGAGAAAGACCCGAGGCATAGCACAGCTATGTTGAGGGTTTGTCGATTGAGGCCCGTTCAACCTAGAAACAGCAGTTGGGCGCAAAAAAGCCGTGTAAGATATTGGTGTGCATGGTGAAATACAAAAAGTCGTGGTCACCTCGGTGGTGATAAGACATTTTTGTATTTTGCGAGGAGCCTGTCCGAGATTAGCGATCGTGACGAGGGGGGGCTGGTTTGAGTCAGATGTTTCGATCGTTTGAGGCGAATAGTGGTGACTATTTAACGAGAAGGATCGAAAGATCTGGCCAAATCCAGCGCACCCGCAGTAGATCGGTCTAATCTTGGACAGGCTCCTTGGTGCGCCAAGAGCTTGCGCGGACTTTTGTGATCCAACTGCTGCTTCTAGGTTCAATGATGGCCCGAAGATTGGATGCGAGATGTCCAAGTTATTTTCTCTCAGGTCCTTAGTTCGTTGATTTTTGATCGGGGGGTTATTGCCCATACTCGGTTCGAGGATTGTAACGAAAGTTGTGGAGGGAGAAAAGACTTCTGGGAGCAGGGATAGGCTGAAGGCTGAAGAAGGCTGAAGGCTGAAGGCTAAAGGCTAAAGGCTGAAGCCTACCACTCAAATGCCTGACGTTTTGTATGATCCCGCATGCTTGCCTCCTCAAAGCCTTCAGCCTTCAGCCTATCCTTACATATATGCCTGACGTTTTATAAGATCCCGCATGCTTGCCTCCTCAAAGCCTTCAGCCTTCAGCCTTCTTCAGCCTTCAGTCTCGACTGGGTTTTGAGTTGATGCTGACCGATCCATCCTGATGCGCCCGACTTGGTATGGACCAGGTAGATCCATGCATTATTGACGAGGGCGCCATCTAAAATCGTGAGGAGCTCTCCGGCTTTGACGGAGGGGCCAGGTTGCTTCCCTTGAGCATCACCAGTCAGTTTTAAAGATGATGGTCCTGAAGGTTTGGCCATCACCATCACAAGCTGACCTTCTTGAAACGATGGCATTGGAGGTTGGGATGTTACAGCTGTGTTGGTTCCGTCAGGGCCGGGAATGTTCGAGCCCGCATCGGAGTCCGGGGCCTTGGAACCCGGGGCTGTGATCATGCTGGTGAGGGACGAGAGTGCTCCTGGATCCATCATGAAATACCCTACGCTTGCAACCACGAGAAGCAGGAGAATCAAAACCAGCGGGCGTCGACTCGGCGGCTTGGGATCCAGATCATCCATGTCATCCAAACTATCGTCAAAATCAAGGTCCTGGTCTGCGTCCTTGGCAAAAAACAGGGGCCAAGGGCTGAAGGAACCTGGATCCAATGACATGGGAAACGTTGGATTCATGGGTGAAACCCTTCGTATGGGTTTGAGGGTGAGGCGTTGCCTATTGAGGTGGTTTCGCGTTTCGAAAAAACGTTTCCCATTGTCGATGACAATACGCGTAGGCCATACCACCCATTCATATCATTCATCATGGGGCATGTCAATCAATGGGTGAGATCTGCGAGGCATCGTGTGTGATCCGCTTTCTGCAAAGAGTGATGTGTGTTGAGTCGAAGGGCATGATGAAATGGTGACTCGTGATGCGTAAGGACCTGAGAGAAAATAACTTAAACAATTTCGCGCCAAGATTTGGGTTAGATTTGGACGGAACGATTGAGAAAAACCCGAGGCATAGCACAGCTATGTTGAGGGTGTTTCGATTGAGGCCCGTTCAACGATGGCCCGAAGATTGGATGCGAAATTGTTCAAGTTATTTTCTCTCAGGTCCTAAAGGGTGATGGGAAAAATTGGAACCCTCTTTTCCTCACAGATCACGCATGATGGGTTACGCATCACGACTGCTTTTCCCTTTCCCGTTTCTTCACTGATGACGACTCAAATTGCTTGCATAACGGTCTGTCCTTATGCAAAATGCACATCACACACGGTGATCGTCGTGTCATCTATGGAGTTGTATCGAGAAGAACTGTGGGTTGAAACGAAAAACCGTCGTGCCTACATGAATATTACTCCTCAGGTTGAAGCCGTCGTCAGGAACAGTCGTATCAAAGATGGTCCGAGGTGGGATGCGAGGGGTCCATGGTATTTTTTAACAGGCCCTAAGCGCTTGTGATTCCTCAGACACATACCGAAGAATACTGAGATGTTGAGTGCTGAATCCGTTCATTTGAACCAGACACTGTGCTTGCGAGGAAGATAGCATGTCGAGTTGGTATCGCCCCGATCCGTTAACACGGGATTTGATTCATTTAATCAATGCCCGGCGTCATGATCATGGGGATTCTGAACTAGCCCTTGAAGTGCTACAGGCTCTACTTGAACAGGAACGGGAACATGAGGTGTTGACCGTCCTGGCCGCGCTGGATGAAGAAATGGCGGAATGGCTGTTTGATCTCCTCGCCGAAGCCTCGTGTTCCGTGATGATCGATGGCGATCCAGATGATAAACCGGCCTATGCTGTGCTCGGTGCCATTGAGTTACCGCTTCAGGCGAATTTGCCGAGTCCGCTTCAGTTGAAATTACAGCCCGAACGCACGGCTGATTTATTGAGAGAATGTCTCCACATTCCACCAGGGACGGTGGTGACGGTGGAACGTCGTTTGTTGACGGACACGACGCTGGATTTTTTAAGTCTTCAAAAAATTTACGATCATGTGTCCGCGATTGCCAGTTCGCATCGTCGCCAACCGGTGGCAGCTCGCCTGCATCCTCCCGTCGAGTCCACGGCATTTTTATTTTTCGAACTCATCGGCGCTGGAGATTCCTCGCTGCCGGAAACATTAGAAGAAAAAGACCGAGAGGCGCTGATCCAAGACTTAGTGGCTCAATGCTCGGAAATTGCGTTGGCGCCCAATTCCCTCGAAGCGCCGGTGTATGCCGCCTATGCGATGTTTGATGCGCAAAATGCCGTGCGACTGCATCGGTTAGCAGATGAAACTGCAGCCGTGTGGCATGATCTCGACCCACCTGTTCGTAGCCGAACGATTGTGCATCTTCATACCCAATGCGGAAATGGCGTGTATATGCCAGTGTGGACCGACTTATTCGATCCTGAACTTCCTGAAGATTATGGCCCAATCTGGACCTCGCCCGATGTCTGGGTCTTTACCGCCGACCTGCCTATTGAATGGCCGGGAGAAATGTTAACGAATCGACTCCTCGCCGAAGGCTGCACCCGATTCGAAAACCACATTGTCGAAGCCCAAGATAATTAATCGATTTAATTCTCCAAAATTGGGGCCATCAAATTTGGGGTCAGACTCGATTAAATTACACGATCGACCGTTCACAAAATTGGGGCCATCAAATTTGGGGTCAGACTCGATTAAATTACACGATCGACCGTTCAGGCTAATGACGGGCTGCGATTCTGAGTGGCTCTAACAATTTCTCAGTGACTTTCAAGTCACCTCTCCCCCTTCCAACTTGGATATCTGGTTTGGCAGTGCCGTGAAAGTCACTGCCGCCGGTCATCAGGAGATCGAGCTTTCTGGCCAGCTCCAGGTACTCCGACGTTTGGCGCTTTGTATGAGTCCCGTAAAACACTTCGATGCCCATGAGCCCGGCTTCCTTTAATGTGCTGCACATCACTTCTAACTCCTTCCCTTTTCGTCTGGTCCAATGTGGATGGGCTAACACCGGCACACCGCCTGCTTCACGAATCCAGGCAATGGCTTCGCGTGAATCCGGTAGCTCGCGTAATACATACGCAGGGCCGCCTTCGGCAAGGTAGCGGTCGAAGGCTTCTTTCGTTGAGTTGACGTACCCTTTGTCCACTAACACGCCGGCGATGTGTGGGCGGCCAACCGAGCCCCCTCCTGCCTTGGCTGTGACATCCTCATAGGAAAGTTCCAAACCCAGGTGATTGAGTTTTTCTACGATGCGAGGATTGCGTTCATGACGGCTTGCTTGTTGGTGAGTAAGCCGGGTGTGTAATGTTGGATCCTGCCAATCGAAAAAATATCCCAGGATGTGCGTTTCCCGACCGTCAAACCGTGAACTCAATTCGATTCCTGGAATGATTTCAATGCCAACGGTTGCTCCGGCTTCCATGGCTTCGGGGATGCCCTTGACAATGTCATGGTCCGTAATGGCCAGGGCCGTCACGCCAGCTTCGTGAGCGAATTGAATGACTTCAGCGGGGAAATGACTGCCATCCGAATAGGTCGTGTGGAGGTGTAAGTCAATGCATGCCATGATACTGTCCCTATCCCTAAATCGTTACTACTCAGGTATTGAGGCTGAAGACTGAAGGCTATCGCTCATAATGCCAGAAGTTTTGTATGCTCACGCATGATTGGTACCTAAAAGTCTTCGGCCTTCAGCCTTCAGTCTATCCACCTGAGCAGTTACCCTCAACCTTTTGGGCAACTAATCGTGCCGTAAAGGCCGGCTGTTGTCCTCCTGTGTGGTCTTGGTGTTGGCCTTCTTCGTAATAGAGTACGCGCAAGCCGTGAGTCAATTGAAGAAGTTCATTGTGTTCTAAACAAAATTCTTTCCGGCGTGGATGCTGAAATCGGTAATGATTATCGATGAGAAATGTTTCGTAGATTAACATGCCGCCTGGCTTAAGAGCTTTGATGATGTTCGGAAAGATCGGGCGATATAAATAGTAGAAGACGAGCACCCCAGTAAATTCATTTTTTCCAAGTGAAGGTGGATTGGTCGAATCAAGTTCAAGATCGAGTTCCCGGATCGTGAGGTTAGGGAGACCCTCATCCTGCGCCGCTTTTGACAGGGTAGCCAGAGCTTCTGTGTTGCGATCAAGCCCGGCGACCTCATATCCGCCCTTTGCTAAATGCAGAGCGTGCCTCCCGGATCCACAAGCCAGGTCCAACACTCGGCCGTGAGGGATCTGTTGGCCATACTTCATTAAAAAGGGCGAAGGACCAGTTGAAGACGTTTCCCCAACCCTGGCTGCCGTTGGTCGATGATAGGTGAGGCGCACGCCGACGGATCCGAGGACATAATCGAGGGGCGGCTTGGCTTTCCGCACCCAAATGCGAAGCGTTTCGATGGGAAACTCGGCTAAGAGAACACGACAAATCCGGTCCGCCAGCGTTTCGATCAGCGCACATTTTTCGGAACGTCCGATGTCAACGACCCGGCTAGCCACTTGAGCATAATCAATGGTTTTGGAGATTGTATCAGATTGAATCGCGTCTTTTGCTGAACAGGCGAATTCGAGGTCAACCAACAGAGGCTGGGGTTTGGATCGTTCCTCCAGAGGAACCCCACAGCGGCCCTGAAAACTGATTCCTTCAATGATCAATCCTTCGTCCATCGAGGTATTGTCGAAAAGCCAACTGGGCGTGTCAAGCCGGTGGCATGACACCTCGCCTTGCTTGACCTGCTTTTAGTGCGACTTCTATAATGTCATTCTGGTGAGAAAACCCTGGAAATTGAAGCGAATCCTTATGGCTGATTTTACACATTTTAATGAGTCAGGTCGGGCAAGGATGGTCGATGTGTCGACCAAAGCCAATACTGAACGCGTGGCGGTGGCTCAAGCCCGCGTGTTCATGCAACCCGAGACCTTACGTCGTATCCAAGAGGGAAAAATTGCCAAGGGCGATGTTCTGGCTGTCGCCCAGGTGGCTGGGGTTATGGGGGCCAAGCGGACGCCCGATCTTATCCCGATGTGCCATCCCTTATTGGTAACCAGCGTGAACATTGATTTTCAGGAAAACCCCGAGTCTAACAGTTCCGGGCAATGTTCGCTGACGATTCAAGCTGCAGCAAAAACAACAGGACAAACTGGGGTAGAGATGGAGGCGATGACCGCGGTCTCGGTGGCTGCCCTCACGGTCTATGATATGTGTAAAGCCGTGGATAAAGGCATGAGTTTTGGTGAGATATTTTTAGTCTCCAAAGAAGGGGGAAAATCTGGCACCTATGTGCGTCCGGGGTCGGAAGTGTTTTCTCCAACCAATGGAGTGCAATCATGATCCTGACGGCTAAGCTCTTTGGCATGCTCAAGACGTTGTTGAAGCAGGAATCAGATTTGACCGTAGAGCTTCAAGATGGTGGCCAGGTGAATGATCTTATCGCCGAAGTGCAGAGAATCAATCCGGAGCTGGGTGATTTACTCCTCAAGAAAAAAGTGTTGGTGTCGGTCAACCATGAGATTGCCCATGGGGAAATTCTGTTGACAGCAACCGATGAAATTGCGCTGCTGCCGCCGTTTGCCGGTGGAGCTCATAGTAGGGAGAGCGAGCCCATGTCAATCGTTGAGGCCGAAGAAGCCATGCTGGTGCGTGTGCAACGCGAGAATTTCTCCATTGATGAGGAAATCCATCGAGTCAAAAATCGGTCCAAGCGGATTGGAGGCATTGCCACGTTTTTGGGAGCAGCCCGCGATCGTTCGCAAGGTCGAGACGTCAGCAGCATCACGTTTGAGCATTATGAAGGCATGGCGCAAAAAACGTTGCGGGACATTCGAGAACGGGCGCTTCAAGACTTTGACATCATCGAAGTGCTGATTCTTCATCGATTTGGTGAGATTGAAATTGGCGAAAATATCGTGTTGGTTGTCGTCGGCGCCGAGCATCGAGCCGATGCTTTTAAAGCCTGCAAGTGGTGTATTGATGAACTCAAACAAATTACCCCCATTTGGAAGCTTGAGAAGACGGTAGATGGTGAGGTATGGGTAGAACAACATCCCTGAGGGGAGGCTGTTGAAAAAGTCCGCCAGCGGCGTTCTCGGTCCGTTGTTGTGCTCACGTACTGGTGTACGCTCCGCGCACCAACGGCCCTGCGGCCTTGCTGGACAGCCTTTTTGAACAGCCTCCTGTCCCCTTTACAGGGGAGCGTGTTGAGAATTTGTTGCCCAATGGAAAAATTCTTAATTTTGTAGAAACCCTTATGAACAACGTGACTGGACAGCCCATGACTTCCGATTTGCTGGATACGTTTGATCGACCTTTGCGAAGTTTGCGGTTGTCGGTGACGGATCGGTGTAATCTCCGTTGCCAATATTGCATGCCGGAAGAAGAATATGCCTGGTTGCCGCGCAATACGCTCCTGACCTATGAAGAGATGAATGTCCTCGTGAGCATCTTTACCGAATTTGGAGTTGATCGGGTTCGGTTAACCGGTGGAGAACCGTTACTCCGTCGTGATCTTTCAACCTTGATTCGGATGATTCGCCAGCACGCCGGTATTCAGGACATTGCTCTGACCACGAATGGCATTCTTTTGGAGGAACAGGGGCAGGAGTTGTTCGATGCCGGATTGCATCGGGTGACGGTGAGTCTCGATACTCTGAAGCCCGACCGGTTCAAAGCCTTAACACGCCGTGAGACGTTTGATCGTGTGCTCGCGGGAATTCAAAGTGTCGAAAAGGTCGGGTTCACCGGTCTCAAGATTGACACGGTCGCGATGAAGGGCTTTAACGACGATGAGCTCGCCGATCTTATTGAATATGGAAAATCCGTCAATGCTGAGGTGCGCTTTATCGAATATATGGATGTGGGCGGGGCCAATGATTGGACGATGGAGAAAGTGTTTTCCCGTGCTGAAATCCTCTTGTTGCTGAGAAAAACCTATGGCCCAATTGAGCCCGTACAGAGGAATAGCTCTGCGCCGGCTCAACAATTTCTTTTGCCGGATGGCACGACCTTTGGCATTATCCCTTCGACCACGGCACCGTTTTGTGCCACCTGTGATCGAAGTCGTCTTACCGCAGATGGTTTCTGGTATCTGTGTCTGTATGCCAAACAGGGAATTGATTTACGTGAGCCGCTTCGAATGAAAGACCTCACAGAGGTCCGCAATCGGATTCGGTCGGGTTGGCAGACTCGAACGGATCGTGGAGCCGAAGAACGGAAACAACTTGAACAGTCTAGTATGCGTGGTCGTTTTATCGAAATTGAAAAACTCCGTCAAGATCCCCGCCTCGAAATGCATGCCCGTGGTGGATAGTACTCTTCACGTGTTCCCCGCCTCTTCATCCCGTACTTTCCTTTTCTCTATAGACCTCAAGTTTTGTCCAGAATACAAGGGGAAAATCCGCAATTCGAATATCGAAATACGAAACCATTCAAAGGTCCAATTATCAAAAACGAATATTCCGTTTGAAACATTCATATTTTGAATTTCGGATGTGTTTCGAATTGCGATATTCGAGTTTCTCATTTCAACCTTGCCTCCTGCAGCCGTATGTTTTTCCTGCCAGTGGATCAGTGAAAGGATCACCGTTTTCTTGATGAAAGGTAGATGCTGTGGTACATTTCTTTTTTCGTAAACTGAGCTTTTTTGCTTAGTGGGGATTCCTAAAATGGTGAGACAACATGGGATGGTTTAAAAAGGCTCCAGCGAAAGATTCCGAAAAAGGGAAGTTGAATATTACCGAAGGCATGTGGTTGAAATGTCCATTTTGTCGGGGCATTGTGTATCGAAAGGAAGTGGATAGGAATCTGAAGCTGTGCCCAAAGTGCGAATATCATTTCCCCCTGTCGGTGACCGAACGGATTGAGATGCTGCTGGATCCAGAAAGTTTTCAAGAATGGGAGACCGATTTATCCCCGGCCGATCCACTGACTTTTGTGGATACACAACCCTATGTTGACCGATTGACGGTGAATCAAGAGAAGACTGGCAGGAAGGATGGGATGGTCATTGGAGGAGGTTCGGTGCAGGGGAAACCTCTCGTGATTGCCATATTTGATTTTCGGTTCATGGGTGGGAGCATGGGGTCGGTGGTGGGTGAGAAAATTTGGCGAGCCGTTGATCGTGCCTTGAAACTGAAGCACCCCTTTGTTCTGGTGGCAACTTCCGGGGGCGCTCGGATGCAAGAAGGCACGCTTTCCCTCATGCAAATGGCTAAGACCGCCGGGGCCGTCGCTCGTCTTCATGATGCCAGGCTTCCTTTCCTGTCGCTGCTGGCCGATCCCACCTTTGGTGGCGTCACCGCGAGTATTGCCATGCTGGGGGATATCATCTTCGCTGAGCCAAAGGCCCTGATTGGTTTTGCAGGCCCTCGGGTGATTGAGCAGACGATCAAGCAACGATTACCAGAGGGATTCCAGCGTGCCGAGTTTTTGTTAGAGCATGGTATGATCGACTCTATTGTCTCGCGGCCACGCCTTCGTGAGACCATTCATACTATTTTGACGCATCTGGTGGGCACACATTAGTTGTCCGCAAGTTGAAGAAGAGCTTGTCAGAAATTAGCGATCGTCAGATCCCTTCTGTCATTTCGACCCTTGGGAGAAATCTCTCTGTTAGGGTTGGAATGCCTTGGCAGGTGTGGCAGGAACGGGGAGATTTCTCTCAAGGGTCGAAATGACAAAAGGAGGGGACCTCAAGGTTGCAGGAGCCTGTCCGAGATTAGCGGTCGTCATCTGGGGCTGGTTACTAAAGGGCACCTCTACAAACCAGGCATTTTTTGTGAGGGCAAGGAAGCCGCGCGCGGAAAACCGGAGTGTATGGGCGAATACATGAGGATGTGAGCACGCGACTGACGCCGCCATCACGGAAAAGGACGGTTTTTAGAGGTGCCCTAAGGGCTCGCGCAAGAATAACTTCCCATGTTTGGGTGTTGAGGCACCTGTCTGGCAAGGCGCGAGGACTGCGCATACTCCTCGTATGGAAAGGACGAGCAACGCCGTCAGACGGGATGGATCGACGCCCAAACATGGGAAGTTATTCTTGCGCGAGCCCTAAAGCCAAAAGGCCAAACATGTCAGGGTCGTACGAAGCGTGCCTCACCTACCTCTACGGACTTCAGAAACATGGCATCAAGCTTGGTCTCGATACGATTCGAACATTGTTGGCTCAATGCCAGCATCCCGAGCGGCAATTCACGGCTTTGCATATAGGCGGGACGAATGGAAAGGGGTCCGCTGCGGCCATGACCGCCGCCATTCTCAAAGCTGGGAATGTTCGGGTGGGGCTCTATACCTCTCCGCATTTGATCGATTTTCGGGAACGAATTCAAGTCCAAGGTGAACGGATTCCAGAGTCTCGAGTTGTGGACCTTGTCGAACGCTTTCGGAAGTGTTCTGACGTGGCAGGCCCTCCAACGTTTTTTGAAACCGCGACGGCCATGGCCTTCCAATACTTTGCCGAAGAGCAGGTGGAGGTGGCGGTCATTGAGGTGGGGATGGGGGGGCGATTTGATGCTACCAATGTGTGCCATCCCAGTGGTGTGTTGGTGACCAATGTTTCGTTGGATCATGAGTACTATTTAGGCCATACCCTTGAGCTAATCGCCTTTGAAAAAGCTGGAATCATCAAGCCTGGTGTTCCTGTGGTGATGGGGCCAATGCCAGCAGAAGCCCATACCGTGATTCGGCAAGGAGCCCATGAGTGTGGTGCTCCTCTCCGTCAATATGGGTCGGAATTCACAATCGATGTTCACGAGGACGGTCTGTTTGATTACCGAGGGCCCACTCACAATTTTTCAGACCTTCCCTGCGCCTTGAATGGTGCTCACCAACGTGTGAATGCGGCATGTGCATTGGCTCTTCTTGAGCAAAGCGTGATGCCTCGTCGAGCGATTTCAAAGGAGGCTATTGTTCAGGGGTTGAGTTCTGTTTCTTGGGAAGGCCGATTGGAGACCCTCATGAGCCATCCGCTCATGGTCTGCGATGGAGCGCATAATCCTGCTGCGGCAACCTGTTTGGCTCAACACTTGCGGATTATGATTCATGCTGTACCGGATCGGAAGTTGATTCTTATTGTTGCCCAGATGCGTGACAAAAATATCGAAGCCTTTCTGGCCGAACTCATTCCGTTAGCCGATGTCATAATTTGTACACAGATTGATCACTTACGATCAGCGACAGTTCAAGAGTTACAAGACCAACTACCGACCGGTGCTCCAACGGTTCATGGTGTCCCCATCCCGTCTGATGCTCTCGCTTTGGCGACTCGACTCGCCGGCTCGCGTGATCTGATTTGCGTGACGGGATCGTTGTTTCTTGTTGGAGCCGTCAAGAGTGTGTTAGCTGGATCAATCTATGCTCCTATTGTTGGATAATCGACAGACGAAACCTCTTTGTTTTTTTTCACCTTAGGACCTGAGAGAAAATAACTTGGACAATATCGCGCCAAGATTTGGGTCAGATTTGGACGGAACGATTGAGAAAAACCCGAGGCATAACACAGCTATGTTGAGGGTTTTTCGATTGAGGCCCGTTCAAAGATGGCCCGAAGATTGGATGCGAGATTGTCCAAGTTATTTTCTCTCAGGTCCTTACTGCTGGCCCGGAAGGATTTTCCTTCTTGTGAGTATGATATTGGGGGGAGGTTTCCCTTTTCAGGTATATGCCCAGCCTTCTTTTCCTGTCGCCGAACGTTCAAAAACAGCCTCCCGTCCCCCCTTAGAGGTGACAGCAGAGCAAGTCCAATTTGATCAGGTGACGGAAGTCTTTCAGGCCATCGGATCAGTTGTCGTCACCCAAGGCCCTCTTCGATTGACCGCCGACGAAGCTACCATTCACAAACTCTCTGGAGCCTTGACAGCTAAGGGAAGGGTGCATCTGAATGATCAACTTACCGAGGTATGGGCCGAGGAGTTGGAGATTAATGTCTATACCGAAGCCGGTATTATGACGAATGGAAAAATCTTTCTAAAGGAAACCAATACCTGGATTCGTGGACGGTTATTGCAACGGTTCTCAGAAACCCATTATCGAGTGAAAGATGGCACGTTTACCAATTGCGATGCTGCTGATGGACAAATTCCCGATTGGAGTTTTGCGTTTGCGGATGTGGATTTAGAGCAGGGTGATAGTATTTATGCCAAGAATGTGTGGTTTCAAGTCAGGAATCAACGCCTGTTACCCTTGCCGGTCCTTCGATATCCCATGCCTGGGGCACGCAAAACAGGGTTTCTCCTTCCAACGGCCGGGTATGATAACGTCTTAGGGTTCCAATATCGACAGGGTTTTTTCTGGGCCATTTCTCCAAGTCAAGATATGTTGCTGACGCCTCAGATTCTATCTGACCGGGGCTTTGGGGGAAATGTGGCCTATCGATACATTCTCAACCGTCGCTCCAAGGGCAATTGGATGTTGAACTCACTCTATGATACGGAAGTGGATCGAGCCCGCGCGCAAATCACGGGCGCGCATGTCCAACAGGTGAACGAAGATTTATGGTTTCAAGCGCAGGTGAATTACGCCACTGACCGGTCGCTGTTGCAAGACCTATCCAGCTCCGGAATATTTCGCGCCCTGCCGAGTCAAGAATCGGTTCTCAATGTGACTCATCGCTTGCCAGGCGGAAGTGTCTATTTGAAGGCCCAATATTTACAACCCTTGAACTCAGGCGGGCGTGGAACATTTCAACGCTTGCCTGAAATTGGCCATCTGTATACCAGCCCGGTTTTGGCCAGCGGGACTTTCATCGTGGGCATGAATTCCAATTTTGTTCATTTTTGGCGTGAGCAGGGTTTTCAGGTCAGCCGCCTTGATTTGATGCCTGGTATTTCCACGCAAGGGCTGCATCTTGGACATATTGTGGGACTTCGTCCGCAGATGAAATTGCGTGAAGTTATCTATTCGCATGGCCGAACGTCTACCCAGGATGATGCTCGTGATCGAGGCACGTTCTGGTTGGGATTTGAGGCGATGACCAGCCTGTCTCGTCGTATTCCCCTGGGTCAGGGTCGTCGGCTTCGTCATACCATCGAACCTCGTCTCTTTTACGAATTTGTGCCCAATACGACACAATCCGATTTAGTGCAAATTGACGCTGTGGACAATCTGCCCGAGAAAAATTTGGTAACCTATTCCTTGAGCACCCGTTTGAAAGGTGAGCGTTTGGGAGGCAAGTCCACCACCTTATTAGATCTCTTTTTTGCCCAAAGTTATCACTTGGGCAAGACACCGGGGGAAGCCAGTATCTTTTCAGATGTGTGGGGACGTGCTATCGTGGGCCTGCCAATGGACCGCTTGCCGCTGTTTTTGAATAAAGCCTCGGTCTCATTCGATACGTTTTTTGATCCGGGAGAGTCTGAATTCAGTCAATTCAACACTGATATCTTGTTGCAGGCCAGTCAAACAGCGTATATACAAGTCGGCTATCGGCATACCCGTGCCGGGACGGTGCCACGGCGAGGAGACATTTGGAATCCGCTTTCGTTTAACGAGGTCTTGGCTCCGCAATCGGAAATTGATTTTCTGACCCTGGGAGGGGCAATTCGTACACCATATGGATGGACCATCGGTTCAAAGGTGTATCATGACTTTGCCAAAGGGCAAACTCCGGAATGGGATGTGGTGGGATTGTACCAGAACCCTTGCCGGTGTTGGTCCTTAGGGTTGTATTACATTCGCTTGGGTGGAGGAGATGGACTGCCGGAACGAAACCAGTTTAATTTTGTCTTGACCCTTCGAGGCCTCGGAGCAACCCAAGGGAATGGCACGGCCATTCTCCAATCGATTTTGGGTCCCTTGCTTGAGAATGAGCCGGGGGTGCCTTGGTCTATTGAATAGCACTAGGAGCCTGTCCGAGATTAGCGATCGTCACGAGGATGTGCTGGTTTGAGTCAGATATTTCGATCGTTTGAGGCGAATAGCTGGACTATTCAACGAAAACGGGGAAGGTTCAAAAAGGCCGTCCAGCAAGGCCGCAGGGCTTTTGGCGCGCGGAGCGTACATGGAGTACGTGAGCACGCCAAAAGCCTGAGAACGCAGCTGGCGGCCTTTTTCAACATTCCCCGAAAAGGATCGGAAAATCTGGCCAAATCCAACGCATCAGCAGTAGATCTGTCTAATCTTGGACAGGCTCATAGACAAAAATGGATAAGGGACCGGGGGGTAAGCCAATCGGGTACCTTTGGGAATGCGGAAACGGAAATTGGCTGAAAGATTAAGGAAGGCTAATTGGACGATAGGGTATTTTGTGCTTGCGATGTGCCGGTGAGTCCAGGGTAGTCCAACCCAATGGGAGTGGCCGAGCAATGGGAGCTCCACCATTCAAGCATATCATTTAAAAATGGATCATCTGGGCCAGAAGCTATCAAGTGGCCGTACAAATAGCCTGTTTTACTATCAAACAGAATAAACAGAGGTAATGATGGTTTTTCAGGAGGCATGGAGACTCTCCCTGCATGTCGCTTAGAGTGAGCGGAAAATGGTCAAGGTTGATTCTGAACATGCGAACCGCGTTTACTGTATATTGTTCGGATATCCTCACAAATTACTTGAGGGTCTAACCGCGAGCATGTGAATCAAACGGAAACAAGATTCAGCGAACGTGATGAGGGTGAGCACAAAAGAGAATATCAATTTTGGGACGGTTGAATAATTGAAAAAGTTTTCCTATTCACATGTGACCCATCTTATGAAACGCCAAGAACAACAGGGATGTTCAAAAAGGTGTGCTCAGCAAGGCCGCAGGCCCTTTGATGCGCGGAGCGTACTCATAGTCCGTGAGCACGACAAAGGGCTGAGAACGCCGCTGACGCCCTTTTTCAACATTCCCTTGACGAGGGATTGATGGCTTCCAGGGAAGGAAGGAAACCTGACATGAGCAATTCACCCGCGCAAATTCTGATCGTTGAAGACGAAAGTGATGTGCGAGAGGCACTGTTAGCGCAACTTCAGATCGAAGGGCATCAAATCGTTGAAGCCCGTTCGGGAAGTGACGCAATTGAATTGGTATCCCAGCAGTCCTTTGATGTGGTGTTGACCGATGTCCAAATGCCCGGGCTGAATGGGATTGAGCTGCTCAAACGGATTGCACCAATGCCTTCTGCACCAGCGACTATCGTGATGACGGGATATGGGACTATATCCATGGCCTGTGAGGCTATGAAAGCTGGGGCCCATGGCTTTTTGGAAAAACCGTTTAGTGGCGAAATCTTACTGGCTACCGTTGCCAGCGCTCTTCGCATGAGGCGGTTGGGAAATGAAAACGTAGAATTGCGTCGGACCGTACAAGGCCAATTTGGCTTCGGAAAATTGGTGAGTCAGAGCGAGGTCATGAAAGAAGTCTTTCGACTGATCGAATGTGTGGCTGATTCTGAGGGAACCGTTCTGCTTCTCGGAGAAAGCGGAACCGGGAAAGAACTGCTTGCGCAAACGATCCATTACAACAGTTCTCGGCGGAAAGGGCCGTTGGTTCCGGTGAATTGTGGTGCGATTCCCGAATCGTTGCTCGAAAGCGAATTGTTTGGTCATGAAAAGGGCGCCTTTACCGGCGCCATAGCGACAAAAGTTGGGCGGTTTGAATTGGCGGAAGGCGGCACCATTTTTTTAGACGAAATTGGTGACCTCAGTCCGCCGCTTCAGGTGAAAATTCTACGTGTTCTTCAGGAACGAACCTACGAACGGGTAGGTGGCGTTCGAACGTTAAAAACGGATGCCCGAGTCGTGGCGGCAACGAATCAGGACCTGGAAGAACTCGTGAGTACCAAGCGATTTCGTGAAGACCTTTTTTATCGTCTCAATGTGGTTCCGATCATGGTTCCACCACTCCGGCAGCGGAGTGGGGATATCCCGCTGTTGATTCATCACTTCATTGAACAACTCAATATACGGCGTAACGCCTCTTTGACTGATTGTTCACCAGAAGCTTTCAGGTTATTGTCAGAATATCAATGGCCAGGTAACGTTCGGGAGCTTGCGAATTTAATAGAACGGGTTGCCATTTTGAAGCGAAAGGGACAAATTGAGGTTGCCGATCTTCCGGAAAAATTTCGGCGACCCAGTGTGGTTCCTTCATTATCAACCTCTCCTTCCATTCCTGGCGCGGGTATCGATCTGGGCCGAGTTGTTGAAGAATTCGAGAATCGGTTAATTCTGGAAGCGCTCGAGCGGACCAATTGGGTTAAAAGCCGGGCCGCACAGTTACTTCAGATCAATCGCACCACACTCATTGAAAAACTTAAAAAACGATCGTTAGCTACCGCCGCCGCTCAACGTCAAGGCCCAGCTTCTCCATCCTCCTAACACCCGCTCTCTGGTTGACAGTGAGACTGTTGAAAATCCTGCCCTCCCCAGGCCCCCCACCCTAGTAGTGTTGTTAGAGACGTGAAGTGTGGAAGAAACCCACGTGGATCTTTATCTCCCCTATCCTTCACGAATCTGGTTTTCCTTGGTCCCACACCGCAAGGGACTGTTAAACAATTGAAATATTTTCATTATCCCGTCCGCATGTGATCCATTTCGTAAACTTCAAGAGCAAGAGGGGATGTTGAAAAAGGTGCGCTCAGCAAGGCCGCAGGCGCTTTGGCGCGCGGAGCGTACTCATAGTACGTGAGCACGACAAAGGGCCGAGAACGCCGCTGACGCCCTTTTCCAACATTCCCCCCTGCCAGGATTTTTGACTCTCGCGTCAACCCACTGACGGCGTTCCCCTTCTTTTCCCCGGTCCATTCGGTAATATTTCTCTCAGATTCCCTGTGTTCATTGGTAGATACAGCATTCGGTAAAAGTGGTCCAAAAATTGCTCAAGGTTTGTATGGGCAAAAAAGGATGTGGTGGTGTGGCGCGTCTTCTGACGATTTATGGATTGGTCCTAATGCTGACATTTGCCTTTTCACAATCTGGTGAGGCTTCGTCTTGCCACACGTTTCCCTGGGAGGATACTGGGACAACCGAGACCCTTCCCCAGGCATTGTTGCAAGGGCGGCAGGCCATGGAGGATGGGTTTGCCAAAGAGGCTGTTCAGCAGTTTCAGACTTTTATTCGTGAACATCCTCAGGATAAGAAAAGCATTGGGGCCCGGTTCGCCTTAGCGACCGTGTTGGCCTCGCGAAAAGACCAGGATGACGCGTTTTTGGAAACCATTGGACATCTGCAGTCCGTGCGTGGGCGATATCCTGATAGCGAGTATAGTGCGTGGGCGTTGTGTCAGATCGGGAATTTATACCTTCAAGCGGGTTGGTCCCCTGAGGCCAAGGGTTCGTTTGAACAATTTTTTGAAGCCTACCCTGATCACCCGTTAACTCCTGGTGTACTCATTGGGGCAGCCACGAATTTTCTGAACAACCAACAAAGCCTTGAAGCCACACTCATCTTTCGTCGCGTCTTAACCAAGCCTGCGTGGAATGAGTTTTATCTCGAAGCCGCGCTGGGGTTGGCGGATGGGGCGGCGATGTCTAAGGCCTGGAAACAAGCGCAGTATTGGTATGAAACAGTGGCGTTGGAAGCGCCCGAATTGTTACGAGCTTCAGCCCCCTCTTTGTATCGGCGGGGACTGACCCAATTGGCTGTGGGTCAAACCGAAAATGCGATGGAACAATTTCTCAGCGTATTCAATTTACATCCCTTTCACCACGATGCAGGACGGGCACTCAATCGTCTGGCGGAATTGCTTGGGGAGCAGGGGAAGGATGTTCCCTCACTCTGGTTTGCGTACTTGGCCGTGAAACGATTTCCCGGAGAGGCACAAGCCTATGCGGGGGAGGCGGCGATTCTTCGATGGGCGCAAGCCGATCTGAAGAAAGGGCGGGATGTGGTGTTTCATGGCGAGGTGCGTCCACGATTGGCTGAATTAGGAGTCCCTCTTCCCATCACATGGAACGAATTTCGGCGGCAGGCCGCTCGATTAGTCATGGTGGCAGGAGCCGACGTAAGGGATGAGGCCTCGTTCTGGATTGCGGAAAGTTATGAGGTTGAAGGCAATCATGAGGAAGCCATGCGGCGATATATTCATTTAATGGGTTCGCGAAGTGGAATGAAATGGGGAAGGCAATCCGGGGAATCCGTCAAGAAACTTCTCCTGACGTTTGCCGATCAAGAGGATTGGGTTCGGCTTGCTTCGTTTTTCGACGTGTATCCGAATCTTTTTGCGGTGCTTTCTCCAGGCCCACAGTTGATGTACGTGATGGGTGAAGCCTACCGACACTTACAACTTCCCGAGCATGCTCTGGAATGGTACGACCGGGTGTTAACCAAACATCCATCTGCCTCGATTCGGGAGGACGCCTTAGCCCGGAAAGTCTTGGTCGCGACCACAATCCATGATGAGGCTGCGACACAAGAAGCAGGGCAATTATACGAAAACGAATTTCCCGAGGGCCGATGGATTATCGATGTGGCCTCTCAATTAGGGGCTCTGGCCTTGCGGCAACACGCGTTTCAAGACGCTCACATGCACTATGCGATCGTCCTGGCCCATGCCACGGATGAAAAAACCCGTGTAGAGATACGGCGACGCGTGCTCCGTATTCACTATCAGGCAGGCGACATCGACAAAGCCATTCAAGGGTATCAAGGGCTCATTCGCGACAAGGTCGCGACGAATAATGATCGATTGGTGTATGCCGATCTCTTGTTTGACGCGGGACGAACTCAAGATGCGAGCCGTGAGTATACCCAATTAGTTGAGACGCTCGAATCCTCCGATCGGCGAGTGTGGGCCCAATACCGTTTGGCCATGAGTTACCAGGCGCAGGGACAGGTCGATAAATCGAAGCAATTGCTGATTCAATTGGCCACGTCTCAAGAACTCACCGGAGCATTTGGTCCAACCATTCGAGCAGCCGCGGCTGCACAGAATATGGCGTTAGACCTTGTCGCCACAAAGGAGACCCGTGAGAAAAACCAAAAGTAGGTTTGCATCACTCGTGGTTCCCCCGTTGGGCCAGGAAATCGGTGCGACGAACATCGGCGTTCGGGAACCGAGTCATGTGCGACCGCAAGACCTGGAGTTGGAGCTTCGGGCGAGCACGCTTGCCTTGGAATCAAAACTTCAGGAAAACGCCCGCTTGAAACAACAAGGTGAGGTGTTAATTGGAAATCTTGAAGTAGGAGTGATCGTCACGACTGCCACCGGCTGCGTGAGAGTTGCGAACAAAATGGCGGCGGATCTGCTGGGAACCACGCGAAAGAAAATGTTGGGTGTCCCGCTTGATCACATATGGGCTAGCAGTGGTTTGCCTGTGGTGCCGTGTTCCTCGATTCGGCATCACGACCGTTTTCTCACGTGTTATAACCAAGTCATCCCGACGTCAAGGCCTCGGGGAACAGGGGTGATCCGAATCATCAAAGACGTGACTATGGTGGCGACGCTTCAGGATCAACTCGCCAATCAACAACGTCTAGCGGTTATGGGAGAAATGATTGGCACGATTGCCCATGAAATACGCAACCCCTTGGGGAGTATCGAATTATTTGCATCGTTGTTGGGTACGTCAATTCAAGATGATACCGAACGGCAAACATTGGCCAAGCAAATTACCACCGTGGTGCAAAGCCTTGACCAGGTGTTGTCCAATCTCTTGGTCATGACGAAGAACCTGACTCCCAATATTCGAGACGTGAGTCTCGATTCGATGGTTCATGATGTCATCATGATGGGCATGCACGTGATTCGGGAACGGTCGATTTCGGTGTGCGAGGACCTTCGTACGTCGCCGCGAATGGTCTGTGTGGATGAACCCCTCTTGAAACAGGCCTTGCTGAATCTGCTTCTGAACGCGATCCAAGCTTCACTGGAAAACGGGGTGGTTGAGATTTCGAGTCGATGGGCGCCTATCGACTCCTCTCCTCAGGGTTTGCCCGGGCTGAAGGCTGGCATGCTGGGTCGAGAAGCGGTGGTCCTGAGTGTGCGAGACTCCGGGTGTGGAATACGAGAAGAAGATCAGGAACGCATGTTTGAGCCATTTTTCTCGAAGCGAAGAGGGGGGACGGGTTTAGGATTAGCCATTGTACGCCAGATTATGGACGTCCATCAGGGATGGGTGGAATGGACCAGTACACCGGGAGAAGGAACGACCATGACGTTGTGGGTTCCTCAAGGGCTCGCGCAAAAATAGCTTCCCCTGTTTGGGCGTCGATCCATCCCGTCTGGCGGCGTTGCTCCTCCTTTCCATACGAGGAGTATGCGCAGTCCTCGCGCTTTGCCAGACAGGTGTCTCAGCACCCAAACAGGGAAAGTTATTCTTGCGCGAACCCCAAGAAAGGGAGAGGTCATGAAGGAATTGAGTGAGTATGATGAATCGGCCATTCTCGTGGTCGAAGATGATTCGAACATGCGGTTGGCCCTATCCAAGTCTCTCGGGGGACAGGGCTATCCCGTGGTGCTCGCCCATAATGGTTACGAGGCCTTGGAGTGTTTGGAAAAACAGCCAGCGTGGTTGGTGATTGCCGATGTCAACATGCCGGGAAAAGGTGGAATCGAGATGTTGCGTGAGATCCGGGCAGGAGGAAATTCGGTCCCGGTAGTTCTGATGACGGCCTACAGTACGGTGGAGACGGCGGTGCAGGCGTTGAAACTGGGCGCAGCGGATTATCTTCAGAAACCGTTTCCATTTCAGCAATTGGAAAGCATGATTTCTCGAATACGTCATGAAACATTGGAATCTGACGAGGTGGGGCTACCTGATGTGGAGAAGGATCCATCCGTCGGGTTTCTCACCTGTAATGAGCGAGTCCGCCAAATTCTGAAAATGCTCGAAGCTGTGGCACCCAGTAATGCCACCGTGTTGATTCAGGGAGAAAGTGGAACAGGCAAAGAAGTTTTGGCTCGATACGTTCATAGCATCAGCCCCAGGGCCAACCGGCCGTTTGTGGCCGTGAATTGTGCGGCTTTGCCGGATGGGTTGTTGGAGAGTGAGTTGTTCGGCTTTGAAAAAGGCGCCTTTACCGGGGCCCTGGCCCGTCGGAGCGGAAAATTTGAATTGGCGCATCAGGGTACGCTGCTCTTGGATGAAATCGCAGAAATGAGTATAGGCCTGCAAGCGAAACTGCTTCGGGTTCTCCAGGAACGCGAAGTGGATCGGCTTGGCGCACGCCAGCCGATTTCCATTGATATCCGCGTGTTGGTCACCACCAATCGACATTTACATCAAGAAGTTCAAGCGGGGAACTTTCGCGAAGACTTGTACTATCGATTGAGTGTCATGCCCGTGACCCTTCCTCCGCTCCGTGAACGCCCGGAGGACATTATTTTGCTTGCTGAATATCTGGCAGAGCGATCGTTTAAAAGAAATCAGCGACCTGGCGGTGGGATTACCCCGGAAGCCCTTGCCTGTTTGAAATCCCGTCCTTGGCGCGGCAACGTCCGCGAATTGGAGAATGCCATTGAACGAGCGGTGTTGTTAGCCGACCGGGGACCCTTACGAATTGAGCATTTTGCTTTTGATGCAGAAGCCCCGCAGGTCACGCTGTCTGTGGAACCAACGGGTTCTATCTGGGAGATGGAGCGGGATTTGATTTTGCGAACATTGGAACGTCACGGGGGAAACCGTACGCATGCCGCAAGAGAGTTGGGCATTAGTATTCGGACCATGCGAAATAAGTTGCGGGAATATCGTCAGTTGGGGATCCACGTTTAGCCAGGTGTTGAAAAAGGCCGCCAGCGGCGTTCTCGGGAATTTGCCGTGCTCACGTACTGCTGTACGCTCCGCGCGCCAAATCCCCTGCGGCCTTGCTGGACGGACCTTTTTGAACACCTGGCGGGTTTCGAATTTTAGAGTAAGAGAACGTGAACCGTCATAGGCAAGGATTGCTTGTCGGCAAGAATGGACTGGTTGTTTGTTCCTGGTTTGGTAGAGGAGACAATGAAAAACTCAGTGCACGCCAAGAAAGAGAGGATGGCACTGAGGTTGCTATCTTTCTGGTAGGGGACCGTTGAATAATGGAAACTTTTTCATAATGCCGTTCACAGGTGGCTCATCTTATGAAACGCCAAGAGCAAGAGGGGATGTTCAAAAAGGTGCGTTCAGCAAGGCCGCAGGCCCTTTGACGCGCGGAGCGTACTCATAGTACGTGAGCACGACAAAGGGCTGAGAACGCCGCTGACGCCCCCCCGCCTCCGCGGGGGCATGCTTTTTCAACATTCCCTGGTAGGGAGGGGAACGCCATGGTCATTACGCCTTGGGATGGGGGAACAAAACTCTATGAGCACGCGCTCAATGTGCGAGGGGCGATTCATGAAACCGTCGCTGCGAATATTGCTAATGAAGAAACTCCCGGGTATCGCGCCATGCATTTACCGTTTCACAAGGCTTTGCAGTCTGCGGTTCAAGGGAATGGCCCTCTTCTACCTACGAAGAGCCATGCTCGCCATTTGCCGGTGATCAATGAGGGTGATCGTCCGTTTCTTTCAGTGACGACGCCCAACAGTGGAGGGGGAGCCGATCAAAATACCGTGAACCTCGAAGAGGAGCTGACGCTCATGGCAGAAAACAATCTCATGTACATGGCCCTGTCACAATTTTTAGCCGGCCGGTTCGATGCATGGCGGAACGCGATTAATGAAGGGCGATAATTAAAAAACCTCGTTCGTATCTCGTTCCTCGTATTTCGTAACAGACTGAAATGCACACGACGAAATACGAACGACGAGATGCGAGAAACGAAACAAGGAGGCAGCATGAATATTGATCGATTGTTTTCGGTAGTCGGATCCGCGCTCAGTGCGCAACGTCAACGACTGAACATCATTGCGGGAAATCTGGCGAATGCAGGATCTACGCGTTCCCCGGATGGTGGTCCGTATATCCGTCGAGACGTGGTGTTTCAATCTACTCAGCAGAGCTCACCTTTCAACCAGGTTTTTTCGGTAGCATTTGGAGGGGTGGCCGAGCCGAATGGCGTGCGGATCTCGCGAATCATTGAGGATCAACGACCTTCACGGCAAGTGTACGACCCCAAACATCCGGATGCCGATGACAAGGGGTTCATAGCCATGCCCAACGTGAATGCTGTGGAGGAGATGACTAATCTCTTGTCCACTTCGCGATCCTATGAAGCGAACCTTGCAGTGCTCGATGCAGGAAAAAGCATGGTGCTGAGAGTCTTGGACTTGGCTCGATAACAGACGTGATGCGTGAAGCGTGATCCGTGAAGCGTAGGGGGGGACGATTTTCCTATATTTACGCATCACGCATTACGTATCACGGGTCACGATTTTTGAACAACCACTGTTGCTATGAAGACGAGGAGTTTCCATGGATGATCTCACAATTCGAGGGTTTGAATCGCTGGCCGGAATTAATGAGCGTGGGGTGGTCACACCTGGTCGGCAAGTAGAGTCACAAGGTTTTGTGGAGTTATTGAAAGGCGCAATCGACAATGTGAATCAGATTCAGCATGAGTCGGGACGCCTGCAAGGTGCTGTGGCGCGTGGTGAAAACATGAACATTCATCAAGCCATCATCGCCGGCGAAAAGGCTGGATTGTCATTTCAGTTGATGATGCAAGTGCGAAACAAACTGCTTGATGCGTATCGAGAAGTATCACGATTACAGCTCTAGGCGTGAAGGGTGAAGGGTGAAGCGTAACAAACTTGTCGCCCCTCATTAGTTTACTCATCACTCATTACCCTTTACGCATGACATGCTTGAACAATGAAGAATAAACACTTTTCGGTACTCATCACGCATTACGTATTACGAACAAGGTAAATTCAAACGATGGCTGAGAACGAAGAAGGCGTCACATTTACTCTGGATAACGTCAAGCAAAATTTTCAGCGACTCACTTCTATTCAGCGTATGGGATTGCTGGCCCTGCTGGCGTTAGGGCTTGCCGCGATTCCCGTACTGATGCTCATGGGGAGTGAGCCGGATATGACCGTGTTATTCTCGAACCTCGAGGAGGCTGATGTCCAAGCCATTGCGGGTCGTCTGGAAGCCCAACAGATTCCTTTTTCCATGGTGGGCAACGGGAATACCATTCTCGTACCCAATGATCAGGTTCATAAATTGCGCATGCAAATGGCTGGGGAAGGGCTGCCGGAAGCCAGTGGCGTGGGGTTTGAAATCTTCGATCGGACGAGCCTGGGAGTGGGGGAGTTTGCCCAAAAGGTTAACTTCCGTCGTGCGCTACAAGGGGAATTGGCGCGGACCATTGGGCAGATGCCCGGTGTGCAACGGGCTCGGGTTCATATCGTGATTCCCGAACGTCGATTATTTACGAAAGATCGAGAACCCGCTCGGGCTGCAGTCGTGGTGACTTCGAAGCGCGGAGGAATGTTGACTCAGGACCAGGTCGAAGGGGTGGTCCATTTAATCGCCAGTAGTGTGGAGGGACTGGACCCCTCTCAGGTGACGGTTGTGGATAGCCGTGGCCACGTATTGAGCCGACCCCAACAGGAAGGACAAGTGGAATTAAGCGGATCGCAGTCTGAATTGCAACGAGCGATTGAAACGGATTTTGAACGTCGAGTGCAGACGATGTTGGATCAGGTCTTGGGTCTGAACAAGTCCGTCGTTCGCATTACCGCGGCGCTGGATTTTCGACAGGTGGAGGTGACCGAGGAGCAGTTTGATCCTGAAACACAGGTTGTGAGAAGCGAGCAACGGAGTCAGGAAAAGGTGAGCGGAAGCGATGGGCCTGCCGGGGTTCCTGGTACCCGGTCGAATGTGCCAAACGAAGATCCCCCCGAAGAAAACAATAGCAACAAAGAGGCCAAGCGAAAATCCGAAACCATCAATTATGAGATCAATCGAAAAATCAGCAAAGTGGTTGAGCCGAGCGGGACGATCCAACGCCTGTCCGTGGCCGTTTTAGTGGATGGATCCTATGAGACAGTCGTGAACGAGGAATCCGGAGAAACAACCTCCCAGTATGTGCCACGCGGTGAAGAGGAAATGGCGAAATTGGAGGAAAGTATCAAAAAAGCCGTCGGGTTTTCAGAAGACAGAGGGGATCAAATTGAGGTCGTCAATTATCCCTTTGAGAAAGCTACGCCCGATGCTGACGAACAATCGACGATTCGTGGGGTGGAAGATTTCCTTCACGTGTGGGGTGGATACCTTAAGCCGATCGTCTTCTTGTTGCTGGGCCTGTCCGTGTTGATGCTCGTGGTGAAGCCGCTGGTCAAAAACCTGATTGAACCGGTCATGTCCTCAAAGGCCACGCTCTTGCCCTCAGGGTTGCCGGCGACGGTTGCCGAGATAGAGGCTCAGGAAGTAGAGAAAGTGAAAGTGATCACTCCCGAGCAAAAGGCCCTGACCCTGGCCGTTCAAAATCCACAAGCCGCAGCCTATGTCATTCGGGAATGGATCAAGGAAGAGAACCAGGCCGAGACGGCGGTTGAGGTGAAATAATGGGCCACACTTTATCGGGTTCTGAAAAATCCGCGATCCTCTTATTAGCCATGGGGGAATTGCCCGCGGTCGAAGTCATGAAAATGCTTGACCCCAAGGATATTCGCCAGTTGGGCCAGGAGATGGGCGGCATGGCCAGTGTGGGCGCTGATGATCACTCCCTGGTCATGTTGGAATTTACCAAGCTGGCTTCGACCTCAGGGCTGTCCGTTGAAGGCAAAACCTTTCTGTCCAAGGTGTTGAATAAAGCCTTGGGTCGGGATAAAGCCCGCCGAATCTTGGCTTCTTTGAGCACGTCAGACAATGCGGGATTTGAAGCACTCAAGGTTCTTGATGCGGCGTCAATTTCCAATATGCTGACGCACGAGCATCCTCAAACCGGTGCCTTAATCCTGGCCAACTTGGACGCCGATCAGGCGGGGCAAGTGCTTGGGTTATTACCTGCGAAAAAACGTGAAGAAATCGTCTTTCGGCTGGCGTCTACCGAGGATGTCTTGCCGAGCGTGCTGGAAGAATTGAATATGGTCATTGAAGAAGAATTGCGGGTTGGGGTGGGTCGGAATGCGGTGCCGGTTGGCGGCGCCGGCATGGTGGCAGAAGTCCTGAATTCCGTTGGAAAGGATGTGAAGGATGCCATTCTCTCGTCGATGGAATCCCGCAATGAAAAACTGACCGAAGAAATACGGGCGAAGATGTTTGTCTTTGAGGACCTGGAATATGTGGATGATCGTGGCATGCAAGAATTGCTGCGCGAGGTAAGTAAAGAAGATCTTATGATTGCCTTGAGAGCGGCGGATGAAGTGTTGCGCGATAAATTCTTCAAGAATATGTCCAGTCGTGCGGCAGAGGCCTTAAAGGATGATATGGAGGCGAAAGGTCCGGCGAAGATCAGTGATGTGGAAGCCAGCCAACGCACGATTTTGAAAGTGGCCCAAAAACTCGCGGCTGAGGGACGAGTGGTGCTTGGAGGCAAGGATGGCGAACAGATGGTCTAGGATTATTAAAGAGCCTGAGGGGGTGTTGGCGATTGAAAGCTGGGAAGCGCTGGATTTAGAAGAGGAGCGGCTGGCCCAAGAGCGTGCTGAACAGGAAAAGGAGCCCCCACACGATTGCTCGCAGTTGCAACAGGACGCCCATGCATCTGGAGTTGAGGCCGGGCGAACCCAAGGACGGGCTGAAGTGCAAGGCTCGGCTGACGCTGAAATACAACGAGCCTTAGGCATTGTGGCTCAAGTTGAGCAACTCCGTATACAATCCGCCAAGCAATCGGAATCCGATATTGTCGAGCTGGCGTTGGCCATGGCCCGAAAAGTCATTCATCGCGAAGCGGCTCTGGACCCAGATATTGTTGTCGCGCAAGTTCGGGAGATTATTTCCAGCATTGTTGAGACGGGCTTGATTCGTGTTCTCGTTCACCCCGGTGATGTGGAGTATCTCCTAACCTTTCGCCAGTCGTTTGTTGGCGCCGATGGTACACCTGTGCAGCTCAGTATTGAACCGGATGAGACGATCCAGCCAGGCGGATGCATTATCGAGTCCAGTCAATATTTCATGAACGCCACGATCGAAAAACAACTCGAAGCCATCTGGCAGGAAATGATTGCGTCTGATGCCGAGATCGACCCTCCTTCAACGTCTTGACGAAATTCGTCCCATCAAAATTCATGGTCGTGTCTGTCGAGCCGTCGGGCTGACAATTGAAGGAACAGGACCAGTAACCTCTATCGGGCAACGGTGCCAAATTTTTTCTCCCGCCGGTGACCATGTTGAAGCGGAAGTGGTGGGGTTCCGTGACAATCGGGTGCTCGTGATGCCACTGGGAGAGGTCCGCGGCATTGGGCCCGGCAGCCGTCTGGTGTATCACCCCGGCAGCCCCAGTGTGAGGGTGGGGTCTGAATTATTGGGCCGGGTCCTGGATGGGTTAGGTCATCCGCTGGATGGCAAAGGACCTGTGCTTTCAACCGCCTCCTATCCCTTGTTTTCACCATCCTTCAATCCATTGCATCGGGCCCGCATTACCAAACCGTTGGATCTAGGCATTCGTGCCATTAATGGGCTGCTGACCTGCGGACAGGGCCAGAAAATCGGTATTTTCGCTGGGAGCGGGGTAGGAAAAAGTGTGTTGCTCGGCATGATGTGCCGACAGACAGCTGCGGACGTGACGGTGCTGGCGCTGATTGGAGAGCGTGGTCGTGAGGTGAAGGAATTTATTGAAAAGGAGTTAGGGGAGGAAGGGTTGAAACGGACTGTGGTCATTGCCGCGACGTCCGATCAACCGCCACTCGTACGACTGCGTGGAGCGTTTATCGCGACCGCGATTGCCGAGTATTTCCGAGACCAGGGCCAGCACGTGCTCTTGCTCATGGATTCGTTGACGCGCGTCGGCCATGCCCAACGGGAAGTTGGCTTAGCTGTGGGAGAACCTCCTACGTCAAAAGGATATCCACCCTCGGTGTTTACCGTGCTGCCACGATTGTTGGAACGAGTGGGGCCTACGACAACCGGGTCGGTAACAGGGCTATACACGGTGCTGGTGGAAGGGGATGATTTAGCTGACCCCGTCGCTGACTTCGTACGGACCATCCTGGATGGCCATATTGTGTTAAGTCGAGACTTGGCTTCTCGTGCCCATTTTCCCGCGATCGATGTGCTCCAAAGCGTGAGTCGTGTGATGCCCGATATCGTTGAGCCTTCACAAATGGACTCAGCACGTGCGTTGGTGGAACTGATGTCTCTCTATCGGAATGCAGAAGATCTGATTAATTTGGGGGCGTATCGTAGCGGATCGAATCCTCGACTAGATTTGGCGGTCGCCATGATGGACCCGATCACACAGTTTCTTCGCCAAGGGATCGGCGACCGCGCTGACTTGGCAGCGAGTTTGCAGGGCTTGGATCAACTAGTCGCGCACGCGCAGGAACTGGGAGGAAAAAGCGTGAAACGTGAAGCGTGAAGCGACCAGAGTTAAGAGTGAAAACCCTTCTCCACCCATAACGCATCACGCATTACGCATCACGAAATGGAGCTATGCAAAACCGTGCAACGAAAAAAAAGAGGCGCGTTCAGTGGGTCATTTCTTTCCAGGTGGGAAAAATTTTCATAGGTAAATTATGAATTGGGGCAACATTGTACGGTTTCGGACGCAAGTGGAAGATATGATCAAGGAGGAGTTAGCCTTGGCAGAATGGGGAAAAAGCCAGGAAATCACGAAACACGAGATACTCCAGGAGGATTTGCAAACCATTTCTGCAGAGTTGGAACGAAACTTGCCTCATGGCATTGCAGGAGCGTTTATCGAGGAGCGATATCGATGGTTGGAAGAAACCAGTCAACGGATAGAGCGTCAAGCCCACGTGCTCGGAGAACGAGAGAAGAAAATAGAGGCATTGCAGGATAAGTTAAAGGATGCGCATCACCAGAGACGAATCATGGAGATAATGATGACCAAACAACAGACCGAACGCCAACAACGAATCCAGAAGCACGAACAACGTGAGCAGGATGAGCTGGCGGCCTTTCGTGTCTTCGCGGGCAGGGAAGGGGTCTAATTGATGTTCCCATCGCGTATCGTGACAGTGTGGATCGGGTTGGCATTAGCCTTGGCCTTGTTCGTGGTGATACCAGTCTACGGAACAGGCAGTGAGAAACAGGCTTCCCCATCTGGCACTCAGGCTGAGAATAGCCAGCCATATGAGGCTCGGGCTGAGGCTCATGCATCAATGGCTTCTTCCCAAGCGGCGGAACCTCAGGCGTCGTTGCCTGAAATGACGTTGGTGGAGAAGCTCCAGGCTCGTTTGCAACAGCTCGAAGAACGGGAACAACGTATCCGAGATGACGAACAACGGCTTGGGGTTTTGCGTCGAGACCTTGAACAAATGGCGACACGGCAAGAAAAGGCGATTGCGGAAGCGATGGCTATTCGCGAAGCGCAAAACGAATCAGGAGGAGAAGACGATGGGTCCCGAAAATCGTTGAAACACTTGATCAAAGTGTATGAAGCCATGGACCCTGACGAAGCCGCTCTGCGGATTAGCAAGATGAAGGAACCGTTAGCGTTGGATATTCTCGCGGGCATTAAAGAGAAAAAGGCTGCGGGGATGTTGGCGGGGATTGAGCCAGTGAAAGCTGCGAAGTTAACAGAAGGGCTACGGTATTACCATCAAAGGAAACGAACGGCGACCCCCTAGGAGCCTGTCCGAGATGAGCGATCGTCACGAGGTTGTGCCGGTTTGAGTCAGATTTTTCGATCGTTTGAGGCGAATAGTGGTGACTATTTAACAAAAACAATCGGAAAATCTGGCCAAATCCGGCGCAACCGCAGTAGATCGGTCTAATATCGGACAGGCTCCTCACCTGATAATGTCTACATCGTCGTAAGAGCGTGATGTGATATGAGTATCTTTCCTACATCTGTGTTGCCGGAGTTGTCAGCCGCTGACGCAAAGCCCGTCACTGGGGGGGCACCCTTTTCAAAGAGTGGAACCGCCGACAAGATCACGGTGACCTCCTTTCCGGCGGTCTTGGCCCAAGCCAATCAACAAGGCACAACATCAAAAGCTCAGCCATCTGGGAAGGATCAATCGGGGAATCCCACGTCACCATTCATCCCACAAGGAGAGCCTGAGGGTGAGGTGCCGAGTGGCTCAGATGGCATAGAAAACTTACCGGCAATCCTTACATCGCCCCTACTTGCTCAGCTAAGTGGATTGGAAGGAGCACCATTGTCTTTGGAGAATGCTTCGGTTCTTCTCTCTTCCACTCGTGTGGTGAAGGGCGCACTTCCCAATGAGGTCGACTTGGTCGCGACCCAGGTTTCCCTACACACCAGTAGGTCTGTCGTTGGCCACATTCCTCAGGGAGTACCACTGCCAACGGCGGTTGACCAAGACGTTTCACCGCCGGCATTGACTCGCGAGCCACTCGGACGGGTGCAATCCGGAAGTCCTCTTCCATTGCCGAACGTGCCTCTGTCATTTGTGAATGGGGCGTTCCGGCAAGGGCAGGTGTTTGGAGAGCCCGTGAATCCGTCCAATCTTTCCACAACGGTCCCTCAGCCTATTCAAGGAATCCTGGCTCCTTCATCAGGAACCCTCAGCACGACGGGCAATGAGTCAGCTAGTCATGGCACATTGTCTGTGTTAGGGAAAGGAGAGGGAGAGACGGGAGGAAGTTCTCTTGGGTTTGATCAACGAGGCCAGCAAGAGAATGGCGCAGCGTTTTCTCACAAACAACATGCCTCGGGTCACACATTGGGTGGTCAGGCAGCCGTGACAGAAACGGGGAGTGAGTTTCGTGTGAGTGAATCACAATCAGCCGTTCGTCCGGACACGGTCGTCGATCGCTCGCGCGCAATGAACCTATTATCCCCGCAACGGTTGCAAATGGAAGTCATGCTCGCTAATGAGGCTAAGGTTCTAGTGGATGTGTTCGTCAAGCATCAGCAGGTGTCGACTCAATTGATGACGGACCAATTGATGCTCAGAAATCTCCTCCTTCAACATCAACCCCAACTCGATGCTCAACTGTCCTCGGTTGGCCTCGAGTTAAAGCAATTTGGTGCGGAGGTCGGTGAACACGGGTTGTTTGGGCAGCATCTTTCAGATTCATCTGACCAGCATTCCACAGAAAATTCCGATGGGAGCGAGGTCGATGATGCCTCTGTTCTCCAAGCGTCTGACGTGTTGGTAGGGGCAGGGGTTGAAGCAGATGGGCGTTTCCACTTTGTGGCGTGATCACTATGTCACTACTCAGGTGGATAGACTGAAGGCCGAAGGCTGTTAGGCGGCAATTATGCATGATCATACAACACGTCAGGTATTGTGAATGATAGCCTTCAGCCTAAATGCCTGAGTAGTCACAACACAATAACCTGGTGAGGTCAACATGGAAGTCAATAGCATTCTCGATAATCTTGGGCTGAGACGGGATTTTACGGAGCAAGCGGACGCAACCAATGAGTTGGATCAAAATACCTTCCTGCGGTTGTTTATTGCACAGCTTGAAAACCAGGATCCCTTGGATCCATCCTCCAGCGAAGAGTTTGTAGCCCAACTCGCGCAATTTTCATCTCTAGAACAAGCGACTCAGACAACCTCACTGCTTGAAGAACTTCTTGCACAAGGGACTGAGCGCGGCCGCTTTGAAGCCGTCGCACTCATTGGCCATGAGGTGCTCGCCACAGGAAATACTGTCGAGCTTGATAGTGATGGGGTGGGAAACTTGGTGTATCAAGTAGCCGGTGAGATTTCCTCCGGAACCATTACGATCACTGATTTGACGGGAAAGGTGGTGCGATCCCTTATCTTAGAAACGCAGGCTGCAGGTCAACAGACCATTGAATGGGATGGGCTTGATAATGAGGGAGAACCGGTTTCCCCAGGTGTCTACCAATTTGCGGTGAATCCCCTCAATGCAGAAGGTGCCAGTGTGTCGGTGATCACGTTCTTGCGGGAATCTGTCAAAAGTGCAGTGTGGGAAAATGGGCAAACCGAATTGATTTTAGCCAGTGGTAAATCGTTGTCCACGGATGATGTGTTGTCGGTCTTTTAAGAAAGTCGCTGGTCGCTAGGAACTTGGGATCTAATACGCGCTCTTTTTTCTAGCGACGAGCGACGATTCCTTAGTTTGAAAAAATGGTGAATTATTCAACAAACTCTCTTAGGAAGTGAGGTGAATCATGGGACTCCAATCAGCATTTTTTACGGCCATCAGTGGAATCAGCGCCACAGGTCGCGCGCTTGGTGAAATTGGTAACAACATCGCTAACGCGGAAACGACTGGGTACAAATCACGACGAGTATCGTTTGGCGATCTGTTTGGAGCTTCCATTGGAGGGGGGGGGACGTCCACCGCCCTCACGGAAGGACGGGGTGTCAGTGTGATCGGGGTCAATGCCAGTTTCTCCCAAGGCTCATTGGAAAGTACCTCTAACTCACTGGATTTGGCTATCGATGGAGATGGGTTTTTTCACGTCAGGGGTTCGTCCGGAAATAATTTCTACACTCGAGATGGACAGTTTAGTGTCAATAATTCTGGAAACATCGTGAATTCGAAGGGATTTCTCTTGCAGGGATTTGGCGCCAGTCCCAGTGGAACCATCTTGGGCACAACCGGCGATCTCTTGTTGTCGACGACACAGGAAGCAGCTTCGGTGACAACCCTTGTTGATGTCGGAGTCAATTTGGATGCCTCATCCACCGCAACCACTTTTGCGATCGCGGACCCGACAAGCACCTCACAATTTAGTACAGGCATTACGGTTTTTGATTCGCTGGGAACAGCCCATGATCTTACCATTTACTTTACCAAAACAGCGAACCTGACATGGAATTATAACGTGGTTGCGCCATCCACTTCCGTGACCGTGGATGCCTCGGCCTTGTCAGGGACGAATGCGCTGATCTTTACGGGTTCATTAACGTTTACGACTTCTGGAGCGTTGGATACAGAAACGTCCATTGCCTATTACGATGCTTCCTCGGCATCCGTGGGAGGGATCGATTTTACAGGTGGGTCCGCAGCCACTCAAACGATCACGTTTGATTTTGGGACGAGCATCACCACCGATAGTGGTGGGGCCACAGCCGGGTTAGATGGCACGACGCAGTTTGGTTCCACGTCAACGTTGTTGACGCTTTCTCAAGATGGGAAAACGAGTGGCACGCTCATTGGAACGTCAATTAGTGAAACCGGAATTATCGTAGGTCGTTTTTCGAACGGAATCACCCGAAACTTGGGCCAGGTTGCCTTGGCTCGGTTCACCAATCCCGATGGGCTCGATGGGATCGGGGGTAATCAGTTTATTGAAACAGCTGATTCAGGATCACCGCTGACGGGGGCGCCAGGTACCGGAGCCTTTGGAAATGTGATTGCGAACACGTTGGAGTCCTCAAATGTGGACTTAGGGGATCAACTTGTCAACATGATTAGAATGCAGCGAGCATTCCAAGCCAATTCGCGAATCATCACCACCACGAATGATCTCTTAGGTGAACTCGTGAATCTCGCTCGATAAGACATTTGGTAGGTTTTAACAGTTAGGTAAGGGGATTGCTCTTGACGTTAAAGGAGAAATCCCCTTTTTCTTTAAAGGGCACTTCTACAAACCGTCCTTTTCCGTGATGGCGGCGTCAGCCGCGTGCTCATATCCTCATGTATTCGCCCATACACTCCGGTTTTCCGCGCTCGGCTTCCTTGCCCTCACAAAAAATGCCTGGTTTGTAGAGGTGCCCTAAATAATCAAATCAGAAACCGTGGCATAAATACGAAATCCGAATGTGGAGAAAATCCGAAAGTCGAATATCGAAATCCGAAACCCATTCAAATGTTCAATTTTCAAATGACCAAAAGGCCGGAAGAGAGACAGTACACGCTTGAACCGAGAAATGGCAGTTGGGCGCAAAAAAGCTGTGTAAGATATTGCTGTGCATGGTGAAATACAAAAAGTCGTGGTCACCCTAGGGTTCGCGCAAGAATACCTCCCCCGGTTTGGGCGTCGATCCATCCTGTTTGGCGGCGTTGCTCGTCCTTTCCATACGAGGAGTATGCGCAGTCCTCGCGCCTTGCCAGACAGGTGTCTCAGCACCCAACCAGGAGAAGGTATTCTTGCGCGAACCCTTAGTGGTGATGAGACCTTTTTGTATTTTGCGAGGAGCCTGTCCGAGATTAGCGATCGTGACGAGGGGGGGCTGGTTTGAGTCAGATGTTTCGATCGTTTGAGGCGAATAGTGGTGACTATTTAACGAAAACGGGGAATGTTCAAAAAGGCCATCCAGCAAGGCCGCAGGGGTTTTGGCGCGCGGAGCGTACACGGAGTACGTGAGCACGCCAAAAGCCCGAGAACGCAGCTGGGGGCCTTTTTCAACATTCCCCGAAAAGGATCGAAAGATCTGGCCAAATCCAGCGCACCCGCAGTAGATCGGTCTAATCTTGGACAGGCTCCTTGGTGCGCTTAGGGTCCGTCACGAAATAACCGGGACAATTGGGAGGCCCAGATTTGTGATCGGGGCAAGGCGCGACGAGGGAGCAGAGCGGGGCTCTGTGACCGAGGAGCAACGCCGCCCCGGGCCAAAGATGGGCCTCCCCGGAGGGCCGGACGCTTTTGGGCTCCGCCGGCGTCGCTCATCGCTTCCATACTCCCGGTATGCGCGCTCTTCGCTCCTTGGCTCGCTCCAAAATCGTCTCGGCCAATTGTCCCGGTTATTTCTCGCAGGTCCTAAGAGCTTGCGCGGACTTTTGTGATCCAACTGCCATTTCTAGGTTGAAGGTCCAACAAGCTAATTTGTCCGCTTTGCCCAAGGGGTCCGTTTGTGACATTCGGGTTTTGGATTTCTGATTTGTTTCGGATTTCGATATTCGTATTTCGATATTCGTATTTCGAATTTCACTGGTCAACGTGATGGTGGGGGAAGGCTAAGAGATTTCTCCCAAGGGTCGAAATGACAAGAGAGGGTCGAAATGACAAGAGAGGGTCGAAATGACAAGAGAGGGTCGAAATGACAAAAGATAGTGTCAGAATTTACAACCCAGTGATGAGGGTTCTGACGCATCGTCTTTGAGAGGGAGGATGTGTGGTGTAAGGCTACGCGGTGATTTGCTGTGTTTTTCCAATCTTTTTCCAATCTTTTTCGGCTTTTTGACAAATGCTCCCGTCAATGTTTTGGAAATGTCTTTGGCATGAAGGTTGCTCTCTTTGGTATAGAGGGCTATGTGGGACCATTGACAGGAGTGAGGACATACTATGGCAGATACAGAAGGAAAAGCTGAGGAATTGGCCGAGGGCGGAATGAACAAAAAAATGTTACTTCTCGTATTGTTGGTTCTTCTTGTTGTGGGAGGGGGGGGGGCAGGGGTTTTTTTCATGTCTGGGGGATATTCCGAGGGAAAAGAGAAGTCTTCAGATGCGTATGCGTCGGCAGAATCGAAAGCTGAAGACGAACCGGACCCTGAGTTTATCGGACCGGTTGTTGACTTGGAGCCCTTTGTCTTGAACCTGGCTGATCATGATCAGCTTCGGTATCTCAAAGTGGCCATTAAACTCCAATTGGATCGGCCACAAGAAGAAACGGACTTTACCATCAAGCTGCCTGCCATTCGTGATGCCTTGCTTGTGCTCTTGACGAGTAAGGAATCCCGATCCTTGCGAACCGTGGATGGGAAGATGTTGGTACGTCATGAAATTGGAGGACGGGTGAATACAATCATGAAGAAAGGCAAAATTCAGCAAGTCTACTTTACGGAGTTCATTATTCAATAACAAGCGGAAGACGTGAAACGAAAGGCGGATGGGAATGGAGATGCCATTACGAGATTGTCTCTCTCGTCGTGCCTCTTCCGTTTCCCACCTTCCGATGTAATCTTAGGTATCAATGGATAAAATTCTTTCACAAGATGAAGTCGATGCGCTGCTTCGTGGAGTCACCGGCGGTGATGTGGATACGACTCCGGACCCCGAAGAGCCAACGGATGGTCCGGTCCCGTATGATTTAGGAAATCAAGAGTGGATTGTTCGAGGGCGTATGCCGACCCTCGACATTATCCATCAACAATTTGCGCGGTTGTTCCGTATGGGGTTAGGCGAGGCTTTGCGGAAACCCGTAGAAGTGACAGTCACGAATCAAGCGGTCATGAAGTTCGGCGATTTTATTAAGCGGCTACCGCTGCCGGCATATTTGACTATTACCTCGATGGAGCCTCTTCGAGGATTTGCTCTCCTCGCCACTGATGCGGCCACCGTCTATTTGTTGGTGGATCATTTTTTTGGCGGGGCTGGACAGACCCATGTGAAGCCCGAGGGTCAGGATTTCACCTTGATTGAGCAGCGCGTGATGACGCGCGTGACCAACATGGCGTTGGGCAATTTGGAAAAGGCCTGGGAGCCAGTTCATCAAGTGGCAATCAAGGCGGTGCGATTTGAAATGAACCCTCAGTTGGCTGCCATCGTCATCCCATCGGAAATTGTCATTGTCATCACGGTGGGGGTTGAGTTGGGCGATGCGGTCGGGGAGATGCATCTTTGTATACCCTATGCGATGCTGGAGCCCCTGCGGGAAAAACTCCAAACGAGCTTTCAAAGTGATCTCTATGAAGTGGATCAAGGATGGATTTCGCGGTTTTGTTCACGGCTCCAAGAGTCCTCGGTGACCATGTCCGTTCAGTTAGGAACCACCACGATTGCCATTGAAGATCTGTATAATTTTTCACCCGGTGATGTGGTGGTGCTGGAGCAACCCGCCAGTCAGCCTTTACTGGCTTGTATCGAAGGCGTTTCCAAATTTTTGGGGTTTGGAGTGAAACAGAATGGCATTCAGCAATTTCGCGTCGATCGAATATTGCTCCCGCCTGAATAGGAGCAGGACGGAGGGGGGAAATGAAGAGTGAAAAATGAAAAATGAAAAATGAAGAGTGAAAAATGAAAAATGAAGAGTGAAAAATGAAAAATTATTACCTTTCGGTACGCATTACGTATCACGCTTCACGTATAAGGATGTCGAATTATTCAACAGTCCCAATCATTGTGAATGAGGAGAAGCTATGAGTGATGAAGTCGAGGATGTGGATGTCACCGGAGAAGCCAGTGAGATGGTAGAGGCGGATGAGGGTGAGGGTGAGGGAGGTGGCAAGGTCATCAAAGCCACAGGGACAAAGCCGACAAAAAACGGAAAGGGTGCCTCCAAGTATCCCAACGTGGAATTCGAAAAGATGGAACGGATTCTCGACATCCCCCTGGTCTTATCCGCCCAGTTGGGTTCGTCTCGGATGTTGGTAAAGGAATTGCTCCAACTTGGTCCGGGGTCGGTGGTGGAGTTGGATAAGCTGGCTGGCGAACCGTTAGAGGTGTTGGTCAATGACAAGTTGGTGGCCCGAGGGGAAGTCGTCATGGTGAACGACAAGTTTGGCGTACGATTGACAGATGTTGTCAGCCCGACTGAACGGGTTCAGAAACTGCGATAGAAAGAACGTGAAGCGTCATGCGTGAAGCGTAAAGCGTATAAGAACAAGAATAATGAAAATCAAGGAAGACGGACAAAAGGTCATGGTGATTTATTCTTCACGCATGACGCATGACGCATGACGCATCACAATCTAAGAATAACGAGGGAAGAATGGATTTTGCCACTGAGGCCCTGAAAATGACTGGAGCCCTGATCACCGTGTTAATGGTCATGGGGGGCGTGGCTGTGCTGGTCAAACGGTTTTTGGGTCATCAGGGAGGAGTTGGTGGTGCACCCGCTTTGCGTCTCATGGGAGGCTTGCGACTGGGGCCGGGAAAATCCGTGATCCTGGTTGAATTGGCAGGGGAGGTGTTGGTGTTAGGGGCGACCGCTAAAGAACTCACCCTTCTGACCCGGGTTGACGACCCTCATCGAATCGAACAGCTTCGCCCTGGAGGGGGGATTGGTCTTCCTTCGTTGCCCTGGTCCACGATGTTGATGAAGGCGAAGGCGCGGGTTGCATGTGAGTCGAAAGAGGCGTCAACGGCATGAACGCGTGAAGCGTACTTAAGGTTCGTATCTCGTATTTCGTATCTCGTATCTCGTTTTTTCAGGAGATACGAGATACGAGCGATGGGTTTTTTTAAGGTCTGCTCATGTCAAAAACACAAATGATCATCAGTATCGGACTCGGCCTACTCGTGGCGTTGTTCGGGGTGGATGTGTGGGCGCAAAGTCCGCAAGCTCCGGCCTTCAATCTGGATATTATAGGGCCAGAGGGTCGGCAGTCGTATACCGTGGGCATCAGAATCATGTTGCTGCTCACCGCGTTGACCTTGGCGCCGGCGTTTATCATGATGATGACGTCGTTCACGCGCGTGGTTATCGTTCTGGCCTTGGTTCGTCAAGCGATGGGGACACTGCACTGGCCGCCGAACCAAGTGATCGTGGGCCTTGCCTTATTTTTGACGCTCTTCATCATGACACCGGTGTGGGAACAAATACAGCTTCGCGCATTGGATCCCTATCTACAAGATCAGATTTCCCAGGAACATGCGCTGGAAGAGGCGATTGGTCCCATTCGGACGTTCATGTTGAAACAGGTGCGGGAAAAAGATTTGGATCTGTTTGTGAATTTGGCAGGGGTGGAGGTTCCTGAAGGTCCGGATCAGACACCGCTGCGGATCCTCATCCCGGCCTTTGTGACGAGTGAGCTGCGTACCGCGTTTCAAATTGGGTTCCTGATTTTCATTCCGTTTTTGGTGATCGATATGATCGTGGCCAGTATCCTGATGTCCATGGGGATGATGTTACTGCCTCCCATCATGATCTCCCTGCCATTCAAATTAATCTTGTTTGTATTGGCCGACGGATGGTTCCTGGTCGTTGGGTCGTTGATGCAGAGCTTCAACTGAAAGACGTCATGCGTGAAGCGTGATGCGTCATGCGCAAAAAAAAATGTGAAATGAAAACGAAAAGTAAAGATGGTGGATTTAAGACCATGATGATGTGTTTCCTACGCATGACGCTTCACGCTTCACGAGGTTTTCCCAATGACTCCTGAAACCGTTATGCATGTGGCCCGGATGGCGATCGAAACCACGATGTTGGTGGCCGGACCCATGTTGCTTTTGAGTTTGGTCGTCGGGTTGTTCGTCGGTGCGTTTCAAGCCATGACCCAAATCAATGAAATGACACTCACGTTTGTCCCGAAAATTATCGGGATCTTTCTGGTCCTGTTAATTGGATTTCCATGGTTGCTCCAAGTGTATCTGGGATTTATGACCACGCTCTTGGTGAATATTCCCAACTATATTCGGTAAGGACCTGAGAGAAAATACCTTGGACATCTCGCATCCAAAACATAGCTGTACTATGCCTCGGGTGTTTTTCAACCTAGAAACAGCAGTTGGATCACAAAAGTCCGCACAAGCTCTCAGGGTCCGTCACGAAATAACCGGGACAATTGGCCGAGACGATTTTGGAGCGAGGCAAGGAGCGAAGAGCGCGCATACCGGGAGTATGGAAGCGATGAGCGACGCCGGCGGAGCCCAAAAGCGTCCGGCCCTCCGGGGAGGCCCATCTTTGGCCCGGGGCGGCGTTGCTCCTCGGTCACAGAGCCCCGCTCTGCTCCCTCGTCGCGCCTTGCCCCGATCACAAATCTGGGCCTCCCAATTGTCCCGGTTATTTCGTGACGGACCCTTAGCGCACCTGATAAAAGACAAAAAGGTCTCATCACCACTAAGGGTTCGCGCAACAATAACTTTCCCTGTTTGGGTGCTGAGACACCTGTCTGGCAAGGCGCGAGGACTGCGCATACTCCTCGTATGGAAAGGACGAGCAACGCCGCCAGACGGGATGGATCGACGCCCAAACAGGGAAAATTATTGTTGCGCGAGCCCTAAGGTGACCACGACGTTTTGTCTTTCACCATGCACCCCAATAGCTCGCACGGCTTTTTTGCGCCCAACTGCAGTTTCTAGGTCCAATCGTTCCGTCCAAATCCAACCCAAATCTTGGCGCGATATGTCCAAGGTATTTTCTCTCAGGTCCTCTCATGGCGAAATTTGAAATTGGTCTACAGGAGTTTTGGGGGTTTGCCTTGGTACTCGTCCGAACCGGCGGGATTCTCTCGGCGTTTCCCATCATTGGGGGTCGGTTGGTACCCATGAAAATCCGTGTGGCTATGTTGATGGCCGTGGCGCTCGTGTTTGGGCCGCTTGTGTCGCCCACCCTGCACCCGGACTGGCTGGAACCCCTGAAGCTCACCGTCGGGTTAGCCACGGAATTATTCATCGGGTTATTCCTTGGATTTGCAACCAGATTACTCATGGCCACGATTGAGATAGCCGGGAGTATCATGGGTTTTCAAATGGGATTTGGCTTGGCGGTTCAACTTGACCCCGTCACACAAGTCGAAGTTCCGGTGTTGGGAAGTTTTTTGGTCATTGTGGCCTCCCTTCTCTATTTCGTGGTTGATGGGCATCACCTCCTGTTGCTGGCCTTGGGCTCGAGCTTTGCGTTGATCCCTCCGCTTGGTGCGCAGTTTCATCCACCCTTGTTGGTTGATGCAGTCGAAATCATGCAACGGACTTTTGATATCGGGGTCAAGCTGGCCTTGCCCCTGATAGCGGTGACCTTTCTGATTTATCTCGTCCTGGGAATTCTGGGACGTGTGATGCCTCAGATGAATGTGCTGTTTCTCGGATTCCCCTTGACCATTAGTGTCGGATTGTTGGTCGTAGGATTTGGCCTGCCACTCTTTGCGTCCTTATTTCAACACTCCATTTTGGAGTTAGAAGGGGTGCTCATTGGCATGTTAGAGGAGATGGGGCGTGGCTGAAGACAAAGATGGAATGGAGAAGTCTGAACAGCCGAGTTCACGGAAGCTGGAAAAAGCACGGGAAAAAGGACAGGTTCCCTCGACCAAAGAATTCAGCCCGGTTGTGATGATCTTTGGCGCCATGGGCATGATTGCCATGTGGGCGCCTTTAGCGTGGCAGCATATCCAACGGACGAGCATGGGTTGGTTTGAAACCGCCGGGCTTCGCCTGATCACCCCTGACACGGCCTATGCCCTCGCGGTCGAAATGGTAGAAACCGGGATGGTGATCGTTTTACCCTTTGCGTTCGGAATGATGACCTTGGGTGTGTTGGCGACGGTGATTCAAACAGGACCGCTATGGATTGAGGATGGGATACAGCCCAAAATTTCCAAAATCAATCCGGTGGCTGGCCTCAAACGCATCGTGTCGATTCGAGGTGTGGTCGAACTGCTGAAATCGTTGATGAAACTCGTCATTCTGGGCGGAATAACCTACTTCATCATCCAAGCACATATTTCAGATATCGTCGAAATTCCTGGATTATCCGTTGGAGAAGCATTTCAACGAGTCGGGCGCATTGCGTTTCAGTTGGTGATGGCGATTGGTGTCGTGTTGCTGGTGTTAGCGGTGGCCGATTTCGCGTTTCAACGATGGCAATTTTTACGGGATCAACGGATGACCAAACGGGAAGTGAAGGATGAAATGAAAGATGTGGAAGGGAATCCGTTGGTTCGCTCTCGCCGCATGAGTTTGCAGCGGGATCGGGCGCGTCAGCGGATGATGCAAGCCGTACCCAATGCGGATGTGGTGATTACGAACCCGACTCACCTGGCCGTGGCACTCAAGTACGACCCTGAACAAGCAGCCTCGCCAACCGTGCTGGCCAAAGGCGCAGGGTATGTCGCGGAGCACATTAAACAAGTTGCCCGTTCCGCGGGTATTCCGATTGTGGAGAATAAACCGGTGGCGCAGGGGCTGTATAAATTAGTGGAAGTCGGACGCACCATTCCGACTGACTTGTATAAGGCCGTAGCTGAGATTCTGGCTTATGTGTATCGATTGAAACAAAGCCAGAAAGAGATGGCAGGGTAAGCAGGATGGCGACCTCAACGACGATGACACAAGAAGGCACCCCTCTCGGGTCGTATAGCGATTTCTTGTTGCCGTTGGGCGTCATTGGCATGTTGATGTTGATGCTTCTCCCGATCCCGCCGGTGCTCCTCGATTTGTGTCTGTCGTTCAGCATTACCCTGTCGATTCTTATATTGCTGGTGACGATGCATGCGAGACGTCCGATTGATTTTTCCGTGTTTCCTTCAGTCCTGTTGTTGGTGACGCTCTTTCGGTTAGGCCTGAATATTGCGTCAACGCGTGTCATTCTCCTCAATGGCCATGAGGGCATTGGCGCAGCCGGCGAAGTCATTAAATCGTTTGGGGGGGTTGTTGTCGGTGGCAATTTTGCAGTGGGAATCGTGGTGTTTTCCATCTTAGTGATCATCAATTTCATTGTGATCACGAAAGGGGCTGGCCGAATCGCGGAAGTGGCCGCGCGGTTTACGTTGGATGCCATGCCTGGAAAGCAGATGAGCATTGACGCGGATCTCAATGCCGGACTGATCGATGAGGCCACGGCTCGTCGTCGTCGTGAAGATATTGCCGAAGAAGCCGATTTTTATGGGGCCATGGATGGTGCGAGTAAATTCGTTCGTGGTGATGCGATCGCCGCCATTATTATTATCCTGATCAACATCGTAGGTGGGTTGGCGATTGGGGTGCTGGAACACGGCATGCCGTTAGCCGAGGCGGCTCGTACTTTTACCCTTCTGACTGTGGGTGATGCTCTGGTGGGACAGATTCCGGCCCTCATTATTTCAACCGCTGCCGGTATCATCATCACACGAGCCGCCTCATCTGCAAATTTAGGAGAGCAAATCACCAACCAAATTCTGGTCAACCCCAATTTGATTGGTATGGTAGCCGGCATTCTTTTCCTATTGGGACTCACTCCTGGCCTACCACATTTTGCCTTCTTGCTGGTAGGGAGCCTGGTTGCTGGGCTGGCCTATTTTCTTAAAGATCAACAGAAAAAGATGGCTGACACAGAGAAAGCCGCGGTTCCTGCCAAAGGTGAGGAAGCCGCGAAAACGGATGCCCTCGACGTCGTGACATCCCCTGACTTACTTGAACTTCATGTGGGGTATGGGCTGGTTCCGTTGGTGGATGTCGCACAGGGGGGGGAGCTTCTTGAGCGCATTCGCGGGATTCGCCGGCAGACTGGCCAGGAGCTGGGTTTGGTCGTTCCGCCCGTGCATATTCGGGATAACCTTCAGCTGCGGCCCAACGAATACAGCATCATGTTGAAAGGGGTGCAGGTGGCCAAAGGCGAAGTCGTGCCGAGGCATTTGCTGGCCATTAATCCGGGTCAGGCCACGGGTGATTTGGAAGGGAAGCCGACACAAGATCCGTGCTTTGGGCTACCGGCACTTTGGATTTCGACCCAAAACAAAGAGAAGGCTCAGGTCGAAGGGTATACGGTTGTCGATTGTGGCTCGGTGATTGCAACACATCTGACTGAAATCATTCGAGCAAATGCTCATGACCTGATTGGGCGTCAAGAGGTACAGAGTTTGCTAGACAATATTGCGAAGACTCATCCCAAGGTTGTGGATGATTTAATCCCCACCTTGTTGCCACTGGGAAGTGTGGTGAGAATTTTACGAAATCTTCTGAAAGAGCGGGTGTCTATTCGTGATTTGCGCACGATTCTCGAAAGCGTGGCGGATTATGCCCCACAGGTGAAAGACCCTGAAACCTTGACGGATTATGCACGGCAAAGTGTGGGTCGGACCATCACCAGTCAATTCACCAACCCGGACGGGTTGCTCCCGGTGATCAGTTTAGATCCGGCTCTAGACCGACGGTTGGTTGACGCCCTGCGGCCAAGTCCGACAGGGGAAGTCCAGTCTATGAGCCCACCCTTCGTGAATGCGTTCCTGGAAGGCGTGCGTCGTGCCATTGAACGCGTCATTTCTCGAGGTTATCAACCCGTGTTGCTCTGCTCTCATGGAATTCGGGCCCAGGTGTATCGCCTGGTGGCACCGGGTGTTCAGGCATTGACGGTGTTATCCCCGAATGAGATTGACGTCAAAGCCAAAATTCAAGCCATTGAAGTGGTGAGGATTCCAGATGAAGCTTAAACGATTTGAAGCATTAACTCTTCAGGAAGCATTTTTCGCCGTGAAAGCCGAATTGGGCTCGGATGCCGTGATCGTCTCGACCCGGCGTATCAATAAAGGTGGAGGTTTTCTTGGGTTGCTCAGTCAACCCATGATTGAAGTCACGGCTGCGGTTGATCGAGGGGTGGTGGCCAAAGAACCTGCCAAAGAACTTGCCAAAGAACCTGATCATCGCCAACGCCGGTCACAGGAAACAGTGATGCCAACCGTTGAACCGGAAACGGTTTCGTCGTGGTATGAACCCCCCATCGAAGCCCAGCAGAGGCAGGCCCCCTCTTTTGGTGAACATCTGAAAGTGGCGGCGTTACTCGACCCGGTAAGCCAACAGCTCGCCGCCCTCCGTGAGGAAATGAAAGAGTTACGAAGTGTACGGTCTGAGGCCGATACCGGAATTGGTCCCCTTCGTCAGGAACTCGAAACGTTCCGCACGTTCATGGGAGACATGCTGGCGGATCGGGCATCACAACGGTTGGCTTCGCTTCCGAAAGATCTGAGGGCCTACCATGAAGTCCTCGTGACTGCAGGAATTACCCCTTCCCTGGCTGCCAATCTTGTGCGGACGGTTGGGGAAACCCTCGGAACAGGGGAGGGCATTCGGGACGAAACCGTGGCGGAATTATTGCGGGAGCAAATGGAGAAGGCCATTTCGGTGTCCGGTCCTTTGGCGACACCTGGCGGTTTGCAAAAAGTCGTCATGCTCGTGGGGCCTACTGGAGTCGGGAAAACCACGACCATTGCTAAACTCGCCAGTCAGTTCACGCAAGGACCCATGCGGATGAAAACTGTCGTGGTGACATTGGATACGTATCGAGTGGCCGCTGTCGAACAACTTCGAGTCTATGCTCGAATCTTGAAAGTTCCCGTTGAAGTAGCCGTGACACCAGAGGAATTGCCGGCTTGCGTGGCTCGGCATCCGGATGCCGGGTTGGTGCTGGTTGATACGGCTGGCCGCAGTCCGCGTGATCCGGCAGGGGCACGAGAACTGGCGGCGATTGCGGAACAAAAAATGGCACTCGAAACCCATTTAGTGCTGTCTGCGCCCACAGACTTGGCCGTGCAAGAAGATATTGTGCGTCGGTATAGCAGCATCCCCGTGCATCGATTGTTGCTCACAAAACTCGATGAAATGCCCCAATTGGGCCGCTTATTCAATTTGATTCATCAAACCGGGCTTCCGCTGTCGTATCTGTCCATGGGACAACGGGTTCCAGAAGATTTGGAACAAGCGACGCGAAAATCCATCGTGGATCGAATCGACCTGTTTTCCGCATGGGAGCAGGTGTCAGCGAAAGTCGCGTAATGCGTGAAGCGTGAAGCGTCATGCGTGAAGGGTAAAGGGAGAAACACTGTGGTATCTTTTTTTACGCATGACGCATGACGCATCACGCATGACGCATCACGCATGACGCATCACGCATGACGCATCACGACTTCGCAGTGAGTACATCAACGTTTGATTTATAAGGACACACACCATGATCCCCCAGATTGATCAAGCGAGCGGGCTACGAGCACGAGCGAGTGCTCAACCAACCCTTCCCCCAGTCCAAGTCATCGCGGTGAGCTCGGGGAAAGGAGGAGTCGGGAAAACCAATATTGTCGCCAACATTGCCGTGGCCGGAGCGAAACAGGGTACGCGCGTCATGATCATGGATGCGGATCTGGCGCTGGGGAATCTCGATGTGCTGCTTGGTCTCACACCTGTCTATTCGTTAGAAGATGTCATCGCGGGCCGACAGACATTGGAAGAGATTGTGGTGGAAGGGCCGGCGGGGGTGCAGATTCTTCCGGCCACGTCAGGGGTACAAGATCTGACGGCCTTAAGTCGAGACCAACAACTTCATCTGCAAACACAATTTTTGAATTTGGCTACCCCGCCAGAATTGCTGCTGATTGATTGTGCCGCCGGCATTTCCGCGAATGTTCTCTATTTTAGCCTGGTGGCCCATGAAGTCCTCGTGGTGGTCACCCCGGAACCGACATCCCTCACGGATGCGTATGCCTTGATTAAGGTTTTATCCACTCGCTACCGACAAAAACGTTTTAGAATTTTGATCAACATGGCGAAACAGGTTCGTGAGGCCAAGGACGTCTTTCGGAAATTGAGTAAGGTGACGGACCGATTTCTGAGCCTCTCATTGGATTTCGCCGGATGGGTACCCTTGGATGACCATTTGCCCATGGCCGTGTGCCAGCAACGAGCGGTCGTGGAAGCTTTTCCCAAGGCCCCGTCGAGTCGTGCGTTGTCGGACCTCATGGCGACGTTGCTTGGATGGCGATCGGATCATCCCATGGATGGCGGGCTCCAGCTATTTGGCCCATCGGTTCTTTGGACACCCACACAGGAAGGAGCGTGAGGGACTATGAAATCTACTGTCTCGGAAGCCCAAGCCCAGCAGAGGATTCACGCTCGGTTTAAGACGGGAGAAGCCGCCAAATCCGTTGGTATTCGCGGAGAAGAACGGGAAGGGATGATCAAGGATTTTGTGCCGGTCATTAAGTATATGGCCCTTCGCTTGGCCATGCGTGTTCCGGCGGGCTTAAATGTTGAGGACCTGATTAGCGCAGGAACCGTCGGGCTTTTAGATGCCCTCAGCAAGTATGATCCTGGACGGGAAGTGAAGTTTCGGACCTATGCGGAATTTCGTATTCGTGGCGCGATGCTTGATGAAATGCGTGCGATGGACTGGGTGCCTCGGTCGGTTCGTGAACGCATGGGTCGCATCCAACATGCCGCCAATGAATTTACCAAGCGAAAAGGTCGAACGCCGACCGAACAGGAGCTGGCTACGGAATTAGGGGTTGATGCCAAAGAAGTGGATGACACGCTGCTGCAAGCCAAAGGGGCCGTCGTATTAAGCCTCGATGATTTGGGCACCTCGGACGATGACGCCCATTCCATTTTGGATGCCCTGGCTGATACGGAGCAACCAAGTCCTCTTGAATCCTTGTTGTCCGAAGATACCAGAAAAGTGCTCGCCGATGCGATTGATCGACTGCCAGAGCGGCAACGATTGGTTCTGACGCTCTATTATTTTGAAGAACTGACTATGAAAGAAGTGGGGACGTTGTTGAACGTGACGGAATCCCGCATTTGCCAATTACATGCGCAGGCTATGGTCCGGCTTAAAGCTCAACTTAGTACTAAACTGTCTCGTTAAAGATACGGGCACCTCTACAAACCGTCCTTTTCCGTGATGGCGGCGTCAGCCGCGTGCTCACATCCTCATGTATTCGCCCATACACTCCGGTTTTCCGCGCACGGCTTCCTTGCCCTCACAAAAAATGCCTGGTTTTTAGAGGTGCCCATACACCTTTCTTCTCTGATGGGGCTCTTCATTCCTTTGTGGCTCTTTTCCTACCTGCCATAATCTCGACATCCAAATATCGAATTTCGAAACAAATCGGAAGCCAAAACTCCAATGTTTCAAACGGGTCATGCCGACTAATTGAGACATGACTTTGGTTCTTTACAATTTGAACATGTGAATGTGTTTCGGACAGAGATTCGAGTTTTGGATGTATTCAACGGTAAGGAGTTACAGCCCAGATGTCCCTCCCTGTTTCTCATTCCCTACCCCTCCCTATTTTCTATTTCCTCCATTAAGTTCGATCATACTAATCCCGAGAGGTCAGTGAACTCGCTCACTTCAATTTTGCCATTTGGATACCAAAGAGAACGGGTTTTTCATTGGCGGGAACATACCATTCAGTAGCACGATACTGCCGAAGGAGCTGCGATGATTGAGCCAACCAATTTGACTTCTGAGAAACTGGGTGTTGTTGGAGAAGTTTCTACTCCGACACCACCGGCCACGATTTTACTCGTGGATGATGAAAAGCTTGCCCGCATGGTCACCCGGAAACGACTAGAACGGTTGGGCCATCACATACTTGAAGCGGAACATGGCAAGCAAGCGTTGGCCGTGCTTGAAGAACATGGCGTTGATCTTATTATCTCGGACTGGATGATGCCGGAAATGGACGGGCCGACCTTTTGTGAAGCTGTCAAAGCCCATGCAAAATTTCGGTTAATACCCATCATTTTGATGACCGCGTTGGACCAACCTGCGCAAATTGCCGAAGGGTTACAGCGAGGAGCGGACGACTTTTTAACTAAAGCCGCGTCCGATCAGGAATTGACGGCTCGTGTCACTGCGGGGCTGCGCACGCATCGATTGATTGGCGAACTTGAACAATCCTATGCCGTCATTGCAGAAAAACAAAGCGAAATGGAGGCTGAGGTGAAGTCTGCGACACTGTTTGTGACCTCCTTGCTTCCCAAGGCTGGTGAGGTGGCCCCTGGTGTTCAGATGGATTGGGAATTCATTCCGTCCCTGGGCCTAGGTGGCGATTTATTTCAAGTCACACCGTGGGGTGACGACTATCTTGGGCTGGCCATTTTGGACATGTCCGGGCACGGGATTGGGCCTTCCCTGCGGGCTGTGTCATTGGCCCTGACGTTTCGGGCGGAACATATGGCACAAACCCATCCCACCTATGATCCTGGCGAAATCGTGGCCACCCTCAATAAGGAAAATCCTATGACCCAGGATGGAGAGTATTTCACCATTTGGGTCGGAGCGCTGCATTTGCCAACCGGCCGTCTCCGGTACGCGACCGCCGGGCATCCTGCCGTGGTGCTGACACGAAATGGACAACCCCTGCAGCAAATTGGTGCAAAGACCTGGCCCATTGGATTTGGGATTGAGGAAGTGTACGTCAGTGAGGAAATCTTTTTGTTGCCTGGTGATCGATTGTATATGTTCAGCGACGGGATCTATGAAGTCTTCTCTCCAGACGACGAGTTATGGGATCGCAAGGGGTTTGAAAGTGCCTGTCAAACCATTCATGCCAAGCCCTTAAAAAAAGGTTTGCAATGGGTGGTTCAACAAGCCAAAGCCTGGCAACGCCAAGAAACTTTTGGCGATGACGTGGCGCTGGTTGGTCTTGAAATACTGTCGTAAGGATAGTGAGTAATAAGGTTCGTCGCAGAAATACGTAGGACAAATCTGAAAATCGAATATCGAAATCCGAAACACATTCAAATGACCAAATTCACAATCACCAAAACGTGGGAAGACAGTTGATACGATCTTGAAGATCGAACGCACGAATTGGCCCGCTCTGCCTGCATGATCTGTTTGAACCTAGGAGCCTGTCCCAGATTAGACTGATCTACTGCGGATGCACTGGATTTGGCCAGACATTTCGATCCTTTTCGTTGAACCTAGAAACAGCAGTTGGATCACAAAAGTCCGCGCAAGCTCTTGACGCACCTGGCAAAATACAAAAAGTCTCATCACCACGGAGGTAACCACGACTGTTTGTATTTCACCATGCACGCCAATATCTTACACGTCTTTTTTGCGCCCAACTGCCGTTTCTAGGTTGAATAGTCCCACTATTCGCCTCAATCGATCGAAATATCCGACTCAAACCAGCACATCCTCGCGACGATCGCTCATCTCGGACAGCCTCCTAGAAACGGCAGCTGAATCATTCAAATTTTGGGTTGGTTTCGCATTTCGATATTCGGATTTCGAATGTAGGGAAATAGGGAGGAATACGGCGCTGGCAATGAAAGGCCTCTTTGCTTTTAACTCATCACAGTCCCTTGGAACGTAACTGCGCGATGCGCCGTAGGTAAATTTGAACCTTTGTGGTAACGAATCTGGATGGGATGCTCCAAGAGCGACCTGAGTGGCTGTCGTGGCCCTACAAAGGAGGGGAGTGAAAAACCCCAGAAGTGACCCACACGATTTGGAGAAGAGCCCCTTTTAAAATTAGGATTTTTAAATCCGAAAGAACTAGACACCCCCGGAAGGGGTGAGCCCACGAGTGTTCTGGCGATGGGGGTACCCCTGTTTGTGTGAGCTGAAGGGTTAAGGACCTGAGCGAAAATAACTTGAACAATTTCGCGCCAAAATTTGGGTTGGATTTGGACGAAAGATTGAGAAAAACCCGAGGCATAGCACAGCTATGTTGAGGGTTTGTCGATTGAGGCCCGTTCAAAGATGGCCCGAAGATTGGATGCGAAATTGTTCAAGTTATTTTCTCTCAGGTCCTAAGCCTTGGTGAGGGAAACCCGGAGGGAATGGCTATGACGATTCAAGAACAGAATGGCCGTGCAGTTTTACAGTCGGAGGGTGAGTTGACAATCGTTGAAGTGGCAGAATTTCGAGAGGCGTTCCTGGCGCTGAGTGCAAAGCCAGGGCAGCTTGAGCTGAACTTGGCCAATATTGAACGAGTGGATTCCTCGAGTGTGCAGTTGGTTGTCGCAGCATGTTAAGAAATAGCCCTGCATATTACGGATGTTTCTCCAGGTGTTCAGGAGCAGTTCGACATGATTGGCTGCGGAAAATTTTTAAATGGGGAATAAAGACGGGAAACGGAAGACATGAGAAGTAAGGAATACAGAATGGGGGAGGCGTATGAGTAAGACAGTCTTAGTCGTTGATGATTCAGTGTCCATGCGACACATGGTGACCTTTACGCTTAAGGGGGCAGGGTATGAGGTCGTCGAGGCTGGTGATGGGAAAGAAGCCGTGGCGATACTCAATGGAGGAGCCAAGCCTCACTTGGTGATCACCGATCTCAATATGCCGAATATGGATGGCATTGCACTCATTAAAGAAATTCGAGGCATGGCCGCCCACAAGTTTACTCCCGTGCTCATGTTGACCACCGAATCCGCGGACGGCAAGAAAAAGGAAGGCCAATCAGCCGGAGCCACCGGCTGGATCGTGAAACCCTTTAATCCCGACCAAATGCTGGCCACTATTAAGAAAGTGTTGCCGGAGTAGGGGCGGGAAACGGAAGGCGGGAGGCGAATACAAAGGAGCTTCCCCTTTTCAACATTCCCCGAAAAGGATCGGAAGATCTGGCCACATCCAGCGCATCCGCAGTAGATTCGTCTAATCTCGGACAGGCTCCTAGATCAGACAAGCCGCAGTGAGTTTACCGAGCACTATCATCGAAGGTGCAGCCCGACAAACTAAAGGGCACCTCTACAAACCAGGCATTTTTTGTGAGGGCAAGGAAGCCGCGCGCGGAAAACCGGAGTGTATGGGCGAATACATGAGGATGTGAGCACGCGGCTGACGCCGCCATCACGGAAAAGGACGGTTTTTAGAGGTGCCCTCAAATTTCAAATGACCACAATGCTGGGAGCTGGGCCATGCGACCTTTTGCATGGGCATGATCCGTTTGAAACATTCGGGTTTTGGACTTCAGATTTGTTTCGGATTTCGAGATTCGAATTTCGAGGTTAGGAAAATTTGTTGGAGTGAGGTGTGAGAAATACGAGGCAGGGGTAACAACGCTTTGTATTCACTCTTGACGGGTTCATCACTCCTTACGCGCTCTTGAATTGGGCGCCGTAGATTTTTCCACAAAGCCGCAATGAGACATTACGGTAGGTCTGGAAGAGCAAGCCCAGGATCTGATTCAAAAAGTCAAAGCTGCCGCACAAGCCACGGTTCGGCTCGAAAACAGGTACGGGCGCATCACGATGGGTTCCGAAAACCGATCGTCCACTTGGCCATGTTGAAAACAACGGACATGATTATTGCCATCGGGGCTTCAACAGGGGGCACGGAAGCCCTGCGGGTCATTCTGGAAGTTTTGCCCCCCGATGCCCTGTCAATCATTATTACTCAACCCATGCCTGAACGATTTACCAAACATTTCGCCGATCGGTTCAATCAAGAATTTGAGTCAAAGAAGCCGAAGAGGGGGGATAGTGCGACTCCTGGCCAAGCGATAATCGCTCTAGGCAGTGATCAATTGAGACGAAGCGGGGCACGATATCACGTGCACATCAATCAAGTTCCACCTGTCAATCGGCACCGGTCCTCCATGAATGTGATGTTTCGATCAGTTGCACACAGTGCCGGGAGTCATAGTCTCGGGGTGCTTCTCACGGTAATGGGAAATGACGGGGCCGTAGGACCTGCGAGAAAATAACTTGAACAATCTCGCATCCAATCTTCGGGCCATCTTTGAACGGGCCTCAATCGAAAAACCCTCACCATAGCTGTGCTATGCCTCGAGTGTTTCTCAATCGTTCCGTCCAAATCCGACCCAAATTTTGGCGCGATATTGATCAAGTTATTTTCTCGCAGGTCCTTAGAGATGAAGCAAGCTGGCGCCTTTACCATAGCCCAAGATGAAGACAGTTGTGTGGTGTTTGGTATGCCCAAGGAGGCCATTAAGGCCGGCGGCGTCGATAAAATCTTGCCATTGGATGAAATCCCATCCGTCATGCTGGAGCGGATTTCTCGGACATAAATATGCCTATCAAGCTCTAAGAGCATTGAACCGATACGCTATGGAGGTGTCCTGAAGGATATGTATGACGAGGTTCGATCCCGAATTCGTATTCTCGATTGGGGTGTAACATCCATCCTCATACATCATTCATCAGATTCGATTGATGCGTGCAGACTGTACATTTTGCCAGGGAGGACGCTATGGAGTTAACAGAACGTCAGCAGGGGACAGTAACAGTGTTAGATATCAAGGGCCGGTTTGATTTTGGAGCCCGTCGGGAATTTAAAGAGGCCATGGACCGCATTCAACAAGCTGGCTGCCGGCATGTGATTCTCAATATCGAAGGTGTCTCGTTTGTCGATAGTTCGGCCTTAGGCTTGCTAGTTGTGGCGCACCAAAATCTGAAACTCAAAAACGGACGCATTTCCTTGGTGAATCCACAGTCGTATGTCCGGCAGATTTTGGATCTGGCCAACGTGCCAAGAATGATCCCGGTGTTTGCGACCATTCAAGAAGCCTGCTCGGGATTTGATCAGCCTGCTGCCGTAGCCCAATAAGGGTTCGCGCAAGAATAACATCCTATGTTTGGGTGTTGAGGCGCCTGTCTGGCAAGGCGCGAGGACTGCGCATACTCTCGGTATGGAAAGGACGAGCCACGCTGCCAGACGGGATGGATCGACGCCCAAACATAGGATGTTATTCTTGCGCGAACCCTAAAGTCGGGCCGGCCTCAGAGGTATGTTGACCGGTTGTTGAGGCCACCTGGCCCGTGATCATGGGAACACGCCGCAAGGTTTTAGAACGAATGGTCTGTTCTTGGTGCTGAAGCTCGTACACAGTCTTTTCCGTTTACCTCCACGGAAATGACCTGTGGTCGTCGAGGCTGTTCCTATCCATGTCCAATCCTCTCTGGAGTCTATTGAACGGAGAAACGGCAAGTTGGATCACAAAAGTCCGCGCAAGCTCTTAGGACCTGCGAGAAAATAACTTGATCAATCTCGCATCCAATCTTCGGGCCATCTTTGAACGGGCCTCAATCGAAAAACCCTCACCATAGCTGTGCTATGCCTCGAGTGTTTCTCAATCGTTCCGTCCAAATCCGACCCAAATCTTGGCGCGATATTGATCAAGTTATTCTCTCGCAGGTCCTTAGGGTCCGTCACGAAATAACCGGGACAATTGGCCGAGACGATTTTGGAGCGAGCCAAGGAGCGAAGAGCGCGCATACCGGGAGTATGGAAGCGATGAGCGACGCGGGCGGAGCCCAAAAGCGTCCGGCCCTTCGGGGAGGCCCATCTTTGGCCCGGGGCGGCGTTGCTCCTCGGTCACAGAGCCCCGCTAGGCTCCCTCGTCGCGCCTTGCCCCGATCACAAATCTGGGCCTCCCAATTGTCCCGGTTATTTCGTGACGGACCCTGAGCGCACCTGGCAAGATAAAAAAATGTCTTATCACCACCGAGGTGACCACGACTTTTTGTATTTCCCCATGCACACCAATATCTTACACGGCTGTTTTGCGTCCAACTGCCGTTTCTAGGTTGAATCAGGTAAAACCGTCAGGAACCTGGGACCGGGGATTAGTCGCTTGTTGCTGGACGTTCGGCACTGGAAAAGGAAGGCAAAGATCCTTATGCACGAGCAACTAGCGACCAGCACCTAGCAACTCTTCAAGGCAAGATGAAAAAACAGATTCCGTTAGATCAGCTCAAGCCCGGCATGTATCTTCTCAGCATGGACCAAAGTTGGTGGAAAACCCCCTTCCTGGTTCACCATCGATTTATCAAAAATGACGGAGAAATTGAAAAGATCCGGAAGGCTGGCGTTCAGTTCGTGGTCATTGATGAGTCAAAAGGCTTGCGTGATGAACCACCCGAATCTCTCGAATCTTCCGATCAATGCGATGCAGGCCTTTCTTCTGGAGGGCAGATTGAACTCTCGAGACTCGAGAGTGATCCCCTTCGCAATAATGAGTACGTTCACGAGGAGGTTTCTTCCTCCAACAGTACCGATACCCTCCCTTCAGCCCTGTTGTCTGACCAAGAGCAGGGGGCGTCCAAGTCAGAAATTCTAAAGATTGCACCCCAAGATGCTGCCCGTCAGGTTCGTACTGCCGCTGTTCGTGCCGTCGAACAGGTGTTTGAAGGCGTGCGGTCCGGAGAACCACTTAATCATCCCCTCCTCGAGAAAATGGCACGTGCCCTCGTTCAACAGGTCGTGGATGATCCTCGAGCCTTTCCTCAGTTGGTGTTGGTTGGGAACCTCGCCGCCGTGGATAAGCATCTCTACAGCCATGTGGTGGATGTGTGCGCGCTTGCCGTGGTGCTCGGGATCGAAATGGGATGGGAAGAACAAGAGTTACAGGCATTGGCACTGGGTGGCTTGCTCCATGATGTCGGATATATTCGGTTGCCAAATAATCTAGTGCGGAATAGAAAACATGCAGGAAAGGCCGACCGCGTGTTGTTGGACACACATTCCGAGGTGGGACACTCCATTGTCAAACTCTCCTCGGACCTTTCGCTGGATGTCAAACAGATCATTCTGGAACACCATGAACGATTAGATGGGTCCGGAGAGCCTCACGGGTTGACTGGCGAGAGGCTTTCACCCTTGGGTCAAGTCGTCGGTCTTGTCGATCAATTTGATAAACTGACCAGCAACTGGGGAATGGGGCCGTTGCGTTCGTCAGCGCTGGTCTTGAGGGATCTCTATCAGGAAGCCAAGGACGGTCGTTTCCCTCTGCGTCCCATTGAACGCTTGATCCAATGCCTGGGCGTGTATCCCATCGGGAGTTTGGTCGAGCTTTCTACCGGGGAGCAGGGTGTTGTCATCAGGACGAATCCCTCGAGCTTGCTGAAACCCACAATCAAATTGATCGTGGGGGCTGACCATCTTCCGTATCCGGCACCATGGAATATTGACCTCGCCTGTCCGGTATCCGGTGAGCCCGATCGATCGATTCGATCAGTGCTAAATGCCAATCAGGAACAGATCCAAGTCAAAAAATATTTTACTGTGGGCGTGTAGGTGAAGCGTCATAACCTTTCGGCACGCATCACGCTTTACGCTCCACTGATTCGGAAGAAAGCTTTTTGATGTCGCACAGGACTCCCTCACACTCACCGCAGGCTTCGATAGAGCAAGAATTGCGGTGGTTTCACGCGTCGAATCGGGCTGTGCTTAATTCCTTAGCGATAGCGGTGTGTACACTCGATCGCAGTGGTGCCGTGGAGTCGTTGAATCAGGAAGCTGTTCGGTTATTAGGATGGGGCGAATCCACCTGCCGTGGCCGATCCTTTCATGATCTCACCCAGTGTTCGTCCATGGTGGTGGGTAAGTCGTCTCAGGATGTCTGCCCCATTGCTGACGTGTTACAGACAGGCGAATCTCTGTGGGTCCCTCGAGTAGGTTTGATGAGCCGGAGTAGAGACTGGCTCATGGTCGAACTGACCTGTACTCCCCTTGTTGATGAAGGGGCATCTGGTGTCGTGCTGAGTTTCCGGGATTTAGCGACTCAGATTCAGATGGAAGATGACCTGCATCGTCTCGCCTCGATTCCAGATGAAAGCCCGTTTCCCATCGTGGAGTTCAACATTCAAGCCAATATGTTGTATGCCAATCCTTCCATGACTCGACTTATGGAACAAGCGGGATTTCGTGAAGAAGGATTCTCTGCGGCATTGCCCACTGATGTGCAAACCATCGTGGAACGATGTTTGACCCTCGGGGTGTCCGAACACGATGTCGAGGTCGATGTGGGAAGGAAGCAATATGCCTGGTTGTTTTGTCCGTTAAAAGATTTACAGCTTGTTCGAGGGTACGGCATTGATATCACAGAGCGGAAGCAAGCTGCCGATGAACTTGGAGCGTTTGTGGAGGTGTTAGGCCAAAAGAACCATGAGTTGGACGAGGCTCTCACCAAGGCCGAGGCAGCTACCCAAGCCAAAGCCGCCTTCCTCGCTATGATGAGCCATGAAATTCGCACCCCGTTAAATGGGATCATTGGTATGACGTCCCTGCTGACAGACAGTTCCTTGACCCCCGAACAACGCGAAGATGCCGATACGATTCAGAAATCCGCTGAAGGGCTCTTGAGGATTATTAATGATATTTTGGATTTCTCGAAGATCGAAGCCGGGAGATTGGATTTCGAAGTCATTGACTTCGATCCGCATACCTTGCTTGAGGATGTCTTGGACTTGTTGGCGCTGCGGGCCCACGACAAAGGGCTGCATTTGGCCGGGCGGGTCCTTTCGGATGTGCCGTCCTGTCTTCGAGGTGACCCCATGCGGTTGCGGCAAATTTTCACCAACCTCATTGGGAATGCGATCAAGTTTACTGATCACGGGGAGGTTGTCGTTGAAATCCATGCAAGGGGTTGTGACACGATCAGCGAATCGGAAGGTGGTCCCGAAGGGGAGGACCTGGTGGTACTGCATTGTACCGTTTGTGATACAGGAATCGGGATTTCTCCTGAAGGGCAACGGCGGTTATTTCAGCCATTTTCTCAAGCCGATTCCACGACCACACGCAAGTATGGGGGAACGGGGTTGGGGTTAGCGATTTCCAAACAATTAGTCGAGTTAATGGGGGGAACCATTGGGGTGTGGTCCATGCCAGATCAGGGGAGCGAATTCTGGACCATCCTCCCGTTTGCGTCCCAATCACACCGTCCCATTTCAGAACCGTTACCCGAATTTCGCCTACTCCAAGGCCGTTCGGTCTTGCTGCTTGAATCCCATGAACCAACGAAAGTGGGAATTGAGGAATTGTTGAAGGCCATCAATGTCTCCTGTCAGAGCAAGGACTCCCTTGCTGGCGCCCTTCAAGCTCTGCGCGAAAGGCCTATCCATTCCCAGATGTATGATATGGCCCTCATTGATTGTGAGGGATGTGGGGATGATCCGAAACGCCTCATTCAGGAGTTGAGGCAGGCGATGGGAGAATCAATTGTGCCCCTGGTCCCCCTTCTTCGTGGGAATCGTAAGGGGAGTGAGCTGGCCGTTGAGGCTGGTGGAGCCTTATGGCTGACCAAACCCGTGCGTCGATCGCGACTGTATAAATGTTTGCATGCGCTCATACATCAGCCGGAGGCTTCTGTCAGTCGAGAGTCGTTACCGGCGGATGTAGATACGGTTTTGGCACAAGGTCGACCCTCGTCCCACGCCTTTCAAGGCCGGATTTTGGTGGCTGAGGATAATCCCATTAACCTCAAGGTGGTCGTGGGCATGTTGAACAAAACGGGAGTGGTGGTTGATACCGTCACGAACGGGAGGGAAGCCTGCGAAGCGGTGGCGAAGCAATCCTACGACCTGGTGTTCATGGACTGGCAAATGCCGCAGATGGATGGCCTCCAAGCCACGGTAGAAATACGGAGACGAGAGGCGGCAGGCCGTGAAGCGTTAAGCGTGAAGCGTCATGAGAACGACGATGATTCTTCTCACGCATTACGGATCACGCCTCACGAGACTTCTCCGTCTCACGTCCCCATTGTAGCCATGACGGCCAATTCTATGCCTGGTGATCGGGAGAAATGTCTGGCGGCAGGCATGGATGAGTATTTGGTCAAGCCGCTTCGCCTGTCGGCGGTGGTCGAGGTGTTAGCGAACTGGTTAACTCCTCAAGGGGCTGGATCGCATGTGGAACCGGATCACGAAACAGAACCGGGGTTCAGAAAAGCGGTGGATGGGGACGATAAGAGAAGAACAGAGGGGTGTGGAGAAACTTCAACTCATTCCCATACGTTATGGGATCCAACTATCGCGCTTTCTCATATGGATGAGGATCACGTCCTGCTACAGGAGTTAATAGCACTGTTTATGGAGACCGGCCCCGCGACGCTCTCAAAGATTCGGGAGGCCCTCGATAATCAAGATTACGTGATGGCTGAACGATCCGCGCATACGCTCAAAGGTTCACTCGGGGCGTTTCGTGCGAAATCGGTGCAGGCCTGTGCAGGGGAATTGGAACGACTCGCGTCTGAGCATCGGTCCGACAGCGTTGAGTCTGTGTATCAGCAGTTGTCTGAAAGCACGGTACAGCTCCTTCAGGAATTTCATGAATATGTGAATAATAGTAAGGAGTCAGAAGTAAGGAGTGAGAAGTGATGTCCTGTGGAGAAATACATGGGACAAATTCGAAACTCGAAATCCGAAACACATTCAAATGTTCAAATTTCAAATGACTCAAACGCTAAGAGCTGGGCCACGTGACCTTTTGCGTTAGTATGATCCGTTTGAAACATTGCGTCGCAGCGTAAGTGATTCAAGAACAACACAGGTTCATGGGTTCCCGGTTCATGGTTGGAGAAAGATGAAGGTCAAACCTAGAACGGTGAACCTTATAACCTGACTCCAGAGCGTTTGTGAGACAAGGGAAGTCATTTGAAACATTGGGGCTTTGGATTTCGGATGTGTTTCGGATTTCGAGATTCGGATTTCAAATTTAGGGAACCTTATGTCTAAACCGTCTGACACGTCTGAAATGGTATTAGTGGTTGATGATGATCCTGTCACCTTGGAATGTTTAATGGAGACAGTGCGATTGTTCGGTTTAGGAGTATGTGCGGCTTCGGATGGAGTGCAGGCTCTGCGGATGTTTGAAGAACACCAGCCGAGTATCGTGTTGACAGATGTTCGGATGCCGAACATGGATGGATTGGCGTTGACACATCAGGTGAAGGCGCGGCGTCCTGATTGCCCTGTGATCATCGTGACCGGATATGGAGACGAATCCACAACCGTGGCGGCCTTGAAAGCCGGGGCCTCCGATTTCTTGCATAAACCGTTTCAACTTTCGGAGTTAAAAAATACCTTACAGCGGACCCTCTCGCTTGTTCGAGCGCGGTCCATGGAAACCCAGGCCCTCCAGTCATTGACGAAGCTGACGTGGTCGTTCGAAATCGAGAATGACCTTGAATCGTTAGGTGGGATTCTGACGGTCATGCTCAGACCGATTGATGTCTGGTTGTCCGAGGCTGGTCAATTGCATGTGCGAATGGGACTGCAGGAGTTACTCATCAATGCTGTCGAGCATGGGAATTTGGGTATTTCCGCTGAGGAAAAAGGTGAGGCACTGATGAATGATACGTATGACGCCTTGCTAGACGAACGGCGTCACCTGCCCATCAATGCCACACGTCGTGTGAAGGTGTGGATGGAACATGATGCGGCCACTCACACGTTTCATTGCCGAATTTGCGATGAGGGGGAGGGGTTTGATTGGGCGCCGCTCCTTCAGAGTAATGCCGAAGCGATTCCCTCCCTCGCGGGATCCGGGCGAGGAATTTTTTTAGTCAAAACCCTCATCCCGCACATCCAATATTTTGGCCGAGGGAACGAAGTCGCGCTGACCGTTCAGTATGGTGGAGTGGTAACACGAGAGGAGTCAGGAGTCAAAAGTCAGGCGTCAGGTATGGGGAGCTAACAATAAAGAGATTTCTCACCTTTCACTCTTCACTCCTGACTATTTCCTTAAACTCGAAATCCGAAACACATCCGAAACCCAACACTCGAATGTTTCAAACAGGGTCCTTTGATCGAAAGGGCTCAGTCCCTATTCGTCCCTTGTCATTTCGACCCTTGGGAGAAATCTCGGTTTCGCATTCACCCAACATTACGTTGGCAAGTGACATTCGAGTTTTGAGGGCACCTCTAAAAACCGTCCTTTTCCGTGATGGCGGCGTCAGCCGCGTGCTCAAATCCTCATGTATTCGCCCATACATTCCGGTTTTCCGCGCGCGGCTTCCTTGCCCTCACATAAAATGCCTGGTTTTTAGAGGTACCCTTGAATTTGTTCCACACTATCCATACGGATATAACCTAAAAACAAAATTGTCGAGGTGGTGCATATTTCCTTAAGTTTGGCATACCCCTCTCCGATAATTCAAGCAACATAAATCAGTCATAACGAGGTTACAACATGAGAGATCTTCTTACATTGGGTGAAGTCTCATCGTTTCTGAAGGTGCCGAAATCCACGATCTACAAACTCGCCCGTGAGCGGCGGCTTCCTGGTCATAAAGTAGGGAAGCACTGGCGCTTTGTCCGAGAAGAGATTGAGTCGTGGGTCCAAGGCGCTGGAATCGAAGCGGCTTCCCAAACTCCCGCATCAACGAATCAGTCATAGCGCGCCATGCTCATCCTGACGGGTTGGAGAAGCAACGATCTTGTCTGGCCAGGGTTCCCACGGCCACGTGTGGCAGCGTGAAGGGACCCTGAAGGGCAGATGTTTCAAGGCCTATCCTGGGCAGACGTGTCACGCTGGTCCCCATGATAGGGGGCGCGATTGAGTTGATGGGACATCTCAACGAAGAGTGGCGGTGATGGCACCTGTTTTGGCAACGACCTTTCTCCATGATGGGGATCCCTTAGTTCGGCGTTCAGCGGTAGAAGCATTACATCCTGACGCCTGTGCCGATGAGGGTGAGCGCTCCGCGGCTATTGAATCGCTAGTCTGTGTTTTGAGTGATCCGCATGTGGCTGTCCAAGAAGCCGCCATGGCTGCCTTGGTGATGTTTGATTCTGGCCTTGTTGCCACGCACCTCCTTCCTGTTTTGCACAGTACCGTACAACATCGGAATGTGGCCATTGAAGTTCTTCAACGATTAAGCCCCACGGCTCTCCCGGTTCTCTTTCGTGCGGTGCCCGATTCTGACAAGCATATCCGTAAGTTTATTGTCGATATTGTTGGGCATATTGGAAGTCCCTCTGCGGTCGATGGCCTGTTGGAGTTCGTGCACGATTCGTGTCCGAATGTCCGTGCGACCGTCTGCGGATCACTAGGGGTGTTGGGTGATCAACGTGCGGTGGGTCCGTTAATTCGTATGGTTCAAGACCCGGAAGAATGGGTCATGTTTAGTGCGATCAACGCCTTGGGGATTCTGAAGAATGGTGAGGCGGTGCCCATGCTGCGGGGGCTGTTGTCTGTTGAGGACAGTGCGATTCGTTGTGCGGTTGTCGAGGCGTTAGGCGCCATTGGTGATCCTCAGGTGTTACCAGACTTGTTGCCTATGCTGCCAACCGCTCGGATTCCACTTCGGAATGTGCTGTTTGTCACGATCATGGAACTGGTCGGAGATCAGGCTGAAGTCTTTCAGCGAGAAGAAATGCGGGATTATCTGTTTGCTGGATTGGTCCAAGCGTTGAAGACCAGAGAACCGGAAGTGCAATTAGCGGCTCTCCATGGGCTGCGTTTGATCGGGAATACGAGAGCCACTGGCGCCTTGTTATCTTTTCTGGAGGGTCAACGGGCCGGAGAAGAGGAACTTGAAGCTGCGGTGCTCCATGCCCTGACCCAGATTGGGGATGAAGACGAGTTGCTTCAGGCAGCGAGGAACGGATCTGAACGCGTGGCATTACTGTGTATTGACGCGCTTTCAACTCGTCGAGTGATCCATGCTGTTCCTGTCTTAAGCCAATTGGTGGTTCACTCAGAGAATAGAGAAATTCGTCGAGCGGCATTAGTGGCGTTAGGTCGCATAGGGATCGAGGAAAGCGGGGAGTCGGCAGTCTTAGTGGCCCTTCAAGATCGCAGTGGGTGTGTCAGGAAGGAAGCCGCGAGAATTGTGGCTGAAAAAAAGATTCAGGATGCTGGCCATGCATTATGGAGTCGATTAGATCATGAACCGTATCCCGACGTCCTTGTTGAGCAAGTCCGAGCCATCATCAATCTCGAATGTCAAGATCGAGTGACCATCCTTCGAGGGTTACTCGATCTTGATCGCCCAGAAGTCAGAGAAGCCGCGATTGCTCATTGGCCTGATATTCACGATCCAAGGGTTCGACAGCTGTTGGATGACCATGTGGATGATTCCGATTGGCACGTGCGCTTGTGCATCGTAGAACGATTGGTCGTGGAGCAGGACGAAACTCTGTTGGATATGTTTATTACGGCTTCCGCGGATCCACATCCCTATGTCAGGCAAGCCGCAGTTCAGGCAGTGGGTCAATTTTCAGGAGAGGCGGTGTGTGTCACCTTACGCACCGCGGTGATCAGTGACCCAGATATGTGGGTGCGTACTCGTGCCGTCGAGCAACTGGTGAAACTTCATGATGTGGATGCCTGTCAGATGTTGACACACATCCTTAAGGATTCGCCTGTTCCTCTCCAAATTGCCATCGTCAGAGCCCTAGGGACCATAGGCAACAGTACTGTGGTAGAGATACTTCAGGAGATGCAATCCCACGAAGAATCAGAAATCGAAGAAGCCGAATCTAGGAGCCTGTCCAAGATTAGGGATCGTCGCGAGGGGGTGATGGTTTGAGTCAGATGTTTCGATCGTTTGAGGCGAATAGTGATGACTATGTAACGAAAAGGATCGAAAGATCTGGCCAAATCCAGCGCACCCGCAGTAGATCCGCTAATCTTGGACAGGCTCCTCGTGCTCTACGCCAATTGACGACTCCTATTTCCCCACCTGAGGTGTCGGTATGACGGTCGCCATGACCCAAGATACCTTTCATCGTCTTCGGGCCATGATCTATACCAAAAGTGGATTGGAGTTTCCAGAATCCAAAAAGTATTTACTCGAGAGTCGTCTGAAACAACGGCTAGCCGACACTCACTGCCGAACCTATGAAGAGTACTTCAATTACTTGCGATTTGATCCCAATCGGGACAAAGAACTGATCGAGTTGTTTAACTGTGTGACGACCAATGAAACCTATTTTTTTCGAGACCATACTCAGATCGATTGCTTTCGGCAGTTGATCCTTCCTCACGCGATCAAAGAACGGGAAAAAATCGCAAACTTCGAATGTGGTGTGCAGGCTGTTCTTCGGGTGAGGAACCTTTCACGCTGGCCATGGTGGTGGCAGAAGAATTTCCGTCATTGGCTGGATGGAATATTGAAATTCTTGGGACGGATATCAGTGAGCACATTTTGGCATTGGCGCGGCGAGGGGTGTATGGATCCTATTCGGTTCGGAATGGGCCGCCTACCTATTTGCGGAAATATTTCGCGGCAAGTGAAGGCCAATATACCGTGGGGCCGACCTTACGGAAAATGGTGAAGTTTTCGAGTGTCAATTTATTTGACTCAGTGCAGATGCGTGCGTTTCGAGACATCGACGTGATCTTTTGCCGTAATGTGTTGATCTACTTTGACCAAGAGGCCAAACGAAAAATTGTGACGAGTTTTTATGATGCTCTGCTGGATTCCGGCGTATTGGTGATTGGGTTTTCCGAGTCACTGAGCGGGGTGAATCGTTTGTTTCTACCCCTTCCCTGGAATAAAACCGTCATGTACGGCAAGGCCAGCTCCACGGTTGCTGCTCCCTATACTACCCTGGCGAGTGCTGGCCTTGCTTCTCCATCGTTCCAAAGTGTGGGACGTGGTGATACGCGATCCGGAGGCGTCTCTATTTATTCACCCATGTCTTCTCCCATACCGACAGATGTCCCTGTTCCAAACACCATTTCCGGGTCAGGTATTGGCGGTGGAGGGGGAAAGCTAAAGAGAGAACCCCGATGAAACCGATAATGGATGAAACACACCCTGGGTCCGTGATTTTAATCGTGGATGATTGCCGAATGACCCGTCGATTGCTGTCAATGTATCTCAGGGGAGCTGGGTATGAGGTGATAGTCGCGGAAAACGGGTTAGACGCGTTGGAGAAATTGGGACGAGAGTCGTGTGCGGTCGTGATTACGGATTTGAATATGCCGCAAATGAATGGGATTGAATTGAGACGCTCACTCAAGGATCACCCGTGCTACCAGGATCTTCCCGTGATCATGTTGACGACGCAAGGCGAAGAGCGGGAACGAAATAGTGGATTGGAGGCGGGTGTGTCGGCCTTTTTAACCAAACCGATTACGCAGGAATTGTTGATCACGGAAATTGCCCGAGTGCTACCACCAGCATGTAAGGCGGTTCCGGCGCCCATGGCCTAAAAAGATTCGGATAACGATTTACGGGAGACTACACATGTCAAATTTAGATCTCACGCTCAAAGTGTTGGTTGTGGATGATATGTCCACCATGCGGCGGATCCTCAAAAATGTCTTGAAGCAGATTGGGTACACGGATCTTCATGAAGCAGAAGATGGAGCGGTTGGGCTCAAGAAACTCAGGGAAGGTGGATTTGGTCTCGTAGTCTCGGATTGGAATATGCCTGTCATGTCGGGGATTGAGCTGTTGCGGGCTATTCGTGCTGATTCGGACATAAAACATTTGCCGGTCCTTATGGTGACCGCCGAAGCGCAAAAAGAAAATATCATCGAGGCCGTCCAGGCCGGCGTCAATAATTATGTCGTTAAGCCATTTACGGCGGATGCGCTGTTGGAGAAATTGGAAAATATCTTTGCCAAAAAGACCGTCAACGCCTAACGCTGGCACATTGATTGGTCGGGCCGTGGTTCGTCAAATCATGCCTGTGGTTGCGGTAGCCAAGCAAGCCTCAGAAGGGGATCTTACGGCACGAGTGCCTGTTACAGCACAAGACGAGCTAGGAGAAATTGGACAGGCGTTCAATAAATTTTTGGACAATTTAAACGTGATGATTGGGCAAACAGCACAAGTTGCACATACCATGGCCGCGGCGGCAGAGGAATTGTCCGTCAATGGAACGCGAGTCGCGCAAGCGAGTCGTGAACAATCCAGCCAATCGACTCAAGTGGCCTCGTCGGTTGAGGAGATGTCCGCGACAGCCAATGAAATGACCAGGAACGCAAAGGTTATGGCTTCTACGGCGAAGGAACTCAATGGGACGGCTGTCAAAGGTGGTGAAGTCGTGACCAATTCGATGAGAGGGATGGAAGCGGTCGCTAGCACGATGCAAGTGTCTGCGGGACGTATTCAATCGTTAGGGCAGCAATCCCAACAAATCGGGGAAATCATTCGGGTCATCGAAGATATTGCCGACCAAACCAATTTATTAGCGTTGAATGCGGCGATTGAGGCTGCCCGAGCCGGTGAACAGGGCCGGGGATTTGCTGTGGTTGCCGACGAAGTTCGAAAGCTGGCCGAACGAACAGGGAAAGCGACCAAAGAGATTGGCGCGGTGATTGAAACTGTTCTGACTGGAACTAAAGAAGCCGTTGCATCCATGGAAACGGGGACGATTGAGGTGCAAACCGGCATGCAATTAGTCAATGAAGCCGGTTTACGCTTAACGGAAATTGTGACTGGTGTGCAAAAAGTCACGGAAATGGTACAGCAGCTTGCTAGATCGATTGATGAGCAAACGAACGCCACGGAACAAATTGCCGGAGGCATTCAATCGGTCGCGGGCCTCAGTCAGCAAAATGAGAACAGTGTCGAACAAGTGGTGGGGGCGACGACTGACCTGTCGAATTTAGCCGCACGGCTCCAAAGCGACTTACAGCGATTTCAGTTGAATTCATGAGAATAGTCAGGAGTGAGGAGTGTGGGAGAAAGGTGTGAAGAGTTGAGAGTGAGGAGTAAAGAGTGAGGAGTACGGATAAACCGATTCGGGTCTTGGTGGTCGATGACTCGGCGTTCATGCGCAAGGCTATTGCCAACATGTTGGGTGAGTCTTCAGACTTCGTGGTCATTGATACGGCACGAAATGGGGATGAGGCGTTGGCGAAAGTCGCGACTCTGAAGCCGGATGTGATGACGTTAGATATCGATATGCCCGGGATGGATGGCTTAACCGTCCTTAAACGAGTGATGGCCGCGCATCCGCTTCCGGTGGTGATAGTGAGTAGCCTGACCGAAGATGGTGCTCAGGTTACGATTCGAGCATTAGAACTCGGTGCGGTAGATTTTGTCTCCAAGCATTTAGGCGGATCGGCACTCAAAATTTCCGACATTCGTGTTCTGCTACATCAGAAGGTGAGAGCCGCGGCCAAGGCCATTGGAAAAGTGGGACGACCTTCGAGTGAGGTGCAACACGTGTCCAAGCCTCTCACTTCGATCCATACGCATACACCACAGGCCTCGTTTTCGGCTTCACCCACGAATTCCTTGGCGTCGCCGGTTCAGACATTTTCACGGCGTGCGTATTATGAAGCGAGCGGCTTGTCCCCACTGCTGGCCCTTGGGTGTTCGACCGGTGGTCCACAGGCCCTGCAACAGGTGCTGACCCAATTGCCATCTGATTTTCCTGGGGCCGTCATTGTGGTGCAGCATATGCCAAAAATTTTTACCAAATCGTTTGCCGAACGGCTGAACCAATTGTGCACGCTTGAAGTTCGTGAGGCTGAAGAGGGTGACGAGGTCGTGCCAGGAACTATTTTGCTTGGACCAGGAGGACAGCATCTCACGTTGGAATGGCGTGGCACCAAAGTGATGACTCATGTCAGTGATCAACCTGTTCATCTGCCCTATCGTCCATCAGTCGATCTGATGATGCAATCCGCCGCAAAGATTTTTGAACAAAAAGTTCTCGGCGTGGTCATGACGGGGATGGGGCAAGATGGCTTGGAAGGGGTTCGAGCCATTAAGGCTCACGGTGGGACCGTGTTGGCTCAAGATGAAGCCAGCAGCATTGTGTATGGAATGCCCAAAGCGGTGGAGGAAAGTGGGTGTGCTGACAAAGTGGTCTCTTTATCCCGAATGGCGCATGAAATTCAATCGGTAATGGCGCTGAAAGACAGTATGTCTTCGCGTGAGGCTCTGTTGGTTCGTGCTTCAATATAGACGGGAAACGGAAGGCGGGAGGCGGGAGATGGAAGGCGGAAGAAGATGGAAGACGACTTTTTCTTCTCCCTAACGTTTCCCGCCTCACGTCTTACGCCTTCCGATATGTGCAGAGGAGGAAATATCCATGAATCAAACAGCTGATGGCATTGGTTCGACAACCGATAGCATGGATTCAATGGATGAAGTGTTTCAAGTCGTGAGTTTTGAGATTGGGGACGAGGAATATGCTGTTGATATTCTTGAGGTTCAGGAAATTATTCGTATGGTCGAGATCACTCCGGTCCCGAAGGCTCCCCACTATGTCGAAGGTGTGATCAATTTTCGAGGCAAGGTCATCCCTATTATTGATATACGACTTCGATTTGGAATGTCCGTGGCTGAGCGTACCAATGAAACTCGTATTGTCGTGGTGGATGTGTCACGAATTATAATAGGGATTATTGTGGATTCGGTTTCTGAAGTCCTCCGCATCCCTTCGAATCTCATTGAACCTTCCCCGAGTGGAAAACAAGGTGGAACGGAATTTCATAAAGGTGTGGGTCGTGTGGATGGCCGGATATTGAGCTTGCTGAGTTTGGACAGACTTCTGGGATAAGGGATGGCGTTCTAGGTTCGTGCCATAGGTATATCGTCATGGATATTCTTTCAATAATCGGAATGATTCTTTCCTTGGGCGCCATTTTTTGGGGGCAACATCTCGAGGGCGGCCATATCGGTTCGATCCTGCAGTTCACGGCGTTCATTATCGTCGCGGGGGGGACGCTTGGTGCCGTGATGCTTCAAACACCCATGCCTGCGTTCATCAAAGCCATCAAGTCGCTGAGCATGGTGTTTACCAATGTGCATGTGGATATGAAGGGGATGATCGCCCAACTGGTAGCATTATCGAATCTCAGTCGAAAACAAGGCTTATTAGCGCTAGAGGGGAAATTGAAAATGTTGGACGATCCTTTGTTAAAAAAGGGTCTGCAGATGGTGGTGGATGGAACTGAGCCAACGAAAATCCGAGAGATTCTGGATGTCGAAGTCGAGATGTTCGAAGAAGAATACGTCAACGTCGGTAAGGTGTATGATGCGTTGGGTGGGTATGCACCTACGGTCGGGATTATTGGCGCAGTGCTCGGCTTGATTCACGTCATGGAAAATTTGGCCGATCCCTCGGCGTTAGGGGGAGGTATTGCCGTGGCCTTTGTCGCCACGGTGTATGGCGTTGGCGCGGCCAATCTGTTCTTTCTACCCTTTGGTGGAAAAATCAAATCGAAGGTCAAAGACCTCGTGATGTTCCGCATCATGACTATTGAAGGGTTGGTTTCACTTGCTCAGGGTGAAAACCCGCGGATGATCGAAGAAAAACTCAGTGGCTATCTTCCTGAAAAGGATCGCCCAGTGATTGGGTAAATTATCGTCAAACGATCCGCCCGAATACAGCTCTCTTCCCATGGCTCGAAAGAAAAAACACGAAGAACATGACAATAATGACCGGTGGCTGGTGTCCTATGCCGATTTTATTACCCTCCTCTTTGCCTTTTTTGTCGTCATGTACTCCGTGTCGTCAGTGAACGAAGGGAAATATCGCGTCATGAGTGAATCCATGGTTCTAGCCTTTACCAATCAAAAACCCTTGGGGCAAATGTCAGTTGTGGAATTGCCGCTCGAAAAATCAACGCCGGAGATGGAAAAACAAATCCAGGATCGTCCGAATGACTTTCAAGTATATATGAAGATGGCCGTTGCGTTGGGTGCGCTCGATATTAGTAGCTCCGACGTGTCGATCCAAAATTCCGCACGGGGTATTTCCATTAAAATTAAAGATGAAGTGGCGTTTGATAGTGGTAGTGTGCAGATGAAGCGAGAAATCACTGAGGTGTTGGATTTGATAGCGGCTCTTGTCAAGGATTTGCCGAATCTGATTAGTATTGAGGGCCATACGGATACGATTCCGATTCGGAGTGTGCAATTTCCCTCAAATTGGGAATTGTCCGCCTCTCGAGCAGCGGCACTTGTCCGATATTTTGTGAATCAGCATCAGTTACGTTCAGAGCGTTTTTCAGCGACAGGATATGGCGGAGAGCGTCCTCTTGAAAGTAATGCGACCCCGGAAGGGCGTTCAGCCAATCGTCGTGTCGAAATCGTCATTTTGCGAGAAACCGCCATTCCAACAGGCAATCGGCTTCCCTCCTTGTCGTAATTCCTTGCCCTCTGTTCATTGCAGACGTATTTCGAGTCTCGTCGTTTGTGAATCAAACGTGTGTTCTCTCCTGGGCGGCGAAGCGCTTTCGGCCTTCGTAGCTGATGGGCTACGAACGACTCCTCTTGTGATTCCCTGGGCAAAAATATTCTGAACGGCAGGTTCTGCCTAGAACCGGATGCCACCTCGCCAAGCAAATTTCCCAGATTCATCGCTCCCTTTAAATGTTCGGACAAGACAGTCCGTGTGGCATAAGCCTGTGCCTATGCCGTATAGGTGAGAGGGCAGAGTTATCGTGAGTTCTTCTGGGCTTTCCAGACCCAAATATTCGGAAAGTAGCCAAGGCGATAAAAAGTTGGCATGGGCGTTGCTACCTTTGGAACAACGAGGAATGTCAAGAGTGAGTGGTAAGGTAGGGGGGGTAGGAACGGATTCCCTGTTTTGTACTCCTTACTATGTATTCTGTACTCCTTATTTTTTCCATCAGGAGGTGTATGCGATGAATCGAGGAGTCTATCCGCTGGTGGCGGGAGCCATTACTCAGGAACGTCAATTAGAATTGCTCGCGCATAATATCGGTAACATTCATACGACGGGTTTCAAGAAAGACCAAGCGGTGTTTGGAACGATTCTGGCACAGTCAGTGGGGCGACCTGTGGCGGGCTTTGACCTCTTTCCGCAAGTGGCTACTGTGCTACCCGATACCAGTCAGGGGACACTCCGGCATACAGGTAATCATATGGATGTTGGGCTGGAAGGTGAGGGATATCTTGTCGTGTCCACGCAGGCTGGTCCGCGGCATTTTCGAGGAGGGTCACTCAAAATTAATTCCAACGGCGAGTTAGCCACTCTATTGGGGGATCCGGTGTTGGGTAAGAATGGGCCCATTACGATACCTCAGGGCACCATGAATATTGACCGGCAGGGTGTGATTCGCGTGGGTGGACGTCAAGTGGGTCAGTTGCGGATTGAACGGCTGGTGTCTTCGACGATACCGGTAAAAACTGGGGACCTGTACTGGGAAGTTCCTTCACAGAAACAGGTGGTGGATGCGCCGAATACACAAGTATTTCAAGGGAGTCTTGAGCAAGCGAATATCAATCCCAGCCTGGAGTTGATCAACATGATTAGGGTCACGCGGAGTTATGAACAAATGCAAAAGGCCATTCAAACCATGGATGAGATGACGGGACAAATGATTCAGTCAGCTCGGACGCAGGGGTAGGTGAAGGCCGTGATGCGTGACACGTGATGCGTGAAGCGTAGAGAAAAAGAAGGTCTGGCTTCGACGCATCACGCTTCACGAAATTCCTGTAGAACATGAATATGAGAACAAAAGATACACCATCGTTAGGAGGATAAGATCATGCTTCGTGCAATGCATACGGCCGCAACGGGCATGGCTGCTCAACAACTCAATATTGACACGATTGCCCATAATCTCGCCAACGTGAATACCAACGGGTTTAAACGCAGTCGAGCGGAATTTGCGGATCTGTTGTATCAGATTCAACGACTCCCAGGGTCGAACGCGTCAAATGTCGGTATCTTTCCCGTTGGAATTCAGGTGGGTGCCGGGGTGCGTCCTGTGACGGTGTCCAAAGAAAATATTCAAGGTAATCTCCGTCTCACGGACAATGCCTTGGATATGGCGATCGAAGGGCAAGGGTTTTTCCAAATCCAACGCCCTGATGGAACGACGATGTATACACGGGCTGGTTCCTTTAAGCAGGACAATACCGGTAATTTGGTGACGGGAGACGGAGATCCCATGGTGCCAAATATCACGATTCCGTCCGGGGCATTGCAAATTGACATTGGCCAGGATGGGACGGTGTCCGTCCTGCTTCCCGGTGTGACCACAGCCACGCAGGTCGGGCAAATTCAACTGGTTCGGTTTGACAATCCCTCGGGTTTGGTTGGGCAGGGCGGTAATTTATTTTTGGAGAGTACGGCTTCCGGCGCGGCTCAGGCAGGAACTCCCGGATTTTCAACGGGCTTTGGATTTATTCGCCAGGGCTTTCTTGAAGCGTCAAATGTCAATATCGCTGATGAGTTGGTCAATATGATCATTGCGCAACGAAGCTATGAAATTAATGCGAAAGCCATTCAAACGGCGGATGACATGATGCAGGTGGTGAACAACCTTAAACGGTAAGCGGTGAATAGAAGAGAGTCGGGAGTCAAAAGTGAAGAGTAAGGCTCTGCACGGAAGTATGTTGAACAAATCCGAATACCGAAAATCCGAAACCCGAATCTCGAAATCCGAAACACATTCAAATGTTCAAATTTCACATGACTCAAACGCCGGAGGACAAACAGTACGAGCTTGAAGGTCGAGTATGCCAATTCGCTCGCTCTGCCCAAATGATCTGTTTGAAACATTGCGTCGCAGCGTAAGTGATTCAAGAACAACACAGGTTCATGGGTTCCCGGTTCATGGTTGGAGAAAGATGAAGGTCAAACCTAGAACCTAGAACGGTGAACCTTATAACCTGTGGATTTGTTTCGGATTTCGAGATTAGGATTTCGTATTACACCACTAACATTATCATGAAAAACAAGAAGGAGGTGGAAAGCATGTGGTGGCTCAGGATCGGAATGTGTGCCATGTTCGTGTTCGCGGCTCCATTGTTGACTGTGGCCGAGAACAGATCACCTATTCCCGTGGTGACCACCTCAGCGTCTACCCAATCCGTGACTCCACAACAATTTCAGCGCACTCTCGAAAAACAATTTCGTCAACAATTTTCCATGGAAAATGTTGATTTCTCCGTCAAGATTCTTTTCCCGAAACAACCTATTGTGGTTCCCAAGGGTCGGGTGGGTATTCAGATTCCTCCAGATACGATGAATGGACGAACCGGCCGACGTTCTATTCGGGGGGCGGTGCACGTCAATGAACAGTTCGAGCAAATGGTGAATCTCGTTGCGGACATTTCCGCCCACATGCAGGTGGTGGCGCCCATCCGTTTTATCAAGGCTCGAGAAATCCTCCAACCTGAAGATATTCACTTGATCGATGTCGCGTTGCCCGCGCTCCGACATAATTTTTTGCCACACGAGGATATGGCGATTGGAAAAAAGGCGGTGCGGCATCTTTCACCCAATCTCCCTATTCAGCAACCCTATCTCGCCGAGCCACCTGTAATTCATAAAGGCGATCGGGTGGTGCTGGAAGTACGCCAGGGTAGCTTGATCGTGCAAACGGTGGGTATCGCCAAAGAATCGGGAGAACCCGGAAAAACCATCGCGGTGAAAAACCAGGCGTCTGGTCGTGAAGTCATTGGCCAAGTGGTGCATGCCGGGCTTGTCAAGGTGTTGTTTTGAGTGAATGGCTGAACCGGTTGCCGTGTGTACTGCGAGTGGGGTTTCCATTGGTGATCCTGCTCTTTGCTACGGCATGCGACAAATCCCTGCCGATTTTCCAAGAGAAAGACGAGAAGATGCCGGATCTACTGATGATGGACCTCCCCCGTACTTCAGGGTCATTATGGCAGGCCGGGAATGGACGGGCGTACATGTTCGAAGATCTGCGGGCGAGTCGAGTGGGAGACATTGTGATTGTTCAGATCGTGGAACAACATAAAGGGTCTAAGAGGGCCAATACGGATGTGGATCGTGAGTCTACCTACGATGGGAGCCTCGGAGGTTCGTTTTTCGGATTGAATAATTTGGCATCCGTCTTTGTCGATGGAATAGAACTCAATGCAAGTACCAAAAACGAATTTGAGGGCTCAGGATCAACGAGTCGGGAAGATACCTTAACGGGAACCATTGCGGCCCGTGTGGTGGAAGTGTTGCCCAATGGGGATATGCGGATCATGGGTCGTCGAGAGGTGACGGTCAACAGCGAGAAGCAAACCATGACCCTCTCCGGGATTGTCCGCCGGATTGATTTAGATACGTCCAATACCGTGCTGTCTTCCTCTATTGCAGAAGCGATAATCGAGTATTCGGGCCTGGGTGTAGTTGACGACGTCCAACGACCGGGTTGGGGGATCCGTATTCTAGATTGGATCATTCCGTTGTAAAGATCGGTCGCTCGTGGTGAGTTGTTTGTTGTTCGTTGTTCGTCGCGAGTACTTGGGATCGTACAGTCCTCTTTCTTACTAGCGACGAGCAACCAGCGACTATTTTCCTCATGAGGTACTGCTAAGGTGAAGAGATTCCAGCAACCATGTTTTCTGATCGTCGCACTCATCTTGGCTCTCTTAGGAGGGGATGGGTGGAATTCCACTGAGGCCGCTCGAATCAAGGATTTTACCTCGATTGAGGGCGTTCGTGACAACCAATTGATCGGGTACGGGCTTGTTGTGGGGTTGGACCGAACCGGTGATTCGGTCGTCGGTGGACAATTTACGGCACAGGCGATTATTTCGATGCTCAACAACATGGGGATTAATTTAAAAATTGATCCGAATCAGTTGCTGACCCGGAACACGGCCTCCGTGATTGTGACGGCGAAATTGCCTCCCTTTGCCAGACCAGGGATCAAGTTGGATGTCCAAGTGTCTTCACTGGCCAATGCGAAAAGTTTAAAGGGTGGCACGTTGTTGATGACTCCCTTGAAGGCTCCGAATCAAGAAGTCTATGCCGTGGCGCAAGGGCCGATATCGACGTCCGGGTTTGGCGGGGGTGGGGCGGGAACGTCGGTCACAAAAAATCAGCAATCGGGCGGGATTGTGCCGAGTGGCGCCATTGTGGAAAAGACCGTGGAATTACACATCGAAGACTGGGATTCATTTTCTTTGGGGTTGCAACAAGCGGATTTTACGACGTCGCTCCGAATCGCGGAAGTGATCAATACTCATCTTGGTGAAGGCATTGCCACTCCCGTGAGTTCCGGGCAAGTGCTGGTGACTGTACCCGATGCTTTTAAAGGAAAAATTGTACAGTTGATCGCCGCCGTAGAAGGGTTGGATGTCAAGGTGGACGTTCGAGCCAAGGTGGTCGTGAATGAACGCACGGGAACGATTGTGATGGGGGAACACGTGCGTTTGTCGAGCATGGCGGTCTCTCATGGGAATCTGACGATCAAAATCAAGACGAGTTTTACTGTATCGCAACCAGGACCGGCTAGCTTTGGCGGGGAAACCGTTGTGACACCGGAGGTCGAAGCCACGATTGACGAAGAAAATGGTCGCGTGATTCAGGTGGATGGTTCCATTACCTTGGGTGATTTGGTGAAAGCCTTGAATTCTGTAGGCGTGACTCCCCGTGACCTTGTCGCTGTGTTGACTGCGGCAAAAGCCGCCGGGGCACTTCAAGCCGATTTGGAAATGATGTAGTACGTCGCTTGTCGCTGGTTGCTCGAAAAAATTGGGGTTGAAGGGTCCCCGTACCAGCAACTGGCGACGAGCCACTGGGGACGAGCAACCAGCAACTGTTATCTTCGAGGAGGGGGCTTATGATTCCTGGAGTTGAAGGACTCGTTGCACAAGCAACAGATCATGCGTTTGCAGATGGCCGCATTGAGGCCATCAAAAGTGACATTCAGGAGGGAAAAATTAAAAAAGCGAGTGAAGAATTTGAAGCGTATTTTATTTCTTACCTACTCAAAGTGATGAGAGAGACCGTACCGAAGGGTCTTTTCACGGAAAACAAGATGGGAGAGGTGTTTCAATCTTTTTATGATGAAGCGATTGGCAAGGAATCCGCAAAGATTGGGGGGTTTGGCTTAGCGCAGTACATTGAGGCGAAACTGCGTGAAGATGACGTGATCTTCAGTCGGGAAGGCAAAATTGAATAGCCGGGATGAGGACGGAAATTCGAAATCAGAATATCGACATTCGAAACACATCCACAGGTTATAAGGTTCACCGTTCTAGGTTCTAGGTTTGACCTTCATCTTTCTCCAACCATGAACCGGGAACCCATGAACCTGTGTTGTTCTTGAATCACTTACGCTGCGACGCAATGTTTCAAACAGATCATTTGGGCAGAGCGAGCGAATTGGCATACTCGACCTTCAAGCTCATACTGTTTGTCTTCCGGTGTTTGAGTCATGTGAAATTTGAACATTTGAATTTGTTTCGGATTTCGACATTCGGATTTCGGATTTGATGATAACGTAGCCTTATCAGGCTCTCCTGATGAACTTCGCCTTGGATGTTATGGCATCGAACCTTGGGCAACGAGCACCCTTACTTAAGTTATAACGGCCTATAACCGATAATAACGGTAAGGAGGATTCTCAAATGGCTATATCAGGATCTGATCCTGTCAATGATTTGAATCAAGCATTGTTTGGGGTGCGTCGCCCACAAGGAGGGGACAAACGTACAGGGGATGCCTCAACAACTCCATCCGTCGGAAGGATTGGGGATACCGTTGCCTTCTCTCCTGGAATTATGGAACGAGAAGCGGTGGTCAATCAAATCCGAGCATTACCGGATATCCGTGTTGAGCAATTGGCCTCGGTTCAACAGGCTCTTGCTTCAGGGCAACTCCATGTGGATGGGGACCGTCTCGCCGCCGGTGTCATTCGGGAAATAGTGTTAAACGCCGTGGTTTAGGACCTGAGAGAAAATAACTTGGACACTATCGCGCCAAGATTTGGGTCGGATTTGGACGGAACGATTGAGAAACACCCGAGGCCTAGCACAGCGATGGTGAGGGTGTTTCGATTGAGGCCCGTTCAACCTAGAAACGGCAGTTGGGCGCAAAAAAGACGTGTAAGAAATTGGTGTGCATGGTGCAATACAAAAAGTCGTGGTCACCTCGGTGGTGATGAGACCTTTTTGTATTGTGCGAGGAGCCTGTCCGAGATTAGCGATCGTGACGAGGGGGGGCTGGTTTGAGTCAGATGTTTCGATCGTTTGAGGCGAATAGTGGTGACTATTTAACGAAAAGGATCGAAAGATCTGGCCAAATCCAGCGCACCCGCAGTAGATCGGTCTAATCTTGGACAGGCTCCTTGGTGCGCCAAGAGCTTGCGCGGACTTTTGTGATCCAACTGCTGCTTCTAGGTTCAATGATGGCCCGAAGATTGGATGCGAGATATCCAAGTTATTTTCTCTCAGGTCCTTAATGGGGTATTGAAATATTCAAAGATGGGTGGTCCATTATGTGTAGGCCTTCAGTCGTCGCTCGTATCTCGTGAAAGAACGACATACGAGATACGCTTCACGAATCACGTCTCACGCTTCACGTTCACAAAGAACGGAGCGAATTGTGTGGTCCCATTTTTGGAGGACATCTGCCAATGAATGCCACGGGTGTATGGGGTGATCTCCTTGGGACCCTCCGTTCTGAACGGACGACCTACCATCACCTCTCCACGTTGTTGATGCAAGAGCAGGATGCGTTGCGCCGGATGGCGTCTGATCTGTTACTCGATATTACCGAGAAAAAGAAAATGGTGTTGTCGGACTTGCGTGACTTGGATGCCCGTCGATTGGCCTTGTTCGAGACGCTGTTGGGTTCTCAGCTCATTCAGACGCCCCTTGATTGGCTCCCGCACCTCACCAAGGCTCAGGCGCCTTGGGGAGGACAGGCTTCCGCTGAATTCCGAGATGTGCTCAAAGTCGCGCGTCTTGTCGCTGATCAAGGTCGCCAAAACGCGGAACTGACCCATCGTGGTTTGAGCATCGTTCGTGAGGCCTTGCGTCTGATTCATGGAGGAGGGAATCAGGAGCCTATATACGAGGGGTCGGGAGAAATTCGATTGCCCTCGGTGACTTCATCGTTAAGTGTGCACGGATAACCATTCGAGATTATGGCAGGCATCAACACCATATTCGAAATTGGGCGGACCGGGATTCAAGCCAGTCAGCAGGGACTCGCAGCGGCCTCCCACAATATTGCCAATGTCGGGACCGATGGATTCTCACGTCAGCGGGCCATACTGGAAGCCGGTCGCCCTCAAGGTGGAGTGATTTCGACTGGCGTCCGGGTCACGGATGTCATACGTCTGGTGGATCTGTTTATCGAAGCCCAGCTGACGGCTACGACGCAAGATGTTGGGCGCCTCACTATTCGTCATGATCTCTTGTCACGGGTAGAAACGGTTTTTTTGGAAACGGAAACAGGAGGCATGAACACGGCCATTGATCGGCTCTTCAATGCGTTCCGCGATCTCTCGACGTTTCCAGAAGAAAGCTCTCACCGGACGTTGGTCATCAATGAAGCTCAAGCATTAGTCGATACGATTAACCTTGCTGCGGGCACGCTCTCGCAAATCCGCACGGATATTGATGACACGATTGGCCAGAACTTATCCATGGTCAACACCATTGCGTCCCAAATTGCCGATCTCAATGGCCAAATTCATGTTGCCGAATCCAGTGGAAGAACAGCCAATGATTTGCGAGACCGACGGGCCTTCTTGGTGAACGCCATGGCCGAGTTGGTCAATATTGAAACTGTCGAAATGACCAATGGGCTAGCTATCATGGTGGGAGGGCAGCTCCTCGTGACTGGGGACCGGAATAATACGCTCGTTCAAGTTTCAGACGCGGATAACCTGGGTATGAATGATGTGGCGGTTCAACGAAAGGATGGCACCAAGTTTGTTGTGACCTCAAAAATCACCGACGGTGAAATTGCTGGCCGGTTGACGGTTCGGGATACCGACATTCAGGGCTATCAGGATCGGTTGGATCGATTAACCGCGGTGTTGGTGAATGAAATTAATCAACAACATGCAGCCGGATATGGACTGGACGGGACCACCGGTAATTTGCTGTTTTCGGCATTAAGTCCCGATGCTCCCCTTCCGAAGGACACGAATACCGGAGGAGCAGCCGGTACATCGACGACTGTCTTAACGGCAGCTTCATTAACCATGGATTCCTACGAAATTCAATTTACCAGCGCCTCGGTCTTTAATGTGGTGAATGTGACGGATAATACCACGGTGCTCAGTGCCCAAGCCTATACATCAGGGGCAACCATTACGTTTGAGGGGCTGGGCGTCGTGATTACGAATAGCAGTGGCGCGCCGGCGACGGGAGATATTTTCACCCTGAGTGCACACAAAGGGGCCGCGAGTGATATGGCGGTGAGTGTGAGTGACACGGATAAAGTGGCGGCGTCTTCTACTTCAACGGGTGTTCCGGGAAATAACGTCAATGCTATCGCGCTCATTGCCATTCAATCCACCAGTCAAAGTACCTTGGGCAGTGTCAATTTGGACGACTATCACGCCGTGACCGTCGGGGATGTGGGTAGCGATACGTTTTTGGCTGGTCTTCAACGAGATTCAAAACAGATTGAAATGGATCAAGTCACGTCGTTGAGAGAAAGTGTGTCAGGAGTCAACTTAGATGAGGAGCTGACTCGGCTCTTGGAGTTCCAACGTGCGTTTGAAGCCTCCGCACGTCTCATCGCGACTGCTGATGAATTATTTCAAACGGTTTTAAATTTGGGCCGATAGGGCGTCAGAACGCGTGATGCGTGAAGCGTAATGCGTGATGCGAAAGACGAGAGACAAGGGCCTTGAAGACTCATGGGTGATTCGTAAAGGGTGAAGGGGGAAGAATGTTGAGTATGAATCTTCACGCTTCACGCATCACGGATCACGCTTCACGAAAAGGCATCTGATTATGCGTGTCACGAATCAACAACAGATCGACCTTGTAATGGGGTATTATCAGCGGATTCAGACGAATCTTGCCCACGTGCAGGAAGCATTGGCTTCGGGCAAGAAAGTCAATCGTCCTTCCGATGAACCGATTGCCTACGAGCAGATCATGAAGTTCCGCACTGTCCTGAATAACATTGCCAAGCGATCCCTGTCGGTTCATGAAGCGGTCTCACGGTTAAATTTGTCCGAAAGCGTGATTGGATCAGCGGAAACGATTGCTCTACGGGGGAGAGAGATTGCGTTGCAAGAGCGCAATGCCACCAGTTCAGCTACGACACGCCAAGCTGTTGCGAAAGAAGTTCATCAACTCCTGCTCAGTTTGGTGGATACAGCGAATACCAAGATCAATGAGCGATATCTGTTCTCCGGGTTTGAAACCCAAACAGCTGCCTTTGGCCTTTCGACCTTGGTTTCATCTTCTGGACGCAGTCCATCCATTTCAGCCAATGATGATAATACGGGAACGACTTCATCAACCGTGGTGATTCAAACCGCGAGTTCTCTCACGGGGAATGAATATAAAATCACCTTTTCCAATTCGACCACCTTTGATGTCAAAAATCTTACAACGGGTGCAACAACATTAAGCAGCCAGACCTATACGTCTGGGGCCAATATTGATTTCGATGGTCTCAGAGTCGTGTTCACCGATAATCCAAGTGGTCCCTTGGGTGATGATGAATTTCAAATCACGGCGCATAATCCCTCGGACGCGACGATTACCGCCTCGATAAGCACAGCCTCTGTCCTACAACCGAATGTCTATGAAATTCGATTTACCAGCACGTCGGCCTTTGACATTGTGAATTTGACCGATAATCAGGTGTTATCGACCGGCAATGCCTATACCTCGGCCGCCAATATCGTCTTTGCTGGGATAACGGCTGTCATTACTGATGGGACGGTCACCCCTCAGGCAGGCGACCTCTTCCGGGTCCGTCCTAACTATAGTTACCAAGGTGACACCGGAAGCATTGCGGTTGAATACGAAGATGGAAAGACTATTGCCTCGAATGTTGTGGGAAGCCAAGTTTTTTCAGGACCTGATGTCGATGTGTTCGCTACGTTGCAAGATTTGGAACAAGCGTTGCTCACCAATACCCCTTCGGACCTCGCCACGGTTATTACCAGTTTCACGACGGGGCTGGATCAGCTCACGGATGCCAGAGCGGATATTGGATCAAAAGTGAATCGTCTTGATCGCTTGGCGGAAGGGTTAGATCTACTCGCTGTGACGACACAAGGTGAACGGTCGGCCATTGAAGATACGGATTTCGCTCAAGCGGCGACGCAATTGACGACGTTGGAATTAAGCCTGGAAGCCTCGCTGTTGGTCCTCAGTCGGCAGTTCAACATCAGCCTGTTGAACTATCTTCGTTAAGCACGATCTTGGCAGTTCATGGACAATATCGCACATCCTTTAGTTTTTCTGTCCCTTAACCGAAAAGAATCTTAGTGGCCAGGAAGGCTTCCTCCCAACAACCCGACCGACGTGTTCGTCATGAAATCATGCATGGTCGGCGGACGTCCTTCCTGGATCCCTCACGCAACCGGTGAGCAAAAAAAAGGAACAGAAGTATGGATATCCTGATTGCTGATGATGATCCAGTCTCATTGCACTTGCTGAAGGCCAAGTTGTTGAAATGGGACTATCAGGTGACCATTTGTACGGATGGTCAAGAGGCGTGGAAGATTTTGCAGTCGGAGACTCCGCCGGACTTGGCCATTTTGGATTGGATGATGCCCGGATTAGATGGGGTGCAAATTTGCCGGAACGTTCGGGTCCATCGAAGTACGCCCTATATCTATTTGTTGTTGCTTACCTCTCGTGGGGATACCGCGGATCTTGTCGCGGGTATGGAAGCCGGAGCGGATGACTATCTGACCAAACCCTTCAATGTGGAAGAGCTTGAGGTGCGACTCCGTGCAGGCCGCCGGATTTTGGATCTTCAGGCCGAGCTGCTGGATGCCCAGGAATCGCTTCGTATTCAGGCCACGCATGATCCCTTAACCGGCATCTGGAATCGTGGAGCTATCCTGGAAAATATGGACCGGGAGTTAGCACGGGCACAACGCGAACAGCGCCCCATCAGCGTCATTCTTGTGGATCTTGATAATTTCAAGACCATTAATGATACCCATGGACATTTGGTTGGGGATGCTGTCCTCGTGGAAGCGAGTCAGCGCATGCGCGCGTGTGTTCGTCCCTATGACTCTGTAGGGCGATATGGGGGAGAGGAATTTCTCATTGTGTTGCCCGGAAGCGACGCCAGTGAGGCGCTCAATGAGGCGTCTCGGGTGAAAACGGCAGTGGGCGGACAGCCGTATGTGACCTCGGAGGTATCCGTGTCCGTGACCTGTAGCCAGGGCGTGACGACATGGACGAGTCCCACACAAGGAGATATCGAAAGTCTTCTGAAAGCCGCGGATGGTGGAATGTACTTGGCGAAATATAGTGGACGCAATCGGGTGGAATATTTTGAAGTTGATCGGCAGAGTTCTGGGACTCAGGTTCCCACATCATGAATCTTAGGGTTCGCGAAAGAATAACTTCCCATGTTTGGGCGTCGATCCATCCCGTCTGCCGGCGTTGCTCGTCCTTTCCATACGAGGAGTATGCGCAGTCCTCGCGCCTTGCCAGACAGGCGCCTCAACACCCAAACATGGGAAGTTATTCTTTCGCGAACCCTTGCATGAGATCATACTGATTATGTCACGCGTTCTGATTGTTCATCGTGATGCGGTGCAACGGCATTTTCTGGCTACCTTCCTGGAGCATGAAGGGTTTGAGGTCGCTCAAAGTGCCACGGCTGAAGATGCCCGCCGCCTTCTTAGCGGACAGGCTTCTATCCATGCCATGTTGGTTGACCTTGATGGGGCAAGCGTGAGTGACGGGGAGTATGGTCAATTGTTTCGTCATGCCCATGATGCTCGGTTTGCCGGCATCCCGTTTCTGTGTGTGTCCTCGCGTTTGTCAAAGATTGAGGGGGAGCGCATCGCCGCCTTTCTGGGTGGGCATGCATTTGTTTCCCTGCCAGTTGAGCCTGCCTCGTTACGACAGGGACTGGCTCAGGTCCTTGAGGGGAAGAAGCTGGGGGCTTCGCCACAGGTACTGCTAGTGGGAAATGCCATTGAGTGGTCTGCCGTCCAGGCTCTGATCTTTCGACAACATGGCTGGTCGGTTGGGGAATGCCAAGGGGCGAGTGATGTTGCGTCGTACATTGCGGCCCATTCCCCCGATCTCATCGTCATCCATCACCCTGTCCTGGAACACACGAGTTTGCAGTGGGTGCCTGAGTTAAAAAGACAGTCGTCGTCCGCCAGAATATTTGTGGCCACAGCCGATCCAGAATCACAGTTAGCCTTGGAGTTCCTCCAGTACGGTGCAAACGAATTCGTGCGCGGATATCTTAACCAAGCCTCTCTTGATGTGTTGTTCCCCAAGGTGGAGCACGAACGAGTCGGCTACCGTAGGTCATGGGAAGGTAGAGACGTTTCATCAGGTCCCAGTCAATCTACCGAGGAAATCAAAAAATTTCTCCGTGAGTTCGACGAGATCGTGATCCTGACCGATGATGAGGGAGTGATTGTTGATATCAATGCCTATGGGAGTCGAGTCCTCGATTGGCCGGTTGAAGAAATCCGTGGACATACGTTGACGATGCTTGAACCCTCTGGACCGTTGAATTGGCCTTCTTCCGTGCAGGGTGTTGGGCAACACCGGGAGACTCGGTTTCGGACTCGAGGGGGTGCGACCATAGAGCTGCTGGTCTCTGGCTATCCGGTGTGTTGGAACGATGGAGTCAGGTGTATTCTTGTGGCGAAAAACGTACAAGAACTGGCTTTTCTCCGAACTGAAGTGCAGAGATTACAGGAGCAGGTGGAGCAATTACAAGAACTGGAGTCAGTCGGAAAGCTGGCGGGAGGCATTGCCCATGATGTCAATAATATTCTGACGGCCATTCAGGGGCATGCCAGTCTCCTCGCGCATAAAGGATCCACGGATACTTCGATCCAACAACCTGTGAAAGTCATTCGTCAAGCGGTTCATCGCGGACAAGAGCTGACGGCACAACTTCTCGGTACGGCACGGCGAGAGAACGAACGTCGATCGTCTCTCAACGTGCATGACACGATTGAAGAAGTGCTTGCCCTCCTCTCTGGCGATCGGGCCAATGGAATTCAGATTACCAGAGAATTTGAGGCTCGAGATTCCTGGATCAAGGGGAATGCCCGGCAACTGCATCAGGTCTTGTTAAACCTTATCGTGAACGCCTGTGATGCCATGCCGGAAGGGGGAACGATCACGATTGCCACGGTTTCCTATTTACAAGGAGACCTCACTGGTCACCAGGCCTTCCCTCTTCAAGGACATCCCTTTTTAGAAATTCGTGTGACGGACTCAGGATGTGGTATCCCGGATGAACTCCGACAGGCTGTGTTTGAGCCATTTTTTTCGACCAAACCTTCTACGAAGGGATCGGGAATGGGGTTAGCCATCGTCAAAGAGATCGTGGAAGCGCATGGTGGTCGAATCACCATGTCCAGCCAGGTCAATCACGGCACGTCCTTTCACCTCTATTTCCCACAAGTCCAACAGACTCAGTCTGATCTGATCCACTTGCCCACTGTGTTGGGGAGGCCCAATCCAAGAATTCTTGTTGTGGATGATGAGCCCCTTGTCGTGGAAACCACAGCGGAAATGTTGCGACTCTTTGAATGCGAACCGCGGGTTGTTCCCAGTGGTGAAGAGGCGATTGCATGGTATCGAGAACATCCCGACGAGATTGACTTGATTGTGTTGGATCTCTCCATGCCGTCGATGAGTGGGGAAGATTGTTTCCAAGGACTTCGGGCGATTAACCCCTCGGTGAAGGTGGTGTTTGCCAGTGGGGCTGAGAAATTTTTTCCCGTTCAACAGCTCATCGACGACGGTTTGGCAGGGTTTGTGCAAAAGCCTTTTGATGTTGAGGATTTGTCTCAGGCCCTCAAGAAGGTGTGCGTGAACGATCGGGAAGATGCTTCGTATGCCCTGTCCGGTCTTTCGGCAACATGAGGGAAGGAATCTAACTTCTTGAAAGGGAACGTTGAAAAAAGCCGCCAGCGGCGTTCTCGCCATTTTGCCGTGCTCACGTACTCCATGTACGCTCCGCGCGTCAAAATGGGTGCGGCCTTGCTGGACGGACTTTTTTGAACATTCCCTGAAAGGTGAGTGACTCTATGGTGGAAATTGTGACGAGTCGATTCGGTCCTTTGGAGATCCCGGACGAAGATGTGCTCACGTTCCAAGCCGGATTGATCGGGTTTAGCCAACATACCCGGTTTTCCTTGCTTGGGGGGGGGCGAGGGCTAGGGTATGAATGGCTGCAATCTCTCGATGACGGGAATATCGCTTTTGTGGTGGTACAGCCTGGGTTAATCAAGCCGGATTATCATATCCAGATTCAGGATGACGCCTTGCATGAAATCGAGTTCCAAGAAGGGGATGATGTGGTGGTATTATCGATCGTGACCATTCCGCCGAACGAACCTGAAAAAGCCACCGTGAATTTGCAAGGGCCTCTGATCATCAATGCCACGCGGAATCGGGGAAAACAAATCATTCTCAACGAGTCATTTCCCATTCGGTATCCCTTAAATTCCGCTAAACCCGAGGTTGAGCAAGAAGTGGAAAATCCTGCGCAAACCGCAGTGAATACCTAGTGTAGATGGTGCGCTGAAGACAAGTATGAAATTTTGACGTTTGTCTGCCAAGGAGGGCGACATGTTAATTTTGACTCGCAAGGAAGGCGAAGGAATCCGTCTCGGGGACGATATTCGAATAGTGCTTGTCCAGTTGAGAGGCAATCAGGTGAGACTCGGGATCGAGTGCCCGAAAAACATGCGTGTGCTACGGGATGAATTGTATCAAGCGGTTTGCAAGGAAAACCTCGCGGCGATGGCTGCTGATCCGACGCATGTGCCAGATCTGACCATACATATCCTTCCGCAAACTTCCAATGATTCTCCGAATCCCTAGTCTCGTTGCTCGTCTCTCGTCGCTCGAAAAAAATGAACCTACAGTCACCAGCGACTAGTGACTAATTTGCCTCCCGGTCAAATTTTCCTATCCCGTTTGAGTGGGACATCCTGTTCCTGGGTCGCGGGTGAGTGCCACTGCCCGTCAATTCACCGTTTGATGCTCGAATGACGTCAAGTCTGACAACGAATCTCACAAAACCAACAGAAAAAGTGTGGCACGGATATTGGAAGGTATCACCAAGAGAACCTGTTGCCTCAGGAAGGAGTGTCTCTGCAATGGCCAAAAATTTATCGAGTCTCATCCAGCGAAATCTTCAGGGCAAGACCATTTTGTTAACGGGAGGAACAGGGTCATTTGGTCAACGGTTGACCAAGATCTTGGTCGAGCACTTCTCGTTTAAAGCCCTGAGGATCTTTAGCCGCGACGAGTTGAAACAGCACGATATGGCTCGCCAGTTCACTGATGATCGGATTCGGTTTTTTATTGGCGATGTGCGGGATGCGAGTCGAGTGGAACGAGCGGCGCAGGGGGCAAACGTGATTATTCACGCAGCCGCGATGAAACAAGTCCCGATCTGCGAATACAATCCGTTTGAAGCGGTACGGACGAACGTGCTCGGCGCCCAAAATCTCATTGATGCGGCGATTGATCAACATGTGCAACAAATTTTGGCCCTGAGTACGGATAAAGCGGTGAATCCGATTAACCTCTATGGCGCCACAAAGCTCTGTGCCGAACGTATTTTTATTCAGGGGAATAGTTATGCTGGTACGCGGCCCACCCGGATGAGCTGTGTCCGTTATGGGAATGTGCTGGGAAGCCGTGGCAGTGTGGTGCCAATCTTCGAGTTTCAACGGAGCCAAGGCAACGTTACGGTAACGGATAAGCGGATGACGCGGTTCTGGCTGACATTGGATCAAGCGGCCTGGTTTGTATTGCGCTCCCTCACACTTGCCCGTGGTGGAGAAATCTTCGTGCCCAAAATCCCTAGTATTAGGATTTTGGATTTGGTTGAGGCTATGGCGCCGGACTGTTCCATCCAATATATAGGGCTTCGGCCGGGAGAAAAGCTTCACGAAGTCCTGTTGACTGAAGATGAGAGTCGGCATGCGATGGAATATGACGATTTGTTTACGATTCTTCCTGAATATCAATCGTGGCAGGGGCGGGCACGCGAAGGGACTGCGGGAAGACGCCGATCCCTTCCCGAAGGCTTCCGGTACAGCAGTGACAACAACACCCACTGGCTGTGCGTTCCCGAACTAAGAACTCTCTTAGTGCAAAATGGGTTTAGTACGGGAACCTTAGCGAACAAGAAGTCTCGCGGGTTGGTGGTGTATGCAAAAGTTTGAGGCTCATGATTCCCTACGGACGGCACAGTATTGACGACGCTGACATCGCTGCAGTGGTGGATGTCTTGGCATCGGATTGGTTGACCACGGGGCCGACACTTGTCGAGTTCGAACAGGCGGTGGCCCATACGGTAGATGCACCAGAGGCTGTTGCTGTTTCCAATGGAACCGCTGCGCTTCATTGCGCGATACATGCCATTGGATTGCAACCGGGAGATGAAGTCATTCTCCCGCCGCTCACGTTCGTGGCCACCGCCAATGCCATTGTGATGTGTGGGGGTGTGCCGGTGTTTTCCGATGTCGATCCCGAGACTCTGTTACTCGATCCTCAAGCCGTTGAAGAGAAAGTGACTCCTCGAACCAAGGCTATCCTTGCGGTGGATTATGCGGGACAACCATGTGACTACCATGCGCTTCGTCATATTGCGAAGCGGCACGGGTTGGTCCTTATGGCTGACGCCTGCCACGCCTTAGGGGCTTCGCTTCATGGTTGCCCAGTGGGTTCGTTGGCTGACCTCACGATCTTTAGTTTTCATCCGGTGAAGGCCATGACCACAGGCGAAGGTGGAATGGTGGTCACGCAGCAACCCGAGTATGCCAACCGGATGCGAATCTTTCGCAACCATGGCATTACCACGGATCATCAAGAACGGTTGGCGAGACAGACGTGGGAATATCAGATGATCTGTTTGGGCATGAATTACCGATTGACAGATTTTCAATGTGCGTTGGGGCTGAGCCAGTTACGGAAACTTCAGAGGTGGGTCATGCGTCGCCAGACCATTGCCTCTCAGTATGACAACGCTTTGGCCACTATTCCTGGGATTCATCCGGTCTTGGCCCGTTCTGGTGTGTCTCATGCCTACCATTTGTATGTGATTCAGGTCGAGAAAGAAAAGTTTGGAGTAGACCGCGGCACCTTGTTTTCGTTACTGCGAGAACAAGGGATCGGCGTTCAGGTGCATTACATTCCCGTACATTTACAACCGTTTTATCAAAATCAATTTGGAACAGGTCCGGGGCTGTGCCCGATTGCAGAGGCAGCATACGAAAAGATGCTTTCCCTTCCGATTTATCCGTTACTTCAAGATCAAGAAGTTGATGGAATTGTTAACGCTATTCAAAAGGAGGCAAAAAGAATGTCAACGTTTAGTTTGAGTGATCCAAACCTTAGCTCAAGCATTAGAGGGCTTTTCCTTTTCCGAATAGGTCAACGAGTATGTCCCCTTCACCAGGATGGGAGACCAGATCTTGGTAAGGTAGGGGAAGTCATTGATGGAGAATTAAAAGTTGCGAATCCTGAAAAAGCCGGGTCGCGTGGTGAGACCTATCAGGTCCGCTTAGAGAATGGTGAAGTTATAGCCCTAAATTTTCCTGAAATAACTGAGGCCCCAGAAATGGTATCCCAGGCGTAAGCTGTTCAATGTGCAAATGAATTTCCCAAAAGAAAATAATGGTTCAGAAATTAAATCCTAGAAACATTTCTTTCGTCGCAGAAGTCTCAAGTAATCATCACCAAGACTTGGAGCGGTGTTTTTCGTTTATCGATCGCGCCGCTGCCATAGGATGTGCGGCAGTCAAGTTTCAGTTGTTTAAAATACGCGAGCTCTTTGCACCTGCAGCATTCGAACACAATGAGGCGCTGTTGCGGCGGGAACAATGGGAATTGCCAGTGTCCTTCATCCCGCAATTGGCTGATCGATGTTGTCAACAACGCATTCAATTTTCTTGCACACCTTTTTATCTGGAGGCTGTGACGGAACTCGAACCGTATATTGATTTTTACAAGGTCGCCTCATACGAGTTGTTGTGGGACGATTTGCTCAAGGCTTGTGCTCGAACTGGAAAACCCGTGGTGCTCTCCACGGGGATGGCGACACTCGATGAAGTGGTCCATGCCACAAGGATAGTGCGCGACGCCGGATGTCACGATCTGACGGTGTTGCACTGTGTCTCCGGGTACCCCGCTGCTCCCGATGAGTGCAATCTCTCCTGCATCGAGACACTCCGCGGACAGTGCGGATGTTTGGTTGGGTGGTCGGACCATACGGTCAACCCTGCGGTGATTCATCGCGCGGTGCATCGATGGGGCGCCACGATGGTGGAATTTCATTTGGACTTGGATCAACAGGGTGAAGAATATCAGTCTGGGCATTGCTGGCTTCCGGAAGAAATCGCTCCAGTGATTCAAAGTCTGGGCTGTGGTTTTGGTGCCGATGGGCATGGCGAAAAAGTGCCAACCGCCAGTGAGATGGATGAGCGCCAATGGCGTGCCGATCCTGTCGATGGTTTACGACCGCTTCAAGAAGTGAGGGAAGCATGGAAACAACCAGCCAGCGTCCTGTAGCGATTGTGCAGGCTCGGATGGGCTCGACCCGCTTGCCGGGAAAAGTCATGCGATCTCTGATCGGGAGGCCAGTTCTCTGGCATGTCGTGGATCGTCTCCGGTTCTGTCAGAACATCGGTGCGATCGTCGTCGCCACGACAACTGAGCGGGAAGACGATGTTATTGATGAGTGGTGTTGTGCGCATTGGGTTCGATGCTTTCGTGGGAGCCAAGAGGATGTCCTCGATCGCTATTATCACGCCGCGAAGTTTTATCAGGCGGCTTCCATCCTTCGGATCACTGCAGATTGTCCGGCCCTCGATCCCGTGGTGGTTGATGAATTGCTGAGCCAATATGAGGCCCATGCCTATGATGCTTGTGGATTAGCGGGAGGATTCCCTGATGGACTGGATTGTGAGGTGATGTCATTCTCTGCGTTAGAACGAGCGTGGAAGGAAGCCGAGATGGCATCGGAGCGTGAGCACGTCACACCCTATATTCATGCACACCCTGATCTCTTTCGCGTGGGAAAATTTGAGCGATTTTACAATCTTGCACATCATCGATGGACGCTTGACGAAGAACCGGATTTCCATTTTCTGGAGCGAGTGTTTCATCGCTTGTATCAGGAAGATCGCCCGTTTCTGACGTCGGATATTTTGGCCCTGTTAGAGCGTGAGCCTGCATTGATGGACATCAATCAAGGGATCACTCGAAACGAAGGCTATCTCCGATCCCTTCAATCCGATTATCGTGTCGGTTCAAGGACCTGAGAGAAAATAACTTGGACATCTTGCATCCAATCTTCGGGCCGTCTTTGAACGGGCCTCAATCGAAAAACCCTCAACATAGCTGTGCTATGCCTCGGGTTTTTCTCAATCGTTCCGTCCAAATCCGACCCAAATCTTGGCGCGAGATTGTCCAAGATATTTTCTCTCAGGTCCTAAGGGGTTAATATGGTTGCCCTTACTCATTCATCTCCTCTTGCGGTTTCTCCCGAACGGAAATCTTCCGGACAACGGTTGTATGACAAGGCCAAACGGCTGATTCCCGGGGGCACGCAATTGTTGTCCAAGCGGCCGGAATTAATTTTGCCGGAGCAGTGGCCTGTGTATTATGCCCAGGCGAAGGGCATTGACGTCATCGATCTCGACGGCAACGTGTATAAAGATATGAGCCTCATGGGAGTTGGGGCCTGTGTGTTGGGCTATGCCGATCCTGAAGTCGATGGGGCGGTCAAAGCGGCGGTGGACCATGGCGTGATGTGTACGCTCAATGCACCGGAAGAAGTGGAATTAGCCGAATTATTGTGTGAACTGCATCCCTGGGCTCAGATGGTACGGTATGCCAAGACCGGTGGGGAAGCCATGGCCATCGCGGTGCGTATAGCACGGGCACATACCGCACGAGAGAAGGTGGCCTTTTGTGGCTATCATGGGTGGGCGGACTGGTACCTGGCTGCCAATCTTGGCGATGACGATGCGCTTGATGGTCATTTATTACCTGGCTTGGAACCAGCAGGGGTGCCCAGAGGGTTACGGGGGACAGCATTGCCCTTCCATTATAATCGGATCGATCAATTGCGAAAGATTGTGGATGAACATCGAGACGATGTGGCGGCGATTGTGATGGAACCGCAACGGGGCCAGAGTCCTGACCCCGGATTTCTGGAAAATGTTCGGGATCTCGCCAGACAAACCGGCGCGGTGTTGATCTTTGATGAAATTACCACCGGGTTTCGGATGACCACCGGAGGCATTCATCTCCTGTTGGGGGTGGCGCCGGATATCGCGGTGTTCGCCAAAGGCATGGCGAATGGATATCCCATGGCTGCAATTCTTGGTACGTCGACGGTCATGGAGTCGGCGCAACGCACCTTCATCAGCAGTACGAATTGGACGGAACGAATCGGACCCGTGGCGGCGTTGGCCACCATTCGGAAGCATCGGCGCGAACACGTCGCCTCCCATCTGATCATGATTGGGAATATGGTCAAAATGGGATGGCGAAAGGCTGCGGAACATGTTGGGCTTCGAATCTACTTGGAGGGCCTGCCGAGTTTAGCGCATTTTGGGTTTAACCATAGCGATCATATTAACCTGACGACATTGTTTTCCCAATTGATGTTGGAGAAGGGTTTCCTGGCTTGCGACCAGTTCAAACCGTCCTATGCCCATGAGATTGATGATATTGCCGAATATTTGGAAGCGGTATCGGATGCGTTCTTAACGATTGCCGAAGCCGTGGCCTGGGGTGATGTGGAGCGACACTTAAAAGGCCCTCCGGCGCAAAAAGGATTTTATCGTCTGACATGATGATGCAGACCGTGGTCATGTATCATTCCGTCATTCTCAACTATCGCAGAGTCAGAAGACATGGGCCAGGACACTTCACCAATCATTCTCATTCGATGTGATGGAAGTTATGATGTTGGCTTAGGGCATGTGATTCGTTGCCTAGCGTTAGCAGATGAACTGTGTTCTGTTCATGAATGTCGGGTGAAGTTTCTTATGCGATATGGTCCTGAAGGAATTGATATGGCGCGAACTCACGGGTATTCCGTGCTCACGCCTGGGCATGAAATACAGGCACACGATATCACCTGGCCCCTCAGTCTGATTCGTCGTGCCCCAGTAGATATGGTGGTGTTTGATATTCGTGATGACTTTCCCCGACATGCGATGGACTCCTTGCGAGAAAGCGGAACGGTAGTAGCTGTGATCGATGATATCAGTCCCCGGTGTTTGTCAGCAGACTTGGGCTTTTTCCCGCCAGTGCCGCAACTCGACCGTATTGATTGGAGAGGAAGTCCTGGTCAGCGTTTTGTGGGGTGGGAGTGGGTGCTGTTACGGCGAGATATTCGAGAATTACAAAATGTGTCAAAACCCCAACAAGAAAAAGTGCAAGTTCTTGTGACCATGGGTGGAAGTGATCCGCATGGGTTTACGCTCAAAGCTATCCGGGCTTGTCAAAGGGTGAGGACGAACATTGAAGTGAAAGTCGTTCTTGGCCCGGGGTTTTCAGCTCACCAAGAATTGCAGAAACTCGTGAATGGGTTGAACGATCATATGCAAATTTATTCGAATATCAAAAATCTTCCGGAGCTGATTCATCAGTCTGATTTGGTCGTAGGGGCTTTTGGAAATACGGCCTATGAGGCTGCGGCCTTGAAACGATTTGGGATGTATCTGTGTGGAACACCGGACCATGTGGAATCCGCATCACGATATATGCAGGCAGGCTTTGGTGTGTCCTTAGGGCTGGGTAGTGAAGTGACTGATGAGCAGTTAGCCCTGGCAATCGGAAAATATTCGAACTCTTCGTTGGAGATTAGCATCGACCAACCAGGCACGAATGACAATTCAATTGATGGTTTAGGCGTGACCAGGATTGCGGAAAAACTCGTTCAGGAGATACATGGCTCGCGAAATGGAATCCAGCAGGCAGTGGCAGCAACATAGTGGCTTGGTGCTTGATCGTGTCAATGAGTTTGATGTGATTGAGTGCCTGTCTTGTGGTTACAAACATGTCGTGCCGATTCCCACTCAAGAGGAATTAGAGCAGGTCTATCGTGAAGATTATTATTCTCATGAAAAACCCTTGTATTTGGATGAACATCAGGAAGATTTGGATTGGTGGAATCTTGTCTATGACGAACGCTATGACTACCTAGAGTCTCAACTTCCAGGGGAATCAAGAAGTCTTGTAGATATTGGCTCTGGGCCAGGCTATTTTCTTCTTCGAGGAAAGGCCCGTGGGTGGAAAACGACTGGAGTTGAGCCGTCAAAGCGTGCGGCCGCTCATAGCCGAGACCTTGGGTTAGATGTTCGAGAAGGGTTTGTGGATGAGCCCTTGGTGAAATCGTTGGGTACTTTCGATGTGGTCTATTTGCATGAGGTATTGGAACATATCCCGAATCCTGCTTCTTTGTTATCGATCGTGACTCAATTACTCAAACCTGGAGGCATTCTGTGTGTCATTGTTCCCAATGATTATAATCCCCTTCAAAAGGCACTGAGAACGACCATGAACTTTGAGCCCTGGTGGCTCGCGCCACCGCATCATATTAATTATTTTGATCATGAGTCGTTGCTGACATTGTTGAAAAACCAGGGGTTCGGCATTCTTTCCCGAAGCTCCACGTTTCCGATTGAATTGTTTCTGCTGATGGGGATGAACTATGTCGGAGATTCCTCCATGGGGCGCATGGTTCATCGGCAAAGAAAAAACATGGAATTGAACCTGACAAAAATTGGTTGTGCTGAATGGAAACAACGTACATACCAGGCATTTGCGCAACAAGGCATTGGTCGAGAGGTTGTCGTGTACGCACGCTTGGCCTCGTTCGAATAAACGGCTTCCATATGTGACGTGTTACAAAATATGAATAATTTGTATCAGGACATAGATTGCAAATTCCTTCTTATTGGACGAGGGTCAATTGGTAGGAAGCATGAACAGAATGCCCACGTTTTAGGCGCACAGATCGTTACCGTTGATCCTGACCCAAAACAGGAAGCCGACTTTCATACTGTTGAACAGGCAATGGCTTCTTGTGGGGAAGATTTTTTCTCCCATGCCCTTGTGGCTTCTCCTGTGCAATGTCATTACGCCACCCTTCGACAGTTATTAGAGTATCGGGTGCCGGCAATTCTTGTGGAAAAACCGCTGGTGTTGCCAGAAGAACTCGCGTTAGTTCGTGCACTGTCGTCGCATTCATCACACCAATCAGTGTTTGTGGGTTTTAATTGGCGGTTTAATTCTGCAGTTCAACATCTCAAACAAGAAATAGTACGTGGTGCCCTCGGTCCCATTCATGTGGTGCAGTTGTGGGCGCGGGAATGGGTGCCCCGTTACCATGGACATGTGGTCCTGGAAAGTGGATCTCATATTTTGGACACCGCACGGTACTTGCTTGGGAACATGAGAGTGGTCGGAGCACATGTGAGTCAGCATGGAATGTTGGGGGATGCCGATGAGGCTGGGTCCTTTTTATTGGAAAGTGAGTGTGGCGCTCATGTATCGGTCCATGTCAATTTTATTCATTTCGGGTCCTATGACTATACGATTAACATTCAAGGAGAGATTGACAGTGTGAGCTGTCAACCTGATCGTTTTGAACCTATGCACCTGCGAGAGCTTGAAGCGTTTTTCCAGGGCAACCCAACGGTGTTGGCGACCTTAGACGATGGTGTGAAAAATATGGAATTATTAGAGGGCATTCTCGTGCCTGGGAGTGGTGCGATGGCACATGCGAGGTAATGTAGGCAATCAAGGAATCTCATATCTATGCTACTGGTGAATCCTCAAACCGCGTTTCAATGGACGGGGCCGTTGGATATTAACGGGGTTCCGATGAAAGGGATCCGTGAAAAACAAGGTCATTCGTTTACTCGGATTGGATACCTGGCAGGAAAAGAATCTGCTGCCTGTGACCCTGATGAAGTAGGGAGTCTCCATCGGCAGCAGCTTCGTCCCCTGTCCAAGCCAACGTTGCTTCAAGCTCGACAAGAATATGCTCAACGGCAGGTGCCAACTTTTCCGCGCTATTTTATTATCGAGCCGACCAATGTGTGCAATAAGGTCTGTCCCTTTTGTACCATTAATGTCATGGACCGAAGAGATGCGGATGGAAAAGTGGTCAAGGGATTTATGCCCTGGGGAACCTTCATGAGGTTGATGGAGGAAACCCGGCACTATCCGGTGTATGGAATCAGTTTGTATCAACTTGGCGAGTCGTTCCTATGGCATGGAAAAGATGAGTCAGGTCGAACACTCAATATCTCGGATATGGTCAATGCCGCAAAACGAGTTGGGGGTTTTCGTGCCGTGAATCTCTCAACAAATGGTGACGTGCCAAACTTGGCGTGTATCTTCGATTCTGAATTGGATGATTTAATTATCTCAATCGATGGAATGACGAAACGTGTGTACGAGGAAAACCGGCCCGGAGCTTCCGGATTGGAAACCTTTGAACGAACCATTGATCGAGTGCGTGAATTTTTGGAGGCCAAACAACAGAGGGGGCTCTCCAAACCCTTTGTCCGAATGCAAATTATCAATAAAGATAATACGGCTGATCAAATCGTGGACTTCATTCGGCATTGGATGGACGTGCCTGGAGTCGATGATGTGTTTATCAAGGATTTGGATTCGATGCGAAGTTGGTTGGGGAGCGCGGTGGTGGATGATGAGGAGGATCGTTTGAAAGCCGAGCGAGTGGCCCTCATGCCTTGTCAGCATTTGTTTGCCATTGGGTCAATGGTGGTGAATGGTGATTTAAATGGATGCTGTCATGATGCGCAAACTCAGCTTGTTCAAACCGTGACCTTGCCGGATGGTCGGACGGGAAATGCCAACATTCACAATATGTCATTTGCCGATTGGTGGAATGGTGCGTTTATGACGGAACTGAGAGGTGAACATTGCGAGGGCCATTTCCGAATGCCTTGCCGGGATTGTCGGGAGCGTGACCCATGGTTGGGTTAAAAGGAAAAACGGCTTGTCTTTCTCGAAATGGTCGAGGAGGCATTGGGTCTATTCTCCGCGAGTCTTTGATGAAGTCCGGAGTCACAATCCTGGATGATGGTGAATCTCCTGAGGCGGTAGATTTTGCTATTTGCACGGCAGGGAAAATGTTTGTGCGGGATCCGGGAACGTTGGCGGAGGATGAAGTCAATCAATTGTATGATGCGAACTATTTCTTCCCCCGAATGTTTACGGAACGGCATATCCAAGCCATGCGGACTGCCAAGAAACCTGGAATCATTTTGCATGTGGGATCCAACGCGTCGCGATACGGAAATCTCGGCGCCGCCGATTATGCAGCGATGAAGGCCGGGCTTGCGAAGTATTTGGAATTGCGTGGGCAAAGTGTTCGAGGAGATGGCATACGGTTATCGTTGATTAATCTTGGCGCAGTGGACTCAGAGTTTTGGGGGAAGGTGTGCCAATCCGCGGATCCGGCGTTATTGAAAACCATTATGCCGGCTCCGGAAAAAGCCCTGACGTTGGAAGAAGTCTCTGACTTGCTCTTAGCGGTTCTTCAGATGCCCACACGGTTAGTTGTGAAAGATGCCCTGGTCGTGAGTGCCGACTTTCAATAAACGGGCTGTTGGTCATCTGTCCCAGTCGATTCTCGTTCTGCTTGATGAGCCTCTCTCTCTTCGTGATTCAGGGATGTGGCGAAATCAGACCTATCATGTGACCGTTACCAGGAGTGTCATCATTACGAGATGAGTAGTTCTCACAAAAAGCGATTGCTCTTGGTCGGGGCAGGACAAGAACAAATTGCCGCGATCAAGGCCGCTTATGAAATGGATCTGTTTGTTATTGCGGTCGATGGCAATCCGCGGGCTCCGGGGTTGCGACTTGCCCATCAAGGCATCTGCGGAGATATTCGAAATGTCGAATATCTGACCCAGCTTGGGAAACATGAACACGTCCATGGGATATTTAGTCATGCCGTAGATTTGCCACATGTCGTCGCATCGGTCGCTCAACAATTAGGCCTTCCTGGACTTGCCCCTGACGTGGCCGTTCGGGCCACGAATAAGTGGCGTCGCTATCAATGTTTGGAGTCGCATGGAGTCCCGTGTCCCACGTTTGCCCTGGTGCATTCAATCGAGGAGGCACAGGGCGTGGCGGCGGAGTTTGGCTATCCTGTGGTGCTCAAGCCCTTGGAAAGTGCGGGTGCACGTGGCGTGCGTAAGGTCACTACTGTTGGTGAGCTTGATACGGCATTCCGGTGCGCATTGAAATTTTCTTCTGAACCCTCTGTGCTTGTTGAGGAGTTTCTCCAGGGGTGGGAGATCAGCACAGAATCCGTCATCGTCGATGGCTGTATTGTGACCACGGGTTTTGCCGACCGGAATTATATCTCAAAGGAACGATTTGCTCCGTATTTCATTGAGGATGGGCATACGATTCCATCGGTTTTGCCTCATGACCAACAAGCCCGAGTGGTGAAGGTCGTTGAACAAGCCATTCGATCTCTTGATATTCACTGGGGCGTGGCAAAGGGCGATGTGATTCTTGGGGATTCCGGCCCTGTCATTTTGGAAATGGCGCCTCGGACAAGTGGGGGACGATTTTGTGCTGACATGGTGCCGTTGGCCACAGGCATAAACATTTTGCCCACTCTTATTTCGATGGCTGTTGGTGATGAGGTTTCTGAGGGAGGACTCAGTCCAAAATTTCGACGAGGTGCCGCTCAGCGATTTATATTTCCAGACCCTGGTGAAATAGTCGGCATACATGGGGTTGAAACCGCTCGCGGTCTTCCAGGAATGTACGACGTTATGTTGCGAAATGATATGACCATGGGAAAAATGGTTTCTCCGGTGACGAATCATAGTGACCGAATTGGCCATGTGATTGCTTCTGGAGACACAAGAGAAGAAGCTGTGCGGAATGCCGAACATGCCATCCACACGATTCGAATTGAGACGAGGTCTTTAGCCGGAGTCGAGACATGATGGGGCAGCCTGTTGAGGTGCTGATTGTCGGGACGGGGATGTATGTCTGCGGTCGTGGCACTGACGGGTATGGGACCATCTTACCCAGTGTGATGCAAGCGTATCGTGATGGATTGGTCAGCCGAATAGTGGTCGCTGGCACCCGAGAGTCCTCCATCAAGTTTCTCAACAATCAAGTCGAGGCATTACGCCAGCAATTAGGGATTGATGTAGAGGTTGAGGGGTATCCGAAATCGGGAAATGATCCCGAGGCGTATCGAAAGGCCCTTACTCAACTTGGGCCACGAAGCTGTGTGATCGTTGCGGTGCCTGACCATCTGCATGGTCCCATCGCTCGAGAGATGTTGGAGGCGAATCAACCGGTTATGCTCGTGAAGCCTTTCACGCCGACAGTCAAAGAAGGGCAGGAGTTATGCCAATTGGCACGGGCTAAAAATCTCTATGGGGTTGTTGAATTTCATAAGCGATGGGATTTAGCCAACAGAAAACTCCAGGAGGTGATCGAGCACAAACGATTGGGTATTCCGTTGTATGCGCTTGTAGAATTCAGTCAGCGAAAACGTGTTCCACAAGAAATATTTGGGAGTTGGGTCGAGCAGACGAATGTGTTTCAGTATCTTGGGGTTCATTATGTTGATCTCCTGGCCCATGTTTTTAAAGCGATACCACAACGTGCCATGGCGGTTGGACAATCAGCCTATCTCAATGGTTGTGGGAAACATACGCAAGATTCCATTCAAGCAATAGTAGAGTGGGCCATTCCAGGATCGGTCACGCCGTTTGTTTCCATGTTTTTGGTGAACTGGGTAGATCCGAATTCTTCCTCCGCCATGTCCTATCAGGCGATTAAGGTTATTGGAACCAAAGGTCGTTACGAAAGTGATCAAAAATGTCGTGGCCAACAACTCGTGACAGACGATGACGGAATAGAGGACATCAATCCTTACTTCACGCAATCGTATTCCTATGGGACAGAGGGCCGAAAGGAATACCTTGGCTATGGTATTGAGAGTATTCGAACCTTTTTAGATGATGTGTGGCGCTTACTTGAAAAGACAGTCACTCTTGAGGAACTGGAACAATCCCGTCCCACCTTTCAACAGGCATTGATTTCAACAGCGGTAACCGAAGCGGTTGGGCAGAGTCTGGAGTGCGGAGGTATTTGGATACCCATAAAGAATGTGTCGGAAGCTATGGCCTGAGAGAAGAGGTGTTCCTCCAGATTGATGGTCTCGAGGAGGACCTCTTCGGAATGTCTCCGTGACCACCTTGATGAAGTCCGCCGTGAGTGCCGGTGGTTGTGGCAGGAGAATACCCGTCTGCGGGGCATGAGTTTCTGGTCTTTACCTTGTGGTCAGAGATTCCTCAACCGCCTTTCGAATATATTTCTGGTAAGAGACGCCTTGTTCGCTGGCCTTTTTTCGGACTTCAAAAAGCAGTTCAGGGGGAAAGCGTAGATTGACCTTTTCTGTTTTCGGAAGAAATTCGAATGTCACCCGTTGGGCTTTTCTGGGGTCAATATAGTCAGTCAGATCCTGTTCCAGAAACTGTTCAACTTCTTTATCGGATTTAAATTTCGGCGATTTTTTCTTCATATTCCTTAGCCTCCTTCTTGTGCATGTGCCTGGCACTGATGGGCCTGATCAGTGTTTCAGCATCCTGGATACGAAAGGTAAAAGCTACAAGCATGGGCCTCCCTTTGGGAGACGGGCCATAGGCGATATATCTTTCTTCCGATTGGGAGTGATGGATATCCGGTATGACAAACAGGCCACTCTGCTGGAAAAATTCTTCGATTCCCTTAGGGCGAAGGCCGTGTTTACAGCACTTGTGCTTGTTGGCAGAATCCCAATCAAATCCTAGAGCCTGTATTTTCATGTTATCATAAGCCTATTCTTTTGTCCATACATTTGTCAACTCATTTAAAGAATGTGTCGGAAGCTATGGCCTGAGAGAAGGCGTGTTCTTTTCCCATCCTTCGCCATGTATTCCTCATGTTTTAACGGAAAATAACCGATAAGAATGAAGTGCAACTGTATGCAATTTTCCATCTGAACCTCCTGTATTCATCCATTAAAGAAGAACAACGGTATGAAGTGCTGCACTGTTGCTATTGGCCATTACTCCGTTTGGCCCAAGACCTTAACCTTCCCATTGGCATTGAAGCCTCCGGGCTCACCCTTGAAATTGCTGAGGCTTTGGATCCTGCTTGGGTCCAGACATTGCGTCATCTAGTGACTGAGGGGTCTTGTGAATGGCTTGGTAGTGGTTACACGCAGCTGATTGGCCCTTTGGTGCCAGCTCAGGTCAATGCCAAGAATCTTCAATTAGGTCATGAAGTATATGAACGTCTTCTTGGTCTGCGCCCGAAGGTGGCGTTTGTCAATGAACAAGCGTATTCCGCAGGCCTCGTTCAGCACTACCTGAATGCCGGCTACCAAGCCATTGTGATGGAGTGGGAGAATCCTGCCCATAATCATCCAGAGTGGGATCCAGCGTGGCAGTATCTTCCGCAACGAGCCTGTGGTTTGGATGGCGAGAGTATCCCGATAATTTGGAATACATCCCTCTCCTTTCAAAAGTTCCAGCGTTATGTACATGGGGAAATGAACTTACCTCACTACATTGAATATGTGGCCCAACATCGTTCGGACCGTGTAAGAGCGTTTTCCGTGTATGGGAATGATGCGGAAGTTTTCGGTTTTCGCCCTGGGCGATATGAAACAGAAGCGCCTCTTCATCCGGAAAGAGAATGGACACGAATCCAGGAGGCCTTTCGTACTATTCATGCGGACCCACGATTTGAATTTGTGACACCTAGCCAAGTTCTTAACCTGGAAGCTCTTCCAGGAGCTGGTCATTATTTGACCTTGGAATCTGTTTCGAGTCCTGTCCCTGTAAAAAAACAAGCCAAGTATAACCTGCTTCGCTGGGCGGTGACGGGGCGGGATGATTCTCAAATTAATGCAAGGTGTTGGCAAATCTATGAATGGTTTCAAGGAAAAGATTCTGTCACACCACAAGCCTGGCGAGAGTTGTGTTATCTCTGGAGCAGTGATTTCCGCACACACATTTCTCCGAAGCGATGGCAGGCTTTTCAATCTCAATTGGAGACTGTTCAACAAGCCTTTGTGGATAAGGCTACTCAATCTCATAAGAAGAAAGAAGCCATTCCGACGAGAAGATCCTTATCCAAACAGTGGGTAATCCACCGGGATCGTACCATGGTGACGGTTGAAACAGATTGTGTAAAGCTTCGAGTAAATTGTTTGAAAGGGTTGGCGATTGACGGGCTTTGGATAAAACAGGTATCAGATTTTCCATTAATTGGGACTCTGCCACATGGATTTTATCACGACATTTCCATGGGAGCTGATTACTTTTCCGGACATCTCGTATTCGAATCTCCTGTGCAACCCAAGGTGACAGATTTATCACCTGTTGAGCCAATCGTTGAGTCAATGGATGGAAATGCCGTTGTCAAGATTAGTGGCAGTATTGCCACTAAGTTCGGGATGATTCGAAAAGAATTGGTCATTGCCGGCGATGGTCAGGTCACGCTTCGATATGATTTAGATTGGAGGGAAGTTCCCCCTGGGGCTCTTCGATTGGGCCATGTGACTCTTCATCCATCTGCCTATGATGTAGAAGATCTCATATTTGAAACCCACAATGGTGGATATAGTCCAGAGACGTTTCCTCTAAAAGATTGTTCCGTGGATCATGGACGTCCGGTCTCATTTCTTGTATCAGCCAACAATGGTTTTGGGTACACCGAGGGAAGTTTAGTATTTCGGGATACACGAACTAGCATCCGTGTGCAAAGTCGCCAGTCCCAAGGGTATGTCATTCCTCTCTTATCTGTGCATCCCGTGTCACCTTCCTATTTTTGTCGCATCAGTTTTTCCGCCATGGAATTCGATGACACCACTCGTGATCCTATAGCCCGAACACGTCGGGAGGTGTACGAATTTATGCTTTCGGCAAAGCGGGAAACACCTTCTCGCGTTCTGCAGGATCAACAGGAAGGGATTGTATCGGCAGTATCATGTTGAATTCACCAACACAGGAGAACATGCTTTGTTCCGAAACAGGAAGAAGTCGTGCTGGAACTGAGCGCAAGCATATCACTATCGCCAAAGATCCGACTCGCCATTTAGCGTTCCCTGATGTGTGCCAGGCACGATCAGGTGAGATGTATGTCGTGTATCGGGACGGTCAGCAACATGTCGATCAGTCGGGTCGAGTCATGGTTGTTCAAGGATCGGGCTCTGCCGAACAGTGGGAATTTGGTCAGCCTATGGTCGTGTGTGATACAGATTGGGATGATCGAGATCCATCCATTGTTGAACTGTCCAATGGATCGCTTCTTATTAATTTTTTTCGATTGAATATTGCGACCAAGGAATTGAAATTATCACTGACCCAGTCTTGGGATAAAGGAGAGACCTGGTCAGAGCCATGGGATGTGCACGTTCCAGGATTTACCAATACCTTGGCCGTGAGTGATGCGATTGTGGAATTGCCATCTGGAGAATGCCTGATGGCGGTCTATGGAGTATCGAATTCAGGGGAGAGTGGATCGTTTGTGTTGAGATCCCAAGATACGGGGAAAACGTGGCCTGATGTCATACCGGTAGCCGTCGCAGACGCTCCCATTTATGAAGAGCCTGCGTTGGTGTATCGGGAGAATGGGCAACTTGTGACCTTGTTAAGAACAGATAATCGTGGGTTGGGGTATGTGTATCAGATGACTTCTTTTGATGATGGCTACACTTGGAGTCAACCGGAACGTTTAGATCTTTGGGGATACCCTTCTGATTTGGTGGCATTGGCAAATGGTGAGTTGCTTGCCACGTATGGATATCGTCAGTTGCCAACCGGGATTCGATACTGTCTCGCCAAAGGACCAAACCGTTGGTCTATTCGTCAAGAAAGAATCCTTCGGTCAGATGGTCATGATGGAGGAGAGGTAGGCTATCCATCTTCTGTTGAGTTAGGAGGGGGCGAAGTTGTGACGGTCTATTATTTTACAGACCCATGTGGAGGCATGCCCTATATTGCAGGGACCGTCTTTCGATATGAATCTTAGGGTTCGCGCAAGAATAACTTCCCATGTTTTGGCGTCGATCCATCCCGTCTGGCGGCGTTGCTCGTCCTTTCCATACGAGGAGTATGCGCAGTCCTCGCGCCTTGCCAGACCGGCGTCTCAGCACCCAAACAGGGGAAGTTATTCTTGCGCGAACCCATAGCAGGTACGTCTATGACCATTTATCAGAAAAACCTTAAGGCCCTCAGTATTCACCATCCAGAATTGGTCGAACTCTTGAACGGTGAGATCTCCGTTGCCCATATACAAGTATTGCGAGCCAAAAGCGGAGCCCGTCGTCTTCTGGTTCGTGGAGAATCAGGGGCAGCTGTGGCTATACACAATGAAAGCGATCCTGAAGGGGTCGCACAGCGCACGGCAAAAAAAATCTCCCATCGCCAAGGGGTGTTGGTATTGCTGGGAATGGGATTAGGGTACCTTGCCAAACTTCTCGGTCAGCGTGTCAACGAAGAGTTAGCCTTGCTGGTGTATGAAGCCGACCCCGGCATTTTTAAAACAGCCATGGAATACGTGGATTTAACGAAACTCTTAAATTCCTCCATGGTGAAAATTCTTGTTGGGAGTGAGGCCAACGTAGGGTCTTGGTGTTATAGCTATATGCTGAAAACTTTCGGGCATGTTCATGTGATTTCCTATGAACCAGCATTTCGGGCGGCTCCGACGGTGTACCATCAAAAACGAGATAAGGAATTATTGCCCTATACTCAAATCAATCTTATTAATCATGCTACGGCGAATCATTTAGGCCCGCTTTTCGTTCGAGGGATGTTGGAAGCTATTCCGCATGTGGTCAGGGTCCCTGGAGTGAATCGATTGCGCAATCTTTTCGCCGGCAAGCCAGCTATCCTCATTGCTGCCGGACCATCGTTAGGAAAAAATGTCCATTACTTGAAATCGGCAAAGGGGCGCGCTGTTCTTATTTCTGCGGATACGGTGTTAGGGTATCTCTTGGCCCGTGGGATCATTCCAGATTTTGTGGTGAGCGTGGATCCTCAAGATGAAACATATACGAAGTACCATGGTGTTGATATTCCTAGTGAGTTGGCTTTGGTTTTTCATCCGTCCTGTAACGCAGAGATTGTGAAACATTTTCCTGGGCCAAAATATGTGAGTGCCAGCAGTATGGGAATCTATCAATGGCTACAGAATTTCTGGCCAGAAAAGGGAAGCGTGGAACAAGATGTGCAATGTCAAGTGCATCTAGGATTTAATCTTGCACAATGGCTTGGCTGTGATCCTATCATTATCGTGGGACACGATCTCTGCTACACAGATGATTTGATGCATGTCAAAGGTGGAAGCTATCTCACAAGAGAAGAAGAAGACAAGCACGTGGCTGAAGGGGTGAACACCCGTAATATATTTGGACAGATTGTCGGAACCTATCCTGTTTTTTGGGGATACAAGGCCACGATGGAACGAAAAATCGAGGCTTTTCCAGGCCGAGTCGTGAATGCGACGGAGGGTGGGGTCAACTTACAAGGAGCAGAAAATCTTCTTTTTCAAGATGCCTTTGCGGAATGTTGGGCTGGAGAAGTTATTGATGTCGGTCAATCCCTTCGAAAAGTGAATCAGAGCTGTGTGGAAAGCCCGGACTGGGAAGGTCTTCTTCAGGAGCTGAGAGATCGGGCAAGAGATTATTTTAGGCTTGAGCGGGTGTCCAAACGGTTATGTTCGCTTATGGACAAAATAGAAAAACATGTGGAGGGAACCCAAGAGATTGATCACAATCTTAGCAAGCTGACGAATCAAGCCGAACGGCTCACGCAGCAAGTCCCTCGGTATGGTACAGCACTCGGGCTTCTTCAGTTGATTGATTTTCGGTTAGAGGAATATATGTGGAAGGAGAAGACCGATGCCATCGATTCCATAGAAGACCCACTCGATCGACTGAGGAAACAGCTTAATCGAGGCCGACGTTTTTATGGCGATGTGATGAAGGCCATTGCCTTTTTTCGACCGGATTTGAAACGGTTAGAGGAACGACTAGAGTGTCAGTGGAAGCAAGAGTTGAGGAATGAGCCTGGTCTTGCGATCGCGTCTAGGTTGGATAGGACAGAAGAACTTATCTCTATTGGACTGTTTGATGCGGCCTCGCAATTAATTTCTCCACTGTTGGAGTCTGAGAGACAAGCTTCGACAGAGCCTCGATTAGCCCTTTTGAGTCTTCGTGTTCCCCTTACACTGAATCAAATCAGTCTTGCCTGGAAACGATCTCAAGAATTTAGGACGTTACTTTCTGTCACTTCTGAGGGGAAGGACTTGATGGCCCAAGCCAAAACTTTATGGGTTACTTGGCAAAAAAAGCAGCAGGAAGTCAATATATTGGGCAGTCTTTCCTCATCCCCTACCATGGAATCCGGAAATTTTTATTTTCGAGCTGGAAACCATACACGAGCGGCTCAACACTACAAGAACTTTTCAGAATCTTCCAATATCGATGATGCGGTTCGTGGAGAAGCACTGTATAGGCTTTCAAAGGCGTACCAGGCTTTAGGAGATATGATGGCTTCAGTTGAGGCTTTGGAAGGTGCGATGCTAGCCAGTCCAGCCGATCCACGAGTGTATTATGACCTTGGGGTGCTTTCTCTCCAAGAACAACGAGTGGAGGTGGCTGAGCAGTTTTTCGAGAAAGGCACAGAAGTCGCCCTTGAGGATCCTGCTTTTTGTGAGGCAGTTGGGGCCGTGTTCGCTGCGGCGGGAGCTCATGAACAGGCTATACAATTTTTTGAGAGAGCCTTGATGCAGTGTCCTCAAGATCCTGACCTGATAAAAAAAATTGCGCAATCCTGCCAGGCCTTTGGTGAACCGGTTCACCTGGTCTAAAACCGCATGTCATCCATTCAAAAAAAACACATAAAAACAATAGGTTACAGCATTGGTTTTTCCAAAAAGATTCCTCCAAGGATGTGCCAGATGGGCTGGCTTTCAGATTGTACTATGAGAGACCGATAGAGGTTCTAGCAAGGGAAAGCATTAAAGCAATAAAGATGCGAACGGGGCCTTCCGAAAAGGAAGCCAAGCATTTTTAAGGCGGAAAAGAATATTGACCAAGATGATAATGATGCCACGAAAGGCAACATAACCCCTATCGATTCAAGGAGGAATCAACATGCCACTTATTGTTAATACCAACATTGCCAGTCTCAATACCCAACGGCAATTGACTATTGCCAACAACGCCATTAACAAATCTCTTGAGCGGTTATCTTCAGGGTTGAGGATTAATCGTGCATCCGACGACGCTGCGGGTTTGGCCATTGCCACAAGATTGCAAGCGCAAGTTCGTGGTCTCCAACAAGCTTCTCGGAATGCCAACAATGCGATTTCGTTAGTGCAAACCGCAGAAGGTGCGCTCAATTCGGTCACCAACATTTTACAGCGGCTTCGTGAATTGGCCGTGCAAGCCGCTTCTGACGATAATACAGACCAAGATCGAGTGGCTCTCAATAATGAAGCCACACAGTTACGTGATGAGTTAACACGATTGGCGCAAACCGTGGAGTTCAACGGTACGACATTGTTGGATGGGAGTTTTAGTGGGAAAAAATTCCAAATTGGTGCCAATGCGGATCAAACCCTGACTTTTGAAATCGCTGACGTCCGAGCCACGGCTATTGGACAATTTGCGACGCTGGCCGCTAATGTCGGAGACGGTATAGCTTCACCTACCAGCGATGGCGTAGGGAATCTTTCTTCAGGTGAATTCAGCATTAATGGAACTGATGTGTTGGCCACCTCAAATAGTGATGATCAGGTTTCGGTCCTTCAACTCGGTGGGCAAAACCTCGACTCGGCTGTAGTCAGTGGTGGTACGATATATAATTCGAATATTACCAGTGCATCACTCTTTGTGAATGGGACAACTATTGATCTAAGCGCCCTAGTTGGTTCAAGTATCGCTTCTCTGGTGGTAGACATTGCGTCACTGGTGAATTCGGCTTCTATTACAAATGTGACGGCTCGGGTGATTGAAACCAGCAACCTGATTTTGGAGGCCACGGCTGGAAACAATTTAGTGCTTGGAGCCAGTAACACAGGTGCCACCGTATTCAGTCTGGCGGCTGACTTAGCCACTGCGTTGGGCATTGGGAGTGGGTTTGTAGGTTCTACTGGAACCACGAGTGCAATCACCACCTACAATGGACAGTCTTCTTCGTTGGCTAAAGCAGCGGCAATTAATGGAATTAAGTCAACAACCGGTGTGACTGCCACAGTCCAATCCAATTCCGTCACCTTCACACTGTCCGTCGCATCCAGTTCAATTTCTTCCGGTGATTTTTTTATTAATGGCACGAACATTGGAGCCGTCGACGTTTCCACAAATGATTCCAACGGGGCCCTTGCTGCGGCCATTAACGCGCAGTCGGGTACTACTGGTGTGAAGGCAACGGTATCTTCAGGAAAGTTAACGCTGACCGCAAGTGATGGACGGAATATTACCTTTGGCGCCACAAGCGCAGCTCAGGCGGCATTGGGGAATAGCGGTGATGTGACGTTTACAGGAAAGGTCGGTATTGTCCGTGGCTCAATCACCCTGACCTCGACGAGTAACTTTACGGTTGCTGGGACGACAGCCGATATCGGGGGAATTGCCACTACTACTTTTGTCGCTTCTGGGAATTTGAGCACCCTGGCCATTACGAGTCGGTTGCAAGCGAATACGGCCATCACCCAACTTGATTCGGCCTTAGATACTGTCAATGCGATTCGGGCGAGCATCGGTGCGGTGCAGAGCCGACTCAATACGGCCATCTCATTCTTGGATAATGCCGCTGAGAATCAGGCGGCATCTGAATCTCGAATCCGGGATGCCGACTTCGCCCTTGAAACGGCCCAATTTACCCGGGCTCAGATTTTGGTACAGGCGGCAACCGCGATTTTGGCTCAGGCGAATGCTCAGCCACAGATTGCTTTACAGTTGCTGCAGTAGATAGCATGGTAGGAGGAAAGGGTTTGCCATGATTGGTGAGACCTCTCCCAACCCTTTTCGTTGCTTTCATGCTTGGTTCTTTTGTTGATGATCAGGAAAGTTCAGAGGTCGTGGGAATCGAGCTGGCCCTTGGTGGGCCATTTCTGAGAGATGTTTATGGAGGAATTCAGTGTCATAAGAGCATTCGGCCAATCGACACCTGGTCCTCCCAAGCCTCCTGCTGTTCCTTCACGACTTCCCAAACTTGGTGGAAGTGAAACCAAGGTTGCAGGTTTGCCGGGAGCGGGGGGAGAGAGTGTAGGCGCTACTTCTCAATCTCCCAAAAGTGTCAGTTCGGCTGAAGTGAAACCTGCCGTTGAGGATTTAAATCTTCAGTTGGAAATAGCCAATCGTATACTTCGGTTTTAGGTCGATGAGACTATCAAGGAAATCAAGGTTCTGGTCATTGACGAAGAAACTGGAGAGGTCGTGAGGACCATACCCCCGGAAGCTTCCATAAGGTTTGCCGCCAATGGGCACCACGTGGGCTCTTTACGGTACAGGGGTAATCCCATTCTTGATTGAATAGGGGACAGTCGGGTATTTGCGCAGTGCGCATGACTTCAGGAGGAAGAATGTAGCATGGGGCTAGCCACGGCAACCGGACTCATATCCGGCATCAACTTCACTGAAGTCGTCAGTCAGCTGGCTGAACTCGAGTCTCGCCCTATTCTTCTTCTCCAATCGAAAAAAGCCGATCTCCAAACCGTCAGTGCTGAGCTGAGTACGCTCAGTGTGAAACTGTCCGCCCTACAAACTGCGGCGAGTAGTCTCTCCTCGTTTTCCAATTTTAATACCAATACCGTTTCGGTGACCCAGACCACGTCTGGAGTCGCGTTATTATCCGCTACCGTGGATAGCACGGCCATTCCCGGGACGTCGCAAGTCAAGGTCAACCAATTGGCCCAAACCCATTCGGTTGCTTCGCAGGGATTCGTGGATGATGATACCACGGCAGTGGCCAGTGCAGCGGGTACCCTGAAATTTAAGGTGGGAACAGCTGGAGCCGTGACCTCCGTCAGCGTGACCACCGAAACCACCCTGGTTCAGTTGCGCGATGCGATCAATGGTGCCAATGGATCGGTCAACGCATCGATTATTAATGATGGATCCGGCTCTAATCCCTATCGGTTGGTTCTGACTGCGAAAGATTCAGGGGCAGCCAATACGATATCGATTACGAGTAATCCTACGACATTAGATTTCACGAATAAACAAGTGGAAGCAGCCTTTGCCAAGACGACCAATAGTTATTCCGGAACGGTGTCGTCGAATTCAGGGAATAATTATCTTGGAACCACTAACAAAACGTTTCTGGTGGAGATTGTGGCTGGAGGTGACCCAGGGACGGCGACCTATAAATATTCGATTGATGGCGGCATAACATTTTTAGGTGCAAGTGGAGCTGCCTATGTCGCTGGGTCGAATGAAATTACGACGCAGACGGCTTTGACCCTTTACATTGATGGCCAAGCATCGACCAGTACGACAGAAGGTCAAAACGAAGGTGTCCAAATATCCTTTGGTGCATCCTCAGGGGATCTTGTTGCTGGGGACCAATTCACCATTGATGTCTTTAATCCTACGTTACAGGATCCGAAAGATGCAGTCATTGAAGTCGGAACCCTGACCATCACCAAATCCTCAAACACCATCTCAGACGTGATTCAGGGAGTCACGTTAGATCTCCTACAGGCTGGAGCCAGCACTGATACCATTGAGGTGAAAGTATCCAATGATACAAGCGGAATCAAAAGCCAAGTGGATAGTTTTATTTCTGCCTATAACGATGTGATCAGGTATTTGCAAGATCAACTGTCTTTCGACCCCGAAGACCCAGAGACCAGCACCGCCAAGCCGTTGCTAGGCGATGGCACGGCAATTACTTTAAATCGGAAATTACAAGACCTCATTGGTTCAACCGTGCCTGGGGCGAGCAGCGGGTTGAACAGTTTGGCCCAACTCGGGGTGTCCACTGATACGGATACCTCTGAAATCAGTTTGGATGATTCGAAGTTTCAGGCTGCTCTTGCCCTAAGCCTCACCGATGTCACGCGGCTCTTTATTGGGATTGGAGTTCCCACAAATTCCCAGATTGAATTCGTGAGTAAAACGGATGACACCGATCCGGGAACCTATGGGCTCGTGATCAATACGGCACCGACTCGGGCTACCGTTGATGCCGATCATGCTATCCAATCTGGTGGGATTGCCGCTCAAGAAGTCATATCGGTGAATGTATTTACCAATGCGACCTCTACGAGTGATCCCCCCACGACCGTTCAAATCACCGCAGTGGCTGGCAGTACGGTGAATGATATTGTCAATGCCTTAAACAGTGCCTTTGCGACAACGGGCATTGACATCAGTGCCTCGAACAACAATGGCGCCATCCGGATACGATCGGCTAAGTATGGTGATGATGTCAAGATTCAAGTGCTTTCTGATAAGGATAATTCCTCCAATCAATCAGGGCTAGGGACGGCAGGTAGTACTTTCAAGGAAAATACGGGCGTGAACATCGCCGGCACGATTAACGGGTTTAAGGCCAATGGGAAGGGGGCGGTCCTCACCAGTGGGTCAGGGTCTGGTGAGGATGGCCTTTCAGTCAGAGCCGAAGTCTCAACCACAGGAAATTTTGGGACTATTACGGTGTCCTCAGGTGTTGCGGATCGGATGGGCGCATTGATAGCCACGATCGTCGACACCTCGAATGGAACGATTAAAATTCGACAGGACGGCATTGCAGGCACTGTTGAAGATATTGACGAGCAAATCCAGAGAAAATCAATCTTGGTAGCTGCCTTTGAACAGCGGACGCTTGAAAAATTTCAACGGTTGGAGCTGTTGTTGGCCCAGTTCCAAACGCAAAGCAATGCCCTCGCTGCAGGGTTAGCCGGTATTCAAGGCCTTCAAACACAAATCAACAATCGTCGATAGGCTTTTTGGTTGTGAATTCCCAACTTCAGATTTATCGTCAGCAGCAAGTCCAGCATGAAATTGAACAGGCGTCGCCCGTTCGGCTTGTCGTCATGCTGTATGACAAAGCCATGTCGCTTCTTCGGCAAGCCGTGCTCCATATCGATCGGAATAATGTCAAAGCCAAAGGTGAAGCCCTCAATCGGGTCGTGGAGATCATAGGGGAATTGCAGGCTGTCCTGAATGGGGAAGAGGGGGGAGTGGTCGCACAAAACTTGGATGCCATGTATGAATTCATGATTCGATCGGTCACCTTGGCCAATTTGAATAACGACCCCCAACCCCTTGATGGTGTCTTGATGGTGTTGGAAGAATTGCGAAAAGGCTGGCAAGAACTTGAACAGATGACTCAAGACGGCGAGGTTGCCGCTGTGACCAGTCCACTCAACAGCGTGGGGTAGAAACTTGGTAACTACGCAGGTGGATAGACTGAAGGCTGAAGGCTTTTAGGGGGAAATCATGCGTGATCATACAACACGTCGGGCATTTCTGAGTGATAGCCTTCAGCCTTCAGCCTACATGCCTGAGTAGTCACGAAACTTGCTTATGTCGAACATCCCTACATTCATTGAACAGCATCAAGCCTATCTTCATCTTCAACAACAGATCTCGAAGGCGATCCATAACCGTGACGAGAGCCTATTGGTCCAATTGAAACAGGTGAGCCATGAATTATTCGCTCAACTTGATGCGGCCAGGAAAGAACTCGTAACGGCCACTGGCTCTGCATGGCCCAATCAGTTTTTTCCTCAATCAGATCTTGCCCAATTGGTTCAGCTCATGGAACAGGCTCAGCGACATGTCCAAGAAAACGAAACGGCCCTTCAAACCTGGTTAGGCCAAATGAAGGTCGATATCCAACACTATCAGACGTCTCAATCACAACGTGGAGTGTTGGCAGCCTATATCCAGCAAAGGCAAGCTGGATCCCACCGAACCACTGCATTTGAACACGATACGCTCTCTCCTGAGTCGTTGGATGTCGCCCCATCCCCAACGATCCCGTCGAGTCCTTGGGTGGTCCCTCCCAAAGATCCGGAAATGGTGGGACACCAAGTCAACGAACAATCCTAAGGGCCTGTGAAACAATAACTTAGACATCTCGCATTCCATATTCGGGCCATCTTTGAACGCGCCTCAATCGAAAAAACCTCAACATAGGCCTGCTATGTCTCGGCTTTTTCTCAATCGTTACGTCCAAATCTGACCCAAATCTGGACGCGATCTTGTCCAAGTTATTGTTTCACCGGCCCTAATATTCCTTCTGGTGTCCAGACTAAATGTGTTTCTGTCTTTCCTGGTTGGGTCTGTCGAATATTTCATGACAAAAACCCACAAATGCGCCAGGACATACGACCAACATCAGTGAGAGGGAATGTTCAAAAAAGTCCGTCCAGCAAGGCCGCAGCCCTTTTGACGCGCGGAGCGTACTCTCAGTACGTGAGCACGGCAAAATGGCGAGAACGCCGCTGGCGGCTTTTTTCAACATTCCCCGGTTGTCAATTCTTTGACCTGGATGTGTCAAAAAGTCAGGGATTTTGCTCCATACCGTTCATAAGTTTCGGTGTGGGGCGAGTTCTGTCACTGATAAGGGTGGAACAAAAATTGCTTTGTATATCTTAGAGTTACACAGGCGGGTTGGGGGCATATGGTGTTGAGGCCTCAAGTGGCTCAAAAATTGCTAGATATCTAGTGGAGCGAGAGAGACGCTCTAGGAGCCTGTCCGAGATTAGCGATCGTTGCGAGGGTGTGCTGGTTTGAGTCAGATGTTTCGATTGTGTGAGGCGAATAGTGGGACTATTCAACGAAAACAGGAAATGCTCAAAAAGCCTGCCCTCGCGGAGGCGGGGGGCCGTCCAGCAAGCCCGAGGACGCAGCTGGCTTGTCTGCCGTAGCCTTGGCGAAGGAGGCTGTGGCGGCCTTTTTCAACATTCCCCGAAAAGGATGGGGAAATCTGGCCAACTCCGGCGCATCCGCAGTAGATTCGTCTAATCTGGGACAGGTTTCTAGCTGCGTGAGCCGGTGAGAATGCGTTGGTTTATTGATTCTCTATGAAAAACCAAAACACTCAAGACTCTGTGGCCCAGAAAGAGGTTCCTTGGCTCGATGAATATTGGGTGTCAAAAATGCCTATTGTGTTGCATGCCCTAGCCAATAAATTGCTTCCGATTATGGCCTTTTCGGATTTGGGTTCCCGGCGTTGTGACGATCCACAACTTCGTGAGTATTTTGACAAGATCCGTAAGGCGGCTGCCGACTCTCGAGAGTTCATTAATCAACTTCGGCAAGAATTTCAACAGAATCAGCCACAGAGTCAGCCACAGAGTCAGATGAACCCGTCCGAACCTATTCGTTCCTCATCCGACGACGGGCTGGTATCATGAGTGTTGATGATGGTGTCATGGTCGTCATGTATCGGTGGGTGGTGCTTGTGCAAAGGTCACGAATGAAATGAGTGTCTTACTTTTTATGTTTTGGCGGCGAAGGTGGAAAAACCGGTGCTTATGGGAATGGCGTCCCTGGGAAAAATTGTAACCCTGGGCCCGGCCCTGACCCAAAAAGGGCCGAATTTGTAATGGGTGACGCGTCATGCGTGATGAGTAAGGAGGCAAGAAGGTGAAAGTTAACACGACTCCTCCGCTTCACATATCACACTTCACGTCTTTCAAAGAACGCCGCGGACGCCCTTTTTCAACATTCCCCAGAAAGGACGGGAAGGATGAGTGACCACCCGCTGAATGAATCCCAGAATGATGAGCGACGACAGGATTTTCGCGCCGATGTGTCCATGTGCATCTCGGTCGATATGCCGTTGGCCCTTTCTTACGAGCCGGTCACCCCAGGCAATGGGTACTCGATGCCATGGCAATGGGATGACTTAGCGGTGTCACCTGATTTGGTGAAGGCCATGGTCAAACAAGTGGATTTGGTGACTCAGGAGCCCATGTTACTGCAAATGCTCACACGGATTGATTGGATGCTAACGACCGTCATGAAAATCTTGGGAAAAGACCATCATGTGCAACAAGCCTTTCCTGAATTTTTAACCGCCAATGTGAGCGGGTCGGGTATTCGATTCGTGGGTCGGCAAGAATTTCAGGTCAACAACCATTTGGTGCTTCGAATGATACTTCGGCCTTTTGTCCCCATCCAGGCCTTGGCCAAAGTTCTTCGAGTTCGGACGGTGACGGTTGACGGCGAATCCCGATGGGAAGCCGCCTGTGAATTTTCAGAGATCGGACCTGATGATCGGGAAGCCATCATCCGGCATGTCTTGCGCGCTCAAGCGGTCCTGCAACGTCAACGTCAGGCTAGTGAAGAAGCCGTAACGCTCTAGTTCGTCGCTGGTTGCTAGTACCTTCGGATCTTTAGCACCTCTTTTTTTTCTAGCAACCAGCGACGAGAAACGAGCGACTGATAATCTTCCGAGTGGTTGTGGAAAGTCCTGATGCATGGTGGTCATGGGATGTCCAATTGGACCAAGTGCTGAAAAAGGTTGGGGTGGACGTTCCCAGCCTTGGTCTATGGGACTGCTCGTCTATGTCGTGTGGGTTGCGAGTTTGATCCTTGGCTGTGCCGAGGTCGAGAATCCAACGGTCCTTCCTACAGCCATCCATGATCCAGCCTCCCTGCCCTCTGTTGTCACTCTTCAGCCGGTTTCTCCACCGTATTCCCTCGCCATCCTTCCCTTTGAAGATTATTCCAATCGACCTGATTTGAGTTGGTTGCGACAAGGTTTGCCCGACATGTTGGTCACGGACTTGGCACTGCTTCCGGGGGTTCGAGTCGTGTCACGGCATCGGCTGGGCGAAGTCCTCCGAGAGCAATGGCTGCAGCACCGCGGTTCGTTTGAAGAGGCGTCTACCGTTCGGTTGGGACGATTGCTTGGCGCCCGCTATCTCTTGAGTGGCCAGTATTATGGTGGAGGAGACGACTTGGTCTTGGAAGTCCATCTGCTTGGGGTGGAGCATGGGGCGGTCATCCGTACGTTTCGGGTGACTGGTTCGGCCGATGCCATCCAGGATTTGGAACTCGATCTCGCGTCCCGTTTAGGACGGGTGTTTGATTCCGCGGCGATAGGGCAGACTGAGGATGCGGGTTCCGATTCTGTTGTGGAGGACAACTCTCCAGCGAGGCAATTTGATCCCCAGGAGATACGTGCAATTCAAAAAGAGGTTATGACTCAGGACCAATTACCTGAAGCGCATGACCCACTCACGACGACCCTCCGGATCGATACGGTCTTGGGGTTGGAGCGCCTCCGATATGTGCGTGAGGCAGCGGCGCGTATAGCTCATGACCTGTGGACCCAGTCTCTAGTCATTCGATTGGGGGCATTGCGGTACGAGTCTCAAGCTGGAAATGATCTAGGTCCGGATTCCTTGATCGTGAGCGTTCCGTTGTCGGCCACCATTCGGGAAGAAACCATTCGACGGCTCGACTCAACGTTAACGATTGTGGAGCCTGATGATGGTGTGGAAGGAACTGATCTTGTTCTGCGGTATGAAGAATCCGATGCTGGAGCGCAACAATTGTTTCGCGAAGCCCTCCAATCACCTCGACGAATATTTGTTCGTGCGATTCGAGAATCAGGGGAGGTGCTCGCGGTTTCTTCCGAATGGTCCTGGCGAACGGATTTGCATGTTCGTGTTCAACCTGATGGAACAGTCAGTCTCCTTCAATCCTCATCTCCATTCCTGAAAGGGAACGCCACATTTGGAGGGGCGCTCCTGACTAGCCACGATTCCACCATCACGTTTGATGCCGTGGTCGTTCCGGTTCCTGAAGAATCCCGATCCATCTCCGTTGAATTCGTCATGGATCAGCGCGAGGTGGACGATCCTCTCGCGACAGAAAGGGAATTGGCCGCATCTGTTCAAACCTGGTTGCTTCATCGTTGGTTTCCGCCTGTGGCGGAATCCATTCCCACGCCGGGGTATCTTCCTGGTAACCGCCGTCGAGGTGTGGCGTTGGTTTCGGGTAAAGGCGGGACGATCTCTCGGATCCAGGTCATTCAGATCGATGAAGAGGAAAAATTTGCCCAAAGTGTGAACGATGCATTGCGAAAATTGCCGGGGACCTGTTTCCGAGAATGCGGGAAGCTTGACCCCAAGAAGGCCCCACCCAAATCGTTTTCCCTGCGAGTCCAGTTTGAATTAACGAAGGATATTCGGCATGCCGGACTCGGTCGTCTGAGATAAGGGCCGGCTAAACAATAACTGGGACAAAATCGCACCTAGATTTGGGGCGACTTTGGACGTAACGATTGAGAAAAAGCCATGGCATAGCACCGCTATGTTGAGGCTGTTTCGATTGAGGTATGTTCAACCTAGAAACGGCGGTTGGGCACAAAAAAGCCGTGCAAGCTATTGGTGTGCATGGTGACATACAAAAAGTCGTGGTCACCTTGGTGGTGATGAGACATTTTTGTATTTTGCCAGGTGCGCCAAGAGGTTGTGCGGACTTTTGTGATCCAACTGCCGTTTCTAGGTTCAAAGGTGGTCCGAAGATGGGATGGGATTTTGTCCCAGTTTTGGAAGGCCCATATTGGGCTGCCTTGCGTGAGCCGATTCTGATATGGACCGATCTGTTTGATTCAACCAAGAGTCATGTCGATTCCACATCCCGTGAGGACCTTCACTCCAACTCGAAGAACTTTTCCCTGGAAACCACTTTCGTTCCTTAGGCTCTTGTTCGCGCATTCCTTAAAAAATTGGGGCCTTCCGTGTTTTCCATGAGTCGTCCCCAGCCTGTTTCTGATCCCTCTCCTTAGAAAGGAGGGGAATTTAAGGACGATTAGCCATACTGTTTACTCATGCTCATGTGGAAGAACCAAGAACTTTTCGTGATGGCTTGAGGGCTTGCTCCGCGGCCTGAGCTAACGCGGTATCGGCGCGGTGATCTTCTGAAAATATGCGAAGTTGCACGATCCGTGAAGGCAGAAATTCGAATAACTCGCGGAGGGTTTCTTTCTCCACGGCTTTGGTGGCTGGGTCGTAGACATAAAATTGAAACTGTCCCATGTTGAGGACATTGATGGGGCGGGTATCCTTGCTGGCGATATCCACGCGAAAGATTGTGGTGGCGAGGCGGCGGGGAAGTTTTTTTCGAATCTTATGTTCAAGCGCTACGGCATTGGTGGCTGAGCCTCTTTCCTGATAGTCCCGCAAAGAGAGCAAGGCGCTATAGGCCATCTTCCATTTCACTTTTCTCCCCAAGATTTGAGCCCATTCCTGTCCTAACCGTTGCTTGTTTCGATTCCGGGAAGAGGGCCATGTCCGAACCTGTTCCAACAGTGACCAGTCGGTGAGTTGCAGGTATTGTTTCATTCGTTGAAGAGGGTGGTGTGGAAAAATGACTTGCATCGTGTCATGAAAAATCTCGCGCAAGTGAAGATCGATGGCCCTGGTGGTGCGGTGGAAGTAGACATTGGAATAGAGATAGAGCCTGGCATTTAAAAACATCTGGAGGGCCGAAAGCCCATTTTTATGCAGGGTGACCCCTTTACGAGTGATGAGGGTATAGTGAATGAGCCGGTCGATATCAACCGGGCCTACGGCTACCCCACACATATACGAGTCGCGTAACACATAGTCGAAGTTGTCCGCTGTAAAGAGTCCACCGATCAGTGGCTGGAGGAGTCGAAGCCAATACGGGTATCCCTGACTCTTTTTTTGAGGATCTTTCAAAATGAGGAATGCGAGATAGTCAGGATCGAGTTCCTCTCCTTGCGCAAACGCTCCAGACGGACTACGTCGTAACTTTTTAATGATTGGACCCAGATGCTCTCGTATGATGACCTGTCCGACCAACTCATGTGATAGCCCAAAATGGTTTAACACGTGATGATCAAAAAAGTGGCAGAAGGGGCCATGCCCCACGTCGTGTAACAGGGCTGTCACGCGGAGGAGTTCTTCGATAAACGGAAGGGACGGAGTCTCTGGATCAGTGAGGGCAAGACTCGAATACACTTGTTGCGCGAATCGGCCAGCCAGGTGCATGGCCCCCAGTGAATGCTGAAAGCGACTATGTTCCGCCGAGGGATAGACCCATCGTGCGCTCTGTAATTGATAGATGTATCGAAGCCGTTGGATCCACGGTGAATCGATGAGGTCCTTCTCTGTGGTTTCCTGAGAGGGAGAGGTCTCTAGAGGAACGGTGAATTGGATGTATTGATGAATCGGGTCGGCAATGAGCGATATGTGGTTCAACAGTGGGTACGGCATGGGGGGCGGATGTTCGGTTATGGGCAATATTGAATTGGGCTGATTTTAACTTAGGCTGGCTTTTCTGAACAACTAGCAGGATCGTGTGTGCCCACGGCGTGGTGTTTTCGGTGCCGGGAGATAAGGAGCAGTCCTAAAGGGTATGCAATCAACGCACCCAAAAGACTCAGCGTGCAGGCGCCAATGGTAAAGGGTAGGAGGTAGGGCACGATGACTTCGTAAAGGGCTTCCGTTGAAAGATTGTCCCAAGAAATGGCTGGAAGTTCCGGCATGCCGAGAAGCAGAAAGCCCGTCCACATGGTGGCCCCAAGAATTGGCACGGTGGTCCAGGGATTATTCACAAAGTTTCCTAGCAGTATGGCGGCAAAATTTAAGCGAAAGGCCCATGCGAAAAATATGGCGGAGAGGGTATGCAGCCCATAGGTTGGGCTAAAGGCAATGAATATACCCAGTGCAAAGGCCAGCGCCGTTCGGTGCGGTGACTCTTGAAGATGTAATACTTGAGTGAGTTGAGAACGAATAGAGGCGAGTGAAAACACGATGATGGAATACTCAGGGTTTGGTGGAAAAGTGATCGTAACTCTGTCTCATGATTTTTCGGTTGATCCCGTCTTCTAACGTGAGCCTAAGGCCAAAGGGTTTCGGCTTTATTTCCCCGATACAGGTCATGGTGGTCTTGAGCGTGTGAGAGAGCTCGGTTACTCTGCCTTGATTTCGAGGGTTGATGGTAAACAGTAACTCGTAATCTTCCCCCCCCTCCAGCGCTATGTCAATGGGGTTGCACCGATGCGCTGCCGCGTAGGCATGGCATTGACGCGAAATGGGAAGGTGAGTGGCCCACAATTCGACTCCGACGCAACTCGCATGGCAGAGGTGGTGGATATCTCCTGAAAGTCCATCTGAGACATCAATGGCCGCATGGGCAAGACGACCCTGGGAAAGATGCTGTCCGATGGCCAGTCTCGGTGTCGGGCGCAGGTGTCTCTTTTTGAGAAATGTTTCATATGGCTGATGGGTAGTAGTTTTTTTCTGTTTCCTTTGGCGTTGCAAAATCTGAAGCCCGGCTTTGGAATCGCCCAATGTGCCGGTCACATACACTTGATCTCCTACTTTGGCGCCTTGACGGGTCAATGCACGATTGGCTCTCACATGTCCCAGGATGGTGAGACAAAGAAACAGGCCTGACTTTGATGTAGAGGTATCGCCTCCGACAAGAGAAATATTGTATTGCCGGCATGGTTTTTTAAATCCCTGATACAATGTTCGCACATTGTGTATCGAATACGAAGGCGGAATTGCCAAAGCCACAAGGAGAAATTTTGGGATGCCCCCCATCGCGGCGATATCACTGATATTCGCCACGGCGATTCGATAGCCCACGTCTTGTAATGATTCAAAGGCTAAATCAAAGTGGACCCCTTCAATGGCGAGGTCGGTGCTGGCAAGAAGGGATTCCTTGGGTGAGGTGCGCAGAATGGCGGCATCATCTCCAATGCCTTGGATGACCTCGGAACCGAGTGTGTGACAATGTTTGTGCAGGTCGCGAATAAGGCCAAATTCTCCGAGGGCGTGAAGCGTTGATGGCCGCGACGCAGGTGTCATCGTGAGGAATGGGGTGGGGAAAGAGTCCGGTTCGCTTTTGCGCGGGGCGTAGGAGCCGCCGCCACGCGTTTTTTCTGATTCGCCGTTGATGTTCGGGAGCGCAGCGATTTGATTGTTTTGGATTTTGTGTGCGGGGCTTTGACCGGTTTCAGTTTTCTCCGCATATGTGGAGGTAAATGAAGGGCGGCTTGGAACACATCATCCATCGTTTCCGCGAAAATGAAGTGGACCTCTTTGAGGAGGTGTTTGGGGAGCTCCTCCAAATCTTTTTCATTGCGTTTAGGAATAATGATATTGGTGACGGTCGCCCGTTTGGCTGCGAGGACTTTTTCCTTGAGTCCGCCGATGGGGAGCACGCGTCCTCTTAACGTGACTTCGCCGGTCATGGCGACATCATGCCGAGTCGGGAGGTTGGCTAAACTCGAGGTAATGGCCGCGGCCATGGTAATGCCCGCCGAGGGCCCGTCTTTGGGTATGGCACCTGCGGGGACATGAATGTGGATATCCGTTTTCGAGAAGGTATCGGGTTTGATGCCGAGTCGTTGGGCTTGTGACCGAACGTAGCTCAACGCCGCTTGCGCCGATTCTTTCATGACATCTCCCAAATGTCCGGTCAGCGTTAACTGGCCTTTCCCCTTCATGGCCGTGGCTTCGATGTGCAGAATTTCTCCCCCGGATTCGGTCCAGGCAAGGCCCGTGGCGACACCAACCTGATCTTTTTCTTTCTCGGTTTCCGGCATATACTTGGGGACGCCCAAGTATTTTTGCAGGGACGTTGGGGTAATCGTGTGGAGTGTGACTTTTCCTTCGGCGACACGCTTGGCGACTTTGCGCATGGCATTGGCGATTTCTCGCTCGAGGTTTCTGACTCCCGCTTCGCGGGTATAGTGACTGATGATTCGTTGAAGGGCCGGGTCCATGAGGCGGAAATGCTTTTCCGTAATCCCATGTTCTTCCAGTTGGCGGGGTAGCAAGAAGCGACGGGCAATGCCCAGTTTCTCTTCCTCCGTGTAACCGGGGATTGCGATGATTTCCATACGATCGCGCAGGGCGGAAAGGATGGGATCAATCACGTTGGCGGTGGTGATGAACATGACATTACTGAGGTCAAACGGGACTCCCAAGTAATGGTCGGAAAACGCGTGGTTTTGTTCGGGGTCCAACACTTCTAACAGGGCGGCGGAGGGGTCCCCGCGATAATCCATACCGACCTTATCGATTTCATCAAGCATGAAAACAGGATTGTTGGTGCCGGCTTGCTTGATCCCTTGCATGATGCGTCCGGGAAGCGCGCCGACATACGTGCGGCGGTGTCCACGGATCTCTGCTTCATCCCGCACCCCGCCAAGGCTGATGCGAACGAATTCTCGGCCTAGCGCACGTGCAATCGATTTGCCCAGGGATGTTTTGCCAACCCCAGGAGGACCCGCAAAGCACAAGATTGGGCCTTTGAGTTTGTTTTTTAATTTTCGAACGGCCAGGTATTCCAAAATCCGTTCCTTGACTTTTTCCAGGTCATAGTGGTCGTCGTTGAGCACTTTATGCGCGGCGGGAATATCCAGGTTATCGTCCGAGGCCTTGCTCCAGGGAATTTCAACCAACCACTCCAAATAGGTCCGAACCGTCGCCGCTTCCGCGGTGTCGGGGTGCATTTTTTCTAGACGCTTCAGTTGTTTTTCGGCTTCTTTCAACACTTTCTCTGGCATGGCAGCTTCTTGAATCCGTTTGCGAAATTCTGCGGCTTCTTCCGCGCGTTCATCGAGTTCGCCCAGTTCTTTTTGAATGGCCTTGAGTTGTTCGCGAAGAAAATATTCTCGTTGGGTTTTATCGATTTCGCCCTTGGCCTCAGCTTGGATTTTTTGCTGCATCGACATTACTTCGATTTCTTTTCCCAGAATGTCGGTCACTTGCTTCAAGCGGGCAAGGGGGTCTTCGGTTTCCAAAATCTCCTGGGTCACATCGACTTTTTGGGCGAGATTCGAAATGATGATGTCAGCCAACCTTCCCGGTTCATCCAAGTTTTCAATCACGACCATCACATCTGGCATCAACATCTTCCCGAGGCTGGTCAATCGGTCCAAGGTTTCCTTGGCGGTGCGAAGTACGGCTTCCGTTTCGAGTGACGGTGGGCTGGCCGGAATCGCCGGGAGTTGATCAACCTGAACCGAATAGTATGGATTGCTCTGGATGTATTCGGTGATCCTTCCTTTCATAACACCTTGAACGAGAATTTTGATCCGCTCATCCGGGAGTTTGAGCATCCGCATGATCATGCCCACGGTTCCAATGGTAAAGATTTCCTCGGGGCCGGGTGTTTCCGTGTCGTGCGATTTCTGAGTCGCTAAAAACACCATTCGGTCTCCCTCGAGTGCGGCCTCGATCGCTTTAATCGACATGTCGCGGCCGACAAACAACGGGAGCACCATGTACGGGAACACCACGATATCTCTGACGGGGATCAGTGGAAGGGTGTCGGGGATTTTCACATTCTGGGGATCTAGGGCAAGTTCTTCAGACATAGATGAAATAACCTTAGCAATGTCAATTCGACATTTTTTGGTGTGGTTGACGATTGTGTTGAAATTTCCAACTGGGCTTAAATCATGGGGAAGCTGGATACTAGGTGAAGGAAAAAATGAATGTCAAGGAAGGAAAAGCATTGCAACAGGGCTATTTCATATTAAAGTGTAACTTTATAGATAATAAGGAATAATCGATTTAGGCTGGCTTTTTCTTTTCGTTTACGGCATACTCTTTTGCATGCCAGACGAATCGCCAAGCGGACAGCCGGACATTGATCTGAGGCAAGTCGTGGTTCGCCCAATTGTCCGAGACGAAAAGGACGCCTTCAAGACCCTTCTCGACAGACACCACTACCTCGGTCATGCCCCGCTGATTGGCCAATCGATACAATATCTCGCCTGTGTGCAGGATCGCTGGCTGGCCTTGCTGGTGTTTGCGGCGGCGGCCCTCAAATCGAGACCGCGAGACCACTGGATCGGCTGGCCCCCCTGTTTTCAATGGCAACGACTCCATTTACTGGCCAACAACACCTGGTTTCTCATGCTGCCGGGCTGTTCGCAAAAGAACCTCGCCTCGAAAGTCCTGTCGCTCTGCGCGAAACGGATCTCGGCCGATTGGCAACTGTACCACGGCTACCCCTTGCTCCTCTTAGAGACCTTCGTCGATCCTGCCCGCTTCACCGGGACCTGCTATCGGGCCGCCGGGTGGCACGAGCTCGGTCTGACACGAGGGTTTCGCAAGTCGAACACGTGTTATGTTCAGCATGAGAGACCGAAGCGCATCCTAGTCGTGCGGCTGCATCCCCAAGCCCGAGAGATCCTTGCACGCCCGATGCTTGATCAGCCCTATCAGAAAGGAGAAGCGCCTCAGATGAGATTGAATACAAAACAGACGGACTCCCTCTTTACGTATGTGGTGCAGCTGACCGATCCCCGCCATTTGCAAGGGCAACGGCACACCCGACGCGCCCTCACGGCGATCATGTTCTGTGCCACCTTGTGCGGCGCGCGCGGCTATGAAGCGATCTCGGACTGGGCCCAGCAGTTATCGCAGCCGATGCGCAAGCGGCTAGGCTGTACTCAGCGAGGGGGGCGCTACCTCGTCCCGAGCCGCAGCACTCTTTACCGCTTTATCACGGCCGTCGACCCCTGTGAAGTCGATACCCTGCTCGGCCGGTGGCTGGACACCTTCGGCGGGGAGGATCAGGGCATTGCCATTGATGGGAAGACCATGCGGGGGACGTCGAAGGTCCCAAGCGAACAGACCCACGTCCTCAGCGCCGTCACCCATCAAGCCGGGCGCCACCTCACCCAAAAAAAGTTCACTCCAAGACCAATGAGATCCCCTGCGTGCGGCCCCTGTTAGATGCGCTCGAGATCGCAGGGAAGGTGATCACGGCGGATGCGCTCCTCACCCAGAAAGAGATTGCCGAGTACCTGGTGCACGAACGCGGCGCCGACTTCGTCTTCACCGTCAAGGGAAACCAGCCCACCTTGAAGCACGACATTGAGGCCTTAGCGTTGCGAGCACGCCGGTGCGATTATGCCACCACCGAGAAAGGCCATGGGCAGATCACGACCCGCAGGATCTGGTGCGATGACTCCCTGAATGCCTATGTCAACTTTCCTCATGTCCAGCAAGTCTTCTGCATTGAGAGGGAAGTGACGCATCTCAAGCAGGGCCTCACGACCGTCGAAGCGGTCTGCGGTGTCACGAGTCAGTCCAAAGACAAGGCGGGGCCGAAGACCATCCTCTCGCAAAACCGAAAGCATTGGAGTGTGGAGAATAAGCAGCATTATGTGTTGGACGTCACCTTTGATGAAGACAGGAGTCAGATACGAAGTCTCAATGGCCCAATGGTCATGACCTGTCTGAGACGCTATGCCATCAGTCTCTTACGCCTGAAAGGCTACACCAATATCGCGCAGGCGTGTAGACTGCTCTGGGGCAAGCCCCATTTAGCCATCCGCATGGCCCTGCCCTGAAAAAGAGCGCACAAAAAACCTCATGGAATCCCTTGCTTATAAAAAGAATGAAATGGCCCTGAGCATTGCAATGACAATACTTTACAAGGACAGGGTGGCACATTATAATGCCTGTGCCCACCAGGGTCTTCGGATGGTCCGGGGTCTGAGGACCTGAGAGAAAATAACTTGGCCATCTCGCATCCAAGGTTCGGGCCATCTTTGAACGGGTCTCAATCGAAACACCCTCACCATAGCTGTGCTATGCCTCGGGTGTTTCTCAATCGTTCCGTCCAAATCCGCCCCAAATCTTGGCGCAATATTGTCCAAGTTATTTTCTCTCAGGTCCTGAGCGGCCATTTCGGGGTTTCTGTTTATAATGGTAAAAAATTTCTGATCCGGGGCTGTTGAAAAAGGCTGTCCAGCAAGGCCGCAGGGGATTTGGCGCCCGCAGCGTACATGGAGTACGTGAGGACGACAAAGCCCCGAGAACGCCGCTGGCGGACTTTTTCGACAGCCCCGATTTTCGAACTTTCAGATCACAAGTGGTTTGGTCTACTGGCTCCTTCCTTGTGTAGTTGCCTTCCAAGCCGTAAACCGACAGGCTGTTGAATGGATGGACTGAAAAGGCTCGGGCCCCTGGATGAGGGGCCTGACGCCATACGTGTTGACATGTTTCGCTGGGTCACCGCATTTCTCTGTGTTGTTGTCGGTGGTTGGGGTGTGGCTGCCGAGATGGTCTTTGGGCAAACGTTAGGATTGAAGATCCAGTCCATTGGTATTGAGGGGAATCAACGAATCGAAGATTCTGCCATTCTTGGCAGGTTGACCGTGCAGCCAGGGGATCTCATTACTTCGATCATTGCTCGTCAGCAAATACAGCGCATTTACGATATGGGGTTTTTTGATGACGTGCAAGTACGGACAGAGTCTATTGCCAATGGTGTCCTGGTGATTTTTCTTGTGAAGGAAAAACCGTTTACCGTCGACATTGTGTTTGATGGTAATGAAGAACTGTCTGACGATAAGTTGAAGGAAGTGGTGACATTGCAAAGTCAGGTGTTTTTGGATAAGAAGGAAGTAAAAGCCAGTGCTGAGAAAATTCGTGAAGAGTATCAAATAGAAGGGTATCATCATGCCAAAGTGATTCCCATTGTGCAGGCGCTTGATGATACCCGGAACCGGATTACCTTTTTTATTCAGGAAGGCACACGCGCCAGGATTCGCACCATTATTTTCGCAGGCATGACCGTGGTGAGCAAGAGTGATTTATTAGGGGTCACGGCGAATCGGGAATGGGTGCCGCTGCTCTCGCTGTTGACGGATGCCGGCATTCTTCGTCGGGAAGAATTGTCCAACGACGTGGAACGGATCAAAGAATTCTATTCGAACAAAGGGTACCTCGATGTCCAGGTTGGCATTCCCCGCATCGACCTGAGTGAGGACAAAGAGTCGTTTATTGTCACATTTCGGATCATCGAGGGCCAACCGTATACTATTGGTTCCGTGACGTTCACGGGCAATACGATCTTCGAGACGGAAGAGTTAGAACTCGGATCCTTCCTCCGTTCGACTGATGTGTTTCAACGGTCATTGATCCGTCAGGAAGTGACACGGATAACGGATAAATATGGGGTAAAGGGGTATTCTTTTGCGGAGGTGACCCCCTCATTGGTTCCGAATCCTCAAACCTTGACGACGCAGATTACTTTTACCATTACGGAAGGTCATCTGATTCGTGTTCGCGAGATTCACATATCCGGAAATGATAAAACCCGAGACAATGTCATTCGTCGTGAGATCCGAGTTGATGAACAGGAGGCCATTAACTCGGTCGCGATCAAGCGGAGTTTTCAGCGGCTCAATAATCTAAATTTTTTTGAAACCGTGGAAATTCTTCCCACCCAGGTTGAAGAGGATAAAGTCGATCTGGAAGTGAAGGTGAAGGAAAAACCAACAGGATCGTTTAGTATCGGTGGTGGGTTTAGTACGTTGGACCAATTTACCGCGATTGCCAATATTTCTGAGGGCAATTTGTTCGGAAAGGGATATTTAGTGCGGATCCGTGGACAGCTCGGCCTTCGGCGGACGTTAGGGGTCCTCACCTTTCGGAATCCCGCTTTATATGACGGTCCCACCTCATTTCAAGTCGACGGCTTCAGTACCAATACGAATTTTCTTACGTATGAGGAAGAGCGGATTGGGGGGACCATGCAATTTGGCCAAGCTTTTTCGGAATTTATTGCGGGCAGCTTTACGCTGGTGGCCGAAGCCATTACAATTAAAAACCCGTCGTCTGATGCTCCGACTTTTATCCTCAGTCAGGTGGGCGACCAATCGACGACTGGGTTTCGCGCCAGCTTGTTTCGTGATACAAGGGATAATTTTCAAAGCCCACGGAGTGGGTCACGTACTGGAATTCGATTGGGTTTTGGGTCCGAGGCCTTTGGTGGGTCGAATAATTTCTACCGCGTGAGTCTTGATGGGCTCAAATATGTGCCGTTCCCAATTTGGGACATGCGGATGTCCTTTCGTGGTCGGTTTGGGCTTGTCGAAGGCTACGGAGGGGATCCGGTACCTTTGACCGAACTCTATTTCGTCGGAGGTATCAACTCCGTTCGTGGTTTTAAATTCGGTCGTGCGGGTCCTGTCACCTCTGGTGGTACCTTAGAGGGTGGGAATAAGCAGGTCATTCTCAATGTGAATGTGATTTTCCCTATAATAGAGGGGGCGAAACTCGACGGCGTGGTCTTTTTTGATTATGGAAAAGGGTTTGCTGAAGTGGAGGACCTTTCGTTGGATCTCAGGCCCGCGACCGGTCTTGAAGTTCGGTGGGTTTCTCCATTCGGCCCCCTGCGAGCTGCGTGGGGAATTAATTTAGATGCCAAACCAAATGAACAGGAAACCGTGTTCGAATTTTCGGTTGGAAATGTCTTTTAGAGGATACAGCTATGCAGGGTTTTAGTTGGATTTCACAGGATCCGAGAACACTTGTCCACCTCGGTGCCGGGTGGTTGGTATCGGGGATTCTGTTGCTTGGCAGCGGTTGCATGTCGTCTTCCCCCGTCACTGAAAAAAAATCTGTCTCACCGATCGCCATTGGTGTGGTGGATACGCAGTGGTTGCTCAAAGAGTCCAAATTGGGGCAGCGTGTGACGGAGACGCTCAATGTGTTCATGAAAGATCGTCAAACATTAATTGAGCTGGAGCAGAAAGAACTCCGAAACCTGGAAAGCCAATTGTTGCGGCAAGGGAGTGTCTTAAGCCAGTCGGCTCAGCAACAACGCGAAGAACAATTTCGGCGACGGATGGGGGAGTATCAGCAAAAAGTGGCGAATATGAACCAGGAAGTTCAGGCCAAACAGGGGCAATTGTTTTTGGAATTTCGAGAAAGCGTTGATGCGATTATTGAAAATTTTGCCCAGCGCCGTGGCCTGGCCCTTGTGATGGAAAAAGGCGCGAATACGCCGACTCGCTATTATCAGCCCAGTTTAGATATTTCCAAGGAAGTGCTCGCTGAATTGAATCAACGTTACCCCTAAGGACCTGAGAGAAAGTAACTTGGACAATATTGCGCCAAGATTTGGGTCGGATTTGGACGGAACGATTGAGAAAACCCCGAGGCATAGCACAGCTATGTTGAGGGTTTTTCGATTGAGGCCCGTTCAAAGATGGCCCGAAGATTGGATGCGAGATTGACCAAGTTATTTTCTCTCAGGTCCTAAGGGGCAGGGTTCTTTTGGAACGTGACGCGTGAGACGTGAAGCGGAAGAGTTTGGTGGAGGAGCCTTTTTATGGGTGAGACCCCGATCGAGAACATTGATATTCAAGCTATTCTCCCTCACCGGTATCCGTTTTTATTAGTGGATCGGGTGACGGAATTACACACTGATCAGATGGCTGTTGGGGTGAAAAACGTCACGATCAATGAACCGTTTTTTCAGGGACACTTTCCTGGCCATCCTATTTTTCCAGGGGTTCTCATTCTTGAGGCTTTAGCGCAGCTTGGTGGAATCCTGGCTATACTCTCAACTCCAGGAAATACTCCGCCGGTTGTATTTTTAACGGGTATTGATAAAGCAAAGTTTCGTAAGCCCGTGGTTCCTGGTGATCAATTGCGTCTCCAGGTCACGGTGATTAAAAGACGTCCTCCCTTTTGGAAAATGCAGGGCAAAGCCTTTGTTGGCAATGACTTAGTGTGCGAAGCTGAATCGACGGCGATGGTCACGACGACCACTGAGTCGGAGTCGGTGCGCGAGTAGGATGAGAAGCTGAGTATGTCTATCCATTCCACAGCCATTGTGCATCCCAAGGCGGAACTCGATGAAGATGTTACAATTGGGCCGTATTGCATAGTCGGAGAGCATGTGCACATTGGGCGTGGAACCGAGTTGCTCTCCCATGTCTGCGTGGAAGGATGGACCGAAATCGGTCAACGATGCAAGATCTTTCCATACGTGTCCATCGGCACCCCTCCCCAACACCTTCAGTATCATGATGAGCCCACCAAAGTCATCATTGGGGACCAAAATATTTTGCGGGAATATGTCACCGTGAATCGAGGGACGGCGTTTGGCGGGGGCATTACCTCATTGGGGAAACATAATTTTTTGATGGCCTACGTGCATATCGCGCATGATTGTCACTTGGGAGATTCGGTCGTAATGGCCAATGCAGCGACGTTGGCCGGGCATATCACCATCGGGAGTTATTCCGTGATCGGTGGGTTGGTTGGGGTCCATCAGTATGTCCGTATTGGCGATTATGCCATGATTGGCGGATGCTCGGCTGTGGCTCGTGATGTGCCGCCGTATATGCGGGCAGTCGGGAACCGCGCCAAACTCTATGGGCTCAATTCCATTGGCCTTCGCCGTGGTGGGTTTTCCAATGCGCGTATCCGTATTCTCAAACAGGCCTATCAGCTTTTATTTCGGAAGGGCCAACGTTTGGCCGAGGCCACGAAACTCGCCAGACATCAATTTCAAGATAGCCAGGATGTCTTGATGATGTTGACCTTTTTGGAAGCCTCAACGCGAGGCGCTTGCCGACCTGCACGAAAAGGCCAGGACGATCAAGAGGAATTCTAATTGATCTCAGACTCCCTTTCTTCGAATGATCCTTCCTCCCCTGTGGAACCGGTGTCACCAGGTGAATCGATTGGGTTGATTGCCGGGAACGGTCGGTTTCCGATTATCTTTGCGGAAAATGCCAAAAAACTAGGGTATGCCGTGTCGGCGGTCGCGCATGTGGGTGAGACCGATCCGGCGCTTGAACAGGCGGTGGATCGCATTCATTGGATCCGAATTGGCCAGTTGAATAAAATGATTCGAGCCCTCAAAGATGATGGGGTCCGTCAGGCTGTCATGTTGGGGGGGATCAAAAAAACGCATCTGTTTTCAGATGTTCGTCCTGACCTCCGCGCCATTGCCTTGTTTTCCCGTCTCAAGGTCTGGAAGGACGATGGGATTTTGCGAGCCATTGCCAAGGAAATTGAAAGCGAAGGGATCACAATCCGGGAATCGACGTTTGGCCTACGCGATATTTTAGTGCCGGTCGGGGAACTATCAAAACGGCGGCCCACGAAAAAAGAACTCGAAGATATTCACTTTGGGTGGGCCATTGCGAAGGAAATCTGCCAGATTGATATTGGGCAATGTGTGGTTGTGAAGGATAAGGTCATCGTCGCGGTGGAAGCGGTGGAAGGCACAGATGAAGCCATTCGTCGTGGTGGGGCCTTGGCTCGAAAGGGGGCCGTGGTAGTGAAACGTTCGAAACCTCAGCAAGACCTTCGGTTTGACCTACCGGCAGTTGGTCCTCGGACCATCGAGGTGATGCGGGAGGTCAAGGCATCGGTTTTGGCTTTAGAGGCGGACAAAACGATTTTTCTCGATCGAGAAGACATGCTGGAACAAGCCAATCGTGCTGGTATCGCTATTGTCGGATTAAAAGCGTGATACGTAATGCGTGATGCGTAACGCGTAGGAAATTTTCCTTTTCACGCATTACGCTTCACGGATCACGCATTACGATATTTGGGGTTCTCACACATGGATCGTCTCAAAGTCGGCGTCATTGGGGTGGGGCACTTAGGCCAACACCATGTTCGACTGTATTCTCAGTTTTCGGATACCCAGCTCGTGGGTATCGTGGATCTTGATCGTGATCGTGCAGAGGCGATTGGACAACGGCATGGTGTCCCGGTGTTTTCTCATGTCAAAGAGTTGTTAGGCGTTGTCGATGCGGTGAGCGTGGCTGTGCCGACTTCTCATCATCGAGAAGTCGTGCAGACCTGTTTGGAGGCCGGGGTGCATGTCCTGGTGGAAAAGCCTCTGGCGTCCACTGTTGCCGAGGCCAGGGCCATGGTCGAATTCGCGAACCAACGCGGCTTGTGGTTACAGGTCGGGCATGTGGAACGGTTCAATCCGATTATGGATGGCATTCGAAAGGTCATTCACACCCCTGGATTCATCGAATGTCATCGTCTCGCTCCGTATCAACCGCGTGGGACGGATGTGGATGTGGTGTTGGATCTCATGATCCACGACTTGGATCTGATTTTGTCTTTCAACTTGGGCGAGCCAGAAAAAGTTGAAGCGGCGGGGGTGACGGTGCTGTCCTCACAAATTGATTTTGCGAATGCCCGTGTTGAATTTTCTGGTGGGTGTATCGTCAGCTTTACCGCCAGCCGAATGTCCACGGGCCGCCTGCGGAAAATGCGTTTATTTCAATCTGATCTGTATCTGTCCGTGGATTTTCAATCACGGCAAGGCTTTGGGTATAGACGGACTGTTCTTTCAGGCGGAGAGTCCTCCGTGGCAGAAGAGTCGATTCAGGGCAATGATGAAGAGCCCCTCAAGCGAGAGTTGCACGCATTTGTGCAATCTGTCCAGTCGGGTGTGGCACTCGGAGTGTCGGGGGAAGAGGGGCTTCGTGCATTGGAACTGGCCCATGCCATCAACGAATCGATCCTTAAGGCTGGTTTGCGTGAACCGTTCACACAGAGAGCAGGTTCTTCTTTTTGAAGAACGGGTAAAAAAGCATGCTCTCGCGAAGGGAAGGGTGCCAGCGGGGTTTTCCTGGAACGTAACACGTGAAGCGTGGAAGAAACATCGGGGTACGTGTCCCCAATACTTCACGCATGACGCTTCACATCCCACGAATCTTGGCTTTCCTTCGGCAACACTTAGGACAGGTTTTGAACAGTCCCTTTGATTGTCTATTGTTACTATGGCTGCCCTCACTATTCTGATTGTCGCAGGAGAGGCCTCAGGAGATCTGCACGGTGCAAACTTGGCGAAGGCATTAAAGATCCGTGAGCCCAATGTGAAGTTGCTTGGAGTTGGCGGCCAGCACATGCGTTCCACTGGGGTTGAGCTGTTAGGCGGCATACAACGACTGGACGCCGTGGGAGTTCCAGGGCCAGTGACGATTGGCAAGGGGATAGCGAATATTTTGAGGATGAAGCGATTTTTCAAGGAACAGGCCTTGGATGGCGTGGTCTTCATCGATAACCCGTCCATGAATCTTCGGTTGGCCCGAATTGCGGCAAAACTTGGGCACCGGGTAATCTATTATATCGCCCCACAAATTTGGGCATGGGGCCAGCATCGGATCCATTTAATTAAACGTGTCGTTCGCCGCATGATCGTGATTTTGCCCTTCGAAGAAGCCATCTATCGTGACGCCGGCGTGCCCTGTGATTTCGTCGGGCATCCGTTACTCGATACGTTGGCACCTCAGTATGACCGGCGAATGGTGCGGAAGCAGCTGGGGTTGCCTGAAGAGGGTTTGATCATCGGGGTCTTGCCGGGCAGCCGCATATCAGAGGTCCAATCGCTGTTACCCGAAATGATTCAGGCGGTGAAGCAGCTGAGAGATTTTGCCCCCGATGTGCAATGTGTCATTGGTCAGGCCCAGTCCATTTCCGGTGAATACCTCGAAGGGCTGTTCGATCGTGAGGGATTGCCCGTGACCATGATCGCTGATCAGACGAATGAGGTCATGGCGGCTTCTGACTTGCTGCTCGTGGCGTCGGGAACGGTCACGCTTCAGGCCGCGCTGGTGGGGACGCCCATGATTATTACGTATCGGTTATCGTGGTTGACTTACCAGATTGCCACACGCATTGCCTTGGTGAACCATCTCGGGTTGGTTAATGTGGTGGCTGGACGTGGTATTGTGCCGGAATTGCTCCAAGCGGAGGCAACTGCCGAACGATTATATGAAGAGGCCCTGAGTCTGTTAACGGATCGTGGCCGGTATCATCAGATGCAAGAAGCGTTTCAATGTATTCGTGAACAAATGGGTACGCCCGGGGCGTCAGACCGGGCGGCTCAAGTGGTATTAGCCGAATGTCGAGCGTAAACGTTTTCCTCAGGATTATCTCCTATCTTCGTGGGTATCAGATGAGGCTGGCGGCCGCATGTGTGTGTGCCGCGGGCGTCGCTGGGATGACCGGCGCGTATGCCTGGCTCATTCAGCCCGTGATGGATGAGCTGTTCATTGCCAAAGATGAGTCACTGCTCCTGGTCTTGCCACTGGCGCTCCTTAGCGTGGCGGTCCTGAAAGGTCTCTTTTCCTATGGTCAGGCCTACCTCATGAGTTATGTGGGACATCGACTCGTTGCGAACGTGCGTCAGCAATTGTTCGGGCAATTTCTTCGTCTCCCCCTGCCGTTTCATCATGCCCATACCTCGGGGCGTCTCCTGGCACGAGTGGTCAATGATGTCAATGAAATGGGAAATGCGATTCCTACCGTGGTGAAAGATCTTTTTCAGCAGGGTTTAACATTTATTGCCATGTTGGGTTTGGCATTTTATCAGAATTGGAAATTGGCGACGATTGTGCTTCTGGTGTTCCCCATCTCGGGCTATGTTATCGTCCAAATTGGCAAGCGAATTCGGAAATTGGCTACCAAGGGGCAGGAGTCGATGGGGGATATGGCCTCAGTGGTTAGCGAAGCACTCAAAGGGATTCGTATTGTGAAAGCGTACGGGGCAGAAGACATTGAACAACAACGTTTTAGCCAAAGTAACAACTCCTTTATGCGGGCCAATATTAAGTCGGCACAGGTTTCGGCCATAGCTTCTCCCTTTTTAGAAATTATCGGAGTGGGGGGAATTGCCGTCATCATTTGGTATGGTGGATTTTTGGTGATTGACGGCCAGATGAAACCCGGGGAATTTTTTTCGTTCTTGCTTGCATTGGGTCTGGCGTATGGACCTGTTCGCAAACTGGCTGGGGCCAATGTCTCGATACAACGAGCATTAGCCGCAGGGATTCGTGTCTTTGATATGCTCGATCGACAGAATGAATATGAACAAGATCGTGGACATATCGTGTTACCACCAGTCGCGCATTCTTTGGAATTTCGGAACGTGCACTTTTGTTATGAAGACAGTGAGCAGCCGGCGCTGATAAATATTAACTTAACGATTCAGGCCGGGGAAGTGGTCGCGCTGGTAGGCCGAAGTGGAAGTGGCAAAACCACGCTCGTGAGTCTTGTGGCACGGTTATTTCATCCCTCAGAGGGAATGATTGCTATCGATGGACAAGATATTCAACATGTGATGCTTGACTCATTGCGATCGCAAATTGCCATGGTCTCGCAGGATACGATTTTGTTCGATGAAACCATACGGGCCAATATTGCGTACGGTCGAATGGACGCCAGTGATGCCGACGTGCTTGGGGCAGCCAAGGCTGCGCATGCATGGGAGTTCATTGATCAGTTGCCGGAGGGCCTGGATACATTGATCGGAGAAAATGGGGTCAAGCTGTCCGGAGGCCAACGGCAGCGATTGGCGATTGCGCGGGCGATTTTGCGGGATCCGCCCTTGCTCATTCTCGATGAAGCCACCTCCTCACTCGATACCGAATCCGAGCGCATGGTTCAAGCCGCCTTAACGACCTTAATGAACAATCGGACGACTCTCGTGATTGCCCATCGTCTCTCAACCGTTCAGCATGCGAATCGCATCGTGGTGTTGAATGAGGGGCGCATCTTGGAAGTTGGCACCCATTCGGAACTCCTTCGTCGAAATGGGGCATACACGCGGTTGTATCAGACGCAATTTCACGACGTATCGGTGGAATCGATCATCAGTTAACCTCCAAGTCAGGGCTCATCGAGATGAAACGTTGGTTGATACACAGAATAGTGCCTTCCGTTGGTTACTGGCTTATCAGATTCTTGGGATGGACCAATGCTCTACAGTTTCAGGGTTATGACATGGTTCGTACACTCCGATCGCAATATGGAGGACTCATCTTTGCATTTTGGCATAGCCACCAATTACTCATGCCATTAGTCTTTCACGAAAAACCGGCTTGTGTGCTGATTAGCCAACATCGTGATGGCGAACTCATTTGCGGAATCATTCAACGATTTGGACATTCCGCAATCCGTGGGTCAACGACTAGAGGAGGCGGATTGGCATTTCGTCAATTGATTCGGGCTGGCCGAACCGGCGGTGATCTTGTGGTGACGCCTGACGGCCCCAAGGGGCCACGGGAGGTAGTGAAACTGGGAGTGATTCATTTGGCGAAAATGACGGGGTTGCCCGTTGTCCCGTTAGTGTTTGCCTGCTCAAAAAAAAAGTCTTTTCAAGCTGGGACCGTTTTGTCTTTCCCTATCCATTTGGCAAAGGCCTTTTTGTGTGGGGGCAGCCTCTCTGGGTTGACAGGTCGGCTGATGACCAAAGTTTGGAACGTCAACGCCAAGAATTGGAAAGGGTTCTGTGTTCCATGCTTGCTGAAGCCACAGAAGTGGTCAGTCGAAAATAATCACGTTGATCCTTCTGTAGAATACCTTCCTTCGTGGATCTGAAAACATAAGGGCACCTCTACAAACCAGGCATTTTGGTGAGGGCAAGGAAGCCGCGCGCGGAAAACCGGAGTGTATGGGCGAATACATGAGGATTTGAGCACGCGGCTGACGCCGCCATCACAGAAAAGGACGGCTTTTAGAGGTGCCCATAAGCCGTCTTTGCCCCAATCTTCGCCGGTACGATACATCTTCCCGAATGTGGTACTTCCTTTACAATATCCTTCTCTTGGTCAGTGCTCCGGTCATTATTCTGATCTTATTACTGAAGAAGCGTTGTCGTCGTGGGTTTGGGCAACGATTGGGCCTCGCTCTTCCTGAGGAATTTTCCTCTGACAAAGAGGTCCTGTGGATTCATGCGGTGTCGATGGGTGAAGTCCTTGCCGTTGTACCACTGGTGACGGCTATCCACCATGCCTATCCTCATCTCGCCATTATCATTTCGACGATTACGGACACGGGACGTGAGGCGGTGGAGCAGCGTTTGAGCGGAATCGCCCGACATTGTTATTTGCCTCTTGATTGGCCCTGGACGGTTCGCCGGTTTATCCTGCACCTTCGTCCCAAAGCGTTTCTTGTCGTGGAAACGGAATTGTGGCCCAATTTGCTCAAGGAACTTCAGGCTCATGGGGTGTCGAGTGTGCTGGTGAATGGCCGTCTTTCTACTAAATCTTTTGAACGGTATCTTTGGGTGAAGTCCTTCATGAAACATGTGCTTTCTTCCTTCAGTTTATGCCTGGTGCAGTCTGATCGGGACGCGCGCCGTTTGATTGTCTTGGGGGCCAAGGGAGAGTGGGTTCATCGAACTGGCAATATGAAGTTCGATGTTGAACTTGTGGGAATTGACGGCCAAGAGAACAGGATAGGTCCTCAACTCATTGACTTACATGATGGCGAAATACTGATTGTGGCTGGAAGTACCCATCCAAAAGAGGAAAAAGAATTGCTCTCGTGTTATCAAGACATCTTGGAAGAGTACCCTCAGGCGGTGATACTGATGGCACCTCGGCATATAGAACGGAGTGACCAGCTTGAAGACACCATACGATCATTTGGGTTTGAGGTGGTGAGACGAAGTCGGCTTGGCACACATGAAAGTGGCTCGATAGCTGGGACAAGGCCAAGAGTTATCGTGCTTGATACTCGAGGTGAACTTGCTCAGGTGTATGCCTTGGCCCGAGTGACGTTTGTCGGAGGCACATTTGTCCCGGTGGGTGGGCATAATCTCCTGGAACCAGCCTCCTGGGGAAAACCGGTGTTGTTTGGTCCGTTTACCGATCATTGTCAGGAAATTGCGGACCTCCTTATTGAGAGCGGGGGAGGGAACCAGGTATGCGATGGACATGAGATGGCTTCTCTGGTGGTGAAGATTCTGAACGATCAGTCTTTGGCCCATCGAATGGGACAAGCCGCTCGCCAGGTTGTTCTCGACAATCAAGGTGTGGTGAAACGAAATATGGAACTGCTGCGTCCACTGCTAGAGTCTCGACGGTAATTCAACTGAGTCATGAGGGTTCTGAATGCTGACCGATCTGATAACGTTTCCCTATCAGGTGGCAGTGTGTTCGCGTCTTTGGCTGTACACCCATGGTTGGCTAAAGTCCAAGCGATTGCCTCGTCCCGTGGTAAGCGTGGGGAATCTTACTGTTGGCGGAACCGGAAAAACCCCGATGACCATGTGGGTGGCGCACTATTTGGCCGCCAAAGGAAAGCAGGTGGCGATTCTCAGTCGAGGGTATCGGCGCCATTCTTCAAAGAAATTTCTTTTAGTCTCGAATGGCAAGGATGTCCTTACTGGGCCAGTAGAATCTGGTGACGAACCCTTTTTAATGGCCACCCGTTGTCCTGGTGTCATCGTGGCTGTTGGCGCGGATCGGTATCACTTGGGGCTTTGGGTGTTGGCGCAGCAGGCAGTCGATTGCTTTGTGCTGGATGATGGATTTCAGCATCTCAATCTTGACCGTGACTTGAACTTTCTGCTTATCGATGTGTCTGATTCCACAGGGATGCAAGCTCTCGTTCCTATTGGCCGGCTGCGCGAACCGCTCTCGAGTGCGCAACGAGCCACAGACATTCTTTGTACTCGCGTGGAGGATCCTGAGGATGTGAAGCCGGTACGGCAGGCTCTTGAATCAGCTATCGGTAGTGCGGTCTCTCCAATTACCTCGCGCTTTGAGGCCCAGCATTTGACGTGTGGAAACGGTGATGTGACCCACGAACCTTCATGGTTGCAAGGAAAGCGAGTTTTATTATTTAGTGGTGTGGCGAATGCCCGTTCCTTCCGACGTCTAGTGGAGGGTCTCGATGCACAGGTGGTTGACGAACTGATATTCCCGGATCACATGACGTACACCCCCGATACCCTTCGCCAGATTCAAGAACGAGCGGATAGGGCCCAAGCAGATGTTCGAGTAACCACTGAGAAAGACCTAGTGAAAGTCAAACCTGTATGGCCCTATCCCGAGCCGGTATGGGCGCTGTCCCTCGGTGTTCAATTTATAGAAGGACAAGATAAACTGGAAGCACGATTAAGTAGCATCTAAGCATGTTCACAGAAATTGAGAAAATCCGAAACGCGAATATCGAGAAATCTGAAACACATTCATAGGAGTTCTCTCTGTCATTTCGAGTGGAAGGAGAAATCTCTTGGTTGGGGCTGGAATGGGTGCTTTAGTGTGAGGGATGGAGAGATTTCTCCCATGGGTCGAAATGACAAGATATGAGTGAGGTGAGGTCTTTTCATCAAAAGACCCTGTTTGAAGCATTCGAATTTTAAATTTCGGATTTGTTTTGAATTTTGATATTCGGATTTCGAATTTAACTTGTAAAAGGCTCACTGTGTTTAGTGAATTAAAGCCTGACACGATTCGACGGATTCTCGTTCGCGGCCCCAATTGGGTGGGCGATGCGGTGATGTGTACGCCGGCCTTGCAAGGCATTCGGCAGACATTTCCTTCGGCAGAAATTTCGCTTCTTGCTCGACCTGCTGTGGCCAATCTGTTGAGAGGTCATTCCAGTTTTGACAGGACGATTGTGTATGAACATCAGGACGAGCATGCAGGATTTCTTGGTACGTTCCGACTTGCTAAAACCCTGAAGGCACTGGCCTTTGATGTTGCCGTTCTGTTTCCCAACGCGTTTGATGCGGCGTTGTTGACCTTTCTCGCACGGATTCCCCGACGGTACGGGTATGCCACCGATGGGAGATCCTTGTTGCTGACCAATGCCGTCTCCCTTCCTCCTCAAGCGAACGCGTTGCATCAAGTTCGATATTTTGAGGAATTGATTCGTCCGTTGTGCCCGACGTATTCTTCTCAGCCTCCAGTGTTGACCGTTTCAGGAGACGACGAGGATCAAGCCGCCCAACTTTTCGCTAGGAACGGGGTGTCAGAGGATTGCGTTCTCGTCGGGTTGAATCCTGGGTCGATGTATGGTGGGGCCAAGCGCTGGTTGCCTGAACGGTTTGCGGAAGCCGCTGATCAAGTCGTTGAGAACCTTGCGACAAAGGAAAAATCTGCTGCTGTGCGAGTTGTCATTGTTGGGGCACCGGGCGAGGAAGTATTAGGTCATCAGATTGCCGGGTTGATGCGGATGTATCCTGCCGTTCTTTCCGGACAAACCTCTCTTGGGGTGCTCAAAGCGGTTATTAAACGGTGCCGGTTATTTCTGACCAATGATACGGGTCCCATGCATATCGCCAATGCCTTGGGTATTCCCGTCATTGCGGTGTTTGGGCCGACCGATCACACGACGACCGCGCCTTTTGCCTCAGGACATGTGGTGGTGAGGACTCCTGTGAATTGCTCACCCTGCTTACTTCGGGAATGTCCTATCGATCATCGTTGTATGACTGGCGTGACGGTTGAGCAGGTCGTTCAAGGTGCGCAACAGGTTTTGAAGAACCGTGATAGCTCTCTTCTCAAAAAATTCCAGGTAGAACCCTGATGTCAGTCGATCAATCCCACGCGACGGTTTTTTTTGATCGTGATGGTACGTTGAATCATGATACGAGTTACATCAAGACTCCTGGAGAACTCGTCTTGTTTCCCGATGCTGTGACCGCAGTGAAGCGGTGTAATGATGCTGGCATACGGGTGTTGGTGGTCACGAATCAATCCGGACTGGCGCGTGGCTATTTTTCCCAGGCGGACCTAGATGGGATTCATCGACGTTTGCGTGAGCAACTTCAGGATGGTGGGGCCTGGATCGATGACATCTTTATCTGCCCGCATCATCCTGATGACGGATGCCAGTGCCGAAAACCCAACCCGGGTATGATCGAACAGGCCATGGCTCGCTATCCGATTGATCTGGCGAGGAGCTATGTGGTCGGTGATAAATCTATCGATGTCGAGCTAGCGGCTAAGACACAAGTCAAAGGGCTGTTGGTGACAACAGGGCCTACAAGTGCAGAGGAGCTTCGGATGATCCGGGCCCATCATCTTCCTGTCGCGCATGTGGCGGAGTGCTTGCAGGACGCCGTGGATTGGATTTTGGCTGATGTTGAATGTGTTGGATGAGGCTGCTGTTTCCCCTTAATTTCCCAAGGCCATGGGTATGGTGCCGTGTTGAATGTGAATCCCGAACGAATCCTCATCATAAAGCCAAGCTCGTTGGGTGATATCATTCATGCCCTGCCAACACTTGCCGCCTTACGGGCACGGTTTCCGCAGGCGTGGATTGCCTGGTTGGTCAAACAGGAATGGGCGGAAATTCTGGAAGGCAATCCGTTGTTGAATGAAGTCCTGGCCGTGAACCTTGGCGTAACACAGTGGTGGGGTGTTGTTCAGGCGGTCAGGAAACGAGGCTTTGATCTTGTCGTCGATTTGCAGGGATTGTTCCGGTCAGCCTTCATGGCCAAATTGACCGGGGCTCCTGTGGTCGTGGGCTTTGCTCAAGGTCGTGAATGCAGCCCCTGGTTCTATACGCATCGTGTGAAGTTGCCCATTTCTGCAGGGCAGTCCTGGCGTTTGTGGAATATGCACGCCGTGGATCGAAATCTCGCCGTGGCGAAATTTCTCGGGGCAAAGAGTGTTGTCCCTGAATTTTGGTTGCCCAGCCATGACGATGATCGCCAAGCCGTTGACCAATGGTTGAAGGCCTCGGGTGTGACCGATGCCGACCGGCTTGTCGCTATGGCCCCTCTGACTCGTCAGAGTATAAAAAATTGGCCCTTGGATCGATTTGTCCAAGTGGCTCAAGCTTTGATAAAAAACAACCGGGTCAAGGTTGTGCTTATTGGAACAGAAGCTCCGCACGTCAGCCGGCAATTTGAGGTGGCATTGGGCTCCCAATTGGTAAATTTGATGGGGAAGACTCGCGTTCGCCAGCTTGGCGTCATATTTGATAGAGTGCAGCTTTTAATTGCCAATGATTCGGCGCCGCTACATATTGCGGTAGCACGTGGGATTCCGATAGTGACGATATTTGGTCCCACAAACCCGGAAGCCACCGGGCCGTATGGGATGGAAGCAGGTTCTCATGTTCTGACGCATGCTCTTCCCTGCCGGCCTTGTGGGGAGCCAACCTGTCGGAATGACAACCCGCTTGAATGTTTGACCTCGATATCGGTGGAGGACGTGGTGGGGCAAGCTGAGCGTATTTTGGGTGCGGTGGAAACGTAAAGCGTGATCCGTGAAGCGTGGGGAAAGCGTAGTTATTTTTTACTCATCACGCATAGAGGTTGTGCACTTCTTTTTACAATATGAGCGCCTAGGACAAACTGGGATCGCAGCGTGGCATGGGGCGCCAGCACGCCGTGGAAGCGAATGAGATGGAGCTGTGGATGCGGAACGAGCGCGGCCAGGCGTTGGAGGGATTCCAGCGGGGTCAGTGAAGAACATCATTCATTAACATTTACCCTTTTCCTCCATTTTTTCATATTGGAAATACTTCGAGCCTGCCCTCTAATGAATCTCACGCCCTAAATAACCTTGCACGATCATTCTGTATGCTCTAGTATTACTTGTAGTTATGCATATTACAGGAGGAAGCGATGGCAACGTTAACCCTGAGAGTGGAAGACCAATTAAATCGTAAACTTCAACGCTTGGCCAAAGAGACGGAACGTCCTAAAAGCTATTTTATTAAAAAAGCTTTGGAACTCTACCTGGAGGAATATGAGGATTATCAAATAGCTCTGGCCAGACGAGCCAGTAAGGATGATGAAATCCTGACGATGACGCAAATGAGGAAAGCGCTTGGTGTTTGAGGTCCGCTTTAAAAAGTCTGTTAAGAAAGACCTGCAGAAACTCTCGAAAACCGACCAAAAACAGGTGTTGACCAACCTTCAACGGAACTTAGCCAAAGATCCCTATAAAGGCAAAGCGTTAAGCGGAGAATTCAAAGGATTGTATCGTTGGCGGACGGGAAATATTCGAGTGATTTATGAAATTCAAAACAAACAACTGATTGTTCTCGTATTAAAAATCGGCCAACGCAAAGACGTCTATCGGTAGGCCTCATTTTTAATTGATCGTCCAGGCACCTCGCAAAATACAAAAATGTCTCATCACCACCGAGGTGACTACGACTTTTTGTATTTCACCATGCACACCAATATCTTGCACGGCTTTTTTACGTCCAACTGCCGTTTCTAGGCTCGAGGGTATTGTTCCCTGTCAAGAGGCAACCCAGACCCGGTCTGGGTTTGTTGAGTCCCTAACCTGAGGGTAGTAGACTGCGGTTTGGCATGAACATCCCGTGAAAAATTTCCGGTAGCAACTTCCTGAAGTCCGCCGTGAGTGCCGGTTGTTCTGGCTGGAAAATACCTGTCTGGGGTGCAGGAGTGATCCTTAATGAATGAATCATCGAAAAAAGTATCTGCGGTAGTCATCGCCTATAATGACGAGCCCAATATGCGGGCGTGTTTGGAAAGCCTAGCTTGGGTTGATGAACTCATTGTGGTGGATTCTCATAGCACGGATGCCACGGCGGAGATTAGTCGAGAGTTTACGGAGCAGGTGTATCAACACGATTTTGCGGGTTTCGGAAAACTTCGCAATGAGGCTGTCGCTCATGCCACTCATGACTGGGTGTTTAGTTTGGATACGGATGAACGGGCGACGCCGGAAATTCGTGATGAAATTCGAAGGACGTTAGAGCAAGGACCTCAGGCCGATGCGTATTTTGTGCCAAGAAGGAATTATTTTCTTGGGCGGTGGATTCGGCGGTGTGGGTGGTATCCAGATTATCGGCAGCCTCAATTGTTTCACAAGGGTCGCATGCGGTACAAAGAAGACCTTGTGCATGAGTCTTTTGAGCTTACGGGGAAGATCGGGTATCTCAGAGAACATGTGGATCAATATCCTTTTCGGGATATTGATCAGTATTTGATGAAAATGGATCGATACTCGACGTTAATGGTCCAGGAGATGGTAAAACGGAAACGGCGGTTTCATTGGCACCAACTCATCACGCACCCGGTCTTTACGTTTTTTAAAATGTTCATACTCCGGCGGGGTTTTCTCGATCGAAAGCCTGGTCTCATTCTGTCGGGCTTGTACGCCTATTACACTTTTGTGAAGTACGCGAAGTTGTGGGAAATCATGCGAAAACCGGAGCCACAGGATTGCGAGATTGATACGGACACGTGAGGGTCTTACGCATTCTCCATACGGAATCCTCAATGGAGCTGGGTGGCCAGGAATATGCGACGCTTGAATTGGTGGAAGGTCTTCGGAGCCGCGGCCATGTTGTGGTTTTGTTGGTCCAGGACGGCAGTCGGTTGCTGGCTTTAGCAATGGAACGTGGAGTCCCGTGTCGGAGCATCACCATGAACAAGGCTTTGTATCCTTGGGCCATTCTTCGGCTGTGCTCCATTATTCGGGAATATCGGATTGAGGTGGTCCATACGCATGGGTCACGAGATAGTTGGATCGGGAGCCTTGCCGCGTGGTTTTCCGCCTCGAAGCCGGTTGTCGTTTTGTCGAGACACAAATCTACTCCGATTGCGAAGCATGCGATTAACCGGATTCTGTACCATCGTCTCGTGCAGAGGATTGTAACGACCGGGGGCGAATTGACCCGAAAGTATTTAATCGATGACCATGGGTTTTCTGAGCAGCACGTCGTGTCCATTCCGACAGGGGCTGATGTGGAGCGATTTTCTCCTGAGATCGAAGGCGTTCAATTTCGAAGAGAATTCGGGATAGATCAAGACGCATGTCTGATCGGGACTGTGTGCTTTTTGCGGAGCTACAAAGGGCTGGATTATTTTCTTGAAGCGGCTGCGATTCTTGTAGGCGACGCGCCACATTGTCGGTTTGTGATTGTTGGGCATGGTCCGGAACGACAGCAAGTCATGGAAAAAATCACTCAACTAGGATTACAAGGTCGGGTGGTGATGACAGGGCATCGGCAGGATGTACCGGAGGTGATGGCGGCTCTTGATGTGTTTGTCGTTTCTTCAACAGCCGGTGAAACGTTGACGCAAACGATTCCTCAGGCCTTGGCTATGGAAACGCCAGTTGTTGCTACGAATATTGGAAGTATACCAGATATCATTCATCATGGAGAAACCGGTTTTTTGGTGCCTCCAGGAAATTCGCAAGAACTTGCCGATCATATATTGAAAATCGTTCAGGATCCTGATCGAGGCGCCACAATGGCTCGAGACGGTCGAAAACTTGTTCTGAATTCGTTTAGTTCTCAAAGTACGGTGACCAAAAATGAAACACTCTATCAGGACCTTCTTGGCGAGGTCACCCATGCATCATAACCATGACCAGCCTGATGACAGGATGACCTGATGAAAGTTAGCGGGTTTACATTTATTCGTAATGCGGTTCAGTATGATTTTCCTATTGTTGAAGCCATTACCTCGGTCTTGCCTATTGTCGATGAGTTTGTCGTCAACGTTGGACGATCGGAAGATGATACCCTGAATGTCATTCAATCGATTGGGTCAGACAAGATTCGAATCGTTGAGTCGGTGTGGGATGACAGTCTGCGAAAGGACGGGCGCATTTTGGGAATTCAGCAGGATGTGGCCTTGTCGCACTGTACTGGAGATTGGGCGTTGCTTGTTCAGGGCGATGAAGTCCTGCACGAAGACGATTATCCTATCATTCAGGAGGCACTTCGCACGCACTATGAAAATCCAGAAGTATTGGGACTCGTGTTTCGCATGGTCCATTTTAAAGGCGATTACTGGAGTGTGGATCCTTGGATGTATCGCAAGGCGACGCGGATTGTTCGCAATCACTGCGGTATTCATTCCGCGACAGATGGTTGTGATTTCATGGCACCTGGCAAGCCGCGAATGCTTAAGCACGACCCGAATAGCCGCTTGATCAAGGCGCGAATGTTTCATTATGGGTGGGTAAAGGCCCCAAAAGTGATGTGTCAAAAATTGCAATACCAAATTAGTTTTTATGAAGGGGATAGGCTTTCCGGTGAAGAAATACATTGGCAAGCGGTTCTGCGTTCTGAATACCCAACATATGATATTTTAAAGGAATATCAGGAAAGCCATCCGAATGTCATGCAAAGGAGAATCGAAGGGGCAACACGGATTCGTCCTCGAAAAAACCGGTGGCTTAACCCTCAATTTTATTCAGCCATCTTACAACATGGATTCCACGGGTAAATCTTTTTTGTGGAAATCTCAGCCGTCATTCTCACCAAAAATGAAGAGGGCAATATTGGACCCTGTCTCTCCACCCTCCAATGGGTAGACGAGATTATTGTGGTTGATTCACAGAGTACGGATAATACGGTCGCACTTGCTCGGGCGTTGACCGGGCGGGTGTACGTTGAGCCCTGGCGAGGCTTTGGTCCTCAAAAGAATTTTGGAATAGATCATGCCAGTGGCGAGTGGATATTGATCATTGATGCCGATGAACGAGTAACGGAAGAGCTTCAAAAGGAAATACTTGCGGTCATCGCTTCCGTTAAGGGGAGAAGCGTTGTTGGTTTTAGAATTCCCAGGAGGAATTATTTTTATGGAAGTTGGATGAAAAATGGTGGAATGTTTCCAGATTATCAACTTCGGTTGTTTAGGAAACAAGTTGGACGTTATGATGATACTCTTCTTCACGAAAATCTGATCATCCCTGGAAATCTGGAGACACTTCATTCCCCATTAGATCATCATTCCATACCCTCAATCGCCCATCATGTCAGAAAAATGCAGCATTATACGTCCTTAGCCGCCATGGAAAAGCTCAAAAAGATTCAGAACGTTTCAAGTTTGACTCTCATCAGTCATCATCTTGTCATCTTATTTAAAACGTTCATTCTGAAATCTGGATGGAAAGATGGTCTTCCTGGATTAGTTGCCGCTCTGTTTGCCGCAATGCACACCTTTGTGAAATATGCAAAGGCCTATGAAATGCTTGAGATTCACCCAAGTCGTAGGTACCCTTCCCATGTTTCAGATCGATTGTGACATCTCGTCTCAGACTTGCGGAATGGTAAATTTGGAGTCCCGCTCATGCCAGGTTCTCGGCCGATCTTTGGGATGTCCTGAGTGTGTGTACATGTAGTCTTTCTCGCAACATCCTAGAGATGATTCCAGAATAAGATGATAACGGCTGTTTCAATAATTATTGTCTAGATTCGATGGTTTGGAACAATTCATGCGGAAGATGACTTCAATTCCGAATCATTTGAGATTATGGGTTCCCAAGATCCCCAACTCATACCAAGGGAATCTCTATTGTATTTTAGGCCCAGGCCTTGGTGATACTGTCAATGATTTTCGGATTCTCCACGAACTTCGAAAGTATTATTCCTTTGCGACGTTTATTACATATGTCGACCCGCGATGGAAGGAACTCTACGAACTCATTCCTGAATTTGAGAAGTTGACTCTCCGCTTTTATGACGAGGCTCCTTCCGGCCAATACTCTCCTTCGCTTCACAGGAAGCCGTACTATCAAACCTTTCATTCTCTGGTGCATGAGATATGTCAGGAGATCGAGTTGACCCCGGGTTACGTGGCTTTGGCAAGTTTTTATTGCCCAGATCAGCTACCGAAAAAAGAATCCAGTATATCCATGAAAGCCAGAGCTATTGGTCTCCCCATGAGCCGAGAGCAGCGTCGTCCTTTTTTGCCTTTTCCTGAAAGGTATGAAGCTGATGTACAACGAGTTCTACAATCGAAAGGAATGATTTCAGGGGAATATTGTGTTGTGGCTCCTCATACGTTTCCTGATAAGATGTGGGTTGATGAATCATGGGAACATGTCATGACTGAATGTGTGGAAAAGATGTCGATACCTGTTTTATTGGTAGGACTTCCTGGATACCCATCACTCTGTCAGGGTGTGGTTCAAGAGGCTCTTGGGTTACCCCTTCATATTGTTGCGGGTCTTATTTCGAAGGCCCGATGTTTTATTGGGCTTGATTCAGGCTTAACACATCTTGCGGCGAGTTATGATATTCCTATCATGACATTGAACCCTCAAGGGAAATTTCCCCCATTCCTTATTGAAGTACAATCACCGATGCGATGGACGCATTTGACTCCTGGCATTTATGGTAGTCAGACAATCCCTTCTGAATCAGTTCTTGCAATTGTGAAGAGGGCCTTACAAGAGGAAACACCTGAATGTTGTCCTCTTTGTTCAGACATACCCTATGTTTTGATTGGAAAGAATGATAAGAGACTGTTTCTTTGTCGATGTGGCCTCGTATTTCTAAGCCCTTCAATCACTAGGCATGGTCAAGCTACAATAGACAGGTCCGAGGAGGTGATCTCCTTGCCTAGGCACGTCAGCGATCTTCGGGCATTTCAGGATTGGTTGAATCAACAACGAGAACAGGCGTTAGAGCGGGAAGGTGATGCCGATATCAGAGTTCATTTTGAGCATTGGAGGCTAACAGGTACTGATCCGGATACCTTTCTTTCCTGCGGGCCAGAGCAAGACGTGTGGTGGACCTGGGACGCTGTGTATCAGGTGTTATCGAAAAATGGATGGCATGTGATGGAGAGTCGAGGACAACCAGCATCTCGTGGTCAAGGGTTTTTATATTCCTTTACTATTCGAGCAATTTCTATTGGGTGGGAAGATACAGATCCTGCTCTGCAAAGGCCTTGGGGCGCACGGTTGGTATGGTTTCGTCGCTCTCTTTGTGAGCGATGGCTGTGTTGGGAAAGTTTTGAGAGGAATAATGAACTTGAAGCCCTGGGCTGGTTGCTTGTGAACGAGGGATTTGAACGAGACGGACGGGATATCTTGCGCTTCGTCGCGACGCTCGGGTTGCGGGGGCGAACCATTGGGAGAGTGATTCGTTCAGAGTTGAAAGCTCTGGCGGCTGGTTTTAGGAATTCCTCAAAAACCGTTGCGGAGGTCCCTTGAGGGAGTAGGTAGAGTTGTGTGAATCGTTAAAGCCTATACATTCAAGAAATGACGAGTTGCCTCTATGCCTAAAAATGTCCTGTACGTTCATGGTATTGGAGAGATTGGGGGAGCAGAGAAGGATTTATTGTCGTATCTGTGCTTATTGGATCGAACTGAGTTTCTGCCTCATGTGGTGTGTCCCGGATCCGGAGCCCTGATAGAGGAAGTGAAAAGATTACACGTTCCGGTTATGGCTCTGCAGTTGCCCCCCTGGAGGAAATTAAAAAATAGATTCCAGGTTCCCTGGGCGGTGTGGAAATTAGTCAAGATTTTTCGTCAGTGGAATATTGATATCGTTCATGTCAATGACTACTGGTGGGCTCCCGTGGCATATCTTGCCGCAAAGATTTGCCGAATTCCTGTGATTGTTCATATTCGGCAACAGATTGAACCGGTTCGCATTAAACAGTATTGGCTGGACAAACCTGACTATCTTTGTCCCGTTTCGAAAGATATTGAAAATGTAATACTGTCCATGGCTGTGACGCCAAGTCACGTTCATGTGACCTATAGCGGCATTGATCTGGATCGTTTTTGTCATACCGTGGACCAACGTGAAATTCGTCGGCGATATGGTTTGAAAGATGGCCAGCCAATCATTGGGACTGTGGCCAATCTTTTTCCACGAAAGGGATATGAGTATTTGCTCGAAGCGCTGGTTGAGATTAAGGATGCGATGCCAGATATTTGTTGCTTTATTGTTGGCGAGGGACCAGAAGCATATCAACAAAAGCTTTTTCAGTTAGTTGAAAAAAAGCAGTTGATGGCCAATGTTATATTTGCCGGTTTTCAAAAAAATGTGCATGAATTCATCAATGCGTTTGATGTCTTTGTATTGCCATCTCTTATGGAAGGATTTGGTATTGCTTTATTGGAGGCCATGGCCATGCGTAAGCCTATTGTCGCCTGTCGTGTAGGGGGAATTCCTGAGGTCATCACTGATGGAGTGACAGGTATTTTGGTGCCACCAAAAGATTCGCACGCATTAGCGAAGGCCATAGTGGGGCTGATATCCGATGAAAAGGCCAAGCGACGTTTCGGAGAGGCTGCGAGAAAAGTTGTGGAAGAACAATTCTCACAAGAAATGGCTATGAAAAGGGTTGAAAATCTTTACCGTGATCTTACAGGGTTGTAGAGGAATTCTGTGTGCGTAGCGAGTGATTCTGCAAAGTAGACAGAACGGAAAGGGAGGAAAGGACGACTACTTATTGGGGTTGATTGAGGGGGGTTGGTTGGGAAGAGGAGCGAAGCAGGTGCTCTGGAATAGACCCCTGTCCCATGGAATGTTCGTAGCGAACTCCCGACGAAGCCTCGGGGTAGGGTATGTGTAAAAAACTTCGCACATCCGCTTCTAGCCAATCTCGTAATCGCACGAGATCTTCGGCTGTGAGAGAGTCTGTGTAGACATACGATGTATACTCTCCCGGTATTCCCTTATAATATTCTGCCGTTTCGTTATAGTTCACTTCTACGCTATGTAAGCGATCACCGGTTTTATGATAGGTATAGGTCCAGATCCGGGGGGATGTTTCTACGGCCTCGTCAAAATAGGGTGTTCCTGGATATGTGGTGATGACCGTGGTATCAAAGTCATTCGGCTGAACTAACCGCAGCCAGTCGCGTGTGTCTTTGATGGTTTGTTCTGTTTCCCCAGGGTGCCCAACGGACATGAGCGCCTTCACTTTGAGCCCATGTCGTCTGGCGATTTCCATGCATCGAGTATTGTCCTCAAGGGTGGCTATCTTTTGAATATTGGTGAGAATCCGTTCAGCGCCTGATTCAAAGCCAATAAGCAGCCAACGAAATCCAGCTTGATACATGGCTTCGGCTTGTTCGTCCGTAAACAATTCAGCCTTGATGAAACCTCTAAGCCGGAACTCGACACCGAGGTTGTGCTGCGCTTGGGATATGAGCGTCATTAACTCAACCATTTTTGGATTGACGTTGAGTTCGTCATCGTAGAGCATGAATCCGCGTGTTCCATACTGTTCAAAAAGGTGGACCATTTCCTGAACCACATTTTCACTTGTCCGAGTCCGAATGCGTCTGAGAGATGGACTGCTTCGTCCACCGCAAAATCCGCATCCAAATGGGCATCCTAATTGGGCAATCATGGAAAGAGCCGGGACGTCATCAATGGTGTAACGGTAGCTCTCCACATCCACTAAATGGCGAGCAGGAAATGGCAGGTCATTCAGAAGTGAGTTGGTTAAGAATATTTTGGATTGAGGATTATCTCCATCGACAATTTTTGGTGGGTGCTCGCATAAGGCATCAAATATCGCCAATTCACCATCCCCGGCGACCAAGACATCGTATTGTTGTTGGAGTTGTTGGAGGGCTTCGGTGGCCCTCCCTATGATCCCGCGTTTACATTCGTTTTTGTGCGCGGAATGGACGAGGGTGGTATGAGGTCCCCCTAAAATAATACGAGAATGTGGAAGGTGGGCGCGAAGCACGATTTGGATCTTGCCCGCAGCGGGGATTTGGGGAGTCGTAGCCGTCAGGCCAAAGGTCTGGATCGAAGTGGTATTTGCGTAATCTCGAACGACTTCTTCGTAGTTTTCTACTCCTGATAAATCTAAGACATCCACTGAATAGCCGGCATTTTCCAAGACCGCGGCAATACGGAGAATGCCAAGACTCATGAAAACTCGTTCATCTAAGAGAAACACCGAGGGGGGAATGATCAGGCAGATGGAACGAGTCATGAAATTGTGTGGTCCGGACGCTGTGGGGATGGACAACTATTACTATTAGGTTGCTAGGGGTTGCTTATTAGTATTTACAGAGCTTTTCGGCAAATATCAAGGAAATACTCCGCTCTTTTTTCGCATGTATGGTGATTGACAAGGTGCAGGTAACCCTTTTCAATGATTTCTTGTCGTTCGGATTCATTTTGAAGGTAGTATTTGACCAATTCTACCAGGTTGCTTAAGTCTCGTTTGATAAAAACAGCATGGGTGTTATGGATAAAATTATGAGGGATGACCGAGTAGGGTATATCTGATAAGAGTAATGTCTTGCATGCGACAATTTCATAGTAGCGAATCGGGGGGGTGAGCCCCCCACCACGAAGGCATAGGGCAATTTTTGAACGGAAAATTTGGTTAAAATATGGATTGTTTCCTTGGCTGTCTGGATCGGGGGAAAGTTTAGGAGCTTCGTAATTGTGAGGGGCTGCGGCCAAGGGAAAAAATTTGTCTTTGAGCCGTTCTATCCCTGGTCCTCTCATTTTGTATGTCTGATCGCCAGGGTCTCTATATAGTCCGCCATCGAAATTAATTGCTGATGTATTCTTTAATATGGTGATCGCTTTAGGGCGACATGGATGGGAAGCCCGTCCGGTATAGGAGAGATCGATGGTCTTGTCTCCACTGGGAATTGGTGGAATGGTTTGAAGTGCCACGCTCAACGGAAGCGGATAGGTTATGTTATATAAAGTACGATTCCACCTAAAGGACCGAACCGCGTCAATAAAATCCAGTAGCCGGTTTCGCGTGCCCCACACGTAGTCACGTTTAAAATACAACTGAATGGGATATTGTGCCAAAAGGTCATGGCGGATGTAGGAATCTTCTTCTCCATCCAGTAGAACCAAGGGGGGCATCGGGGCTTTAGATTGTTGCAAGGAAGTCAAGGTGGTCAGTGCCACGGGGCGAGGTGCAAAGCAAATAAACGAAAATTCGTGTTGAAAAAGTTTTTCGATAACTTCTTCCTTAGAGGCCAGGGGAATCGAAGATTGGGGTACAAACCAGATTTTTGCCGAAGGGTCGTGGTATGTGGGCTTGGGAGGAAAATCAACGACATTTTGTGAACCTAGAACCGAACACAACCCTGTATACATTTGATCGGTTTGGTGGTCGGGATCCGGCAAAGTGATAAAAAGGATTTTCATGTTACTTTTCCCTGTGCCCTTGTTTAAAGAGAATTATTGTCTTCACCTATAACTTCGAATGGGAAATCTGACTATTTGTTTGATTGGCTAGGAAGTTCTTTTAAAAATAATTTTTCTGATAGAATACGTCTCGACTCTATTCACCAATTTACCAGAAGGTCAAGAAAAATAGATCGACATAATTCGTTGGATGAGATGATTTTTTGCTGGGGACTCACTTGTCAGCTCTGGAATTAATCTACCCATTTTTTGATTCAATATTTCCCACTTCTTACTTGATTGAAACTTCCTAGGCCTGTTATTGAGGGTACCCAGTGCCCGCAATGAAGAATTATTGCTTTGTAATGATAAGTACGAAATTTGATGGCGCTCGTTGAGTTTTTATTTTGTCTAAGGCGAGGATAGGGATGAAACTACATTGTTTTTTGTGTGCTTCTCCGCTGTTTCCTGATGATAGGGTGAGGGATCAGGAGTTGCACTCTCAATATTATAAGAAGAACAGGGAAGCGACTCCAGAGGACGTGATGCTGAGTGTCATTCAAAATGGATGTACGTTTCCCGTTCAAGAAGGCAGGTGTATTCGGAATCCGTTCGTCAAGAGTATAGCATATAATTGGCTTCTCTGTGATGCCAACTGCCAAGGAGATTACTGGCTCTTTCTTCCGGAAGATTGTTTGGTGAAACCAGAGGGGTGGCAGGAAATTCAACGGCATATGCGTAAGGGGAAGGAGTGTTTTGGGCTTTCAAAAGATCCTAAAGGCTTGGTAGCCAAACAAGGAGTTTTTCAGAGTATTTCAAAAGAAGTCCAGGCTGTGTGCGATATGAATTTCCTGGGAAAAGAAATTGGGGGTGCTGTATTACGCCAGACATTGGAAAAACAAGGCTTTCACTGTATTACTAAAAACTGGAAAAAATTTTCGTCAAATCCTGATCTTTGGGGGAATGAGTTGTATGGGCTTATGAATGTTCCTGATCATCCGGAAATTAATCGAACCTTAAATCTGCCAATTCTCCAAGATTATGGCTTTGATGGATGGAAAGCGACCAAGGAAGAATTGGAGTCAACATTCATGAAAATTGTGTCGAGGAGTTTGGAATTACAACGGCAACAAGCTGATGCGGTGAAATCCCTCATTGCCCACTTTGGCCCATTGATTAGCGAATTACCTTATAAAGGTCTGTGGTCTGAGTTTATGAGCAGATTCAAAAAATAAGCCCCCTGTGTAGGTGCGATTAATACCAAATGTTGGCGTTGTTGGACTTCTGACTAAATGAAAATTGGCTTTGATGCGACCCCCCTTATTCACCCAATTGGAGGAATCGCATGCTATGCAAAGAATTTATTGAAAGCCCTATTAGAATTAAATAGCGGGGACATTTTTTTTGGGTATATCCCCATCGGCACTTCCTCGCAACTGCCATGGCCTACTCATGAATACGGTAAAAGGTTAAGATGGGTCGAAGTTAATCACCGTAGCCTTCGGCATCGAAGGGCCACTGACCAATTGGATGTGTACCACGGAACAAATTTTAAACTTCAGACTTCAGGGCGTTATGGAACGGTGTTGACGATTCATGATCTTTGGTTAGATCGACATCCTGAATATTCCAAAAAGTTTTTTGGACAGCGACTTTCCTTTTATCGGACGAAACGACGGGTTCAGCAGGCTACTCGTGTGATTGCCGTGTCAGAGTTTACGGCGAAGGAAATTCAGGAACTATACGGAGTGCCCGCGAACAAGATTTCAGTCATTCATCATGGAGTCTCGAAGGATTTTTTCCCTGACCCTGGTCCAATCAAGAACTTTAGTGGTTTCCGGGAACGTCTAGGGATTCGGGATAAGCCGTTTGTCTTATTTATCGGTGGGGCTAACCCAAGGAAAAATCATCAGGCGCTATTCAAAGCCCTTGCCCATAATACATATCTCAGCCAAGAACATTCGCTCGTGGTGGTAGGAAGTACATCATTTAAAAAACTCACCCTTAAAAAAACCATCCATGACCTCGGCTTGGAAGGATGTGTCGTTTGTGTTGAGCAGGTGTCTCCTGATGAACTTCGAATGTTGTATTCGAGGGCCTCGTTATTCGTGTTCCCTTCAAGATATGAAGGCTTTGGCTTTCCTGTCCTTGAGGCGATGGCTTGTGGAGTTCCTGTCATAACTTCGAGATGTTCTGCCTTGCCAGAGGTGGCAGGGGACGCCGCGATATTGGTAGATCTTGAAAATTCAGAAGCGTTGGAACAGGCGATGGTTCAAGTCCTTCAAGACTTGGATCTTCAAAATACGCTTCGACAAAAGGGGGTAACACGAGCGGCTAGTTTTGATTGGATGCGGACGGCAGAACAAACTCTTCAGGTCTATCACTCAATTGGTCCTCAAAAATGATAGAGGTGCTTAAGGGAAGATTCAGTTTGCTGATAAAAAGAGCAAGTTTCCAAACTGGAAGTTAAGGAAGTTGCAGAAAAATTTTATCGAGAAGTTTCAATAGAAGATGTCAAAAATTAAAGTACTACAAGCCGTAAGTCGATTGGAGATAGGTGGAACCGAAAAGGCCCTTCAGGTTTTCTGTAAATATCTTGATAAATCAAGATTTGAGGTCATTGCCTGTGGATGGCAACAAGGGGGTTGTCGAGTTGAAGAATTAAAAAAACTAGGGATTCCCGTTATAGTGGGGCCCGTGGATATCAATAAAGTGGTTCGTGATCATAAGATTGATATTTGCCATGTTTATCGATCTGGCCACTATGAACCAGGATCACTTCCTGACAAATCCAAAGGGTGGCCGAAGATCGTTGAGACGAGTATTTTCCATGATTTCGATCCCATTGAAGGGCAGTCCATTGATCACCATTTCTTTGTGTCTGAGTTTTCTCGAAACCAATACCTTGAAAAAAATAGGTTGTCGCAGTCCCTGCAGTATGATGTTTTGTATAATCCTGTAGATATGGAAGAGTTTCCTGAACGCCCAAAAACCTTTTCCTCCACCATTGGTCGATGTAGTCGAGCTGATGATGGCAAATGGCACAAGGTCTGTATCGATTGTTTGCCGAAGGTGTTCAGAAAGGTTCCAGAAGCCAAATGTGTGATCCAGGGGATACCGGATACTATGCGCGAGCGGTTAGCCCATTTATCCGTAAATGAGAAAGTTCAGCTTTTTGAACCGAATATGAATGTCCAAGAGTTTTATCAACGTATCGATGTATTTATTCATGGTGCGCGAGTGGGTGAAACGTTTGGGTGTGTCATTGCTGAGGCCATGGCGAATAAAATTCCCGTCGTGACCCTGAGCACCCCTCGGGGCAAGAAAGCGAATGCGCAGGTTGAGTTGGTTGAGCACGGCATAACCGGGTTTGTGTGTCGATGGTCATGGCAATACGCGAATGCTGTCATTGAGCTGTTAAAGAATCACGATCTCAGGGAACGGTTTGCTCGACAGGGCTATGAAAAAGCCTGCGAGCAGTTTGAAGCATCACGGCTGACACGAAAACTCGAGAATGTGTATACTTCGCTGATGGATGGGCCGCATGTTTGAGTATCGGGATTCTTAACTCCCTTTTGATCTGATGGGTAGCCATGTTGAAAATATTCTTGTCATCAAGCTACGGTACATTGGCGATGTTCTCCTCACCACTCCGCTCTTTCGTGTCCTTCGCGAGCAATTTCCTCAAGCCAGACTGACCGCCCTGGTAAATCAAGGCACGGAGCCTGTTCTCAAGCATAATTCTTGCCTTGATCATATCGCCGTACTTCCCCAGGGAAACTGGGTTCAACAGATTAAATTTCTCCGGTTTATTCGATCGTGTCGCTTTGACTGTGTGATTGATGTATCTGATGGGGATCGGTCTGCATTCCTCACGGCTATTTCAGGGGCACGAATGAAAATTGGTTTTAATCGTGAAGGCCTATGGAGGGGGAGAGTCTATTCATGGTCGATCAAAGGCCAATATGGAACGATGCACATGTTGGACTACCACGCACAGTCGCTTATTCCGCTTGGGATGGAGCCGCGCATTTGTGATCCGGAGCTAAATGTCAGCGACGAAGAGAGTCAAGCTGCCGAACAGATTCTTGCCAACTATGGGTTGAAAGGCGTGAATTGGGTCATGCTACATCCCGCTGCTCGATACTGGTTTAAAGCCTGGCCACCTGAAAGGTTTGCAGCGCTGGGTGATGCGCTTATCAAAGAAGGGTTTCAAGTTGTCTTAGTAGGAAGCGAACCTGAACAAAAGGTGGCCGAAGAGGTGATTCAAGCTGGTCAACAGAAATTTGTCTCTCTCGTTGGGAAAACTACTCTTCGAGAGTTGGCAGTGTTGATGAAGCAATGCCGCATTTTTGTAGGAAATGATGCGGGACCGATGCACATGGCTGCTGCGGTCGGCTGTCCCGTAGTCGCCTTGTTTGGTCCCACGGATCCGGCTGTATGGGGGCCTCGTGGGAAATCATGTCATACCATCTATAAAGGGCTTGATTGCCGAGAATGTTTTTATCCAGGTTGTCAAAAGGGCGAGATGAGTTGCATGAAACGTATTAGCGTGGATGAAGTACTGCAAGCGGTGAAACCATTGTTATCTGGGGCATAGCTTACCTGGGTGGTGAATGTAAACAGACAATGGGGCTGCCGAACAATTGAAATATTTCCATTATGCCGTCCGCAGGTTATTCATCTCATACACCTCCAAGAGCAAGCGGGGATGTTCAAAACCTGTCCTGAGCCAACGCCGAAGGAAGGTGTGATCAGTCCTGTCCTGAGTCTGTCGAAGGGAACGCTGCTGGTTTGTCTGCCGTAGCCTTGGCGAAGGCTGACGCCCTTTTTCAACATCCCTTACGGAAATGGGGACAGGGGGGCATAGTGCATAGGAACTCCGAGTAGCTCTTCAAGCCATGGGTCCATGTCAGATTTGGGTAACGGCATCATGTTGAGTCGTACTTCGAGTTGGTATTGATTGCCTGTGGTCATCACCCCGATGACGACTGCGGCATTTTTGTAATCGGGGAGTAGGTGTTGAGTATAAAATTCACAAATCGTCGTATAGAGCCGCCCGCTTTCCCCCATAATCCCTAGAAGATCCGGAAGCTCAGTGAGACATGTATGAGCCGAACACCGATAGGCAAAGCGGTTGTGTGGCTCGATCTCCTGAAATTCGTGTAAGGCCTGTTGCGGGAACCCGGTTAGATACACTCTGACCGACGCAGTAGGCAGTTGATGCGTATTGGCCAACCCGCTAGCCGGCACCAGAAATTCAAAAGGGTCAGAGGCATTAAATTCGAATTGGCATGGCCCAAAGGCATCCGCCCAAGAGCAAAAAAACGGTACCTCTTCTCGAGTCGAACGAAGGCTGACCTTATGGTCCTGGCGCTCTATTTCAATGGGAAGTCCCAGAAGATCGATAGCGGATTGAAACGCGGTCTCCCGTTCGTCTACCCAGATTGATGGCTGATGATTGATCCATGTATCTCCTGGGGCAATGACCTCACAGGTGCCCAGGCGAATGCGAATAAAGGAATGGGTATGACGAAAACCGAGCCAAAACATGGCCTGAGGGTGGAGTGTAGCGAAGTGGCCTGGGATGAGCCAGGGATGACAAATGGAACAATAAGTACTGACGGATTGGTATTGTTGAAAGATCGTGTGATAGCGTCCCGCTAACAGAAAAAAATCGCCCTGCCAATTATCCAGAATGTGGATCATCGTGACATCCTCGAATGGCCAGGGTTCCAGTTGTTGAATGCTTTCAGGCGAAGTCACCTGCCATTCTTCCACATAGCAAATCCCTTCTTTCTCCGGATCAACGGGGCGTAGCCCTTTACGTTCAAGACGTGTCAGCATGGACAACACGTCTTCGAAACTTAGCGAATCCTGAGATTCCCACCGTTGCTCACGCATGTTTGTTTAGGGCGGAGGAGGATGAGCCGGTCATGGATAGTGATGAGGATGGGAGGTGAGGAGTGAGTTGTCGGTTAAAGATTTTCATGGGGTTGGGAATTTTGAGGCAGCAGGAAAAGAGTGCGAGCAAGGCCATCGACAGAAAACCTTTTTGGTCAATCGGGCAAAAAAATGGCGGAGAGGGCGGGATTTGAACCCGCGGTAGGGGGTAAACCCTACGGCGGTTTAGCAAACCGCTGCCTTCGGCCGCTCGGCCACCTCTCCGCATTTATTTTGTGATATTTTCCAACTGTTTATACGCGAACGCCAATGGAACCTCAAGAGCCGGTTGCAGTGGGGTTGTGGATTCGGCCTGTTCTTGGGTGTCGTCTAACAGATTGATGACGTGTCGGTAGTCCCCTTCAAACAAGTGGCCATACACGTCTATGGTCACTTTAATGCTGCTATGCCTCAACATTATATCACCCACGAAGACATAAATCCCACCTGCATCGTCCCTCTGGGTCCCGACCCAAACCTCACTTCCCCCCATGGTCGAAACGATTTATCTCGATAGACTATATTGTTCGTTCAGAATGTACCCTCAAAAGTATTCTAAGCTTGTAAAGAGGTTTTTGAGTTTAAAGGGATAGGTTGATTTTGGTGGAGGTGTTGAAAAACGGTCTGTTACTTTTTGGTGAAGAGATGGGTCTGATCCACGCCGTGGGATTCAATGACGTTGAGGCCTTTGGCATTTACGTGACGGCCGCTGATTTTTGCGTTTTTTATCCGCAGGGTCCACGGGGTATGGAGTTTGGCGCCGTTTTCCATGAAGAGTTGCGGGGTTTTGAGTTCGCCGTCCACCCTGGCGGTGCTGCTGAGTTTGACGTTGTTCTTTGCCGTGATATCCCCAATGATCGTGCCTTCACTTTCGACGGACCCGGCCTTGACTTTGGCTTCAATCATGCCTTGATGGCCAACAATCAGTGAGCCTTTGGTATGAATTTCCCCTTCAAAGCGTCCGTCAATTCGAATGTTTCCGTGGTTGGTAATCTTTCCCTTGCATTCAACCCCTTCACCAAAAAATGCGACGATTTCATTGCTTTTTCTTCGCTGAACGGGGTCCCTGGGGTTTTTGGCTGTTTGTGTAACAGACCTTCCCTGGGCATGGCGTTTATCCATGGCCTTCGACTGTTTGGATTCAGTGGATGTACTCATGAGTCAGAAGATGTCCTGTATTTCGTACGCCTCAATCTTTTTTTTGTTCCTTGTGCCTCAATATAAGTTTATCGGTGGTTGATTGAATTAAATTGAATTTTTTGTATTTCTCATCGTGCCCCTGCTCCTCATCCACCTTTTGAAAGCCTTTCGTATGATTTGGATCTGATTGTCCATATTGCAAAAAATTACCGATCTGTTTTTTCCATATATGCAGGGTGGCGAGGCGTCTTGGACCAGGACCTTTTGCTTGACATGAGATGGTCATGGGTAGATGGTGCGCGAGACGTTGTCACATGTGATTTGTGCGTGTGGATATCCTGCGAACGAGCGAGGACTACGATCCATGCCAGTTGCGACTATGGCCTTTCGTCGATGTGTGGTCAATTCCCCTGCCTACGGAAGCGATGAGGACCACGTGGGCTCGCGCGTTTTTTTTGACTTGCAGGTTGAAGATGAGGCGTATGCCAATGTGTGTGTTGATGTTCGGCAGCTAGCGCGTGAGGGGACAGAGAATGAACCACTGTTGGTTTCGCATCCGGACGGCTATGATGGGCCCCTCAACTTTCAGGTGTTTCAGTGCCTGGTAGAATTTTATTATCGTCAAGCTGTAGGCACAAAATGGGGGATGTTGGGAAACACAGGCATTCGAATGCGGTTAGAAGATTGGGTCATTGAACACGAGATGCTCGTTCAGTTTGAATTGTATGATGATGAGGCAGGATGGGGCGCTTCCGTTCCTTAGGGTTCGCGCAAGAATAACTTCCCCTGTTTGGGCGTCGGTCCATCCCGTCTGGCGGCGTTGCTTGTCCTTTCCATACCGAGGAGTATGTGCAGTCCTCGCGCCTTGCCCCGATCTCAAATCTGGGCCTCCCAATTGTACCGGTTATTTCGTGACGGACCCTTAGCTTCTGGATAGAGCCTCCTCAATACCAGTCACAATCTGTGGGGATAAGGGTTTGAGCCCTGGACGGTATCGAGCAATGATGTTTCCTTGTCGATCGACTAAAAACTTTTGAAAATTCCATGTAATCTCGCCAGGGAAGGGACTGTCCTTTGTTAAATATTGATACAACGGATGGGTGTCCTCACCCTTCACACTGATTTTGGTAAACAACGGAAATTCTAACGCGTACTTCGTATAACAAAATGATTTGATCTCCTCGTTTGTCCCCGGTTCCTGTTTCCCGAAGTTGTTGGCTGGAAACGCGAGAATCTCTAATCCTTGTTCCTGGTATTGCTCGTACAATGTTTGCAATCCACCGTATTGCGGAGTGTTGCCACACAGACTGGCGGTGTTGACGAGAAGCAGGACTTTGCCCTGAAAGCGTTGAAGGTCAACGGGATGGCCATCAATGTCATCCATGGTAAAGTTGTAGACGGGAGCCATGGTCGCTTGCGTGGCTTCTTTGACCCGGTCGGAGCTCGGTTCGAATGAATAACCCGGTTTACAACTGAGGGTGAGGCTCAGAAAGAGAATGGTGCCGAGGCCGAGTGCGAAGTGTCGTGAGGTGATATCCATGGGAGGGCTCCTTTTTTCTGTAGGGGGTTTGTCGATAACACTCAGTGGGTTGCTGTGCTTTCAATTGTGCCGCAACAACGATTCACCAGTAATAGGGCCTTCCATAGGGGCCAAAGTAATAGGGATTCCAGTAATACGGGCCGTACCAATAGGGCTGATATCGATACGGGTAATACCCATAGGGATAATTCACTGCTGTTGGCCAAATCTTAAGATGTTCAATAGTTATCGTAGGATAGGTGTAATCCATTTCATCCAAAGGTTCGGTTTGACTTCCTGAAACAGAGCCAACAATCGTGATGCGAGTGCCTTCAGGGACAATTGCGGGATCCAAAAAGGCCTGTTCTCTTGCCAAAAATCTTCCTTGGGACTGCATGCGATCCATGACCGGTTCATAGGAGTCTTCCAAGGGAAGCTGCAAAATCACAAGCCGTGTATGGTCTTTCATCCGTTTAGCCATTAAAACCTCTCCACCCAAAAAAAGAGTTGTGCCTTTGTAGGATTCCGGGGATTCCTTGATTTGTTCAAAAGTCAGGGACGGGTCCACTTTGGACAGCGTGTCTTGAGGGAACCAATCGTCGTGATAACTGGACGCACAACCAAGCAGGAGAGGAATACCGAAACTAACAAAGGCGCGAGTAAAGAGGGTTCGCATTCGGAGGGCTTACCTTATCCAAAGGTTATGCGTTATTGTACCCTCAAGGAAGAGGATTGCCAATTTAGCCTAGTGATTTGAGTGAGAAACGAATGGGGAGGTCTACCACGCTGCGAACGGCGAAGAGTCCGTCTTGGGCTGGGGTAAATTTCCATTTCTTGATGGCCCTGGCCGCGGCTTCATCTAATACGGAATAACCACAGCTTTCTCTGACTTTTACCGTTCCCGGACGGCCGTCTTGCAGAATTTCTACCCGCAGGAGGGTTTTGCCTTCCAATCCCATTACACGGGCAATTCTGGGGTATTGGGGAGTGGGATTAAATAGAATTTTCGGGGGTGTGGTTGCGGTGAGGGATTGTCCCGCCTGGTGGTCCACGAGGATGCGAGTGCTTGAGTGAGCCAGATCGCTTACGCGATTGACTCGAGATATCGGTTGAGCAAACTCTTCTGGAGTCAGTGCCGTGGACGCAACTTGAATAATCGAGTGGATGTGTCGATTGGTACCGACTGTTACATGTCGGACCAGAGAAGAGAATGTATCAGCCGGACGAATCATATGAAACAAATTCGAAACAGCCACCGCCGGGGTCGAGGGTTTCTGAGAGGCAGCCACCGTGTCGGGTTGATGGGCTTTTGGGACGGTTGGTATCGGAGCGACCTGAGGCGTAACCGGCATCACGTCCACTAACCTCACGGATATCGGCGAGGAAGCAGAATCGGGGGGATGGGACCCAACGAGAACCGCGAGCGCCAAGAAACCTGCTAGATGGAGTGCCAGCGAGTAGGAACTGAACACCCAAAAGTGTTGGGATCTGTTTTTGCGAAAAGCCATGCTCACATGTCTTTAAGAAAGATGGGTCAAAAACGACCTCATTATAGAAAGTAAAGGATACAATGTGTGGGGCTTGTTCTTCAACCTTTTAAATCTCTTCAATTTATTGCTTTATACCTGTGTGGCCCCTGATCCTTATCATCGCAACAATGACAAAAGAAATTGAGAGGAAATAATTGCCTAGGCAGAACTCAGGATAACGTGGTGGGTCCTGCCATACAATCAGCAGGGCTCGGAGGAATCTTTGGTCTGAGAAAACTTGCGCAACTCGCTATAATAGAAGAAGGATGATGGGTCTTCTATTGCGGAGGAAATATGGAACCTGAATCAGAGAGCTCCAAACCTCAACCCAAGCATCGCGAACTCATGATGGCTACAGTTGCCAAGGTCATGGATCCGGTGTGTGGGATGATGGTCGATCCGCTTTCAGCTGCCGGGAAATTCGACCATGAGGGGACGACCTATTATTTCTGCAACCCCCGATGCGAAGAACGATTTCGTGGTGATCCCGATGGCTATCTAAGCGGGAAGTACAAGCAATCGATGGAGCAGGTTCCGGCAAAGCCTGGGACAAAATACATTTGCCCGATGTGTCCGGAAGTGGAATCGGATGTCCCGGCAACATGTCCGTCGTGTGGGATGGCCTTGGAACCGTCGGCTGTGGCCATGCCCTCGACCAAGACGGAATATGTGTGTCCCATGCATTTGGAAGTGGTCCAAGACCATCCGGGGGCCTGTCCCAAATGCGGAATGGCATTGGAGCCCCGAACCGTAACGTTGGAAGAAACCAATGCTGAACTCGTGGATATGACCCACCGGTTCTGGATTGGGGTGGCGCTGGCGTTGCCAGTGTTTGTGTTGGCTATGTCGGATATGATCCCAGGTCAACCGTTAAAAGAAATGCTGTCCGCCAGAATATCGAATTGGCTGCAATTCATCCTCGCCACGCCGGTGGTGGTTTGGGTCGGGTTACCGTTCTTTCAACGTGGGTGGGCCTCAGTCGTCAATCGTAGTCTCAACATGTTTACGCTTATTGCTATGGGTACGGGGACCGCCTATGTGTATAGTGTGGTTGCAACGGTGCTTCCCGGTATGTTTCCCGAATCATTCCGTACTCTGAGCGGCGAGGTGCCCGTGTATTTTGAAGCCGCTGCGGTTATCATTGTGTTGGTCGCGCTGGGTCAAGTATTAGAAATTCGGGCACGCAGTCAGACGACGAGTGCGCTTAAAGCGCTGCTTGGCTTAGCGCCAAAAACCGCCCGTATCGTTTGGCGTAATGGAAAGGAAGAAGATATTCCCCTAGAGAAAGTCACAGTCGGCGATCGATTGCGCATTCGACCTGGAGAAAAAGTGCCGGTTGATGGGGAGGTGCTGGAAGGTTCAACATCGATCGATGAATCGATGGTGACGGGTGAGCCGATCCCGGTCGAAAAACACAGGGGCAGTTGGGTGACTGGAGGGACCATCAATGGCACGGGTACCGTGTTGATGGAAGCCAAGCGCGTTGGGCAAGAGACCATGCTGGCGCGGATCGTTCAGATGGTGAGCGAGGCTCAACGCAGTCGTGCGCCTATTCAGCGGGTGGCGGATGTGGTCGCTGGTTACTTTGTTCCAGTCGTCGTGTTGGTGGCGGCTGTGGCTTTTGGTGTATGGGCAACAATTGGACCGGAGCCAAAGTTGGCCTATGCCTTGGTGAATGCGGTGGCAGTGCTCATCATTGCCTGCCCCTGTGCGTTAGGGTTGGCCACACCCATGTCGATTATGGTGGGTACTGGGCGAGGCGCCAGCGCCGGCGTGCTCATTAAAAATGCCGAAACTCTAGAACGATTGGAAAAGGTAGACATCTTAGTGGTGGATAAAACCGGGACGTTAACCGAAGGCAAACCCGTACTTCAGTCGATCGTGCCCACCGCAGATTTCAGCGAGACAGCCGTGCTTCAATTGGCTGCCAGCGTGGAGCGCATCAGTGAGCATCCCTTAGCGTCAGCCATCGTGACGGGGGCAAGGGAGCAGGGGCTTGTGCTCAGTGCGGTGGAAGAATTTCGTTCGCAAACAGGTGAAGGAGTCGAAGGGAAAGTTGATGGGAAAATCGTGGCGTTGGGTAATCGGCTGTTTCTCGAACGCGATATGGGTGTGCCATCGAAGGAATTAATGGAACTCAATAAGCAAAGTGAGTCGTTACGAAAAAAAGGGCAGACCGTGGTATTCGTAGCCGTCGATGGGCAACCAGCGGGTGTCATCGGTGTGGTTGATCCAATTAAAGCGACCACTGCGGAAGCGATCCGTTCCCTTAAACGTGATGGCCTCAAAATCGTGATGGTGACGGGTGACAATCGGCAGACCGCCGAAGCCGTGGGTCAGCAACTTGGGTTGAAACAGATTCAGGCGGAAGTGTTGCCTGAACACAAGCATCAGATCGTGAAGCAATTACAAAAAAAAGGGCATGTGGTGGCCATGGCCGGGGATGGCATCAATGATGCGCCAGCTCTCGCTGAGGCTGATGTGGGAATTGCCATGGGAACAGGTACCGACGTGGCCATCGAAAGCGCAGGCGTCACCTTAGTCAAAGGGGACCTTCGTGGTGTCGCCCGCGCCCGCAACCTGAGCAAAGCTACCATGGCGAACATTCGTCAAAATCTTTTCTTCGCCTTCTTCTATAACCTCCTCGGCATACCTGTTGCCGCGGGTATCCTGTATCCCTTCTTTGGAATTTTGCTGACCCCGATTATTGCCAGCGTGGCCATGACCTTCAGCTCGGTATCAGTCATCACGAATGCGCTGCGGTTGCGAAGAGTTCATCTGTAACCTGGTGCTGAGGAGTTTGCAAATTACCAGAATGCTGAAGATTCTTTTATTGAACCTAGAATCGGCAGTTGGATCACAAAAGTCCGCGCAAGCTATTGGCGCACCTAGGAGCCTGTCCAAGATTAGACAGATCTACTGCGGGTGCGCTGGGTTTGGCCAGATCTTTCGATCCTTTTCGTTAAATAGTCACCACTATTCGCCTCAAACGATCGAAACATCTGACTCAAACCAGACCCCCCTCGTCACGATCGCTAATCTCGGACAGGCTCCTCACAAAATACAAAAATATCTTATCACCACGGAGGGTTCGCGCAAGAATACCTTCCCCGGTTTGGGTGCTGAGACACCTGTCTGGCAAGGCGCGAGGACTGCGCATACTCCTCGTATGGAAAGGACGAGCAACGCCGCCAGAAAGGATGGATCGACGCCCAAACCGGGGAAGGTATTCTTGCGCGAACCCTAAGGTGACCACGACTTTGTGTATTTCACCAGGCACACCAATTTCTTACACGTCTTTTTTGCGCCCAACTGCCGTTTCTAGGTTGAAAAGATAGATGCCGTTTTTGCGGGAATAATGCCCAGGGTTTTCATAGTGTTCCCCAAAGAGCCTTGATGAACAATCTTCCTCGTATTGAAATCGAATATTGCACGCAATGTCGGTGGCTATTGCGGGCGGCATGGATGGCGCAGGAGTTGTTGACGACGTTTGAGGAAGAGCTGGGTGAAGTGGCGTTGATTCCTGGGACCGGTGGGGTGTTTAACGTTCGTGTAAAAGAAAAATCGGTTTGGTCGCGGGAGCAGCAAGGGCGGTTCCCAGAGGTCAAAGAACTGAAACAATTAGTCCGGGATGTTATTGCCCCTGGAAAAGATCTTGGGCATTCGGAACGATAGAGAGGATAGCCGATGGGCTATTTATCGTAAGAAAAATGCCTGGTCTATTCAAAAAGCGGAGCTTGCGGTCCGACATGGAGACCAGCCAAATCAGGATCTTCTCCTTCTAGGGTCTGAGGTCGGTCCTCTGCATTTTGGACTTTTTTAAAGGCCTTTCGTTCTAGCTTATCTTTTTGTTTCATTTGCAAGGCTCGTTCCCTATTACGCTTGGCCGTCGTGGTTTTCGATGGTTTTCCCATATCCCTCCGTCGTGTTGTTTCCCTAATTGACGTTGTGACTGGATGGTGTCATTACCCGGAGCCACAACATGACAAGAAAAATGTTTATTATTGATCGTGAATGTGATCGTGAATGTGCTGGGTAAGAAAATAACATCGGGTGGGTGGCCTGTCAAATGGGGTTGGAGTGGCCCTTTGTAGTCGGTGTTAAGGCTTGGGGTGCTTGGAAAATACGAACATATTACCCAATTGACAAAGTTCGGTTATCGGAATAAGCAGAATCATTGGTATATTGGTCTTGGACACGGATTGTCCCACTGGCCTGTTTCTGTCTTGGGAAGATGAACAATTGGAGGTGATTGCCATGGACGGAATAAAAACAATTTTAATGGTGATGGTTTTGGTCCTACTTGCGTGTTCTCCAGAAATTGGGAGTAAGGCGTGGTGTGAGAGTATGAAGGATAAATCCAAAGGGGATTGGACTGCCACCGAAGTCAAGGATTTTGCCAAACACTGTTTGTTGGACCTTGGAGAATAAACCAGGGCTGATTTTCGAGAAACAGGAGTCCTTCTCATCGGTGAGGAAATGCATGTTTCTTCCGCTCTTCCTTTCTTAAGGGTTGTATTGAGTGCACCAACCCGTTTTCTCCATTTTTTTACCTCCCACCTCATTTAATACACTCCTATATCTTAAGCGAGACATTCTGATCTTTGGAGACCTGTATGATTCCTTGTCCAAAATATAATTTTTCTTAGTTGTGCCTTTCGGGAACCATGGGTGGCCGTCCGCAGTGAGTGTATCTGTCCTTCTCAATTTTCGAGGAAAGGAGGGAGGCAAGCTAATCTAAAAAATGAAGGTTGGCTCGTCGCCGAAGGTGATACCGGTCTAAGGCACGAACCATGTGGCCTAAAATTTGATGGGAAGGTTTCCCGTCTTTTGTTTGAAGTTTTTGAAAGAGGACCCCGACCTTTCCAGTTATTGGGGAGGTGACCGACCCATGTTGAAAATGTTGAATGACTCCTGTTGCCCAAACTATTTTTTTATCTAGTATCAGTTTCAGGTGAATTTCTCTTCCCAAGGACAAGAGGTTCGTTCTCCACTCCGGCATTTCCAATAGGGACCCTTCCAAGCTTAAATTGTCAATGGTGACGGCCCAGTATTGTCCTCCCTCAATTTCCAAAATGCCTTCAACTAAGGGAAATGCTTTAACATCCTGCAATCGTAGGGACGCTCGACGATCAGCGTGTTGAGGGTGAGACGATTGTGATTGATTCATGGGGCAACAGAAATTTGAATTAAGTAAACCCTAGAAGTCAAATGTCGTCAGAGATTTTTCGTTTCATGCATTATTGATGACATTGCCTGATCTGTTCTTTGTATCGGTTGGATTAGTAGATGGCCAAAGCCGAGGATGCGAGGAAGATGGAAGCTTTATCGTTACAAGGATGGATGATGAATTGAATGAAAGGGATGAGGGCTAAATCTTCCTCAACGATGACGAAATGGACGAAACAGGGCTCATCTGATAGTTCAACCTAGAAACGGCAGTTGGATCACAAAAGTCCGCGCAAGCCCTTGGCGCACCTGGCAAAATACAAAAAGGTCTCATCACCAGAGAGGTGACACGACTTTTTGTATTTCACCATGCACACCAATATCTTACACGTCTTTTTTGCGCCCAACTGCCGTTTCTAGGTTCAATGGACGATCACATGGCTGTCCCGATATTCCACCCGAGAAATAGCTAAGGGCTCTAAAAGCCTAGTTCGAATGGGCCCTGTTGAAAGTCTTTCCGGGTATTTGGTATTCACATTTCTTTTTGTTTTCCTTATTTTGTGGTTTCTTGGGTGTCCGCCTTCCGTATTCTTCCCCTCAGCCTGTCGGTGTAGGAGTCTATCGTTTGTCCGAGTTTTTTATCATTAAATACCCGTCACCTCACTTTTTCCATCACCATCGTCCATAACTGTCAGAATGTTTTTTGAGGTTCTGCGTTTGAGGTGGCTCGCTGGGCTCTCCTGCAATCTTACCCCTTTGAATTAGGATAGTGTGGATGGGGTGTTGACGGTGGAAACCATTCTGGTCGTCTGAACATGGATCGCCAAATGAATTAACCGTTTAGCCAGATTAACCCTAACAGTTGTACCTATGTGGCCAATTTCATCTTGAGATGGTAAGGAGGAACACAGGAGGAGTGTTATGAGGGTACCGTCAATCTTTCGGAACTGCCTGCTCGCGGGTTCATTCATAGCATTGTGTGCTACGACTAGCTGGGCGGTGCCGGTAAAATTACCATTGAACCCAGTGGAAACATGGGTGGATTCGGTTATAGCGTCATTCACAGGGCGAGTCATGGATCGGGGGGCCATCCCGGTTATTACATTGGGTGGAGCCTTTTGTATGACAACATTATTGGGATGGATCGACGCCCAAACAGGGGAAGTTATTTTTGCGCGAACCCTAAGGTGACCACGACTTTTTTTATTTCACCATGCACACCAATATCTTATACATCTTTTTTGCGCCCAACTGCCGTTTCTAGGTTCAATATCACGAGTGGGTCCTTAGTTCAGCAGCCGAATGGGAGTCAAGCCCAAAGTTAGTTGAAATTCTCCACGGCTCCGAGGTTCATATTAGGCAACCTTCTTCATCGAGGTCTTCCCAATGTTTAACTCTTGTTGCAGTGCCTCACGCAAGCGTGGCAAGTGCCGATAGCCCTTGACTCTGCGGAGCCGTGGCTCGATATCCAGCAACGCCGCGGCCAACCACCGCTGCCGCTGATTCGAGTTCGTCCAGCGATCCACCTTGGCACACCGCTCTTCCACCAAGGCATTGATGGATTCCAGACAATTCGTCGTTTTGAAGGACAGACCTACCAGAGCAAACACCCCCAGCCGATGCAACGTCAACGTGTCCTCTAGACCTTCCGCCAAACTCCGAGCCGCCGATTGGTTGCGGTCCTCCAGTTCCGTCTGCAGGTGCGTGAGTGCGGCTCTCGCTTCCGCATAGGTCGGGCGCTGATACGCCCGTTGAAGCCGGCGTCGCCACGTGGCCTGGTCGCCTTTCGGTACATGGCTGACGACATTCTCCCGTTTGTGCCACTGGCACCGCTGCCCCAGGGCTGAGTGGCCAAAGGCGTGGCGCACGGCCGCTCGCAGGCCTTTGCCCCCATCAATGCTGACCACCAACCCCTGGGAACTGGTGAGGCCGCGCTCCCCCAACTCCTGAAGAAAGGGCGTGAGGCCTTGCTCATTTTCCGTTCCCGTTTCCACAAACCCCAGGACGTGTTTCTCGCCCGTGAGCGTGATCCCGATCGCCACGACCCTCGTCATGTCGGCAACGGTCTTGCCATCGAGAAAGATGGCGACGATGTCTCGCTCACGGCGGTCGCGTTCCTGCAGTCCCTTGAGTGGCTTGGCGCTGGCATCCGTAAAACTCCGCGACACCGTCGCGCTTGACAAGCCAATCGCCCCAGGGACTGCGGCCGCCGCCGCCTCATAGTTCCGGCAGGAAATCCCATACAGCACGCGTTTGAGCCGGACCTCATCCAGCTTACCTGTCCCACGGAGGTGGGTCAGGCGCTGTAAGGCCATTTCGCCACCCCCCACGTACTGAACGCGAGGAATCGGCAACGGATGCCGTTGCCCCGCCAGCCGGACACTCCCGGGATTACTCCCATGCCGGCGGCCAGGCAGCCGAGCCCCCTTCCGTTCATCCCGGGCCCCGGCCACCGCACACACTTCGTCCTCTAAGAGCTCCTGAATCCGCATCAGACCCAAGGGGATGAGGGCCTGAATACATTCCACCTTGCTGTTCACATCGAAGGCCTCATACTGCTCGGGCCGAATCACCCGCACGGCCCCCAAGCGGCGCGTCTTCTTGCTTCTCGTTGTCGTTTTCGCAATACTGCGCATGAAGTGGCTCCTTTTTTTCTGTTGCTGAGATGTCGATTCTTCGTCGAACGCCATCTCACCACAGGTGGGGGAGCCGCTTCAAATTTCAACTAACATTAGCACACACTCCCGAATGGGTTTGTTGATGGTGAGGTCAATTATATCCTGACGAGTGGACCTTCCGCCGGTTCTGGGACGTTTTATTTTGATGCGATTAATTTTATGAATAACAGCACTGGGCCCAACCGTCTTTCTGAAACGTCGTTGATGATCTGGGCCAACAATTGGGATACAGAGGGTTCTGAATCGGGACCCTCTTATGGTGCTTTGGGGGTTAATCTGAAAGGGAGTCTGCAAGCAATACCCGAATCCAGTACAGTGCTTTTGATCGGCACTGGCCTTGCCGGATTGATTGGGTAACGGTACCGGAAATCTTAGGGATAACCATCTCGCTGGGTCTCATGCGCACAAACAGTTCGAGCCTCATTCCTCAGGCAGTGGAGTTCGATTTTTTTTTGCGTAGACGAAAGGCAGGAGATGAGGGACAATGCATGGAGAGTATGTGAAATGCGTACAAAAAAAGCATTGGGGACATTGGCATGAGTGAGGACCGGGTGTTTGATCTGTTGTGTATTGGCAGTGGCCCTGCGGGTCAACGTGCTGCCGTTCAAGCCGCGAAAGTGGGGAAACGCGTAGTGGTGGTGGAAAAACGTCGTTGGGTGGGTGGGTTGTGTCTGGATACGGGCACGATTCCCAGTAAGACGTTTCGGGAAGCGGTGCTAGCGTTTGGAAAACAAGCAGAACAGTTTCGAAGCCATCATGGTTTTTCCAGTAGCGAACGGTTGACCGCCACTGGGCTTTTTTCGAGAGTCAATGCGGTGGTGGAACGCGAAGCCGATGTGATCGATCGTCAACTTCAACGTAACGACATCGAGGTGTTACGAGGAGAAGGCGCCTTTCTCGATCCGCATACCCTCAAGATCTCCACCGAGACCGAAACGCTTCATGTTCGAGCTGACCGTATTCTCATTGCTGTAGGCACGGTCCCGGCCCCCACTCCTGGAGTGCCCTGTGATGGGGAGGTCATTATCAACAGTGACGCGGTAACGAAATTACGACGATTGCCAAAATCCATGGTCGTGGTTGGTGCGGGGGTCATTGGGATTGAATATGCATCGATGTTTGGGGCGCTCGGTATCGAAGTGACCTTGGTGGATCGACGAGATCGGCCTTTGGAGTTTCTCGATTCCGAAATCGTGGATGAACTCATTCATCAAATGCGCAATAACAATGTGGTATTTCGTTCGGGAGAAACGGTTGAACGATTGGATTTGACGGAAGGGACACCCACGCGGGCCGTCATTCATCTTGAATCGGGGAAGCGGCTGGTGTCGGACCTTGTGCTCTTTTCGATTGGTCGTATGGGAGCAACAGATTCCCTGAATGTCGGGGCTGCCGGGTTAGAGGTGGATGCCCGTGGCCGTCTGAAAGTCGATGAATACTTTCGGACAAATGTTCCTCATATCTTTGCGGCTGGTGACGTGATTGGCTACCCCAGCCTTGCGGCCACTTCATTGGAGCAAGGTCGATTGGCGGCCTGCTATGCCTTTGATATTCCGGTCCAACCGATGGTGTCCTATTTTCCGATCGGGATTTATGCCATCCCTGAGATTTCCATGGTTGGGGAGACGGAGCAAGCGCTCACCAAAAAGAAGGTTCCCTACGAAATTGGGTTGGCGCGGTACCGGGAAATTGCCAGAAGTCAGATCGTGGGGGATAATACGGGTTTATTGAAGTTGCTCTTTCATCGACACACTCGGCAGCTTCTGGGCGTGCATGTGATTGGGTCGAGCGCGACAGAATTGGTTCATGTGGGGCAGGCCGTCCTTGGTCTGGGGGGCGGATTGGACTACTTTTTAACGACGGTGTTTAATTATCCCACCATGGCGGAGTGTTATAAAGTCGCCGCTCTTGACGCATGGAATAAACTGTCACAATGATGTGAGTGAGTTGGGTCTATTCGTTAACATTTTTTTGTTATTTCTCTCAGTTTGATACACCCAGGTGCCGAGAAGAGGACTAACCGTTGTATTGATTTCCCGCTGGATAGGAGTCGATACGTTAAATATCTCTAAGCCCGCTCATTTCTGCGAACCCTTTTTTCCTAGGATTCGGTGAGGGTGAAAGAGAAGGCATCTAGTTGTCGACAGTGAACTGAGTGGGGAGAAGTTGAGACTCATGTCATCAAAAGGAGGAGTTATGGATACTGAAACACGCTGTGTTTTTGTGGCTGGCTTGACCTTTTTTTCCGGATTAATCTTTGGCTTGGGAATGGGCGTCTTGCTCGCTCCTCAGTCGGGGAGTCGGACTCGCCGGCATCTTCGGACTATGGTGGAAGACATAGGTGAGCGGGCCGGTGAATGGGTAGAAGATGCCAAGGATACTATGAACGGCATGGTTGATCGTGGGAGAACGATTGCTGGATAGCACGTATAAAATATTTGTGACTACTCAGGCGGATAGACTGAAGGCTTTTAGGGGCAATCATGCGTGATCTTTCAACACTTCTGGCATTTTGACCGTTAGCCTTCAGCCTACCGCCTAAATACCTGACCAGTTGCAAATATTTGAGAGCTGGAGGTCGAGTGTGGTTGTAAAGACAAAGCACGACTTGGCCAATGGGAACGGATTTGATTGCTGATGAGAAAGAATAGATGTTTAATGTTTCTTAAGATGGCGTTCTAGATGAAAATGTGGGTGGGAGTTGTCATTTTTGTGCTGGGTGTGGGCGCTGGATTGAGCGGAGTGCAATTTATTCCGGCCTCCGTGTCACTGTATTTGCCTGCTGTGCTTCAAGCTCAGAACGAAATTGTGAAGGGGATCGTTGTTCGAAAGCACCAGGAGTCTGAACGGTTGCTCCTAACGGTGTCTACTCCTCGGGGAGCCTTGTTAGCCACGTTTACCCAGCAAATCCCAGAAATTGATTTATTGGTTGAGGAAGGGGATGAGGTGACGTTGGGACTGACACAGTATGCTCCGTTTGTTCATGATCCCACGATCAAAGGTGTGATGAAGCCCGATCATCTCCCAGCCCAACCAACAGCCGACCCGGAACCCGACAACGGGAATCTACCAATCTTGGAATCGTAATCCGAACCCGTCTTAGGACCTGAGAGAAAAGAACTTGGCCATCTCGCATCCAATCTTCGGGCCATCATTGAACCTAGAAGCAGCAGTTGGATCACAAAAGTCCGCGCAAGCTCTTGGCGCACCTAGGAGCCTGTCCAAGATTAGACAGATCTACTGCGGGTGCGCTGGGTTTGGCCAGATCTTTCGATCCTTTTCGGGGAATGTTGAAAAAGGCCCCCAGCTGCGTTCTCGGGCTTTTGGCGTGCTCACGTACTCCGTGTACGCTCCGCGCGCCAAAACCCCTGCGGCCTTGCTGGATGGCCTTTTTGAACATTTCCCGTTTTCGTTAAATAGTCACCACTATTCGCCTCACACGATCGAAACATCTGACTCAACCCAGCACCCCCTCGTCACGATCGCTAATCTCGGACAGGCTCCTCGCAAAATACAAAAATGTCTCATCACCACCGAGATGACCACGACTTTTTGTATTGCACCATGCACACCAATATCTTACACGTCTTTTTTGCGCCCAACTGCCGTTTCTAGGTTGAACGGGCCTCAATCGAAACACCCTCACCATCGCTGTGCTATGCCTCGGGTTTTCCTCAATCGTTCCGTCCCAATCCGACCTAAATCTTGGCGCGATATTGTCCAAGTTATTTTCTCTCAGGTCCTTATCTGATCCTCATGTCGCTGAACCTCAAACATGAAAAAACCCTTCAGGCCCTCGCGCGTGCGCATGGTATCGAGTTGAGGTATCGTGATGGGACGGGCATGGTTCGAAGGGTTTCGACTTCGACCGTTCATGCTCTATTGCATGCGATGGGAGTGAACGTGGCAACGTACGAGGAGGTGCATCAATCTTTGAAGGCCGTTCGCCTTCAACCTTGGACGAGGGTGCTCGACGAGGTGTTTGTGGTCTGGCAAGGGAACACTTCCTCACTGTGGCAATTAACGATTCCCACGGCTGCCACTTTGCTTCCTCAACTGGCAGTGACTTGGCAGTTGGAAAATGAGCGAGGGCATCAGGTCGGCGATCAGGGTTCCGGAGAACGCCTTTCGCTGATTGCCTCACGAACGATTAATGGAAGGGCGTGCTGTCGGTTGGGCGTGCCGTTTCCCGAAAACCTGCCTCTTGGCTATTATCGTTTAACGGTCACGGCATCGTGGCCCTCTCAGACCGTCTGTGGAGAGGCGTTGGTCATTGTCGCACCCAAGCAGTGTTACCTGCCGGACCAGCCCAATCGGTCTTGGGGGGTGACGGTTCAATTGTATGGGTTATCGAGCGCTCGAAACTGGGGTATTGGAGATTTTAAAGATCTTTCGATGTTGGCCACGTGGGCAGGTAGCCACCTTGGTGCTTCGACGATTGGCATCAATCCACTCCATGCCCTGTCAGCCAAATCGATCAGCCCGTATTCTCCGTCGAGCCGGTTATTCTTTAACCCGCTGTATCTGGATGTTGAGGCGATTCCCGAATTTCAGAACGCCCTCGCTTTACAAGAGCAGGTCAAAAGCGAGGCCTTTCAAGATCGCTTGAAAGTGCTGAGGGACCGCCGAACGGTGGATTATGATGAAGTCCGCGCGGTGAAATTTCCTCTCTTGGAATCCTTGTATGCGGTGTTTTGCCAACACCATGTGGCCACGGGATCCGAACGGGCGCACGCGTTTGATCAATATGTTCAACAGCAAGGTACAGTGTTGCGCCGGTTCGCCGTATTTCATGTTTTACAGGAACGGTATCGCCATGCGTCGTGGTGGCAATGGCCCGTCGAATATCAGGATTCAACGTCGGTTGCTGTTGAGGATTTTGCCAACCAGCATCTGGATCGGCTGCGGTTTTATCAATATTTGCAATGGCAGTGCGAGGATCAACTCGGTGAGTTAAACTCAACCGCAAAACAGGCGGGATTGTCTTTAGGGTTGTATCACGACCTGGCAGTTGGAATCGTTGCCGATGGGGCTGATGCCTGGATTTTTCAAGATCAGCTTGCGCGTGGGGTCTCGATTGGGGCCCCTCCGGATCTGTTTAATTTGTCGGGTCAAAATTGGAACTTACAACCACCGATCCCGACTCGACTCCGATCGCAGGCGTATCATTTTCTCAGGGAAACTTTTCGTCACAACATGCAGTATGGTGGCATGTTACGAATTGATCATGCGCTGAGTCTCTTTCGGTTATATTGGATTCCCGAGGGCAAGTCGGCTAGTGAGGGCGCCTATGTTCGGTATCCGACTGACGAGTTGTTGGCGGTTCTTGCCTTGGAAAGCGTCCGGCATCAGGTGATGGTCGTTGGAGAAGATTTAGGAACTGTGACCCCTGGGATTCGACGAAAATTCGCTCAGGCAGGCTTATTGTCCTATCGTTTATTAATGTTTGAAAAACATTCTGGCAGAGGATATCGAACCCCAAAAACGTTTCCGGAACAAGCGTTAGCTTCGGTCAATACGCATGACCTTCCCACCCTACGCGGATTTTGGGTTGGGCGAGATATTGAGACGAAGGAGCAAATTGGGTTATACCCTTCTGCATCGCATATGGACCAGGATCGAGTCACTCGCACCCAGGATCGGCAAGCCTTACTGCGGGCTTTGGGGAGGGAACGGCTGTTGCCAACGGGTACGCCATCTCAAGCGGAAGAATTGCCTCAATGGTCGGATGAATTGTGCCGGGCGATCTATGCGTATGTAGCCCGGACCCCTTGCCGGGTGATGGCGACCTCTCTTGAGGATTTATTGGGAGAGGTGGATACGCCCAATGTGCCCGGTGCGCCGGAGGGTGCGTATCCTGTGTGGCAACGAAAGTTGAGCCGACCATTTGAAGAATGGCAACACGATCCGGATCTTCTCGATTTTGCAGCCGCCGTGCATCGCGAGCGTGCGGCTTCTTCGGTGTAATTATCTATCCCATCGACGACTTCCACCCTGACAAAGAAGGTCATTCCTCATGAACCCAGAATCGCGTCTTGTGATCCTGACAGATTTAGATGGCTCGTTACTGGATGCTGATACCCATGAGTGTGGCCCTGCACGATCGGAACTGGATAATTTGCGCACTCGAGGTATCCCGGTCATGTTCTCGACGAGCAAGACCTTTGCCGAAGTAGAACCCATGCGTCAGGAAATGGAGAATGTCGATCCGTTTATCGTGGAAAATGGCGGAGCGGTATATGTTCCCGAGGGATATTTCCCCGAGGTCCCGGAGCACAGTGTCCAGCGAGATGGCTATCATGTCATTGAGCTTGGGATATCGTATCTGACCCTTCGTGAAGGGTTGCGGACGATTGAGCAAAAACTTGGCATTCGGTTGAAGGGCTTCGGCGATATGAGTTTGGATGAAGTGGTCACGACCACGGGGCTATCCCCCATTCAAGCGATGGCTGCACAAAAACGAGAGTTTGACGAACCGTTTCTCGTCAACGATCCGTCAAAAATGTTTGAGATACGGCATGAAGCAGGGCAGTTGGGATTCCTGGTGGCATTGGATGGGCGCTTTGCTCACCTTGTGGGTGGCACCCATAAAGGATCAGCTTGTCGCATCCTTTTGGATTTATGCCGGAAGTATTGGGGAGCCATCCGGACTGCGGCGATCGGATCCAGCTTAAATGACGTTCCCATGCTGGAACAAGTGGACTATCCCTTTTTGGTCGAACAGCGAGGGGGCGGATACCAAAGTGGGATTGCGTTTAAACAACTTATTCGGGTGGAAGGAATTGGTCCGGTGGGTTGGGCAAAATGTATTCAACAATTAGGCGAAGCCTAAGACATGGATGCTACCCAAGGATGGCTTCTTAGTTGTCTGTGTCCTGTATGTCTTGGACCGATAGCGTTTTTATCTCGTAGCCCTTCATTGTTAGGTTTGTTGGGGGTTAATGGTAGTGGGGGCGTCATTTAATCGGGAGGCTGGTATGACGACTTTCTTTCCGTCCACGTCGAGAACAATGACCATCGAGGTGAGGTCCACAACTGTTCCCGTCATTTCGCCAACCTGGACGTGTTGCCCGATTTGAACAAAATGGCGAACCGAGTAAGTGCCAATGAGATTTCGGACGGCTGGTCCTGCACCCAGTCCGATGGATAAGGCCACTGTAGCTACCAATCCCGCCGCAAGGATCAATAAAAACGAGGCCAAGAAACTCGTATCAAATCCTAATCTGGAGACAGCCATGATGCCCGCCACGAGGATGGACAACGCATAAATCAGGTGCCCGGCCATCCTTGCCGCAGGCAATCCAGCCGATTCACATGTGGCTGTGACCAATGTGCGTAATGCCCTGGCACCAAACAATCCGATCAGGACAATCAGAGCTGCGAAGATGAGATCCGGAAGCGCATAGGCTAGAGAAATCAGCGCTTCAGTGAGAACCTCCAGCTTTAATGCTCGGGCCGCCGAAATAAGAAAGAGGAGAAAAATTACCCAAAACATGAGGGCTCCGATGATGTGAGCCCCTGTTTTCTGTAGGCCGAGTTGTTGGAATAAGGAGGTGATGCCCCAACTGTCCAGGAGCCGATTGAAGTGTGCAAATTCCAAGATACGGCGTATGGCGCTACTGACAAGCCGACCAAGAATGATGCCCACTGTTACCAGAACAAGCGCGCCCAGAATGTTTGGAAGAAAGGTAATGATCATATCCAAACTATCGTAGAGTGATTCTTCCAGCGGCAGGCTGAACGGGCTTTGGTCCATGCGTTATACTCCTGTGTCTTTTCTCACCCATGCAGGTGAACGATGAGGGATTCGTTGCGTGATGAACTGGCGCATCTTGCCACGTTTCTCCCAATTCGTCACGTAAGATTTTTTCGACATCTTTTCGTCGAGAAGAACTTGGTAGGCCCGTATCCGCTGGACATATGTCACGGGTTCGAGCCCTCGCGCATATCCATACGGAAGCGATCGATAATATTTTTTCTGGCTCAGAAGGGGCAGGACTTGCATCATGTCCTGCCAGCGATCCGGGTTTTTCTGTTTTCGGAGGGCCAGGATCCGCGCATCTTTCACATGTCCCAACCCCACGTTGTAGGCGGCTAGTGCAAAGAAGGTTCGGTCGGGTATGGGGACGGAGATTGGGATTCTCTGCTGCATCATCGTGAGGTACTGTGCGCCCCCATAGATACTTTTTCTGGGGTCAAGCCGATTCCTGATCCCAAGTGACGCTGCCGTACGTCTGGTCAGCATCATAAGGCCTCGAACACCAGTTGGGCTTCTGGCTCGACGGTTCCAGTGGGATTCTTGATAGGCTTGAGATGCGAGAAGTTTCCACGGAAGATTATGCTTTTTGGCAGCGTTTTGAAAATGTTCTTGATATCGAGGGAATCGGGTCCTGAGGTGTCTGAAGAAAATTTTACGGTCATAGCGGGAGAGTATTTTTCTCACTTGCACCGGTGCGGTAGTTTGGGGGCGAGTCAAAGCCTGCATGTGTTGTGTGTGAAGGTTGGATTTGATAGTTGCGAGATGATTGGATGTGTGTTGAGCAAATTTCGAAAATACAATATGTGTGCTGACAAGCACACCAATCAAGATAAGACTGCCTACCCATTTCAAGAATATGCCCATTGGTCGATTATCTGTTCCCGGGACGGTATTTCAGGTTTTCTCTACAGGGAATGTTGAAAAAAGCCGCCAGCCTACGCTTAAGCTTCGGCCGACGGGCCAGCGGCGTTCTCGCCATTTTGCCGTGCGCACTACTTCATGTACGCTCCGCGCGTCAAAATGGCTGCAGCCTTGCTGGACGGAACCTTCGGAAAGACCTCAGGGCATGCTTTTTGAACATTTCCCGTTTTCGTTGAATAGTCCAACTATTCGCCTCAAACGATCGAAACATCTGACTCAAACCAGCACCCCCTCGTCACGATCGCTAATCTCGGACAGGCTCCTAGGTGGTGCAGGTGAGAGTCACAGGAAAAAAAGTGTGACAAAGAACACAACGTTGGAGTGATAGGAGCCACGGCTATCATTTGTTGTAATGGAATATAATTAGTGCCCTTGAGAGAAAGGGGGAATATCTCCGCAATCGAGATGGTCGTGGCTCTATCGCTGGCAAAGGTCATTGCGGCTGAGGGATGAGCTCGGGATCTTCCCCCTCTTTTCAGAAACACATTCTTTTCAGCCATTTTATGCTGTTTGCTAACGCGCTGTCCATTTTTTTCTCGACATACGAACAATCTCTTTATGTACTTAGGACCTGAGAGAAAATAACTTGGACAATCTCGCATCCAATCTTCGGGCCATCTTTGAACGGGCCTCAATCGAAACACCCTCACCATAGCTGTGCTATGCCTCGAGTGTTTCTCAATCGTTCCGTCCAAATCCGACCCCAATCTTGGCGCGATATTGATCAAATTATTTTCTCGCAGGTCCTTAGGGTCCGTCACGAAATAACCGAGACAATTGGCCGAGACGATTTTGGAGCGAGCCAAGGAGCGAAGAGCGCGCATACCGGGAGTATGGAAGCGATGAGCGACGCCGGCGCAGCCCAAAAGCGTCCGGCCCTCCGGGGAGGCCCATCTTTGGCCCGGGGCGGCGTTGCTCCTCGGTCACAGAGCCCCGCTCTGCTCCCTCGTCGCGCCTTGCCCCGATCACAAATCTGGGCCTCCCAATTGTCCCGGTTATTTCGTGACGGACCCTGAGCGCACCAAGGAGCCTGTCCAAGATTAGACCGATCTACTGCGGGTGCGCTGGATTTGGCCAGATCTTTCGATCCTTTTCGTTAAATAGTCACCACTATTCGCCTCAAACGATCGAAACATCTGACTCAAACCAGCCCCCCCTCGTCACGATCGCTAATCTCGGACAGGCTCCTCGCAAAATACAAAAAGTCGTGGTTACCTTAGGGTTCGCGCAAAAATAACTTCCCCTGTTTGGGTGCTGAGACGCCAGTCTGGCAAGGCGCGAGGGCTGCGCATACTCCTCGTATGGAAAGGACGAGCAACGCCGCAAGACGGAATGGATCGACGCCCAAACAGGGGAGGTTATTCTTGCGCGAACCTTTAACCTAGAAACGGCAGTTGGGCGCAAAAAAGACGTGTAAGATATTGGTGTGCATGGTGAAATACAAAAAGTCGTGTCACCTCTCTGGTGATGAGACCTTTTTGTATTTTGCCAGGTGCGCCAAGGGCTTGCGCGGACTTTTGTGATCCAACTGCCGTTTCTAGGTTTAACAGTCAACAGGTCTCTTCGTTCCGTTCCTTTCCTTCTTGTAGAACCAGCTGTCCTCTTATGTGCGGTGTGGGGGCTCACATCACACCCCCTCCTTGATTTCCAAGGGAAAAGTTGAAATTTTTGTATCCGATTAGAAACAGGGCTGTATCAATCGGATACAGGGCTGTATCAATCGGATACAATTCTGTTGACTACAACCCCCTTAGTAAACTATAAAATAAAAGCATTGTGGAAATATATTTTAATTTCACGCAGTTATGATATTTATGTTGTAACACGTGTAAGATTTTTTTTGCATGAAATCTGCTTGGATATTCGAATATGGCAAGAAATTGTTCTGACAATTTTTGGAAAAACAGTCATTGACTCTATGGCACCGATTTTAGTCATTGACGACGATCCGCAGGTCAATCAATTATTGCGAGATGTATTAGAGTGTGAAGGGTATCAAGTAATCACAGCGCAACGAGCCACAGAGGGGCTTCACCACTTGGAGACGACAACGATCGATCTGGTGATTACTGATGTCATCATGCCTGGTAAAGGGGGATTGGAAATCATCAGAGAGATGCGCCAACGATATCCCCAAACCAAGATCCTGGCAATTTCAGGGGGGCTGTCAAAAGGTGGCATAGATGTGTTGGATATCGCGAAACGTTTGGGAGCGAACAGAGTGCTATCTAAACCTTTCGTCGTGCAGGATCTCCTCCAAAGTGTTCGCATGTTGTTAGAGGCTTGAACCTAGAAACCGCAGTTGGATCACAAAAGTCCGCGCAAACTCTCAGGGTCCGTCACGAAATAACCGAGACAATTGGCCGAGACGATTTTGGAGCGAGCCAAGGAGCGAAGAGCGCGCATACCGGGAGTATGGAAGCGATGAGCGACGCCGGCGGAGCCCAAAAGCGTCCGGCCCTGCGGGGAGGCCCATCTTTGGCCCGGGGCAGCGTTGCTCCTCGGTCACAGAGCCCCGCTCTGCTCCCTCGTCGCGCCTTGCCCCGATCACAAATCTGGGCCTCCCAATTGTCCCGGTTATTTCGTGACGGACCCTGAGCGCACCTCGCAAAAGAGAAAAATGTCTCATCACCACGGAGGGTTCGCGCAAGAATACCTTCCCCGGTTTGGGTGCTGAGACACCTGTCTGGCAAGGCGCGAGGACTGCGCATACTCTCGGTATGGAAAGGACGAGCAACGCCGCCAGACGGGATGGATCGACGCCCAAACCGGGGAAGGTATTCTTGCGCGAACCCTAAGGTGACCACGACTTTTTTTATTTCACCATGCACACCAATAGCTTACACGGCTTTTTTGCGCCCAATTGCCGTTTCTAGCTTGAATATTCCTGCCGAAATAAGTGGATGTTTACCTTCCTCATGTTTTTGTCATTTTTAAGTTTGCCAAGACACGCCTTGCTTGTTTTTTGCGTGTTGTTTCATGCAGACGACTACCCTGAATTTTGTGTGTGAATAGCCTGGTCGAGTCATTCCCTCCTTCTGGATTCTTTTCAGGGCACCTCTAAAAACCGTCCTTTTCCGTGATGGCGGCGTCAGCCGCGTGCTCAAATCCTCATGTATTCGCCCATACACTCCGGTTTTCCGCGCGCAGCTTCCTTGCCCTCACAAAAAATGCCGGGTTTTTAGAGGTGCCCTTCAGTCACGAGATTGTTCCCTGTGGAATACTGAGAGTATAGTGGGTCCAGTGAAGTCAGCGACCACCTTTCCCCCTGACACGTGAAGGTCTTTGGAAATTGTCACCAATTCGCAGAAATTTTGAATTATTCAACAGACTTCTCAGGGATTTTTCTGGGCAGGCAAGGGTTGAACCTAGAAACCGCAGTTGGATCACAAAAGTCCGCGCAAGCTCTTAGGACCTGCGAGAAAATCACTTGATCAATCTCGCATCCAATCTTCGGGCCATCTTTGAACGGGCCTCAATCGAAAAACCCTCACCATAGCTGTGCTATGCCTCGAGTGTGTCTCAATCGTTCCGTCCAAATCCGACCCCAATCTTGGCGCCATATTGATCAAGTTATTTTCTCGCAGGTCCTTAGGGTCCGTCACGAAATAACCGGGACAATTGGCCGAGACGATTTTGGAGCGAGCCAAGGAGCGAAGAGCGCGCATACCGGGAGTATGGAAGCGATGAGCGACGCCGGCGGAGCCCAAAAGCGTCCGGCCCTCCGGGGAGGCCCATCTTTGGCCCGGGGCGGCGTGGCTCCTCGGTCACAGAGCCCCGCTAGGCTCCCTCGTCGTGCCTTGCCCCGATCACAAATCTTGGCCTCCCAATTGTCCCGGTTATTTCGTGACGGACCCTGAGCGCATCTGGCACAATACAAAAATGTCTCATCACCACGGAGGGCTCGCGCAAGAATAATTTCCCTTGTTTTGGTGCTGAGGCGCCTGTCTGGCAAGGCGCGAGGACGGCGCATACTCCTCGTATGGAAAGGACGAGCAACGCCGCCAGACAGGATGGATCGACGCCCAAACATGGGAAGTTATTTTTGCGCGAGCCCTAAGGTGACCACGACTTTTTGTATTTCACCATGCACACCAATATCTTACACGTCTTTTTTGCGCCCACCTGCCGTTTCTAGGTTGAAGGATGATCCGTATATGAAATGAGAAGAGCCTGGTAAAGGAAACCGGTCCCAACGACTAAATCTTTGGAGAGTAAAATTCATGAAACGTCTGGATGGAAAAGTGGCTATTGTTACGGGAAGTAGTAGTGGAATTGGGAAAGCCATCGCATTGAAATTTGGTGGCGAGGGCGCGACGGTGGTGGTGACGGCCCGACGGTTGGAACTGTGTGAGCAAGTTGCCGAACAGATTCGAGTGCAGGGGGGACAGGCTGTGGCGGTGAGGACTGATGTGACCGATGAGTCTCAGGTCGATGAATTATGCAGTCAAACTATCACCAATTTTGGGCACATTGATATTCTTGTGAATAATGCCGGAGTTTTTGGTGGAGGGCTGTTAATGAAAACCAGTACTGCTGAGTTTGACCGTGTCATGAGCACCAACTTGCGAGGGACATTTTTTTGTTGCCGCGCCGGCATTCGAATCATGATGAAACAAGGCACCGGTACCATCATCAATATGTCGAGTGTGGCTGGTGTTGAAGCATGGGCTGGAACGGGAACCTATAGTGCTTCCAAGCATGGGTTGATGGGATTGACCAAATCCTTGGCGGATGAAGCCCGGGTCCATGGGATCAAAGTATGTGCTATTTGTCCGGCAGGGGTCGCGGATGAATTAGTTGATGCCTCGGAAGAAGAAATAGTCGAGAGCCAAAAGATTAGTCCTTTTGATATTGCGGAAACGGCCCTGTATCTCGCCACTCTGGGACCCCATGCGATTGTGCGTCAGGTGGTGGTGGACAGACTGGGGGCGGAGTGGTAAGAAGGGGTGGCTTTTGCAAAAGGCCGCCAGCGGCGTTCTCGGGTTTTTGTCGTCCTCACGTACTCCATGTACGCTGCGGGCGCCAAACCCCCTGCGGCCTTGCTGGACAGCCTTTTTCAACAGCCCCAAGAGGCCGATGAATGCCACTACACGTCCATGAAAAAGTCTGGCAAGCGGAGATAAAAAGACTGAAATGAGTCATCTTCCTTAAATCCGGATGCAAGAGCTGCGACGGTTTGTCTTTCTGATCCTATTCCTTTTCTTTGAACCGTAACGAGGCGGAGTTAATACAGTATCGCTGCTTGGTTGGCGCTGGCCCATCGGGGAACACATGTCCAAGATGGGCATCGCACCGAGAACATTGGACCTCGACTCTCGTCATGCCGAGATTATGGTCGGCATGGGTGTCTAACGCTGAGTCTGTTGCCGGTTGGGTGAAGCTTGGCCACCCGGTTCCCGAGTCAAACTTATCGTCTGATTGAAACAATGGGGTGCCACAACAGATACAGTGATACGTTCCCTCTTCTTTATGGCTGTAATAGGTACCGCTATATGAGGGTTCGGTTCCATGCTGGCGTGTTACATAAAACTGTTCCGGTGTCAATTGTTGTTGCCATTCCTCATCAGGTTTTTGTAGCTTGGCGGCCATGGATATCTTCCTTAAACGCGGGTTATAAAAAGGGATGTTCTGATCAGTCGATTCCACTCAAGAATCATAGCACACATGACGGTCAAAAGGGGGCTGTTCCAAACTTGTCCTAAGGGCTCGCGCAAGAATAACTTCCCCTGTTTGAGCGTCGATCCATCCCGTCTGGCGGCGCTGCTCGTCCTTTCCATACGAGGGGTATGCGCAGTCCTCGCGCCTTGCCAGACAGGTGTCTCACCACCCAAACAGGGGAAGTTATTTTTGCGCGAACCCTAAGGTAAGTCAAAGGTTTTTTTGCAGCATTCTGCTAGGCCAGGCAGTCGATAGGGGGGCAGGTTTGGCTGTTGAAGGTAATGGCAGGCAGGCCCCACCAATTCTGAAGCAGGGTCGAGTGTCGACGTCGATAGTCCACGGAAAACCGTAAATCACTATTTTGAAAAATTGTAGTGTTCCACTCTGCCCTTGTCTTATAGAGCCCCTCTACACCGTGAAGGTCATCCGGAAAAGGCCTTCCAATTGTGTCATGTCGAACGGATGTGAGAAATCCTTGAAAGGTTGGAAGAGATCTCTCGCTTTGCTCGAGACAAGGATTTCTCCCGTTGGTCGATATGACAAGGGACTTAGATCCATCGAATACGTAACCGCTTTTATTCAAGACTACACTAATAACTCTCCCGCTTGAGACATGAGTTGGCGAGATCGATCCCGTCTCGTTGGCAGGTGGCAGCGAGAAGCTGATAGTGCGCTGACGAATCCGTCACCGCGGTGAGGTGAAGAGTCTGGCAGAGCTGAATGGTATAGACTAACGATGCGCTGGTTTTAATCAAGGCCCAGCCATATTCAAAGCGAGGGCCGTCTTTGGGAGAATGCGCCGAACGGCTGAGGGCTTGGACTATCTCCACATCATAGGGTGTTTCCATCCAATCAGTTGGAGCCAACTTCGTCAAAATTGAATGATCGTCAGATGCCGGGTTCCCAGGTTGTGGGATCTGAGATGTATCAAACAGTCCGCGCTGAAAACGATAGTTACTCAATAAGGCTTCGTGAAAGAGTGCTCGCCAAGACGTATCCGACAAGTCACGATTCACAGCGTCAATTATCTCGGTATTCAATGGTCCACTCACGTCATGTCCCTGCACAATCCGGCCAGCCTTGAACAGCTTGGGATAGGAGTCACCCATGCGATCGGGAAACGCTGTTGTTCCCATCAAAGGTGTTAGGCGTAGCGCCATGAAATCGCGAAAGTGTACGGTCTCATAGTCTGCTAGAAGACTATGAAGCGTGCGTTCATGGCACAGATGAAAAGGATAAAAGAGTGCGTTCATACAATGGGAATGTAGAACATTGTGAAGAGGGGCGAGATTGAACCTAGAAATGGCAGTTGGACGCCCAAGTGCCGTTTCCAGGTTCAAGTGCGCACCTTTGCCAGGTTGGGCAAAAGGTGCGCAGAGAGATTAGGGAACCGGGAATTTACTTACGTTCCTTGATTGCATCTTGATAGGCCTTGTCTTGGGCCAGCCAGTCGAGTCGGAGGCGTTCGGAAATTGCTTTTGCCTGATTATGGCGTTCCACGCGAGTCTCTTGATTTTTGATCGAGGCTTTGACGGCGTCGCTTATGACATACGAACTTTGTTGGCCAAAGAGGATTCGGATGGTTTCAGGATGCGGGTTCAATTTTCGGTGCTCGCAATACTTTTTGCCAGCCTCAGTCAAACTGCCATCATGTTCTTCGGTTAGGGGTGTGGTCCCAGGTGGCACATCCCCCCCAGTAAACCCATATAATTTTCCAATTTCTCCCTCGGCATAACGTATTTTCGCATCTCCCATGTGGTCATTCCTTTGTGTGTAGAGATTGAATAAAAGTAGCGAAGTCAGCCGGAGGAGGTGGTGAGGCCCAGCAGGGTGACTTCAGGATAAATCATAAGGAACAATGAACAAGAACCTTCAGTTTAGAGAGTAGCCTCTTAGGGCTCGCGCAAGAATAACTTCCCTTGTTTGGGCGTCGATCCATCCCGTCTCGCCGCGTTGCTCGTCCTTTCCATACGAGGAGTATGCGCAGTCCTCGCGCCTTGCTAGACAGGTGTCTCAGCACCCAAACAGGGGAAGTTATTCTTGCGCGAACCCTAAGTGTATATGTTTTTTGTGAAAATTTCTAAGGGTTTAAAATGGCCGTCATCAAAGGGCGACCGCACGGTGTATCACACGTTGAATTTAAAGTGACAGACATCGCCGTCTTTCACTACATATTCTTTGCCTTCAGAGCGGATCAGGCCTTTCTCACGGAGCGCCGGCTCTGAGCCATATTGGTCGAGGTCCGTGAAGCCATAGATGTCAGCCTTAATAAAACCCTTCTCAAAGTCTGAGTGTATGACGCCGGCAGCTTGAAGTGCCTTCGCCTCTTCAGGGATCGTCCAGGCTCGGACTTCGTCCGGGCCACCCGTGAAGTACGAGCACAATCCAAGGGTTTTGTACGCTGTCACAATGACTTTTTCCAGCCCACTTTGTTTTATGCCCAAGTCTTGCATAAACAAGTCGCGGTCTTCTCCGGACAACTCCGCAATTTCGCTTTCGAGTTTGCCGCAAATCACGGCTGATTCTGATCCGCGCTCCTTGGTAAAGACCTGAAAATCAGCAATGACGGCTTGGTCCGGGTCCTCATCGGTGTTTCCGACATACAGGATGGGCTTGGACGTGAGCAGAAAGAAAGGCTTGAGTACCTCAGGGTCGAGGCTCAATGCTCGTACGGGTTTGCCTTCTTCAAGGCCGTTCTTAAGAATTTCAAGAAATTCCAGCGCCTCTTTCGATGCCTTGTCGCCGGCCCTCGCTTTGCCCGAGACTTTGTCGAATTGCTTCGTGATGCTTTCCAAATCGGCCAACATTAGCTCGGTTTCAATTACCTCGATATCCCGCTTCGGATCAATGTTTCCAAGTGTATGCACAACATCATCATCTTTGAAGAGGCGGACCATGTGCATAATCGCGTCCACTTCACGAATGTTGGCTAAGAATTTGTTGCCAAGGCCTTCGCCAGTCGCTGCGCCTTTGACGAGGCCGGCGATGTCAACAAAACGGCAGGAGGCCGGAATGGTTTTCTTGGGCTTGAACAGTTCCGTAAGGCGGTCAAGACGTATGTCTGGGACCGCTACGATACCGACATTAGGTTCGATCGTGGCAAACGGATAATTCGACGCAACCGCGCCTCCGGATGTCAGCGCATTAAAAATCGTCGATTTGCCGACGTTGGGAAGCCCGACAATGCCAATTTCCATAGGAATCGAATACTAGCAAATCACTACTCGACCAGGCTAGTGCGGGGATTACACGAGAATCGACAGGTTCATGAGTAGGAACCCACTCCAGCTCGGATTGAGCCCCGCCCCGCAGGCAAGTTCCTAGCCCTCCTTCCGCTGTGGGCTTTTCGCATCGTGGCGTAGGGTCTCACCTTCAGCAAACTAGAGCATTTAAAACATTTACAAGACATTGGAAAACCACCAGGTCCTCTAAAAAACTGAAGGCTGGAACCTTCAGTTAGCGCTGCCCGTTTATCCATCCCCCTGGGCATTCACCCAGTTTAACCCCTTGATGGGTCAGTGGAAATCTTCAAACAATCGAAGTTGCATTTTCTTTGCTCATGTAAATGACAAGATCAATGTCCATGGGCAACGAGTTGACAACAATAGGTTCTACGAAAGGGTCAAACACGGAGTGTTGATAAAGGTGTGTCTCTTTCTCAGACAAGCAGGGGAGAAGGGCATCTTTCCTACAGAATACGGGCATGAGGGAATACATGACCCCAGTGGGAAGGGTGTCCACTCCTAACCGTGTCAATCAAATTCAGACTTGTGCGTTAACACAGAGACTGACAATTAGTATTCATCACCCATTACCATTCAAGGGGGCAAACGATGGATCATACAGAATATATGGTTCTATCCTACCGCCATCCAATTCTGGCCCCATGGAGTTTCTTGGCCATGGCGTTGCTTCCTGTGAGCGTTCTTTCTTGTGTCGCTGCACGATCGTATCGTGCCCTCTTCCCACGGACCAAGGGGCTCTGACGCCAGGAAGAGGCAGCATGAGATGCTGCAGCGAGTGCGCCTGTGAAGGCGTTTGATCAGGAGGGTGCAAGTCCCTCTCAGGCGAACGTTACCAGCCTGAAGTCGACAGTGGTAACTGCGTTTCCGTGAGGAAGGGTGGAGAGCAATCTGAGACGAACGACCAGTCCGTAACGAACGTGAACTCGATTCGGCCAAGCCTGTCGGGGAGGCTCCTAGCGATGTCCGAACCCTTGATCGCGCGACGGCAGATCCCTTCGACCTGAGAGTCTGCCCGGGGGATAGACGCGGCAAGTCACGGCGGTGACGTAACGTGGGAAAGCGACCGTGGCGAAATGGCAAGGTGGTGGTTGGAGATGGAATGGTCGGAAGGTCAAACGAGCTAAGCAGGGAGATCTGTCGGGTGAAGGACGTGGACGACGTGTCGTGACCATTCGCAGTGGGGGACGCTGCGTGATCAATGGCCCAGGCCCCTCGGTGCCGTATCGCGTGCCGCAGGGGAACGAACGAAGCGATGCCGATGACGTTGGATGAAGCGGCTCGACAGAAGTCAGAGCTCTCATAATAGCTGGGAAGCCGTGCAGCATAACGCGGTGGAGCAAAGGGGAGCAGGAAGGTAGATGTGAAATGACTAAACCGCCGACACGTCGAGCCTCGACCCCGCGTCGAGATTACATCCCAGTCACAGTGCCGTTTTCGGCTACCCCGGCTGGGGAGCTTCCTGGGATCGACCAGTGGGCTCATCGAGCGGTTTGGACAGATCGCATGGTGGCGACACTGATGGCAGACAAAGTGAGAGGAGGCAAATGGCACACGTTGAGGGATAAGGTGTCTGGCAGCCTGAACCTGTCCTGCTCGGCCAAGAAGGTCCTGGGCAAGAACGGGGCTGCGGGCGTTGACCGGCAAACGTGTTCGGAGTTCGCCGAGCATGAGCGGGCGGAACTCGATCGGTTGCAAGCCGAACTGGGTGACGGAACCTATCGTCCGGCAGCGGGGCGGCGGCGGTGGATTTCCAAACCCGACAGGTCGGCGAAGCGCCCGTTGGGAATTCCGACCGTGCGGGATCGCGTCGTGCAAACGGCAGTGGTCCACGTGCTTGAGCCGATTATGGACGCCATGTTCCATGCGCGAAGCTTCGGCTTTCGCCACGGACGCGGGTGCCATGATGCCCTACGGTGCGTCGAGGAATGGCTCGACGCCGGGTATGTGTATGTTGTCGACGCGGATGTGCAGGAGTACTACGAGACGATTCCGAAAGATCGACTGTTGGCCAGAGTGCAACAGAAGATCTCGGATCGCCGTGTGTTGGGCCTGGTGAAGAAGTTTCTGAACCAGGGGATTCTGGAAGAACTGCGGGAGTGGACGCCGGAAGCCGGTGTGCCGCAAGGCGCGGTGCTGTCTCCCATGCTGTCGAATGTCTATCTCAACCCCCTGGACCATCGGATGTCCGATCTCGGATTTCAGATGGTGCGCTACGCGGATGACTTTGTCATCCTGTGTCGCACGCCGGAAGAAGCCGAAGCGGCGCTGGCCGAGGTGCGCCGGTGGGTGGAGGCCAAGGGGCTGACACTGCATCCCGAGAAAACACACATCGTGGACTCGCGGGAGAAGAGCTTTTCGTTTCTGGGCTATTCGTTCCGAGGCCGGCTGCGGTTTCCACGAGCGAAGAGCCACCGAAAGTTCATCGCCCGCATCCGCGAGCTGACGCCGCAGAAATCGGGCGACTCGCTGGCGGTAATTCTCCACCGGCTCACTCGCTCGACGCAAGGGTGGTTCAACTACTTTCGGCACTGTTTTTGGAACATCTTCAAGGCCTACGATGGAATGATCCGTCGGCGGTTGCGCCGGATGCTTCTGAAAAGGAACCGAAGGAATCGACAACGCCTCGCACGCAATCAACGGTGGCCGAACGCCTTCTTTGCGGATCATGGGTTCACGAGCCTGAATGATGCCCATATTCGTTTCGTCCACTCCATAGGAACCTACTGACTGGAGAGCCGTATGCGGGAGAACTGCACGTACGGTTCGGAGGGAGGGGGAGCGCAACTCAATGCGCCCTCCCTACCCCTATCCTAAAAATACAAGACGACGCCATTCGCGCAAAAGGAGAGGCGACATAACCCACGAGGAGTGCCATAAATTTATGTGCACCTGATCGTATTGTGCTGCCAGAACCCTACATTCTGCATGATCCCAAACGATGTTGTTACACAATGTAGGACATTCAAGAGGTATGTTGGCATTGGCCATGATGGCCCTATTCGTTCCAGCGATCACATTCGGCCAGGAAACGGACATAACGCAAACACCGAATGCCGCCAATGCAGGCATTAAAAAATCCTTGGAAGACCAAATCGGGGAGGGTCGTGGAGATATCAACACTCCTGACTCATCGCATTTCATCATTAAGAGAGATCCCTTTCGGGCCATTGCCCGGGGACGCCAACTGTTTCAGCGCAAATTCACCATTGCCCAAGGGATGGGACCACGCACCGATGATGGAATTGGCGATATCGAAACGGAGCTGTCTCTAGGAGTAGGTTTGGCCGACAGTTGTGCAGCATGTCATGGCCGACCAAGGGGAGCGGCCGGATTTGGTGGAGATGTTTTTACGCGTCCCGACAGTCGGGATGCTCAACATTTATTTGGGTTAGGCATTAAAGAAATGCTTGCTGATGAAATCACACAGGATGATAGTGCAATCAATCAGGCCGAAGGTCTGGGTAGCCCGGTTACGGTGCAGCTCAACAGTAAGGGCATTCACTTTGGAAAAATCACCGTAAATTCTGATGGAACCTATGTCCCTTCTGACATTAAGGGTGTCGATGATGATCTTCGCGTTCGTCCCTTTTTCCATCACGGAGGAACGATCTCAATCCGAGAATTTGTCGTCGGGGCGCTCAACGCGGAGATGGGCCTTGAAGCTGTTGATCCCGAACTTGTCGATGCAGCCGCTGGCGGCTCCTTTGTCACCTTGTCGGGAATGGTTCTGGATGGTTCACAAGATTCCATTGAAAGCCCTGTTGCGGTCAATGATGCTGACGATCCGGATTCCGATGGAGTCGTCAATGAAGTTCCGGAAAGTCTTGTCGATTTTCTAGAATTTTATTTATTGAACTATTTTAAGCCAGCAACTTATCAGAATACGAGAGGTACAAAGAGTGGCCAACGGATCATGAAAGAAATTCGGTGCACAAACTGCCACGTGCCAAATCTCACGATCAGTCATGATCGCCGAGTGGCCGACGTGGAAACGCGGTATGATCGCAAACAGGGCATCTTCAATAATATGTTCGCCACCGCCTCGACGTTATTCAACGAGGAGGATGACGGCACTGGCCACCCGACCATCAAATCCCCGATTGGAGGCTCTTTTAAGGTAAAAAACATTTACACGGATTTTAAACGCCACGACTTAGGTCCTAACTTTCATGAGCGCAATTTTGATGGGGAGCTCCGAACCGAGTTTTTTACAACCGCGTTATGGGGAGTAGGCACCACTCCTTCATATGGTCATGACGGACGATCCATCAATTTACGTGAGGTCATCCTTCGTCATGGTGGAGAAGCCCAAGACTCCAGGGAGGCGTTTGCCCGGTTATCAAAAGACCGGCAAGCACACGTGATCGAGTTCTTGCAATCGTTGGTGTTGTTCGGCCCACCGGATACAGCGTCGAATCTCAATCCCGGTGATCCCAATACACCCAACTTTCCACAAGAAGGCCACGGGAGCATCGACCTATCTGTGCTCTTTAACGATCCAACTGATCCGGAATAATCGGGAAGAAAAGAAGAAGACTGAGTTCTTGCCAAGGCATCAGGGGGAACAACCTGATGCCTTGGTTGGAGATGCGTGTGGCCCTTGGATAGAGTTGCGGGGGGGGAGGGTACACCATTCAAGACCCGACCCTACTTCTTCTTTTTTTTGGATTTCCCCCACGTTTCTTTTAGCAGGGTCTTCCACTCCTCGCGAGAAATCGCTGGCATGGTCTTAATACGAATATGGCCCATCGAGGCATTCAGCACACCGGCCTTCATCGCGGCGCGATTATGCGGAAAATCCCAAATGGCCACAACATCATACTCACCCAAGCAATAATAGGCGTGAAGCAATTTGCCGCCCAAGGCTTCCACATTCTGCTTGACCATGTCTGACCGAGCCTCACCTTTAGCCCTCATGGTCTTCAGTCCATCATGGGTAAAGTTCACTAAGCTGACGTAGATTGGCATGGTGCACCCCTTGGTTGGTGACGTGAATAATAAAGCGCTCGTGTTTGAGGGAAGATGTGAGTATCCTAAATGAAAAGCCAGATAAAGGATAGCCACTTTTCTGATGACTGGTCAGGCGAAGGACGAATCCAACCTGACGCAAGACCAATGGGAATTTTTAAATATTAAATAAAGGGTACCTCTAAAAATCGTCCTTTTCCGTGATGGCGGCGTCAGCCGCGTGTTCACATCCTCATGTATTCGCCCATACACTCCGGTTTTCCGTGCGCGGCTTCCTTGCCCTCACAAAAAATGCCTGGTTTGTAGAGGTGCCTTAAAGGAAAAGGCGAGCAACCGGTCATGAGAAATAGAACGCCGCCTGTGAAGTATTGAAGTGAAAAAATCATGGCAAGGGGCGTCAAGAAATATTAAATGATGCACGATTCAAGACCTGACCTTTTACGTTTTGGAATGGTTCAAGCGTACCTTTGATGCCGGTGCCGTATGGAGTTACGAGGAAATCACGTTCTGCAAGGTTTTCGGAATCTTCTGAGTATCTGCATTCCCAGAAGAAAAGAACTAGGCTAATTTTGAACAATGAAGTTAAAAAAACTCCCGACCCCTTTCTGTTTTCTTGGAGCGCATGTTTTGTTAAGCAGCCTACGTCTCCTCACCCCCATCAAGGCAGTTCGTGCATTCATCCAATTTGGGTTCTCCATGGTTGCTGCAATAATGACGGGAGCATCGTGCGCAGACCATAAAACTCATGAGTATCGTATCCGCTTCCTCGCACACATAACAATTTTTTTCTCGTTTGGCTTTCGGCATATTTCTTCTCCTTCATCGTGATCATGTAAGGCGCCATTTGCCGCAAAGCCATCCCCGACGGTGTTGGGGTGGGGCAAGGATCCTAGTGTGTCATTTCCGGCCGAGGGCTTGGACCCCACTATTGGCGGGAAGTCGGGAAGGGCGTCTATCTAGTGAAGACGCGAGGATGTTGCGCTGATTGGTAACAGGGTGAGACTACCGTATGACACCACTGTATAGCAAACTAGCGAGGTTTGATCGCATGGTGCTGATCAAGTCATAATCAAGGAAATACACAACCCTCTTTCTCCCACGTTTGACATGTCCATTCAATGGTTTCCCGGTCACATGAATACGGCGCGCCGAGAGGCCGCCAAGACGATAGCCTCCATCGATGTCATCGTCGAAGTGCTGGATGCTCGTATACCAGAAGCCAGCAGCAATCCGATGATCACGGAATTGCGGCGGCAGTGCCAGCGTCCTTGCCTGAAAGTTCTCAACAAAGCCGACCTTGCTGACCCCGCCGTCACCCAAGCCTGGTTGAACAAGTATAACCAGGAAACTGGCGTGAATGCCGTAGCCCTTGCCGGTAATCGCGTTGGGCAAGCCGCCAAGGTCCCCAGTCTGTGTCAACCTCTCGCCAAGCATCGCAGCACGACCACGAAACCGCTACGCATGCTGATCATGGGCATTCCGAATGTTGGCAAATCCACACTCATGAACACGTTGCTCAAACGCCGCATCACAAAAGTGGGCAACGAACCCGCTGTGACAAAAAAACAGCAACGCCACACTCTCAACGACCGAATGACGCTCATCGACTCCCCGGGCCTTTTGTGGCCAAAAATCAAAGACCCGGTCGTGGGTTTTCTGCTCGCCACGATCCATGCGATTGGCGCCAATGCTGTCGTCGATGAAGAAATCGCCGAGTTTCTCGCAACCACTCTCCTTACACGCTACCCAGGACTGCTCACGGCGCGGTATGGATTTGGGGAAGATGGGCTAGATGGCGCAGGCGTGCTTGAATCCATTGCCATCAAACGGGGATGCTTGCGTAAAGGAAAGGGCGGGGAACTAGACAGAGAAAAAGCCGCAAAAATTTTGCTAAACGAATACCGCAACGGCACATTAGGCCGCACGAGCCTGGAGTCTCCAACCACGCCTGAGGTCCCTACCGTATAATCATTCACCTCGTAGGCCCGACTGTCACGATAGACAGAAAATCACCGTACCAACATTCCCCGCTACTAGGCTTTCAGAGGAAAGGTCTAGGGAAAAAAGCAACTCGATCATGGTCTTTGATCATCGTCAGGACTCTTGTTCGGGGATGACCTGTCACCAGACGCGGCGTATCCGGTCCTGTGTCAACAATCCAAATGAGCGACACGCAGGCTTAGTCGTCCAGCATGGGCTCAGGGACCCCACCGATCATCGAAAAAATCAGCCCGCCAATCACGGCTTGTACAATCCATCCAATAAGACATACGCCAATGGCTCGGTACGTACTGTGATAATCCAAGGCTTGGCGCACGGCAATCACCATGGCCACGAGCATCCACACACTCGCAAGAAGATTCACAATAGCGTCTAAGCCTGGAATGATGCCGAGAATCCGAATGATGCCTGGGGCGCTCGAAAAGCCAATTGTCCGAAGCAGTTCACCATGATCAGCAGAGGTTTGGGGTTCGGGCAAAAGTTTCGTGCCAATGATGTAGGTCAAAAAAGCCCAGATATACCATCCGAGCAAGGAAAAAACCGTGCCGAGCAACAGCCCCATCAGCCCGGATTCTTGCATGAACCCAATCCCACCGGCCACGCTTGATAATACGACGACGGCCATCGCCTGGCTCATCGCATTCTTGTCGGCCTCCACTTCTTCATAGACCTGAACATCGAGTTTTGCCGCTCGTACCATCCGATCAACAAACTGGGTCATAATGGTCGATCTCCTTTCCCTCACGAGGGATAATGTACATGAAAAATGAAAAGATTGGTGCCCTAGGGGGAAGACAAGAAGCAATTATGAGGAACAGGCTGAGAAAGATCTACTCTTTTTCGGTGGGGAATCAACTGAAATTTTGATGAGGGGAATTCGTGTAGCGAATGATCAAGGGAAATGGGGCTGATTCTTGGCCCTTCATCCGTTGTCCGCCGTGCCCGAAGTGGTCGGCGGGCATCCCTTCTCATGTCGGCATTTTTCCTTCTGTCATTCCCGCCATTTGCAATCGAGAATCCATCCACATTTCGTCATTCCCGCCATTTTTAATCGGGAATCCATCTTCAAATTTCCTCTCCTTTGTAAGGAGAGGGCAAGTGAGGTAGAGTCTTAAGCATGAACGTAGATCTCATCATTCGAATCAGCGCGTTTGTGGGAATCTTCGCCGCGATGGCTGTGTGGGAAATGATGTCGCCACGTCGTCAATGGCAGGTGGCCAAAGCCAAGCGCTGGGTGATCAATCTGGCCATGGTGGGATTCAACACGCTCTTCACCCGAACCCTCTTAGCCTCAGGCGTCTTAGGGGCGGCGGTCCTGGCAGGGCAGAGAGAGGTGGGGCTCTTCCATCAACTGGATTGGCCTTGGTGGGCAGAACTCATCATCGCAATGATCGTGTTGGATTTGGTGGTGTATTTTCAACATGTGCTCATGCATGCCGTCCCCATACTCTGGCGATTACACATGGTGCATCATTCCGATTTAGATATCGATGTGACCACCGGCGTTCGGTTTCACCCGATCGAAATTGCTCTGTCGATGTTCATCAAAATCGGAGCCGTTATTTTGATAGGCGTGTCACCCACCGCCGTGCTCATATTCGAGGTCATGCTAAATGCGACCTCCATGTTCAACCATAGTAACGTGTGCATTCCCGTGCAGGTGGATCGCATGCTCAGGTGGATCGTGGTCACCCCCGACATGCATCGGATTCATCATTCCGTCATCCCACGAGAGACCAACCGTAACTTTGGATTTAACTTGCCGTGGTGGGATCGTGTGCTCGGCACGTACCTGAGTGATCCTAGCAAAGGACATGAACAAATGACGATCGGTCTTGAACAGTACCGAGACTCTACCCGGCTCACCTGGCTGGGCCTCGTGGCCTTACCGTTTGTCGGAGAAATCGGGAAATACCCAACGTGGCATGACGAACAGAACGAAGTCGAAACCGAAAACGAAAAATGAATGAGATGGTGGTCGAAAAGAATCCGAAACCTAGCACTGATTTGCCAAGAAATTTCTGTCGTATGAGAAGTGAAATCTCCTTATTCCCCGGTGCTCTGCAAAGGGGTAACTATTAATGTCCCCCCTTTGGAAAAGGGGGGTAGGGGGATTTTCCAATCATATTGTTTCCTTTAATAGCGGCGCTTAGTTATCCAGCATTGGCTCAGGGGGTCCACCCATCATCGTAAAAATCAATCCAATAATCACGGCTTGCACAATCCATCCAATAATACACACGCCAATGGCTCGGTACGTACTGTGATAATCCAAGGCTTGGCGCACGGCAATCACCATGGCCACGAGCATCCATATACTCGCAAGGATATTCACAATTGGGCCTAAGCCAGGAATAATGCCGAAAATCCGAATCATACCGGGGGAGCTCGAAAAGCCAATCGTCCGAAGCAGTTCACCATGATCAGCAGAGGTTTGGGGTTCAGGCAGAAGTTTCGTGCCAATGATGTAGGTCAAAAAAGCCCAGACATACCATCCGAGCAAGGACATGACCGTGCCCATCAACAACCCCGTCAGCCCGGATTCTTGCATGAACCCAATACCACCGGCCACGCTTGATAACACGACAACGGTCATTGCCTGGCCCATGGAACTTTTGTCGGCTTCCACTTCTTCATAGACCTGAACGTCGAGTTTGGCAGCGCGTACCATTCGATCAACAATCTGAGTCATAATGGTCGACCTCCTTTCCCTCACAAGGGATAATTTTCACTAGAATTGAAAAGGATTGTGCCTAATGGGAAGACAAGAAGCAATTATGCGGAACAGGTTGAGAGAAATCTATCATTCTTCGGTGAGGAATCAACTAAAATTTGGATGAGGAGAATTTGTTTGGCGAACGTTCAAGGAAAAGATTTCTGAGCCTTTCTTCATTTCCTAAAAATAAATCTGTCCCCTTTTCTTTTTTCTCAAAATGATTATCTAGGGACTTATTGCTTTAACCTAGAAACGGCAGTTGGGCGCAAAACAAACGTGTAAGATATTGGTGTGCATGGTGAAATAAAAAAAGTCGTGGTCACCTTAGGGCTCGCGCAACAATAACTTTCCCTGTTTGGGCGTCGATCCATCCCGTCTGGCGGCGTTGCTCGTCCTTTCCATACGAGGAGTATGCGCAGTCCTCGCGCCTTGCCAGACAGGTGTCTCAGCACCCAAACAGGGAAAGTTATTGTTGCGCGAACCCTTAGTGGTGATGAGACATTTTTTATTTTGCCATGTGCGCCTAGGAGCCTGTCCGAGATTAGGGATCGTTGCGAGGGGGTGCTGGTTTGAGTCAGATGTTTCGATCGTTTGAGGCGCATAGTAGTGCCTATTTAACGAAAAGGATCGGGAGATCTGGCCAAATCCAGCGCACCCACAGTAGATCCGTCTAATCTTGGACAGGCTCCTTGAGCTTGCGCGGACTTTTGTGATCCAACTGCCGTTTCTAGGTTTTAGGCACTGTTGCGGGCGGCTTCCAATAACGCATTGCACTCGAACTCCAGAATACCGCCAATGACTGTCGTTTGCCGAAAGGGGGTACGGCGAGCTACCTCCTCGGCCCGGATATCGATTTGCCGCCACCCGTGGCTCTGTAGAAAAGGGATCGAAGTCCCAAAGTACACGGTAGAAATTCCGGCCCACTCGATAGCACTTTGACACATGGGACACGGTTCAGCCGTCGTATACAAATCGAGTTCTGTCCAATCGATTGGTGAATGGTCGGCGGCACAACGATTGATCACGTCTATTTCGCCGTGGAAGGTTGGACTGTGAGAAGACCGGTTAAATCCTTGTGCGAGGACCTCGCCCGTCGTCCGTCGAACGATCACGGCGCCGAACGGAAACTGAGGTACGTTCTGCGCCATGGCAATAGCCAGGCGCATATAATCATCGGGGCCCATGTTCTGTGGAGTTCTCTTGCCAATTTAATTCATACCTCTGCATGACTGTCATTGAACTCAAGGGGTGGGGGCAATTGTGCGAAACAGGCGGGGCAGAGTACGTACCCATCATTTCTTCGAAAAAACTGTCCGTCCAATTCTTGAGTGCAATCTGTCGCTTGGCAATGAGAAGGATGGGAGGGGTTTCGTTCAGCTTGGATAGGTTCAAGAATGTCACGGAGGCGTGTAAACGGGGGACGAGTTTGGTGAAAGACTTTTGAGTCGCGTTGGCTCTCCTTTGCCAGAGTCTCTATATTTTTTCGAAGTCGAATATTTCCAAGAAGCAATTCAGTGTCACAGGGCCCCTCAGGTTCATGAGGGCGAAGGGGAGTGTTGGAGTTGAGTTTTTTCCTTGCCATCAATGGGGAGAATCTCCTGACATAAAAGTTTGAAACAATGAAACGATGTTCTTGAGCTCAGTTTCTCGGTTGTACAAATCGTTGGTCGATATATTTATTGAGAGCGTCTTTTGCGCGATATAAGTTCGTCAGAAGCACCGAGTAGGTAGCTTCAATGTTTTGAAGATTCGCCAAGTCTTCGGCCGTCAAAGGAAGCTGGATTTTCTGAAACGCGGCAATGGTGGAACCCCTTTGTTGGAGAGTTAACAAAAGGGCATCATAGGCCTCCCCTTGAGCCACTAAAGAGCTGCATTCTACTTTTAAATGCTCAATAAGTCCACGAACATCTTCTGAAATCATTTGGGAGTTTTCTGTCAGCTTCTCCCATTTTTCGACCTCGGGCTGTTCATTAAATTTTCCGAGGGTATCCACGAAGGTCGATTGAATCATTCCCAAATGGCTCAGGTTGGCACTGAGATTTAGTAAGCGCTGCTCTTCTTCGCGTAAAGATAGATTGTCGTAGATACGAGAACCAGAGTTAAAGGCTTTTTCGATTCCATCCGCTAAAGATCCAACTGCTTCCCCAGCCATATTCACAAAGCCAAACAATTTTTCAAGACCGGTTTTGCCATGGTGGCTGAGGGTATCATCAAAAGAGATAAGGCGAAGATCACCTGCACGAAATATCCACGTGGCTTGTAAGTTTTCTCTACAGAGTTCAAACGCATAGTTTTATTCATATCTTGCTGGATTTTCCTCATCATGGTTCGTTCTCCTCGGCATATGTAATATGGGAGGAATGTACGTCTATGACTCGTGAAAGTCGGCCATTTTTTGTGTCCTTCTAAAAATGACGTATTCAAACGCAAATGTTTTCGCCACGGTTGGAGAATGGGAAATCTTTATTCATTTTTTCCTGTGACTTCTGAAATATCCTCTTGCCCGCGTGCAGATCCTGTGTTATCTTGAAAATCATCGTGTAAGACCTCTTCCTTCTGGGGGTGCAGGCCCCGAGAGTGAGAAACTGGTTCTTACGCGATTTTTTTTGTTCAAACCCTCCTTGTGGTCTCCTGATTTCAGGAACAATCCAGCAAGTATCCGGGAGTTTTGTCACGTGACCGAATTGGTCGTCGGCTTAGGCTGACCTCTAAACGTGTTTCTTGACGTCTATCAATAGTTCAATGTGAAGAGGTTATTGCGTGATTTTGAAGAAAGTTCATAGATGGTAAATGAGATGGTTGATAAAATTCGCGGGCTAATGAATGTCCGAAACGATTTGCTCGCGGGCCTTGTAGTCGCATTGGCATTGATCCCTGAAGCGATTGCGTTTTCCAGCATCGCCGGGCTTGACCCCAAGGTGGGGCTCTATGCCTCGTTTTGTATGGCCACGGTCATTGCTTTTGCTGGTGGTCGGCCAGGCATGATTTCAGCCGCCACAGGTGCGATGGCGCTCCTAATGGTCACACTGGTCAAAGATTACGGGTTGCAATATTTGCTGGCCGCCACAGTTCTGACCGGGGTGCTGCAAATTCTCGCAGGCTGGTTTCGGCTGGGTTCTCTGATGCGCTTTGTGTCGCATTCCGTCATCACCGGTTTCGTCAATGCACTCGCCATTCTAATTTTTATGGCGCAACTCCCAGAACTGATCGGGATGACTTGGCAGGTGTATGTGATGGTGGTGGCTGGCTTGGGTATTATTTACCTGTTTCCCTATATCACCAAGAGCGTGCCGTCTCCGCTCGTGGCTATCGTGGGATTGACCGCAGTGTCCATGGGGATGGAGTTGAACATCCGCACGGTAGGCGACTTGGGTCCACTTCCAGACAGTCTTCCAATATTTCTTTTGCCGGATGTGCCGCTGACCTGGGAAACCCTGCGGATCATTTTACCCGTATCGGCGACGTTGGCCGTGGTCGGGTTGCTAGAGTCCATGATGACGGCATCCATTATCGATGACCTCACGGATTCATCAAGCAACAAAAACCGTGAATGTATGGGGCAGGGAATCGCCAATATCTTTTCTGGTTTTATCGGCGGGATGGCGGGGTGCGCCATGATCGGACAGTCAATAATTAACGTGAAGTCCGGTGGCCGTGGGCGGCTGTCGACATTGGCAGCCGGTATATTCCTGCTGCTGATGGTGGTGTATATCGGTGACTGGGTGGCGCATATTCCGATGGCCGTCTTGGTGGCCGTGATGATCATGGTGTCGATTGGTACCTTCAAATGGTCCTCGATTCGCGATTTACGTGAACATCCGAAAAGCTCCAGCGTGGTGATGATCGCGACGGTGGTCGTGGTGGTGGCGACTCATGATTTGGCCAAAGGCGTGTTGGTTGGCGTGCTGTTGTCTGGATTCTTCTTTGCCCACAACGTCGGGCGGATCTTACATATTGGTCGGAAGTCCGCGGATAAAGGCCGGCTGCGTATCTATACCGTGACAGGGCAGGTCTTCTTTGCCTCCGCTGAACGTTTTGTCAATTCCTTTGATTTCAAGGAAGTGATCGAAAAGGTGCAGATCAATGTCAGCCGTGCCCACTTCTGGGATCTGACCGCAGTCAGCGCATTAGACAAAGTCATCATCAAGTTTCGTCGTGAGGGAACGGAAGTCGACGTGATCGGGCTGAACGAAGCGAGTGCGACTATGATCGATCGCTTTGCCATCCATGACAAACCCGATGCGGTTGAACAGGAGATGGGCCATTGAGAGGACTGCATTCTTTGAATACTGAAAAGAACGTGCTGGCATGCGTCGATCAATCGCATTTTGCGGATTATGTCGCCGACTATGCGACCTGGGCGGCACGCCGCATGGAGGCACCACTAGAATTCCTGCACATCATCGACCGGCATCCTGAGATTGCCACCGGCAATGATCATAGCGGAACCATCGGGATTGACGCGGAAGAAGTTCTGTTGAATGAACTATCCAATGAGGATGAATCCCGTAGCAAGGTGGTGCGTGAACGGGGCCGTCTCTTTCTCAATCGTTTGCGTGAGCGAGCCATTGAAGCGGGGGTCGAGTCTCCCGATGTCCGTCAGCGCTACGGGGTGTTGGTCGAAACCTTGGTGGAGCAGGAAAAAGGTGTGCGCCTGTTTGTGCTAGGCCGCCGGGGTGAATCAGCCGAGGCGACTCAGCGTGACCTGGGGCGCAATGTCGAACGGGTGGTGCGCGCGCTAAACAAACCGATTCTCGCCGTGACCGATGATTTTACAGAACCGAACCGAGTAATGATCGCGTTTGATGGTGGCATCGTGACCCAACGAGGCGTGGAAATGGTCGCGAAGAGCCCCCTCTTTCGAGGTCTTCCCGTACATCTGTTGATGTCAGGGAAAGAAAGTCAGAACGCCTCTAAGCAGCTGGAATGGGCCAAGACCACATTGGAGGCCGCAGACTTTGAAGTCACAGCATCCCTGATACCCGGCGACGCGGAGAGCGTCATTGCCAAGGCTGTCCAAGAGCAGGGAATCGATATGCTCATCATGGGCGCATACAGCCATTCCCCCCTTCGCAGCTTGTTGTTCGGCAGTAAAACCTCAGACCTGTTGCGTTCAGCCAAAATCCCCACATTATTGCTACGTTAACTTCACTCGCGTTGAACGTGGAGATACAGAGTTAAAGAATAAACATACCGAACTCGGTAGGGTTCTATTTGATGTGGTGACTGATGTGAGTGAAGCTAAACTTCACCTTCAAGAGGGTCCTCTTGAAAGAGTTCATCGGGATCTGCCTCGTTGCGATACTTCAGTTGAAGGCCTTTTAAGAAATTCCGCAATATTTGGTCTTTGCAATTGCGATAGTGTTTGTGGTCAGGTCTCAATACTGTTCACTTAGATATCTTCGGTGGTTTGATGGATGGTGTCCAGTCAATTTGCGCAACGGGCGGTCTCGGACGTTTGTACGGTGCGTATGGAGAGTTTCGGCGTTTCACCATCCTCGGCTTGATTTTTCCACGACTGGATTCACACAACAGTTTCGCCGTCGCCTCAAACAGCAGCCGATACCATGTTTTTTGGCGCTCAGGGGGGAAGGGCCCCAGATTGGGGCAGGGTTCGACGCACTAACTGCACCGTGGCCGTAAAAGATACCGTGCGGTCAGGGATGTCTGCCTGGGTGGCCCCTTGATACATCAACCAGCGCACGGCGTAGTGGGCCATCACCCATCCGTAGAACTCTTGACGCACCAACTCTGGCGTTTTACTGCGCAGGACGCGACGACGTTGCCTCAGGTGCGTCTTCAGCTCATCAAACACCAATTCCACCTCCCAGCGCTCGTGATACAGTTGAGCCAGGTCCTGGGCGGGTGCGCCTTGGTCATCCAGCAGCGTGGTGACGAGACGGTACAGCGGTTCGCTATTGGGCCCCTGCGGTAAGACATACTCAATCACCCTGATGGCGATCCCATCAATTCGCTTTCTTCTGGCGCGTTCACTGGGATACAGATGGCTCAGGTACGAGCCATCGTCCAACAGCTTGTCAACTGGAAGGATCAAGCTCTTCGGCATGCGCCAGAGTAGTTGCGCTCCGGTCTGAAGGCCGGCCTGCCAATGGGCGTACCCGACAAAGCCGCGATCGGCCATGCAGAGCATGTCGGGCGTGAGGCGACGCACCAAGGGCGCGGCCACCTCCCATTCGGCCTGCTTATAGGCCCCTAGTTCGGCATCCAAAATGGCGTGACTGGCACATTCCGTCAAAATGGCGCACTGGGCTTGGGGGTAGCCGGCCTGCCCGGTTCGGCTCCCTGGGTACCCAAAGACTTGCACATTGGCTTCCTCATCCGGGACCTCAAAGTTGGAGCCATCTATCGCGACGAGTCGGTAGCCTGCAAAAAAGGCGTGGGCATGCTCTGGACGAGCCAACGGGCGCAAGCAGCGCTGTCCAATGGCTTTCAGCGCCTTCCACGTCAGCCGTGAGCGGGCTTTGCTGATGGCTGATTTGACAACGGTCACGGGAGCAACGGGTTTGTGGTCTTTCCATGCCAGCCCTTGGGCCACAGCGGCAAACACCGCTTCGTACGCGGCCTCGCTGTATAAGCTCAACGCCATGGTGTAGTACACCACGGCAGAAGCGGGAAAGGTGCGGACACGTTCACTGTTACAATGATGTGCGTCAAGTTCTTCGTTGATGATGGCCACCGGAAAGGCACGAGCCAGTAATCCCGTGCTCAAATAATCCGCCAATCGAGCCCCCGCCCCCAAGCCGACTTTCTTTCTTGCCATGTTGCCTCCTCCCAGATTACGTGTGGAGGCGAAGTATAACAGATTTTCATCTAAGTGAACAGTATTGGGTCAGGTCTGCGAAAAAAGGCACTCAGCTCATGCTTACTAATTTTCAAATCAGCCAAGGCTAAAATCGACAAGATGTCATCAGCTTGTAAATTGAAGGCGATTTTCAGCTTCACGAAAATGATATTATTTTTCAGCCGTTTTTCTGGTGTAGGCTGCACGCCATCTTTTTTGCCACGCCTATCGTTTATCAAGCCATTCAGAAACGTGGCGAACATGGTGTCACGAAGAGCCACGTAATCTTCATCATCATCTTTTTTCAGCCATGCACTCACCTCTTCTCGTGTCACGGTCTGATCGGCCTGGGCAAAAACATCAATCATTTTGGAATCGCCAAAATCGAGGATGTAGCGAATGCGACGCAAACAATCGTTATTGGTCATGTATTGGTTCCTGTATCTTCATGATTCTCCTGATCACTCGTTGGTGAGAGGTGGATTCGAATTTTTTCCTCAGCAAACTCTATAATATCACCGTCCATGATTTTCTTTCGCTTTTGAGTCTCGACGTTTCCATTGACTATTACGTGCCCCGCAGCCACCACAGCCTTCGCTTCGCCACCACTTTCTACCATATTTTCGAATTTCAATATTTTATAAAGCTCAGTGGGCTCGCGAGAAATTTCCACGTCTCGAAATTGAAGCGGCTCTTTCTCAACTAAAGGCGTAGCGTTGTGATCCATGCTGATGACCTTCTTCGTAAATGCAAAAGTTGTGATTCGTGTTGATCATGATTCAAGTAAAGCCTGAGTCGGCCCTTCACAAGTTGTAATGAATGGAAGGAGTAGGGGGCAAGTCTGTGGTTGGTAGTTTTGGCACGAACTCTTTGTCGCTCATTTAGCTACTGACCTTTTAATGGGAAAGTGATCTTGTACTCCTAGGCGGTGTGAAATAGAGTATTAGTCAACCAAAGATTTGCCCCTTTCCATTTTTCTTTTTTTTTGAAAATTGACCGGTTTTCCATCATGGGACTTTATCGCAATGTAATTCGACGGTTTAATGCGTAAATATGACACGTAGGGCGGACAGCTTCAGGGTACTGCTTTGCAAACGCTTTTCCAGATCGGTAATTTTTGTGCTTAGTGATTGCACTTCTTCATCGCGAATTGTTGGGTTGCGCTTTTGCAGGGTAAGCAGACGCTGTAACTCGCCATCTAATTCTGCGTGCATTGACGCGATGGCAGCATTGCGAAACATTGGAGGCTGTTGCGAGGCTATTCCCTCAATTTGTTGCACCTGTTTTTTTAATGTCGTACGAGTCCTATCGATCACTTGCCGTGCAACTTCCTGATCGATCTTTTCCAGTAGAGTTTCATAGATGTCAGGTGTTAGTTGTCGTGCATAATTTTCCCCCTCCTGGTTGACCAGCAAGCGCAATGCGTTGCAAGGAAGGTAGCGACCGATGTCTAACCCGGCGGGAGCCTTCTAGCACATCAACCAATAACCCATTTATTTTTTTGCCTTCAATGGCACCAGTCGTATATTCAATTCGATTGCCTTCTGATTTATGAATTGAGGCATGTATTATCTGATCGGCATCGCAAACCACAGCAAGGTTTAGGAAAAGTACATAATTATTGTTCATGATTTTTTGTCAGTGGAGAGGGGATGGAAAATTATCATTATCTTCTTCCCTTTGGATTCTCCTCGACGCCTGCTGGCTGGGCATTTTGGCGGAGGCTCGTAACGTCCTGCGGACCTTGTTTGAGCGTAGCGAGTTGGTCCGCTTTCCAAAGGTTAGCTTTCGACCCAGGTGATGTGGCCAGACAGGGCGTCAATGGTTTTGGGTCCTTTTGCCGAAAGAAAAGGACCTCGGCTGCCTGGCCGAAACCCGGCAAGGCTTAAATAATTGAATGAAGAAACTGTTATTTGTCTGTAGTGAAAATCGGCTTCGCAGGCAAACGGCAGAGGTCATCTTTTCCGATTAGGCCAGATCATGTGCTATTTGGGATGGGCTCACGCCATACCTTGAATTCAAATCCACCTGAGCGGGAAACGAGGCTTCAGGCCACCAACATTGCGATTGATTCGTATTCTTTCGCGAGCCCTCAGGCTATTTTTTTCTCTTTTGAGGTTTTCTTTTTTTCTTTTTTTCCCTTTTCTCCTCCTCCTCCTTATCTATTTCTTTTAGCAACTCCTCCAAAGTGGGTTCCCCGCTGGGATGTGTCACCGTAAAGGCGTAATCCTTTTTCGTGAGTTCGATGACATCGATCTCTTGATCTAAAAACCCTTGAATCTCCTCAAGCCGTGACTTTTCTTCTTTGCTGCAGAACGAAATCGCTATCCCCTTTTTGACCCCACGCCCGGTTCTTCCCACACGGTGAACGTAGTTTTCTGCCCTATCCGGCAAGTCATAGTTCAGCACATAATGAACATCAGGAATGTCGATGCCGCGTGCGCTAACATCTGTGGCGATTAAAATCTGACAGGCCCCTGCTTTAAATGCGTTCATCACCTCAGCCCGGTCACACTGATCCTTTTCCCCATGAATCGTCAGCGTTTCTATCCCGACTCGACCCATCGCCTTGGCGACCCGTTCAGCGCGCACTCGCGTCCGGACAAACACGATCACCCGGCTCTCAGGATTATCGGTCAGGAACCGCTCCAGGAAAAACCGTTTATCATCCATTTCAACGAACATCACATAGTGCGAGACATTTTTTGAGACACGATTGTCCGGTGAGATTTGAATCCGGATAGCCGAACTTCTCACCTGAGAATACGCCAGTTTTTTGATGTCGGCATTTATTGTTGCTGAGAAAAAGAGCGTTTGATGTTTGTGTGGCAGCTTTGTTTTGATCGCATGAATATCTCCAATAAATCCGAGATCGAGCATGTGATCGGCTTCATCCAACACAAGGGTTCGCACGTGGTTCAGCAGAACATACCCCTGACTGATCAGATCAAACAGTCGGCCGGGTGTCGTAATGAGCACATCGATGCCCTTCTGAAGTGTTTGTATCTGCGGGTCCTGCTCAACGCCGCCATACATGGCAAACACCTTGACCTTGGTCTTTTTGGAAAGCTGGGCAAAGACCTCTCCAATCTGCATCGCCAGTTCGTGGGTCGGCACCATGACAATACATTGGATACCATTGGAGCGTTGGCTCCTTTTCCACTGGTCGATCTGATTAATGATCGGGATGGCAAATGCGGCCGTTTTCCCCGTTCCTGTTTGGGCGATGGCCAGGACATCTTCCCCCGCCATGATCGAGGGCATGGCTTTAAATTGGATGTCCGTTGTTTTGACAAACCCGAGTCGGGACAGGTTATTTTTCAAAGCATCTGAAATGGGATATTTTTCAAACTTCATGGCGTTTCAATACGTCTTCTACAGAATAGAAATAGGGGTCAAAACTTTGGTTGACTAAAATAGGGGTCAAATAGGGGTCAAAATAGGGGTCATTGGTTCAATAGGGGTCAATAGGGGTCAAATCTTTGGTTGAATAATACTTCAGATCTCGGGTCAAGGAATCATCAGTAGTTGAAAGTGACGCGAGGCCTGCAAAGCGAAACTCTTAACCAAAGATTTGCCCCCTTCCATTTTTCTTTTTTTTAAAATTGACTGGTTTCCCATCATGGGACTTTATCGCAATGTAATTCGACGGTTTAATTCGTAAATATGACACGTAGGGCGGACAGCTTCAGGGTACTGCTTTTCAAACGCTTTTCCAGATCGGAAATTTTGGTGCTCAGTGCTTGCACTTCTTCATCACGTATTGTTGGGTTGCGCTTTTGCAGGGTAAGCAGACGCTGTAACTCGCCATCTAATTCTGCGTGCATTGACGCGATGGCCGCATTGCGAAACATTGGAAGCTGTCGCGAGGCCATTTCCTCAATTTTTTTCACCTGTTTTTTTAATGTCGTACGTGTCCTATCGATCAATTTCCGTGCGACTTCCTGATCGATCTTTTCCAGTAGCGTTTCATAGATGTCAGGTGTTAGTTGTCGTGCATAGTTTTCGCCCTCCTGGTTGACCAGCAAGCGAAATGCGTTGCAAGGAAGGTAGCGACCGATGTCTAACCAGGCGGGTGCTGGGCAGTTCGATTCGAATAATGCTTCGATCAAAATACTGCGAGGTGGAAGTTGTGACATGTGTAACGCGCAGACGCTGACCCTGCCTTTTTCTCCGTTCACAATCATGTCGATTGTCGCGCGCACCAATGGGTGCTCCCAGCTCAGAAAATGCATGTCTTCTCGCGCAAGCGCGGTCTCGCGATTGGTCGTCACGGTGATGCCGTCTTCGGGTAACTCAGAAAATTGTTCGACCTGTAAATGAGCACCTGGCCGTACGACCCAACTGCTTAGCGAATGATCTTCAATTTCCACCCCAAGACAATCAAAGGCTTTTTCGAGATATTGTGATATCACGCCGGCCTGTTCATTTTGATTGATTTCTCTAATCAACGGGTCGGCAATGTCTTTACGGCAACCACTGAGTTCGAACAACCGATTTCGACCGAGGTTGAGTTGCCGGATCTTTTGTTTGTGCAGATGCTTGCACTCGCTGATAAACCTGTCTTCATCGAGGTGTTCGCCTATCAGGTAGGCGGCAAATTGTTCATCCATCTCAGCCTTGATGTGTTGGCCGGTTGCACAACTTTGCTCAAACGCATTGAGTGAATGATGGTACCAGTGGCTCAACCGTGCTTCTCTTGAACCTGCCGCGACAGGCACGTGAATATTGATCTCGTACTCCTGCCCGATTCTATCCAGGCGGCCAATGCGCTGCTCCAGTAAATCGGGGTTATCGGGTAAGTCGAACAACACGATATTGTGTAGAAATTGAAAATTTCGGCCTTCGCTGCCAATCTCCGAGCAAATCATAATTCGCGCACCGTCTTCGGCATCGGCAAACCAGGCGGCAGCGCGGTCTCGTTCCAGGATACTCATGTGTTCATGAAACACACTGGCTTGTACACCATGCTGTTGCAGAAGTATTTTTGACGTGAAAACCGCGCTCTCGGCTGTTGCACAAATCAGTAGTACTTTGTGCGGGGATAGTTCTCGTAGTTTGTCGGAAAGCCAGCTAATACGGGACTCGTTTCTGTCATCGTCGAGTACAGCAGGAATAAAATGACGTTGGGGAAAACCGCCGATGGTCGCACGGGTGTTCCTGAACAACATGCGGCCAGTGCCGTGTTGATCTATTAAATTGTCGATGATTTGTCGTCGAATTGTGTGTGCATCGTCATTAGCGGCATTGATGCCTGTTATGTCAATGGCGTCGCAATCATCAATGAGCGAACGTAATCGCGCCAGATCTTCTTCAGCCATTGCCTGATTATCGAGTAGTAGATTTACCAGCTCGACAGTCTCGGCATGTTGTATCTCCTCGGATAGATAGCTTTCGAGCGAGTGGAAACGCGCCGGGTCGAGTAGTCGCAAGCGGGCAAAGTGCCCTGCTGTGCCGAATTGTTCGGGTGTGGCGGTTAATAACAACACTGAATCTGACTTATGAGCCAATGTCTCGATTTGTCGATACTCGCGGCTGCTCTCGCTCGGTGTCCACTCAAGACGGTGCGCTTCATCGACGACCAATATATCCCAATCGCACGTGGCAATTAACGGGGCGATATCATCGCGGCAGGCAAAGGTTAATCCGCATAACACGAGAGAGTATTGATCGAAATAGTTTTCAATAGGTGCCGATTCTTCAGAATTGTCAATTACCTGGTCGATATTTGAAAAATACTGTTCATCAATTATGGTGAAGCGTAAATTAAAGCGCCGTAGCAATTCCACCAGCCACTGATGCAGTAGTGGTTCGGGTACGATAATTAATGCACGGTGTATTCTCCCGGTCAGTATCAGACGGTGCAGAATTAAACCGGCTTCAATGGTTTTACCGAGGCCCACTTCATCGGCGAGCAGAACACGCGGGGCTGTTCTATTTGATACTTCATTGGCAATATAAATTTGATGTGGAATCAGGCTGACACGTGGCCCCTGTAAGCCAAAGCTTGCTGATGTTTGTTGTTTGGCAAGGTGTCGCAGCGTTGTCGCGCGCAGCTCAAACCATTTGTTGTCGTCAACTTGTCCGGCAAACAGCTTGTCTTGCGGTACATTAAAAGTGATTTTATCGGACAGTTCACATTCGTTCAGGGTGGTAGCTTGGCCACTGTCTCGAATGCCGTGGTAACGCACGGTGCCGCTGTCATGTTCTATTTTGGTAATCGATAGATACCAACCCTCCATACTTTTAATTGATTCACCGATATCAAATTTAACACGCGTTAGTGGGGCATTAATTTTTGCATAGGTGCGCGTTTCATCGGCGGCGGGAAATTCCATTTGAACCGTGCGAAAGGCAACAGATTGGACGATGCCCAACCCGAGGGCGGCATCGTTGTCACTAACCCAGCGCTGGCCGGGCGTAAATTTATGCATGGTGTTCGTTCATCTTCTTTTAAGAGGTCAGAAATTGTTTCTCTGCGAAGCACTATAATCAGTTTCGTAGAGGTGGGAGTCAGTTTTTTGCATGCCCAGCGAAAAGGAAAAGAAAAGGGGTTAAATCTCTCGTTGAGATCATGGGGTTCATGGGGGCAAGTCTTGATTTAATATATTAAATTTCAGAAAAGGTATTAGGTGAAAACCCGACCCCTTGATTGACCCCTTGACCAAGATGTAGGGAATGCGACGCAGGCAATCGTTATTGTTCATGTAGGTGTTTCTGTGACGTCAAGATTCTCATCACCGCTAGTTGGTGAGAGTTGAATTCGAATTTTTTCATCAGCAAACTCGATCGTATCACCGGCCATGATCTTCTTTCGCTTTTGAGTCTCGACGTTTCCATTGACTATTACGTGCCCCGCAGCCACCGCAGCCTTTGCTTCGCCTCCACTTCCGACCATACTTTCGAATTTCAATATTTTATAGAGCTCAATAGGCTCGTGAGAAATTTCCACGTCTCGAAATCCAATCGGTGCTTCCTCAACGGAAGGCGTCGCGTTGTGATCCATGCTGATGACCTTCTTCGTCAGTAATAAAGTGGAGATTCGAGTTGATCCTGATTCAAATATGGGCTGAACCGGCCCTTCATATGTTGTAATGGATGCAATGAGTAGGAGGCAAGTCTTTGGTTGAGAGTGTCGGTGTATACCCTCACCCCTTCCTCCGCAACTACTTGTTTCTCAATGTGGGGATTTCCTGGACCCTTCCGGTTCAAATCAGAGTCTGCAACTGGGCTATTTAGTCAACCAAAGATTCGACCTCTTATCGACCCCCTTATTTGGCTTCGAGTCAGAAGCCTGAGTCCCCTACGCCAAACCCTCAACAAAAGATTTGCTCCATTCCCGTACGCCGAACAATCAGGTCTGCTAGCATGGCCTCTACCCACAGATATCGCTATCAATATGACGTTGGACCTCTCCGAGGTGAAGAATCATCGGATCAGTCATTCAGGGCCCGTTGAATAATTCAGATTCATTGGCCATAGATACTTCAGGACGGTCCCCTACATCAGTGAGAGGGGATGTTCAAAAAAGTTCGTCCAGCAAGGCCGCAGCCGTTTTGACGCGCGGAGCGTACTCTCAGTACGTGAGCACGGCAAAAGGGCGAGAACGCCGCTGGCGGCTTTTTTCAACATTCCCATTCAACATTTTTCGATGACAGGTATACTCACAACCAATGCCCGCAAAAATACAATACGCCTATCTGGCTCCAGAAGGATTTCAGGATCAACTAGCCAACGAGCTTGAGGGAATTCAATCCCAGCATGGACGGTTGATTGTGACGGATCGTCTTCCTGAACAACCTCCCTTGTGGGCGCAGAATTGTTGGCGCAATCCCATCTTGATACCCATACAGTCGATTTCAGACGCGGCCCAAAAACTCAAATCCCTCCAAAGAAACTGGAGCCTGTACTCCTTTCACTTGCATCGACGAGGCCAACTGATTCAGGAACAACTTCCTTATGTCTCCGCAAAGCCACTACATTTTCCAACGTGGCTACCTCAATCCCCTCTGGGGTCGTGGACTCTTCTGGATCGAGAGACTCTATTGGCCGCCAGCGACTGTTCGAGTGCATTTCCAAATGGAGAAATACAGTTTGCGGAAGATAAGAAAAACCCACCGAACCGGGCTTACCTGAAGTTATGGGAAGCACTGACGACTGTCCAGCAACATCCCAACTCTGGCCAGTTTTGCATTGATGTCGGAGCAAGCCCAGGAGGGTGGACCTGGGTCCTGGCGCAATTGGGCGCTGAAGTATTAAGCATTGACCGATCTTTGTTAGACAAAAGAATATCTGAAATGCCGGGAGTTTATTTTCAAAAAGGGGATGCCTTTTCCCTCAGTCCAGAAAAGTTCAAAGAGACTCGAGAAAAAACCGACTGGCTATTCAGCGACCTCGTGTGTTATCCCGAAAAACTTTTCGACTGGGTCACGATGTGGATCGAATCAGGCATATGCGATAATTTTATTTGCACCCTGAAGTTTCAGGGGGACAGCGATTACCACATAGCCCAAAGATTTGCGGCCATACCCCATAGCCAAGTGCTTCACCTTTTTCACAACAAGCATGAGTTGACCTGGATAAAGCTGAAGGCCTGGGAACCATTCCCCTCATGAAACCCATTGACCCAAGCCAAAGTTCTAGACAGGACATTGGCAGAAGCGCACGCCGATGCAACCGCGGCTGATCTCTTCACCCAAGACGGTGAGGAGCACGTACGTATTGAATGTCATTGACATGATAAAACACATGAGCATACTAAATGCGGGTTGGCCTAAGCATGAATCCATGCAAAATGGCCTCAATAGATTAGTAAATAGGATTGACCCTTTTTTTGACCATTTTTTGTTATCCAGGCCCAGCTAAAACCGTCTGCATCAGGGATGATGCAAGCACTCAATCGATTCGCGCAAACACCGCTTTTAGATAGTCCATTTCTGGCATCGCCGCATTGACTGGATGGTCTGCGCCCAGCCCACCTTGATACACTATCGATGTACTGCGGCCCGCCTTGTATCCCGCAGTCTGCACTATCCTTGTCAACGCATCGCGCTGCAAGTGCAGAGAGCAAGAGGCGCTGACTAACAAGCCCTGCTGGTCCAGCAGTTTTAACGCTAGCTGGTTAATGTGATGA
>CAUVWW020000001.1:0-14119 GCA_963555755.3 Nitrospirales bacterium
GGACACCCCATCCCTGCGTTTCACGAGCCGCCCCCCACCGAGCCACTCACCGACACCCTCGCCGCCGTGGCCCCAATTACCCTGCACCGGGTGGTCTCGAAAGAGGAACGCGAGAGCTGGAAAGCCTACCTGCAGACCTATCATTATTTGGGCTATAAACACCCGATCGGGGCCCAGCTGGGCTATCTGGTGAGATCGGCCGCCCAGCCGTACCCGCTGGGCTGTCTGCTGTTTTCGGCCTCGGCCGCCTGGGCGCTGGCCCCCAGAGATCACTGGATTGGCTGGGACGTGACGCACCGGAGGAAGCTCCTGCCATTGGTGTTGCGCAATGATCGGTTTTTGATCTTTCCGTGGATTGACGTGCCGAATCTCGCCAGCCATGTGCTGGCGCGGGCCACCAAGCAGATCGGGGACGACTGGGTTGAAGTCTACGGTTATCGCCCGGTGCTGATTGAAACGTTCATCGATCCCTCCCGGTTTGCCGGGACCTGTTATCGAGCGGCCAATTGGCACTTCGTGGGCTACACCGAGGGGCGCGGGCGGTTTGGCTCAACGTCGGACCGTCCACCCACGACAAAAGAGATTTTTCTCTATCCGCTCCAACCCGACTGGCGCGCGTGCCTGACTGCCGGGCATCGAGCCGTCACGGTGAAGACACGCTATCGCAACGACGTGCGAGCCAGTCGCACACGGTCCGTCGGGGAAGGGTTTGTCGCCTGGTGGAAACAGGTGGTCCACATCCTCCACGACGTGGCGGCCCAGTACGATGACCAGTGGCGCGTCCGGAAACGGGTGATCGATTCCCTGATCCTGATGCTGTTGATCTTTCGGTTGGTGTCGTCAACCAACTCCCAAAGTTACGGCACCACCATTGATGACTTGTGGGACAGTTGCGACAACCTGGCGCTCGCGCTCCCGCAACCCCACAGCATCGCGCCGGCGTCCTTTTGTGTCGCACGTCGCAAACTGGACGAAGCCATTTTCCAGTCCGTCAACCGGAACATTCTGGACGCCTATGCCCCACACGACTCCAACGACACCTGGTTGGGCCATCGGGTGTTTGCCGTCGATGGCTCCAAGCTTACACTGCCCCGCGCGTTGCGGGCGTGTGGCTACCCCTTGCCCTCTGACAATGCACACTATCCTCAAGGGTTGCTGAGTTGCCTCTACCACCTCACGTCGCAAGTGCCCTGGGATTTCGACCTCGTCGCGCATGGCAACGAGCGACGGTGCGCCCTGCGGCACCTGGCTGTGCTGAAGCCCAACGATGTCGTGGTGTACGATCGAGGCTATTTCTCCTACGTCCTGCTGCATCAGCACTGGACCGCCGGGATCCACGCCGTGTTTCGTCTCCAAGACAGCGGGTTCAAGGAGATTCAAGAGTTTTTTGCCGGCCCGGACACCGACACCACGGTCACCCTCTTCCCCGCCGCACGCACGCAACGAGACATCCGGGCGGTCTATCCTGATCTCGCCATCATCCCGTTGAGCCTGCGGCTTCTGAAATATGAGATGGCCGGCAGCCGATTTTGCTTGGGCACCACCCTGGTCGGCCCCCAGCAGCGGTATCCGCTCCAGGAGTTCATGGATCTCTACCATGCCCGTTGGGGCATCGAGGAACTCTACAAGGTGAGCAAGCGCCTGTTCCTCATCGAGGAGTTTCATGCCAAAACCGAGCGCGGCGTCAAACAAGAGCTCTTCGCGCATTTCGTCCTGATCACCATGAACCGGCTGTTCGCCAATCGGGCGGACCACGCACTCAATCCCGAAGCCCCCGCAGCTGAGCCCATGGCCCCTCCCGGATCGTCCATAGTTGGAACCGGCACCGGGGCGAGGCGGACATTCAAGACCAACTTCAAACATTGCCTTCACGTGTTTGCGCGAAGCTTCGAAGATCTGCTCGTGCTCCATGCTCGGATGCAGACCGCCGTCCAACGGGCCTTCGAGTCCATTGTGAGTCACTACCAACGGGTGAGGCCGGGCCGATCCTATCCTCGAACATCCATGAAACCGGAGTCCACGTGGCATCCACCCAAAAAGAACAGCCAGTCCAAGAACCCCACAGGGTCGATGGCCTCTATCTGAAAGTCCCTTAAGCACATGGAATCCGTTTCTTAAACGAATGAGCCAAATCCTTAAACGAATGCCGCCCATTCCTTAAACGAATGCCATTGACCCCCATGGGGCCGCGCACGGGCGAAAATGGTTTTGGGCACTTTTGCCGAAACAAAAGTGCCTCGTCGGCGGGGGCGAAACCCCGCATTAATAATTTTGACTAGAAATCTGGCAAATAGTAGATGGCGAGGAAGAGGGGAAGACCTGGATCCCCGATAAAGGATGTCGGGGATGACAGCAATGGCGGCAAAGTAAATGATTCGTATGCGTGAATCCTCGGTGGGAAATTCAGAAATTGCGGAAAAACGGAAATGGATCTATAATGGTTCCATAATAGAACCATTTGGAGGCTATGATGTCCGTCAATCTTTCTGTCAAAAATGTCCCAAAGGAATGGGTGGAGCAATTACGGCAACGAGCCCACAAGCATCATCGCTCGCTTCAAGGTGAACTGCTGGCCATACTTGAGGAAAGCGTGAATCAGCAAGACAAGATTTCTCCACAAGGCCTCTTAGCAGAAGTACGGCAACGTGGACTGCGCACACCAAAAGAGTCGGTGGCAATGATTCGCAAGGATCGTGATGGCCACTAAGGTCATTGATACATCAGCCTTGGCCGCCGTCGTGTTTGCTGAACCCGATGGTCAGCGGATTGCGGCTCAAATGGAAAATCATGATCTCCTTGCTCCATTCCTACTACCCTTTGAGTTGGCGAATGTTTGTCTCATGAAGATTCGAAGGCATCCTGCCCAAAAAACGTTATTGTTGGGTGGTTTTGAGATGGTCGGTCGTCTGCCGCTGACGTTCATGGCGGTCAACATGACTGAGGTCCTTGGCCTAGCCCAAGACAAGGCTCTGACAGCTTACGATGCTTCTTTTTTCTGGTTAGCGAAGACGCTCGATGTCGAATTGATGACCTTGGATAAGACCTTAGCTAAGGCGTTTGCATCTCGAAAAGGCAAATAGGGCCTGCTTGCCAGGCAGGGGGTATTAATGAGTTTGTCCTTCCCCTCCATTTGAAAAAATTAGTTTGTTTCTTGAGTGCCTTGCCGCCTTCGGGCGCGGCGGAGCCTCCGTACCGAATCGACCTCTCGGCGAGGGCTGTCTGAGCGCAGCGAGTTCCCGAGCCATCTTATCGGTACGAAGGCGAAGGCACCCGGAAGAGAATGATCAAAACGTCCGTCTGCGGCGTTTTCGGCCCTTTGTCGTGCTCACGTACTAACGCGTACGCTGCGCGCGCCAAAGCGCCTGCGGCCTTGCTGACGAACGTTTTGATCATTCTCTGTAGGGCCGCCCACGGGCGAAAATGGTTTTGGGCACTTTTGCCGAAACAAAAGTGCCTCATCGTGTGGGGGCGAAACCCTGCATAATATTTCTTGAAACACACAGACCGATTAGCTAACAAGAATAGGGGCGAAGAAAAACCTGGATCCCCGATTAAGGATGTCGGGGATGACCTCAAGGAAAATTGGTGTGTGGTGCACACTCCACCATCCCTTCTCAAACAGATTTCTCACATCCGTTCGAAATGACAACGGTTTCGGAATTTGCCTCCCCCCTTTCCTACAAGGTAGAGTTTATCAGTCAGAATTGACGTCATAGGTTTTAAATCAATCTAACAATGTTGTTAAAAGTTACAGGGGCATGAGCGTTTACCCTGATTATAGAAAGGACGAGTTTTATGAGTGATGAACAAGCACAGCAACCGACTCCCGCGCCGGCACCGGCTGAGGAAAAGCTTCTTCCGGGGGTGAAGTATATTGTGGCGGTGAGTAGTGGGAAGGGTGGGGTTGGGAAGTCCACGGTGGCGACGAATTTGGCCGTGGCGTTAGGTCAGTCCGGGGTTAGCGTGGGGTTGATGGATGCCGATATTTATGGTCCCAATATTCCCATGATGATGGGTGTGCCAGAGCCTCCGGGTAAAGCGGAGGGTAAAATTTTGCCGGCTGAGGCGCATGGCGTAAAAATTATTTCAATGGCATTTTTTGTGCCGGAAGAAACGGCGGTGGTGTGGAGAGGGCCAATGGTGCATACGGCCCTTCTCCAATTTTTTCGTGATGTGGAGTGGGGAGAGCTAGATTATCTCCTCATTGACTTGCCGCCGGGCACAGGAGATGCCCAATTGAGCATTTCTCAGATGGTGCCGATGACGGGAGCGATCTCGGTTACCACTCCGCAGGAGGTCGCACTGTATGATGTGCGCAAAGGGCTGAGGATGTTTCAGAAGGTCAATGTGCCGCTCCTGGGCATTATTGAAAACATGAGCTTTTTTGTTTGTGGTCATTGCGGGGAACGGACGGAGATTTTTTCGTTTGCTGGCGGGGAGCGGGCGGCGAAAAAATTTGACATTCCGTTTTTGGGTCGGATTCCTTTGGATCCCGCCATTCGTGAGTGTAGCGATGCTGGGACTCCGATTGTGGTCGCGAATCCCGATTCCCCCCAATCCAAGGCCTTTGTCAAAATTGCGGCGGCTTTACGGAATCAAATTGAGAGTCAAGCCAGTGACAAATCCGGGTCTTCGGTGAGCGATATGTTGAAAAAGTTGAAAGAGCCGATGGGGCTGAATTAAGCCAAAGCAGGTATTCAAGGCTAAAAATGATTTGAAAATCCCCCTATCCCCCTTTTTCAAAGGGGGAACTTTCGATGTTAGTGTTGATAGAATATTCTTTTTGGAGACGAGATTAAATTGAGGAGGATTAGGATGTCGGAACGAGTGACAGTGGCGAATACGACTGAATTGACTGTTGGGACGGGGATCGTAGCTGAGGTCAACGGGAAAAGTTTGGCGGTATTCAATGTCGAGGGAACATTTTATGTGATTGATAATACCTGTATTCATCGAGGCGGCCCGTTAGGTGAAGGCGATCTTGAGGGCGAGGTGGTGACCTGTCCCTGGCACGGGTGGGAGTATAATGTGAAAACCGGTGTGTCGGTGAACAATCCCTCTGCATGTGTGGCTTCGTATCCGGTTGTGGTGGAAGGGGATGAAGTGAAGGTCAATCTGTAGCCGGATGGGGAGAGACGTGAGACGTCATCCGTGAGGCGTGATGGGTAAAGCGTAGGAGAAAACAAAAGGGTTTCTTTTACGCATGACGCTTCACGTATCACGCTTGACGAATTACGACTCGCGTTTGACGAGAACCTGATACAGGGCTTCGCTGAGTTCCTCTAAGCGAAACGGTTTGGCGACCATTCCCTGAAATCCATAGGAGAGGTGATTCGAGAGAACCGGGTCGTTGGAATAGCCACTGGAGACAATGGCTCGGATATCGGGGTCGAGGAGCCGGAGCCTGTGAATCGTGTCTTTTCCTCCCATTCCTCCGGGAATCATTAAATCGAGAATGACTGTGGAAAACGGTTGGCGTAAGTCCAGAGCTTTGGCATACCGCGCAATCGCTTCTTCTCCATGTTGTGTCACCTCTACGGTATATCCTAAGTGCCCGAGCATTTGTTCGAGGATGACGCAAATGGCTTCCTCATCATCCATGACCAGGATTTTCCCCTGTCCCAGTCGAATGCCACCGGATTCTGGAATTTGTGGCACCGCTTGAACGGTTGCGGCCGGCAAATAGATCGTAAACACCGTCCCTTTCTCCACCGTTGACGTGACCTCCATCTGTCCATTGTGGCTGGTAATAATTGAATAGGTGGTAGCCAATCCCAGCCCACTTCCCTGTCGTTTGGTGGTGAAGTACGGGTCAAAAATTCGCACCAGATCTTCGTTCGAAATTCCGTGCCCCGTATCCTTGATACGAATTCGAACGTAAGCATTGTCCTCAAAGTACAGGCCGGCATTCTTTGGGAGCTCAGCGGGGTGCAAGTTCTCCGCTTCAATTTCCAATGTTCCGCCTTGGGGCATGGCTTGTTGGGCGTTGAGAATAAGATTGTGGAAGGCCTGATGGAGTTGGCTCTCATCGGCATACAGGTCCCACAGGTCATTGGGAAATCGGTATTCGCTCCGAATCTTCCCCTCCCGTAAGATAAGTTGGGTTGCATTCTCCAATATTGGTACCAACCTGACCGGCTTTTTGACCGGGTGCCCTCCTTTGGCAAATGTCAGAAGCTGATGCGTGAGGCCCTTGGCAAGCAAGGAAGCTTTTTCCGCTTCGAGTAATTGGGAAAAGGCCCGAGTCTCTGTAGAGAGTGACAATTTCGCGAGCGAAATATTGCCCAGAATGGACATCAGGAGGTTGTTGAAATCATGGGCAATGCCTCCGGCTAACGTGCCGATGGACTCTAGCTTGCTGGCTTTCTGGAGTTCATGCTCAATTTTGATCCGCTCGGACATATCACGAATCACCACGACTGCCCCCAAGACCGTCCCATTTTTATGACAGATAGGCGACGCGCTGCACATGACCATTGTATGGGTCCCGTTTCGATTCAGGAGGCGGCGATAGTACAGGGGTTTCATGACTTGGCCCAGGGCGAGCACCTGCTTAACGAGGTGATCATCCTGATCGGGGTGGTCCGGGTGTACTAAATGAAACACTTCATCAATGGTGCGGCCAAGCACGTGTGTCAGATTATGGCCGATCAGGTGTAGGGCCACGGGGTTGATGGAGTGGACGATGCCGTTAATATCTGTCGTGATGACGCCATCCACAATACACGCAAGGGTCACGGATGATCGTTCTTGTTCCGCGGCCAGCTCTTCCTCGGCTTGGGCCAGTCGGTGTTCTCGCTCAAGTTGTTGAAGATTGTGGAGGACGACCGAGGGAAGGAGCTCCAATGCGGATTCATCTTTGGTGATGTAATCCCGCGCTCCACTTTTGAGCATTTTGACCGCGAGTTGCTCATCACCATAGCCCGTGACGACAATAAACGGAACGGTGGGGTGGTGTTCTTTCATCGCGTGGATGAGCTCGTCTCCATTCATGTCCGGGAGGTGCAGGTCGAGAAGCATCAGGGTGATAGGGTGGGCGGACAATTGTCGCAGGGCTTCTTCACCGGTTGTGGCGACCCGCGAGTTCAGGCCCTCGCGATGCAAATACCGTTGAATGAGAAGGCCCAGGTCAGGGTCATCATCGACGATGAGGATGGTAGGAAGAGAGCCAGATGCCTTCATAGCAAATATTCAAAGGGGACAATGAGGAGGAAACGGTTGTTCCTTAACGTGGGTTATTGATGTGGTTAAACTGCACCTGACTCAAGACGTGACGTAATGCGTTGATCTCCACCGGCTTGTTCAGATGGTAGGTGCATCCTAAGGCCTGGAAGGATGCAAGTTCTTGGGAATCATTAGTGGTCGTCACTATGGTCAAGGGCACGGTCTTCAACATGCGACTGGTTTGTATCTCTCTGAGGACTTCCTGGCCACTCATCTTTGGCATGCAACCATCCAAAAATAGGAGGTGAGGATTCCGGCGTGCCCAGGACGTACTCTTGCTCACTTTTAGTAAAAAGTCCAGGACTTCTTGCCCATCCCGGAATCGGTGGCAGGTCTTCCAATTTCCACACCGTTTCAGAATGCGTTCGAGGAGGGACGCATGTCCCTCATCGTCTTCGGCAATGAGGATGACGGGGGAGTTGGAACCTGGGACCGTATCGACTGGTTCAGAGGTCATAGCCTTGCCAAACGTTCATTTGTAGAGGCCAATGTCGAAAAGTCCAGCCTGGAGGTGAGTCATAAATTTCCAACAGTTACCTTGGGATTTTTGAGTTCGGACGTGGGAAAGATAAACGAATTTCCACTTAGTGGTTTTTCTTCTGGGGGGGAACCGTACCAAAGGGCTCAAAAAATGTAAATCGGTATATTTGTCATGGACATAACGTCTTTTGTCCAACATGGAGTTGAAGCGCGGGTGTCGAGTTTTTCGTCCTTGATGATCCGTCATTCCCTTTGCATAATGGGGTCGTTTCGAAACCCGTCAGGTAGTAGGCGGGAAACGGTAGGCAACCATCTCCCTCTGTTTCATGTTTTCCGTTTCACGCTTGCGCGCCAGAGCGCTACAGCGCGCAGGCACGAAGGCCAATTAGGTTATCTCAGATGAATGTGATCCCCATTTCCACGTTAAACCATCGCGCCAATCGAGATGCCCAAGGTGAGCCCCGGAAGCGGTTGCCGGCTTGGTTCAAGGTGAAAGTGCAGCGAGGAACGCATTATCAGGAAATGCGGCGTCTGGTTGATGCGCAAGGGTTACATACAATATGCGAAGAAGCGCGATGTCCGAATATTTGGGAATGTTGGAATAATCGGACGGCGACCTTTTTACTGCTGGGGGATGTGTGTACCCGGCGGTGCCATTATTGTTCGGTGGAAACGGGAAAGCCGGGCGCGGTTGATGAGGCAGAGCCACGTCGTGTTGCCGAGGCGGTGGAGTCGCTGCAATTGCGTCATGCCGTGCTCACCTCGGTGAACCGGGATGATCTGAAAGACGGTGGTGCATCAATCTTTGCTGCAACGATTCACGAGATTCGACGTACAATCCCGTCTTGTAAGGTCGAAGTGTTGATCCCTGATTTTCAAGGCAGCGAGTCTGCACTTGAACACTTGATGAGTGCGGCTCCTGACATTTTGAACCATAACGTGGAGACTGTGCCTCGTCTCTTTCCTGCGGTACGGCCTCAAGGAAAATACGCGCGTTCGTTAGAATTACTCGATCGGGCCAAGCGCCTGGGGGCCAAGACCAAATCCGGCATGATGGTGGGCATGGGAGAAACGTTTGAAGAAGTTCTGCTGGTTCTTGAAGATCTGCGCTCCGTGGATTGTGATATCGTCTCGATTGGGCAATACCTTCAGCCCACGAAAGAGCATCGGATCGTGGAGCGATATTACATGCCTCAAGAGTTTGATGAACTGAAAGCACGTGGTACTGCCCTCGGGTTTCAGCATGTGGAGTCAGGTCCCCTGGTGCGCAGTTCCTATCATGCCGAACAGCAAGTCGAGGGATTGGCACTGTAAGGTGTGACACCTGTTCGACCGACTTCTGGACATTGCATAATCCTGGGCATAGCCTATAATGAGTTCGAAAGGTTTATCTGAAACCAAAGGGTGTTTTGTTTTGTCCTCATGCGCCTCAAACGCTGGCTCCTCCTCGCTCCACTCCTGTTAACCGTCTTCCTCCTCCAATCCTATTTTTGGGTTCCAACTTACGAAAAACAAGCGACAGGTAATCCGAAACGCTTGGTTACGTACATCGAAGGGTCGATTGGTGATGCGAAGGTTCTCAATCCGATATTAAATGCGGATTCGGCCAGCTCGAATATTGTCGGCCATGTCTTTGAAGGGTTGTTGGATCTTGATGAAAATCTGAACCTGCGTGGTCGCCTGGCTACGAAATGGACCCTATCCGAAAAAGCCTATTTGTTTGTCAGCCCGTCAAATCGCTTTCCTGACGGCACGGAGGTTTCTGGGCCTCGGTTGGTCAACCGGATTCGATCCGCTCTTCAACGAGCCTCTTTTTCGGTATTGGCTGAAAATGTCAAAGGCATGGAAGTCGTGCCTCCCACGAGCCTGACACAAAAGATTCCCATTCAAGAGAAGGGTGAAGATGGAAAGCCCAAACGAGGCGAAGTCGAGATTACCTTCAATATGCCGGAGCGAGTGGCCTTTTCATTACACCAGGTGGATCAAGACTTTTTTGCTAGGCTCATGCCGGTGATTGGCGACCGCTATTTGGAGAACTTTCCCTATGAGAAGTTTGTCCAGTTCCCCGATGGAATCACACCGGAAATCAAAGCCCAAGTTCGGGCTCAATTGTCAGGAATTTTCCCAGTCGCGGAACACAATCCGATCATCGAATTTTCCCTACGAAAAGGCGTCCGTTTTCATGATGGGCATGAGTTTGATGCTGGAGATGTGAAATTTACCTATGAAGCCATCATGAATCCAAATAATCTTTCACCACGCACCTCTGATTTTGAACCGATTAAATTTGTGAAAATTCTTGATTCACACAAGGTGCAAGTTGTGTATAAACGGTTATTCTCCCCTGCGATTAATGCCTGGATGATGGGGATCTTGCCTGAGCACTTACTCAATAAAAAGGCAATGCAGCAGGAAATGGAGAGACGCGAATTATCAGATGCCGCGCGTGAGGCGTTTGGTATGCGTGATAGTCAGTTTAATCGTCATCCAGTGGGTAGTGGCAGCTATCGGTTTGTTGAATGGCAAAGTGATGAGTTTATTCATTTGGAACGATTTGAAACCTATTGGGAAGGCCCAGCAGAATATCATGACTTCTTCATGCGCATCATTCCAGATTTCTTCACGCAAGAAGTGGAGTTCCATGCGGGGGCGGTGGATGACTATAGTGCTCAGCCGCATCAGGTGGCTCGTTATAAACAGGATGCCCAATATCAAAATTTTTCAAGTTTGGGATTTGGGTATACCTATATCGGCTATAACAATCGTCGTCCCTTGCTCTCGGATCCTGAAGTGAGAAGGGCCCTAGGCATGGCGATCAATGTTGAGGAGTTCATTAAATATCTGCTGTATGGTGAAGGGGAACGTATTACTGGGCCGTATCCGAAGAATACCCAATGGAATGATCCGAGCGTGGCCCCTTTGCCGTATGACCCAGAAGGGGCGAAGGCGATATTATTGAAATTAGGTTGGGAAACCAATGCCGATGGGTGGTTGGAAAAGGACGGGAAAATTTTCGAATTTAATCTTATCACCAATAATGGGAATCCGATTCGAAAAAATATAATGATCATTGCGCAAAATGCCTGGAAAAAGATCGGGGTGAAATGTAATACACAGGTCTTTGAATGGGCAGTATTTCTCAAGGATTTTGTCAATACGGCACAATTTGATGCGGTCGTGTTGGGTTGGGGTATGGGAGTCGATCCCGATTTATTTCAATTGTGGCACTCGAGTGAGGCTGGTCCGCAACAATTAAATTTTGTGGGATATAATAATCCCAAAGCAGACGACTTAATCGTCAGGATTCGACAGGAATATGACGTGGCTCGGCAGCGAGACATGGCTCATCAATTGCACGAACAAATATATGAGGACCAACCCTATACGTTTCTCTATGCACCCTTAGAAACAAAGGTCTTGGATAAAAAAATTGTCCTCGTTCATCGTGGAGAAGATGGTCAGGAAACCTATGAAAAAATTTACCCAACCAAAACCGGGAATATTTCGTATTATTTTAAAAAATGGCGAAAACTCGAAATGACTCCGAACTTTTAAGGTTCCTTCACTAAATTGGGAAAGTCGGGAGGAAGGATTTTTCTTGCCATAGATTTTTTACGCGTACGAAGATTAAGAAAATATGCTGGCCTACATCGGTCGAAATATTGCACTTCGGGTCGTTCTGCTCTTTATTGTCTCGGTGCTGATTCATGGATTGATCCATCTCGCGCCAGGTGAACCGAGTGCGGTGGACCCCTCCAATCCGCGAATGAAGCCGCAGGATATTGCCAAAATTCGAGCGGCGTTTCATTTGGACGATCCCTTGTATCTTCAGTATGTCTATTGGGTGAGAGATCTCGCCCGAGGGGAGTTGAAGTCGTTTAAGGATAATCAGCCAGTCCTCGGGAAAATTTGGCGACGGTTTTTAAATTCCCTCCCGCTTTTTATATGTTCAACGTTAATTGTATGGACGTTAGCCTTTCCAGTGGGGATTCAAGCCGCGATTCGAAGGGGTGCAGTGTTTGACCGGTCAAGTACATTGGTCGCCTATGCGTTGATCTCCTTTCCAGGATTCTTTTTGTCGTACATCATGATCTTAGGTGTTGTTGAAGTATTTCATGTGCCGGTTATTGGGCTCAGAACTTTTGGAATGGAAGGGGCGACAGGAGCCTTTCAATTTATGGATCGGGTGTGGCATTTGGTGCTTCCCTCTTTATTGGGAGCTCTAGGTGGGATTGCTATTCTTTCTCGATATGTCCGTTCTCAAATGCTTGAGGTGGTGAGCCAAGATTATGTTCGGACTGCCAAAGCGAAGGGGTTGCACCAGGATGTGGTCATTTATCGGCATGCTCTGAGAAACGCCCTGCTGCCCTTTATTACGATGTTTGGTCTGCTCATCCCTGGGTTAGTTGGCGGATCGGTAATTTTTGAAACGATTTTTGCCTGGCCGGGGCTCGGGCTTCTTGGGTATGAGGCCATTCTCTCGAGAGACTTTCCTGTTATTCTCACATTAAATGTGTTTGGCGCGATGTTGACGTTGCTTGGGACGCTTGTCTCAGATGTGTTGTATGGGGTGGCCGATCCCAGAATTCGGTTGGAATAATCTGGGCAGGAATATGAAACACTCATTGGCATCAAAAGTATGAACACCGTGAATCGTCCTGTTGCCTCGGTAGATGCCGAAAAGCTTCCTCCACCTGAGACACCGTGGCAAGAATTTATCCGGGTGTATAAAAAAGATCGGTTGGCAGTCGTGAGTTCGATTGTCCTGGCCATTCTGGTGGTCGTGGGTATCAGCGGGAAAGTGTTCACTGAATGGGTGGTCGTGTTCGATGCGGAAGTCGTTCGGCTTCCCGATAAGTTTCTTCCTCCGTTGTCTACGCCATCTGTTGATATCATTCCTGCCCCAGACCTTCCCCAATTGGGTGTCTACGTATTTGGAACGGATGAATTGGGGCGTGACGTGTTTGCTCGAATGCTCCAAGGGTCTTTTGTTTCACTGTCCATTGGATTCGTCGCGGTGGGGATATCCGTGGTCGTTGGAATTTTATTAGGGGGGCTTGCGGGGTTTTTTGGCAATATACAATTACTGAAAATTATGACCGTCGATACGCTCATCATGCGGTTTACAGATGTCATGCTCTGTATCCCAACGTTTTTTCTGATTTTGACCGTGGTCGCACTGCTCCCGCCAAGTATATACAACATCATGATTGTGATTGGGTTGTTCGGGTGGATGGGTACGTGTCGGTTTGTCCGTGCAGAAATATTGGCGTTGCGGCAGCAAGATTTCGTGGTGGCGGCTGAAGCCCTTGGCCTACCTAAAGCAAGAATAATTTTTCGTCATTTGGTTCCGAATGCACTTGCTCCAGTGTTGGTCTCGACCACGATTGGTGTCGCGACAGCAATACTGACCGAATCGGGGCTGAGTTTTTTAGGATTTGGCGTTCAACCGCCGTATGCCACATGGGGAAATATTTTGACGGACGGGAAAGGTTTTATCTTTGATGCACCCTGGTTGTTCGTGATTCCAGGTATGGCTATTTTTGTAGTTGTGCTCGCGTTTAATATAGTAGGCGAAGGGCTTCGTGAAGCGCTCAACCCGAAACTGCGGAGACGATAAACATTGAATTCCTCAAACAGCCATCTTCTCGATGTTTCTCACCTCTATACCTCCTTCTTCTCGGATAAGGGTGAGATTCGAGCGGTGGAGGATGTGAGCTTTTCTATTCAGCCTGGGCAAACGTTGGCGCTGGTTGGAGAATCGGGCTGTGGGAAATCCGTTATGGCATTGTCCATCATGCAGTTGTTAGATTATCCCGGAAGGGTCGTGAGTGGAAAGATTGTCTTTAAAGGGCACGACTTGTTGACCTTGCCGAATAAAGAAATCCGCAAGGTACGCGGCAACCAAATTGGGATGGTCTTTCAAGAGCCAATGACGTCACTTAATCCCGTCTTCACGATCGGCGATCAAATCGGTGAGGTGTTGGAAATTCATACCACCCTGTCTAGACATGAAGTCCGGCAAGAAGTCATCCGCTTACTGGAGAAAGTCCACATCCCTTCGGCAGAACAGCGTATCAATCAATATCCGCATGAAATGTCGGGAGGCATGAAAACAACGTGTAATGATTGCGATGGCGTTAGCGTGCAAGCCTGATCTCCTCATTGCCGATGAACCGACCACGGCCTTGGATGTCACGATTCAAGCGCAGATTTTAGAATTGCTCAAAGAGCTGCAACAAGAAATGGGCATGGCAATTTTGCTCATCACCCATAATCTTGGGGTGGTCGCTCAGTTTGCCCAGGACGTCATCGTGATGTACGCCAGTCGAATCGTGGAGCGTGCCAGTGTGTCGAAGCTCTTTGCCAACCCATCGCATCCGTACACGCGAGCGCTGTTGCGCTCGTTACCGAA